>JAJZSL010000012.1 GCA_021849805.1 bacterium
CGAGTCCTCTCCCCCCAAGAGCTAGAGAACTTACAACAACTGCTCTCGCAAATCAACCCCTTAGAGGCCCAGCGAGTTGCTCAAGATGCCCATCATGCTCTCGATCACCCCGAGGAAGCCCTCACGCGATTCCTCTACCATGGTGCCCAGACGGCAGCTCGAGGGGGAGGAGTCCTTCTTGGAGCAGCAGCTGTAGCAACTGTATTTTTTGTTGGGATTAGCGATATGTTCAGCGAAACGACCTGTATGATTGGTATCAGAACAGATGATGAGTGTATTAATTTTTTAAAATTTCAATCTACTGGTATAAGCGCTTTTGATTTTACTGTGAGGTTTATCCTTGTTATTGAGTCTATTGCTGTGATGAGTATTTATCTAGGTATGGGGATTGTAGGAATTGCTGTGCCTCTTTATGCCGTAATTTCTAGTGAATCTCTTAGAAGAGCTCGAGCAGCACTCAATGATCTCAGTGGTCAGAGTGCCCAGGAGGCACTCTCCACGCTGCAGGAAGCTCAAGCCAAGGATGAAGAAACACTCGCAGCTCTCCGGACTTTGGTAGAGCAGCAGAGAGGAGAGCTGAGCCTCCCTCAACTCTCTCGCTTAGAACCTCCTCCCCTAACTTCTGGAGAGGAGGCTAGAGATCCTCGAGCCAGTGTCAGCAATCTCTCAAGTGCTTCCCCAAATGCCCTGGAGGGAGAGGATCCTGGTGAAATCAAATGCTCCGAGGAGGAAGTGCTCCCAGCGACTTCTACTCCGGAATCCATGAGGGAAGCAGTAGTTCGAGGATCCTCTCAACTAGGCGATAGCATCATCAGCCTCCTTGAAGCCCAATGTCAGTATCGAGCTGAACTCATCAGAACCTTAGCTCAAAAAATAGAAAGAGAGGAGAGACAGAGGGAATTTTCTCTCCAGAGGATGATGTCTGTAACACGAGGGCTGTAAGCTAGAAGAAAATTCAGTAGTGGTGATCTCACTACTGCCCAAAAAAATGATTCGCAGATGACTCATAGAAGGGGACTCCTCTAGAAGTCCTCATTTCAACGACAGTGCCCTCCTTCTCGCACTCTTTTCGTCACTCCGGCACTGTCCCCGCACTGTCCCCGCACTGTTACTCCGGCACTATCACTCCGGCACTATCACTCCGGCACTATCACTCCGGCACTATCACTCCGGCACTATCACTCCGGCACTATCACTCCGGCACTATCACTCCCTCTTCTGTCACTCCCTCTTCTGTCACTCCCTCTTCTGTCACTCCCTCTTCTGTCACTCCCTCTTCTGTCACTCCCTCTTCTGTCACTCCCTCTTCCCTTTTTGGTCATTCCTGCTCCTTTTCCGTCATTCCTGCGGAGGCAGGAATCCAGACCACCATGGAGCTTTTATATAGGTAACACTCGTGGACGATGAGGTCTATTATTTCTCTGATGATATTGGGATAGCGATTTTATAGTGTATTAAATTAAAAAGGGCACTCCATCAGCTTGCTCTTTTTCCCTAGGACTGCGTTCTCGAATCTTACGTTATCGTTGGATAGCGCTTCGATCCTCGGCCTTGTCCTAAGAAAAAATTACTGCGCTCCTAATGTGCCCTTTTCAATTTAATACACTATAAGATGCCATGCTAGAGGAGCAGCAGAAAAAGAGTAACACCGCTGCATGGCTATTTCCCAGCAGAAGGATAGAACGTGTTCTGGATTCCCGCCTCCGCGGGAATGACGAAAAGAGAGTGGGAATGACGGAAAGGGTGTAACAACAATAGAGAAGAAAGGACAAAAGGGCTGCAAAGACAACAGAGGAAAAAATAGGAATCAAGAAAAGGGTGCAACAACAATAGAGAAGAAAGCGGGAATTAAGAAAAGGAAAGGGGAAGGAGACTGTGTGAAGTTGGTAAACGACTCTAAATGATATCTCTGCTTTTAAAGATATCTCTGGTTTTTAAAAAGCCCTCATCAAGGAGATCAGAGGAAAGGTCCTCCCATTTTATTTTGGAGAAGAGTGAATTTTGGAAAACTATTCAGAGAGTACTTCTAAAGAGCTATTTTTTAAATGAACTTGAGATTCAGGGCTCTGAACTCCAGGTTTCATGAGTAAGAGGAGATGGTTTTCTTTTTCTCTCCAAAGTGAGCTCGGGATGTAGCAGTAAGCTTTTCGCCATCCCGCTACGCAAGGAGATGATTCTCCAAGATGCTGATCTGCTCCCGCAATGAACTCGGGAGAATCAAGCGTAAAGCTAGCAATATTCAATGGCCCAACAGCTTTTCCATTGAGCTCTACATCAATGTGTGACTCTAGATCGAGTCCTTGAATTTCAGTTCTCAAGAGTGTTGCTTGAGGAAGTTCTCCAAAGTCAAATTTAAATTCAACACTTCCCTTAAGTTCTTCAATAGAAGCTGAAAGTTCAGCATAGGTGATACGATGATCTAGGAGATCTCCTTTCTTCAAGAGGGGAGCTGCACCTTGAGCTTCCTCCCTCTCAATGACTGTAGACTCATCCATAATAGCTGGAAAAAAGTGATTGCTTAATACCGCTAGAGCTGCCGTGTATCCAGGTCGTAGAAAGAGAGAATGGATTTGCTGAAAACGTCCTTGGTATTCAATTTTGATGATTCCACCATCGAGAGCAAGTTCAGCGGGGATAGCTACTGTACGGGAATTGAGACCTAGAGGAGGTCCATTGATACCAAGTCCACTGCAGAACAAGGTAAAATGAGCATCCCCTTTTTTCTTGATTTCCAGCAGCGGCCCTCCATCACCCTGATCGTTAAAGTTGATAGTAAGGGCTAAATTTTCAATCTCACTCTCTTGGGCAAGTGCAGGAATAGTGAGTTCTAGAAATCCAGCTTCTTTATTCAGGAGCGGAGGAGTCTGCATCCATTTGGGAAGAGGACTAATTTCAAGATCAGGCTGAAGGATCATGCTGAAGGTTTGAAAAGGAGTCTCCGAAGAATTTTCTAGATAGGAGGGAAAATGAACTATTGAAGGAAGAAGAGCCTTGGAATTCTCTCCATTGCCAGAGTTAGATTGCAGTGGATCATGCGCTAACAATTCACTGGAATCATTTTGTTGATTTTTTTGTCGATCTACGAAAAATTGCTTTTCAATAGCGCGACTTGGAATAGCTAATTCTTGAGGGAACACCTCTCTCCAAGCTGCTATGCAAGAGAAGAGCAGCATGATTGAGCAAGAGGAGAGAGAAAAGAAACGGCGTTGAGGATACATGGAGCAGCTGCAAGAAGAAGAGCAAGTGAAGCCAGCAAGATAGAAGAGAGTAGTTGATTTTTCCTCAAAAGTCATCGTTGAGAATGAAGTCTTCTGGAAAATACTAAAATCAACATAAAAAAGAAAAAAAGTTGAGAAGAAAAAAAGTTGATTTTTTAAACATCCAATATTGCGAAATTTTATTTCTAGGTGATAGTGATAGCTTCCATTTCATGTCTTCTGACTCTCTGCCCCCTCAGCCACTAGAGCGATCTTCTTCTTCCTGGGGGCTTATTGATGAACTTCTCCTCATTGCCCAAAAAGTGGGGTGCTCTCATCTCGATGCTTTAAGAAAGATACTTCAGCAAGCCGCCTTTTCTCAATGCTCCTTAATAGGAGCGATTCTTGATACCAATCTCCTTGTTGAATATGATTTTCTACGGCAAGTGGCCAATCATTTTCAGTTGGAGTGGCGAGAAGAAGGAGATGTTCTTCCTTCGCCGCATATTCGAGATCGATTTCCAGCACGCTTAGCACTCGGGTTTCATGTGATTTGTGACGAAGAAGAATTGGCTCCCAAAGAGAAAGAATTGAAACTCTTGACCTTTGATCCTTTTGATTACACAGCCTGGAAAGTCTTAACCATGTATCATCATGGTCCCATTAGCTTTGTAATGACAACACGCCGCCGACTTATTGATGTTATCAAATCGACCTATGGTGTAGGTGCGGAGACGTTCGAAGAGCTGATGGAAGGTCGTGAAGAAGAAGTCATCGTTTCTTCGGGAGAAGAAGTCAACGTTGTTGATGAGGAAGATTCAGAAGCATCGGTGATGAAATTTGTGAATCAAATTTTAAGAGAAGCTCTTGATCAATCAGCCACAGATATCCATTTTGAGCCACTTGGGAGAGATTTGCGTATTCGCTATCGTCTTGATGGTATCCTCCATGAAGCTCCAGTTCCGCCTCGCATCAAGATGTTTCAAGACTCGGTAACCTCGCGTCTAAAAATCATGGCTGGTCTTGATATTGCTGAGCGACGATTACCTCAGGATGGACGAATTGCTCTGGAGCATGGAGGGCAGTCCATCGATGTGCGTGTGGCCACTATTCCCTGTGTCCATGGAGAAAATGTCAGTCTCCGTTTGTTAGGGCAAGAGCGCTTTGACTTTAAGAGACTTGGTTTAGAAGAGGGCATTGAGCGTCGTGTTCGTGAGCTTATTGCTATGTCCAATGGTATTGTGCTGGTGACTGGACCAACGGGTTGTGGAAAAAGCACCTCCCTCTACACTTTCTTAAGCCATCTCAATGTGAAGGAGCGACGTATTGTAACCATTGAAGACCCTGTCGAGCATAAGTTAGATGGAGTTATTCAAATTGCTGTGAAGCCAGAAATTGATCTCACCTTTGCTAATGCGCTGCGGAGTATTCTACGTGGTGATCCCAATGTGATTATGGTTGGTGAAATGCGTGATGCAGAAACAGCAGATATTGCTATTCGAGCAGCATTGACTGGACATCTTGTTTTTAGCACGCTTCACACCAATGATGCTGTTGGTGGCATTACTCGGCTCTTGGACATGGGTATTGAACCTTTCCTTGTTGGTTCTTCTGTTCGAGCATTCCTAGCTCAACGCTTGGTGCGTAAATTGTGTCCTCACTGTTCTCAACCTTCTTCTCTCACTGAGGAAGAGCTTAGGAAAATTGGATTTCCCCTAGAACTCAAGCAGCACATTGCTCAACCTAAGGGTTGTGAGCGATGTCGTCAGACTGGATACTCAGGGCGACTTGCTATTATGGAAATTTGCCCCATGACTTCTGATCTTCAAGAGCTCATTCAACAGCGCGCTAGCGGAAAAGATTTTATGAGACAAGCTATGAAAGATGGTATGGTTCCTCTCCGGTTTGATGGTTGGAAAAAAGTGGCTCAAGGATTCACCTCTATCGAAGAAGTCATTAGAGTTACCTCTAGTGAATTGGTAACCCTCGATCATTAATATTCCTCTGATGAAACGACCTATCTTCTTGCTCTCCCTAATCTCTCTGCTGTTTGGTTTTCTAAGTTTCTCCGCGAGGAGTTCTCCTGTATTGATTACGGATCAAAGGGTCCTCTCCGTGCCCATTGTGGAGAAGAAAGAACCACTCATTGATCTGAGAGAGAAGGGAGGGCTTGCTCTGGGACCTTCACCTGAAATTCCAAACAATACCGACTATACCTTTGTGAGAAAAAGTGTGGCTGAAAAGTTACTCCAAGCGCAGAAAAAGTTACCCCACGGTCTTCAATTCAAACTTTATGAAGGATATCGAAGCTTATCGTTACAGAAAAAAATTTTTGATACTTTCTTTGCAAAGATTCAAAAAGAACATCCCTCTTGGAACTACAAACAACAATTCTTAGCAACAACTCATTTGGTTTCTCCTGTGATCAATTTGGATGGCAGCCATAATGTTCCCCCTCACTCTACTGGTGCTACTATTGACATCTACTTGGTTGATGAAAAAGGAAAGCCAGTTCCTATGGGCATCCATCCTAAAGATTGGATGAAAGATTTGGATGACTCACTCTCGTTGCCTCACTCTAAGAAAATTTCTCCTCAAGAGCGCCACTATCGAACTATCATGGATCGTGCGTTAAGCTCAGTAGGTTTTGTTAATCTTGATACAGAATATTGGCACTGGTCTTTTGGAGATCGCTATTGGGCTTTTAAGAAGAAAAAGGATCATGCTCTCTACGGAACGGTGCCCAAGAAATCTAATAGCCTAGAGAATCCTGGCGAGAAGGATTCGCCATGTTACTAAATGTTTTCTCATTTCAAAAAAAATTATTCTCCACTCTCTCCTTCTCATTATTTTCTCAACATGATTTCCTCTAAAGAAAAAGTAACAGCAGTTCCTCAACCAAGCGATCATGAGCTATTTCCTGGGAGTAAACGCGTTTATTTTTCAGGAGAAAAGTATGCTTTCTTGCGTGTTCCTATGCGTGAAGTAGAACTCCGTCCCACAAAAAATGCTCAAGGAATTCTCCAAGAGAATAAGCCTATTGCACTCTATGATTCTAGCGGTCCATGGGGAGATCCTCACTTTCAGGGTAAGGTAGAAGAGGGACTTCCAGCATTAAGGTTATCTTGGATTCTCGATCGCAACGATGTGGAATCTTATCCTGGCAGATATTGCCAACCGCTGGATAATGGTTATCTAAGTACTCAGCATGCTTCTTATGCAAGCCATAGCGAACGTAATCGTCTTGTAGAATTTCCCGGACTTCAGTCAAAACAACGCCGCCCACGGCGTGCTTCTGCAGGCCATCCGGTCACACAACTCTGGTACGCACGTCAAGGTATCATCACTCCTGAAATGGAATTTATTGCTATTCGTGAGAATCAAGGTCTTCAAAAACATGCTCAAGAATCTTCTTCCAAGAATCATGAGAGCGGAAAATCTGATCCATCATCAGTAAACTATCGTTACGCTGAGAACATACCCTCGCTTTTTCATCGTTTTCCACAGCGTCTTCCCAAGCTGATAACTCCAGAGTTTGTTCGAGAAGAAGTCGCTGCAGGACGTGCTATTATTCCTGCTAATATTAATCATCCAGAGCTTGAGCCAATGATTATTGGTCGGAATTTTTTAGTAAAAATTAATGCTAATATTGGTAATAGTGCTGTTGCTTCTAGTATCGAGGAGGAAGTAGAGAAAATGCGCTGGGCCACCAAATGGGGAGCTGACACAGTAATGGATCTCTCAACAGGGAAAAATATCCATGCCACACGAGAGTGGATTCTTCGTAATTCTCCTGTTCCCGTTGGAACGGTTCCTATTTATCAAGCTCTCGAGAAGGTGGGAGGTCGAGCAGAAGAGCTTACTTGGGAAGTATTCTATGATACGCTTCTTGAACAAGCGGAGCAGGGAGTGGACTATTTTACGATTCACGCAGGTGTTCTCTTGCGTTTTATTCCTATGACGGCACAACGAGTGACTGGAATTGTCAGTCGAGGTGGAGCGATCATGGCTAAATGGTGCTTAGCGCATCACCGTGAAAATTTTCTCTACACTCATTGGGATGATATTTGTGATTTGATGGCTGCTTATGATATTAGCTTTTCTATTGGAGATGGCTTACGTCCTGGCTCTATTGCTGATGCTAATGATGAAGCACAATTTGGAGAACTTTTTATTCAAGGCGAATTGACCAAGCGAGCTTGGGCAAAAGGAGTGCAAGTCATGAATGAAGGACCTGGCCATATCCCCATGCATCTTATTGAAGAGAACATGGCTAAGCAGCTTGACTGGTGTGCTCAAGCTCCCTTCTACACGCTTGGACCTCTCACCACAGACGTGGCTCCTGGCTATGACCATATTACAAGTGCTATTGGGGCTGCCATGATTGGTTGGTACGGTTGTGCTCTGCTCTGCTATGTTACCCCTAAAGAACATCTTGGATTGCCTAATCGAGAAGATGTCAAAGAAGGAGTAATAGCTTATAAGATCGCTGCTCATGCAGCTGACCTTGCTAAAGGGCATCCGGGGGCTTACTACCGTGATTATGCGCTTTCTAAGGCACGTTTTGAGTTTCGTTGGGAAGATCAGTTCAATCTTAGTCTTGATCCCAGCAAAGCTCGTTCTCTTCATGATCAAACACTACCTCAAGAAAGTGCTAAAACAGCTCACTTCTGCTCGATGTGTGGTCCTCATTTTTGCTCGATGAAAATTACTGAAGAGGTTCGTAACTATGCTTTGGAGCAACAACTCTCTGAAGAAAAAAGTATCAAGCATGGAATGAGGGAGAAAGCAGCAGAATTTGCAGAGAGAGGAAGTGAAATTTACCTTTAGTGATGCTCACCGAGAATTGTTTTTTTGAAAAACTCACTGATTTTCTCCAACAAGAAGTAGCTCCTCTAGCCAATCGAATTGATGAAGAGGAGGTTCTCTTTCGTGAAGTTTATGAACGCTTTCTTCTTCTTGGTGGATTGCATCTGCTCATTCCAAGAGCTTTTGGGGGGCTTGGAGGAGAGCGGCAAGAGTGGATTGAGTATAATATCCTTATCTCTCAATACTCAGGAGCACTTCTTTTTCTTCAAGCCCAACATCAGTTTTGTATTTCTGTACTTAAGAAATTATTACCTCATCCTAAGATAGAATTTTTTCTTCAATCTCTTGTTCTCAGCAATAGAGGTGTTGCTCTAGCGCTTCAGAAAAACAGGAATCTTCTGCATGTTGAGAAAACCAAGGAGGGATATCGTCTCTGCGGAAAGCTTCTTTGGGTTACTGGATACCGTTTTTTTCCTCATGTCCTCATTTCCTTTGAAGATCAAGGAATTCTCTTTTATGCACTCATTCCTTTTGCGCAAGAGAACAAAAATAATGGCTCCATCCATCTCTCTGCTAAAATAGAAACCGTTGTCTTTAATGCTGTGCCTAGTCACAGCATTTTCTTAGATCATTGGCTGGTTCTCGAAGAGGAGCTCTTAGCTGCTCATCCGCTTTTACCAAAGACTCTCAGAGAACATCCTAATATTTACACACTGGCAGGTGTTTCCAAAGCACTACTCCACTTAGCTCTTGAAGGTCAGTATGGAAGCACTCCAGAGGTTATGGCTGCTCATAGGATTTTAAAAGCAGAATGGTCAACTTATTATCAGCATATTCTCCAAGGGAAAGATGATCCTCTTCTCATGCGTGTGGAAGGGTTAAGAATCGCTCAAGAAGCTGCGCTACTTGCCCGCTTCGCTGCTGGAGCTGCAAGTGTTTTCAAAGATCATCCGATCAATAGACTCACTCGAGAGATCTGGCAGTATAGTCTAGCTGGTTATTCTGAGGACCAACGAAATGCTTATCTTCAGCAAAGGTGGACAAAGCAGAGAGAATCTGTTTTTGAAACTTAAATTTGAAGGCATTCTAGCTGCTCTACTCGTTCTCTAGAGAGTGTTACCCTACAATAATTTTTCCAACACTCTGAGAGATGAGCGATGTGATCTCGATCATGGATTTTGGGCACGAGAGTACTGTTGGGGGTGGTTACCGAAGAGTCTGTTTTCTAGAGCAGTAATCAATGCCTCCACTCCCTGACCTCTAGAGGCAGAGATAGCAACACTTCCTGGAAAGCGTACTAACTCTCTTTCGACGAGTGCCCCATGATCGAGTCGATCAATTTTGTTAAAAACAAGTAGAAGCTCCTTCTTGGAGAGATTCAGTTCTGCAAGGATAGCTTCCACTGCTTTGATTTGTTCTAGATATTGAGGATGACTCAAATCAACCACATGAATTAAAAGATCAGCTGTTTCCACTTCTTCTAAGGTTGCTTTAAAAGCTTCAACAAGTGTGTGAGGTAATTTTCGGATGAAACCAACAGTATCTGTCATTAAAATCTTCTTCCCATTGGGTAAGAGAAAATGTCGAGTTGTTGGATCAAGTGTCGCAAAAAGTTTGTTCTCTACCAATACGTCAGCATGCGTGAGTCTTCTGAGCAGGGATGACTTTCCAGCATTGGTATAGCCCACTAGTGAAACCAGAGGATATTGATGGCGCAAGCGGCCTTCACGTTGAGTTTTACGAACGCGACGTACTCGATGAAGATCTTTTTTTAAGCGAGCAATCCGTTCCTGAACACGACGTCGATCAACTTCTAATTGTGTTTCACCAGGTCCGCGTGTTCCGATTCCTCCTGTTTGACGTGATAGATGGCCCCATAATCGCGTGAGTCGTGGCAATAAATATTGCAACTGAGCGAGTTCAACTTGTAAGCGTCCTTCATGAGAATGAGCACGCGCTGCAAATATATCAAGGATGAGCTGAGTCCTATCTAGAACTTTGCGTGATAAAAGAAGCTCAAGATTACGTCCCTGAGCAGGTGTTAACTCATCATCAAAAATAAAAGAAGTTGCTTCATGCTTGACGGCAAGATCGAGAAGTTCTTCTGCTTTTCCTTTGCCGATATAATAAGGGGCTGTTGGATGCTCTAGTTTCTGGATCACCGTTTCTAGAACATGAGCTCCAGCACTCCGTGCTAATTCTCTAAGTTCTTCTAGTAATTCAAGAAGCTCCCATCGTTTGCTTCCCTTTCTCTCTAATCCAACAAGGATTGTTTTTTCTATCGATGATTTTTTGAATGTGGGAAGCAAATGGGAGGGCATGCTAGAAAATTTTTATTCCTCTTCGGGAATGGTTTCATCAAACTATTAAAACTATTGCTAATTTTGAGTTCTACTGACTAGAATTTCTCAAAAACGATACACAAGTTTAGAAAAACAGTTTAGACCAAGTAAAATTTCAGACTAAATAAAGTAAGTAAAGTCGTTGTTAGGATTCATGGTTCTAGTCTCTGCTTGAGGAGATGGTTTTGGAAAAAAATCTATAAAATAGAGAGATAAGGTGCAGAGATAAGGTTGATTCTTTCAGGAGAATCTTAAGAAGAATCTTAAATCAATGGCTCTGCTTCTTGCAGGAAAAATCTAAAAAAATCTTCTTTTAGAAATCAAGGTTGGGCAGGAGTGATGTTCTTCTCCTGGTTTCTATACCCAAACTTTAAAAGCATGTTACGTCCATGAAACTGATTGCTCGACCCTTCATTCAATTCTTAGTCCTCTTGAAGATCCTCTTTTTTGTGATGATGATTCCCTCTCTGAGGGGAGAAGGAGATTCTTCTGAAACAAAAATCATTGTTACAATGACTAATGAAGACTATAGCCAGTGGCAACATGCTATCTTTGGCAATCAAGAAGATCATGATGGTGAAGCTGACTATAAGATTAAAACAGATTGGTCGATCGTTGATGTTTATTCCTTTTTTGGTTGGAAAACATGCCAAGGTATCTCTTATAGTTTTTTAACGGAAGAGGAGTTTCAAAAAGCTAAAGAAAACAAAACATGGAATGGAGTTTATGAAAATCAGTGGATTCTCAATGAGCAAGGTAAGTTGATGCTCTCTGATCCCTCGCAGTCTGTTGGAGTTTTGAGCCTCTCTCAGAAGATTCAACCATCCTCCTCCAGTTCTAGAAATTCAGGTAGTGATCATGGTCTTGATGATACGATTCATTCTAATGAGCCTCATGGAAAATCCACCACAGTAACAAAAAGTTCTACAATATCGCATGCTCTGGGTACTTTTTTTCTAGCTGTTAACGTATTGGTTTCTGTTGTTGCTATTGCTGGCTTAGTTGTAAGTTGTGGCGCTGCTGCCCCTGCTGAAACAGTAGCAGCTGAGTTAGGGGCTACTGCTGAAGCTGTTATAGGCCGCCGAGTAGCTGGAGTGCTTCTCCAAGATGTTGCTCAAGGAGCAGAAGGAGAAACAGCTGAATTAGAAATTGCGGAAGAAACACCGCATCCTAGTGCTGATAACTCACTACCCAATTCGAAAGTAACTTCTAAAGTTGATCTAAGCACTTCTAGTAATCAAACAGTTAACCAATCAGGATCTCGTTTGCCCAGCCCTCGGTCTACTCTCTCTCTTTCTCCCTCAGCATCTATTCCTCGATCAACATCAGACATCAACATTACCTACGCTCCTGAGACTAAAATTACCGTTCAATGTTCTGTGAGCTAAAGGGTCTATGCCTCCAGTGGAGGGAGATTATTTTTAGGTTCCTGATTGTTGAAAAATTAAGGAAGAGAGATGTTAATTCCCATCGTTACCAATGGCTTCAACAGGACATCCTTCCATGGCTTCTTTACAGAGAGCTTCCTCCTCAGCGGTGGAAGGTTGTTTAAAGACATAAGAATGGCCACCATGATCATTGCGAGTGAAATTCGCAGGAGCTGTTTCGCGGCAGAGATCGCAGTCAATGCATTGATCATCGACATAGAAAATGCCAGCAACATTATCAGGATATTTATTGGAGTAATCAGCCATAAATTGAGAAGAAAGAGGATAAAATCTTTGTCTAAATTGGCAATCATTTTTTATTGTTGAAAATAAAGCCTTCATCTCTCCAATTTTAGTTGTTTGCTAGTACGAGAGAGCCTAGCATTTGATGGATGAAGAATGCTTTCTCTCATCCAGTTGCTTGGATAAAGGTAATAATGATGGCTGTGATCTTCATTTTTCTGCTACCGACCCTACTGAGTGCTCTTGAGTTTGCAACGCCAGATTCGAAGGAGGAAATATCAAAAATAATTCGCTTTCTAACAGCAGATGTTGATCATAGCAACGCTGATTTTCCTCATCCGGGCATGACCTATCTAGCAAATGCAGGTGAGCTTCATGGTAAGAAACTTCCACTCAGTTTCTTTTGTACTAAGAACTATTGGCTCTATGTCCTCTCGTTGCCAGGAGAAGACCCATTTTCTGAGGATCTCTATAATCCAGCGAATAATTCATTTACTCCGATGCCAGGATCCCGCGGACAGTTACAAGTAGAGCGGATTAATATCCATAGCGGAATTAATATTTATGATGCTGCTACTTGGCAAATAGGATTAGCGCTCGCTGGGCGTGACCATTTAGAGGGAGAGGGAGGGGAAGATCTCTTTTCTCTTCTTGAAAATCAAACCAATTTATTAAATGTTGGGTATGATGGAAATGATATTCCTGAGATTGAAGGTCAGTTTCACACTGATGCTAATCGAGGAGTAACTTTTACTCCAGAACATGGAAAAGTTTTTCTTTATAATGGTTGTGAAATTAAAAATCCTAAAGAAGCTTATGTTTTCCGAGCACTTCCTCAGACCTATAGTAATGTCGATCCTCTTCCAGAGAGTGTTCTTGTTACCGACGCTAGTGGTAGAAAAATCCCTACTCAAGATCTTCCTGATAATGAAAGTTCTTATCCCAAAATTTGTATTTCTTGGACAGATTGGAAACCGATTACTGGTGAGAATATTTGGGCTTTTCTTCTGGGGCCTCTCCATGCAGCTCTTCTTAAATACAAAGAGGAGCCTTGTGTTCCTTACCAAACGCTCGCTGTCCAAAATGCTCTCGCTATCCTTGGGACCTTCCAGAAGATGCAATCGAAAACAGGTGGTATTTATTACGCACCGGCAGGTTCCATCTCCAATATGGGAGGGCAACAAGTTAGTCCTTATGAAGTTTCTGTTGAAAACAACATTTCTGCTCTTGGAGGTTTGCTTGTTTTTAGAAGAGTGCTTCAAGATGAACTCAATTACGGGTATTCTACTGCAGAGGATAAGCAAAAAATCGCTACGGCACTCACAACGATCCGAACAATGATTTATGGAGGAAATTACTCTGTTCAACGTTCTGATCGTGACGGGAGCGAGCAGAGAAGAACAAGAGGATTGCTCTCTTTTCTCAAAAATGAAGCATGGAATCAACGTGAGCATCAGTTTTATTCTGGAGGAGAAGCCAACAAGATTGATGAACATGGAGAAGCTCTTGCAGAATGGATCCCCCACGAAGTTCGAGCTGTTGATGTTAATACTTGGGGAATCGCTCTCTTGGGACAAAAATTTCTCGATGAAGCCCACGGTCTCGGTACTGCTTATCAACTTTGGCAAAATGTAAAAAGTTGGGGTGGTTTTTATGCTCATCCTCTCGATAGGAGAGATCAAGAAATTTGGGGGGTAGGTTATTCTGATCATGATCATGATAGTAATGGAATGATTGATCCCAATGACCATTCAGGAATTTTATCTGGAGAATGGACGGCAGGTGCTATCAATGGTTTGAGAGTTCTTATTACTCAGTACACTCAGTATCAAGACTTACAAGCTAGAGCAGGTGAAACTCCCGAGAATCTTGAAAAAATAGCATTCTACATCAGTGATCTTCAAAAGGATCATGATTATATGGTTCGACATATTCAGAGCTTAAAAACAGATCACTACGAAAACGAAGTAGCTTTTGATACTGTTCGTCCCCCCAACTACAGATCACTTATTTTCATTCCAGCTGATAAGTTAAGCTATCTCTACGCTAGCAAACGATACCTCATTCCTTTTGGCTGGTATGCTAATCCTATTCCCAGCATGGCAAGTACAACTTGGGCACTTATGTTGGATTATCACTTCAATCCTTTCTCTGCTCGTGGTGATTACTTTCCCAATGATTTGAGTGATCCTCAAGAACAAGCATTATAGTTCATTCAACAGACTTTTTAAGGAGTTCTTTAAGTTTGAATTAAGTTTAAAATTTCCAGTGTTCTCTTAATAACAATTTGAGGAAGGAGATCCTCAAGGTGATCTGAAGGACTTTTTAGAACGTGAGATTTCTTGGAATAAGGAATCCAAACAGTAGGATCCACATCTCCAAAAAGAGTCAATGTTGGAAGATCTAATCCAGCCGCCACATGCATAGCACCTCCATCTGGGCCGAGTAGTAAATCAGACGCTGATAAAGCAGTCATCAACTGTCGTAAGTTTTCTATTGGCTCTGCAACAAAGGCATCTTGAGGAAAAGAAGCTATTAATTGCTTGGCTAACAAGTCATCTCCGGGATGTTGTTGTGCAGAAGCTAATCCTGGTGACCAAAAAAGACGCACCCGTACATATGGTAGCACCTGCTCAATCAAGTAACGCCATGTTGCAAAGGGCCATCGTTGTTTGGGACGACGTGCAGAAATTTGAATACCTAAGATCGGTTTTTCTCTAGGACCTGGAAAGGTGTTACGAATATTCAGAGCTTTTTCTTTTTCATGATCACTGAGCATGAGTGATACTCTCTGAGGAATGGGAAGGTTGATGCCAAGGGCTTTTGCATAAGTGAGAACCTGCAGTGCATGAGATTTATTATGATCAATGGTTAGAGGAACGTAGTTGTTTGGCAGCTTCGAGCGTACTGGAGAATCGGGCATTGCTCCTACAATAGCCTCACGAGGCTGAATCCAACGTGCTAGGGCAAGCGTTCTTTCATGAAAGAGAGGAATAGCAATAATAATGTAATCATAGGAGTAAGAGCGTAAGCGCAGCAGTAGGAGCATTTTCTCAAGCCATTCTTTTATTTTTAAAAAAAGGTTAATCACATGCTTAGCCTTGCAATAGGACCAACAATGAGTAAGGCGTGAATCATATTTTAAGATTTCTATATTATAGGAATTTCCAAGGAGGTCGATGGAGGCTTGAGGATAGGCTTTGTGTAAGCATTCAATGAGTGGTGTTGTGCTCACGAGGTCACCAATATTGTCATTGCGAATGAGAAGCAGTTTCATAATATTAAAGACTGGATCTCTACAGAGCTTCTCGCCTATAAACAAGCTCTTTTCTTGATCTCAGCTCATCATTCCTACCATGCCTATTCTACCGACAGAAGGACGTCATCTTCTCCATCTTTTCTTAAGAGTCGATTATTCTTCCTGGAACGATTTCAGTCAGGAAGAGCAAATCAAACAGCGTTCTTCTTTTGGAAAAATCATCGCTGAAATACAAGCTCTCCCTCAAACAACACTCTTGAGTTTTAGTATGCTCACTCCTAAGGCAGACCTGGGTTTTATGCTCATCACACCTGATCTTCAAGAACTAGACCGAGCTTCTAAGAGACTGGAGCGTTCACTAGGAGATGGAGTTCTTCTTCCTACTTTCTCTTGGCTCTCGATGACAGAGCGAAGTGAATATGGCATGAATGAACAGGAGTATGCTCTAAAGCTCAAAGAAGAGGGAGATGATCCTGCTACTCCTGACTTTGAAGAGAAAATACAAGCGTTTGGAGATCGTATTGCTAAGTATACTCAGGAGCGACTCTACCCAACACTTCCTCAAGCTGAGGAATGGCCTGTTTTTTGTTTTTATCCAATGTCTAAGCGACGCGATGTGGGCCAAAATTGGTATGCTCTCTCTCTGGAAGCTCGTAAAAAGCTCATGCAAGGACATGCCATGGTAGGGCGTCGTTATGCTGGTCGTGTACGTCAACTCATTACTGGTTCTACGGGTCTTGATGATCAAGAGTGGGGAGTGTCACTTTTTGCAAAAACAACGAGTTCCATTAAAGAGATTGTTTACGAAATGCGTTTTGATGAAGTGAGTGTTCACTATGCTCAATTCGGTGAATTTTTTATTGGCATCCAAATGGGTGTTCAACAACTCCTCGAACGCTTAGGAATGCTCTAGAGTGTTTTAAATGAAGTTCTAGCCACTGTAGTGCCAGCACCGAGGAGCGCAAAGACCCTATGTGTATTCTCCTACTCGAGGACTCGAACACCAAGAGTGATGCCGCAATGCGCAGCTACAACGTTAGTGAAAATGATCTAGAGCGACGCTGAAGCATCTTTAAACCATAGTGGATCGATTCTTCAAACCATTCTTTCCACTCCATGCGAGGTTGCTTTTCCACGTTTTTTTTTGCTTCTTGAAGTTTCTTCTCCCAATAAGACATTTCTAAGAGGAAGAGATTTTCTCTCTTCTCTTCAAGTTGTGGTAAGTGATACTCAAGAAAGGGAAGAGTGATTTCTTCAAAGCAATGGACCATAAGTATAGGGAGCTCTTCAAAAGGCCTCATGGCTTCTGATGTTAAGACAATTGGGTAGGAGCCTATTGCTAGAGCTTCCCAAATCCGATGTGTATCCACTCCATTCCCAGGTGGAGAGAGGAGAAAGCGGTGTTCGCTCAGCTGCTCTAGAAAAGAATCTTTTGATTGCTCCTCATTGGGAGGATAAAAAGTAATCCATGGTTCCTTCTCAGAGCGTTCTTGAAAATATTCATAGATAGGCTGGCGAAGAGATCGATTGGTTTCTGCTCGAAAAGAAACAAGTAGCCAAGAGGACTTGGGAATATTTTTCTCCTTCATCTTAAGAAGATCAGCCATCTTCAAGGTGATTGGATCACTCGGGGAGCCTAGTCCAAGTGGAATAGCAGAAACTCTTGGGTGTGGATGCGTGACATTCGTTGAAAACCAATGAAGAACATTCTTGGGAAGAAACTGTTGTCGAAAAGCATCACAAGGGAAATCACCTTCACCCGTTAGAAGGATAATGCGTTTGCGAGTAAGACGCAACTTTTCAAAAAGTAAGAGAACAGCATCAATTTTACAAAAAACAAGAGAACCCTCCTTGAAATGAGGGCTGGGGACAGGATGTCTATTGCTCCAGAAAACATGATCGCAGTATTCTTGAAAAAGATCGTTACTGACAATCGCTGGTATACGGCCTGTTCTATTCATTTCTTCCATAAACGCCTTTTCATTTTTCCAACTACATCACGAACACCCCAGATATGTCCTAACCATGGAATAACTGGTGGCCTAGGAATCGTACTAAGAGCATGACGCTTGGCCCAGCGATTATAGGCATTAAAATTACATTGGTAATAATGATTTGATTCATTTGCAGAGGCCGAAGAGAGGGGGTGCGAAAGATGATCGAGGTAGCCAGTGAGATTTTCATAAGTTCCCAGAGACTCCATCAAACGAGGAATCCACCAATCCACGTAAGAGGCACCCAAGAAAAGTTGAGGAATATCCTTGGAGAGAATGGTGTCCCAAATAGAAATTGGAATATAGAACATATCGACTCCAAGACAGATTTCTCCTGAAGGAATTTCGCGCCGATGGAATCCATAAACCTGGTTGGGGTTAGGTACTTCAAAAGGATTACGTGTTAAGGTGACATCGGAGTTACACCAAACAAAAGCTCTACCTGTGGTACTCTCTCTTGCTTTAGAGAGTAGATGACCAATAGGAACTAATTTTCTTCCTGCAGGGTAAGGAAGTGGATCAAGAGAAAAATGAGCTATACTCTCCTCAAGTTGCTCTTGGGCTTTGTAGAGACGCTCAGAAGCTGGATGAACTTTAAGATAAACAATAGAAAATTTCATGTGACCAAAATGTACTACCAATAACTACTGTCCAAAATAAAAATGATGAATCCAAGAGCACTCGTCTAGAAGCTACATTTCATCGTCATTGCCGTCATCTTCTTGAAGTTTTTATAAAAGAGCTTCCTATGCTCCTCCAGAAAGCCTTCTGGATTCCCGCGTTCGCGGGAACGGCACTGCGTGAAGTTGTTAAAAAGACTAAAAACTCAATTTTTATCTAGGTCGCCACTTTTTTTCTGCATGATGATAGTCGAAGATTTTTGCAGGACTTATTCCAAGTGTATGATTCCAGAGGAAACCACGTAGCAAGGGATTGCAGCGTGTCTCCCAATAACGGGTTAACTGTTCACGAAAGGTTGCCTTTCTCAAAAGGCTTTTTACTTCTTGGTAGTAGGCATCATAATTTTCACTCAGTTGTCCAGCATGAACACGGAAAGCCCCTAGCAGGGAGCCAATGGAGTGAAGCTCTGTTTCTTTGGCAAACTCCGTCCATAAAAAATAATCACCAGCTAATTGAAAAGAACGCAGTTTTTTAAAATCAATCAATCGATTCATTCGCTGTGACCAAAATGTTGATTCTTGCTGGATATTTCGAGGATAAGAGGGATCAACATAATATCCATTTTCAATAAACTGACGTCGATAACGTGGTGGTTGTGCTGTGTTGGTAATTTGAAGTTGGTCATTGATGATCGTAGAATAGCCGGTGACCCACTCTATATCTGGATATTGAAAAACTTCCTCTAAGATTTCAAAAGCATGTGGAAATAAAATGTCTCCAGCATTGAGATAACCGATAATATTTCCGGTGGCTTTTTCAAGGCCTTTGGCAAGGGCGTCGTACATGCCTCGATCTGGTTGACTTAAAAATTCAATACCATATTTTAAATAGGATTCAACAACATCAGCTGTATGGTCGGAAGAGGCCCCATCGATGATGAGGTATTGTAATGAGATCGATCGATTCTTCAGTGAAGATTGATTAAAAATGGAATCGAGTGTCTCTGAAAGCAGATGAGCACTGTTACGGCAGGGGGTAATGAGCGTAAAAGAGCATGATTGCTCGAGGTAGGGGAGAGACATTGATGAAAATATAGTTTTTAGCGTTCCTTAGTCGGTTCTATTGATGATGTTCTCAAGGCCCAAATAGGATCTTCTATCCACGAAAAATAATTCGAAATCATCACTTCCGATTGCTGAGATGCTCGAAGTTGCTGCCATGCGGCTCTAGCTCCAGAATAACCATAGTAGGTTTCTTTAAATCGCAACTGCTCTTCCGTGGTGTAGGCCAAATGATCAAAGACTAAGCCCATTCGCCAGGTTTCTTCCTGAGTGAAAGGGTTCAGTTCAAGGACATCTTTCAAAGAGCCTGGATGGATCTCTCTGAGCAAACAAGGCGGCTCATGTTGTTTCCAAACATCACCCTTCTTGTACTTCCAAACACGTCGCCATTCCTGAGAAGGATTATTACCATAAAATCCGATACTATCGAGTATGCGATCGGGAGTGACAAAAAAACGACAATAAAAAAGAGCACCTGTGCGCATTGGTTCTTGGGCAAAGGAACGAACAAGAGTCATGATTTGAGCGGCACTCCAGATTTCATCGACATCAATCTCCCATAAGAGAGCTTCTTGGGGAAGATGTTCTAGTGGTGCTGAGATCATGGCTAATTTTCCTTCCCAAAAATCAGTATGACGATAGAGGGTGATTTTTTCTGGATATTTCTGAGCAATGAAATCGAGATATTCGCTAGTACCATCATTGCTTAAAATAGAAGTATTCTTAGGAAAACATCCTCCATTTGCTAAACTCCATGATGTGTCATTCACTAAGCGAGCTGCTCTTTCCACGATATGCCAATGCCACGGAGAGGAGAGTTGCTCAAAAATAGGAAGATGTTTTTTAATGAAAGGCATTCCATTATGAACAATGGTCAAGAAGTGAATGGGGAGCGTGGGAGTAACTTTCTCTCCAGCGGAAGAAAGCACGATCAATGGAGAATGATCAAGAGAAAATCGGCCGCCATGATCCTTCCATCCAGCAATTTGATCACTTGGAAACCACTGACTTCGTGGAGGAATTTGATCACGGATGGAGGGATGAGCATAGGTTTGATAAAGAGAGGCTGCTACTGCTAGATCTATTTGAGGTAGTGGAGAGGCTGGTGGAGTGATTTTTTTGCCGGAACGTGCTGCATCAATCACCTTACTGAAAATAGCAAAATGCTCCTCAATGATACGTTGAGTAGAGAAGAGGTGAGCTCTTTTTTTTCCAAGAGTGGATAAAGTTGTACGTAGGTTGAGATCATTCCAGAGCAACCAGATTTTCTCGGTGATATCGGTCAGATCAAAGGGATTGCAGTAGAGAAGAGCATCACCTCCTAGCTCAGGAAGACTACTCACTCCTGAGCAGAGAATAGGGAGTCCCATTTTAAAAGCTTCTATCACTGGTAATCCATAGCCTTCAAAGAGGCTTGGAAAAATGAGAAAACGAGCATGCCGATAAAGCCACGAAACTTCCTGGCGAGTAATTTTTCCAAGATCGATAAAATGGTCTGAGATACCACTCTCCTTGGCGAGTGCTAGCAAATCGATTTTTCCAGGAACACGTGTCCCTGTGCAGATAAGACGGCCCTTCCAGCCTTTTTGGATCAGGTTTCTAAGAGCAAGAAAGAGACGTCGATGATTCTTGTGAGCGTAGTTATCAGCAGGATAATAGATAAAGGGAATTTCACGATCATGGAGGTTGAGCGGTGGTCGTGCTCTGGAAGGCAAGTCTGCAACAGGAAGAGCAACCGTGGAGATTCGATCCTCAGGAATTCCCAAGCAAGCTATCATTGATTGTTTACTAAATGCTGAAGGAACTAAGATATGATCTGCAAAAGCATGAGCATTGCGGTAAGCATTCCTTCGAAAACAAAGACTCTTGAGTGAAAAAAATTCTGGAAAAAAATAGTCTTGGATATCAGCAAAGTGAAAAGCAAAAGGATGAGGTGGGGGAATCGGTGTTACCAAACCAAAGGGAGCGTAGAGCAAATCAAAGGTTCCTTCTAAATCACGCAAATCTTTTTCTTGATAGAGGCAGTAGTGTTTCAGGCGAGCCCAGATTGGAAATTTTCTCACTTCATGAAAATTCATAAGGGTGCAGTAGAGTGAGAGAGGGCTCCAAGGGATGTAGCGAGCCCATCCACGAAGAAGTGAAGCCGTGTAGTTGCCAACACCACCAACTAAATTTCCACACCCTGCCATATTCACGGCGATTGTATAGCTAGATCGACGGAGTAATCGGCACAACAACCTGGAAGCAACTAAAAACGGAATACGTCGGCAATAGGCTAGAAAGGAGAGGAGAGCTGGTAAGATAGTCATTGAGAATCTACTGGAGCTTTGCTGAAATGATCTCTCCTACTTTTCTCAATGGTTTGGTGAGTTTCCATGAAAGACTGTTATAAACACTGTGTAGTTGCGCATCACGTTTTTTAATTGTTTCTTCTAGTTGCTGCGTTCTCCCTCTAGCCAGTTTGGTGATCATTTTATAATGCTCTAGATGAGCCTCGGAGGGATAAGGAATGGTTTTTATCTCCTCTTCAAGGAATTCCCATGGAAATGATGAATGATGGAAGGTGTAATTTTTTAAACATTGATCTCTTATCAAGAGCATATTCATTAACCAGCGATAATGTTCGCTTGATTGATCATCACTCCTATGGATCCTTTGAGAAAGACTATGTTCATGAATTCGATATAAAACAGTTTCATCAGGAATATAGAGTTTTCTTCCCAAGTGTAGAGCTGATTGAAGCAACAGTGCATAGTCGGCATTTCCTAATCGTAATGGAATATGATGAGCAAGCTCTTCTAGTTTGAGAGAAGAAGCATGTTCCCTTTTGAGGGCAAGAGAAGAAGTTGTATTTCCCATGTAGTACCAAGGATCCCAGTAGGCTAATAGCGCACTATAACCCCACTGATAGTGTTCTAATACATTGTTAACAGGACCGATGAGATGACGTGTCTTCTTCTCATGCTCTTGGATTTGTGATGCTGATAGGGAGCTTCTTCCTATCAGATCGGTGCGTGTGTAGATTAAATCGATGTGAGGATAGTGAAGCCAATATTTCTCTATGGATTCTAAATGATGAGCTTTATAGGCATCATCACCATCTAGCAAAAAAAGAATATCACCAGAAGAAGAAGCAATCGCTGTAGCTAGGGCTGAGAGTTGTCCTCTATTTTGTTGGTAGATCGGCTTGATCACAGGAAATTGCGCTACATATTGCTCAATGATCATTGGTGAGGAATCAGTACTCCCATCATCGACAACAACAATTTCATCGGCTCTTCGTGATTGATGAAGTACACTTTCAAGACATTCGCTCAGGTAAGGAGCGTTATTGTAGTTATTGATGAGTACAGAAAACTTCATTCTTTTGAAAAAGAGAAAGGAATAACCTTCTCGTATGTGAAATGTGAAAAAGAAGGTCTCTCAGAGCACAAAATTTTTTCTCTTCTTTATAGTCACATTACTTAGAAATGACAGGAAATTGACTTGATCTTATTTAAAAAAGGCAGCGTTCTCATCCCATCACCTGATCGTTGAGATAGCGCTCGGTCTTCGGCCTTGCTTTTTTTAAAAATCTCTGCACTCTTTCCTATGATTTTTAAGTAATTTGACTGTAATGCTCATCATGCAGTAATCTCAATGCTTGAGAGTGGGAGTATCAAGAAATTTCATGCTCCTCTCTCTTCCCATCGTTTGATAAAAACTCGTGAGTTAAAGGTCACTAATATTTTCCTTCATCGAGGGAATCATGAATTCTTTCTCATTGATTTTAAAACGACTGATGAAGCCATTGGGATAGATAATCCAGGATTCAAGAGCTCCTGCACGCATTAATAAATGAAGGTGATGGAGGGCTTGAGCTTCTGTTTTGTCTTTGGAAATAACATTAATAGCAATATCGGGGGCTCCATTCCAAGAAGGTTCCTTTCTCATCGTTTTCATACGATTGTTAGAAACCCAAGCCAGATCAACCACAAGAATACCTTCAGAGGTTTCTATAGGTACATTAAAAGCTAAATTTCCCTCAGGGAGTTCTTGAAGTAGTTTTTTAGCAAGAGCTCCTACTTGCAGTCCAACACGGCTTTCTGGAATGCCAGGAATAAAATTTTCAGAAGTCGCAAGATGAAGTGAGTTAGAATAATATTCTGTAGCCTCTTTTGCTGTTCCAGAAGCCACAAGACGACCTTCACTCAGAACAATACCATGAGTACAGAGCTCCAGAACACTTTGAGCAGAATGGCTCACAAAGAGAACAGTAACTCCGGAGTTTCTAATTTCGAGAATACGATTGAGGCACTTTTCTTGAAATTTGGCATCTCCAACAGCAAGCACTTCATCTAAAATCAAAATTTCAGGATCCAAATGTGCTGCAACAGCAAAAGCAAGTCGGACACGCATACCGCTGGAATAGCGTTTCACAGGTGTCTCCATGAATTTAGCAATTTCAGCAAACTCAACGATGCTATCATAGCGATCGTCAATTTCGCGTTGTTTGAGCCCCAAAATACTTCCATTAAGATAGACATTCTCTCGTCCTGTCATTTCGTAATTAAAGCCAGTTCCAACCTCCAGCAAACTTGCAATACGTCCTTCAATTGTGATTCTACCTTGGGTAGGAGCAGTAATACGGGATAAAATTTTCAGCAATGTTGATTTGCCAGAGCCATTTCTACCCATAACGCCAATGACATCTCCCCGGTGAATTTCTAAATTAATATGTTGAAGAGCCCAAAAATCATAAGGAGTTGGCATACGATCCGTCTTTTCTTCAAAAATAGAAGCATGAGGGTCGGGACGACCTAATCGACGAGCAAACCAGCTCTCGATTTGGTCGACAAGCATTTGGCGATTGATAACTCCTAAGCGATATTTCTTAGAAACATCTTCTATTTTGATCACAACATCACTCATGGCCAGAGTAGAGAATGCCTAGAGAATATCAACGCAGAAGCGCTCCGTGCGATTGAACAAAATAATACCCAGCAGAACAGTAATCATACTGATAGAGAAGCTAATGAGAATTTGAAGAAAAGTTACTGTTCCCTGTCCCATAAAAGCAAATCGGAAACCTTCAATAATACAGACCATTGGATTGAGCATATAAATAGTGCGGATCAATCCAGAAGGAACGATGCTCAGAGGATAAGCAATACAGCTACCATACATCCATAACTGCATAAAAAAACCAAGTAGGACTTGAAGATCACGAAATCGAGTAGTAATAGCAGAGACAAAACAGCCAACACCGAGACCTAGTGCTCCCATTTGTAGTAAGAGAATAGGAAGTACAATAATACGCCATCCCATGGTAATAGGAGCTCTATGTAAGGCATACCAAAGATAGAGTCCTAGAAAAAGGGCTAGCTGCATAACAAATCCCACGAGATTAACAATCAATTGGGAGATGGGAACGACAAGACGTGGAAAATAGACTTTATCAAACAAAGAAGTATTCGCAATGAATGTATTGGCCGTTCCAGTGACACAATCAGAGAAGTAGCTCCAGCAAACAATTCCGGACATGTAAAAAAGAATAGGAGGAAGAGAAGCAGTAGGAATCTTTGCAATTCTCGAGAAAACCAAGGTAAACATTAAGCTAGTAAAGAGAGGCTGCAAAACATACCAGAGTGATCCTAAGAGAGTCTGCTTGTACCTTGAAACATAATCACGATGAACCATTCTCATCATGAGCTCGCGATATTCCCAGATTTCCTTCCAAGGAATATGGAACATGGGAACATCAGACTCGATGATGGTTCTCCATTGGTTAGTAGGGGAAGAGGAAGTTTGCAAACGAATTAACGATTTATTGGAATCGATGTTAAAAAATCAACAAGCATTTGAATCTATCACCAAGGAATCATGCCGGAAAAGAATTATCTCTAGATTCAAGAAAATCATTGAGGAATCCTTGAAAGATTTATAAATGTTTTCAATCTTTTATGGGAGTTTCTTCATTTCTACGGTGGCGCCAGTTTCTTGCATGGACAGCAAAGCATTTTCTTCTTTGGATCATTGCTCCAGCAACTAGTAAGTTTCAGCAAGATAATCTTTGTACACCAAAGAAATCTTTGCTCCCTACTCTTTTGCGAAAATCGCTCTGCTTTCTCCATTGGTTTTCTCAAGGGCTCATTACCTTAGCTTATCCAGCTATGGAGTATCATCCTCTTAGATCTCGACGTGAGCGATACGCTTCCCAATGGGCTTCTGAGTTTCTTGACCTTCCTTCCTCGCTACTAGAAGAAGAAGCTAAAAGGTACATTGATCATTCTCAAGCCACTTCTTCATTCATGGCTCTTAAGAAGAGTTCAAGCTTTCATCCGCCCACGCAGCCACGTTTTAGTGTGCTCATCTGCTTTCATCAGCATTTAGATTATCTTAAGAAGGCACTTCGCTCGATTGAAGAAGCTTCTGCTTATCACCCTCAAAGTTCTCTAGAGATTCTCCTCATCAATGATGATCCTTCAATGAGCTCCAGAGCAATCATGAATGAAATTTTTATTTCTTTGCGGAGTAAAGTAAGGTTTTACACCCATGAGGTGAATCGTGGAATTTGTACAAGTATTAATGAAGCTCTTGGCTATGCCCAAGGAGAGTGGATCTTACATCTTGATTGTGATGATTGCCTTCTGCCGCCTGTTTTCTCAATCCTTGAGAAAAAAATTCAGGAAGCTCCCACCAAGCGCTACATGAGTTCTCGAGCCATCGATATTGATGAAAAAGGAAATATTCTCTCCTGGCGACTTCGATCAGAGAGCCCAAGAGATTTGGTGCACCATAACGTAGCAAGCCACCTGAAGGTGATTCGAAAAGATTTGCATAATGATCTAGGTCTCTTCAATCCCAAGTTTGAAGGGTGTCAAGATTATGAATTTGCTCTTCGAGTGGCTATTCATGAACCGCTGCACTTTATTGATGATTATCTTTATCAATACCGGTGGCATGATCGCAGTCAAACAGTAGGTCATAATCAGCGACAAAATTTTATAGCCAATCGTGTTAGTCAAACCTATTTATTAGTTCTCTTCTGGCTCAACCATGGATTTTCTAATATCCAGTGGTACATGAGAGGATCCAGTGCCTTAGATTGGCAAACTTACTTCAGTAAGTTGGGCTCCTATTCATCCAAAAATAGTTATCGAGTGAATCTAGAAATCAATCGTCCGTACGAAGAATCTCAAGGGAAGCTTCTTTTAGTTCAATTAGCAACCATCATGATTGATCATTATCGAGAAAGGAAAGAAGAGAGGACTCTTTCGATCACGCTTTAGATTTTCTAGACAGGATGAAATTGTAACTGGTAGAGACGACGATAGATCTCTGAGGAACTGAGTAGTTCTCGATGTGTTCCGGTGGCCACAATAGAGCCCTCCTCCATGACAACAATACAATCACTTGCTAAGACTGTAGAGAGGCGATGAGCAATGGCAATCACACTACGACCTTTTTCTAAACGCTCCAGAGCTATTTGAATCATTCTCTCAGATTCAGAATCAAGCGCAGAGGTTGCTTCATCTAGAAGTAGAATGGGAGCTCCTTTGAGAAGAGCGCGAGCAATGGCAATACGCTGTTGCTGGCCTCCAGAGAGTAGGCATCCCTTATCACCAACCATGGTCTGGTAGCCTTTGGGCTGTTCTAGAATGAAGCCATGAGCGAAAGCTTCTTGAGCAGCTTTTTCGATTTCAGGACGTGTTGCATCAAGACGTCCAAAGCGAATATTTTCATAAATTGTGTCATGAAAAAGAAAATTCTCTTGAGTCACAACACCGATTTGATGGCGTAGAGAATCAAGCTGAAGATCACGTAGATCGTGTCCATCAAGGAAGATACCGCCTTCTTGGGGATCATAAAAACGAAGCAGTAGAGATAGAATCGTACTTTTGCCAGCACCACTGGCACCAACGAGAGCAACTTTTTGACCTGGATGAATTGTTAAATTGATTGCCTTGAGTGCAGGGGCAGGATTTTTAGCATGATACTGGAAGGTAAGATTTTTAATTTCAAGGAGGCCAGTGCAGGTTTTAAGAGCATATGCATGAGATCTATTCTTAATGGTAGGCTCTGTTGCCAGAAGTTGAAAAATACTGGTTGAAGCACTCAAGCACTTTTGTAAGGTCAAATGAATACGACTTACTTTTTTTACAGGCTCATAGAGCAAGAACATTCCTGTCATCAGTGCTAAGAATTTTCCTAAAGAGAGATGACCAAAGTAGACGTAGAAGAGAGCAAGTGAAACGCCAAAGGCAGCAACTGTTTCAATCATTGGTTGAACAATAGCGGAACTCTTTTGACCATGAAGACTGGAAGAAAATTGTAAGTCACTTGATTTATCAAACAAAGCAAGTTGAAACTTTTCGCGAGCAAAAGATTTGATGACGCGAATTCCAGCAAACGATTCCTGTAAAATAACAGCCATAATGCCAGCTTCATTCTCTTCAGCCTTGCCAGCTTTACGAACTCTACGGCCATAAACAACAATAGGAACTAGACAAACCGGAAAAAGAAAAAGAGTCACAAAACTAAACTTCCAATCAATACGTAAAACCACAACGACCATAGCAAGGAGCGTGAGCGGTTCTTTAATGAGATCACCAATAATCCCCACAAGAGCTTCTTGCGCAACACGTGTATCGTTGAGCACTCGGGAGAGAAGTCGTCCTGATTGAGAGCGATTGAAGAAATCAAGGGATTGTTCCATGAGGTGAGCAAAAACTTTACGACGAATATCACGCAGCACTTTTAAACTCACCCAAGTTAGATAGTAAGTATTGGCATAGGAGAGCAGGCTCCTAATGAGCATAATCAATGGAATGAGCAAGCAAATCCAGAGGACCTTCTCAATACCTGGTCCTTCTTGAGAGAAGGTTCCGCTGATGAGTTGTGATTGTGAAAAACCTCTTTTGAAAACAGAGCCAGCAACTTTTTGAATTACCAGTGGCAAACAGCTATTCACTCCAGCAAATCCAACCCCTGCAAGCAGACCTAGAATCAGTCTCCAGCGATAGGGATAGAGAAAAATGGAAAGATCTCTATAGGGTTGCCAAACAGCTAAAAGGAGTTCAAGAAAGGTTAATTTTTTTGTGCTCTTGGAGGATGGAGAAGAAGACATGGAAAGAGGAGAGGGTATCGATGAAGTGCAAAAGTCTAAAGAAAATTTATCTTTGAGAAGTAGAGCATCCAGGCAAGAGCACCTAAGGAGAGATAAGGACCGAAGGGGAGCAGTCGTCCTAAGCGTCCATGGGTTATTAGCAGAAGAGCGGTTCCTACGACTGCCCCAATGATTGATCCTCCAAAAAGCGAGAAGAGTGCTCCTTTCCATCCAAGAAAAGAAGCAAGGCAAGCGAGAAATTTAACATCTCCAAATCCCATAGCTTCTCGTGGCAGCGTCATCTCTCGAATGCTAGCAGAGAGCGGGAGAGCATCTTGTAGTAAAAATGATTGATCATTGATACGCAGTTCCTCTGGAGTGAGGATGAGAGTAGCATGATGCCATCTTTTCTCTCCCATTTGAAGCAATGTAGCTTTGGCTAGAAGAGTATCCGAGGAACGAGTGAAGAGCTCTTCAAGGGGAAGGAGTTCCTCTCCCCAGCGAAGAGAAAAACCAACATGATCCTCCTCCCTAAGAAGCTCTAAGAGCTGAGGTTCTTGAAGAAGGAATTTTTTCTTTCCAAAAATTTTTTTTCCTACTTCTAAAATAAACCAAAGAATCAAGTAAGAGAGAGCAGCACTTAGCAGGGAATAAAAAAAGGATAATCCGGGAGAAGAAACGCCCATGAGCTCTGGAAAAGAGAGGGAGCAAAGAAGACCTAGAACCATCCCTCCTAAGGTGATTGTATTGGGAATGAGTAAATGTTCTAGATCAATGAAGCTAGCACTTAGGAGCAGTCCTACCAAAAGCCACATCGCAATGACTAAGGGAAAAGAGAAATGGCAATAACAAAGCCAAAAGAGAAGAGCTGATAGCATCTCGACAGCGATGTAGCGCCTTCCAATAGATGCATGACAGCTGGCACAACGTCCTTGCAGAAAGATCCAGCTGAAGATGGGAATATTTTCAAACCAGGGGAGAGATCGTTGACAATGTGGGCAAAAAGAGCGCTTTGGTTCAAGAAGAGAGAGATTCCTAGGAAGGCGGTAAATTAAACAATTGAGAAAAGAGCCAACCAGAGCACCAAAAAGAACCACTAGGAGAGAGAGCATCGGAGGATTTTTTCCTCAAACCCACGATGGGTAAAGAGGATAGTGTATTAAATTGAAAAAGGAAGATGAGGAGCAGAGAAATTTTTCTCTTAGGGTAAGGCCGAACATCGAAGTGCTATCCAGCGATAACGCAAGATTTGAGAGCACTGTCCTAGGGAAAAAGAGCAAGCTGATGATGTGTCTTCTTCAATTTAATATACTACAAATCACCAAGAATCATCAGTAGCTCTGAAATCACTACTCTCCAAAATAACAATGATCAATAGAAGGGAAGCAGTCTAGAAGTCACCTCCCCTCTCCGCTGCCATCATCTTTTTGAAGTTTTTCTCAAAGAGCTTCCCCCTACTCATCCAGAAGGTCTTCTGAATTCTAGCGTTCGTGGGAATGACACTGTGTAAAGTTGGTAGAAAGACTAAAAAAGAGATCGCTGCTTTTTGAAGAAGTGCTCACCAAGGACATAAGAGAAAACGTCCTCAAATTTTATTTTGAACAAGAGTGCTTTGAAATCCAACTTTACTCCTACTCTTTTCCGCTGCACTCTCTGACTTCACTATTTTTTTTCTATGACCTTAGAGGACACGCAAAATAAAAAAGATGATCGCCAGCTCCCTATCGATCGTGTTGGAGTGAAGAATCTCCGCTACCCCATTGAAGTTCGTGATCGTTCTTCAACACAAAATGGAGGAGTGCTCCGTACTCAGAGTACCGTAGCTCTCATTCAGCTCACTGTTGACTTGCCACATCATTTTAAAGGTACTCACATGAGTCGTTTTGTGGAGGTTCTCAACTCTCACGGCTCACTGCTTCATGTTCTTAATATTCGTGATGTTCTAGAGCAGCTCCTCCTCAAGCTCCATGCTCAGCAAGCTCACATTGAAATTGAATTTCCTTTTTTCCTAACAAAAGAAGCCCCCATTACCAAAGCCAAAGCACTCATTGATTACAATGTGCGCTTTAGTGCGACATTGGCAAAGAGCAAGAAAAAGAAGTCTGCTCTTTTTGATCTCATGGTAACTGTCCTTGTTCCAGTTACTACACTCTGTCCTTGTTCTCGAGCTATTAGTCAGGCTGGTGCTCATAATCAACGTGGTCAGGTGACCTTTTCAGTACGTTCTGCTAAGGCCATGTGGATTGAGGAGATGATTCGCTTAGTAGAAGATTCAGCAAGTTGTGAGCTCTACACATTATTAAAGCGTCCTGATGAAAAATTTGTTACCGAGCATGCTTACAATCATCCTGTTTTTGTAGAAGATTTAGTTCGCAATGTTGCTTTGCGTGCTCAAGCAGATAGCAATATTCTTTGGTATCGTGTGGAAGCTGAAAACTTTGAATCGATTCATAACCATAATGCCTATGCCCTCCTTGAGAAGAAGAGCTGCTAGCCTGCTCTTCCTCGGAGTATCAGCTTCTTGAGGAAAATGTTTTTTCCAGTAGTTAGAAATCTAAGCTTTGACATGCTCTAGTGCTGCTTCCCAACATTTCCTATTGTTGGTAAGCGTTTGAGTTTTCTATCTAAACGTGGAATACAAGCAAGGAGAGCTCGTGTGTAAGGATGTTCTGGATTCCTGAGAACCTTCTCGGTTGCTCCATATTCAACAAGACGACCTTGATGCATGACAGCAACATGATGAGCCAGAGAGCTAACAATAGCTAGATTATGAGTAATGAAGAGGAGGGTCATGCCAAGTTCTTTTTGTAGTCGTTGTAAGAGAGTTAGAATTTGAGCTTGAATAGTGACATCGAGTGCTGTGGTCGGTTCGTCAGCGATAAGGAGATCAGGTTGAGCACAAAGAGCCATAGCAATCATGACACGTTGTTGCATTCCTCCACTTAGTTGGTGTGGGTAGCTCTGGAGGCACTCCTGGGGCCTAGCAATACCAACCATGTCAAGCCAAGGAAGTATCTCTCGATCGCTTGTTGGAAGATCGGGACGATGCAGTTTGAGCGTTTCGGCTAGTTGACTTCGAATGGAATAAAGGGGGTTCAACGACCGAGAAGCCTCTTGAAACACATAAGCAATGCGCCTCCAGCGATACTTTCTCAATTTTTTTTCCGAGAGGGAAAGAAGATCAACACCTTGAAAAAAAACATGACCTCCTTGATAGAGAAGAGGAGGTGAAGGGAGCAGTCTTGTCATAGAAAGTGCCGTCACACTCTTCCCACTACCACTCTCTCCAACGAGTGCTAGAGTCGACCCTTTATTCAAGCTAAAAGAGATTCCTAAAACAGCTGGGCTGACTCCTTGATTTGTGGAGAAGGCAAGTTGTAGGTCGACTACTTGGAGCAGAGGTTCCTTCGATAAAGAGAGAGAAGTAGCAGAAGTCATCTTCTATAATTATTTGCTGCAAGGTTTTTTTCTAGAATGACAAGAAAGCTATTGCCAAGCAGGTAAAAGGAGAGAGAAGTGATGAGAATGGCAAGTCCTGGAAAAAAAATGAGCCACCAAGCATCCAGAAAATAGGTTTTCCCATCAGCGATGATATTTCCCCATGTGGCTTGTGGAGGTTGTACCCCAAAACCGAGAAAACTTAACCCTGCTTCCGCCAAGATAGCTTCAGGAACTCCTAAAATAGCAGTTACTAAGATCAGTCCAGCCGTATTGGGGAGAAGATGAAGAAAGATTAACTTCCAGCGGCGCTCTCCTAGAACACGAGCAGCATGAAAATATGGCTTTTCACGTAATGTTAAGATTTCTGCCCGAAGAAGACGTGAGGTTGCTGTCCAACCAAGAAATCCAAGAACAACAATAATATTTCTCAAACTGGGGCCTAGCAGAGCAACGGTGGTGAGCATTAGAAAAAAAGTAGGAAAGCAGAGCAGAGCATCAACACTTCTCATGAGAAGCTGATCAATTTTTCCACCATAATATCCTGCTATCGTTCCTACAGTGACTCCAATGACTAAGGAAACAGCCATGGCTGTTAATCCTACCGTTATTGAAATAGTTGTTCCATGAAGCATGCGTGAGAAGACATCACGACCAAGATGGTCTGTCCCTAGCCAATGATTCCAATTGGGGGAGAGCAATCGTTCATTGAGGTGAGTTTCATTGGGGTTCCTTGGCCAATCAATGCCGTAATGACTAAGAAGAGTTGTCAGAGCTGCAATCACGATGAGAGAGGAAATAGTACTCAAGGAGAAAGCCATCATGGGATATCGTGAAAAAAATTTCCAAGCACGTCGAAGGAGAGTAGTCATGAAAATTGATATACTCTTGAGTAATTAATCCAACCTCACTCGTGGATCGATGAGAGCATAGAGGAGATCAGCTATGAAGTTTCCAAGAAGCACGAGCGTCGCAACAATAAAATTCAGTGTTAAGAGCATGGGATAATCTCTCTCTAGTACGGCTTGATAACCAAGCTGACCCATACCTGGATAAGCAAAAATACTCTCAATAATAACCGTACCACCCATGAGGGCGGGTAGGAGCATGCCGATGTTGGTGATCAGTGGACGTAGTGAATTCTTCAGAGCATGATGATAGAAAATAGTGCTCTCAGAGAGTCCTCTAGCGCGTGCAGTAAGAATGTACGCTTCTTTTAGTTCTTCAAGCATGCTAGCGCGTAGATAACGTGACTCAATAGCAAGAGGAGTCAGTGCTAGAATGAGCGCTGGGAACATGAGATGCCAGATTTTATCAAGCCAAGCTGCTAGGAGATTGGGAAAATCAATGCCATAGCTTTCCGTTCCTAAGATGGGAATACCAAGATGATCCACTAGGAGGAGAATGAGCAAGTAGGCAATCCAAAAACTAGGTAGAGCAATAAAAAGAAAAGCAAGAAGGGAAGCTAACATATCTTTCCAATCGCCTAAATGACGTGCACTGTAGACACCAAGAAGCGTTCCAAAGGAGAGAAAGAGAAGCATGGCTGTGATATTTAAGCTCAGTGTCGCAGGCAAACGATCAAAAATTTTTCTTAAAACAGGAAGATCGTCACTGATGCTGCAGAGCTTTCCTCGGAAAAGATCATCAAGCATGGAGCAATATTGTAGAGGAAGAGGGCGATCGAGATGAAACTTTTTTCGAAAAACTGCCTTGAGCTCAGGAGAAACCTTAGGATTCATCTCTCCCCAGGGATAAGGACTACCAGGAGTCAGTGTCATGATAAAAAAAGAAATCAGACTGATGATGAAGAGTAGCAACGTGCTTAAGAGTAAACGGCGGAGAAGAAAAGTAATCATCAAGAGCAAATGATCAGTAGAGCAGTGAGAAGCAGATATTTTTTCAAAATATTTTAGGAGAGAATCTCCTTTTGAGATAACCAAGAAGCATAGGTGTTGGGAGTGCGCTTCTTCAAGCTACGTGCAACGCTCTTTAATAAGTGAGCTTTGATAGATGGATAACTCCAATCGATGGGATGAAAGGAGATACGCAGTAGAGGCCATTTTCTCAAGCTAGCATCTCTGAGGAGAAACTCATTCCATTGTAGACTCAAGCAACGACGCCAAGAAGAACGAACACTATAGACCATGCTTTGAGCAGGAAAAAAATGAGGAGCCTCTCCTCCAAGAGAAAGAAGTCCTCTTAAGAGGGTCGTATAAGCAAATCCTTCGTCTCTAAGAGCGTCTTGCGCTTCTTTCCCTAGAAGCCAGGCTGGTGCAATGAAGCCAATAATTTTTTTTAGATCTAAACCGATTTGCTCGAAGACTCGTTTACCTCGTCGAAGAGCTTCTTGTGCTTCTTGGTAAGGAAGATCATAGAACTCTCCTTCTCCCGCTGTATAGTACGTATTGATCAAGCGCTTGAGGAGTGGATCTTTCGAGCAGTGAGGTCTCCAGTGGGAATAACCGTGCAAGACAATTTCATGTCCTTCGGACTGTTTTTCCCGAATCCATTCTCTAAATTGGGGGGCATTGAGCAGAGAATCTTCGTCATGGTAATTAGGAATTACTAAGAGCGAGCAGTGTAGAACACCAAGTCGGCGCAAGGTTTCAAGCTGATCATTGATAATATGCTGAGTATGGGGGGCAACATCATGAAGGGAGAGAACAAGAGCATCCGCTGGCATAAGAGGAAATATTACGAATCGATTTTTTGAAGTTGAGCATCGATCACTTCATAAAGCAACTGAGGATGCGTCAGTGGAGCTAATGGACTTTTGGTTGCTACCTTGATCCTAGAATATTCATCAGCATAAAGAGGAAGAGGAGTGATCCCTTCCTCATTTTGGTCCTCTTGATCGGTCAGTAGCGTCATGGGAGTGGTCAGCGAGGGTATTTGGCTCATCTCTTTTTGCCAAAAGTTAGTGGAACAATAAGCTAGAAAAGCATGTTCTGCTCCATATTGTTGGGCTGTTGCAGAGATGATAGTAAGTATTTCTCCAAAGGAAGGGTCGCTCAGATCATATCCTGAGCGCTCTAACCATTTCTGAAGGAAGGGCTCTCTACTCCAGTAGCGCTCATAGAGAAAGCGAGCTAGAAATGGGAAGTAAGAAAAATAGGGAGCGTAGAGAAAAGATAGTTTTTTCTCAAAGGCAAAACGAGGTCTCCATAAAAGAAGCTTACTAAAGTTGTTAGGATAATGAGCAGCAAGCAGGAGAGCAAGATTGGCACTGAGTCCCGAAGCAATAATTGTGCATTTGGGTAGTTGCTGAGCACTGTAGGGAGAAGCTTCAGCACTTCTGTGGCGGTGATGAAGAGGAGGTGAGGAGAATCCAGGTACTATGGATGCAAGAAAAGCATAAAGAGACTGATATTGAGCTTTTATACTAATAGCAGAGCGAGGTCGCTGTGACTCTCCAAATCCAAGAAGATCTGGGACGAGAACTTGATACCTCGTTGAAAAAGTAGGATAGATTTTTGACCACTCAAAGGAGGAAGCTCCTACAAAAACATCATGCAAGAAAAGAAGAGGAGCTCCTTGACCAGCGGTATGATAGACAATTTTCCCAAAGGGAGTATCCAGAGCACGTGTTGCAAAAACAGCCGGAGAGATGGTCTCAGGGATTTTTTTTTCTGCCCAATAGCGCTTCTTCCAACGAAGAGCTAGCGTGAGTGCCCCAAGGAGACCGATTCCCAATCCAGTAACAACACGATGACCACGAGTCCATGCCCTCTTTTGTTGATTTTTTTGACGATGCTTAGAGCTTGAAGATTGTTGATAGCCAGCGTGCATGATAAGAGAAGGACGTCTTTATCGTAAGATTTGAGAACGCCGTCCTAGGAAAAAAGAGCAAGTTGATACATGTGCTTTTTCCAATTTAATACACAACAATATTCTTGGAGTGTTGATTCAAGGTGCACTGGCTCCGTGAAGTTCGCTGGAGGCAGTGAGTTGAACCTGACCCCGACCTGGGATAATCTCTCCAATAATCCTTCCTTGGAGTTGTTGAGCAAGGAGTGCAGCTTCCTTCTTAGCAACAAGGAGAACCATCCCAATCCCCATATTAAAAACACGGTACATCTCCAGGGGCGGAACATTTCCTCCGCGGGCAAGGATTTTGAAAATAGGAGGGATCCTCCAAGCATGAGTATCAATAAAAGCGTCACAATTTTTAGGAAGAATTCGTGGAAGATTATCAATAAGTCCTCCCCCAGTGATATGTGCTGCAGCATGAAGAGCACGTGGAGTAGACGATTTGATGGTTTTAAATTCAGGAAGATAAGAGCGATGGACCTTCAAGAGCTCGCGCTCCAGAGTGGTGGCTAATCCTGCAGGTTGTGAGGAGAGCTTCAGGCCCATGATCTTAAAGAGAATTTGGCGTGCTAAGGTGTATCCATTAGTGTGCAGTCCACTAGAAGGTAAGCCTAGAAGCAGGTCACCAGAGCGAACACGACTTCCATCAAGAAGCTCTTGACGCTCTAGAACTCCCACAATAGTTCCTGCCAAGTCATATTCCCCAGGACGATAGAGGTCAGGCATTTGAGCTGTTTCTCCACCAATAAGAGCACATCCTGCAGCTCGAGAAGCACGCACCATACCTTTGAGAATATTTTTTAGTAAGTCCTCTTGGAGTGTTGAAGCTGCTAGATAATCCAAGAAAAAAAGTGGCTCCGCACCTGTGACCAAAATATCATTAACGCAATGATTGACTAGATCAGCACCAATGGTGTCATGTCGTTGAGTTTCAAAAGCAATGTTGAGCTTACTACCAACACCATCAGTACTGGCGACAAGAAGGAGATTCTTCAGTTTCCTTTTCTTGAGATTAAGTTGAAAAAGACCACCAAAACCACCAATGCTTCCCAAGACCTCAGGCCCATGCGTTGGACGAACAAGGCGATGAATGCCAGATTTCATCTTGTTTCCAAGAAGAACATTAACACCAGCTTTTGTGTAAGAACTGCTAGAAGCATCTTGAGCAAGTATTTCTGAAGCAGAAGGAGCTTGATGAGAAGAAGGTCGGCTCATAGGAGAATTTAAGAAGAAGAAAAAGGCAAAAGTTCAGGCTCTCTCTGGAAGAAACGAAGTTCTGTTTTCTTGCTCTTCCATCATGAATTTATCAAAAGAAGTATCAAAAGGAATCGGGTATTCTCCTGTAAAGCAGGCCAAGCAAAAACTCTCCTTGGGGAGACGTGTTGCTCGGACCATCCCCTCGATATCGAGATAACCAACACTATCAGCTCCTAGATAAGCAGCAAGATCCTCCATGGAGTATTCATTGGCAATTAAGTCTTTGGGATTAGGAAAATCAATGCCGTAGTAACAAGCATGACGATGCGGTGAGCAAGTAATGCGCAAGTGTACTTCTCTAGCTCCTGCTTGACGAAGATTGATCACACGATTTCTCGCTGTAGTTCCGCGCACAATGGAATCATCGACAATGACCACACGTTTTCCTTTCACATAGGATTCAATGAGGTTGAGTTTAACGCGAACACTAAAATCACGCATCAGTTGCGTCGGTTCAATAAATGTCCGTCCCACATAGTGATTGCGCACAAAAGCTGGTTGATAGGGAATTTTCAGCTCTTCTGAAAACCCAAGAGCACCATAGATACCAGAATCAGGAATAGGAACCACCAGATCAGCATCCACAGGATGAAGACGTGCTAATTCTTGACCCAAGCGTACGCGTGTTTGGCTGACATTGATGTTGCGAAGGTTGCTATCAGGACGTGCAAAATAAATGTACTCAAAAATACAGAAAGACTCTCTCTTAGTTTGAAAAGGAAATTCAGAGTGTAAACCCGATTCATTGATAATAAGAGCTTCTCCAGGCTCAAGATCACGTACAAAGTCAGCTCCAAGAAGATCAAAAGCACATGTCTCTGAAGATAAAATCCAAGCATTATCCAGTTTACCCAGAGAGAGCGGGCGGAAGCCATGGGGATCACGCACCCCAATGATTTCTCTCTCTCCCATGATCACCAGCGAGAAAGCTCCTTCTAGTTGACGTAGTGCTCCCAGAGGATGGGTTGCTTCTGGCTTGAGTATTGGTTGTGCTAGAAGCAGAAGAATAATTTCACTATCCGAGGTTGTCTGAAAAATGGCTCCTCTCTTCTCAAGATCTAAGCGGAGAGAAAGCGCATTGATGAGGTTTCCATTGTGAGCAATGGCAAGCTGGCCACGACTAGTATTAGCGCTCAGTGGTTGGGCATTCAGTAAGTTACTTGATCCTGTTGTTGAATAGCGAACATGACCAATGGCATAGGACCCAGCAAGCTCCTCTAAATCTTTTTCTTTAAAAATCTGTGAAACAAGCCCCATGCGCTTAACACTTCGAAACGACGTTTGCGCTCCAGCATGAGCGACAATACCAGCACTCTCTTGACCACGGTGCTGTAGGGCAAAGAGTCCATAGTAGGAGAGAAGAGCAGCATTAGGATGCCCATAAACTGCAAAGACGCCGCATTCGTGAGAAGGATAATTTGGAGAAGTCAACGTTGTTAGTAGCAGTGTCAGTGTTCAAGAAAAAGAGAAGAGAGCCCTTCTCAACAAAAAGAAGGTCAAGTTAGCTTAAAGCTTCCCAAAAGTCAAAAAACTCGCTTCTGCAGGCGCTTCCTCTACTGGGAGCTCTGTTGTCGTAAAGATGGCTTGAGAACCTTTGGGGATATGAAGAAGGAGAGCTTGGCGTCGATGACGATCCAACTCGCCAAAAATATCATCAAGAAGAAGAAGAGGAGGCCTCTTTTTCTCTGCATATAATAATTTTGTAATGGCTAATTTGAGCGCTAGAGCAACCGTTCGACATTGTCCTTGAGAACCAAAGGAAGCGACAGGAAGATCGTTGAGAGTGAGGAGAAGATCATCGCGATGAGGGCCAACAATGGTCATTCCCAGCTTCCTTTCTTCAGCTAGAGAATTTTCTAAAGCTTCTTGCAGTGGTTTTCTTACTCCTGGTTGGTAGGTGAGGAGGAGTTTTTCTCCAGAGATAGCCTCACAAGTATCCAAGAGATAGGGGAGGAGTGCATCCAGAAGAGTAGCTCTCAAGCGCAAGAGTGCTTCTCCATGCTTTGCTAGTGGAGGGTGATACGACTCAATTTGAGAAAGAGGTCGGCGTTCCTTCAGCAGCATATTGCGTGACCGTAAAGCTCGATAATAGCAGAGGAAATGCTCTCGGTAATCGTCGTAGAGTTGTAATCCAGCACTATCGAGAAAGCGACGCCTCTTCTCTCCAGGCCCATGGATGATGGAGAGATCCTCTCGTGAGAACCAAACAACCGAGCTCCTCTTCAAATAATCAACTCGCTCCTGCTGCGGGACGTCATCAATTTTGAGAAGACGCTGTGGTTGATGCTTAGGGCTAAAGCGCAGAGAGAGATGCTTGCCTCCATAATTTCCTTCTAGCAGAAAAGCTTCTTTTCCAAACGTGATTGCTTCCAGAAGCGTGTTGGTACAAGGTGATTTCAAGCGTAGCAATACTGAAATGGCTTCCAGTACTGATGTCTTGCCTTGGGCATTGGGTCCTAGGAGAAAGTTAAGTTCATTTCCCAACTCCACCAACCTGGAGGGAAAACAGCGAAAGTTCTTCAGCTCTATGCGTGTGAGAACATCAGCCATGATGTAGGTGGAGATTTATTTTTTCTTCTGGGAACCAGCAGAAGAAGTCATTAGAAAATCTCCTCCCTTACCCACACTGGTGTTAATAGGAACTCCTTGCTTGCAGAGTGGGCACTGCTGGGGATCCCAAGAGGGAAGGTTCAGAGTGATGAGAGCATGAAATTTTTTACCAGGAAGGATTTCCTCGCCACAAAGACCACTACGATTGCAGAGAGCAGCAAGGCCAAGAACATTTCCTCCTAACCTTTCTACAAGCTCTAGAACCTTTTTAATAGAGCCTCCAGTCGTGATGATATCTTCAAGAAGAAGAATATTTCTCTTAGCAAGAAGTTGATCATAGCCCCGCTTGATCACAAAATCTTTCGTCCCTTCGATTTTCTCGGCGTAGAGTGCTAGTACATCCTTGTTGTTGAGTTGAGCCAGATGATATGCTGTCCACTGCGTGAGAACAATACCGCCAAGCGCAGGAGCAAGTACGGCATCGACGCGATCCTGAGCAAAATATTCTGCAAAGAGTCTGCAGAGCGCTGAGATCTTGGAGGGATGCGGGTAGAGAGCATCTTTGTTGATATAGCTGGAACCATGCTTACCAGAAGTATAGACAAGATGACTCTCCGTGAGGAGCGCTCCAGCAGAGTGAAAGATTTCTAAAATAGCTGATTGCTTCATGAGAGTTCTGCTTCAAGGAGATGTTGGAGTTTTTGAGTTTGAGCGCGTGCAGCAGCAGCAAAATCCTCTCCACTAGAAGCGAAAAGAAGAGCCCGTGAGGAATTGATAATTACTCCCTCTCTCCGGCTATTAAGAGCAGCAGCAATGGTTTCCTCAAGCGAGCCTCCTTGTGTTCCAATCCCTGGAATCAGTAGTGGTAAGCTTGGAGCGATCTTTCGTACGTGGGCAAGCTCTCTTGGATAAGTAGCACCAACAACTAAGCCACAATTACCATGCGTATTCCATTCTTGAGCAACACGACGTGCCACAATTTGGTAGAGAGGCTCCCCATTGAGGCAGAGGGATTGAAATTCATCCGAACCGATGTTGGAAGTCTTCGAGAGAATAAAAATCCCTTTCTCACGACGCTCCAGAAAAGGTGCTAGTGCTTCTCTCCCCAAGTAAGGATTTAAGGTGATGGCATCAGCCTTCAGGTAATCAAAAGCAAAAGCTACTGTCCCTTCATTAGTGCTACCGATATCAGCTCGCTTCGCATCGAGGATCACTGGAACCTCGGGAGCTATCTGATCAATGAGTTCCATGGTTTTCTCCAAAGCCACCATACCTGCAACGCCATAAGCTTCGTAGAAAGCTGTATTTGGCTTATAAGCACAGAGAAGATCATGCGTTGCTTCGATAATGGCCTTGTTAAAAAAAATCAAACTATTGGCCACATCAACCTCTCCTCCCTCTCTGTAGCGGAGCGCAGAGGGAGGAAGTTTTGAGAGATCACTATCGAGTCCTAGAGAAATAAAGCGCCCTTGAGACCAACGAGACTGAAGTAAATGATGAAAATGACGCACAAAAATGCAAGATGGAAGAGGAGATATTCTTCGAGTTGTTGGAAATAGAGTCAAAAGAAAGTGGAGGCGAGGGGAATTGAACCCCTGTGCCCGATACTAAAAGATACGCCCGTCTACATGCTTAGGTACATTTTCCTTTCAGAGAAGAGATGCGATGCACCACGCGCTCCTCTCCTAGAGTCCACGAAAAGTCTTATTTCCTAGCGCGGTCTCTCCGCTCTGAAATGAGCCTACTAGTGTCGCTCACACACCTAGTAGACATCAGTGTGAGAACGTCGCAGATTAATTAGGCTGCGAGAGCTGCAGTTTCGCCGAAGCTAGCTGCAAGTTTTGCATTGTTTGCATTTATGTTGTTGAACAGATTTTTAACGAGGCCAACTGATCATCCTCGGCGTGCAGAACGCATGAATAGTTTCGGGTCGAAACCAGTACGCCCCCCATTCAATGAGCACTTCATTCTAGTTGAAGGAGAGGCTCCCGACAATGAAATTTTCTTCTACTTCAAAAAGCAGAGCGTCCAAGGGTAGCAATAATCTTGCCCATTACTAGTTTTGATAGCTGCTAGAATGGGCAGCAGCAACCAGGCGAGAAAGAAAAAAGGAAATATTAGAAAACCGAGGAGAATCCAACAAAGCGCGCCACTGATGACCAAATAAAGGGTCCAAGTCAGTTGAAAGTTGAGGACTTCCTTTCCAGTACGATCAATTTGCTCACTCCTCGAGCGTTTCAAAAGCCAGATTATTAGAGGAACCAGAAGATGCGCTAGAACAATAGGTAAGAGAAGCCCGCTTAAGCCAGCAAGGTGCAGCGCCATGCACCAGGAACGATCAGCTTCTGCTTTGGAATCATAGTTGGAAGCATGCATGGATATTGATGAGAGTATAGAAAAGGGAGGGGAGTTGGGCCACTAGAATTTTCATACAAAAGAAGGAGATTGCATTCTTTCATTTAGCGATTATTTTCTTTCGGGAAATATTTTACTCTTATGCATGATCGTCGAGTCGTCATTACAGGTCTTGGTGTTGTTAGTCCCGTAGGGAACGACGTTGCTACTTTTTGGAAAAGTCTCACGGAAGGGCGTAGCGGTATTGATCTCTACAAGGCCTTTGATTCTCAAGAGTACGACTGCAAAATTGCTGGTGAGGTCAGAGGAATTGACCTAGCCTCCTTTTTTAAGACCCCCAAGGAAGCACGTCGAGCAGATCGTTTCACCCAATTTGCTATGGCAGCCTCCAAGATGGCTCTCCATGATGCTGGTTTTGATCCCTCCAGCATCGATCCTCATCGTGTTGGAGTCATGATTGGGAGCGGTATTGGCGGACTTCAGAGTATGGAAATGGAAAGCAAACGTCTCTACGAGAAAGGCCCTTCTCGTGTCTCTCCCTTCACCATTCCAATGATGATTAGCAATATGGCTAGTGGACTTGTTTCCATGGAATTTGGATTCTGTGGACCCAACATGTCCATTGTTACCGCCTGTGCTACCTCCAATAACACCATTGGAGAAGCTTGGCGCATTATTAAATTTGGAGATGCTGATGCTTTTGTAGCTGGTGGTACGGAGGCTACGATTTCACCTCTAGGTATTGCTGGCTTTGCTTCCATGAGAGCCTTGAGTACACGCAATGATGACCCTCAGAAGGCATCACGCCCTTTTGATCGAGATCGAGATGGTTTTGTCATGGGAGAAGGAGCAGGCATCCTGATTCTTGAAGAATTAGAACATGCCAAACGCCGTGGTGCACCGATCTACTGTGAGCTCATTGGCTATGGACTCAGTGCTGATGCCTATCACATGACCATGCCACTTCCTCAGGGTGCAAGCCGCTGCATGCAGCTAGCGATGAAGCATGCTCAAATTTCACCTCAAGATCTCGACTACATCAACGCTCATGCAACCTCAACGCCGCTGGGGGATATTTCTGAAACCAAAGCGATGAAACAAGCCCTTGGAGATCATGTCCACAAAGTGGCCATCAGTTCTACAAAATCGATGACAGGACATCTCTTAGGAGCTGCTGGTGGTATTGAACTAGCTGCTTGCGTGCTTGCTATCAAGCATGGTGTGATTCCTCCAACGATCAATTTAGAATCTCCTGATCCAGAGTGTGACCTAGATTATGTTCCTAATATTGCTCGCGAGCAGAAAGTTCGTGTGGCCATGAGCAATTCCTTTGGGTTTGGCGGTCATAATGCAACACTGATCATCAAAGAATTCTTAGGCTAGAGCACTCAACGCTCCCTGCTCCGATGAAGAGCACGCAGCCATGGCGAAGATGAAGTTCTGATCTCCTCCATGTTCTCATCTTCTAGAGAGAGAGTACTAAGGTTTGATGGTAAAAAAAGAGAAGGGTACTAGTGCAGTATGTTTCCCATATTCGAGGAGATGAACATCCCCGTGACATTGTCATCAGCGGCTAGCTTGAGTTAACACATTTTAAATTTGAGAGCTGAAATAGTTGAAAGACTGCAAGGACTTCTCCAGAATAAAACTGATGAGTAGCAAGGGACTCCCCTAGAAGCCTGATTCCATCGTCTATTGCCGTCATTCCTGATCTCTTCCAGTCATTCTGCCTGCTATTTTTCATTCTGACGCCCCCTTCCCGTCATTCCGGCTCTCTTGTCATTCCGCATCCTCCTGGTTGTTTCGCTCTCTTACCGTTATTCCAGACTTCTTTCCCGTTACTCTGCTCTCTTCTTGTTATTTTGCTCTCTTTTCCTCCTTCCTCCTTTTTTCCTTCCCGTTCTCGTCCCGTCACTCCGGCTACCCTTTTCCGTCATTCCTGGCTTCTTTTCGTCATTCTACTCTCTTCTCGTTATTTTGCTCTCTTCTCGTTATTTTGCTCTCGTTCTGTCATTTCTAGCCCCCTTTCCGTCATTCCTGCGGAGGCAGGAATCCAGAACGCCGTGGGGCTTCCCTCGTACCCTCGTGATGGACGATGACCTCTGCCATTGTTTTCTCATTGGAAAGAGTTTCCAGAAGTAACACTGGCCATCGTGCCCCCAGTGGCTTTCTTCACATCAACCCTTTAGAGTAGCACCAGTGACAGAGAGCCCCCAGAGCAACACGGAGAGCAGCATAGACGGTACTTCCCACCATGAGTATTGACCGTGGTCTGGATTCCTGCCTTCGCAGGAATGACGAAAAGAAGCCAGGAATGACGAAGGGAAGCGGAATGACGAAGGGAACCGGAATGGCGAAGGGAAGCGGAATGACGGATGAGGAGGTGTCAGAATGAAAAGTAGTAGGCAGAATGAGAGACAGAGAGCGAAATAACGAGACAGATGCGAAATAACGGAAAAGGGGAACCGGAATGACGGGACGAGAGCAAAATGAGAGCTTCTAGAGAAGTACCTTTCTATTGATCATTGTTATTGTGGAGAGGAGAGAGAAATTTATTTTCCTTGATAGAGGGGAGCGTGGTTTGCTATTCTGATGCGGAAAAGTCAGGGCTGATTTTTCTAAG
>JAJZSL010000013.1 GCA_021849805.1 bacterium
AAGGGTGCAACAACAATAGAGAAGAAAGCGGGAATTAAGAAAAGGAAAGGGGAAGGAGACTGTGTGAAGTTGGTAAACGACTCTAAATGATATCTCTGCTTTTAAAGATATCTCTGGTTTTTAAAAAACACTCATCAAGGAGATCAGGGGGAAGGTCCTCCCATTTTATTTTGGAGAAGGGTGATTGATAATCATCCATTGAGTTGAAAAGGGTAAATCAGACTCTATGAGCTAACTCTTTTTCCCTAGAAGGGGCTGCTCCATTCTTGTTTTATCGTCGGATAATGCTTTTGACCTTCACACCTGGTTTTAAGAAAATTTTCTGAGCTTCTCATCGAGTTTCTCGAGCACATCTTTTCAAAGATTATAGCTTCTCAATCACTTCACCCACTAAATCATAATCGCGTGTTCCTGTAATCTTCGTCTTCAAAAAAGTTCCTGGTGTAACTGGTTGAAGAAAATGAACACGACAATCAACTTCAGGAGCATCTCCTTCACTACGTCCTAGAAGAGGAGTATCAGCCAGAATGTTGAGTTCTTTTCCAACCTGATTTTGAGCCCACTGACGTGCAATCTGTTGCTGCAAGAGCATGGCTTCTCGTAGGCGACGTTCTTTGGTTTTTGGATGAATTTGATGAGGGAGCTTGGCAGCGCGTGATTGTTCTTCTTGGGAATAAGCAAAAACACCCAATCGCTCAAAGCGTGTTTCTTCAATAAAGTCGAGCAAGTTTTTAAAATGCTCTTCACTCTCTCCTGGAAAACCAACAATAAAAGTTGTTCGAAGGATGAGATCAGGGATAGCAGAGCGGAGACGAGCAATCAGATCAATGATATGCTGGCGGCTGGTTTCTCGCTTCATTGATGCGAGCATTTCCTCATCAATGTGCTGCAATGGCATATCGATGTAGCGTGCTACTTTAGGATTGCGAGCAATAGCAGCTATGAGTTCATTACTCCAGTGGGCAGGATGTGTGTAGAGAAGTCGAATCCAAAAATTCCCTTCAATATGCCCTAAAGTATCGAGTAGTCCGATAAGGCTAGGACCACGTGATGGATCCACTTGCTGACGCGGGCCAACTTTTTTTTCCCACTGATCCATACCAAAATAAGTTGTATCTTGACTCACTAAATTGATTTCCCTAACACCAGATTGAACAAGTCCCTCCACTTCTTTGACAATGGAATCAATCGAACGGCTGCGATGGCGTCCACGCATACGAGGAATGACGCAGAAGGAACAGGGATGATTGCACCCTTCCGCTATTTTGACATAAGCAGTGTGAGCAGCGGTCAAGCGAACTCGTGGTGTATCAAAATCTGGAATGTAGGCAGCACGTTGTGAAACATTGATTCGATGTTCTTGAGAACATTCTTGCTCAAAAAGACGGTTAAAAATTTCTCCGGCACGAGTGATTTCATCCAGTCCTAAGAAAGCATCAACTTCGGGAAGCTGTTTAGCAAGTTCTTGAGAATAACGTTGTGCAAGACATCCTCCAACAACTAGCTTTTGACCAACCTTAGTACCGTGAAGACGATGACGATGAGCCTCAAGAATGGCATTAATACTCTCCTCCTTGGCAAGATCAATAAATCCACACGTATTTACTAGCAGTACATCAGCTTGGTCATGTTGTTGCGTCAGTTCGTAGCCATGACGAAGAGCGTCCCCTAGAAGAATCTCTGCATCAACAAGATTTTTAGCACATCCTAGGCTGATTAGACCAATTTTGCGTTGAGTAGGAAGTGAAGGAGAGAAAGAAGAAGACTTCATAACAAAGAGAAAGAGGAGATTATCATGATCGTGCCATACTCAACTACTTCTTTTAGCATTTTTTTAGAGCAAATAGCTCTTTGGCCTCCTCAGTCAAAGAGAATGAGTGAGTATTTTTCTTTTGATTGTATGCTCCATCGTTTGATTCAACAGTGTTGCACTTAAAATTATCCTTCGATAAGGTAACGATATTCCCTACTACTAAAAACGGCTTTGATCTTATTACTGTTTTAATCCTTTTAGCATGCGTCAAAAAAAAAATTGCTCCTTTAGCCTTCTAGTCGTTTTTTTACTCTCTTTGCTCTTTTTGGATTTTTCCAAAGACCTTCTTGCTGGAGCTGAATCTACTGATCCTGCTCAAGAATTTCTCCTTGCTTATCAAAGTTTTCAACAAGCGGAGCGGTTAGAACGAGCAGGGAAGCGTCAAGAAGCTATTACTAAATATCGTTATGCAGAATCAATTCTAAGAGCATTGAGCAATAAAAATCCTGATTGGCAACAGCCTGTTGTCGATTATCGATTACATAAAGTTACTGATAGCCTTCTGAGGCTTACTGGCAGCCTCTCTCCAGAAGACCATGAAGAATCAACGGCTCCATATCTTGCTGAAGAATCAACTCATCAAAAAAATGAATCCTCAGGAGAAACTAAAAACCGAGAGGAAGAAGAAAAAAGCAATGAGGCTCCTAGCATTTCCATTACTCCGCCAACACAAAGAAAGACTCTTTCTCAATCACAGTTAACGGAGCTCGAAAAACAACTTAAAAAAACTGAACTAGAACTAGAAAAAACACGATCCGACCTCAATGATAAAGTCACTCAGTTAGATCATTCGCGAGTTGTTATTGTTGATATGAAATCACAACTTGAGCAATCACAACGTCAAATTGCAGATTTGAAGACAGATCTTTCCAAAACACGCCTTCGTAGCAAAGAGCGTGAAGCATCACTGCAACAATCAATGCATGACCTCGAGAGTAAAGTGGATAGCTTGACAGCAGACCAAGAAGTGATCCTGGAAGAAAACAAAGAATTACAAAACCGCCTGAGTCAAGCAACAACTTCTTTGACTTCAGGTCTAGAAACCAAAAAGCATTTAGAAGAATTACAAGCTGAAGTTGACAAAGAAAAGAACAGTATTGCCTCCCTCAATCAACAGCTCATTACCGCCAAAGAAGAGCTCAAGAGTTCTAGTGAACTCAACGATCATTTAAAGAAACAATTGATGGAAGCAACAACCTCTTTAAAAAATGCTCAACAAGAAACTGAAAATGTTGCGGCTCTGCGATCTCAAATAGAAAAACTTCAAGCAGACCGGGCTACGCTTGAAGAGCAGAGGCGTATCATGCAAAAAAAACAAGAAGAAGAATTAGAGAGCTTGAAAAAAAGAGATGCACTGGCAGAAGAACATCAAAAACAAACATTAGCCGAAGCTCAAAATAAAACAGAATCAGCCTTGAGAGAGTGTCGATCTTTAGAAGAAAAAAAATTAGAAGCTGACCAAAATCTTGCTGCAGCAGAAAAAAAACTAGCTGCTCTTGAGCAGTCACTCTCTGATCAGGCCGTTGTCAAAGAAGAAGTGATTCGCTACAAAAAACAGCTTGAAGAAAACTCTACAAAACTTCTTCAACAAGAGAAGAAAATAGCTGATCTCCAGCAGGCTCAGCCTGTTAATAACCAGGCCCTCGAGGCAAAAGAAAAAGAGCTAACAGCAGCACGAGCTGATGCTCAAAAGTTTCAAAAAGATCTTCTTGCTGCTACTCAAAAGCTATCGCTCTTGCAAGCAGAGGTGCAGCTTAAAGATGAGCGCTACCTTCAGCTCAAAAATCAATTGGACCAGCGTAATGAAGAATTATCTCAGCTTAAAAAAGAACCTAAGATTTCTGAGCAGGCAGGAAATGTTCTTGCTGAGAATCAACTCCTCAAAGGAATTGTTCTCCGTGAACTCAAAGAAGAAGCAAAGCGTCAGCAGCTAAAAAAATTAATCACTGAAGATTTAGAAAAGTTGAAAGTCAATTCAGCAACACTGCTAGTAGAACTGAAAAAATTAGCAAATCCACTTCAACTTACACCAGAAGAGAAGGCTCTTTTCAAGGATACTCCAATGCTTGATAGTAGCCCTGCAAGTTTGCAAGAAGAAGATGACGACTTGCTGATGCTCTCTGCTGCTGCTGTTAAAAGAGAAGAGAATCTTTCTGAGAAAAACGAGGGTCCTCTTCAGAAAGATTCTTCTCTTAGTGGAAAGGATGATGAAAAAAAATCTTCTACAACTTCCTTGAAACTTGCTTCAACTCCTTCTCAAGAGGAGAAAATCAAAGCTGATCTTGCTCAACAACATCATGTTCTTGTTGCCAAAGCAAAAGAGCAATTTGAACATCAAAATTACTTGGAGGCAGAAAAAAGTTTTCAAGATGCACTGGCTCTACTTCCCGGTGACTACTTAACACTTTCAAACCTAGGAATTGTTGAGTTTCAGCTTGGGAAAATGTCGGAAGCAGAGGCCTCCTTAAAAAAAGCTATAGATCTTGATCATCAAAAATCCTTTGCTTTTACAACACTTGGTATTGTGAAGTATCGTCAAGAACGTTTGGACGATGCTGAGAAAAATTTGCGTCAAGCTCTTGCCATTGATGAACATGATTTCACCGCACACAATTATTTGGGAATTGTTCTAGCTGCTTCTGGAAAAGGAAAATTAGCAGAAAATGAGATCATGAAAGCATTAGAAATTAATCCACAATATGCTGACGCTCATTTTAATCTAGCTGTGATTTACGTTACCAATAAGCCACCTGCTAAAGAAATGGCTAAGCTGCATTATCAAAAAGCTATTAGCTTAGGTGCTCCAGCAGATGCATCGTTGGAAAAGCTTATCAATGATAAGTAACCTCAACTTTTCTTAAAACAAATCTATCTCATTACTCATTTTCTTATGAAATATCGCTCTCTTCCTGGATCACAATTACCTATTAGCGAAATTGGTTTTGGACTTTGGACTCTCTCTACTGGTTGGTGGGGAAATTATACAGATGAAGAAGCAATTGGGCTGATGCGTCTTGGTGCTGATTTAGGAATCACTCTTTTTGATGCAGCCGATACCTATGGTAACGGTCGCAGCGAAGAACTAATCGCCAAAGCCTTTTCTCAACTTCAAGAACGTGATCGTATTGTGATAGCTACTAAAGTCGGTTATGATTTTATCAATCATGGTGAAGCGCGACGTGGACAGCGTGAGATTCCTCAAAATTTTTCTCCACAAGCTATTCGAACTGCTACTGAAGCTGCTCTCAAGCGCCTTCATACCGATCATATTGATATTTTACAACTCCACAATATCCATGTGGATCAAATTTTAGATGATGAGCTTTGGGAATTATTAGAATCTCTGAAGAGAGAAGGGAAAATTCTTCATCATGGAGTAGCTCTTGGACCAGCTATTGGATGGCTTGGAGAGGGAGCTATGGCTATTGAAAAACGTCATCCTGATGTCCTTCAGCATATTTATAATCTTCTGGAGCAGCATCCTGGAAAGAGACTTCATCAGCTTGCTCAAGAAAAAAATTCTACCACTCGCTTCTTTATTCGAGTTCCACATTCTTCTGGGATGTTGGAAGGAAAGTATACGGCTGAAACTATTTTTCCACCTAATGATCATCGCAATCATCGCCCGCGCAGCTGGCTGCTTCATGGAATTAAGAAAGTGGAACAGCTACGTTTTCTAGAAAATCCTCATCGCACACTTGCGCAAGCTTCGATGCAATGGCTTCTCAATGATCCTTCTGTAGCAACTGTTCTCCCTAATATTTATGAGGAAGAGCAGCTCCGTGAATTTGCAGCAACTTCATCAACAGCACTGCTTACTGAGGAAGAATTAGAACTCATTGAACATTTAGTAAAAAATAATTTTGGATTAGACCCAGAAGAAGGAAAATTCAAAGGAATCATGGAGTGGCCTATAGTCAGTAGGATGTTAGCTGGTTAGAGCATTCTCACTAACGTTGTAGCCTCCTATTGTGGCGTCACTTTGGTGCTCGAGTTCTCGAGTAGGAGAATACACGATGGGTCTTCAACTCCGCGTTTCCGCTACTACAGTGGCTACAGCCTTATTTAAAACGCTCTAGTTAGAGTGCTCTAGATATAGTCAAATTACTTAGAAATGACAGGAAAATTGACTTAATCTTATTTAAAAAATGCAGCGGTCTTATCCCATCACCTTACCGTTGAGATAGCGCTCGGTCTTCGGCCTTGCCTTTTTTAAAAATCTCTGCACTCTCTCCTGTAATTTCTAAGTAATTTGACTATGGCACTGTTAACAAAGTGGTTTAAATATTTTAAGACAAGCTAAGGAGAAGAAGGTAATATTAAGTTTATCAAAACGTAAGGCGAGTCGTTTATTTTCTTTAACCTTTGCAAAGAAATGCTCGATATGAAACCTTGTCAGATACTTTTCTTTATCTTTTCCTTGCAAGCCTGGAGAAAGAGCTCCGAGCCTACGAGGGATAATAGGGTTCTTTTGAGATTGTCTAATAAGGGTGCGCACCTCATAAGAATCATAGCCTTTATCGGCTATTACATCCTTCATATAAAACCAATTACCGGAAGACCAAAGTTTAGAAAACACCTTCATACCTGCTCTTTGACCTTCAGATAAGCAAGCACTATTAAGATAGCTAGAAGAAAGAGCAACATGAATTTTTGTACTCATTCCCTTACGACCTCTACTTATGGATTGTGAACCTCTTTTTTTAAACAACCTGCTCCATGACGATGTAACAGAACAGTGGTACTATCAACCCAAGTAAAATCAAGCTTGAGAGCTTTTTCTTGCTCAAGCTGGTGTAAAATCGACCAAAATAAGCCATTTTCACTCCATCGCTTAAATCGTGTATAGAGAGTATGCCAAGAACCAAAGCAAGAAGGCAAGTCTCTCCAGCTTATGCCTGTTCTTAATACATAGAGAACTCCACAAAAGAAAATATAATGCTCTTTCTTAGGTGGCCTGCCCGGCCTCTTCTAATGCGCTAGAATAAGAGGTTCTATAGTCTTTTTGAAAAACTCTTCTGATAATGGAAAATAACGCATGTTCATTGGAAAATTCTCTTTTCATCTAAAAGAGTTTATTAAATCAATTACTTTGTTAACAGTGCCATACATAAAATCCTAAAAATAGGATCATCATAGATTCTAAAACTCTTTTTTTCGTAAAAAGAGTTGAGCAGATGTTTTTTTTTGAATATCGCGTGCCATGAAAGAGGAGGAAGACTCTCTCCCTCGCCGCAAGTATCCAAGTGCTACCCAAGTTCCCAAACCATCAAGTTCTGCTGTGCTTGTCAGTACTCCTAGAGCATGAGTTGGCTCTTCTGGAGAGAAAATTTCCATTCCAGCAGTGATTTCTTCTTGGGAAGAAAATCCATAGAGCAAACGATTGACATGTCCAATACTCTTAAGGCGTGAAACAATTTCTTGACCAAGATAACACCCTTTTTCATAGCTAATGCATTTTTCTTCCAATCGTGCTTCTGGGGGCAGAGTTTGAGTGGTTAATTCGAATCCCCATTTGGGGATCCATTGCTCAATTCGCAAAATGTTGAGTAGTTTTTCAGAAAGTAGTTTAGTTTGTAAGTTTTCAGACAAAGAGTAAAAGTCAGAAACTTCTAGATCTTTTCCATAAAAACCAAGACGTGAGATGATGATTCCACGAGCCTGTTGGATTTTGGGGTGTTGAGCATACGTTCCAAAACAGTGAATAGCTTGAGGAGTTGTTGTAACTTTGATCTCAACGTCGTCAGCAATAAGATAGCGCTCAAGACGCTCTTGAACTTCTTGAAGTAATTTTTCTGTTTCAATAAAAAAAAGATTTTCTCTCTTGAAGAGATGACACAAAGCAAAAAGACGTCCTTGAGGAGTTAGTAAGCAAGCTTCTATTGCTTGCCCTGGTAAAAGTTGATTCAAGTCAGCAGTAATTTGACCTTGAAGAAAACGAAAAGCATCATTCCCACCAATAGAAAGCAAAGAGCGTGGAGGTAGGAGAAAAGCTCCACCAGCACCACGAGCCTTAGAAAGAAGAGCTATTTGAAGATTATTCTGTTGACTCACTAGCCTTGAACCTAAAAGTGTGAATAAAAAAATTTTTCTAACGTAACATCCTGTAAAAATTTACTTTAAGAAATGAAGATCCTTAGGATGATCAATCAGGATAGTTGTAGCGATTTGCAAGGGCTGAATAATCCATGTCACCAAATCCTGATTGAAAAAGATCATCTAATGCAGTAGCTGTAGCAGCAGTTGCAGGAAGTGAGATTCCATGATCCTGAAGAGACCGTAGTGCTAGTTGAAGATCTTTAAGCATATTCTTAACAGAAAAATGAGGCTCAAAATTTCCTTCTAACATCAAAGGTAGTTTCATTCCAAGCGTTGTAGAGAAAGCAGCATTATACTGAAGAGCTTCTTGAAGGTAGTGCAATGGAATTTTATGAATATTTAAAAAAGCTAATGCCTCTGCTAAGACTTGCACTTGGACTCCAGCGATAAGATTCGTCGCAATTTTGAGATAAGTTGCTGTCCCGATATTCCCCATGGGAAGGATTTTTTTAGAAGAAAGCTCTAAAATAGGAATGGCTCTTTGAATAGCTTCTTGAGCTCCTCCTAGATAGTAGACTAGTTTTCCTTCTGCAGCAGCATCACGACTTCCTGTAAAAGGTGCATCTAAGAATTGAGCTCCCTGTTTTTTCACGAGTGCTGCAGCTTGGAATGTCTCCTCAGGAGAGACAGTGGCATGATTTAAAACAAGATGATTAGTTGTTAGTGCCGGGGAAAGTTGTTCAAGAACATCTAAAAGAGCAACTCCGTCACGTACAAAAATTTGAAGGATCGTTGATGAGTGAGCTACTTGTGCAGGAGAAGATAAAAAATGTGAATCTAAGCGAGGTGAGCGGTTCCAGAGAAAGAGAGGAACTCCTTTACTCTGTAAAACAGCTGCAACTCGAGAACCAATGATACCAGTTCCAAGAAGGCCTATTGGTGATTGAGACTTTATCAACGTAGATTTTTTTTCTTGTGTCAGGGAGAGAGGAGAAGAAATAAATTCCTTCTTCTAACTTTTATTTGACCCTGCTGAAGAAGGTGATGGAGTAGTGATTGTTGTTGTCGTAGCTGCAGGCTTAGCTGATGAAGGTTTTGTTGTAGGCGCAGGAGCTGCTGGCTTCATTGTTTCAGGAGTAATAACGGCTGGTGCAGGAAGAAAATTTTCAATTTTTGCAGCTTGGCGTAATTGTTGCATTTCTGCCTTGAAAGCTTCACGACGTTTTTTGTTTTGAAGATAGGCAATAATATTTGCTTTTACTTCTTGAAAACTAGCTGTTCCAGCAGGCTTCTTTTCAGTTACTTTAATGACATGGTAGCCAAATTTTGTTTTAATAGGCTTTTCACTTACGGAGCCAACTTTTTGATCAAAGGCAGCTGTTGCAAATTCAGGAACCATTTGATTTTTGCTAAAGAAGCCAAGATCACCAGCACGTTGTTTAGCACCTGGCTCTTCAGAAAGTTCTGTAGCCAACTTGGAGAAATCCTCTCCTTTATTTGCTCTTGAAATAGCTGTTTTAGCCGCCTCTTCTTTTGCTTTAACAACAGAATCCGAAGCACCTTGTGGGACCAGAAAGAGAATATGGGAAGCGCGAACCATTTCTGGATTAGCAAATTTTTTAATGTTCTCGTTATAAAATTTCTGAGCATCAGCATCAGTGACCACATCTTTTCCTTGAATTTGAGCTTTCATCCATTTGGTCTGACGCATCGACTTTTTGAGATTGGTAGTAAACTGATCCATTGTTTGACCAGACTTTTTGAGCTCAGCGCTAAAGGCATCAGGAGTTGGGAATTGTTTTTTAATTTTTTCAATCTCTTCGTGAACTTCAGCATCGGAGACTTCCGTTCCAGTCGATTTTTTGTCGACTAGCTTCTCCATGATGAGGGCATCTAAAATTTGATGGTACCCTTGAATTTTTTGATCAGCAGTAAGAGTTGCTGGATTGACATTGCTAGAGGCAACAGCTTCTTTAAAGGCTTTTTCTAAATCAGCTTTGGAAATAGAAACGCCATCAATAGTGGCAACAGGATCCTTAAGTGCAATGACGTTGGAGGTAGCTCCCGAGAGCTTAGCAGCGCCTTCTAGAACTTTTGAAGAAGTTTCTGGAGAAGGGCCTGGCTTTAATTTTTCTTTTGCAGAAGTAACAATTTCTTTAACTTTTGTGAGCGCTTTTTCCGCAGTAGTAGCATTGGAGCTAGAATTAGAAGTTGTAGTCGATACTGCTTCTGTTGAATGGCTGGGAGCTGATGTTGAGGGAGCTACTTGCCCTTGTAAAGGGTTCATGGTTAAGGGAAGAGCAACAAGGAGAGAGAGTAGAGGTGTATATTTTTTAGATTTCATAGGTAATCAGTGAATAGAATCATTAAAAGCAGCTGTAGATAAGTGTCAGAAAAGAGGTGAGAATGCCAGTAAAAATTGAATAGCTTGACGTTAATTTAACATTGACCGTTTGTTAACCATTTTGAAGGTTTACTTTTTTCGATAAGTCCGTAAGGATAGTCCATCGATTCTTTCAATACAATTGAAATATTGAAATATTAACAATCAAAGCTCACGTGGCGAAACTGGCAGACGCGTACGTCTCAGAAGCGTATGGGTAATTCCATGGAGGTTCGATTCCTCTCGTGAGCAAAAAATCTAACTTATTTTTTCTTACTATTTTTAGTAGGTTCTCTGAAAACTCGATCAATACTCTTTTCTTTTCATGCAATTCTTCAATTTTACGAATGTCATGAAGGTTTAGTTTTTTATCGCTTCTGCAGGTTCTTTTGTATTCCTTTGTTTCTGTTTTATTGATTCATCAACAACCAAGATAAGATCATGAAGGATTATTTTCTAAATTCTATTTTTTAAATTTTACTCTATCCACACCGTTTTATTTTCCTATGTCCTCACTCCCACTCTCCCTTGGCCAGCATGCTCCTGATTTTACGCTTGTTTCAAAAACAGCAGAAGGCCCTCAACGAATTACTTTAAGCGATTCTCTGAAAAAAGGTCCCACGCTTCTCCTTTTCTTTCCAATGATTTTCACACGTGTTTGCACTGAAGAATTTTGTTCTCTGAGCTTAGAGTTCCATTCTTATTGTGAGCTTGGAGTGAATGTTTATGGAATCAGTGGCGACAATCCGTTTGCTCAGGAAGCTTGGGCTCAGCAAGAAAAGATCATCGTGCCTCTCCTGAGTGACTATGAACATGAGGTTGCTCAAGCTTATGGAATCGCTTACCAGAGCTTTCTTCCAGATCATCACTTAGGAATGCGAGGAGTTCCCAAGCGCGCTGCTTTCATTATTAACCAAGCAGGTGTCATTGAAGATGTTCAATGGAGTGATGATCCGACGATACTTCCCGATTTTGAAAAAATAAAAAGAATTCTTACTAGTTTAAAGACTCTTTAAACTGCAGGCATCTATTTCAAATTTTTTTCATGGATCCTTTTCAGGTTTTTTCTAGTTTTGAGATTACTTCTTCTAAAAAAGGATGTTTCTATTCACTTCCTAAGCTTCAGCAACGAGGTTTTGGGGTGATCTCTAGATTACCATTGAGTATTCGTGTGATTTTGGAATCACTGCTCAGACATTGTGATGAAAAAAGAGTAACTTCTGCTGATGTGAAGCGTCTTGCTGCTTGGAATGCTCAAGAACCTCTTGAAGAAGAGATTCCATTTCTTGTGGCTCGCGTCCTTCTTCAAGATTTCACGGGAGTGCCTCTGCTTGTTGACTTAGCAGCCATGCGTAGTGCTATTAAGAGGCTTGGGGGTAATCCTGGACTGATCGAGCCATTTGTTCCCGTCGACCTTGTTATTGATCACTCTATCCAAGTTGATTATTACGGGCGTTCCGATGCTAGGGAGCTTAACTTAGCACGGGAGTTTCAACGTAATAAAGAGCGTTATGAATTTTTAAAATGGGGAGAGGAAGCTTTCAAAACTTTTCGCATTATTCCCCCGGGAATTGGCATTGTGCATCAGGTGAACTTAGAATATTTGGCAAAAGGGGTCCTTCATCAAACAACCTCCCAAGGTGAAGTTTACTATCCTGACACTTTAGTAGGAACAGATTCACACACAACGATGATTAACGGATTAGGTGTGGTGGGATGGGGGGTTGGAGGTATTGAGGCAGAATCAGGCATGCTTGCACAACCGATCTATTTTTTGACTCCTCAGGTGGTTGGTGTTCATCTTACTGGAGAATTAAAGCCTGGAGTCACGGCTACTGACCTTGCCCTTCATATTACCAAAATGCTACGTGCTGCTCATGTAGTTGGGAAATTCGTAGAGTTTTTTGGCCAAGGAGTGGCTACTCTCTCACTACCTGATCGTGCTACTATTGCCAATATGGCCCCAGAGTATGGGGCTACCATGGGACTTTTCCCAGTGGATGAAGAAGCCGTTGCTTACTTGGCTACTACAGGAAGAAGTGAGGAAGAGTGCCTCGCTTTTAAAAAATATTTTCAAGCTCAAGAACTCTTTGGAATACCACAGGCTGGCCAAATCGACTATAGTATGAATCTTGAGCTTGATCTCGGGAGCATTGAACCGAGTGTAGCTGGACCAAAGCGTCCTCAAGATTTGCTCAAGCTTTCTGAATTAAAAGAAAGATTTAACATGTTACTCCAGCAGAGCGTTCTTGAAGGCGGCTATGAGGTGGAGCATGGTTCTCCTAAAGATCAAGGCGATGCTCCTTCTTCTTTGATTTCTAGCGAAGAAGAGATGGTGGATAGTCATCCCACAGAGGACGTTTTTCCATCTTCTTCCGCTCCTTTTTCTCCAACTCGTACTCCTCTTGAGCATGGTAGTATTGTCCTTGCAGCCATTACAAGCTGCACCAACACAAGTAATCCTTCGGTGATGTTGGCTGCAGGCCTTCTTGCAAAAAAAGCTCTTGAGTATGGGCTCTCTATTGATCCTAGTATTAAAACCTCTTTAGCGCCAGGTTCGCGAGTCGTTACTCATTATCTAGAAGAAACAGGTCTTCAGCACTACCTCAATCAACTTGGATTTCAAACGGTAGGTTACGGTTGCACAACCTGCATTGGAAATTCAGGACCGCTTGATCCTCATTTAGAAAAAATGATTCATAAGGATCGTCTCGTTGTAGTAGCTGCTCTTTCAGGAAATCGTAACTTTGAAGCTCGTATTCACCCTTCAGTAAAAGCAAATTTTCTGATGTCGCCACCACTGGTTGTTGCTTTCGCGCTTGCTGGTCGTATCAATATTAATTTTGAAGAGGAACCTCTTGGATTTGCTGCTGATGGGAAACCAGTTTTTCTTCGTGATCTCTGGCCTGATTCTAGTGATCTAAAAAATCTTCTAGCTGATGCACTGAAACCTTCACTATTTCAAAAAAATTATACTTCTCTAATAGAGGAACATTCTCAGTGGAGTCAGATTTCAAGCCCTAAAGGAGAAACATATCAATGGAATCGGCAGAGTACCTATATTCAAGAGCCACCTTTTTTTGAAAACTTTTCTATCAACCCAACACCTATTCAGCCTATTGAAGGAGCACGTGCTCTTGCTATTTTGGGAGATTCTATCACTACGGATCACATTTCTCCTGCTGGTTCCATCAACAAAGAGTCTCCTGCTGGTCAATATCTCCTTAAGGAAGGAATTGCTCCAGAAGATTTCAATAGTTATGGGAGTCGTCGTGGAAATGATCGTGTCATGCAACGAGGAACTTTTGCCAATGTAAGGATTAAGAACTTGATGCTACCTGGAGTTGAGGGAGGAGAGACTCTTTATCAGCCAGATGCTCAGAGAATGACTATTTTTGAGGCTTCCAGACGCTATGCTCAAGAAAATGTTCCTCTCATCATCATTGCTGGTCATGAATATGGGAGTGGGAGTAGTCGTGACTGGGCTGCTAAAGGAACACAACTTTTGGGTGTTCGTGCTCTTCTTGCTGCCAGCTACGAGCGTATTCATCGCTCTAATCTTATCGGCATGGGAGTGCTGCCACTTCAATTTTTAGAAGGAAGGAATGCTCAAACTCTCCATCTTGATGGAAGTGAATTTTATGATTTACCAGAACTCTCCGAAGAGCTAAAACCGCGTCAAGAGCTCTTCATGCGTATCACTAGGAAAAATGGACTCATGGAGCAAATTGCTATAAAGCTTCGAATCGATACTCCTATTGAAATGGAATATTACCGTCACGGAGGAATTTTACCTTTTATTTTAAGACAAATTTTAAAATAAACTTTATAATCCATTGTCATTTACGATGGATCTTAAAGTAATTGATGATATGCGATGCTCTTCCTTTTATGTGCTGATCTAATCATGAAGAATAGCGTAACTTTGGGAGGAGTTCTTTTGATTGCTTGGATGCTTTTGATCGTTTCTCTTTTTTTAGATAGAACACTTCTTAAAACGTTTTAGGAAGATTTTAGAAAAGTCGAGAGGCGTTTTTCCCTGTTCTTTCTCTCTGTTGTAGTTATTTTCTTCTGCTCATGTCTTCCTCTCGCACTCGTAATTTTTGTATTATTGCTCATATTGATCATGGCAAAACCACACTCTCCGATCGTCTTTTAGAATTTACTGGAACGGTTGCTAAGCGCGATCAACAAGATCAGCTTCTTGATTCTATGGATTTGGAGAGAGAGCGTGGAATCACCATTAAAGCGCATCCTGTGAGCATGGAATATCAAGCACGTGATGGTCAGCGATACTTCTTAAATCTTCTGGACACACCAGGACATGTCGATTTTGCTTATGAAGTCTCACGAAGCTTAGCTGCTTGTGAAGGTGCTCTTCTTATTATTGATGCTGCTCAGGGAGTTGAAGCACAAACAGTGGCCAATGTTCACTTAGCCTTACAACAAGGACTCACTATCATTCCTGTCATTAATAAAATTGATTTGCCCAATGCAGATCTTCCTAATGTTAAAAAGCAGTTGGAGGAAATTCTTGTGATTCCAGCTCAGGAAGCTATCGAAGCAAGCGCCAAAGCAGGTCTTGGAATTGAGGAAATTTTGGAAGCTATTGTTCAGCGCATTCCTCCTCCTTCAGCAGGAGATGGAGTACTAAGAGCACTCGTTTTTGATTCTCTTTTTGATATTTATCGTGGTGTTGTCGGTTATATTCGCCTCTTTTCGGGAACACTCAAGCCCGGCCAGCAAGTTCGACTGATGTCAACCAATCAATCCTATGAAACAAAGGAAGTTGGCATTTTTACTCCTAAAATGAGCGCTACTTCTTCGATGAAAGCAGGGGATGTCGGTTATTTCATTGGCAATATTAAATCAACTGCTGAGATGAAAATTGGAGACACACTCACTGATGCACGTTCTCCTGCTCTTTCTCCTCTTCCTGGATTTAAGGAAGTCCAACCCATGGTCTACAGTGGTATCTATCCTATGAATACAGCTGACCTAGAGCCTCTTAAAATGGCTATGTCCAAGCTTCAGCTCAATGATGCAGCTTTTGTTTTTCAATCGGAGAGCTCTGTCGCACTTGGCTTTGGATTTCGCTGTGGCTTCCTAGGACTGCTGCATATGGAGATCATTCAGGAGCGTCTCAGAAGAGAATACAACATGGATATTATTGCCACTTATCCCAGTGTTGTTTATGAGGTGGAGAAGACCAACGGAGAACTCTTGCTTGTGGACAATCCAGCGAATCTTCCTGATATGAGTGTTGTCAAGGAAATCAGAGAACCTATTGTCAAGTGTGTTGTCATGGTTCCCAATGAAAATATTGGTGATATTCTGCAAATCATGATGGAGAAGCGAGGAGTAGTTGAGAATACTGACTCAGTGGATACACGACGTGTGATGATTACTTCTATTTTGCCATTGAATGAAATTTTGGTCGATTTTCATGACAAGATCAAATCAGTCACTCGAGGCTACGGATCGATGGATTATGAACCAGCTGGTTATCGTGCTGAAAGATTAGTGAAGCTCGAAATGCTTGTTAATGGGGATCCAGTCGATGCTTTTTCAAGTATTGTTCACCGTGATAAAGCAGAATCACGAGGACGAGCACTTGCTACTAAATTGAAAGAAGTCATCCCTACGCAACTCTATCAAGTTGCCATCCAGGCTGCTGTTGGTGGAAAAATTGTTGCCCGCGAAAGTGTCAGTGCTATGCGCAAAAATGTAACGGCAAAATGCTATGGAGGTGATATTACTCGTAAACGTAAGCTTCTTGAAAAACAGAAAGAAGGGAAAAAGCGCATGAAATCTATCGGAACAGTCAATATTCCTCAGGAGGCCTTCATTCAGGTACTCAAGACGAATTGAACAATGAAGCAAAAGAACTTCTATGAGAGAACTTCTTGAAGTTCCTCCATAAGTTGATCCGCTGCTTGATGAATCAAGGCTCTATCATCTCCTTCAATGAGCAGTCGTAAAAGCGGTTCTGTTCCTGAGTAACGAAGCAAGAGACGGCCTTTTCCAGCAAGTCTTTCCTCAATACTCTCAATAAGAGGGATTTTTTGCCTCAATAAGGAGAGTGGTGGTTGAGTCATCACAGGCAAGTGACGTTGTACTTGCGGATATTTTTTGAGGCATTGACGCAGTAGGCTCAAGGGTTGTTGCTTCTCAACCATGATACGAAGTACTTGAAGTGCTGCGAGAATACCATCACCACTCGTGCTGTAATCGCGAAAAATCAGGTGGCCACTCTGCTCACCGCCTATATTGAAATCTCCTTTTTCCATTGCTTCAAGGACATGCCGATCGCCCACAGCTGTACGTACTACTTCTCCTCCTGCTTTTCTCAGGCATTCATCAAGTCCAAAATTACTCATCATCGTTGTCACAAGCGTACGATGCCTTAATGTTCCCCTCTGAAGGGCATCAAGAGCGGTTATAGCTAAAATTTCATCTCCATCAATGAGGTTTCCCTTTTCATCACAAAGGAGAAGGCGATCAGCATCTCCATCATGAGCAATCCCAAGATGAGCTTGTGATTGAAGGGTGATTCTTTGTAGTTCTTCTCCGTGCGTACTTCCGCAGTTTTTATTAATACTCTTTCCATCTGCAGAGTCATGGAAAAGAAAAAGTGTGGCTCCTAAATTTCTTAAAATTTGAGGTGACGACTGATAGGCAGCTCCATTGGCACAGTCAAGAGCAATGTGTATTCCTTCTAGAGAGAGTGAAGGAGTAATTTTAGTTACTGATATTATGTAGCGCTCGAGCGCATCAGCCACTAGCATGCCTCTGCCAAGCAGAGCTCCTCGAGGCCGTAGCGAATCAATGGTAGAGGTAAGGATGAGTTCTTCAATGACTTCTTCTTCTTTCTCGTTGAGCTTGTGACCATCATAAGAAAAAACTTTGAGCCCATTGTCATCGGCATGGTTGTGAGAGGCTGAAATAACGACACCTCCTTCTGCTCCTAATTCTCCAATGAGAAAAGCGAGAGCAGGAGTTGGGATGATTCCTGCAAAAAGTGCATCAGCTCCCATGGAGTAAAGACCAGCAGCTAGCGCTGCCTCTAGCATAGGACCAGAGCAGCGTGTGTCTCTTCCAAGAAGAAAGCGAACATGTTCTCTCTTTTCTTTGTTCTTAACGTAGTAGGCAAGTGCACGTCCTAATCGAAAAGCCAGCTCAGGAGTCATGGGCTCTTCATTAGCAATACCACGAATACCGTCAGTGCCAAAGAGTCGTTTTGCGGAAAGGAGGCTTCTTTCTTCTTGGTAATGGCTTCGTACTTTGTTCTGTTGTTGAGGTTGTCGTTGCATCAGGGAACGTTTCTTAAGAATTTCTAGTGTTTATGTTCCAAGCGAGATTCACTATATTTTCCTATCAAGGGTTTTTGAGTCTGCGCGATGTTTTGTGAGATCAGGTACCAAAGGGCTATTCCCAGCAATAGGGAGCATAGTTTTTCTTTCCAATGATGAAGGAGTGGGTGCTGCATTTTCAGGAATAATAAGTTGACTGAGGCGTTCTCGAAATTGCTGCTCATTTAAATGGCGCTCTAGAGATCCGCGATAACAGAGCGAAACATAGCCTGTTTCCTCTGAAACAACGAGAACGATTGTATCAAATTCTTCACTAAGACCCAATCCAGCACGATGACGCAGTCCTATGGTACGATCTAAATCATCACGTTGAGAAAGTGGAAAAATACAACTAGCTCCCACAATGCGACTATTACTAATGATTACTCCTCCATCATGAAGCAACGTTTTGGGATGAAATAGAGTGAGAATCAGTTCCTTGGAAAAAAGAGCATCAAGTTTAACGCCTGTTTCAACAACAGTTTTCAGGTCCATGTCTCCTTCAATAGCAATCAGGCCTCCAAATCCTTTACTGGAAAGCTCAAAGACAAGATCAGTTAATTCTTCTACTGTTTCACGATGCTGGAGGGCTGAAGTAAAAAAGCGATGGATGCCAAGTTCATTGAGAGCACGGCGCAACTCTGGTTGAAAAATAATCATCAGAGCAATAATCAAAAATGCAGAGATGCTTTTTAGGAGCCAATTGAGAACAACTAAATTCAATTCTTGGGAAATAAAGGTGAGCGTAAAAAACGTCAGTATAGCCCAAATCAAAATTCGAGCTCCTGGAATACGCTTTAAGGAGAGATAGCTATAGTAGATCAGTGTTGCCAAAATAAGAATTTCAAGACCTGAGGTCCAGTGGTTGGCTAAAAAAGTGGCAATCTTGAGAATGGTATTTTTTAAGAAAATCATGAAAGTAAGATTTCAAGGGTCTCTAGAGCTTCACGATGAAAACGAGGGTCATGAACACGAAAAAGCATCACTCCATGATAACGAGCAAAACAAGTCAGAGCAACGCTAGGAATTAGTCTGGAGGGCTTCTCTGGACTATGATCAAGAGAAGGATGAGGTAGAAAATAGTCTAACAATGATTTCCTTGAGTGACCAAGAAGGAGGGGAGATTCAAGCTCCGTGAGTCTTGGAATTGCTCTGATCAAAGCAATGTTGTGTTCCACGGTTTTTCCAAATCCAATACCAGGATCTAAGATAATAGACTCTTTCTTAATGCCTGCTTGGAGTGCCTTCTCTCTTGCTTGCAAGAGAAATGAGTAGACACTCTCTACAACATCGTTATGAGGGTAGGTAGGATTCTCTTGCATAGTCCGAGGCGTTCCTTGGCAATGCATCAAAATAATTGTGGCTCCACTCGAAGCAGCAACTTTACTCATGGCTGGATCACGCAGAGCGCTTACATCATTAATCATAGTTGCCCCAGCTTCTAGAGCGGCTTGAGCAACTGCCGCCTTAGAAGTATCAATGGAAATAGGAGCACTTGTTCTTTGATGAAGTTCTTCAATAACAGGAATCACACGTTCTAACTCTTCTTCTGCTGAAATAGGAGTAGCTCCAGGCCGTGTGGACTCTCCTCCAATGTCTAAAATATCTGCTCCTTCCTCAAGAAGCTTCAAGCCACGTTCTAGAGCTGATTCTTTCTTTAAAAACAATCCACCATCCGAAAAAGAGTCAGGAGTGACATTGAGAATACCTAAAAGAAGAGCTTTATTTTTGATAAGCATGAGTCCGTTGGTGATTGCTTTACTTTTTGAGTGATCTCAACTTATCCACGTGGATGAAATTTCTGATGGACAGCTCTCAATTGGCTTGTATCCACTTGAGTATAAATTTGAGTAGTAGTCATACTAGCGTGGCCTAACATTTCTTGAATAATACGTAGATCTGCTCCTCCAGCAAGTAGGTGAGTAGCAAAAGAGTGTCGTAGTTGATGAGGATGAATAGCTCTTGAGAGGCCTGCTTCTCTAGCATAGTGAAGGACAAGCTGCCAAAGACGAGCAGGAGTGAGTGGATGTCCACGGACAGAGAGAAAAAGAGCTGCTCCTGATCTAGGCTTAATAAGCTGAGGACGAGAAAGAGAGAGATACGCCTTCACTGCTTCAATAGCATTTTGACCGATAGGAATGAGGCGCGTTTTATTACCTTTACCAGTCACACGGATTATTTTTTCTTCTAAATCGATATGCTCTAAACGCACATTACAAAGTTCAGTGATGCGAAGTCCACAAGCGTAGAGAAGTTCTAGAATAGCTCGATCACGGATAGTTAGAGGATTAGTACCGCTTGGTGCTTGAAGCAATTGTTCTATTTCTTGATGGGTAAGAGGCTGAGGGAGCGTATGAGGAAGCTTGGGAAGTGGTAGCTTCTGAGCAGGATCACTCTTAATGATTTTTCTTATAAAAAGGAAACGGAAAAAAAGACGTAAAGCTACCGATTCTAATTTCAGGGAAGCAGGAGCGAGTCCACGTTGTTGTTCATGTTTCAAAAAACTGTGGAGATCTTCTTCCGTAATAGAATGAAGTTCTCGCTTTTCTCTTTTCTGATGCATCCAGGAGAGAAAACCTTCTAGCGAAGCTCGTGTTGAAAGTTGATAGTTTGTGGAGAGTCCTCTCTCTGTTGCTAAATAGAGAAGAAATGCTTCCAGCGAAGAATTCACAAAAGAAGAACTCTTAATTTTTGCTGAAGCGTTCCAAGGCTTCTTGATATTTTTCTGCTGTTTTGAGGATGATTTCCTCTGGAAGTACTGGAGCAGGTGGGAGTTTGTTCCATCCACATGATTGAAGATAGTCACGAACAAATTGTTTATCGAAGCTAGGTGGATTTTCTCCAATACGATAGCTAGCAGCAGACCAAAAACGAGAAGAGTCTGGTGTCATGCATTCATCAATAAGGATGATTTCTTCTCCAAGAAAACCGAACTCAAATTTTGTATCAGCAATGATCATACCTCTCTGAGCAGCTATATGAGCTCCTGCTTGATAGAGCTCCAAACTCAGGGAACGAACTTTTTCTGCGACTTTTTCCCCAACTAGCTCTTGACATTCCTGCCAAGTGATCGATTCATCATGTCCATCCTTAGCTTTGGTGCTAGGAGTGAAGTGAGGTCTCTCTAAACGCTCTGCTTCTAGCAATCCCGTAGGAAGAGGAACGCCGGCAAGCATCCCTTTTTCTTGATACTCCCTCCATCCTGAACCTGCAAGATAACCACGAACAATACACTCGAGAGGGAGCGGCTTTGTTTTTTTGACAATCATGGATCTCCCTCGCAGTTGCTCTTTATAAGGCTCTAGAGCTTTAGGATAATATTCGACTTCTGTTTCAAGAAGATGATGGGGGAGGTTAGAGAACTTTTGAAACCAAAATTTGGAGAGCTGCGTTAAGACAAATCCTTTCTGAGGAATCGTATTGGGTAAAATGCAGTCAAAAGCAGACAAGCGATCAGTGGTTACAAGAAGAAGTTGTTCATCGAGCCCAAGCGAAGCTAAATCAAAAACCTCACGTACTTTTCCGCTACATATTTTTTTAAGAGGAGGAAGGTTGCAATCGAATAATTCCATAGGCAAGATGCTGGAGGATTTTTTCTCTTTGCTCCACGAGAAAATTTTTTTGTTTTAGAGAGCCTTTTTTCTTCACTCATGATTCTTCAAGAACTCACTTCAGCTCAGCAGCATCTCTGGCATAGAGCAGAAGAAGCCGAGAAGGAGAAATGCTATGAAGATGCTCTTTTCTTCTCTCATGCTCTGCTCCGTTCTGCCCCTGACTTTCTGGAAGCCAGAGTGCTAGCACGTCGCGTAGCACGAATCGTGACAGGGAGCAAAGAGGTTTCTTTTTTTAGAAAAATAAAACTCTTGCTCCAACGACAACTCGTAAAAATCAAGGTGCTTCTGCTACTTGGGCAGCAACGTCCTGCAGCAGCACTCATGGTTCTGGAGGATTTTCTCTCAAAAGCTCCCGGAGATCCTTGTCTCAATGAGTGGATGGGGAGAATAGCAGCTGCTTCTTCTCCTCCATCTCCTTCTCTAGCACTCTTTGCACTAGAAGCAGCGCTCTTAGAATATCCGCAGAAGAAGAAACTTCATTTTCAAATTGCAAGAGTAGCACTTCTGCCAGATGAGTATGGTCAAGCTTGGAATTTAGAGCGTGCTATTGAAGCATATCAAGCGATCCTCACTCAAGACCCTCATGCCTGGGAAGCAAAGCAAGGCCTCAAAAATACTTTGGCTCTCCTTTCGATGAAGAAGATGAAATCAGGATAAAGACTAAAAAGAGCTTTCTTTAAGCATGCGCCTTTTCTTAGGATCTGGTTTAGCTTCTTGAATCAACTCCTATTTGAGATGACTTTACTGACTTTGAGATCAAATTTTCTAGCAATAATCACGCTGGAGGCTATAATAGCTTCTTAAAATAATTTCATATACTAAAAAAATCTTCGTTACTCTTCCTCGTTATTTTAATTTTAGGTTGGTTAAAATTTCCAGTTTCTTCCCTTGCTATTGAATTGAAGCCTGATGGTTTTTGCTACGCTGCTTGGAAGCCACTGAATATTGTGAAAAAAGAACACCAACTGCCAGCTCATCCTTACTTTGTTGTCTCTGCCCAAAGCAATGGTGATTTTATTGCCGTGGCTGCTGAGGAAGCTGGAGGGATATCGCACTTCTATCGTCTTGACCATCTTCATCTCGAAGATGGATGGCAGAAAACAGGTGACTTTGTAGAAGGAGAAGTCAATGCTCTGAAAGCAACCGTCTTTGACAAAATCTTTGCTTTTGGAGTTGATAAGAAAACAGGCCACTCTCTTGTTGCTACTTCTTACGATGAAGGCAGAACCTGGTCTCAGTCAGAAATCATCGATGGTAGTGCTCACTATGATAGCGTGGCATTTTCTTACGTGAGATCGACAGATGCTAGTGGGAAGGACGTTTTTAATGGTATCGGCGTTGCTACTGGACGAGATGGAGCGATTGCAATAACGACTTCTAAAATTTCTCTTGATCAAAAAAATGGAATTATTTGGAAACAAACGCAAGCTCCTTCTCATGCTGCTAAGAAAGTCGTTTATGTGCCAACCGGAGGAACACCCCAACAGCCTGATTTTTCCTTTGTTCTCATAACTGACCCTGCTGATTACTTCTCTGGTCTTCTGTTGACTCATGATTGTGCGACTGTGGTTGGTACTACTACCTATTCTAAGGATGGAGAGACTTGGTTGACTTCACCGAGTATTTTCTTAACCTCAAGTTTCCCTACTGGTGGTTATAATTCACAAGCACTGATTCATCATATCAATGCTGATGAGAATACTGGTAAGGAGGCTCATAACGAAGCTTTTCTCACTGATGATGTTAATACTAATAAAGATCACGTCTTCTCCTCTCCCTGTAATAATCTAGGTGATCTAGCAAAGGCAGTCTCTTCTTTCAAAACAACGAGTCAGTTTCATGAGCTAGAGGCCTTATTCGATGTTACTGATTTTTTTGCTTCACCATATATTTTTGTTGGCTTTGGTAGTGACAAAAAGACAGGAAAGCCTGTTTCTTTTCTCTCTCCATCAACTCCACTACCAGCAAATCTTATTTTTTATCGTTATTTTATGATTGAAGATCTACCTCAACCCTTCCTTGGAATTGCTCATGGTGGAGTTTCTCTTCAAAGAGATAGTAGTGGTAACTTTATCAAAAATGACAATGGTTTTGGTTATAAAACCGAAGGAGAGGATCTTCTCTTAGCTCTTGGTAGTGACGGTACTTGCTATACCACTTCTACCTTGATTAATAGAGTTCAATAGTTTCTTTTGAAATTTTTCCTTAGCATTCATCCTCAATACTTTTTGTTGACTTCGACTACAATTTGATTGGAGAGTTTTTTAGTAAAAAACATATCAAAAAATCGTAGCGCTATTCTTTTGCTTATCTTGGGATAAGCCCTGTGGCCTGGATATCAAAGAAAATATCTTTGTGTTCAACGTACCCTTTTAAAGACTTTGTCAATAAAATCACTGAAAGTGATGAGATCATTTCTGATAGCTCGTCGGATCAGCAACTCCAGCGAGTAGAAAAGCCTCTTTGCGCTCTACACAAGTTCCACAGCGGCCACAATGAAGAAGCTCTCCTTTGTAACAAGACCAGGTCTGGGCGTAATCGACTCCAAGAGCACTGCCCTGCTTGACAATCGCAGCTTTATCCATCGTGACAAAAGGACGCAGTAGCTCGATAGCACTTTCGGTTCCTTCACGGAGAGCCTCGGCCATTGGCCGTAGAAATTCTTCTCGGCAATCGCGATAAATTGCATGATCGCCAGTATGAGCGCCATAAGCAATAGCCTCTGCACCTTGACTCTGAGCAAAGCCAGCAGCAATGGAGAGCATGATGGCATTGCGCGCAGGAACAACAGTCTGCTTCATGTTCTGAGCCGCATAATGTCCTTCAGGAATAGCCCCTCCCGATTGCAGAAGATCAGATTGAAAATAATCATTGATAAAATTCATAGAAATGACCGTATGCTCAAGGCCAAGACGCTCACAATGATAGGCTGCCATTGGGAGTTCACGATGGTTATGTTTGGATCCATAATCAAAGCTCAAAGAACCAACTACCTGATGATGAGCATGTAGGAAGTAGAGTAATGTTGTTGAATCAAGACCACCGCTAAGAAGAACAATCAATTTTTTAGAAAGTTCTACTTCAGTTGCTTCTCCTGTTGAGGATAGGGATGTTTCTTCATCACAACGAAACATTGGATCACTTGATAATCCAAGACTCATAGGGTGCCAACCATTGATAGAATTAACTGGAATTCTCATAACTTATTTGATGCTCCTTTCAGGAAATTCGTGAAGAGAAAGTTTGGTGCTGGATGATCAAATGTCTCTAGAAGTTGAATCGAAGTAGGATCAACTTGAGAAGCAGATGGCGAAGCTATGATTTGAGCTACTTTCTTTTTGGATAGGAGGCTTCTACATGGAGTCCTATTCCACCACGTGGAGTGAATTCTCCAGTAACAGTCAGACTATGTGGTGCAAGTATCTCTACGAGGTCATCAAGCATACGGCTGATGATTCCCTCAGCAAAGACGCCTTGATTGCGAAAAGATCGAAGATAAAGCTTCAATGCTTTGCTTTCAATACAACGTTCCTTAGGGATATAGCGAATAGTAATTGTTGCAAAATCAGGTTGCCCAGTGATAGGACACATGGATGTAAATTCATCGGTACTAAAACAGATTTCCAAACGTTCTCTTGGTGCAGGATTGGGAAAGGTTTCTAGGATAGCCGCTGAAGGAGACTGAACGTGTGGTAGCGATCCAGCACCCAAGAGTGTGAGGCCCTCAGTATTGGAAGTTAATGGTTTTGAGTGAATCGTCTTTTTCTTGGCCATAAAATTTTTGTTATTGAAATTGGAAATTAGTGCGATGGAGAAGTAAAAAATAAGAAGAGCAAACTTTCATCCTAATATTTGTTTATTTTTTTTTAGGGTGGGCAACTAAGTAGAAGCTCATGGCCAGCGTTGCTGCTCCAAAGAGGGCTGTAATGAGGAGGGAAATATAATAATCGGTAAGAGAGGTTGCCGCTCTTCCCATCATCAGCGCGTCACGAATAGCACTCACGCAGTAGCTCACTGGATTGAAACGTCCTACAAGATAGAGCCATCCACTTCCCTCTGGCATCGGAAAGAGTGCTCCTGACATCATCCAAAGTGGCATGAGAAAAATATTCATGATAGCATGGAAGCCTTGTGTCGAATCCATAGGCCAGGCAACTAAAAAGCCAAGCCCCGTCATGCTAAAACCTGCTAATAGCAAGGCTGGAAGAAGGAGCAGTAGTTGAACTGCCCCAAGATGGATACCAGCTAAGGGAGCAAGCAAGCAGAAGAAAAGGGCTTGCAGTAGAGCAAGTGTTGTGCCCCCTAAAAATTTGGAAAGTGGGATCACAACAGGAGAGAGTGGAGCTACCAGAGCTCCTTGGAGAAAACCTTCTCGGCGATCTTCAATCACGGAGATTGTTGAGAAAATAGCCGTAAAAAGCATAATGAGGAGAAGAATTCCTGGGAAAAAATAGACAAGATAGCTCTCTGTAGCAGCACTCCCTTTCTGATAAAAAGAAGGACCAAAGCCTGAGCCAACTAAGAGCCAAAAGACTAAGGGAGTCGCTAGAGCTCCAATAATACGATTGCGCTGGCGCAAAAAGCGAATGATATCTCTCCACCAAAGAGCAAGCAGTGGAGTCCAAAGAAGGGTGGTACATTTTTTCATGAATGGTGAGTGTTATTTTTTTTGAAGAGGTTGTGGTTCCAGTTTTTCTTCTCCAAAAAGTGAACCTGTACGAGCAACAAAGACATCCTCTAAAGTCGGACTTGCAATGCGAAGACCAGTGATGGTGTTGGGGAAATCAGCAGCAATCCGTGCTGCTAATGTATAGGCTTGGTCATGTTCTATTCGAATTTCTCCTTCAATGACAAAGGCAGGAATTCCATATTGCTCACTCAATTTTTTTGCTAGTTGATCGGCTCCGCTAGCTGTAGAGAGGCTCAAGACATCACCACGTAGGGAAGAAGTTAGTTCTGCTGGAGTGCCTAGTGCTACTAATTTGCCAGCACTAATGATAGCAACACGATCCGCACGTGCTGCTTCCTCCATGAGGTGAGTAGTATAGAGAATGGTAACCTTTTTTTCTTGGCGTAGTTTCTCCAAAGTTGCCCAAAGATCAAGACGTGCTGCAGGATCAAGGCCAGTGGAGGGTTCATCTAAAATGAAGATTTCTGGAGAGGTGAGAAGACATTTTGCAATTTCAGCACGGCGTTGAAGACCACCTGAGAGATGTTCAACCAAATCACTGAGGCGTTCTGTGAGCTCTAGTGCAGCAGCAGCAGCTCTAATACGTAATCTAAGTTCTTTTCCTCGGAGTCCATAAAGAGCTCCACCACAGCGAAGATTCTCCTCCACACTTAATTTAGGATCAAGGCTGGGGGATTGAAAAACAACTCCAAGGCGTGCACGAACTGCTGCTGAATCTTCTAGAACATGGTAACCTAAAATTTCAGCTGAACCTGCGTCTGGCTCAAGGAGTGTGCTCAAAATCCGAAATAGAGTACTCTTTCCTCCTCCATTAGGACCAAGAATGGAGAAAATCTCTCCAGGTTGAATTTGAAGATGGAGGCCGTCTAAAGCACGACGCTCGCCAAAATTTTTTACTAAATCACGAATAATAATAGCTGGTTGGCTCATGATGAAAATGGAGTTGTTAAAGCATGACTAGATTTTTTGAGAGTTTTCATAAGTTTCAATTTCTTTTTCTGGAAGTTTCAGTGCAGCAATAGCACTCATAACACGATTAGTAAGTTGCTGGTAGAGGAGGCGATTGTTCCCCTCTGGAGCTATCAACTCGGCTTCGCTAAAGTAAATAGGCTCTCCAAGAACAACACGAATGGGATGGAAATTGATTGTTTTGGCATTGCGAGGGAAAGCTTCATGGACTCCAAAAAGACGAAGTGGGAGGACTGGTGCTTTTGTTTTAGCAATGATGAGTCCTATGCCAGATTGAGCCGACTGAATATTCCCATCAGGAGAGCGTGTTCCCTCCGGGAATAGAAGCACTCCATGGCCTTGCTCAAGACGCTGGATAATATTTTTGAGAGCATGACGGTCATTTCCATCACGATCAACGGGAATAATCTGAAAATAAGGAAGCAATTTTCTAAGAATGGGAACAGAGTACAGTGTCCTTCTAGCAAGGAAAAAAATAGCTCTCTGAGAGCAAATGCCAGCTAAGGGAGGATCAAAGTAACTCTGATGGTTGGCTGCTAGAATGAGCGGTCCACTTTCAATCATTCGTTGAGGATGAATTACACGAAAATCAAAAAAAGCATGAGCAAGAATCTTCGAGAGCGTATAAAAAAAATAATAGACAAAATTCATGGAGCCTTCTTCTGGTTATTGGTCACGGATCCCAGTAATATCACAAAGCTCCATGAGTTCAGTATGAAACATTGCGGTTAATGTTGGCAAAAGATGCGCTAGCATTTTTTCAGCAGTTTCCTCCACCGTTAGATTTGTTGTATCAATAAGCATAGCTCCTTCTGGAATCATTAATGGAGCTAAGGTCCGTGAAGAATCTTTTTGATCCCTCTCTTCAATCGTATCAATTTCACCCTCTTTTCGGCGTCGACGAACTCTCTCTTCTAAAGAAGCATTTAAATAAAATTTGAAGGGAGCATTTGGAAAAACAACAGAGCCAATATCACGTCCTTCCATGACTAAATGATGATCGAGAGCTAGGCTTCTTAACTTAGTTAAAACAAATTTTCTAATTTCAGGTAAAGTTGCTAGGGAGGAAACAAGAGCATTAATAGAAGACTGAAAAAGATACTCGCGTGGATCTATCTCTTCGAGCAGAGGGTATGCTTCTTCTCCAAAGATAGCTGTTTGAAAATCAAGTCTACAAAGCCAAGAAGCAATCTTGCTTTCTTCAGCAGGTATGAGTCTTTTTTGAAGAACTCCCCAAGCTAATGTTCGGTAGTAATAGCCAGAGCTAACAAAGAGAAAAAGAGCTTGACGTGTTAAGGAGTTAGAAAAATTTTCCTCTTTATCAAACACGCGCCAAGGTAGAGGGGACTGATTTAGTTTTTGAGTCAACAAGCGTGCAACGCTGCTTTTTCCTGAAGCGGCGGGCCCATCAATGGTAATAACAAGATGTTCTTGCCTCAAGGTAGATTTTTTATACTGCTCGAAGAGCTCCATGATATCGAATGCTCAATAATTAGAAATCAGATGAAGAAAAAAATAACCCTAAGCTCAAGAAGGAAGAACATTAGGGAACTAGGAAAACTTTACCTGAATAGGGATCCTTCACTTCTGTTCCTGGTGGAAAGCCTCGTACGTCGACATAGCCAGCATTGGGCGAGTGAGGACTAGTAACAAAACCAGATTTTCCAGGCACAGGAATTCCATAAGGCAAATCATGAGTGATGACATTAGTAGATTCTGCATTAGGTGAAAGAAATGGGTTCGCAGGTGGTGTTTCAGTAGGTTGATTAGTTGGAGTGGTTGCTGCTGATATGGAGTTTGTGATTGTTTGCTCTGTCGTGACAAAAGCATCATCTTCATTCGTTCCTCCATAGCCGAATTTACTAGGAGCCTGTTCAGGCATTTTCGAAGAGATATCATGATTGGCACATCCACTAAAGAAGAGCAGAGAAAAAGAGGTAATAGCTACAGGCATGATGGTAAGAAAAAAGCTTTCTAAGGAAAATTTTTTTAAAAAAAAGAAAGAAAAAGATTGGTGGAACATAAGTTTTGTTTTTTGAGAATGCACTTCATGATTCATATCAATCTAACTTAATGAAGTTGAAAAGATCAAAAATTATACTGATTCTTCTGCTAAAGATTGCCCTGAGGAGTCAAGTAAAAAATTTCGTAACAATAGATCTTACAAAAGAGAGTAGTATTGACTTGAAAGAAAAATGAATTTGCTCAAGGAGCGAATCTAGAAAACTCTTGTTATCTCAACTGTCATGACTCATTTCCTTATCTTCTTCCTCTTGAAGAAGAGTTGAGCAAAAGAAGTGCTTTTAATAATTTCGCCCTTTGTCAATAAAAAAAGATTCAGGAAAAAAGAAAAAATTTCTATTGCTAAAGTTGTTGAACCCAATCATACCTTCATGTGCTCTTTTGTTTAATATTAAGATTTTTCCAATGATAAGTTCTCTTTGAGGTGCAAAGAAGTTGTTGTGTAAATTCTTAATGTTAGCCAAAATAGTATATAAAAGTGATAGCGTTAAGGTATGAATGTTCCTTCCAGTACGGAGCGACAGTTCTACTCCTCCTTTTTAGAGAAGTTGAGTCATTCCAAAATTAGCTACCATCATTACAGGCAATCAATTAAAACTCATTAGTATGAAATTATATGTAGGCAATTTGGCCTTTTCTGTTACGGATGCAGATCTCAAAGAGATTTTTGCTCCCTTTGGTACCGTTACTGATTCTTTTGTTCTCCTTGACAAAACAACCCGTCGTTCTCGTGGTTTTGGATTTGTTACCATGAGCAGTCAATCAGAAGGTGAGGCCGCTATTCATGGACTTAATGGTAAAGAAGTTAATGGTCGTCGTTTGACAATTAATGAAGCTCGTCCCATGGAAGAGCGTGCTCCTCGCTCCAATAGCGGTGGTTATGGTGGCGGACGTTCTGATGATCGTCGTCGACCCCGTCGTGACTTTAACTAGGTTATTGTTGACTTCCAGGAGGGCTTTTTAAAAAGATGGCAGCCGATATAGTAGAAAGAATGAGGAGTTAGAGAACAGAGGTTTTAGTTGTTGAAACTTTTGAGTGCTAAGATAAAGCTTACGACAAGCTATAATTTTAATCAAATGATCTAACCTTAATGATCTAGCTTTACGTTGTTACTTTAGTGCTATTATCCATTCTCTTGCAAGAGGCTCCATGAGCTTCTTCTTCTTTTCAGAGCTGCATTTTTAGAGTCTTCTATTATCGTCAAATTACTTAGAAATTACAGGAAATGGACTTGATCTTATTTAAAAAATGCAGCGTTCTCATCCCATCACGTTATCTTTTAGATAGCGCTCGGTCTTCGTCTTTGCCTTTTTTAAAAATCGCTGCACTCTTTCCTGTAATTTCTAAGTAATTTGACTTATTCTCAAGAGTATTTCGATTTTAAGTGTTTGCTCTAAAGAAAAAATCCGTGCTTCTAGCACTCTCTTTTTAATGGAATAGAAGATAATCTTCCTCTCTATTGCTCACTTTAGAAGATAATTTATTATTACTGTCTAAAATAAAAATGATCCATAGAAGGGTGCTCGTCTAGAAACATCATTCCATCTTCATTGCCGTCATCTTTTTGAAGTTTTTTCTAAAAGAGTTTCCAATGTTCATCCAGAAAGCCTTCTGGATTTCTGCGTTCGCAGGAATAACACTGTGTGAAGTTGGTAAAAAAACTAAAAAAGATATCTCTGCTTTTTGAAAAAGTGCTCACTAAGGACATTAGAGAAAAGGTCCTCAAATTTGATTTTGGAAAAGAGTGATCGTTGATCAAAAAGCAGTTTCTCCAAGAACTCTCAAAAAGATTTTTATGTTAGGATTCCTGCTGCTTTATGCAACGTTTCCTTCCATTCTTCTTCTGGAATTGAATCACTAGTAATGCCGGCTCCTACGTGGAGACTAACAATATTCTGATCAAGCACCATAGTTCTAATAGCAATATTGAATTGACTTGTTCCATTAAAGCCAAAATAACCGATTGCTCCACTAAAAATGCCACGGTCCAGCGCTTCTAAGCGTTGAATAATTTCAATAGCTTTCTTTTTAGGAGCTCCTGAAATAGATCCTCCTGGAAAACAGGCCATTAATGCTTGAGCAGCTGTTACTGAGGGACAAAGCTTTCCTTGGATTTTGGAAACAAGGTGGAAGACATGGGGGTAAGATTTTAACGTGAGTAATTGGGGAGTGATAACACTTCCATACTCAGTAACTTTACTCAGATCGTTACGCTCAAGATCAGTAATCATCATGAGCTCAGCTTTTTCTTTTTCAGAGTTCTCTAATTCGAATCGTTGACGATCATCTTCTGTTCTTGTGTTTCCACGAGGACGTGTTCCTTTGATAGGATAAGTACTAATTTGACGACCTTCGATTTTTAAAAAACACTCTGGTGAACTAGAGAGAATTTTTTCTTGGCCAAGATCTAGATAAGCTGCAAAAGGAGCAGGATTGTTTTTACGAAGTTTTAAGTAAAGCAACCACGGATCCTCCTCAAAGGGAGCCTTAAAACAATGTGCAAGACATGCTTGATAGATATTGCCCGCAATAATTTCCTGCTGAACAGAGCAAACTTTCTGGCAATATTCTTCAGCAGTGAGGTTGGATTGAAAGGATAGTGGCTCCAAGGCATTTTCCTTTTCCTTCCAAGGCAGAATGATTGGCAATGGTGTTAACCACTGAGAAATAGTAGCCCTGGAATAGTGACGATATGTTTTTTCATAAAATCCAAAACAGAAAGAACCATCAAAACGAACATAACCGATAGCAGCCCCAGAGTTTTCCTCTGGAAGATGTAGGAAGCTCTGAGAAGATGCTACTGTAGCATTGGTTTTTTTTCTATGATGACTCTGGAACTTCGATGAAAAGCCTGAATGGACTTCAGTTGCTCTTCTACGCTCCAACTCTTCTTCAAGAAGATGCCAATCCTTTGATTTTCCTTCGATGAGAAGATCAGGTTCTACAGCAAGAATAGAGAGTCCTTGCTGACGTGGTGTTACTGTTTTTGCTAAAGTTTGCGATGTTTTTTGAGGAGCTAGAGAATCAAGCCAAACAAATCCTCTCTTTTGTCGTAATGATGCTGCAAGCTCTAGTGGAGAGGGAAATGCGCTGTAGTGAGACATGTTGTTCTTATCAATGGGAAATGAGCTTTCTAACATGGATCACCATTTCTAAAAATGGAGTATTAAACGATCATTTTTGAAGAAATCAACAATGCTTACTCGCCTCCTTATTCTCCTTTTATGAAACTCCGCTAGAGAATCTCAAGAGTAACAATGGCTTTGTAAAGTAGATTTGGTGCGGCCGCAGGGATTTGAACCCCGAACCTTCTGATCCGTAGTCAGATGCTCTATCCAATTGAGCTACGGCCGCAAAGAAGCTCTCTAGGAAAGTACAAAATAGAGCATTGGTCAAATGCAAAGACAATAAATTATTTTCTTCAGCGAAAAATGACCTTCTGGATCAAGCACAATAATGAGAACTTCATTCTTCAGCGCAGTATTTGCAACAAGAAGAGGGGGGTATTCTGAGTGCCTGTGTACAACGAATGCTTCTACTTCTTCTTGCTAAAAGTTTTATTGTTGAGAAAAAGTGAAAAAAACATCAAATAACCGAAGAGTAGAGATAGAACGATCACGAGCACAAATACTCTTTACCACTATTCTTTTCACCGCTATGCTGCATGTTTTTTCAACGTTCACGATTCTCTCATACTATGTCTTACACACTACCAACACTTTCTTACTCTTTTAGTGCTCTCGAGCCTTTCATTGATACAAAAACAATGGAAATTCATCATGGCAAGCATCATGCTGCCTACGTCACCAATCTCAATACAGCTCTTAGTCATTATCCCGAGTTACCTCAAAAGCCAGTTGATGAGCTCATTGCTCATTTGGATCTCCTCCCTGAGGCGATTCGGACTGCCGTTCGAAACAATGGAGGTGGACATTCTAATCACAGTTTCTACTGGGAATTGATGACTCCAGGAGGCTCTTCAGTTCCTCTTGGAACACTCGCTCAAGAATTAGGAAGTGCCTTTGGGGGCTTTGAAGAATTTAAAGCAAAGTTCGAAGCAGCAGGTCTTGCTCGCTTTGGAAGTGGCTGGGTATGGCTTGTAAAAAATAAAAAGGGGTCTCTTGAAATCTTGTCGACTCCTAATCAAGACTCACCACGCATGGATGGTCTAGTGCCAATTATTGGCAATGATATTTGGGAACATGCCTACTACCTCAACTACCAAAACCGTCGCGCTGATTACCTAAAAGCTTGGTGGAATTTGGTCAACTGGGAAAAAGCAGAATCTCATTTCAGAGCTGCTCTTTAACTTTTTTCTACTGGAGAGAGAAGTCTTAGTTTTCATTTTTTACAAGGATTAGAAAAGTAGTGCAACAGCTGAATGATTCAATCCTAGTGAGTCGTTTCCATGCTTAGAGAAGCAAAATGTTTTCTCTGAATTCAAATTATCTCAAACTTAAGGCAGGCTACCTTTTCCCTGAAATCGCCCGCCGTGTTCAAGAGTTTATTACTACAAATCCAAGTCAAGCTGATCATTTAATTCGTTGTGGAATAGGAGATGTAACCGAACCTCTCCCTCTAGCAGTACGTGAGGCGATGCATGTGGCTGTCGATGAAATGGGCAGCCGATCAACTTTTCGTGGTTATGGGCCTGAGCAAGGTTATGACTTTTTGAGAAGAGCGATTCAACAAAGTGAATATGCTGCCCGAGGGATTCCGATTGCTGAAGATGAAATTTTTATTTCTGATGGGTCCAAATGCGATGGAGGAAACATTCTTGATATTTTGGGGGCTCATCCCTCAGTTGCTCTGATGGATCCGGTCTATCCGGTCTATGTAGATACTAATGTCATGGCTGGACATACTGGAAACGCAAGAGAGGATGGTTCCTACGAAGGAATCGTTTATCTTGAATGTACACCAGAAAATCATTTCATTCCCTCTCTGCCTCAGAGAAGAGTTGATCTCATCTACCTCTGTTATCCAAATAATCCAACTGGAGCTGTTGCCTCTCACCAAGCCCTTCGAGCATGGGTTCAGTATGCTAGGGAGCACCAAGCACTTCTTCTTTTTGATGCAGCGTATGAGGCCTATATACAGGATAAGACATTGCCTCACTCTATTTATGAAATTCCAGGAGCACGCCAATGTGCCATTGAGTTTCGGAGCTTCTCCAAAAAAGCAGGTTTTACGGGAGTTCGCTGTGCTTTTACAATCATTCCAAAAGAACTTCTTGCTCTCAGTGCAACTGGAGAGAAAAAACCACTCCATGCTCTCTGGCATCGACGTTTTACAACGAAGTTCAATGGAGTGAGCTACATTACTCAGCGCGGTGCAGCAGCCATCTATACACCAGAAGGAGCAGCTCAAGTACAAGCTCTTCTCGATCACTATATAGGTAATGCAGCTATTCTACGAGAAGCAGTCATAGCGGCTGGTCTTACTGTTTATGGAGGTGTTCATGCTCCTTATCTTTGGGTAAAGAGCCCTCAAGGAGAAACAAGTTGGCAAACTTTTGATCGTTTCCTTCATGATTATCGTATTGTCATCACTCCTGGAAGTGGCTTTGGAAGAGCTGGTGAGGGCTATTTTCGTATTTCTGCATTTAATAGCAGAGAAAACATTCTCGAAGTAGTAAAAAGGCTCTCTTCCTGCTAATCAAATGAAACAGAGGAAAATTCAGGTTTTTGTTTAGTTTCATGAGCAGATCATGGTTGATGGTTCTCTGCTTGTTTTGAAAAATATTTCACTTCTTTTCTATGTTTATTGCAGAGATTTTTCACTCGCTACAAGGAGAGGGGATGCTTCTTGGAGTGCCTTCTATTTTTATAAGGACTTCAGGCTGCAATCTTCGTTGTGTTTGGTGTGATACACCTTATGCCTCTTGGAAGCCAGAGGGGGAAGAACTTTCCATAGAAACAATTCTCCAGCGCATTCATGCTTATGACTGTCGTCATGTTGTGCTCACAGGAGGAGAACCAATGCTTGCTAAGGAGTTGCCACAACTTGCTCTAGAGCTAAAAGCCAGAGAATATCATATCACTATTGAAACAGCAGGAACACTCTTGCCTAATGGAATCATTTGTGACCTTGCTTCTCTTAGCCCCAAGCTGAGCAACTCAACACCGGAGCAACAGATCGCTGGAGTATGGACTTCCCGCCATGAACAACAACGCTATTCTCCACATGTTCTTCGAGTATGGAAAGAGTCAATGGAATATCAGCTCAAATTTGTAGTTACTTCTGCAGAAGATTTAGAAGAAATCGAGAGTATCCTCACTACTATTGGACCTCTAGAGTGTCATCGTGTCTTCTTAATGCCTGAGGGAACTGAAACAGCAGTGCTTCAAGAACGTTCTCATTGGCTTGCTCCAATTTGTTTAAAGAAGAATTACCGCTTCGCTCCACGCTTGCAAATAGAGCTCTATGGTCATACTAGAGGTACATAAATAGATTTTTCTTCTATGACTGGGAGAAGAAAGAGCTCTTTACTGGGATTAGCAATACTGGTTTGATCAAAGGCTTTTTATGAAAGAGCTCAGTATTCTTCTTGTGCGTCGCGATAATATTGGAGATCTCCTCTGCACAACGCCACTCATTGATGGTCTTCGCAAGAGGTATCCACGAGCTTTCTTAGCTGTGCTTGCTAGTAGTTATAATGCTGAAGTATTAGATGGGAATCCTCAGGTCGATCGAGTTTTTATTTTTCCGAAAAAACATGAGGAGAAAAGCATACACTATTTTTTTTCCAAACTTTGGAAGCGATGGCTCCTAGTAGAGGAAATTAAAAAGTATTGTTTCGATTACGTTATTCTAGCTAATGGTGGTTGGCGCTATGGTCGCCGCCTAGGAGGCAAACAGACAATTGGATTTCGAGAACGAAAACGCTCAGAGCATCAACAACCAAGTATTCTTCTTCCTTTAGAAAAGGAGACTCAAGAAGAACATGAAGTTTTGAAAATGGCTCGCCTTGGTGCTCTACTAGGCGTTCAAGAAGCTACTGGCCCACTGCATATTTTTCCACAAAAAGAAGAATGTGAGCGCCAACAAAAACGTCTCCTTCAATTAGGCTGGGATCCTTCGCTGCATACTATTGGTTTGCACATTAGTTCTAGAAGACCAGAACAGCGTTGGCCAAAGGAATTTTTTGTAACTCTAGCGCGTGAGCTCATGAAGAAAAGCAAGAATCAAATTTTCCTTTTTTGGTCTCCAGGAAATAGTAATAACCGCATGCATCCTGGTGATGACGAAAAAGCAATGTGGATTCTTGAGCAATTAAAAGGGAAATATATTTTCCCTTGTCCAACAAAGAAATTACGAGAGCTCATTGCATCTCTCTCCTTGGTTGATCAAATAATTTGCAGTGATGGGGGAGCTATGCATGTTGCTGCAGCTCTTCAAAAACCAATACTCTGTTTTTTTGGAACAAGTGATCTTTCTCAATGGCACCCGTGGAGAGTGCCTTATGAAGTCCTACAGCCAGTATCAAAAAATGTTGCCGATATTCGTGTCGAAGATGTTTTAGAGAAACTGAGCAATTTATAGCTTTTCAAAAAAAGCAAGACTTATTTTTTAAATTTTTGAAAAAAAACAAAAATAATTTAAAAAAAAGATTGAACACTGCTCAAAGGTCGTATAGAAGGGACGCCGTTTTTTTAGATCTTTTTGTGAGAACAAAGAGCTTCTTGTTTGACAGAGAACAAGAAGAAATGAGCACAATTCCCCACTACCCCCCAAGCACTGTGTATCAATATAAACTTTTAGGTCTTTTTTTCATTCTCTTCACTTTTTTCTTAACTCCTCATGAGCTAAAAAGTCATGATTCTCATAGTTTAACTAACGAGAATGATTCCGATTCTTCATTGCTGAGTAGTAAAACTTCAAAAACTCACACTCATGCTAAGCACCGAACAGCTACATCAAATAGAGCTCCTTATAAAAAAACAATTCCTGGAGTAGTTCCCGGCTTCACACCTGGAGTTGTAGCAGGTTTCACGCCCGGGGTGAATCCAGGAGAGATTCCTGGTATCGACCCTGGCAACCCTGATAACCGTGTTGTGGGTAACCCCAAGGGGAGAGAAGTTGGTAAGACTGATGGGACTCCCGGCGTCAATCCAGGAGAGATCCCTG
>JAJZSL010000004.1 GCA_021849805.1 bacterium
CTGGTAACCCTGATAATCGTGTTGTAGGTAACCCTGAGGGAAGAGAAGTTGGCAAGACTGATGGGACTCCCGGAGTCAATCCAGGAGAGATCCCTGGCATCAATCCTGGGGTGGTAGCTGGCTTTACGCCTGGAGTAGTGGAAGGCTTCACACCTGGAGTTGTAGCAGGTTTTACTCCTGGAGTGAATCCAGGAGAGACTCCTGGTATCGATCCTAGTAACTCTGATAAAAAACCTCCCTGCCATAATGTTCAACAAGGTGAAAAATTTGAACATCATGGTATTCTTTGTGGTGATCTGAACAATCGAGGAGAGATGGGTGCCGATACGGCTGAAACATCAATTGTAGATGGTAACTTAACGCAATCATCCTCTGGAAAGCTTCATGTTCATCTTGTTTCTGGTTCAAATAAAACTGCCTTGCAAGTTAATGGTATGACTCATTTGGATGGTGAAATTGATGTTAGTGATGATGAAAAAGTAACTGCTGGATCTAAGATGAAAATTCTTTCTTCAAAGGGACCAATCAAAGGGAATCCAAAGATAGAATTACTCAATCAGCCTAATATGCGTGCACGGCTTGTAGTTATTGGAGATCCTGAGGCTTATCTTGTTTTTGCTCCATCTAGTTATGCTCAGTATGCTCAAAATAGTAATCAGACAAATGTCGCACTAGCTCTTAATAGCTTTATTCCAGCACAGAGTGGAGATGAGCTAGTGGTTTCTACAGACCTTGATTACTTAACACCTGAACAATATCCAGGAGCTTTCAATGCCATCATGCCAACATTGTACCAATCACTCTCAACCATTGCTTTCAATATTGAGAATGCTCAGAATCAAGAAATGATTCAACGCCTCTGGGGCCTCCGTTTATCTGGAGCTTCGGGTTTCAACATGAATGGCTTTTCTGATACAACCACAATGCTTGATGAAGGTAATAATAATCAGTCTTCTCATCATAAAAATGATATCCTTCGTTTGGCTCCTGATAATCATTGGGGTATGTTCTTAGATGGTAATGGTATTTTTGCACAGGCTAATAGTGCTAATACTCTTCCTACTTACAACGCTCAAAGTGGTGGAATAACCACTGGATTGAGCTATCAGTGGAACCCCAAACTAGTGACTGGTCTCTACACAGGATATCAGGGTGTCTACTCAAAATATAATGTTGGAAGTACTCTTACAGATAATAGTGTTCTCTTTGGTCTCTTTGGGACTTATGGAGAACCAGATGGCAAAGGCTTCTTCATGGATGGCCTCCTGGGAGGAGCTTATAATAACTATTTGATGCATCGAAACATTAATTTTGGAATTGGTGATAATGCTATTAATCGTACAGCTACTGGAACACCAGGAGCTGGAGAACTCAATAGCATGTTGGCTACCGGTTATGACATCAAATGTGGAAACTTTGTTTTTGGTCCGCTCTCTAGTCTTCAATATCAATATTTTGGTGCTAATTCCTTTAATGAAACCGGAGCTCAATCGCTTGATTTAAACGTTTCAGGATGGAACACAAGTAGTATGATCTACTCTTTGGGTAGTCATGCTTCTTACGAATGGAAGCCAACGAAGAAACTTCTTCTTATTCCCCAAATCTCTCTGAGCTGGCAACATGAGTTTTTACAAAATCCTTATGCCATCAATAGTACCTTAGGATATGGGACAAGTCCGAGTTTTTCAAATTGGAGCAGTGCTCCAATGCGAGATACTCTCTACACGGGAGCTGGAGTCACTGCAGCAATTTCTAAAAACTGGGATACATCCTTTTTCTACAATGCTGCTGCAGGAAACTCTAATATGGTAAGTCAGAATATATTTTGGAGTGTTGGAATTAAATTCTAAATAATCTTAATAAAGGAATAATTATTTCGCAGTTTAGAACATCAAAAAAATTACTTCTAGTACTGTAGTTTTAGAAATTGTAGTAGTTTGACTATAAATAAACATCTTTAATCACACGCTACTGTTAATAGTGACGATGATGTTTAGCTACAGAAATTTTGAGAGTGTTTTAATATTGTGATGAAAATAATTTTACTGATTTTGATATTTACCTTGACTTCCTTAGCCACCTATGCAGAGGTTATTTCAACAAAAAATTCAAAAAATCAGGAAGCTCTTTTAGCAAGATCAGAAGGTGAAATAGAATTTGTCACTGTTGGTGATCCCAATAATGTTCCTGAGCAGCAGACACAGCTTGGATCGGTTATGATTCCCTACCGAATCGGAAAGTATGAAGTGACCGTAGAGCAATGGTGTGACTTTCTCAATGCAGTTGCTTCTTATGAAGATCCTCATGGGCTCTATGATATTCGTATGAATACGGATGTTTTAGTATCCTCTATTTATCGTATCAGTGATGAGCATACCAAAACTTATTCTTATCTCTCCTTTGAAGAATCAGCTCTTTTTCCGATTACCTATGTGAGCTACGACAATGCTTTGAGATTTTGTAACTGGCATGAGAACGGTCGACCTACATGTTTCTTAAAAAATGAGATCCTAAAAGCTTGTACAGAGCATGGTGCTTATGATTTTGGATTATCAGCTTCAGAGAGAGAAATGATCGTCTCTGCTCCTAACGCTCACTATTTCTTACCTACCGAAAGCCAATGGGTTAAAGCAGCCTATTATGCTGGATCAGGAACAAATGCCCCTTATTGGCTTTACCCAACTCAACACAACACGCCACCTAATACTGATGAAGAAGATTTGACGAATAAAGTCAATATTGAATATCCCTCTAATTCATTAATCAGTAATAATAGGGCTCTCAAACCAGTCGACTACTATCGCAACACTCAAGGGGCTTATGGTACTTGTGATATGGGAGGTAATGTTGCAGAGTGGATGACAAGTGATCATGTTTCTTCTCTCTCTACGCTGATTCCTGTCATTCGAGGTGCTTCCTGGGCTTCTAATTCCTTTGATGATTTACTGATTAGTACCCCTGCGCAATATTATGATTCAACAGAATCAGCACTGGGGAATAATAAGACCGGATTCAGAGTAGCAGCAGTGATACTTGATACTATAGAAACGCTTTCTCCTCTCTCTGCTCGAGAAGCTTTATCCTCTTCCATGAAGGCAACCCCTTCCTGATTCATCTCCTGAAAACAAAGATCTTTGGTATCGTTATACGGACCCCAGTGCTCCATGGTATGAGCGCTGGTTTCCTGGAACCTCTATTTGCTACACTCTGTTAGGAGAAATAGGAAAAGAGGTTTATGATTGTTTTAGAAAACTTTTTGAGAGTCAAACTTGGTCTAGTTTTTTGGGCCAATTGCTCTGCTGTGCTTGGATAACAGTTAAAGCTTTCGTATGTGTTCTCTTGGATATTATGATAATGATCGTTTCATTTTTCTACGACCTTGCAAGTGATTTTATTTCAACACTTAATCATGCATTAGCTAGGCTTATTCAATGGGTTCAAGGTATATGAACTTTAAAAGGGGCGTGCTACTAGAGCATTTTCACGAAAGTTCTAGCTGCGCCTTGCGGCGTTACTTCGGTGCTCGAGTCCTCGAGTAGGAGAAGACACTGAGGGTCTTGGGCTCCTTCTTTCTGGTATTGCATCAGCTACAACTTCATTCTCAAAGCTTCTGTTATCACTGGATAGCACTTTGATAGTTGGCTTTTTTTTAAGAAAAAGTTTATGCACTTTTAGAGAGTCCTTTTTATAGTCAAATTATTTAGAAATTACAGGAGAGAACGCAGAGATTTTTAAAAAAGGCAAGGCCGAAGACCGAGCGCTATCTAAACGATAACGTGATGGGATGAGAACGCTGCATTTTTTAAATAAGATCAAGTCAATTTCCTGTAATTTCTAAGTAATTTGACTATTAAGCCACCCTTTTTAAGTTAATGCATGATAGCTGCTAATTTCTGCTTCAAAAATTTCTAGTGCTTTTTTGATGAGGGGATCGTTTTTGAAGTTTTCTAATTCTTGAGGAGTCAATGCTGGAATATCATTCACTTGTGCAGAGGAAGAGGATGCTAATACTGGAGTTGCAGAATGTTTGTTTGTTGGTTTTTTCTCTACCGATTCTTTTTTCTCAGGTGGTTCATCGATTATTTCCTCTTCAACTTCTTCGCCATGAAAGCAAGTTACTAGTTCTATTTTTTGTCCCAAGTGTTCAGTTAATCGCTCTTGAATTTTTTTGCGAGCTTGCGGCCAGAAAAGAGTTTCTACTTGTGCTTGGTAAGAAGCAGGAAATTTCACAACAACTTGTTGGTCTTTTTGCTCTACAAAAGATCCTGCTCTCAGCCAACCAAATTTTAAAGGTGACTCTGAAGCTAAGGAAGAAGCAATTGTTGTCCAAGGAGGAGAGGGGAGATTGATGGTTGTTTTGCTATTTTGTTGAGGATCTTCTAGAGCTGGTCGATTGCAAAATTCCGTGGATATGGATTGATCGGCATGAGTGATTGCTGTTACTGATTGATGAGGAGAGACTTCATTACTGATTTGATTTTTTTTCTCTTCTTGGTAATTGGCGCTAGAGGTCAAGGAGGACTCATGACCTTCTACTACAAATAAAGGTAGAGAGAGTGATGTTTTCATCAAAGAGCTCTCGCTATCTCTAGGAGTAGAGTCAATAGGTTGTTGAGATGATTTTTTCATTTCTTCAGAAGCAACCTTTGGAAGAAGAGAACGTCCACTTGTTGATGGAGAGAGAGTATTTTTTTCCTGAAGAGTAGTGAGCACATGGAGTACATCACTTAATGTAACTTCTTGAAGAAGATGAATAATTCTGATGATGAGAATATCAAAATTTAGTTTTTTATTGGAGGCCCATTTGAAGCGCTCTTCAGCTTTGCCCAATTCCTCAAGGAGGGTGAGTAATTTTTCTCTACTAATGTTGTTTTTAAGCAGTGAAAAAGTTGTTGATTTTAGAGAAGGGTGCACCACCTCAACAAGAAGATCACGGAAAAAATAAATTAAATCATTTAAAAGTCGTGTAAGATCTTTTCCTCTTTCGTTCTGTTCTTCAAGAATGCTCAAAGCTCCATGAATATTGAGATCGAGAATCTCTTTTCCAAGTTGATGGATAAGGTCAGTTGGAGTAAATCCAAAAATATTTTCTACATCCTGCTGAGAAATAGTTTTTCCACAAAAAGCTACAAGTTGATCTAACATTGATTCAGCATCACGCAAAGCTCCATCAGCCCCGTGTGCTAGAGCTAGAGCAGCTTGAGGTAAGAGCTCAAACTTTTCCTCTTTGGCGATCCAAAGAAGATGATCAGCAATTTCCTCTTCATTGAGGCGACGTAAATCAAAACGCTGGCAGCGACTAGTGATCGTTGCAGGAAGTTTTTGAGCTTCCGTTGTAGCAAAAATAAATTTTACATGTCCTGGGGGCTCTTCAAGAGTTTTGAGCAGTGCATTAAAAGCTGCTGTTGTGAGCATATGAACTTCATCAATGAGATAAATTTTGTAGGGTCCACGTGCTGGTGCAAAAGCAGCGTTCTCACGAAGAGTACGAATGCTTTCAACACTATTATTGCTCGCTCCATCAATTTCGAGTACATCGAGGTTATAACCTTCAGCAATTTCTAAGCAAGCAGAGCATTGACAGCACGGTTCACTCTTAACTCCTTGATGACAGTTGAGTGCCTTTGCAAAAATACGAGCAAGAGATGTTTTGCCAACACCTCGCGGTCCTACAAAAAGATAAGCTTGAGCTAGCTTTTGAGCGGTAATGGCATTTTGTAAGGTTTGGATGATAGAGGAATGGCCAACGATTTCCTTAAAGCGTTGAGGGCGATATTTTCTTGCAAAGACACGATAACTCATAAATACAACTTCATGATCAAACAAAGGAATAGGAAAAGGTAATAATCAATATGATCAACGATAAAGGAAAAGCAAAGCAGCTTTATCCCCAAATGAGGCTCAAAAAATAAAATTAGGAGGAAGCAATTTTTCCACCCCAAGAGAGAATTTTGGCTTTGACTCCAGCAGCTTCTGCTTCGGCAATTTGATGATTGCGGACATAAAAAAGCGAAAGGCTTGACCATGCTAGTTGATCATTGGGAGAGAGTTCTGTGGCTCTTAACCCTGCATTGATAGCTTCGGGATAACGACCAAGCTTCATTAAAGTCATTCCTAGTGCATGCCATCCTTCAAAGAAATCAGGATTTTCCTCAACGCATTGCTGATAAAAATCCGCTGCAGCTTGAAGATCTCCAAGTGCAAGAGCCGTTGTTCCTTCTTCGAAAAGATGATTCAAGTTATTTTCCAAAGATAGATGAAAAAAGATTTCTGTGTCGATGGCTATCAAGAAGCGTGATTTTTGCTTGAAGGCGTTCCTGATGGAGCCATTCAAAAAATAGTAAACGTTTTTCTTCCTCCATTAAATTTTTTGAAATTTCTGCTTGATATCGACTCCAATCACTAGAGCTCAAAGGTAGTCTCTGCTGCAAATAAATAATGAAATCACCCCAAGGTGCATGATTAAGATCGCTCAGTTCGCCTTCTCTAAGTGGTAGCGTCGCTAGAAAATATTCTTTTTCTTGCTGGGAGAGTAAAGGCTTTTGTTGAAATAAGTTTCCCTTCAGTGGCATCCAATTTTGTTGAAGTAACCGAGTTGCTTCTAAAAAATTTTTACCATTTTTCATTGTTTCATGAATTTCGTTGAGGGCTTTGCTACCAGCTTCTCGAGCTTTTTGTAGCGCTTTTTTCTCCTGTAATATTTTCTCAATTTTTGAATCAACCTCTTGTAATGGCAAAAGATGGGATGGAATGATTTGGTCCAAGGAGAAAAGATAAAAATGATCTCCTTCCTCAAGAACTTCCGATATTCCTCCCTCCTTATTCATTTTGAATGTTGGTTCCACGAGTGATTGGGGAGGTTTTCTACTGCTTTTTGAAGTTTTCTCCAGCAAAACTGCTTTAGTGAAAGTATTTGTTGTGATTGGCTTGAATCCATGTTCTAGAGCACTTTTCTGGAAACTTTTTCCTTGTACTAGATCTTCTTGACTTTGTTGTTTAAAAGCTAGAGTACGATTAGAGAGCTGTTCTAATGCTTCAATGCGTTCTTTACCTTGACGTTTTTGATCAGAGTTGGGGAGCTCAAAACAAAGATAGGTAATGACACGCTCTTCTGGAGTCATAAAAAGAGATTTATTTTTTTCATAAAAATCTTTTTTTTCAGCATCACTGATAATCTCTTTTGGGAAATTATTGAATGAAGCCTGATTAAAAGGAAGGACTTCAGCAAGAACTGTCTGATAAATTCGAGCAGCTTCATGCTCTTGAGCCTCACTGATAATGACTGGTGAGCTAATGAGTCGATATAATTTTTCAAAAGCTAGAGCATCACCAATAACTTCTTCCAAGTGACGCTCTGTAAAACCTCGTGGAAGGAGTTTCTCTTTCATGAAGAGTGCATATTTATTACTATCAAATGCTCCTTCTGTTTGAAAAAGAGAGAGACTCTCGATCTTCTCTGCAATTTTCTCATCACTTGGGATGATGCCCAATTGATGAGATTCATGTTGAATGATCAGCAAATTGAAAATAAAAGAAGTCAACGCCATCTCTTCATTTTCTGCAAACCCACCGAGGTCACGCACAAAATCTGTTAGTCCAAGAGCGATGGCAAGACGATAATTAGCAACTTGACGCTCCAACTCTGCTTTCTGCAAGACATGACCGTAGACCAAGGCCACATCATTGACTCCTACTTGAGATAGATTCGTTCTATTGTAGAGCCAAATAAAAGAAACAATAGTGAGTAGAACAATGAAGAAAGTTAGGAAGTATTGATTCTTGCGTATAAGAGAGAGCATAAAAAAGATTGCAAATTGTCGTTTATACTATACTCTTCCACTTATTAAAAGAATGTTCTGGGGGGAACAACAACCCGTCGCACTTATTGAGTGTGGCGGGTTGTCTTTTTGTAGAGCCTGTCTCAGTAGATCTAAGAAGAGTTAGAGCTCCTCCCCAAATCCATGATTAATTAATTCTTCCAAAGCAGTTAGAGCAGCATCAGCTTCTTTGCCTTGAGCCAGAAGACGTAGCCGGGAGTCCTTTGCTGCAGCAAGCATCATGAGGCCCATGATACTTTTTCCGTTGACGAGTTCTCCTTCTTTTTCAACTGAAATCTCTGCTTGAAATTGTTGGGCTGTTTTAACAAAAAGTGCTGCCGGACGTGCGTGGAGACCATGGCGATTCTTAATGACAACTTCTTTGATGACGGTGTGTAGGTCGTGAAAATTTTCTTTGGGAGAGGAGAATTGCATGAAGTTGATCACTGATTAAAGCATAGAAGCTTCTTGATTTTTCATTTTGTCAAGTAAGCGAGTATTAAATTCTTGAGCTGCGTGGTAGCCTACTGATTTTAATTTTTGATTCAATGCAGCGACCTCAACCAATCGAGAAACATCACGTCCCTTGCGAACTGGAATTGTTAAATGAGGAATATCAATTCCTAAAATAGTTAAGAATTCGGAGTCAAGCCCGATACGTTCAATGTTCTCAACATCACTCCAGTCTTTGAGGGTTACAATAAGATCTAATTTTTTTTCTGGTCGCACGGCACCAATACCAAAAATAGCAGGTACATTAATAATGCCAATACCGCGAATCTCCATGTGAAATTGGGTGACAGCACTACTTGTTCCAAAGAGCTCACGTCCTTCGAAGTTTCGAAACTGAGTGATATCATCGCTTACAAGACTATATCCTCGTTCAATTAATCCTAGAACACATTCGCTTTTTCCAATGCCAGTTTTTCCCTTGATCAATACTCCCATGCCCAGAATATCAACCATACTTCCAAACTCTGTTGTAACTGGAGCAAAAGCAGCTTCAAGTGCAATGGTAGCTGCATTGATAAATTCCATGGTAATGAGCGGAGTACGAAAAATAGGGATTTTAAATTCTTGAGCTATTTTTAAAAGGTGAGTTGGCAAAGTGCATCCACGTGAAATCACAAGAGCAGGAATACAAAGTGTAAAAATTTCCTTCATTCGTAATTCACATTCTTCAAGTGGTAGATGCCGCAAATAACTCAATTCGGCATATCCAGCAACTTGAAGACGTTTAAAAGGAAAATAGCGAAAAAAACCTGCTAGAGCCAATCCAGGTCTATTAATTGTCGGTTCCTTAATAAAGGATTCTTCACCTAATTCCTCATTGAGGAGCTCTAATTGTAGCTCCTTCCCATAACGATTGAAAAAGGCAGCTACACTCAGTTGTTGGACATTGTTTTTGTTCATTATTGTTCCTTGAGAACATTACATAGAGAATGATTCTCCAAGATAGAGCTTACGGCTAATAGGATCATGAAGTAGAAAATCTTTGTCGCCTTGACTCTCAACACGTCCTTCAAAAATAAGATAAGCACGGTCGGTAATTGCTAATGTTTCACGCACATTGTGATCAGTAATAATAATAGCTAATCCACTTTTACTGAGATCAGAGATGACTTGTTGAACATCATACACAGCAATCGGATCAACACCACTAAAAGGCTCGTCAAGCATTAAAAGGGATGGATTCATGACCAGAGAGCGAGCGATGGTCAAACGGCGTTTTTCTCCACCACTTAAAGTGAGTGCTTCATTCTTAGCCAAATGATCAATGCCAAAACGTGTGAGTAATTCCTCACAACGATCTTTTTGTTGCTCTTTAGTAAGTGAGGTTGTTTCTAGAATAGCCATGATATTTTGAGCAACCGTCATTTTTCTAAAAATAGATTCTTCTTGTGGCAAGTATCCCATCCCTAAACGAGCTCTTTGATACATTGGTTCATGAGTCACATCGATTCCCTTAAAAAAAACACGTCCACCATCTGGTCTTACTAATCCAACAACCATGTAGAAAGTTGTTGTTTTTCCAGCTCCATTAGGACCTAGCAACCCTACAATTTCTCCAGGACTTACATGAATATCAACACCATTGACAACAGATCGTCCATTATAAACTTTGACTAAACCATGTGTTTTTAAAATCGGCTCATGATGGGAACGACCTGAAGAAATAGAAGAATGAGGAGAAGACATAGGCAACTTAGCTTAGCAGAAAATAAGGAGAATTGAAAGGAGCTTCAAGGGTTGAAGTATCCAAGCACTTTCAATGACTAGCTTCTCTAGCAATTTTTACACTCTCCTCATAAAAATTGAGCTGATGTGCTGAAGTAAGTAGAGTCGCTATTTCTCTGGATTTGTTTCAAGGACCATGGCTCGACTTTTTCCTATTGTTTGTGATGTTCCCTTGGTGCTTAAGATCATGACAGTTCCTTCTTCAGTTGCTACTTGATAGTTTTGACCTTGCTGAATTTGAGGCCAACTCTTTAAAGTCACTTCACCTGTTTGAGGCTGATAGACTGCCTCTCCTGCTCGTGCTACTGATTTAGTCATTTCTCCATGCTGGTTAGTAGTTGTCTCTTCTATAAAAACGTTACCACGAGCAGTAGCTTGCTGGAGTCCTTGACGATTTTTCTCCATAACGATGTTTAATTGATCACAGAACAAAGTAAATTGTGAATCATGCACAATAACATTACCTCGATATTCAATCGTGTTACTGGCGTCGTCAAACCATGCTCCTTCTTGAGCATCGATGATAGTCCGTGCATTTTGAGGTCGTGCTTTTCCTTGAAGGTTGAGGTTCCAGGGGTTCTTAGCCGATGCGTTTGTTGGAGTAAGATTTTCTGCTAAGCTCCATGGAGTTGATAAAAGAAAAATCAAAACAATGATCGCAAATATTCTCTCAACGGAACAACAAGTAAACTGTGAAGAGAGAGTGTTTAGATAGTGAGTATTTAGAGAAAGAAAACTGATTTTCTTTTTCTTCTGCCACATGCAGAGAGGACTGGATATGACTAATCTCAAAGAATAAAAAATTTGATAATCAAAACACTTCATGGATGCTCTTGAGATGAGATTCCATTGCGTACATCAGTATGAACATGACCATCCATAGAGCCTGAGCGCTTGATAGTATCAAAGGTTATCGATTCTCCTGTCATTTCAAAATCTTCTCGCTTTAGAGTTACTGGACTTTTAGAGGAAAGAATTTTTGTTTCTAAATTAAAGAGTCCGTGCAAGAGAAAGAGTGTCATATCTTTTCCATTTTTTTGAAAAAAGTTAATAGTTAGCGAATCAATATTAACTTCGGTCTCATTAATTTTGCGTGCACTCTTGGCAAAGAAACTCATCATAAGATTTCCTTCTGCATCATATTGAGGAATCATAATTCCTTGCATATCCTCTCCTATTGCAGCTGGAAGGTTCATTGGGGTATTAGTATTTTTATTGAATTCTTCATGAGGGGAGTCTGCTTTTTGGGGACTGCCCTTAGAGATATCTTTTGAAGGAGGCTTTGTTTCTCCAAAAGCAGATGCTGTGATAGCAATAACGAAGAAAATTTTAAAAACAGTTGTAACCATGAAAGAAGAGCAGTTATTACTGAATCTATTTCATTGCTTCCAATGCTTGATGAATGGCTAAGAGGGAGGTAAGAACTTTTCGAAGATGTACATGTGGAATTTGGTTGGGTCCATCAGAAAAAGCTTGAGCAGGATTTTCATGTGTTTCTAGGAAAATGCCATCAACACCTGCTGCCATTGCTGCTCTTGCAAGAACAGGAGCTAGTATACCATCACCTGTAGTATGATCTCCACCACCGCCAGGGCGCTGCACGGAATGTGTTGCATCGAAAACAACATGATAACCGGCCTCGCGGATCCAATAGAGAGAACGCATGTCAGCAACAAGATTATTATATCCAAAGCTAGTTCCTCTCTCTGTAAAAAAGAAGTGCTGACAGCCAGCATGAAGCAACTTTTCTGCAATGGGCTTGAGGTCCCAAGGGGCAAGAAATTGTCCTTTTTTGACGTTAACAGCTCGTCCGCTCTTTCCAGCTGCTAGAATTAAGTCAGTTTGGCGACATAGGAAAGCAGGAATTTGTAATAAATCAATAACTTCTGCAGCAATAAAAACTTCTTCAGGCGTGTGTACATCAGTTGTTACAGGAACACCAATAGATGCTCCGACCTCGGCTAGTAAGGAACAACCTTCATGAGGTCCTAAACCTCGATAAGAAGAAGAAGAAGTTCGATTTGCTTTGTCATAAGAAGCTTTGAAAACAAAATCAACACCTAAGTCACCACAAATTGAAGCAAGTGTTCTAGCGGAATTAAAAAGAGATTTTTCTCCTTCAATAACACATGGACCTAAAATAAAAAGAGGTCGATTTGTTCCTAAAGCTTTTTTTCCAATAGGAATGGACTTCGATCTATTTTTTAGATGGAGAGATGTTGACCAACTTTCCTTTGAAGAGGAAGTAAGATCTTTGGAAGACTTATGCATAAGTTCCTACTGACTCAGCAGCAGGATTAGCATCTGTAGCAACAGGTGAAGATTTTTTATTAGTAGGTGAAGAAGCTTCTCCTTGCTGAAGGCGCTTGTTCCAGAAAAGTGCTACATCACTAAATCCTTTCAGGAGCTCTTGGAAACGCAGGAACTCCATACCTTCCATTTTCTCTTGATAGCACATGAAAACACTGAATGTAGCAGGATCAACTCCGAGTGTAGCACCACCAGTACCTGCCCAGAGTAAGTTTGCTTCCAGGAGTTCTGGATATACCTTTTCTGTTTGGTAAGGAAGCAAAGTACTAACAATGCTTGAAAAAATGAGAGCTCCTGTTTCTTCATTGAATTCTAGATCAATAGTGACTCGATCATCAAAACGGAGAGAGCAAAGTCCATCATTACTTGGTTTCAAGTCAGGTAGGCCAACACTTGTTCCAAGATCTCTAAGTAAGTTTTTGAAATGTTCCATATAATTTTTAGTTTTGGTGTGTTATGAATATAGCACTATAATAGTGTTAATATATTTTCGGTAAGACTTGCTGAAGTTGTAATTTTTATGACTCCTCTACAGCAATTGATATTTATCAAATCTCAAGATGCATGCAACTTTTTTATAAAAAAATTTGTTCTTGTTAAAAAAGATGACTTCATTCTACCACCTCCATAACAATAAAAATTCTCTCTTCTTTTTGTTAAGATTTTGTTCTCTTCTTCTTCTTTTTTTTCTTTTGGGATGTGAAGCGATGATTACTCAAAGCAATAGCGATCGAGCTGCTCTGAGTGCAGTAATAGCAAGAGAAAAACCAGGTTCTTACTATATTGGCCGTCGCTTCTATAAAGTTGATTATCACATGTGGGGATGGGTCAAAAAACCTCGAGAACCTTGGAAAGCATCACGGCTTGTTATGCTCAATGAAGAGCAGGAATTTGCTCCAGATCGCAAGAGTAACCATTTGGGAGTTGATAATAATTGTGAATATCTTCTTGAGGGTTATTACTCGGGAAGTAGAGTCTATGAACCGGCAAGTGATTCTTTTTATCCTGAATTTGTCTTGAAAAAAGCACGTCTTCTTAATGCAAATCCTCCCCTGATTTTCCCAGATAGTCGTTGGCTCAACCCTAAAATTCGATTATTAGACCCGCCACAATTTTAATCCCATCACAATTTGAATTTTAGGAATCAAAAAATATTACTCATGCTCTCTTGCTCTCGTGGAACTGTTTTCTGGACTGTCCTAAGAAAACAGGGCTATTCATCGAGTTTTTTTTCTCTTTGTGTGACCTTTGTTTGGAGTCTTTTTTTGTTAGTTCCGCTTTTTGCTGATGATACGCATCCAATAGCGAGCACTCAAAATTTTTCTTACAATAATCCTGATGGATCTACAACCTACTTCACTTTTAATCCCGATGGATCAACTTCCCTTAAGATTCAGAAAATAGATGGAACGACCATTATAACTTCTGAAAAATGTGATGGGTCACTAGAAAAAAAGATCAACACTGCTGATGGGAAGACAATCAGTATAGTTGATAGTGCTGATTATTCTTCGAGTAGAATCATTGTTAACGCAGATGGTTCATGGATGAAAATAAACAAAACAGCCTCTGGTCTTCCCGTCGTCGAGAAGAGTGAGGACCACTCTAAACAGCCTCCCAGTCCAACGCCCTCGCCAAGTGCATCTCCTTCGCCCAGCGCGTCGCCTTCACCCAGCGCATCTCCTTCACCCAGCGCGTCGCCTTCACCCAGCGCGTCGCCTTCACCCAGCACGTCGCCTTCACCCAGCACGTCGCCAAATGATCCTGCTACAACTCCGACTCCCTCGCCGAGTGTGTCACCAACGCCCCCTTCCTCTCAACCACTGAAAGCTCCATTTTATATCGATCGAATCAAGAGTTATTTTTCTCAAGATGATCCTGATCATTTTTTCTGGATCAGTGCTTCTTCTATCACAGCGGACCAGTGGGCAGCTTTTCTCACTGCGGTTGCCAAATATAGTGATAAGCATCAGCTCTACAATCCACTCATGGCTACCTTGCCACAGGCTACTAAGGATGCTGCTGGCAATATTATCAAAGAAGCTCCAAAGCGAGCTATTATTCTACGAGGTCTTTCTGAAGATAAAAAAGGATGTAGTTTCACTATTGTAGATCGCGATAAAGTTGTCGCTACGTTCCATGGTGTTGACATCAAAAATAAAGATCTTCCCATTACCTATGTGAATTTGGCCGATAGTGCTCGGTTTTTAAATTGGCTACATCATGGAGAACCTATCATTGAACAAGGAGAGGATCCTGACGATGCCACCGAAGGAGGAGCTTGCTTAATCGATGAGGGATTGGATGAATACTGGAAGCAAACTCATCAATCTCTCCCAGGTTATAAGCCACAATATTTTGATTTTTTAACAAAAATTACGATTTTGGATACAGCTCTTTGGCGTCTTCCTTCCTACTATCATTATAATGGAGTTCATCATGCAGAGGGGCAGAACAAAAATACTCCTGATTTTAGTGAGCCAGGTGGTGAATTTTCCAATCAATCTATTCCCAGCGGAGAAGTCAATGGCTTCTTTGATCAGAATATTCAAAGTGGTCTAGAGCCTTACATGCCCTATCAATGGACGTCAACACACGCTGCTGCATCACAAAGTGAAGCTAATCGATTTCACTGTGAACTCAAAAATATTGGTAGTTATTACAAAGTGAAAACTCCTTTTGATGAAATCAAGGAGTATGCCATAACAAGAAAGTCGACAGCTGATAACACCATCATAAAAACAGAAGATAGTGAAACGAGTTTCAGAGTCATGCCTCTTCTCTCAGCAATAAGCCAAGAGCCTCCAGAACCACTTCCCTCTCCACAAACAGGAGAAGAGTCATCTCCTGCCCCTGAGGGCTCTTCTCAACCAACGACAACGTCATCTCCGAGCCCATCTCCAGGAGCTTCTTGAAATAAAAGCGATTGTGTCGCTGCCATTATTTTAAAGAATAATCATTTCTTTATTCATGAGAATTTTTCGATTTTTTCCACTTTTTCTTTTGTTTGTTCTTAGCTTCTTTCTTCAGGGTATTCTCCTGGCTGATGATTCCAGTGTCTCAACAACACTGAGCTCAACAACTACGAGCACTCACCATGATGATGGATCGATAACAACACAAACAATGAGCTCAGATGGTTCTTCTGTTATCAGGGTAGATAAGCCTGAAGGAATAACCATCACGACAGTGATTAAAAGTGATACTTCTTTTACTAAAACGACTGATAACCCCGATGGATCTTCTATTCAAACTATCAATCATGCTGATGGATCCGCTTTAACATCCAAAATCAATATTGATGGATCATGGGTAGTAACAACAATTCCTAAAGAGGGAACTCCTACTGTTGTAACGAGTGCTTCTAGTGCTACTAATAATAACTCCTCTCCCTCTGGCCAAGATTCTCCTTCACCAACTCCCAGTCCTAGTCCCACTTCCTCTCCAGAAGATCTTCCTGAGGCGGCACCTTTTTGTGAACTAAAAGCTCCTTTTGAAATGAAGTTGATTCCTGTTTATGATAATAAAGAGGAAAAAGGAAAAGCTGGAGCAAGTTTCTTCTATCTCTCAGAATCATGCATCAGTGGTAATATGTATCAGGCTTGTCTCAATGCAGTAGCCACTAGTGGAGATCCTGATCAATTATATCGTCCCGAAATGGCGGAGCTTCCTCCAGGAGAGATGAATCTTAAAGACAACACACGAAAACCTTCTCCTAATGTTGCTCAAATTAAGAAAGTCACAAAAAGCGATGGTACTTTTTCCTATGAATTAATCAATCCTCAGGAGGAAGTCAAAGTTGAGGTTTCAGGTCGTGTTTATAAAGTGCGTCGAGGAGAGCTCCCCATTACTCATATCAATCTAGCGATGGCAGCTTTTTTTTGTAATTGGATGCACAATGGTCAACGTATCGCTCCAGAAGGCCCAGGAAATACACGAGATGGGGCTTACTTAGTCGATAATGGCTACGATGCTTTCTTTAGTAACCAACCAGCATCACTAAAAGATCGATATCTCAGTCTCCTCACAGGCATTATTCAACAACCAGGTGCCCGCTGGGTAATTCCAGATATTAAATTTTATCAAGGTTATGACACGTCTGAAAATGGATCGGCTCATCATCATAGCGGGCTCTATGAAAATTATGGAATGTTCTACTCCCAAACGGAACTATGGGAGTGGACCTCTACGCGTGCTAGGCCAGAAACAAACAATGATAGCTTATATCACCGTGATCACAACTTGACAGGACCTTATTTTCAAGTTTCAGGAGTTCAACCTCCACGAGAAAAGTATGCTATCCAATATCAATATGATAAAGTCAGCAAGAGACCAGGAGAAAATGCTCAACCAGCTGATCCTCCTCCTAACAATGAGGATGGAGTTGTGAGTTTCCGTTTAATGAAAATGACTAATTAGTCCGCAGCTTGCAGAAGAATTTGACTATATTGAGAAGAAAAGGGGATTGGAGCGAGTTCTCCTTAAACTTAATACATGATATTATGATGAAAATGGCTCTTTCTTCTTTTGCACAAGTATCCAAAGCCATGCTCCTCCAAAGTGATCATCACGCTGAGCTTGGATTAATTTTTCAAATTTTCTAAGCAATCGGATAACAAGATCTTCGGTTCGATCCCAAGCAACAGCTTCAAAAGGGCCTCCTGCTCCCTTTTCCATATTCGTTCCTAAATCATAGAGTAGAAAACCACCTGGCTTAAGAACACGAGTATGTTCTTCGATCATAGCATCAAGGTCAAAAGCATGATCAACACAATTGGTGTAGAGCAGATCAAGCGAGCTCTCTTCTTCTTGAAGTTTCATAAAATCACCAGGGCGGACAATTTGATTATCAGGACCAGGATTGAGATCAATTCCATAAGCATTGCGAAAACCTAGATCATGCAGCACTTCTACTTCGGTCCCTTGACGTGCTCCACAACAGAGAATGAGAGCACTCTTGGGAAGTAGTGGTTTTAAATGCTTAAAACGTCTGTAAAACTTCAATCGATATTCACAAATGTCCCAATTGCTAAAACCTCCTTTCATTTTGAGCATCTCATCGAGTTTTTGTTTTTGGTGTGTTACATATTCTTCGTAGTTACTGTAATCACGTTGAAGCAGATCTCCCTTTTTTTCTAATTTCCAACCTCCCTCTCCATGATGCTTGAGACGTACCTGGTGTTTATCGCGGTCATGAAGGTAGTTAGTGTCTTCTTGTTGGCGAAGCTTGCGAATATATCCATAGCCTCCAGGTGTCAGAAGGTGCAAAACTGTTTTCATCCAAAACCGAGGGTAGAAAGAAGGAAGAAATGTATGTCGTAAATAAGCCATAGAATTAATGTGGAGGCTACAAGCTTGAGCTCAGTAGCTGAAAGAAAATATTTTCACCTCTGTTGCAGAAATATTTTCAAAAAGAGAGTTGTTGCTCCTTCTAGATAGAGAACATCATGTTTGAAGGCTCCTATGTAGTGGCGAGCGATACTTTTTTTATCTCGAAAAAATCTCCAGCTAATCTCATAAGAACGAGGAAGTGGACCTCCACGACCCCAAAGAGAAGCCATGAGCGCATAGAGAGTTTGTTCAAAAAACTGTGGATGATGGGCTTTTTTCTCAAAGGTTCTTAGAAAATCTTCTGCTCTATCAAAAGAGAGTGCTGCTTGAGGAACGAGCATTAATCCACTGTTAAAGCATGGCCAGAGTTCAAGCGGATATTCATGTAAGATTTCGTGGCGTGGAAGAGCATATTTTTCTTGTGTATCTTCGTTGTAGTAGAACTCTTCACTTCCTGAATCTGTCCAAGCAAGGATCTCATTTGGTTGTTGAAAAAAGAGAACGTCAGAATCTAGGAAAATAAAACGATTATTTGGTGCAAAGAGAGGAACATCAAAAAATTTTAAGAAGAGGTTATGGTTGGAACGATGTTTCCAACAGAGGGGATAATCGATGAGTGCCTCTCTCACCCTCACCTCTGCTTCACTCCTGGGGACAAAGCGAACTCCCGGTAAGACACTTTCGATACGATGGCGTGCTTGTGCGTCCACAGATCCATCATCATGGATAAAAAGATTCCATCGACGCTCTGTAAAAAACTCAAAACTGATGAGAGAAAGCAGCCCAGCATGCCATGTCCTTGAAGAGAGAAGCATATGAACAGAGAGATCTTCATGTTTCATTCTCTCCGGGCGCTTCCAGCTTGTTGTTATAAGCGTTCCAAGACTGTAACAACAATCACTCAGGAAGCGACGAGCAAAACTACGAAGTGGCTTTAGCATCAACATTCTTACTCCTATAGGTTCAAATAAACCATTGAACATTTTTCCATGGTCCTAGGGTTTCTCTTTTTGAACTGAGGCGTTCTTCAAGAGTACCTACATGGATTTCTAATTTATGACCATCTGGATCTAAAAAGTAGAATGATTCTCCTGGTGAGCTATTCTCTTTAAAAGAGCTCACTCCTGATTGAAGAAGACGAGTCACCATATCATTGAAAGCACTTTTACTAATACTAAAGGCAAGATGAGTGTAACAGTCATTTGGCTGACGCTTGGCGTCAACATTGAGACAAAACCAACAACCCGATCCAGAAAGCAGTGGATCTCTTTTGCCAATTAAAAAATAAGCTCCAGTATTCCATTTAACCAAGGGGAGAAAACCGAGTAAATCATGATAGAAGGAGAATGATTTCTCAAGATCTCTAACAGCAAGGGTGAGGTGATTGAGTCCTTGAATCATCATTTATTCAGTGTTCAGCATTCTCCATTGTGTTGCCAGAATTTCTGACCAATGGGTGGCAATCTCCTCGGCTAACCACTCAGTAAACAAAATTGCTCCAGTGCCTGTGGGATGAACGCCATCGAACCAATTTTCTTGGTGTAAGAGCATGTTCATGAAATCAAGAGAGGGTGGCCCGAGAAATGTTGTTGTGAATGGATGGTGCTGTGCAAAGGCAAATTGATAAGCTCTTCTCTGCAACTCCAATGTTGGTAGGGCATAGAAGACAAGCGAGTGACAAAGTCCCCCTAACTCTTGGTAGAGTTCCTGGTAGTAGAGTTGCCAACCAGCAGAAGGAATAGTCATGCCGATCTTCTTAGGGGGAGAGAGAAGTGACCTTTTGAATTCTTCTTCTGTTTTTATATAATCAAACGTTCTTTTTTTTCCACTCAAAGGAGAAAAAGGATTCATTTTTTTCTGATAGTTGAGAGGCTCTAATGAAGAAAAAATACCCACACAAAAATAATTGAGAAATGCATGTTCCAGTAATCTCCATCGGAAAAAAGCATTTTCTTGAACTTTATTAACAGATGCCATTTTCCAAGCTAGAAAAGCATTCCAGGGATGAAGCCACTGGATAGTACGTAGTGAGTAAGCCTCTTTTTTAAAAAGATAGAGCATGTCTTGATCATAGGAGTCAAAGACTTCACTCATTAAAATAGTAGGAGCTCTTGCAAGTTCCTCACGATGTTTTTTTCCTAACTCTTCGAGAAAAAGCTGGAGCATAAAAAGTCGCTCTAAATGATTGGCACCTGGAAGTGAAAATTCAATGACAGTGGCTTCAATTCCTCTCTGGGCAAGCATCTGCTCAAGAGCTCTCCCATTGATTCCATACTCAGTAGCACTACTTCCTTCTAAAATGAGAAGGGGCTTTTTTTGCCATTCTCTAGCATGAAGAAGATATGCCACTTCATGACGTACACGTATCATCGTCTCTGCTTCTGGGTAAATCCAAGCCGTTGGTAAGAATAGCCGAAGAACTATGAAAAAAAATAATCCAACTCCCATGGTCAGAAGCAGCATTTTAAGGGAGAGCTTACTGCTAGGAATAATAAATTCCAAAGCTAGCGAGAGAGCAATAGGAAGGAAAATGAGCATTTATTTCTAAAATTGAAAATAAATAAAATTCACTGCTGCTGTATGCATAAAAAGTAATCCACCAAGAAGTGCCAGTGTAATGGCTAGGCACAAACCGAGTGAAGAGTTCCACTGGAAAGACTTTTTGAGTTGATCATTTCCATTAATAGCTGTGTCAAACAAAAGTGGTGCTATGACAAGTAGCCATGGAAATGGCGGAATGTTCAATATCGGAAGAGAATGATGTAGGCACCTGCTCATGAAGTCAGACAAACAAAGGTACCATGTGTGGAAAATATAAAATGTATCGCTCCATCTAGCAGCACGAAAAGGAATCCAGCAGAGAAAAACAACCCCTTGAGTCAAAAGCCATGCTCCTACTGTGTAAAAAAGATTTTTCTCAAGGATTTTCTCCTCCTTGTAGTTGCTCAATGTCCGCCAGGCATGATTAAGGCAAAGAGCCACTCCATGTAGACCACCCCAGAGTAGAAAATTCCAACTAGCCCCATGCCAGAGTCCTCCAAGAAACATGGTTATGATGATGTTGGTATAGTTTCGAGGAAGAGAGCAGCGATTTCCCCCCAGAGGAATATAGAGATAGTCGCGTAACCACATAGAGAGAGAAATGTGCCAGCGGTGCCAAAAATCAATCAGAGAGGTTGCACGATAAGGAAAATGAAAGTTTTCTGGCAGCGTGTACCCGAGTAACTGGGCCACTCCGATGGCCATCAAAGAATAGCCAGCAAAATCAAAATAAATCTGTCCATAAAATCCCAAGCATCCTCCAAAAATTCTCCAGACTGATTGCTCCTGGAGATGGTCAAAAATAGGATTGATTACTGCAGCTAGATGATCTGCAAATACTGCTTTGTAGAGAAATCCCAAGGCAAACTTCCGACACCCTTCGATGAAAAAAGGAGCATCAAAGAGACGCTTCTCGTGTAGCTGTGGAAGAAAAGTAGGAGCATGAATAATAGGCCCTGCAACAAGATGTGGAAAAAAAGAGAGGTAAACGCCTAGTCGGATCAATGATTCTTCTGCTACCAATTTTTGACGATAAACGGTCACTACATAACTAATTGCTTGAAAAATATAGAAACTAATTCCAGCTGGGAGAATGATTTTAAAAGTTGTCCAGCCCAGAGTGCCTCCCATTTTTTTAAAGGCAAGGTGGATCGACTCTAAAAAAAAGTTGGTGTACTTAAAATATCCCAAGATTCCTAATAGCAGTGTGCAAGCTCCCATCATGATGGGCTTTTGAAAGCGAGAGGGAACTTGCTCTAGGAATCTTCCTGCACCATAGGCAATCAAAATCACGATGAAGAGAAGTGCTGTGAACTTCCAATTCCACCAGCCATAAAAAAAGAAATTGGCAACAAATAAAAAAGGATGACGCCAGCGATCTGAGGGAAGAATCCAATAAACTCCCAAAACGACTAATAAAAAAAAGAGGAAAGGAAGTGTTGTAAAAATCACAGGATGAAAAGAGAGAGAAGATTAAGGATAAAGCGTCATGATCATCAAGGCTAGCTTCCATCGTGGAGCCTGATGGTATCAGTCTATTAACCCGGATATTTACTATTAGGGCATGTGACCGGTAGCTCTTAAGAAAGAGCGAAAAAGTGAAGGTGTTTGTTAAGTGCTTGCCAGTTAATCTGGCAAGTGAACCACACAACAAACACCATGAAAACAAGTACCAGTGAACACAAAGAAGCACAACAAGAACGTTTAAATAGTCGCACTCAAGATCAGCAGATGCTCAATGAGGTGGTAAAAGGAACAGCAATGAGCGCCTGGGAAGCATCATCTGTTATTGAAGTTATCCACGAAGTCTATTTTAGAGAACCTGGCAGTGGTTTACTTCGGAGCGGACAAATACGGTACAACTGCACACGTAGCGATCAGGGGGCAGGAAAGTCGATCAAAGAGTGTCAGCTGGTTTCCTGCGCTTTGACGCTGATAGAAAAAGAAGACCAGCATATTTCCGGAGGAGCTGAAGGTATGCGACGGCATCGCATCATGCGACTATGCGAGGAAGCAGGAGAGCAGAAGGGTCTTTTAACTCAGGAAGACTTATCAGCATTGTTGAGCTGCGATGTTCGCACGATACGACGTGACATTAAACACCTTAAAGAAAAGTGTGAAATTATGGTACCAACACGAGGGCATCAAAAAGATATTGGGCCAACAGTAACGCACAAGGGAGTTGCCATCAGGCATTGGCTCGAAGGAAAGGAACCGCAGGAAGTCGCAAGAGCGATCAATCATAGTCTCAAGGCAGTAGAGCGTTACCTTGGACATTTTTCTCGAGTCGTTTTTTTAACAGGACAAGGATTTGGAAAACTCCAAACGGCCTTCACCATTGGTATATCGATGGCCACAGTCAACACCTATATGGAGCTCTATGAACATCATCGACACAGCCCTGGATTTCGACATCGTCTTGCTGAGCTCAAAGCCATAGGAGAATCGCACTTTCAAGGTGGCGATCAAAAAAAGGGGGTACTTTTGCAACCCGCAGAGTCGAACAACTTCAAAGGAAACTAGACGAAGCGATGAAAAACAATCTTAATCAAAACGCAAAGACATTTACGCCTCAGCTCTACAAGAGCTTCCATGGAGCTTTGGAAGCCTTCTTCACTGAAGAATGCCCTCAAATAGGAGGGCTGCGAACACGTCAAGTTTTAGTCCATTCCATCTGTTCAATGATCGATGCTTTTTTTCCTGCTACAAATAATCTACGTAGTGGGCAGACGATCTGGAGTGCTGTTCATAAAAATGAACAGAGCTCATATGGAAAAACAATCAACAAAAGCAAGCTAACGCCTATTATCCTTGATCTCCTACCAGCAGAAGAAATAAAAGCTCGGAGTCAAGGAGCTCGCTTGCGTGATATTAAACCGCAAGCAGCAGCCCGTCTCTTCCAACAGGCCTACGATCAGGATGGAGTTCTTACTAATGCAGAAGTTGCATTGCTTCTAAAAATCTCTCCTTCCACGGTAAGCAAGTATGTTGCAGGTTGGGAAAAAGAGCATGCTTCATTACTGCCTCGTCGTGGAACCATTCATGATATGGGCCCAACCCTTACTCACAAAAAAGAAATCTTACAGAAACTCGTCTTTGATGGTAAGAGTGTTGAAACTGTTTGCAGAGAAACTCAGCATAGCCCAGAGGCAGTGCTTCGCTACTCAACTAACTTCAAGCAAGTGCTCATGTGTAGAAAGAAAGGTCTTTCCAATACTCAGATTGCTTTTGCTACAAAACTCAGCCTTCGCCTCATTGAAGAATATCAAAACCTCATCGATCAATACGCCAAACAACATCCCTCTTGGGAATGTAATGGCGAGCCTTGGCTCGATAGCTTTATTAACCAACTCGAAAAAAACTCCAAACTTTAACTAATCCCATATCTTAACAGGACACCTGCCCTTATTTCATGACTCTCATTCTGCAGCTTGTCCAAAGCCGATGAATACTACTTTGTTGTTGAATTTTGATCAGAGCAGTATGTACTCATACAGCCCTGATCAAAATCCTGCCTCCGCCTTGTCTCATCAGCTTTTTCCTGCGCTTCGCTGTGAGAGTCATGAAATATCCGGGTTAAACCGAAAAAGGCACATGTATCAGCTTCCTCTTTTTCCCCTAGGACTGCGTTCTCAAATCTTGCATTATCGCTAGATAGCACTTCGATTTTCAGCCTTGCTCTAAGAAAAAAATTCTCTGCACCTCATGTGTTTTTCCAGTTTAATACGCTATGGAGAGCACTCTACTTTTTTGTTAAAAATTTTCTCAACAGTCCAAGTGTAGAAGGCCTGAGCAGAAGAAGTGGTGATTTTAAAAAAACCTTTTGAAGATAGAACCAAGCTGCAGCACGGTCTCTCTCAATAAGGGCATAGGCTTGTACTAGAAAATGGGAAGCTAATGCATGTAAACGCTCTCGAGTGAGTACTGATTTTTTCTCTTCTAGCAGCTCGTAGAATGGAGAGAAAATTTTTTCTCGTTCTAGTAACACGTGATACCAAGACTTCATGGTTTTAGAATCAAGCTGGCGATGCTGAATAGCTAGCTCTTCGGGAACATAGTAAAATTCATATTCTGAAGACAAGCGCCACCAATACTCATAATCCATAGCGTAGTGGAGATCTTCTTTCATAAATCCAACTTTTCCGAATACAGCACGTCGAAAGAAAATAGCTGGTTGATGTAGCTGAACACGACGACTCCACCAGCGAATCAAGTCATAGCGACATTGGAAACAACTTTTCAATTGAATGGGATCTTCTCCCTGATAGGAAACTTGAGATACATTTCCAAAAATGACGCTTCTTCTTGGTTCTTCAAAAGCTTCTCGGACTTTGGTGAGTGTCTCTGGAAGATAGGCATCATCACTATTGAGCCAACAAATAATCTCTCCTTCAGCCATCCGAAAGCCTTTATTGAGAGCCTCCGACTGCCCATGATCTGGTTGGATAAGAAGTTTTACTCTTGGGTCGTGAGCATATTCTCTGAGAATTCCTTGGGTTTCATCGGTAGAACAATTATCAATAATGATATGCTCATAAGATTGATCTCTCTGAGATTTAACAGAATCAAGGCAAGTAGCGATATATTTACCTTGATTGAAGGAGGGAGTAATGATGCTAAAGAAAGGTTTCAACATATGGAGCATCATTCAATCCACTGTGGGGTTTTCCTTGGAAATACAAACGAAAGCACTGATGCTTTCCAATGGAAAAGACCATGTCGCTTCGCTTCAACTAAAAGTGGCTTCAAAATATCATAGCGTCGGTGCCAGAGGGCTTCATTAAGAGCTGACTTTACGATGGCTCGATCTGTAGGTATCCATTCGGTGCAAATTTCTCGCTCACCAGCCCATTCTTTCAAAGTACGCTGCGCTATTTGAGCGCGATAAATGCGCTTACTTGCTTGAGATCCATGAGATCCAGAAAACCATTTTTTATCGAGGACGACCGTGTCAGAAAAGGCCACAGGGGCACTCAGAGCACACTTGATCCAGTAGTCGCGATCTTCCATCGGTTCATAACCAGTAACAAAGCCTCCAACGGCAGCATGGAGCTCTGCTCGTACAATTGCAGAACCAGGAGTAATAATGGCATTACGCCAAAAAATGCGTTTTGCTCCTTCTGGAGGAATTCCTGCAGCATAATCAAACCCACTGAGGCGTGGTTTTCGTGGTGGTTCTTGGCGCTCAATGACCATTCCATAAACGACACCCACTTCTTGCTTCAGGGCTTCTTCAAGCAATATGGTAGTGGCATGTGGTAGTAGAAGATCATCAGCATCGAGAAAAAGTAACCATGTTCCCTTGGCCTCTAAAGCCCCATAATTCCTAGCACGGGCAACACCTCCATTTTCTAAATGAAAATAACGAATTTCTTTTTTGAAGGTATTAGCAATGGCTGCTGTTTCATCTGAACTGCCATCATTGACAACGATGATTTCGAGAGGTTTTTTAATTTGATGAAGGCACGATTGGATCGCTGCTCCTAGTGTTGCTACGGCATTATAAGCAGGAATAATAATACTAATGGAGCTCATTGATGATCGTAAAGATGATTTGAAAAGAGGTTGCGTAATTTTTCTAAAGAAAGCTTCTTGTACCAAGGTTGGAAGAGGAGCTTACGCTCGTGCTGAAGATTTTTTCTTCGTTCATGATAGATCTGTGAGCGGAAGTTTTCATAATCAATGCTGGTGATCATGGTTGTTTCTGAATCATCGAGTGGTTGCTCTAGGAGAAGAGAGGTGGAGGAGCTGATTTTTTGTAGTTCCTCCCATCCACGTAGAAGACTTCCTTCTTGGAGCAGTCGAACACAGTAAGGCTCTTCAAAAGGACAACGCCAATGACAACCACGGCAAGGGAGTGCCACCGTGATGATAACACTTTTTGTTCCTACTGGAGAGAAGCGTCCCCAAGTTCCACCTCCCATGACCACAAGAACAGGTTTCCTAAGAGCAGCAGCAAAATGCATCGTGCCAGAGTCTTTCCCTATATAGCCATTAGCATGGGCTAGGAGTTCTCCAACTAATTTTAGAGAATGGAGTTTTCCGGTGAGATTATAATGTCGTTCTTGGTGCTGAAGCTTTGAAAAAATCAGCCGGTTGCTGGCTTCCTCAGAAGTGCTTCCTGTAAAGAGAAAGGAAGCATCGGTTATCTCTTCGAGCATTTTTAATTCTCTCCCCCAATTTTCTTCTCCCCAACCTTGAAAATAATCGCCAGCTCGGTAGCCGGGACTCACGATGAAGTAGTCTTTGGGGACTATTCCCAAGGAGTGAAATAACTTTTTTGGAGATTGAAAGGTTCTCCTAGGAAATTGAAATGGAGTTAAGACAATTTTTTTTCTAAGCAATTTACTTGCCGCTTCCTCATTCCTCGCTGGCTCACTCATGGTGGGTGAAATAGGAATTCGTATGGAATACTTTTTCACAAGATCACGAGGGTCTTCATTCCCCTCCGAAGGCCAAAAATTGGCCTCTACGACAAATCCTGCAAGTTGAAGATCTGGAAGAAGACGAACGATTTCTTCCTCTAAGAAACTCGGTTGTGACGGTCCAAAGAAAAGAAGATCTGGCTGAAATTTTCTGATGGCTTTCAATTCCCTTGCAAAAGGATTTCTATATTTTCGAGGTTCTTTGGAATAAGGGTTGAGGCGGAGCAAAACCATGTCTGCTTTTAAACCAGCAAGACGTGCTAATTCCAAGGTCGGTTCCCTTCCTAGTAACTGAAGTTTCCAGCCGTGAGATTCCATCGCTATGAGCCACGGCAATCGAAGTAAAAAATCCCCGATTCCATCAGGACTTGTAAAACTCCATTTCATTGTCCAAGAAGAGTTGTTGCAAAAGCGCGATAATTTTTTTCAAATAATGCTCGGCAATGATATGTGCGCGCATGGGCATAAGAAGCAACAGAGCGTTCCTCGGCTTCTCGATCCGAAAGAGAAGCAAACTGACGTGCTGCTTCCATAACTGCTTCTGGGGAACCCTCCTTAATGGATATTCCAAAATCACCTAAGTCTACGGAGGCTTCTTTTGTGCAAATGGGAACCATTCCGGCATGCATGCTATGAATCACAGATCCTGCTCCTCCTTCTGCACAGGAAGGATAAATGATAGCAGCATGAGTATGAGCAATGTGAGTGAATGCCTCAGAGGCCATATCCATCCAACCATGAAAGTGAATATTAGGTGTGTGGAGTAATTCTTTTTCATAGAGATGAAAAAAATCTTCTTCTTTTTCAGGACGCCCACAGACTGTTAGAGAGAGCTCCGGCATTTTTGCAAAGGCTTCTAACACGAAATCAAGTCCTTTGTGAACCATCCCGTAACTTCCTATCCAAAGAAACTTCTTCTTCGCTAGAGAAATATTTCTTTCTTGAGGATAGGGAAACTCATAGGCAGAGGAGAGGGGAAGACGAGTAATTGGTTTGCCGCTAAATTGAAAGCTCTCCATTGTATACTTGTTTCCTAGAACAACAATTTGATCTGCAAGAGCAGCGCTATGAGAGGGGGGGACTTGGCGCCTAGGTAAGAGTACGACTCCTCGACGATCTCGGAGTGCTAAGAGACGGCGTAATTCTGCATCATTAGCAACCAACCAATGTGCTCCTGTAGCGTGTAGTATTCGATAACAGGTTGGTGATAGCGTTTTGTTCCACTCTTCGAGCTGACCATGGAGATCAATGGCAAGAACACAATCGGAGGCAGGGCGATAATTTTTTTCATCATGATTGGCAATTTCAACGCGATATCCTAACTGTTGATATGCAGTAGCCATGGCTATTACTTCAAAAGCATTCGTATGCCCTCGAGCTCTTGGAGTATGATATCCCTCTTTGAAAGGCCAAGTAATATAGGATATAAAAACACTTCCTTGAACTTTTCGATCCTCTTGTGCTTGAGGAGGAAGAGAAATCAGTGGAGTAGGGGGACTGAAATTGAGAAGTTTCTTTAGGTAGGAATTCATAAGTAGGAGTACATAAGATTATTTTTTAAATTAAGGTGATGCTTAAGCTGATACTTTTAAAAAATAAAATTTAGGATTTTCTACTGGCTTCTCTTAGCGCTAGCGTTCTTCTCCTCCTTGCTGCTGAGTCATCAACAGTATGTCCCTCCGCGTTGTTCTCTTAAGAAAATCGTATTGATAAAAATTTTAAAACTCCTCTACAAAGCTACAAAGGAGATACCATGAAGGGTATTTTTAACTCACGCCAAGAGAGAACTGTTTGAAGAACTTTTCTTTACGTTCCATACATGGATGAGAGGAGAAGTTTTTTAAAAATAAATAGCGTGAATACTACGATTTCCTGTTGGCGCGAGCTTGGATAAAGGAGCGTAACGAGAGGAGGAAAAAGAGACCACAGAGCAGAGCGGTTGCTATTTTAGCCAAATAAGCGGGAGCTCTTTCTCCAGCAGCATGATGAAGAAGAAGAGGGATTTTTCCAAAAGCTGATAGAGTTCCTAGAAGACCTAGGAGAGAGACAAACACTGCTAGGTGCATAGCGTGACGGCGAAGACTCTCTTGGCGAGCAATCAAGCCACTGAGAAAGAGTAAGAGTCCGAGCACACAAGGAATTAGAGCTGTATAATGAGTCGCTCCTGTTCCAAAAAATCCTAGAAGACCAATAAAGTTGAGTAATAATCCAAAAAGAAGAGCAATAGTAGGCATGAGTAAAAATTATTGTTCGCATAATCGTGATGCAACTATAAAGTTCTCTACACGCTTTCAATGAGACTGAACTGAATAAAAAATGAAAATCTGGTTTTCTCGCCTCTTCTTTTTTTTGATGACTGGAGGATTTTTTTTCTCAGTTTCCGCTAGAGCTGATGATGCAGGAGATAAGCAAGGAGTCACATCAGCAGTAACACCTCATCTACTCTCTTCGGTGACTAAGATTGAGGAAGGTGTTCCTTTCTCTGTTGATCTTCTTTTTGATTTGGCCCCCCAATGGCATCTCTACTGGCGCTATCCGGGAGATACTGGCTTACCACCAAAGGTAGCGTGGAGACTTCCTCCGGGATGGAGTGTTAGTGAACTAGAGTTTTCTTTGCCAGAGAAATTCTTGCAGCCAGGCCCAGTTGTTATTTATGGTTACCAGCACCAAGCTCTACTAAGGGCTCGCATCACTCCTGCAAAGAATCTTCCCTCTCAGAAATCATGGACGCTGAGCGCTTCTCTCTCTTGGTTGGCTTGTCATGATCTCTGTGTTCCTGGCAAAAGTGAGTTGACATTAGTGCTCCCCGCGTCAGCTCAAGAGAGTTTAGCAGCACGCACACTTGAATCATCATTCTCATGGCCTTCTTCGCTGCCACCTCCCTTTGCGCTTTCTGTAACGGAAGAAGGCAGTAATCAGGTTATTTCCTTTCATGCTCAAGATGCCAACACTTCTTATGATTTTTTTCCTCTCCCAGCTCCTGGGAAAAGAGTATCAGAGGTTCATACAGCTCATCATGGTTCTGCTTGGAGCATAACAATTCCTTGGGAAGAAGGAAATTCCTTGCACGGCTTACTTCTTGAAAAAAAAGAATCTGGAGAGAGGCATGGTTGGCTGCTCCCCAGCGTTGCTTCCTCTTCGGAGCAATCAAATTCACTATTGGCAACAAGAACCTCTTTTGCTCTTCTACTGGCACTTATTTCTGGATTTTTAGGTGGCATGATTCTCAACTTTATGCCCTGTGTTCTGCCGGTCATTTCTCTAAAAATTTTTGGATTCATCAGTCAAGCAGGGAGTAGCCGACGTAAAATTCTCAACCATGGACTCGCCTTCATCGCTGGTATCTACTGCTGGTTTTTCTCCATGGGACTTCTTCTAGCAACTCTTAAGAAGATGGGAATGCAAATAACGTGGGCTTTTCAATTCCAACATCCTCTCTTCCTCATCATAGTGAGCATGATTGTTTTTCTTTTTGCTCTTAATCTCTTTGGCGTTTTTGAAATCAATCTCTCTGGAGCTACAGCTAGTACTCTTGATGCTCTTGCTGCAAGAGATGGTTACGTAGGATCTTTCTTTCAAGGTCTCTTTGCGACATTGCTTGCAACACCTTGTACAGCACCGTTTCTAGGAAGTGCTCTTGGGTTCGCTTTTGCTCAGTCAGGAGTAATTATTTTAATCATATTCTCTTCTATAGCAACAGGGATGGCCCTTCCTTACTTTATTCTATCAGCTCAACCAGCTTGGATCAAATGGCTGCCACATCCTGGACCATGGATGGAGAAGGTCAAAGTTTTTATGGGATTTCCTCTTCTCGCAACAAATCTCTGGTTGCTCTCAGTTCTTGGTCTCCTGAGTGGTCTCTCCGCAGTTATCTCCTTGTTGTTGCTATTATTTCTCTTGGGTTTGAGTGCTTGGATTTATGGAATATTTTCTTCTTTAGAAAATTCCTCTCAGAAGAAAATGCAGCAGTGCCTGCGTATCTTGAGTTTGATTTTGGCAGGGAGTGCTTCTTGGTATTTGATTCCAAAGGCTCTTGAAACAACCCCTCCTCTTCCTCTGACAATCTCTTCTGCTGGAGAAAAATTTTCCTCTCTTGAAGATGAAATTCATTGGATTCCTTACTCTGCATCCTTACTTCAGGAATATCTTTTAGCAGGAAAACCTGTTTTTCTAGATTTTACAGCAGCATGGTGTCTTACTTGTCAATTCAATGAACGTACTGTGATCAATACTAAAGAGGTTAGAAATCTTCTTCGAGAGCGTGGCATTGTGGCCATGAAAGCAGATTGGACAAATTCAAATTCAGAAATCACCCAAGTTCTTCGATCTTTCGGTCGTGTGGGAGTTCCTTTTTATCTTTTTTACCCTGCAGGCCAGCCAGGTCAGTTATCCAAGCCTATCCTCTTTTCAGAGCTTTTGACAAAGAATCAACTGATAAAAGCATTTTCAACGGATCCTCTATTCAATTAAATCATCTTCTCTAATTATGCCCTACTCATTAGAAACTTGGAAACATTTTCAAATTCCAGATCACATCTTTCTTTCCACCGATGCTGATGGTCTCCTCAAAATTAGTGTGCAAACGATCTACAGTAATGCAGAAATCTACTTTCAAGGAGCTCACGTTACTTCTTTTCAACAGCATGGAAGGGCTCCTTTGCTCTTCATGAGTGCTTCGGGGCGCATGAGTCGTGGTCACATGCTCCATGGTGGAATCCCTCTCTGTTTTCCATGGTTTGGGAATCGCCCAGGAGAAGAGCTCTCTCATGGTTTTGTACGTCTTCATCCATGGAATCTTATCATGACAAAAGTCAATGAGGAGGAGGAGGTAGAATTACTTTTTGAATTTCCAGAAAAACTCCTTTCTCAATTTGGATGGTTGCCTCTGGAGGTTCACTATAAAGTCATTGTTGGTGCTAGCCTCAAGTTGGAGCTTAGCGTGAAGAATAGAACCGAGGAGTCATTTTCCTACGAAGAGTGTTTCCACACCTATTTTTCTGTTGGAGATATTGAACAAACAATGATCCAGGGACTCCAAGGGCTCTATTATTTAGATAAAACAGAAGATCTTATTCTAAAACTTGAAAACCAAGAGAAGATTCCTATTCGTGGAGAAATCAATCGAATTTATTTAGATTCTAGAGATCCCATCCAAATTCATGACTATGCTCATGGACGCATCATTCATATTAAAAAGAATTTTTCTCGTTCCACAGTTCTTTGGAATCCTTGGATTGAAAAAGCAACATCAATTCCTGACTTTGCCCCAGATGATTTTAAACAGATGATTTGTGTGGAATCTGGAAATATCGGTCAGTTTTCAAAAAAACTCTCTCCTGGAGAATCATCGCTAATATACGTAGAGTTAAGCACTTCTTCTGACTAAGAAGAGCACTCTGAGAAAAAGGGATAGTAAGCCAATAAAAGGTTAAGAAAAAGATGATTCTTAGCTCAAGAACCTAGGAAGGAAATTCAAGGGCAGAAAACAACTTGACAATATCCAGAGGAAATTGTCTACTATCTAGAGAACTTCCACCTAGAAACCTCCCCCACCGACCATGAAGATTAGCCTCCTCCTATTGATCCTACTGTTAACATGTGGCCTCCCCAGAGGCATGGGGGCGACGACTCCGACTTCTTCTCCTGCAGGCTCTCCCCCAACTGCTCCCCTAGCAGCCTCCGACCAAGCAGCCTCCGACCAAGCAGCCACTCCTCCCACTGCTAGGCAACCGGGAGAGGGAGAGGAGGGAATTCCCCTTGCTCCTTATATAAGCATTGTAACCACCAGTGACTACTTCCCCCTGCTTTCTGATGAGGGAAACACTCCAGAGGGCCACGACTTCCTCTACAGCCCCGATCTAGAAAGCCAGATAGAGTGCACCTATGACGGGAGAGAATACCACTACCGAATCATTGCTGGGCAAGAAGATCGCCCCCTCCTCCACCTCCCCCCTCAGCTAGAGGAATACTACTGCCACTGGCTCAGGGAGCTGGATGGAGAGCGGGATTACCTCCCAGTACCTCCATCAGCTGATGGATCACCCAATGCAGATGAGAGTGACCCTACCTTCCGAATGCTCTCCCTCCCCAAAGAGCAGGGAGAGCCAGCAAGCAGGAGTACTCCAGAGGGGAGCGATCTTCCTCTTCCTCAAGCAGCTTCCCCCCAAGCAGAGCAGCCCACCTCGAGTTCCTCTGCTTCCTCTACTTCTTGGTGGAAGAGTGGATGGGCGATGATAGGAGGGGCTACTGGGAGTGGAGGGAGACTAGCTCCCTGGGAAGAGACGGCCCTTACAATTGGGGAAGAAGCAGCCGAGGGAGCCGCTGAAGGAGCCGCCGTAGCGATGCTACTGGCCGTCGCTCCTGAAGTAGAAGTTCCCGCCCTAGCCCTCCGGGGGGTTCAAGCAGCCCGGGCAGCAAGAGCAGCCCAAGCAGCTGAAGCCACGGCCGGGAGTGGCATCTTCTCCTCCCTAGGACGTTCACTGGGGAGGGCGGCTACCTGGATATCGAGAAGCCTCTTTGGAGGCAGTGCCCAGGAGGGGGCTGGAGTAGCTCGAGGAGTGCAGGAGGGGGCAAGCGTGGCTCAGGAGGGGGCAAGAGCTGCCCAGGCAGGAAGCTCTTTGCAAGCAGATAGTGCTGCCGCCGTGCATGCTCCTGTGGTGAGAACTACCTCGCTTGATCACCTTGGTGGAGATCTCCCCACCGCTGAGGCAACCGATGGTTCCATTGAGGGGAAGGTCTTTGCCGATGATGAAGAAGCAGTGAGAGAATGGATTGAAGCCGAAGAACAGACGAAGGCCATCCAAGCAAAGAATCGTGAAGAAGTAGCACGTATGAGGGCCAGTGGGGAGTTGCAGAGGGAGATAGAAGAGAATGCAAAAAAAGGTTGGGATGCTATGAAGCCAGGTGATTTTGACTATCGATTTTTTAAACAATTAGGAGCACTAAAACCAGGATCACCTCTCTACAAAGAACTACAAGTGCGAGGCAAACTCCTCCCCGAGGATCTAGCACCTGGAGATGTTCAAGGAGAGGAGATGAAGAGTGCGACTCTCTAATGTTCTTACTAAATAAAAAACTCATAAAAAACTTCTTCCCCTAGCGGTTCCTTTCAGCTAATAAGCAGAGAGTCAATTAGATCAATAGAACAATCATTAAGATCGCGCAGAGTCATCCCGATGTCAATTTCTGACGTAATGAAACTTTTCCTAACCTCTTTCTAAACCACGAACATTCCAAAAACCATGAGCAGCTCTAAGATCCCCAGTAGAAGTAGTTCCTTTGATTCCAATTATTCCTATCAAAGCGAGGAAGCTCCAAGAGGAAGCCAGAGCAGCATTGATGATCAATTTGAAGAACACAATATTGAAGTTCTCAAAGAGCTTCTTCCTCCAAACAGTCCTGGAAGCACCCCCCGTCTAGAGCCATCGAGGAAGTGGTGGGGTTTTTCTTTACCCTCCCTCTTTTCTCCGAAAACCTCCCCTAAGACCATTACAGAGAGTCGACCTTTTCGAGTGACGACCTCCCTTCGCTCCTGGATCTTGGGATGGGGAGCTGAGGCCCGGAGAGTGGAAGCGGATCTTCTAGAGGGGATGGAAGCGGTGAGGAGGCAGAGCAAGGCAGCTGCAAGAATAGAGAGCATCAACCCACCCGCTCTCGACCCTCAAGCAGAGAAGGCAGCCATTGAAAAAGAGGTCGAGGAGCTTATCAGCGGAGAACTGGCAACCCAAATAGCAGGGAAAAGCGGAGAACCACTTCCAAGTAGGAAGGAGAGAGTAGCGGCAGAGGATAAACTTAAGGAGGTTATAAAAGATATGGGAGATTATCTCCAAGAAGCTAAGGGATTTGCTCAGGAGGGGAGAACAACTGGCACATCGGAAAAGATAGCGTCAGCTCAAGTATCCCTCCAGCAAGCCAAAGGGGCATTTGTGGTGATAGTGAAATCACTGGAAGGAGATACTCTCAATCCTAATAATTTGAAGACTACAAAAGATGCCAAAGATAAACTCACCCAAATGATCACCTCCCTCCACGAGATAGAAAAAACCCCTGCTCAAGCAGCGAGGGTCCGTAACCAGAGGGCCAATGAGGTTCATGAGGCTATTATCAGGCAATCTCAAGAGACCGTGGAGAGAACTATTGAATCAATAACCAACTTCTATGAGAAGCAGCTAGGAGGGAAGGAAGATTGGCGAGTGGAGAGAAGACTAGCAGTCTTGGAGCAGAACTACCCAGGAGGGCATCTCCTCCCCTGCTTGAAGGAGATCGACTATCATCACTTTGCAATCCCCCTCAGTGGAAGAAATCGAGCCATCATAGCCGCCATCATTAAGAACCACCTCCAAGAGCCTAGAGTACCGACCACCAACTTAACAATAGAAAAACTCCTCGATGAGAACAACCCGTACCTCCAGGGAGAGAAGATCCTTACTTATAGAGAAGGGCTAGGACTCCATCTTCTTCCTGCTTCCCAGAGAGAAAGTGAGGAAACGGAAGAGAAAACCATTCAGAAAATTGCTATACTCCTTGGGCAGCAGTATGGATCCTCTCTAGAGGATAGCTTCTTAGAAGAATTTGCTATAGGGAAGGGGCAACGACTAAGCATTCCTAGCATCCGAAACTTCATAAAGACCGAGCTCCCCAAAACCCAATTCCTTTCCTTCATCCTTGATGAGAAAAGAGAAGAAGGGACCATTGCCTACAGTAGAGAAGAAGGATTACACCTCCTCCCTCTTTCCGCAGAAAGTGGCTCCTTAGAGCAGAGAGAGCAGAGTATTGAAGAACTAGCCCAGAAGATGGGAGAGCAATATGGAGAGTACATGGAGGAGAAATTTAGAGAACACTTCGCCATCGAGAAGAACATTCCACTGAGAGTTAGTAACATTAGAACTTTCTTTAAAGAGCAGATCCTCCTTGGAGAAGGAACCATCCTCCCCAGCCCTCAGGCAGTAGAAGAAGAGTATCATCGGCAACTGAGTGCTCCCCCTGCAGCGGAAGATAAAAATTACTACGCTCCACAAATGGATGACTATAGTAGAGGGAGAGTGGGAGATAGAGATTTGCGTACTGGTCCTGGAGGAATGTCAGGAGCACTTCCTAATGAGAAAGTTGACAAAGCTCCCCTACTGACAAAAGCCTTCCTTCATATTTTAGGGAGAATGGCCAGAATCTTCCTGAAAATGGATCCCCAGGTTGGACTAGTAGCCATGGAGAAAACCATCCATAAGAAGATACCTGGAGTAGCTGGGATCAGCTATGATTGGACTCGTTTTTCTATCAAGATCCATGGGAGAGAGTTCAAGCCTTCAGGAGTCGACTTAGATGAGGAGAGCTTTGCCAAGGAAATCTCCACCCTCCTTGGGAGAGTGGCACCCACCTCACTACTCCAAGAGCTCAAGATGCTCATGAGTTCTAATGGAAGAACGGCTGGATTTGCAACTGGGACAAGTCTCGAGAGTGGATTAAATTTAGGAACCAAAGATAATAAACTGCATCCTCGCTCAGAAGTTGTTGATATTGGCTATGAGGAGGGAAAGTTCAAGCTCAACTACCGCACAGGAGGAGTTTACCTCAAAGGGATTGATATTCCTACAAGGGAAGCAAGACCTTTTGAAGTTCATCTTACTTGGACTAAGGGAGAAGATAACTTTTTTGATAAGAATCTTGAAGAAGATGTTGATGGAATCCCTGAAGTCTATGGAGCCTATACCTATGCTCTAGAGCCTGACTTAGGAGGGGGGAAGTCGTTTGAAGATCGCTTTGATATTGAGAGGTCACTGACTGCTTTTGGGAACTTTAAGAATCCTCAAGGCATTTTAGAGTAAGGAGAAGATTTTTCCCTTCGATGAGTAAGTCCTCTAGAGAACATCCTCGCTTTGGGAAGTATTTTGCTCAGTCTCCTGACTATAAAGCTCAGCCTCAGAGCATAGAGAAGGAGTATGTGGATTGGAAGGGGTTTGAGTTGAGGCTTCAGTTTTGATACCTTTCATCAAGGAAGGTCTCGAATCAAGAAATCAGAAAACTCTTTAGTAACTCGATGGCAAGAATATCTTCTTTGAGATCCTTCCCTTTAGGTGTTTCTAAAATTTTAGGAATTTTTTGGAATTCAGGAGCATTGATGATCCAACGAAAAGTCTCTATTCCTATTTTTCCATGCTCTTGATCTCCAAGGTTAGCATGGCGATCAACGTGAGAACCAAGTGCTGTTTTCGACTCGTTAAGATGAAGAAGAGCAAGCTGATTGAGACCAAGGACCTCTTCAAAGTGTTTCATGACTTTTTCAATGCCATGCTCCTTGCTAATATCATAACCAGCAGCAAAAACATGAGCCGTATCAAGACAGACAGCAAGACGCTCTGGAGACTGAACTTTTAATAAAATCTGAGCAAGTTCTTCAAATCGAGCCCCAAGAGAGCTTCCCTGGCCAGCTGTTGTTTCCAGTGCAATATGCGTTTTGATCTTCGGATAGGTAGCATGAATCGTGTTGAGGCTTTCAATCACACAACAAAGACCATGATCAATACCAGCACCAAGGTGTGATCCAGGGTGGAGGACGAGGTAGGGAATTTCAAGTTGGTCACAGCGCATGAGTTCTTCTCCTAGAGAGCGAAGTGATTTTTGGTGATTTTCTGATTTTTCAACACCCAAGTTAATAAGATATCCAGCATGAGCAACGATCATTTCTAGTTTTTCTCTTCCTGGATGCTTCTTGAAACAAGCGATTTCCTCTTCCATCAGTGGTTTGGCAAACCATTGCATGTTATTTTTCACAAAAATTTGCATGACACTACAACCAATTCCTAAAGCACGATCGATAGCTCGAGTGATGCCACCAACTGTAGGAATATGAGAACCAAGAAGCATAAAAAATAGAACAAAACGATTGGAGTCCCAAGAGAGAGGATAGGTCACTTGGGATCATGCTATTCTATCACTACTCTCCAAAATAAAAATGATCAATTGAAGATCACTCCTCGAGAGAAGCCCCTTCCATCTTAATTGCCGTCATTGCGTTCTCTTATTGTCATTGGGCGCTCTTATTGTCATTGGGCGCTCTTATTGTCATTGGGCGCTCTTATTGTCATTGGGCGCTCTTATTGTTATTCCGACCCCTTTTCCGTCATTCCTGCGGAGGCAGGAATCCAGGAGAGTATGGCTGCAGTGTCGATGATTTTATAAGGAAAACGGCAGGATGTTTCTTTTTTTTGAAAAACGGTGAGAACTTTAAATAGGAAAAGAAAAAAGACAAAAAGGAGGAAAACAATGCCGATTTTTTAAGAAAAATCTTTTTGAAAGCTTTTCTAAAAGAGCTTCCGATACTGATCTAGAAGGCTTTCTGGATTCCCGCCTTCGCGGGAATGACGAAAAGGGAGCGGGAATGACGAAAAAAGGAGCAACAACAACAGAGAAGGGAGTGAGAATAATGAAAAGAGAAGGGGAATGACGGTAAGAGAAGAGGAATGACGCTGTGTGAAGTGAGTAAAAAGACTAAAAAAGAGATCGCTGCTTTTTGAAAAAATGCTCACTCATGACATAAGAGGCAACGTCCACCATGAGAGGAAACCTCATCAACTTTTATTTCAAATTTATTTTGGAGAAGAATGCTATTCTAGCAATATTCTCCTTCTCCATCGCTAGAGCGTTTTCAATTTAATACACGCTATAGTCAAATTACTTAGAAAGTAGAGGAGAGAGTGCAGAGATTTTTAAAAAAGGCAAGGCCGAAGACCGAGCGCTATCTCAACGATAAGGTGATGGGAGGAGAACGCTGCATTTTTTAAATAAGATCACGTCCATTTCCTGTCATTTCTAAGTAATTTGACGCTATATCTGCGGTAGATAGGCACTACGCTCCTGCTTATCTCCTCAAGTAGGAGGATAAGGTGTTAGGGCTGCTCCTCTTTTTTTCTAAGGCATGAGCTACTCTATTTAAAGTGCTACTAGTCATCTAATGAAATAGAGGATGGCAGCTCAATATTTGGTGTGCTCGAGCTCTTTTTTTGTTGTTTTGGAGGAGGTAACGAAGAGAAAGTAATCGTTGTTTTTTGTTGTTTCTGAGGTTTGCTTTGAGGAGTAGTGAGTTTTGTTGGCTCACTGCTCATGAGTGTTACTGAAGCATTGGTAGGAGTAGGAAGAGGAGAGAAAGAAGGGAGAACATTCTCCATTTTTTCTGTTTCAAGAGCATTCTCAACAGTAGGAGAAGGTTTAAAATATTCGCTGTAATCTCCTAAGTTCTTTGAGTTGACTTCAACAATACGAGGAGTAATTACAAAAATACGCTCGACAACCTCTTTGGCACTTGATTTCACTCCAAAGAGGAAATTGGCAATAGGGATCTTGCGCAGCCATGGATATCCACTAGCATCTTTGTGATTGACTTTTTTGTAGAGCCCTCCAATGAGGAGACTCTGATCTTCACGTACTACAGACTGTGTGGTCAGCAGTGACTCATCCACAGTAGGCAAGGTGCCTACAGATTGAGGAGTTGATTTGCCATCTTGGATCTGGACTTGGAGATAAATACGCGTTTCACCATGATGGAAGGTCACATGGGGAACCACTTGGAGACTCAATCCAACACTCACGTTGTATAGGTTACTCACATATTGCCCAACGGAATTGACATAGAAGGTTTCTTGGTTATTAATCATCGCTCCAAAATTATCAAGGGTCAAAATCGTAGGACGAGAAAGGACTTTGGCTTTATTTTCACCGCTGAGAGCATTAATGGCAGCTGTTACAGCAGCCGTACCAAAGACACCACTGAGTCCCAAATTAGCTGGAGGAGAAAGGGGAGCAGACTGAGCCACTCCTCCTAAAGTCACTGTATTCGTGCCACTTGTCCATGTGCCTGTATTCACACCCAGTTTGTTGAGACCGAGTGTCCGTGCAGCTCCGAGTTCTAAATCAACAATCGCTGCAGAAATTTCAATAATACGTACAGGAACATCCAGCTTACGAATAGCAGCTTCATAGAGCGGCATATTGGCTCGAATATCACGAATGACCACGGCATTTCGTCTTACATCAGCAGTAATCATGGCATAGGTCCAATCAGAACCAGGACCTCCACTTGGATTTTTAGGAAGCAGAGGACTCTCCGAAGATGGAGGCATGCCATCAGCAGTTTCTCCATTATTACCGGCAGCTTGAGGGCCTTGTTGAGATGTAGGAGGTAGAATTCCTGTGCTCTGATTGGGTGCGGCCATTTGATTAGGCTGACCTAGAGTATTGAGTGAGCCATTGACATTTCTCCCAATAGAATTTCTTCCATTAGCATTATTGCCTCCACCTCCTCCCACTGTGATTCCAAAGCCCCAGATCAATTGCCTCAACGTCGTGGCTACTCCACGTACCGTCGCTCCTGCAGGACCTCCCACATTGACATCATACGCCCAAGCATTGTTCAGTGGGAAAACTTCTATCACGGTTTCTCCATTATTGTGAAACTGTGTTTCATTATCCATGGAGTTGAGTAGTTGCTCCGTGAGCTCAATATACTTTGGAATACCAGAGAGAGTTACCATTCCAGAGTCTTTGATTTTTTCAACACGTCCATCGGAAGAAATAAAACCACTTGTTTTCATCATAGCAAGTGCTGCATCAGCCTTGACAAAACGGAGCGGTTTGACAACTAAGTTGACTTCTTGGTTGCTAGCAATGTAGAGCAGGCCATTGACGTAGAACCAACTCAATCCATAAGCTTTAGAAATCTGAGCAAGAAAAGAAGGTGGAGATTGATCAAGAAAGCTGCCGCTGATTTCACCATGAACTTGTGGGCTAACATGAACACGAATACCTTGTTGGTTGCCAAAATCGACAAGTAACTCAGCGATAGAGCGATTCTGAGCAACAATAGTAAAAGTGGGTGTTCGCCAAGGAATACGACTAGCCTCCATCTCAGAGCGTGTCTCATTGATAACATCATAAGCAGAAGCAATCGAAGGGGCAGTCTCAAGAAGATGATTCAGTTCTTGAGCAGGAAGTGCTAGCCCTATTAAGAAAAAAACTCCACTAGAGATCATTCCAGCTCTCAATGAAATAGAGTTAAAAATTTTTTTCAAAATGGTTTTTAAAGAAACGAGGGTGCACAATGATTTCTATTCTTCTATAAGGGGAGAAGAGCAGTAAATTCAGCAAGCAAGAGTAGCGCTACTCCAAATCAATCTGAAAGCAAAAAAGGTAATCATTTTTCATTCTCGATGGATCATCGAACGAATTTTATTTTTTCTTCTTGAGCCTCCAACTATTTTATCATGAACATTAAAAGTGTTGTCTCCATGTTGTCTCAAAATATTAGCTCTGTGCGGGAGAAGATTGCTGCTGCTGCCAAGCGCTCTGCGCGGAGTGCTGCTGATGTAGAGCTTGTTGTTGTTTCTAAAAAGCGCTCTGCGGAAGAAATAAGAGAAGTGCTTGAGTCTGGAGTGACTCTCTTTGCTGAGAGTCGTTTACAAGAAGCCCTTGAAAAAATACCTCTTCTTCCTTCACGGTTACATTGGCATTTCATTGGCCATCTTCAAAAAAATAAATTACGAAAATTACTTCCTCTCTTTGAGCTATTTCATGGTCTTGATAACCTAGAGCTTGCTCAGAGCATGAATCGTGTGGCGGAGGAATTAGGACTCTTCCCTCGTGTTCTACTAGAAGTTAATATAGCTGGAGAGAGCACGAAGTATGGCTTCTCTCCACGAATATTAGAATGTTCTCTAGAAAAACTCTTAAGTCTCTCTCGCGTACAAGTAGAAGGATTGATGACCATGGCTCCTCTGACTAAGGATCCTGAGCAAACAAGGCCTTTCTTTCAACAATTGCGTCTACTACGAGATCAGCTTGCTCAAAGAGCAGGTATTCCTCTCTCAGTGCTTTCTATGGGCATGAGTCAGGATTATGAAGTCGCCATTGAAGAAGGAGCAACTCTAGTACGTCTTGGCACTGCTATTTTTCAAGAAGAGCATCATCGAGTTGAGATGGAGCAGGAGAGAAGATAACTTAAAAAAATGATCACTCCTTCCCTACCTTCTCTATTTTTATGGCTCTTGACGATGTTTCTCCTCCAAAAAAAAGTTCGTAAAAATCGTTTTTTTACTTCTCTACTCCCTCTCTTTTTCCTATTTGGGAGCCTGCTCACAGTACTTTTTTTTCTTCCACCCATGGGACCTTTTGTCGCCAAATGGATAGAGAGTTTGATGAAGAATATGAGCATTCCCCTTCTTGGAATCCTTTTCTTACGCTTGATAGAGGAAATTTTCTCCTGCACATTGCTAAACTCAAAGGATTGGCGAGCTATTTGGTTCTCTGGTGCTTCTTTCTCGTTATTTCTCTACCCTGCTGCTCTGGGACTTGGTCCTCTTGATCCCTATTCTTGGGGGTGGGGCTATGGATCATTTTTTATAGCTATTGCACTACTAACAGCCATCCTTCTGATCACTAAAAATCGATTTTCCATTCTCCTGCTCTTGACTATTGCTTGCTTTGAAGTTCAGCTCGAACCCTCTAAAAATTTCTGGGATTATCTTCTTGATCCCATCTACGGCACGCTAGCTCTGATGATGAGTTTGTACTCTCTTTTTAACGATGACTCTTCAGGTCAGGAAGAGAAGGGGAGGACGTGCCTTCTTCGATCAGCAAATCTTGATGGAAGAGATAAGGAGCAATGTTTCCCAACATCATTGCTTTTGTTTCTTGAGCGTTGAATCGATCGATGAGATTGAGACGTCTTCCAAGAAGAGTTCCATGTTGTAAGTTTTCTCCAGAACAATCTTCCAGTGGCAGACTAATAATAAAACGTGGAACTCTCTTCTGCATCTGCTCGATTGTGAGGTTGGCCTGATAGTCGTAGGGGATTAATGTTTGCGCTCCAGGTAAGAGAAAACGGTACGATTCCTCACGAGCATTAAAGTTGACTGGAACCCAAAGGCGTTTTTGAGTGGCAAGCTTTTTAGCTGCTTCATCGAAATGTCCCAACGGCCCATCAAATGGCCATAGAAAACATGCATAGCAGAGGTAGAGAAGCATGATGGCAGGGAGTACACTCAAACGTGTCCAGGATGGCTCTAAAAGCCCTAGGAATCCGCAAACTATTGTAATAGTAAGAATGATCCAATAACTCAGAGGATAGTGATAATTGCTCCAAGAAGGATTGGCTAAGTAGTGCTCTAATAGAAGAGCCAAACCACCTAGCCCCATAGCAATGATTATCACAGCAAGAAGGCTGAGCATAAATACCCAACGTGGTATCTTTTCCCAAGAAAAGGCTAGAAGTAGCGCTAGCGCCGGCATTCCTAGGAGAAGATAACGCTCATCTCGCTGATTGGGCAAAGAGAAAACTAAGAAAATAGCTATGACCCAGATCCAGAGTTCGCGCTCTTGCTCTCTCCATGAGGAACGTTCTCTCCATCCCAAGAAAAAAAGAGTCACTAGAGCTGGAGCGAGTAATCCTGCATTGAGTGGGTAAGCAATCACGTTGCGCCAAATACTAGAATTTCCAAAGAAAAAGTTGATGAGATAATGACTTTCTCCTGCGTCAAATTTTCCTAAATTTTCTTTGAGAACAAAGTGTTTGAAAATCGATTGAGGATGGGGGTCTAAAACAAACCAAAGACTGAAAACAACAAGAGCACTCCCTCCTAGAAGAGCTATTTTACTAAGGCTAATAATAGTGGTCTTACTGAAGTGATTACTTTGTTCTTGCAGAAACCACCAGCATAGGGTCAATAGCGGAGGAGCAACTAACGTGAATGATTTATAGAGCAAACCAATACCAAGGAGGATCCCAAGAGAGAGAAAGACCCTCCAAGAGGAGGATCGCCTCTCTGGCCAGAGGAGAAAAAAGAAGCAAGGAAGGGAAAGCCAAAAAATTTCTGGAGCACTAGTAAGAAAACAACGCCCATAACGAAAAATACCGAAGAAGCTCAAAAATAGAAGTGCGGCTAGTAAGCCTGTTTCTCTTCGATGCGTTATCTTCATTCCACTCACTCCCAGAAGAAAAGCTATTAGAAGTGTGTAGAGAACACTTGGCCATCGTAGATTAAAAAGTGTCCAATCCTTCGTGCCAGAGGTAGAGAGAATTCCTTGCCAGAAAAGGAGTGGTGGTTTTGTATTTTCTAATCGTGCAATAGGTGATTGCAAAGGGAGCCAGTGGCCGCTTTGAGCAGTAGCTCTTGCAATTTGAGCATAGAGGAGCTCATCCCCATTAGTTGCAAGATGATCGCTCCCCAATCCATAAAAATAAACGATGAGAGAGAGAAGAGCTGTCAGCGAGTAAATAAGAAGCGAATGATTGCTAGAGCACTCAAGCAAGCTAGGAGATTTTTTTTTGCCTAGGCTCTCTAAATCATTGGAATTAGTAGTGATCATCTGTTGCTTGTTTTTATTGTTTTATGGTCAAATTACTTAGAAATGATAGGAAATGGACTTGCTCTTTTTTAAAAAATGCAGCGTTCTCCTCCCATCACCTTATCGTTGGGATAGCGCTCGGTCTTCGGCCTTGCCTTTTTTAAAAATCTCTGCATTTTCTCCTGTAATTTCTAAGTAATTTGACGATATCGATGAAGAAAGGTACTCCATCAACGTTGCTCTTCTCTTTAAGAAGGGAGTCTCCTGTGGGCTAGGTTTTTGAAATCGTGCATGATGTTCTCATAGTGAAGTGATTTTTGGCCCTCCTCTTAAGGAAAAATTTTTCCAATTGATAACCTTTTCATGGGAGAGATGATCGTTTAGTTCCCAGGCACAAGAGGATTTGCTGTAGAGCCAGAAGGAGCATTAGCAGTAGGTGCATTCAAGTGGAAAGGCATAGTCACATCGGGAGCATCCTTGAGTGTGCAAACAATGATAGCACCATATTGAGTGAGGTTTCCTTGAGTAGGAGTGCCTTGGTTATTGCGCACATCAGCTCCAAAGGAAATGATCCAACTAGAGAGATCCCGATTGATTAAGTAGCGTTGATAGAGAATGCTATTACCAGGCGCATAGCCGCTGGTGGTCACTCCATTAGCTGCCACTGATTCATTAAGGTTGTAGAGCTGAGTAGCACTGAGAGACCAGTGATCATTGAGCTTCCATTGGAGTGAGAGAGAAGGTTGATTTCCACTCATTCCATTGTAATTATTGATATAGGCGCTCCCCACCCAGATTTGGAACCAACGTGCAGGCATGATGTCAAATTGCAAATTCAATTCACTAAATCCTTCCGAGGTCATCGGAACCTGAGAGTCGAGACGAAAAGCTAGCCAGTTTATGGGATTAAAAGTGAGTCGATTATTAAAATTAGAAACCGATCCATTACGGTAAGGATTCACGCCATTAATATCCATGAAACTATCAATATAAAACCAATCGTGTGTTCCGTCATCGCGACGTGTTTGCAAGCGATTACGAACTCCTAAACGCATGATAGTCCAACTATCAATAGTATCGATGGCTGCAAATTGAGGAAAATCGAGTGGTTGAAGTTGTGTTGAACTAGGCTGATATCCTGATTTGGTGCGATTGTTCACACCGTTGGGAATATAGCGGTCAAACTGAAAAACTTGATCAACACTTGGGCCTCCAGCATAAACATAGGAGAGATTACCATAGGGTTGAAGCACATGACGGAGTCCATCAAGTCCTAGGGCACGTGATTGAATTCCTTCAAAATTACGAGCAATTTTAAAAGAACTCTCCAACCCTGTATTAAAAATAGGACGCACTATTGTTCCGCCCCAATCCAGTGTATTAGCAAGCGTTCCTGTTGTGACTCCATTAGTAACAAGAGGGCTATTGGGGAATGTTGTTATTTCTCCATTGGTATTCAAATAGTCACCACCATGATTGTAAGCGGTTACTCTCATGCCAACTTTGGGGACCAGAGAGAGCCATCCAAAAAGTGTTTGGGGTAAGCTAAGTTGGTGAAAAGTATCAAATCGAGTGGCATTGTAGCTAGAAGGCGTTTGATAATTGGGATAGTTTGTTGAGTTAACAGCAAAGCTACGCTGCAGCTGCCCAAGGGAGGTATTACCATCATAGAAGAGAGGAAGGCCAAAAAGTGGCGTTTCATTGAAATCGGCAGCAAGCTCCGGTAAGCGCTCCGTTGTTTCTTGAAAGTTGTTCATTTGCCATCGTGTCACCAGGGAGAGCGTGGAGTCATCATTACGCTGCATGAGAGTAATATTATTATCAGGCTGAGGATTGTAAGCATTCTCATTGGGATAGTAATTTTGCATGAAGGTGAAGTCACTTAGCTTGGTGAGATCTGCTGTCGCATAAAGATCGTCAGTAAGGTAAAACTTCTGAGTCACTGTTAAACGGTAGCGTTCAATGAAGTTGCCCGAAGTTGGATTGATGATGCGCTGTTGCCCAGGAGCATTATTCATGTTGGGATTACCATCCCAGGCATAGTAGGAGAGAATGGATCCTCTGTTTTCATCATTTTTCCCAAATTTATTTTCTACATCCAACCCCATAGCATAACCTCGTAGGGAGCGGTAGTCAGAGTGAATACGAGTTAGCAAATGATCCTCCGTACCAATAGGGTAAAGATAGGAAGCAAGGAGATAACCACCCCATGTGCTATCATATCCAGGCTGAATCTGAATTCCCGACTGCTTAAGACTTGCATACATATAGGGAAGCCATAGAACAGGTACCTTTCCAACATAGATCGTTGTATTTAAGAAAATAATGCGATCTTTATCATAAATACGCATGGTTTTAGAACGTACCCCCCAATCGGGATTGGAGGAATCTGAGGTTGTTAAGAAGGAGCCGTGTGTTCGAAATTCTTTTTCTGAGAGAGAATGAAAGCTCAACGTGCGAAATTTTAGAGGAGTAAGCCCTCCCTGAGACTCAAGTCCTCGAATTGTTTTTGTTTCCAAATTATAGAGTAGACGCTCTCCGGAAAATAAATTGTTCGCATGATAAATGCGCACATGACCGACGAGTAGTACATCGCGTGTTTCCGAATTATACTCTGCTCTATCAGCATAAATACTGACTCCGCCACTATGGATTTGAACATTATCTTGGGCAAAAGCGATGCCATTTTCAAAATGCGTATTCCCATCAGCAGTGATTTCAACAGCTCGGCCACTACTAGAATGCTCACGAGAGTCTGCAAGTTGAGAGTTTAGAGAACTCTCTACTACTTCTTGGGCAGGAAGAGTAGTGATGATGACAAAAAAAGAAACCCAATAGAGAAGCAGCTTTTCAAATGAGCGAAAAATATGGGGAATGGAAGCAAACAATTCTTAGAAGAGGGTTAATAACAATCTCAGTTCAAGTTCAAAAGCATGACAGAAGTGATTATTATTGGGAACCGCCATGGCGAATATCTTCAGCACTGAGAGCAAAAACAACATCTTCGGCAATATTAGCTGCATGATCTCCAATACGCTCTAAGCAACGACTAATAAAAATCAGATTTAAGTAGATGGGGATTTTGCTTGAGTCATCTTGCATTTTGAGGATGAAATATTCATTGACTTCCTTATTGAGGCGGTCGAGTTCTTTATCTTGAGTTTTTACCTTTAAGGCTAGAGACTCATCTTCTTCTGTGTAAGCACGTAGAGCATCATCAAACATCGCCATGGCAAGATGAACGACTTTATCGAGTTCATGGACACCAAGGACCTCGGGATGTTCATTGATCTTACGTGCGCGGCGAGCAATATTGACTGCTTGATCAGCGATACGTTCAATATGTGCTCCTATTTTCATCGAAGAGATCACATAGCGCAAATCAGAGGCGACCGGTTGAAAGCGGCTCATAATGGAGAGTCCTTCCCGATCAATCTGCATTTCAAGGAAATCAATTTCTTCATCATCAGCAATCGTATTATTACAGAAGTCATCATCACGTTGAAAAAGACCAGCAATCGCATTCTGAAAATTATCTTTAGCACGTTGTGCAATAAGAATAATGCTATCATGGATATGATCTAGCTTCTTGGTAAATGGAGTGAGAATATGGGAGCGTGAAAAGGCCATAGGACTAGTTTTTGGTTAGAGTTGCAGAAGAAGAGGAGGAAATATGGAGAAAAAAGTGCTACCAGTTAAAAGACTCACCGAGAATCATCCAAAGCGTCCAGTGATATAATCTTCGGTTTCCTTTTGGATGGGGGCTGTAAAAATTTTACTTGTCCGAGCAAATTCAATGAGTCTTCCAAAATTAAAAAAAGCCGTCATGTCTGAAACACGGCTTGCTTGCTGCATGCTGTGAGTGACGATGATAATGGTGAATTCTTTTTTCAATTCGACAATGAATTCCTCTATTTTAGCAGTCACAATGGGATCAAGAGCGGAGCATGGTTCATCCATGAGGATAATCTCAGGTTGGTTAGCAATAGCACGTGCAATGCAAAGACGTTGCATCTGACCTCCTGAGAGCCCTAAAGCACTTTCACTCAGTCGATCCTTTACTTCCTCCCACAGGGCAACAGAACGCAGAGAGCGTTCTACTGTTTCATCCAGAAGAGTGCGATTAGTATGTCCCATAATACGAAGAGGAAAAACGACATTTTCATAAATAGATCGAGGAAAAGGATTCGATTTTTGAAAGACCATGCCGATGCGTCGTCGTAGAGCAATGACTTCCAGAGAAGGATCAAAGATACTCCTCCCATCGATAGCGATATCACCTTCGTAGCGAACCTTAGGGATCAATTCATTCATGCGATTAAAATTACGAAGCAAGGTCGACTTGCCAGAACCAGAAGGCCCAATGAAAGAGATGATTTTCTTGGCAGGAAGATCGAGGTTGATATCAAAGAGAGTCTGTTTTTTTCCGTAAAAAAAATTGAAATTGCTAACTTTGATAAAAGTCTTAGGAGGTGACTTCGGTGAGTGGACTTCTCCAGTAGAAGCGTGATGATGATGGGAGTTCTGTTGCTTCATGAAAGTTTTTTGCGTAGACAATAGTGAGTGAGAATATTTGTTCCTGTTACCATCGCTACTAGTACAAGAGAAGCTGTCCAGGCCATTTGAACTTGATGATGATAAGGGAGAGCTGAAAAATTATAGATGAGAACAGAAAGAGAAGCCGTTGGTTCCAGGAGCGAGTGAATCCAATATTGACTAAAGAGTGCTGTAAAGAGAATAGGAGCTGTCTCTCCTGCAGCACGTGCCACAGCGAGCATGATACCCATGATCATGCCAGGTAGTGCTTCCGGTAAGACGACACTCCAAATAGTTTGGAAGGGGGTGGCTCCGAGTCCATAGGCGGCATTGCGGTAGGAAGAGGAGACATCAAGTAATGATTGTTCAGCAGTAATAAAAATAGTGGGTAACATCAAAATAGAAAGAGCAACTCCACCAGCAAGAGCTGAAAATTGGCCTGTTTTCAGTACAACAAGAGCAAAGGCAAAAGCACCACAAATGATCGAGGGGATTCCTGCTAGAAGCTTTCCAACAAAACGAATAAGAGAAGCTAAGAGTGTATCCCCAGCATACTCATGAACAAAAATAGCTCCTAAAATTCCAATTGGCGCCGAGAGCAATGTTCCAAGAGTAACCATGGTTAACGTTCCTACAATGGCATTGCCGAAACCTCCTCCCTGAAGTCCTGGAGCAGGGGGAAGCTGTGTGAAGAGAGAAAAACTTAGGAGCGGAAGCCCTTTTCTAAGTAATAAATAGAGCAGTGAGAAGAGAGGAATCAGTGTCACAAAGGAAAGAAGGATGCAAAATGTTGTGAACAATTGATTGCAGAACAAGCGTAGAAAAGCTGTTTTTCTCTTTTCCATAGAGAAAAAATGATCGTGTTCTATGCTATTTTTCATCGTGGAGTACCTCCTCCCAGGCTCTTTTGAGTGCTACGCAGAATGACTGCTCCTAAAATATTCGTCCCAAGTGTTAGGATAATAAGGAGGAGTGCTGCATACATGAGAGCATTGATTTGGAGACCATCTGCTTCGGAAAATTGGTTGGCCAGCAGTGCTGAAAGAGTATTAGAAGGAGAAAAAAGAGAGAGAGGAAGCCGTTGGCTGTTTCCAATGAGCATGGCCACAGCCATGGTTTCTCCCATAGCTCGTCCTAGAGCTAAAATGCTTGCAGCTACAATGCCAGGAGCAGCACATGGAAGAAGAACACGAAAAATGGTCTCCCAACGAGTAGCTCCTAGAGCATAGGCCCCTTCTCGTAGGGTTGCTGGAACGGCAGCTAGAGAAGCTCGTGTGATGGCAGTAATTGTTGGAAGAACCATCAGCGAGAGAACCAGGCTCGCTGTAAGTAGAGAGTTTCCATACACAGGACCATGGAGAAAAGGAATCCAGCCCCCATACTTTATCATGATGGCACCTTTCTCTCGAATCAAAGGTACAAGTATAAAAATACCCCAGAGTCCATAGACCACACTGGGCGTTGCTGCTAGCATGTCGATAATCGCGCGCATCATTTGACGCAGCAGTGGAGGCAGAAAATTCTCACTGAGAAAAAGTGAAACTGCCAGTCCTAGAGGTAAGGCTAGGAGAAGTGCTAGAAGACTACTGACGGCTGTTCCAACAAGCATGGGAAGCACACCGTAGAGATCACGATTAGGACGCCATTGAGAACTAGTCAAGAAGCTCCATCCAAAGCGATGGATCGCTGGCATGGCTTCTATAACGATTTCAATAATAATGAGTCCAAGTAAGAGAACAATGGTAAGGGCTCCTAAAAAGCAAAGAGCACGAAAATAATCTTTTCTGAAATACTTGTTTTGTAGAAAGGAAATCATTGAAATTTTCTAAAAAAATAGTAGAGCCATCACTGCAGCGTCATTGAGGAGGTAGAAGCTTTAAGAAGAGCAAGGAATCATCTACTTGTCGCTTGATGATTGGATTTGTTCTAAAGATTGCAGAGATTTTTTTTCGACAGGATCAGGAAGGGGAAGATAGCCTAGAGAAGTCGATAATGATTGACCTTGCGTAAGTGCATAAGAGAAAAACTCCTTCAATGCCTTGCTTTTTTCAGCAGGATAACTCTTCCTTAGGATCATCCATGTAAAACCAGTGATAGGATAATCGTGAATACCTCGTGGATCAGGATTAAAACCATTTTCTTGATGAAGAAAATCACTATGGAGTAGAGCTTCGGAGCCAGCTTGAGGAGAAGCAGTAATCATGCTTCCAGCTTTATTTTCTAGTTCAGCCATAGCTAGATGATTATTTTTTGCAAAACCATATTCTACATAGCCAATGGCTCCACTGGTTCCCTTAATAAGCGAGGTCACTCCATCGTTGCCTTTGCCAGCAATCCCAACAGGCCATTTAACTGATCTTCCAGAACCAACCTGATTCTCGAACTCGGCACTCATAGTAGCCAAATGTTCTGTAAGCAGTGAAGTGGTACCACTTCCATCAGAACGTGTAATAACTGTAATTGGAAGAGAAGGGAGAGGAACACCAGGGTTGGAAGCCATAATGCGCGGATCATCCCACTGGACGATTGTTCCAAGAAAAATTCCACTGTAGGCTTCTCGACTGAGCTTCAGTTCCTTGATATTGGGAAGATTATAAGCTAGTACGATCATTCCAGCACTCAGGGGAATCATCAGAAGATTACCATGATTTTTTTCTATTTCTGTGCTCGTGAGAAGAACATCACTAGCACAAAAATCAGTTAGTCCTTTGGTAAAATTCACAATGCCTGCGCCACTGCCAATACCTTGGTAGTTAACTAAAATATCGGGATGAGACTTTCCAAATTCAGAAGCCCAACGAAGATAGAGAGGAGCTGGGAATGTCGCTCCTGAACCGTTAAGGGTCGTAAGAGCAAGAGTAGAGCGTGTTCCTAAGAAAAGAGCGAGCAAGCTCAAGAGCATTCTCATCCAAGAGGAAGAAGAACTATTTTTTTTCATAAAATTGTTTTGATAAAAGATAAAACCAAAAAGTCATGTTAGCTAAAGAGTAGCTTTGATGCCAAGCCTCATCGCTTCTCTCTCCAAGCAATCGTACGATAACGTCTTGAGGCCAGTTCTTCAGCTTCTTTGAGAAGTCGTGGATCTTCTTGCTCCAGGGTCACTTTGGTAGAGAGGCACGCTGCTAGGGAGAGAAAGAATTTCTGTCTCCAAGAAGAATCATCAACTAATGGTCTTTGATATTCATGAGGAAGGCGTAAGCTTCCTTGATAGAGCAAGCTTCCAGCATGGCGTCGCTGAGCTCCTCCTACAATTTTTTTATCTCCAAGCATAATATCATAGAGCGCAGGTGAGAGGAAACAAGCATCACCTCTTCTGACATGCTGTTCTGTGAGCAGAGAAGCTGGAATGTTCCAATCATGCAATATCTTCACGATCATGGAGTGGAGCTGTTGATAGAAATGAAGAGGAGAGAGCATGCTAGTACGCTCTTGAGAAGGCAAGAGGAGAGAGAATGTCCAATCACCATCATGGTCCAGAGAGCCACCTCCACTAGAGCGACGCACAAGTTGATGTCTAGGAAATAGAGATTTTACTCTGTTATATTCTTGAAAATAGCCAAAAGTTACCCAAGGATTTTTCCAGCAATAAGAACGAAGTAAGGGGGAAGAGTGTTTTGTTAGGAGAAGATCATCTAAAGCCATCTGCTCTGGACCTTCTAAGGGAGTCGAAGAGAAAAGAAGAGCAAGATTAGTAAGAAGAAGCATAATAAGGAGAATACGGTTAAAACATGATCCCAGGTAATATTACTGCAAGGTCATGGAAGAAATCCCATCTCAAACTCTAGAGATAGAAAGGAATTCCTTGTTTAGCGAAAAATTCTTTCTGATCGCGTAAATAGCGATTTCCCAGTTGCTCAAATCCTTGCTGTTCTCGAAATTCTTTTAAAAATCTATTCACATCTTGACGTAGCTCATCATCATGAAGCCGAATTCCTATGGCCGATGAGCTCACTTCCAGTGGAGTAAGTAGAGCTGAGGTTTCTCCAGGATGTTCTTTATGAAATTTCCAAATGCTAATGACATCATAAATAAAACCATCAGCGCGATTTTCGAGAACTTCAAGAAGAGCTGTTGCTTCTTGATCAAAGGTGAGGAGTGTGGCTTTTCTTAAATGTTCCTGAGCCCACTGTTGACCAATGGTTCCCTGGCGTAGAGCAATTCTTCTTCCTGGAACATCTAGATCAGTAATGCTATGGATAGGACTTGGTTGGTGGGTGAGGACTCCAAGTCCGAGTGTTAGATAAGGATCTGAAAAAGCGATGCTCTGCCGACGCTCAGGAGTATCAGTCATCGAGGAGATGATAAGATCAATTTTTTTTGTTTGTAGTGAAGGAATCAGTCCAACAAAGGGAATGTTTTCAATAATTACTCGACGGTGAAGATAGTCTCCTAAGGCTTTTGCCATCATAACACTGATTCCATCAGGACGACCATTTGCATCGATCATTTCAAAAGGTGGGAAGGAGAGATCCATCCCAACTCGCAAGAGCTGGGGATCCGATTGATGATGGCAACCAACAGTCATCATCAAAAAAGGGATCACGATAAAAAAATAGCGCCTAAAGCAGATTGCATGATGAAGAAGACTCATTGTTATTAAAAATTTTCAAATAGTTCTTGAGGGATTTTCTTCTCAGTCCTAGCACCTAGGGCGTGAAGCTTCTGAGCCGTTGTGATAAGATTACCTTTTTGTGAAGAGAGACGTGCGATAACTTCATCTTGGGCACTTAATGTTTTAGCAAGTTGAGTGCGTATGAGGAGGAGCTGACTGACAAAATCGACAAACCGATCATGTAAAATCCCCCCCAGGCGTGCAATCTCAAGGACATTCTTCGTTTGTTTTTCAACTTTCCAAAAATGATCAATTGTTCTCAGTGCTGCTAACAACGTGCTAGGAGTCACCAAGATAATACGATGAGTCAATGCAAATTCAAAAAGCTCAGGATCTGCTCTTAGTGCTGCGCTGAAGGCTGGTTCAATAGGAAGAAACATCATCGTCATTTCTAATGTTTTTCCTTGGAAGAGTTCTGGATATCTTTTTTGGGCAAGAGATTTAATATGCGTGCGTACTGCTGCTGCATGGCGTAGAAGGGCTTGCTCTCGTTCTTTTTCCTCTGGAGCATGGCAGGAGCGTTCGTACTCCAGTAGAGAAACTTTCGAATCAATAATAAGAAGTCGGTCCTCTGGAAGATAAACAACAGCATCGGGACGCAGACGCTCCGAGGTCGAAACTTGTAGCTCAAATTCCCTGCCACGTTCTAATCCTGAGAGTTCTAGCGTACGTGCAAGAATCAGTTCTCCCCAAGCACCACGGCGTTCTGATTTTCCATGGAGCGCAGAGGCTAAGTTCTGAGCATCTGTGGAGAGTTGATCATTGAGTTTGGTCAGTTGCTGCAGTTGTTGTTGCAAACTTCCATGTTGATGAAGAGAAGCTCCATGAATTTCTTCGATCCTTTTACGAAAAATATCGAGATTTTCTCTCAGGGGAGCAAGGAGATGATGAAGCTCTTCATGATTCCTACTTTTCACTTGCTCTGTTTTTTCTTCTAAAATTTCTGCAGCTGTATTTCGAAATTCAGAAGTCATCATAGAAGTGATTCTTGCTTCTCTTTGCTGGTCTTCTTTTCTTAAATTCAAAAGTTCTTCAACGCGTTTCTCCCAAGGAAGAAGGGCTAGTGCAAGATTACTGCGAGCATGCCTGGAGTTCAGCCACCATCCCAGCATGAAACCTATCATCAATGTGCTGAGAGGAAAGAGGGCGTAGAGGAGAGGATGATTCATGAGAGCTCCTCTTTGAGTTGATGAGCAAAACGATGAACAAAACCGAGTGCAAATTCCTCAAAAGTAAGATCTGGTTGGTGCAGTAGGGGAAGAAGGTCAATGGCGTAGGAGAGAAGAGAAGCTTGATCGACTCTCTCTGGTAGATTAAAGGTGGCATTGGCTTGATACCTCCCTAAGGTGGCTAAGTCATAGCGTTTCCCTCCAGCAATTTGAGATTGAAAAATCGAGAGAAGCTTCTCCAGTAACGGAGCATGCTCGCTGAGATCGAGCATTATTTTATCGTTGTCATGAACCCAATCAAGGCTACGCCAAACTTCACCACCAAGTAATTGCTTGGGGTGACGATCCTGGGGTAAACGACGTAGCGCTTCAATTGCAGAGTAACAAATAGCACGATGTGTTGGATGTTTGTCCAGAGGATGGTGTGTGTAGATGACGTTGGGTTGGAGTTTCTGGAGTAGTTGATAGATGGTTTCACTCAGTTGGTGATCTTCTGAATGCTCAGCTCCTGGCCGAGCGATCAGCGAAGAAGAATAATCAAGCTGTGCTAGAAAATAATATTCTCCTAGTAGAGCTGCAGCGCATTGTTCTTGATAACGAATTTTCTTGATTTCCTCATCACTATAGGAAGCATAAATTCCTTCTCTTGGGCTTCTGGTACTATGAGTACAAACAATACCAGCAAACCAGCGATCATGGCGCTTGTAGCATTCTGCAATCCCATGGAAGGCCATAATTTCTAAATCATCCTGGTGGGCAACGATACCTAGGTGAGTAACGGCAGAGAGTTCTCCAGGTAGCCTCTGAAGCGAGGTCAAGGAAGAATCGTTTGGAAAGAAGATATCCATGGCAAAAAATAATAGTACTGCAGTTCCATCGTCATCACAACTCTCCTGAAAGGAGATTTTTCTTCATGGTATCTCCCTTGCTTTTTAGTTAAAGTCCTCCTTCTATGTCATGCTTATCTCAACAAGAACCACTGATACTTGCAGGGAGATCTTTTTCTTCGCGTTTGATTTTAGGGACTGGAAAATTTTCTTCTCTGACCATCATGTCGGAAGCTCTTCGTGCTAGTGGAGCTCAAATCGTGACGGTAGCCTTGCGTCGTGCTGATCTTAGCGGTAAGAGGGATCCTTTTGCCAATATCTTAGAGTACTTGGATCCTAGGGAATATTTGATTCTCGCTAATACTAGTGGTGCTCATAGTGCAGAGGAAGCTCTACGTCTTGCTCGTTTGGCCGTCAAAGCAGGGCTGCCTCCCTGGATTAAAGTTGAGATTCATCCAGATCCTCACTATTTACTTCCCGACCCAATCGAAACATTACGAGCAACGGAGATGTTGGTTGAAGAAGGTTTCACTCCCCTTCCTTACATGAATGCTGATCCTGTACTTGCTAAGAAATTACAAGATGCTGGAGCTGCAGCAGTCATGCCGCTTGGTTCGCCTATTGGCTCAAATAGAGGGCTTCAAACACGTGCTATGATTGAGATTATTGTAGAACAAGCAACTGTTCCAGTGATTGTAGATGCGGGAATAGGAGCCCCTAGTCATGCTACAGAAGCTCTGGAACTGGGAGTCGATGCTCTTCTTATTAATACAGCTATTGCTGCTGCTAAAGATCCCATCAGAATGGCAAGAGCCTTCCGATTGGCTGTAGAAAGTGCTCTAGAAGCAAGACTAGCAGGCCTTCCTCTTCAAGAAGATCATGCACTACCGACAAGTCCGCTAACAGGTTTTCTAAAAACGTAGCTCGAACATAGCTTTCGCTTGGTAGCAGGAGAGAGGAAATCTAGCTAGCTCTCAGAAAAGAAGACTCCTCTAAAAAATGATCCTCATTTTCCTTAGTATCCAGTACTGATTCTGAGTTGAAGAGCTCTTCAGCTTGACGCCACTTCTTAATAGCGCTCTTGACTTGGAAAATATCGACGATTTCTCTGTGTGAGGGACTATGCTCTTTTTCGCTGAGAAGTGTTGCTAGAAAGCGTTCTGCTTTTTCTGGATAATCAAAGAGTGATTGTATCAATATTTCTCTTTCATTAATGGTTATTGGAAGGTTCTTCTTAAAGGCAAAAGAAAGCGATTGATAAATATGAGCAAGGAGTTCATGCTCTATTGCTTCAGGTGTGTTTATTGTATCGATGTGAAGAGATGGTTGAGATGGGAGAGTTGGCGAGAAAATGAGCAGAGAGCTTTCTACAATGCTGCTTGGAACCATAGCAGCTAGTGTTAGTGTGTGCATGATTGTCGTCATCGTTTGACGATCTCTCTCCGTGAGTTCAGAGAAGGCTTTCATAGCATTTTCAATGGCTTCTACGGCTTGAAGTTCTGAATCTTGAAGAGAAGCTTTTGAATTCCTTTTCTCTGATGCTATCGTTTTTTGGAATTGGTTGTCTTTGGAACCAGAAAAATCTCTAACTCGTTTGCTATCACTACGGTTAAGAGAGCTACCATCTAGTATTCCCAAGTCTTTGGGGCCCTCTCCTTGATAAGTGGCTTGAGTGATACTCACATCGGCGCTTCCTTCTACATCGATTGTTCTTCCATCAGCAGTTGTCCTAGTTCCGCTGTAGTCTCGTTGATAACCAGTAATATTTACCGTTTCGTTACCTTGAGTCGTTTCGGTTATCCCTTGATCAGTTGTTATTTCACCATTGATATTGGTAGTCTGCCCTCGAACTCCCTCAGTCGTTCTTGTATAGCTGAGCGATCCATTCTCAGTTGAAGTTATAATGACTGTTGTGGATCGGAGCTCCTTCCCATTTGGACCGCTAAGTGACGTAGTAATGGTAGCAGGAGTTGATGTAGAGTTTTGAGGTTGGGGAGCTAATGCATAGAATCCCAAAGTAACGACGTCCAGGGCAATAACAGCTCCATGATTTTTTGCTGAAGATGAAGATTGTTGTTCCTGGTTAATTTTAGCATTTATATTTTTTTGATTCTTATTAATTTTATCATCTTCATCTTGAGTTTCTAACTGATGTATTGCTAGATCACTGAGAGTGTTTTCTCTTTGTGTTTGCTCTTCGAGAGCTCCAGCTAGTTCGACTTCTTCATACACATTAAAGTTATTAGAAGTGTTTGTTGAAGCAGTAGAAGTACCCAGAGGATCTACTGAAGCGTGTTGAGAAGTACGATATTGAGTGCTCGGAGTACCTCTTGAGGAAGGAGGCCTACTTTCTAGAGCAGGAGCTCCATTGGCATTTTTAAAAATCCCAAAAAGTGTTCCAAGTGGTCTCGCTGATGTTAGTCCAGAGCCTAAGCTAGTAGGGTCAGGGATTGAAGAAGATGTCTCAACAATGACCCCTTGCTCTAAGAGGGCTTGGGGAGCTCTATTCTTGCTAGTAGTGGTTATTTCTTCAGATAGATCTTCTCCTATCGTATTGCTGCAGGTATCCAGATGATCTTCTAATGCTTGGCTAGAACCTTGATCTCCCTGTAGCACTGTAGCAACATATTCTGCTGCAGAGATCGGATTTTGACAGGAATTAACAGCAATAGGAGGGGTCTGAGTTGGAAGAGTTAGAGAAGAATCAGAGGCAGGTTGTGCCTTGGAGCTTATATGATCAGGGCTACTGGAAGTCGATGTAGGAGGAATGGGATAAGAGGCACTCGGAAAAGAGATAGGGGAAGTAGACATGGCAGAATAATTTGATGGGAGCGCAGGTTTTTCCTCTAGTGAATGTTAGAGTTAAGAAAAACTATAGAGGAGCTAGTGTAGAAAGAGGATACGCTGAACTCTTGATTAAGATTTCTTTGAGTGATTTTGCTTGATTGTAGATGGCTTGATCTTCTTGTTTATTTTTTGTTATCAGAAGAATTGATTCCAATGCTGCTACTGCTCTGGGGCCATCATGTAACTCCATGTAACACTCAAAGAGATGGATCAAGGGAAGAGGATCCTCTTTCTGAAGGCTAAAAGACTTGGAATAGGCGGCAATAGCTTTTTGGTACTTCTTGAGCATCTGATAAGAAGCAGCAAGACCATTCCAATATTTTGGCTCTTGGCTATGATAGACAACTAGCATTTCGAAGAGTTCCGCCGCTTGCTGATATTTTTCTGCCTCGTAGAGTAGTGTAGCTTGCTCATAGAGACGCTCAATTTTTTGGTCACTCAGTTGAGCATATTGATAAAAAGGGACATCTCTTTTTTGGAAAAGATTCGTAGCTCTCTTGATGAGTGCTAGGGTTGCTTCTTCTTGAGTTAAGGTTGTTGTCATAGCATGATTTTTCTAGTTGCTCTTAACTTTTACTCTGTTTTAAGTCTCTGTTTTTGGTATGAACCCCCTTCTTTCTTCGAAACTATCTACATTGCCATCATTCCCGCGGACGCGGGAATCCAGGGGAGCATCGCTGCATTATTGATGATTTTATAAAAAAACGGCAAGATATTTCTTTCTATTGAAAAATTTTTGAGCCTATAGCCACTTTCCTAAAATCATGATCGATCCTAGTCTAAAAATAGAATCTCCTGCTCCTACTGGGAAGAGGCTCACTCCGATGATGAAGCAATATGAGCTCCTCAGGAACGATCTTCCTCCAGGTACATTGCTTCTTTTTCGGCTAGGTGATTTCTATGAGCTTTTCTTTGATGATGCTCTCCAAGCTGCTCCCATTCTCAATGTCGCTCTTACCAAACGTGGTGAAATACCAATGTGTGGAATCCCCTATCATTCGGCTCAAGGTTATTTAAGAAAGTTATTAGCAGCAGGCAAACGTGTTGCTCTCTGCGAGCAAGTGGGAGAAGTTCAAACAGGAAAACTTGTAGAGCGAAAAATCACACGAATCTTAAGCCCAGGAACCTTAGAAGATATTGGTTTAGAGGAGGGAGAGCCTAATTTTATAGCAGCTATTCTCCCTCACAAAAAAAAGCATGCTTCAGAAGAAGCGGCTTCTTTTGGTCTTGCTTATGTCGATTTAAGTACAGGGACTTTTTCTCTTACAGAGCTCTGGAGTTATGAAGCTCTTCTCGATGAAGTCACACGACTTGCCCCTGCCGAAATAATCGCTCCAAGAAAAGAAGAAAAACTACTATCGGCATTTAAAGAATTTTTTCCTCTTCTTCAGTTGCTTGATGACGACCTTTTTGATCAGCTGCGATCCTATCAGTTCTTGTGCTCTCATTTTCAATTGCACTCCTTGGATGGATTAGGAGCCAATGAACTACCTCATGGTATGATTGCTGCAGGAGGATTGCTTGATTATCTGAGTAACCAGTTGCGCCGTGATGTAACGCATCTCTCTCTACTCAAACCCTATCATTGTCATGATTATCTACTCTTGGATGCAGCTACCCAGAGTCATTTGGAACTTGTCCACTCCAGAGCAGGTCGAGCAAGAACATTGCTGGGAGTTCTTGATCGAAGCAGAACTCCTATGGGAAGCCGTTTGCTGCGCGATTGGATCTTACACCCTTTGCGAGATCAACATGCTATTGATGCACGTCAAGAAGTCCTTGCTATCTTGCTTAGAGAAGAACTTCTCTTAGGAGAGCTTCGTGAAGAACTCCGTGGTGTTGGTGACATAGAACGTGCTCTCTCACGCTTGAGCCAGAATAGTGCTAGTGCTAGAGATTTAGTATCACTGAAGAATTCCCTCTCTCCTCTTCCTAGGATCAAGGAGAAAGTTACAGCACTCTTGAAATCTGCAACTTCAGAGCAATCGCTTCTTGAGCAGATAAAAGCTCAACTACATGATTTCTCAGCCCTTGAGCGGGAGCTCTCCAGAGCGCTTCTTGATGATCCACCAGCAACAACAAAGGAAGGAGGTATGATTCGTGATGGTTTTCATGAGTTGCTCGATGAATATCGCTTAGCTTCTAGGGAAGGGAAAAACTGGATGGCAGCACTCCAATCCAAAGAGATAGAGCAAACGGGAATTAAGTCCCTGAAGATCCGTTTCAATGCTCTCTTTGGCTACTTTATTGAAGTCACCAAAGCCAATTTAAACCATGTTCCCCAGCATTACATTCGTAAGCAAACAACAGTCCATGGAGAACGCTTTATCACCTCAGAGCTCAAGGAAATGGAAGAGAAAATCTTAAGTGCTCTTGAGCGTTCCAAAATCTTGGAGTTCGAAATTTTTGGGCAACTAAGGAGTCATCTTCTCAGCGAGCTCAAGAACATTCAACAAACAGCTGCAGCTATCGCGATGCTCGATCTTTTCTCTTCGCTAGCAGAAGTGGCACGTCTTTATCGCTACACGCGACCAGTGATTAATAACTCCAAGCAACTCTCTATTCTTGATGGTCGTCATCCGGTTTTAGAGCAGCAAGAGAAACAAGTGATTCCCAACGATACCCAGCTTGATGGAGAAGAGGATCGCATGGCCATTATCACAGGTCCTAACATGGCTGGTAAATCAACTTACTTAAAGCAGAATGCTCTACTTACTCTCATGGCACAGATGGGAAGCTATGTTCCAGCTAGCAAGATGTCTTTGGGAATCGTTGACCGGCTCTTCACGCGAGTTGGTGCAAGTGATGATCTCTCTCGTGGCCAGTCAACCTTCATGGTGGAAATGAATGAAACGGCAAAAATTCTCCATCACGCTACTAGCCATAGTCTGGTACTTCTTGATGAAATTGGACGTGGAACAGCTACTTTTGATGGGCTTTCGATTGCTTGGAGTGTCGCAGAGTATCTCTATGATATTACTGCTGCACGTACCATGTTTGCGACGCACTATCATGAGCTTCCAGATCTTGCTCGAACACGCAAGGGAGTGAAGAACCTCCATGTTGCGGTACAAGAAGCAGAGAAGAGTATTCTTTTTTTACACAAAATTCTCCCTGGTGCTGCTAGTAGGAGTTATGGAATTGAAGTAGCCCGGTTAGCAGGCTTGCCTTCTGGAGTGCTCGAGCGCGCTCAGGAAATTCTAGCTAATTTAGAGAAGGCAGAACTGAATGCAGAAGGTCGTCCTCAATTAGCAATTTCCTCACGGCTTGGGATTACTCGTAGGCGTTCCTCTGGCAAGCATGTGCTTGATGAAGCTCAGATGCTCTTTGAGGTCTAGCTTTTTGTGGATCGATGAGATCAATACTATGCTGGAAGTAGCTATCGATACGATCGAGTGCTTGATTCCTCAGGGAATCCTCATCAAATTGCAAAAGAGTGTGACTGGCCCCTTCTACCATTTCACAGGTAGCCTTGGGTATTTTTGATGCAGCCTCTTCGGTAGTTTTATTAATGACCATGGTATCATTCTGAGCAGTGATGATCAGCACGCTCTCTTCTATTTTAGCAGCTTGGTCACGGATCGATTGACTGGCACGGATAGCTTCTTCAAGCCATTGGTTGGAAGGTCCCCCTACAACGATGTCAGGCTTTTCCTTGCAGAGCTCAACCATCTTAGCAAATCGTGGATGCATCATTTGCTGCGTCCATTTTGTCCAATCAACATCGCCATCTTCCTGAGGGTAGGCATACTGATTTGCTGCTGAAGGGTTCAAAACCATGTTCAAAGAGACATCCACAAGAACAGTCTCCTCACTAATATGCAATCCATGCTTAGAGAAATTGATCTCAAACATTGGTGTCATCAGTACAATGGCGCTAAAAGGCGAGGAGATAGTATTTTCTAAATAATCAGCAGCAATAGCCCCTCCCATGGAGTGAGCAAGTAAGAAGAGAGGACTTCCTGGATTCTCTTTTTTTACTAGATCAAGGAATTTTTGAAAATCTTTGGTGTAATCTTTGAAATGCTCGATGTGGTTAATCTCTGAGTCGGAAGGGCTCAAGTGAGGCGACGTTCCCTGGCCACGATGATCATAAGTATAAATATCATATCCTCTCTTGAAGAGATCATAGAAAAGTTCTTCTTCTAGATACCAAGAATCAGTGGCTCCTTCTAGGAAGAGAATAACTTTAGCAGGAGCCTCTCCTCTCTCTTCTGGAGTGTGGAGCAGACGTAGTGCGCAGAGAGAGTAGAGTCCATCCCAACTTGGGAAAGAGAACTCTTGCTCATGGGTTGCCAACCAAGGAATCACTTCTGCTTGATAATGTTCCTCGTAATGATCTTCAGGGATTGCTTCTAGTGGAGAGGTTAATGTGAAAATCGAACTGAGGATGAGGAAAAAAGACGAGAAAAAAAACGAGAGAGCAGAACGCATGGATGACTGGTGGATGGGGGGGGAGGAAGATACACAACTCATTACTTATCTCAACAATAAAGTTCACTTCTTATCATCCATGATGGAGCATGCTTGGAGGATCTCTTCAAGATCACCAGAGAGAGGGCTCTCCCAGCGCTCTTCTTCTCCTTGATAAGAAAATTCTAAGGCCGCTGAATGAAGTGCATGGCGTGGAATGTAGAGTTTCTCTGCTAGTTGAGGAGTCCATCCTTGGTCGATGAATTGGAGATAATATTTTTCTGAAGGTCCATAAATCTTATCACCGAGAATGGGATAACCAAGCGAGGAGAGATGCACACGAATCTGATGCGTACGTCCCGTTTTAGGAATGCAGCGCAGCAAGCTGATTGCTCCATAGTTGGGATGAAGGAGTTTTTTCTCAATAGACACCTGCGTTTGTGCAGGAGCGCCTTTGGGATGAATAGCACGCTTGAGCCAAACTTCTGATGAGCTCACCTCACCAAGACGGATGATTGGTTCATCGATGAGTCGCTCTTCTTCTGGGAAATGGCCAAGGACAAGCGCAAGATACTCTTTTTTAATTTTCCTCTGCTCCATGGCCATGGCGCAGTAGCGAGCCGCTTGATAAGTCTTAGCAACGAGCATGAGTCCGCTTGTTTCACGATCAAGGCGATTAATCAGTGAGATTTGTCCTCCTGTGGTTCTTTCGTAAAGGAGCAGTTCTCTCAAATGGTCCCAGAGTGTAGGAGAATCTCCTGGCTTACTTGGATGGACAAGGAGATGAGGTGGTTTGCTCAGGAGAAGGAGATCCTCTGTTTCTGCAATAATTTGGAAGTCTACTTGATTAGTCATGCTCAATAGGGAAGAATCATCGAATCTTTTTTAGAGAATACAATGATGACAGAAAAACAGAGAACACTTGCTGGGCCTTCTAGTTTTCAAGGCTCTGCTTTGCATACGGGAGCCCACGTGACCTTAACGCTTCATCCAGCACCAGTAGGTCATGGATATAAGTTTCGTCGTATTGACTTGCCAGATGAACCGGTTATTGAGGCCAAGGTGGCTCATGTCAAAACCGTGGAGCGCTCCACAACACTGGTAGAAGGAAATGCCAAAATTCACACTGTTGAGCATGTTCTCTCGGCTCTTGCAGGTATGCGCATTGATAATGTCCTCATTGAAATGGATGCTAATGAACCTCCTATTGGCGATGGAAGTGCTCTTCCCTACGTGGAGTTAATCAAGCGCGCTGGTATCATCGAACAAGAAGAACTTCGATCTTTTTTTCAAGTGAATGATCCAATTCACCTGGAGTCCAATCATGGATCGATCATGAGTTTTTTTCCAGGGGATGGATTTCGCATTTCGTGCACGCAAGTAGGCCCTCAAGGTCGCTTCACTCAATATCTATCCCTGGAGATCACCCCAGAGGTCTACCAAAAAGAGATTGCTCCAGCACGGACATTTGTTTTCTACGAAGAGGTCAAGGAGCTCATGGAGAAGGGGCTCATCAAAGGGGGGAGTCTTCAGAATGCTCTTGTTCTTCGAGGAGATTCGGTGTTGAGCAAAGAGCCACTTCGCTTTGGTGATGAATTCGTCCGGCATAAAATCCTCGATATCATTGGTGATCTGGCTCTAGTGGGACGTCCTTTGCAAGGTCATGTCGTGGCTGTGCGTCCAGGTCATGGTCCCAATACGCAACTGGCAAGCCTGCTGGTGAAACGTCATGCTGACATGCTCTCCATGGCTCCTCATCCTCTAACATCATCCTTGCCAGTCTTAGATATCGATGAAGTCATGAAAGTTCTTCCTCATCGTTACCCCTTCTTGATGGTAGATCGTATCGTCAACTTTGATGGAGCCATGAAGGCTACTGGTGTGAAGAATGTGACGATTAATGAGCCTTACTTTCAGGGACATTTTCCAGGTCATCCAGTAATGCCTGGGGTATTACAGGTAGAAGCTATGGCTCAGGTCGCCAGCATTATCATGATGCGCAAGACAGAGAACTCTGGGAAGATCGGTTATTTTATGAGTGCTGATGAAGTGAAATTCAGAAAACCAGTTCTTCCTGGTGATACGCTTTTTATCCATGCAGAGCTAACACGTGCTCGCAAGAATATGGGTTCTGCTAAATGTTACTGCGTTGTTAATGGAGCTGTTGTCTCCGAAGCCATGCTGATGTTTGGACTGATTGCTAAGTAGAACAGATGCTAGAGATTCACCCCACAGCCATTGTGCATCCGAGCGCCACTCTTGGGGAGGGGACGCAGATTGGCGCCTATTCTCTTGTTGGAGAAGGAGTCTCCCTGGGAGATCATTGTCGTGTGCATCATCATGTCTCCATCAGTGGTCCAACCACCATTGGATCTCATAATGAGTTCTACCCTTATGCTTCCATTGGTGAGCGGACTCAAGATCTCAAGTATGCTGGAGAGCCGACTTTTCTGCAAATCGGAGATCATAATTGTTTTCGAGAGTTTGTTACCGTTCATCGCGCTACAGCTCCTCATGGTAAGACTTCCATTGGGAATCATGGCAATTTTCTAGCTTACGCTCATATTGCTCATGATTGCTCTGTAGGAGATCATGTGATCTTCTCTAATAATGGAACATTAGCAGGCCATGTGGTTGTTGAAGACTACGTGGTCATCGGAGGGCTCAGTGCTGTGCATCAATTTTGCCGTCTTGGAGCACATGCTCTTCTTGGTGGATGCACGAAAATTGTTCAAGATGTCCCAAGTTTTATGATTGCTGATGGGAATCCAGCTCAGATTCGTGGAGTTAACCAAATCGGCCTGGAGCGACATGGGAAGACTCCTGCTGAGATTCGAGAGTTGCGAGATGCTTATCGAATCATTTACCGAGAATCACGGAACACGACACAAGCTCTCGATATCCTCGAGCAGCAGTATGCCAAATCGATGGTCATTAGAGAACTCATCACTTTTATTGCTTGTAGTAAGCGTGGTATTATCCGATAGTCGGAACATCTTCAAATCTTCTTAAGAAAACGAAGAAAGAGAAACAAGAAAATCCCCAAAGCTTCTTGTCATTGGAGGATTTTTCTTCTATTCTTCATCAACAATTCTTCGTTTCGCTCAAAACAACAATCTAAAAAACTACCATCATGAGTAATATTGGACAACCTTCTGCCGATCCTAGTCGCTTTGCAGCACATCCCAGCGACTCTGATTCTCATGCATCTGAAATGACCCTTCGAGCAGGCGATTTCAGTAGAGTACAAAGAGCCGCTTCTGTCGTCGATAAACCTTCTTTGACCAGAACAGAACCAGAGCCTATCGCCGGAGGTGTGCGAGAAATATACGGCCGTATGTCTAGTTACTTCAGCTCAAAAGCTTCTCAAGTATGGCGAGATTTTACTTTTACTCCACGAGTTTCCAGAGCTCTTGTGCCAAGCACTGTAAAACACATTGATAACTCAGAGGAAGAGACACGTACTATCATCAATACACGTGGTATATATTTGCTCACTGATGGATCACTGAATAGTACACGCCTCCAACAACGTATTGAAGGATGTTTGAGGCGGGGCAGAAAAGAGGATTTTGACGCAATAGAATCGATGATCAAAGTCTACAGTCAGGGTGGTGGTAGAGGATTAAGTGATATTGTTAAAAATGAGGAAGCTTTAGCATTGATCCAAAATACTCTTTCAACTGTTGCTGATAGCCTGCCAAAATCTAGTGACGGTCAAAATTCTGAGAGAACTCCATTCGTATCAACGAAGTGTCAAGAGATTCAAAATCTTCTCCAAACAAAGGATGTTTATGGTAAAGTTATTTTATCAAAAGAAAACCTTGGTGAAGTTATTTTATCAGAAGAAAACCTTAATTCTTAGAGTGGTACGGAACTCTCTCCATGATTACTTATCGTGAAGTTTGTGAGGTTTTCTAACCCTTCCCTATTCTCTTTTTTGATCCTTGCGATGATCTTTCATCTGCTTGTTAGTTGTGCTCAAGGACCAGCCATTGATCCTCAAATCACAGCAGCCATGACCACTCACCGTGTTCCTTGGGAAACAAGCCAGAAGGTTGCTCATGCTCAGCGCTTGGATGAGGAGGATATTCTCAATCTGGTGAAGCATCACGTCCCTACTCCTGTGATGATCGGTTATCTCCGAAGCACAGAAGCAGTCTATCATTTAACCTACTCACAGCTTCGCCATTTGCAAGCGATGGGAGCTAGCGCTGAATTGCTTAATTATCTGAGCGAGACGCAAGGATTTTATGGAAGTAATAAAACTCCTTCTCACGGTTTCAAAATCCCCAAATACATTCGTGCCAATTCCATGCTCAATCAAGATAAGCAACCCTTCTTCTACAATGAACCGATTGTCGATGATTGGTATGATTCTTCTTATGAGGAGTCTTGTTATTCCCCTTTTTCGTTCAACTAGTCGACTCTCTTGAAAACTCTTTGGAGTTTGTGCTGAGTCGTTTCTTAGAGTACTGCTGCTGTTCATTCTCCTTTAGGCAGGTGACTATCTCCTAGGGAGATGCTTCTCTTCTAGCGAACTCTCTGATCGTCTCTTCTATCGAGAAGAGCACATCATCAGCTTTTTGAAGTTTTTGTAAAAGAGTTTCCCATGCTCCTCCTGAAGGCTTGCTGGATTCCCGCCTCCGCGGGAATGACGAAAAAAGGAGAGTAATGATGAAAAGAGGAGAGTAATGATGAAAAGGGGAGAGTAATGATGAAAAGAGGAGGGGAATGGTAAAAAGGGAAGGGGATGTGCAATGTTGGTAAAAAGACTAAAAAAGAGATCTCTGCTTTTTGAAAAAGTCCTCATCAAGGAGATCAGAGAAAAGGTCCTTCAATTTTATTTTTAGAGAAGAGGGAGTTCTTCTTTGCAACCTGACGATCGTTGGACTATAGCAGAGCTACCATGAAATGGTTACAGCACTTCTCTCCTTTCTTTTGTCGGTTTCTTGATTGTTGGAGAAGAAAGCGTTTCCCTTTCTTAGGTCTTGTGTTAGCAGCCATGGTAGGAATCTTCCTGGAAGAGAAGTTCTCTTTCCCAAGCATGTGGATATTGGGTGGGAGCTCACTTCTAGGTGGCCTGCTCATCGTTTTGCTCTGGAAGAGAAGTTCCTTTCTGGAGCTCGATCAACTTTTCTTCTTTCTCCTGGTGGCCTGCTTCTTTGCTACGCTGCATGCTTGGAGTGGGAGAGAGAACCCTGCTCGTGCGCTCGCCTCCCTACTCAATAAATGTGGCCATGATATTAGTGTCGAAGGAAGAATCGTTAGTGAGCCGAAGGTCTCCCCGAGCCAGCATGTCTCCTTTCTCTTGCAAGTTGAGAACATAAAAATTGACTTTATGGACAAAGAGATTTCTCCGGTGACAATGTTTGTGAGCTGGGAGGGCGTTCTACCAACTCGGGGAGACCATGTAAGGCTCCGAGCGCTTCCCAGCGATCTGGAGCCAGTGCGCAATCCCGGTGAATTTGATTGCTCCACTTGGCTAGCGCGTCAAGGAGTCTACACGCTCTTGAAAATGGATCCCGCCAATCCAGGAGATCTCTCCCCTTCAACAACGCTGCTCTGCAGAGTGATGCGTTGGGTCGAGCAAGTACGCCGATCCATGGAGTATTCCCTTACCCTTGGAATTGAAGGTGATGGGGACATCGTCAAGCTCCTCAAAGCTCTTGTGCTAGGAATACATGAATCGGAGGGTAGTGATTTTTTGAGAGATTTCCAACAGACCGGAACACTTCATCTCTTTGCGGTGAGCGGGCTTCATATCAGTATGCTTGCAACAATCATTTGGTTTGTTCTCAAACTATCTCCTCTTCCCCGCTGGGGAAGGCTCCTTTTAATAATCCCCTTGCTCTTTTTCTATGTTCTGATCACCGGATGTCGTCTAGGGAGTCTACGAGCAGCAACCATGACATCCTTCATATTAGTTGGTTTTCTTTTTTATCGACGACCTCCCATGGTCAATAGCTTGGCAGCAGCAGCTTTTCTTCTACTCCTTTGGGATACAAATGTTCTCTTCTCTCTGGGGTGGCAGTTTTCTTTTTGCGTTGTTCTCTCCATTCTGCTTCTGGCCTCTCCGCTAGAGAGAAAACTTGCTCTGCTTGCTGCTCCAGATCCTTTGCTACCCAAGAAGTTGATCACACCGTGGCAGCAGCGGTGTTATGATCTCTTGCACCATTTCTTCAAGCTTTTGGCAGTATCACTAGCAGCTTGGCTCGGAGCTCTCTTCCCCTCGCTCTACTATTTTCATCAACTCTCCTTCTCCTCACTGGGAGCCAATATTCTGGCCGTTCCGCTTGCTTTTCTTCTTCTCTCTCTCTCCGTTCTTGTTCTCCTTTTAGGACCTTTTTTCCCCTGGATAGCCACTGTTTTCAATAATAGTAATTGGCTTTGCGCAAAATGCCTCCTTCTGCTTGTTCATGGCTTCGCCTTGCTGCCCTTGAGTTCTCTCTCGCTGAGCATGGCTGGCAGGCTCCATCCGAAAATGACTATTTTTGATCTTCCTTCCGCTCAAGCCCTCCTGCTCCAGAGCGAAGGTAAAACCTGGCTCCTCAACACAGGAAGCGCTAAGAGTGCCACTCAAACACTCCTCCCTTTTTTTGCTTCTCAGGGAATCAATAGGCTGGAGGGGGTCATCGTCACTCAGGTCAATGCTGCTCACCTTGGAGGTGCTCCTATCCTTCTTGAGCAGCTTGCGGCAGGCTCTTTTCTCTCTCCTCTAGGAGCCAGGCATTCTTTGCTTGAGAGGAAAATATTAGCATCTCTCACTCATTTCCATGAAAAGCGCACACTGCTTCAAGCAGGAGATAGAATTGCTTTTTCTAAGACTCTTTCTGCAGAAATACTTCCTTTTTTGGATTCATCACTTGTTCTGAAAATAGATTTTCATGGTGCAACTCTCCTTCTTCTGCCTGCTATTGGTCCTGACGCAGAGCACTGGCTGCTTGAGCATGTTTCTAGAGAACAATTACAATCGAGTATCCTCCTTCTGCCCGCTGGAGGAGAAGCTTTAGAAGAATCTTTCCTCAAGACTCTTTCCCCACGTGTCGTGATCATGGGCCGCTCTTTTCTCGAAGCCTCTTCCTTTCATCGGAGAGAAGAGGTGGAGAAACTCATCAAGAAGGAGGGGATTCTTTTTCTTGATCAGCGAGAGAGTGGCGCTCTCATCCTGGATTTCCTGCCAACAAAAATCTTACTTCATTCCTTTCTCAAGCCACAAGAGGAGAGCGAGCTGGAGCTCTAAGAGAATGCATCAAGCCGATATTCTGAGCTTGCTTATTTTGTGCCGATCTATTTGAAGCGATCAGAAAAATTGGAGGCGAGGGTCGGAATCGAACCGACGAATGGGGCTTTTGCAGAGCCCAGCCTTACCACTTGGCTACCTCGCCCTTAGAAGAACTATGGGCAGTGAGGGATTTGAACCCCCGACCAACTCGGTGTAAACGAGCCGCTCTACCACTGAGCTAACTGCCCTGAAGCTTACAGTCAAATTACTTAGAAATTAAAGGAAATTGACTTGATCTTTTTTAAAAAGTGCAGCGTTCTCCTCCCATCACCCTATCGTTGAGATAGCGCTCGGTCTTCGGCCTTGCCTTTTTTAAAAATCTCTACACTCTTTCCTGTCATTTCTAAGTAATTTGACTAAAAAGTGGCGATAACAATTCCTCTCTTTTGCTCAAGAGGCAAGCTTTTTTTAATAGTGTTGATTGTAGGGAAGATTCTTTTACTCTTTTGAATTCGGACCAAATGAACGGACCAAATGAAAAATGAATAAAATCTTTCAATATTTCTTTTACACCCTTTTTTGTGGATTTCTTTTTTCTTCCTCAATATTGTTGGGGGAAGTAGCTCAGAGTTTCTCTGCAACAAAGCACCATCAGCTTCTTAGAGCTGTTGATTTAAATGATGAGGAGCTTCTAAAAATTGGAATTAAAATTTGGCAGAATCAATGTGGAGTTTGGGAGATGCCTGATAAGATGTCTGGTGTCAACGAAATAATGAAGCAACGAGTCACTGCTTGGGAAGATAGTGGGAGTGATGATGCTCAGAATAGCCATGCCCTTATTGGCATTGGACAATTTATTTGGTACCCAGATTCCAATCCAAAAATCTTCCAAGAAGAGTGGCCCCATGTTGCACGTTTTTTAGAAGACCATGGTGTTGATATTCCAAAATGGGCAAGGAGAGGATGTCCTTGGCCAAATAGAGAAGCCTTTGAGAATGATTTGGAGGGACCTCGATTAACTCATCTAAGAGAGCATCTCGTCAAAAGAAAAGCTATCATCGAGCAAACACGGACTATTGCTCAACGCCTGGATAAGGCTCTTGCTAACATTCAAGCAGATCTTGATGAAGAGATCGCAACGGCGACAGGGACTGATTCAGAGGGATTACCAACAAGCGTAGCAACAAAGAAGAAAATCACTGATCGCTTCAATCAAATTCTATCGATGAAGAAGCCTTCTGGTCTCTATGCACTGATGGACTATGTTCATTTTTGTGGTGAAGGAATTCTGAAAACAGAACGTAATGAAGAGCATCCTAATGGATGGGGGCTACGCCAAGTTCTTGATCAGATGAAACAAGAGACCATAGAGTGCCAAGGGCCGCTAGAAGCCTTTGTTGATGCAGCAACAGATCTTTATCCTTATGGCAGTGGAAGTGATGATCGTGACTATGCTCACCATCGCTATGAAACGTATCTCTCCTTTTCTTTGTGACCTGCTAGAAATCTCTTTTAACTAATGTTCTTTTGGATAGGAGAGAGAGGAACTATAGTCAAATTACTTAGAAAGTAGAGGAGAGAGCGCAGGGATTTTTAAAAAAGGCAAGGCCGAAGACCGAGCGCTATCTCAACGATAAGGTGATGGGAGGAGAACGCTGCCTTTTTTAAATAAGATCAAGTCCATTTCCTGTCATTTCTAAGTCATTTGACTCTCAATCAAAACAATGAACTCACCAATAACCTTTCATGTCATTCCTCAGCTTCCTCCTACACTAGAGCCTCTGCGAGAGCTTGCTTACAATATGTGGTGGAGTTGGGAACCAAGAGCACGGCGTCTTTTTCGAGAGCTTGACAGGAAGCTCTGGGAACAGAGCAATCATAATCCTGTGATGATGCTTCAGCGCTGCCGTCAATGGCGACTCATCGAACTAAGCGAAAATGAAGAGTATCTTACGGAACTTGGGGATGTACTTACGACATTTCGTCAATATCTTGAGCGGAAGGATACGTATGCATCAACGCGAGAAAATCCTTCGATTGCTTATTTTTCAGCCGAGTATGGACTTCATGAATCCTTCCCCAATTATTCTGGAGGTCTTGGTATTCTCTCAGGAGATCATTGTAAATCAGCTTCTGATCTTGGACTCCATTTCACAGCGGTGGGACTTCTCTATCGAGATGGTTATTTCAAACAACAAATCAACACGCATGGATGGCAAGAGACTGGTGAGCTCCATCAAGCTTTCCACTATTTACCCATAACAGAGGTGCAATGCAACAAGGAGCCTTTAAAAATCAGTATTGAGCTTCCAGGGAGAGTTCTGATGGCACGAGTTTGGCAAATAGCACTTGGACGCATTAACATCTATCTTCTGGATACAACCATTCCAGAGAATAGGCCTACCGATCAGCATATTTCAGCAGCACTCTACGGTGGCAATCATGAGAGGCGCATTCAACAAGAGATCCTCCTTGGTGTGGGAGGAGTACGTTTATTGAAAGCGCTAGGAATCACACCTCAAGTTTTTCACATGAACGAAGGCCACTCGGCTTTCCTTTCCCTAGAGAGAATACGTGACCTGATGACTTGTGAAGAAAATCGAGTTGACTTCTCGACTGCTTTTCAGGCTGTAGCTGCTTCTAATATTTTCACAACACACACTCCTGTGCCTGCCGGCAATGATGCATTTGCTCAAGAGCTCATGAGAAGTTATTTTGGCTATTATCCTGAAATAGTCGGTATTTCCTGGGAAGAGTTGATGCATCTAGGATCGATGGGGAAGGGTGATCATACTCTCTTTAGTATGACAGTTCTGGCACTGAAGACGAGTCGCTTTGCCAATGGAGTGAGCAAACTTCATGGTCAAGTCAGTCGACGCTTGTGGCAAGATCTCTGGAGCAATGTGCCGGTTGAGGAGGTCCCGATTACTAGTATTACTAATGGAGTTCATGCCAAGACATGGGCCGCTGGAGAGTTTCACGATCTTTATTGGAAATACCTTGGAAAAGACTGGGAAGATCGGCAAGGGGAGTTGGAATTTTGGCGTGGGGTTATTGATATTCCCGATCATGTTCTCTGGAATGTACACCAAGTGCTCAAGGAGCGCATGATTGAATTCCTACGAGAGCGCCTTCGCAGAGAACGTCTTCGCAACGAGGAGTCTCCTTCTCAAATTCGTAAGGTCGATCATCTACTTCATCGAGATATTTTAACGATTGGTTTTGCAAGACGCTTTGCAACTTATAAGCGTGGAGCCCTTCTCTTTAGTGATTTAGAGAGGCTAGAGCATCTAGTGACTCATCCAGATCATCCAGTTCAATTTATTTTTGCAGGGAAAGCTCATCCTGCTGATGAAGAGGGTAAGAAGATTATTCAGCAAGTCTATCAACACTCACGCGATCCACGTTTTAGGAATCGCATTATTTTTGTGGAGGATTATGATATCAATGTTGGCCGACGGCTCTACCAAGGATGTGACCTTTGGCTCAACAATCCACTCCGTCCTTATGAAGCAAGTGGAACTAGTGGCATGAAGCTTCCTCTCAATGGTGGCATTAATCTCAGTGTTTTGGATGGCTGGTGGCTAGAAGGCTATAATGGTAAGAATGGTTGGGCTATTGGAGCTGATTTTAGCGATGGAGAAGAGCAGGAGCAAAATGAAGCTGACATTGCAAGCCTCCTCAATATTTTAGAAAATCAAATTGTCCCGCTCTATTACACAAAACCAGATGGTCACCTTCCTCTAGCCTGGATTCAGCTGATGCGTGAGTCAATGCGTACGGTAGTTCCTAACTTCAACACACACCGTATGGTCCAACAGTATCATGAATTGTTCTACAAGCCTGCTGCTCGAGGATATGAGCTAATGAAGCATGATGGTTTTAGAGCAGCACGTGAACTCAGTTCTTGGAAAGAGAAAATGTTAACGGCATGGCCCTCCATAAAAATTATTGGTTATCAAATTCTTCCTTCTAAAGATCATCCTGATTTTTTTGTTGGTGAAAAAGTTGAACTCACAGCCTCTCTTCATCTCGGTTCCATTCGGCCAGAAGATCTTTGTGTTCAAGCTTACATTGAAACCTTAGAGCAGAATCGAGTGATTGACCCTTATCTTGAGGAGCTCCATGTTCAGAGCGTCTTATCAGAAGGCCTTTTCCTCTATAGTGGTATTATTCCTGCTAGAGAGAGTGGAACATATAGTTTAAATCTGCGCGTTATTCCCAAGCATCCTTATCTATTACAAGCTCACGAAATGAAGCTCATCACCTGGGCACGATAGATCATCTACGTGTTCAGCCAATTAAATTGCTCTTAAAGAAAGGGAACTACGTGAGTGAAGCATCAGTAAGAGCCTTTTTCATTGCTTCAAGAGGTGGGGGACGATCTAGCCATTGTTGAAAGGCAAGTGCCCCTTGATATAAGAGCATAGAAAGACCATTGGAAACTTGAGCTCCAGCGTTCATGGCTGATTTCATCAGCGCAGTTCTTGAAGAAGAGTAGACCATGTCGTAGAAATAGTGATTTTTATGGAAGAGATAGGATGGAATCAAGGGAGCATCATTGCTCGTTGCGCTAGGAGGAGTTGCATTGATGATCAGATCAACATGCGGCATAACCATGGAGAGGGCCTGCTCAGAGAGCTCTACTGCTTCTATGGAGATAGCTTCGGCAACATATTCGGACAATGCTCTGACCTGCGGTTCCAGTGTAGCAGGAGTACGGCTTGCTAAGATCAGCTTGCAGCATCCCTCCAAAATGGATTGAGCTGCCATAGCCCCTCCAGCACCACCACTAGCTCCCAAAATGAGTATGCGTTGAGCTGGTAGGGGAAGATTCCATGTTTCCTTCAGTGCCATGACTAACCCTGGGCCATCTGTGTTATAGCCCAGGAGACGTCCCTCAGTCATGAGAATGGTATTCACCGCTCCCAAAAACTGAGCATGATGACTAACTTCATCAAGGTAGGGAATCACTGCTTTTTTATAGGGAGTTGTGATATTGAGACCCAAGAAGCCCAATGCTAGAAGTTTTTGGAGAGTTTGCTCCAATTCTTCCGGCCTTACTTCGATTGGAAGATAACAATAGGGAAGATGAGCTGCCCCAAAAGCAGCATGATGCATCCGAGGAGAGAGAGAATGAGCTACCGGGAAACCTAGAAGCCCAAATCGATCCTCTGGAGAAAGTAGCTGATCGCAATTTTTTGTGGAGAGTAGGTCCGCCGCTTTCAAAGTAGTCAGAAAAAAGAGAAAGAAAAAAAAGAGGGAGCTGATGAAGGAGAGAAGAAAGATCAATTTCTCGACTGCTTAGAAATAAACTTCAGGAAGCAAAATTGATTTTATGGAAAGGAAGTTGGTAGGAAAAGTGCTTTTAGAGAAGCTGTACATACTGTAGTCAATTTCCTGTCATTTCTAAGTAATTTGACTATCACCCACAAGCCAGTCGTCAAAAACTTCTTAAGGCTTAGCATCAAGAACGCAAGTGAAATAAAAAAGTGGTACTTGGGTTTATTCTAGCTCAACATCCACTCCCAAGCTGGTAGAAGCTTGATTCCCCGTGGAATTTCAGGCAAAGCAAGATGTGATTCTAATGTGAGAATGAGGCGCTGAGCTCGTGGATATGTTTTATGTGCTTCTTCTAAAGCATGAATTTCACGGTGCAATGTTATTGAGTCATGAAGTGAAGTACAAACTTGAATGAGATTTTCTTTTCCATTGGGATAGCGCACTAAAAAATCGACTTCCGTTTCATCATCATTGTGAACATAGGCAACTTCAGCACGTCGACGTTGGAGCTCTACAAAAATTGCAGTTTCTAGAGCATGCCCCGTGTTTGGTTTTCCGGAGCGATCAAAAAGAGGAATAAAGCCCGTATCGACGGGATAAATTTTCCTTGGACGAACTTGCCGACGCTTTTCAGAGTCCGTTGCAATTGAAATGGTATTGAGTAAAAAAGTATCTTTAAGATGCTCTAAGAGCTCATAGAGCGTTTCACGACTCACGGCAATACCTTGTGATTTTAAATCAGTATTAAATTTCGTCATGGAAAAAAGTCCAGCGGGGTTACTCAGTAAACGGCGTGTCATCCAGCGTAGTGCTATAACGTTGCTGACTTGATGACGTTCAATGACGTCACGAAGTAACAGGACATCGATGTACTCTTGTAATAATTGTAAACGATCGGGAGTGCTCAGAAATTGAACCTCGGGCAGGCCTCCTAGCTTGAGAAAGCGAGCGAATTGATGATCAAGAGTCAATTTTTTTTTAGAAGTGAGATGAGAAATTTTCGATGGGATTTCTTTTTTGTGATGTCTGAGAAATTCTGAAAAACTGAAGGGATAAATTGGAATTTCCCAAGCACGTCCTCTCATAGATGTTGCAATTTCACGACTAAGGAGTTTTGCAGAGGAACCTGAAAGGAAAATTTCATACTCAACATCATCGAGAAGGCGTCGGATAAAGCGCTCCCATCCATCGATACGTTGGATTTCATCAAAGAAAAAAGTTTTTTTTCCTCTACAGGGAAAAAGACGTTCATGAATTTCTGGGATCAAGGAGCATTGACTCAACTCTAAATCAGGAAGTCGCTCATCTTCAAAGTTGAAATAGAGAAGTTGTTCGGGTGCCCTTCCTTTGTTCATCAAATTATTACGACTCTGATGTAGGAAAGTTGTTTTCCCAGCACGACGCATGCCAATCACAGCAAAAGCCTTTTCTCGAATAGAAGGGAAAGGGGTATTGCGATGGGTAAGCTCTTTTTTGTAGGGTTCTACACCAAGGAGGATTTTTTCCTTGAGAACTTCTTCCAAAAATTGGACTTTCATAAACTCTAAAATAATTTCAAATTAGTCTTCTGTAAAGACCAATTAACTACAATCAGTTAGCAGTTTCGAATTCAAATACTGTTGGTAAGCACGTAGGAGATTGGCCATGCCGGTGCGATATTGATCGAGAGGAGAAAGATTATTGATGGAATGAGAACGCTGCACTTTTTAAATAAGATCAAGTCAATTTCCTGTCATTTCTAAGTAATTTGACTATAGCAGCCCGTTCACCAGAGATCTCCAGGAGGGTGCGTATCATCGATATATTTGAAAAATTATTTTCTTTAAAGCGAGACTTTAAGTAGGCTCTTTTTCTTATGGAAAAGACAACCTCACTTCACGAACTCATCGCTTTTCGTCGCCAAAAACTCCAAGCCTTGCGCCATCAAGGATTTGATCCTTTTAGCGATGCTGCTGCTCAATTTGCTGATGCTCGATCGATTAAGGGAGTTGTTGATGATTTTTTGGAAGGAGCTCCGATCAAGGCTGCAGGACGTATTACAGCCTATCGTGATATGGGAAAAAGTTGCTTTCTCGATATTTCTGACATCAGTGGAAGGATTCAAATTTATTTCAACACTAAGGAACTGGATGAAGCAACTAGTGCCATGGCAGCACAACTTGATATCGGTGATTTTCTAGGAGTGGAAGGAGTCTATTTTACTACTAAAACTGGAGAGAAAAGCATTCGTGCTTCGCGGCTTCTTATCTTGAGCAAATCACTCCGGCCACTTCCTGATAAATGGCATGGTGTGCAAGATGCTGAGATTTGTTATCGCCAACGATATCTTGATCTCATTGCTAATGATGCTTCCAGAACGATTTTTAAACAACGAATTGCCATTGTGCATGAGATTCGGCGTTTTCTGGAGGAACGAGGATTCTTAGAAGTAGAGACACCAATGATGCAAGCTATTCCCGGAGGGGCTGCAGCGGAGCCTTTCAAGACCCATCACAATGCACTTGATAGAGATTTCTTTCTTCGTATTGCACCTGAACTCTATTTAAAGCGACTCTTAGTGGCTGGCTTTCCCAAGGTTTTTGAACTCAATCGTAACTTCCGTAATGAGGGGGTTTCGCGCCGACATAATCCAGAGTTTACAATGCTCGAAGCATATTGGGCCTTTGCTAATTTTGAAAAAATGTCGGAGCTTGTCGAAGAGATGATTTGTTCTCTAGCAGAACACATTGGTGTTGGACTGCAGATTGAACATCGCAATGCAGAAGGAACTATCATCCGTACTATCAATCTTCAGCGACCTTGGCGTCGGGCTACTTATCGGGACCTTCTGGAATCGGCTCTTCCAGGATGGTTCCAGCTTAATCTGGAGGCAAAGCGAGAAAAATGTGCTCAGTTAAAACTCGATATCTCTCACTGTGAAGTTGAATTTGAAGTCACACAGCATGTTTTTGAAAAACTTGTTGAAGAAAAATTAATGGATCCTTGTTTTGTTACCCATGTGCCCAAGGAACTGGTGCCACTTGCGAAGCTCCATGGTAAAGATCCCTCCTCCGTTGAGGTCTATGAGTTGATTATCAATGGTCAAGAAATTTCCCCTGGCTACTCTGAGCTCAATGATCCTGATCTTCAGCGTGAGCGTTTGGAGCAGCAAGCTGGAGGAGAAAAACAGTGTTTGGATGAAGGTTTTCTCGAAGCTCTTGAATATGGAATGCCACCGGCGGGAGGGATTGGTCTTGGGATTGATCGTCTGGTCATGATGCTTACTGGAGCATCATCGATTCGAGATGTCATTTTGTTTCCACATTTGAGATTCTAATTCTCTTCTACGGAATCAATGTAGTGTCAAACAAAAGGAGAGAAAGCTAGCACGTCACGCACAAGCATTCTAAGATTCTTCTTCTTGCTTAGAAGCTATTTATAAGCGTAAACAAGACACGTCTCAGCTGTTTTCTTCCCCTCAGATTTTAGCAGCTCCAATTTTATAAAATAATTACCACTGCTGGGCGCTCTGAATTCTTCTGCCACTCGAGCTCCTGAAACTTTTTGTGTTTCTTTCCATGGATCCAGCGCTAAGAGGTGTCCATTTGAGTCGTAGATAGCCATTTTTAGGACAATTGCAGGTGGAGCAGCAGCAGCAATGAACCAGTAGTCATTTCCTTGAAAAAGCGTAACCTCTAAGACTTGTGGCTCTTGAGGAGTGAGAGAAACACTCCAAGAACCATCGCGAACTCGAAAGCCATCATTGAGCGAAGCTTCAGCAAGATTGAGAGCATGTTCTTTGGCTAAAGCGCTATTTTCGCTAGAAATAGTTTTCTTTTCTACTGAGAGGGGCAGTTGTTGGGAGCCTTGAGAAGTTTCTGCACGAGGGATAAGCCCAAGAAGCAACAGAGTGATCAGATAAACTACCCAACATCTTGTTCCAAGAACAACAGTATTTTTTTTACTCATGGATTAGTGGAATGTAGAGGTGGGGGTGAAAGAGGAGAGGTATCTGAAGTTTCAATAGCAAGAACAATTTTCTTTGCTTCTTCTTCTATGGAAATAAGATTATTTTTACTCAAACCGTGACGTTCCTTCTCTAAGAAGGTAGCCACATGAAATAGCGTCTCTCTAGCTTGAAGAACAAGTGGATCATTACGTAATTTCTCTGGAAGTGATGCTAAATCTAAAGCTAAATGACGAGCTAGTTCTGGCTCATAGAGAAGGTTAGCTCCCCGTTGAGAATAATCAGCAATGATGATTTTGGAGGCAACTTCTAAACCTCGCAACCATGCTCCTGCGGAAATGAGTTTGATAAGATTGCGATCTTGTTGATCAATCATCGTAGTTTTTACTTCATTTTCTGTTGCTTCTAGCTCATTGCGTAAAGAATTCCACTCACTCTGATCAGCAAATTCAATGAGATTATTACCACGACTTAGGATTGCTTGGCTCACTCCAAGAGCTTTAGAGAGGGACATGATATCACGTCCAATATTTTTGACTTGCTGGCTATCTTGAGCTTCTACAGCAATGTAGCCATTGGTGACAAAGACTCCAACAGCTAAGGCAAGTTGAGTGCGATGCGTTGTTATTGGAGCAGTTCCTCCAAGATCTAATGTTGTCCAATTAGGGCGGCTAACCTTGTTGATAGCTGCAAAAATTTCTCCTGGACAAGGCACACTGATCTCATCGAGGTAAAAAGCAGACTTTCTTTCTTCAGGAGTGAGTAGGGAAGTATGCTCTTTCTCTTTCGAGGCCAACGCTCTGCTAGAAAAACCAAGAATCAGCAAAACAAAAATGATTCTTTTAAGGAAAAACCTCAATAACGAAACCACGTTTTTATTCATGGATTTTTTTGAAGATAGAGCGTGGTCGTATAATCTTACTAAAGATGATAGAAAGCGGGTCTGGATAAGTCGGATAATTTTTTCTAAAATCGACATGATTTTCTATAGTAACATTTCTTGAGCATGGGATCTAGCTGGAAAAACAGTCTTTCTCCTCTTTGCCCATATCAACTCAATTGATTGGTGACTGAAAGTATCAAATCAACAACTGATTCCTAATATAATGGACAAATGCTCTTTATGCTTTTCAAAGATTTTTTTAAAATCAAATTTTGATTTTTTAGATTTAAAAAGTGTACTCAGGTAATAAATCTGATTGAATCTTTGAGCAGGAAATCTTTTTTCTAAAAAAACTTACTCAAAAATCCAACATACTTATCATGAACAATCATTCTGTTACACCTTCAGGATCTCCAGGAAGTATTACTCCGGCTGCCCCTCTAGTTCCAGCTCCGCAGCAAGAAGCTCAAGGAGCTATCCAAGGAGTTCCTCTGGTTCATGTTATTCCCAATGATGAGAATGATGGGTTGACTACACCACCTCCGTACACACCGCCGAATTCTCCTCCTAATCAGCGGGAGATTTATCAAGCAGCTAGAAGAGAAGAAGCCGCTGGGAGAATACGAAAAATGCCAAAGCGCTCCAGAGAAGCTGGAGAAGAACCTAATGATCCTATTAGAAAAATTTTCCGTGATAGTGATAGAGATCATCAGCCACCACCGCCACCACCTTTAATTTCAGTAAACTCATAAATTGTGCTCTAATAGAAAAAAATTGCTGCACTTTCAGAGAGCTTTTTCTTCAAGAGGCTCTCCTTAAGTTTATTAACGAGAGGTTTGTTGACAACGTTGCTTACAGTTTTGCTCTCAGGAGCCTTAAACTATTCAGAACAACAAGGAGAGTACTCCCTTCATGAGCAGCAACTCCCAGAGTTAATGGAATAGGAGCTAACAGCGTGCTAACAATCATCAGTAGTACCGTCCCAAGAGCGATCGCAATGTTTTGATAAATAATGGAACGAGCTTGATAGCTAAGTTTGCGGGCTAGTAAGAAATTTTCAAGACGATCATTCATAAGGACAATCTCCGCTTGCTCTAGTGCTGCATCGGAGCCACGAATTCCCATGGCTACACCAACATCAGCTGCTGCTAGAGAAGGGGCATCATTGACTCCATCTCCAATCATGGCAACACGATAGCGTCCTCCTTCTTTGAGCTTCTCGAGTGCATGAACTTTTTGGGCGGGGGAGAGTTCAGCCAGAATGGTCCCAATATTCACTCTCTTTCCTGTTATTTGAGCAGCATCTTGACGATCTCCTGTGAGCATGACGGTACGCACTCCTTCCGCATGTAGTTGCTTTAAGGTAGCTGTTGCTTCTTCGCGAATTTCATCTCTAAAATTCAGACATCCTAGCAAGTGCTTACCAGCAATCCAAACAACAGCATGCTCAGCTGCTTGAGCATCAGGAGAAGGAAGTTGTAGATGGAATCGTTCTCTAAATTGCTCAATAAAACGGAAACTTCCTAATACGTAAGTTTCTTGATTAATCACTCCTTGAAGGCCGAAGCCAGGTATGGTTTCTAGTTTTTGAACTTCCAAAAGTGGTGCTTGCCATAGAGCTGCTCTACGTTCGATCGCACGTGAGAGAGGGTGCTCTGAGAAATGAGCAAGGCTGTAAGCAATTTGTTCAATTTCTTTTTCTTCTCCTTGAAAAGATTGGAGTGATGAAAATTGAAGGTTCCCCGAAGTGATCGTTCCTGTTTTATCAAAGGCAACGAGATGAACTTGAGCCAATGTTTCAATAGCAGCACCTCCCCGGTAGAGAATGCCTCGACGTGCTCCACTGGCAATAGCAGAGAGAATAGCAGAAGGAACGGAGAGTACCAGAGCACAAGGAGAAGCTACAACTAAAAGTGTCATCGAGCGATAGAAAGCACTAGATACTCGAGATGTTGAAAAAGAAGGAGGTTGGTCTAATAACAACCACCAAAGGAAAAACATAACGGTGCATGCTGTTAGAACAAGAAGAGTGTAGTGTGTTCCAAAACGATCAGTGAAGCGTTGGGAAGGTGCTTTTAGCTTTTGTGCTTCTCCAATGAGACGAATGATCTTCTGTAGAGAGCTCTCACTAGCAGGTCGCACTACTTCTCCCTCTAGAACTCCCCAAAGGTTGATTGTTCCTGAAAGTGCATGGTCGCCTGGATGTTTCCTCACTGGTGTGGCTTCTCCCGTCAAGTTTGATTCATCACAGGCGCTTTTTCCCTTGAGGATTGTGAGATCAACAGGAATTTGTTCTCCTGAAGTAACACGTACGATCATGCCAGGTGTTAAATCATCAACAGGAACTTGAAACTCTTTTCCATCACGGAGGAGACGAGCTGTTTTAGGAGCTTGATGGAATAGAGCACTAATGGCTTTCTGGGTGCGTCCCATAGCAAAGTGCTCCATGGCACTGGAAGCAGAAAACAAAAAGAGAAGCAAAGCTCCTTCACGCCAAGCTCCAATCGTGGCGGCTCCTAGGGCAACGGCAAGCATCAAAAAATCAACATCGAGTTCTCTTTTTTTTAGACGACTCCATGCTTGAGTAGACGCTCTCCAACCGCCAGTAAGATAGGCAAGTGAATAGAGAGCATTGGTAAAAAAAGGATGGTTTTTACTAAGGCTGATCACAAATCCCAAAAGTCCGAAAATAAAGCATAGACCAGCCAAGAGACTCATGAAGAACCATTCTTCAGGCTGTTGGATCGATTCACGCTTGGAACAAGAACATGGTTTTAGCACCCAACCGAAGAAGCAGTTAAAAAACTTTAAAAAAAACATAGTAGAGTTTAGCAAGAGGAAAAGGAGCTATAGAAGAAAGTAAAAGGATAAAAAAAGAAAACTTTCTAGAAAACTTTCTTTGATTCATTTGCATTCACAATAGATCTCTGTCAAGTTAAGTAGAAATTTATTTGCCATTCATGTCTGACTATTCATTTTCTCCTCAAGAAGACGAGGAGGCTTCGCCGTCCAAAAATAATAAAACACCCAACGATCCTATTAATTGGCGTGCTTTTCTCCTCGTTGCCATTGCTATCGCACTCATTGGTGGTGCTTTTTTCTTTCGAGGTAGTAATCTCATGCTTGCTGAAGATCTCTCCTTCCCGAAATTTGAAACTTTACTTAAGGATGGTAAGATTATTTCAACTCCAGAGAAACCGTTAGAACTGCTTATTGAAGAAGGGAAAAACACCCAGTCATTGAGTGGTTTCTATCGCAAGAAAGTGCAAAATTCCGATGCAGAGGTGGCTACTGCTTTTAAGACAACAGTCTTTATGCCTTTTAATAGTGCTACGCTGGAGAAAGAACTTGCTGATGCTGGAGTCACCGTCACACCAAAGGCAGAATCCAATGTCTTCCTATCAACGGTGGTAAGCTTTCTCCCCATTTTTTTATTTCTTCTGGTGCTCTATTTCTTTTTTCGCTCACAGATCAAAATGGCAGGAAAAAGTGCCATGAGCTTTGGGAAGAGCAAAGCAAAAATGCTAGCAAGAGAAAAAAATAAAATTACCTTTAGAGATGTAGCTGGAGTCGAAGAGGCCAAGGAAGAGGTGCAAGAATTAGTTGAGTTTTTACGTAATCCTAAGCGTTTCCAAAAATTGGGAGGTCGTATTCCCAAAGGAGTGCTGATGATCGGTTCCCCAGGAACTGGGAAAACACTCTTAGCCAGGGCCATTGCTGGAGAAGCTGATGTTCCTTTTTTTAATATTAGTGGTTCTGATTTTGTTGAAATGTTTGTAGGAGTCGGTGCATCACGAGTACGTGATATGTTTGAACAAGGAAGAAAATCAGCCCCATGTCTTATCTTCATTGATGAAATCGATGCTGTAGGGCGCCATCGTGGGCATGGTGTAGGGGGGGGACATGATGAGCGTGAGCAGACACTCAATCAGCTCTTAGTTGAAATGGATGGATTTGATGCTCAAGAAGGAGTCATCATCATTGCAGCTACGAATCGTCCAGATGTTCTTGATCCTGCACTCTTGCGTCCAGGACGCTTTGATCGCCAGGTTACCATTGGACTTCCAGATGTGAAAGGCCGCGAGGATATTTTAAAAGTTCATGCTAGAAAAGTGAAACTTTCTCAACAAGTTGATCTTTCTAAAATTGCTCGTGGTACACCAGGGTATTCTGGAGCAGAGCTTGCTAACGTGCTCAATGAAGCTGCGCTGATGGCAGCACGGAAGGGTCTTAAAGCCATTACTCAAGCTGAGCTAGAAGAAGCTCGTGACAAGGTTCGCTGGGGGAAAGAGAGACGTAGTATGGCCATGACAGAGAAAGAAAAAACAACAACAGCATGGCATGAAGCTGGACATGCCCTGCTCAATGTGATCTTAGAGCACACTCATCCTCTGCACAAAGTTACCATTATTCCTCGTGGACAATATCTGGGAGCCACGATGTATCTTCCTGAGAAAGATCAGCTCTCTACACAGTATAAAGAATCTTTAGATGGACTTGTCATGATGATGGGGGGACGCATTGCTGAAGAAATGTTCACTCATGATATCTCCAATGGAGCTTCTGGAGATATTGCTCAGGCGACAACACTAGCTCGCAAGATGGTTTGTGAATGGGGAATGAGCCAGCTTGGTATGATTCGCTTTAGCGAAGAGAATGACTATGTATTTTTTGGACGCGATATGGCAGGGAAGCGTCAATATAGCGAAGCTACCGCTCAACAAATCGATGCGGAGGTAAAGCGCTTCATCGATGAAGCCTACGCCCGTGCTGCAGCAATATTGCAAGAGAAAAAAGAAAAACTAGAGCTTATTGCCAAAGCGTTACTCGAATATGAAACACTCGATGGAGCTCAGGTTGCCGACCTCATTACTTTGGGTTATATGAAAAATCCTCCGGTGATTGAACAGAAACCACCACCGATTCCTCCTGCTCCTATGGCATTTCCTGGTGATGTTTCTAAACCTAATCGTCCTGACTTCCCCACGGGAGGATTAGTAGCGCCTCTACCTGCCTAGGAGCTACCGCTCAAGGATGCTTGAGCTTTCTCTTCCCTAAGCTGAGTACATGTTTGGCTATCTCAATATTTTTTGTTCTTCTTTACTGCTAGCTCTTTTTCTGCAGGTAGCTCATGGAAAAACAGCAGAGGATTTTCTCCAAGGGGCTCGACTGCACGCTGCTGCTCATCAACCAGTCACGCTTTATGCAACAATTCACGGAGGGGAGCAGACAATCCCTTTAACATTTGTACTTGGGAAAAACTCTCTTCAATATCAGTTTCATGATCCTGAAGAAACTCTTCTCTTCAACTTACAACCATCCTCTTCCTCGCTGCGGCTACTCAAGAATGGGTTGAGTAGCTCTCTAGATAATGAGAGAAGATATCAAGAGTTCCGAGGGACTGGTCTTAACTATGATGATCTAGCACTTGGATTCCTCTACTGGAAAAACCCTCATATTATCAGTAAAGAGATGGTACGAGGTCTCCGAACTGTTGTCATTGAACTGACAGCCCCTTCTCTATCGAAGACAAATTTATCGATCCCCGATAGAAATATTCGTCTTTGGATTGATGCTGATCATGATACCTTGCTGAGAATGGAATCTCACGATGAAGAGGGAAAGCTCCTCAAGCGTTTTGAAGTCCTCTCCGCTCAAAAAATCAATGGATTTTGGATGCTTAAGGAAATGCGCTTTGAAATTTTTGATCCAAAGAAAGGAGAAGTCACCAAACGACGCTACTTAACAATGAGCAGAGAAGATCAATCAACATCAGCACCTTCTCCAAACATCTCCCCAAAGTGATAAGAGTTATTAGAGCGTTTTAAATGAAGTTATAGCCAGTGTAGTGCCAGAAACAAGGAGCTCAAGACCCGTAGTTTATTCTGATACTCGAGGACTCGAGCACCAAAGTGACGCCGCGATGCATGGGCTACAACGTTAATGAAAATGCTCTAGCTCATTTCTAAGCCTCACGACTCACTCTGGCATTCCCGCCTCCTTTTCTGCTGTAGCCCTCTTTTCATGAGTCCCACCTCCTTTTCTCTTGTAGCTCTCTTTTCGTTATTCCCACTCTCTTTTCGTCATTCCCGCGGAGGCGGGAATCCAGGCCGCCATGGAGCTTTTGTACGGGTAACACTCATAAACTAAGAAGTCTATTACTTTTCTTATGATGTTGGGATGCCGATTCTAAGATGCCATGCCAGAGGAGTAGCAGAAAAAAGAGTAACGCCACTGAATGGCTACTTCCCAGCAGAAGGATGGAACGTGTTCTGGATTCCAGCCTCCGCGGGAATGACGATGTGAGAAAGCACTCGCTAATGACGCAAATGACGCAAGACAAAACATCATCAAATTTTATTTTGGAGAAGAGTGATTTACCATGATGTCGCTGAGAGATGACAACAATGGATTGCATCTCTTTGAGAGTAAGCGAGTCCTCCTCACTTCATCATATGGTCATTGAGATACTACTTTGCTCTTTGGTTTTGCTCTTTCTGGAAAAATGTGCTCTTTTTCAAAGAGTCTTCAAAAAATTTTATAATGATACAGTGGTAAAAATCTTCTCTTTTTTATGATTCATGGTAAAAACAAGTTCCAAGAAAAATTAATGATATGAGCAACAACGTTAGGAAAACTACTTCTTCTCTACCCCCCCATTTCCTCCTCCGCGTCAGTAGCTCCTGCTAGCGGATCACCCTCGACTGAGAGAGCTTCAGAAGTTCCTAATGCTCGAGAAGCAAAGCGTTTTTACTTTGGCTGCATCTTTAGTTCTTTTAGCTCTCTCTTCTCTTCAAGAAGAACCTCTGGTGCTTCCGAGCTCAACACTCACTCCATTAGCTGGGTAACAAGTATACGTTCATGGATGGGTGGATGGGCTAAGAAATCGAAAGTTGCCGAGCAATCCCTCTCCCAGGCACTCCTTCTGCTTGAGCAGTCTCCTGAAAAAATAGCAACAATAAGCAGCAATTTTCTCTCGGAAGGTCCAGAAGAGAAAAATATTGGAAGAAAGGTGGAAGAGCCTGCTAAGGAAAACTTGAGTTCCCTAGAGATAGCATTCTCTGGGCAGTATGAGGCGATTAGTGAGCAGTGTAGCCAACTGGAAGGGCATCTCATCAATGCTCAACGACATCTTGGAAATAACAACTTTGTGGCTGCAAGTAATAGTCTTCAGCGTGCTAGAGGGATTGCTTTGCAAATACACGATCTTGCCAAAGAATTATATCATCAACAAAATACTCAAAAGACAGAATGTCCTTTATTTCTTCTTACTGTTGGTAAAAACCTTGAAGGTTGGAGCGATAGTATTCAACAAAGTATCAGCGGACTTTGTCGTTCTTCTTCTCAAGCAATAGAAAAAAAGAGTACTGGAGGTGCTAGCACTAAAGAAAACTTAGACCAGTTGAGGGAAGAGATGGGCACCATTCTCTCTAATGTTCTTGAAAAATACCAGGTTGAGTACAAAGGAAAAATAGCTGATCAAATCTTAATTAAAGAAGCAATTAGAAGTGTTACTCAAATAGCTTCTCAATCAACAGAAGCCTTAAATAAGATTCAAGAGAAAATAAAAAACGGACATCTCAACAAAGTAGAAACAGATCTCTCTAATGCTTCTTATGCTGCCTCTAATGCTCAGGAGGCCTTGTTTTTCTTGGCTAGTATGTCTGCTGAATATCCTTCTGATACCACTCTTAGAGGAAAATGTCGTCAAGCTGATAAACAATTCCAACAAATCATCACTAATGTCCAAGCAGCCAAAAGATCACTTCACGTGGCTTCTACTGCAGCGAAGGAGGAGATTCTTGAGCGTACTAATCAGGCAGTAGAGGAGGCTACCCAATATGTTCTCGCTATTTATCAATCACAATATCAAGGAAAATCTCCTGCTGATCTTCAGCAGCGTCTAGCCCTTCTGGAAGAGGGAAGTCTCCTGAAGGAATGTTTCAAGAGGATCGTAGCCTCTCCTCTTCCGGAGGTCGGTGACCCTGCTCATTGTGCTAGTCCTAACACGAGTAATCGTAGCACGAGTAGTAATCTTGCTCCTGAGCTTTTGTTCAATGAGGTGAAGAGTGTTGTTCAATCAGTGCTTGAAAATCCTCAAGGTAGAAGAACCTACCTTACCTTAGCTCAACTTCTTGATGAAGGAGACCCTCTGCTCCAAGAAGACTCTCTTCTTGGTTTCCAGAAGGAGCGAGGACTTCATCTCCTTGCTCCTTCTAGCTCAAGTCCTATGTCATCAAGTAGGGCTAAGGAGCTCGCTTCCCTTTCTCGAGAAGGAGTCGAAGAACTCCTACGCATGATTAGAGAGTCAGAGGGAGTGGCAGCAGAAAATGCTTTTAAGATCTATCTCTCCCAGTTGGAAGAAGGGAAGTCAATCACCGTTGGTGATGTAAGGGCTTTTTATAAACTGACCCTCTCTTCTGCACCCAGAGCCAATCTAGCCACCTACTCGGAGAGAAGCACTCAATTTGAGAATCTTGATCCTAGTGGATCAGATCAATCACTTTCTATTCCTCAACGTGGTTTCTTTCGAGCTGGAGCACTACTCCGAGCGGAGCTGACGGAAGATCTTACCGCTTTGATGATCGAGGAGTTTAACAATAGTAAGTCTGATCAATTTGATAAGGATATTAGCCGTGCTAATGATTTTTCGATTTGTGAAATGCGAGAAGTGAGAACATCATCATCCACCAGATTCCAAGTCGATAGTCAGCGATCTATTAATTATCAATCTGACCCCCAGGACCTTAACAATGAAAACCTCAGTAACACTCATCGCTCCAATTTTCTTCTAAGAAACTTTGTCGGGAAAGAGAAGCCTTATCTCTTTAAGGCTATTGCAAGCATTGCTAATCAGAGTATTGGCAATACAACTTCCTCTATAGGCTCTGGTGATCCTCGTCTTGCTCCTCATCAGCGGGGGGAAGAGGCCACCTTTAGCACTCAACCTGCTCGAGGATTTTTTACTCAAAATGGTCAAGAGGCTACTCTCAAATACAGTTTAAAGAAAATATCTCCTCTTTCTGGAGATGGAGAGGAATATTTTATTCTAACTTATGATTATTCCTGTCAACAGCCAGTCCTTTTTTATGCAAAAAAAGAGGGAGAGGAAAATGCTCCCCCTTCTCAGCTCAATACTAGCGAATCACCTTCTTCTCTTCAAATGTCCACATCGCTTAAAATCAGGGAAAATAGTCATTTTGATCCTAAGGCTCCAGTGACTGCTGAGAATTTTCCTTGCACCTTGGAAGCCCTTGATTTTATCAATTCCTATGAATTTTTATGAGTTTCTATAAAATTTGAACTTAATAGAAGAGCTCCTTGAATTTTTTCTACTCTCCTAACAAACACTCCATCAACGATGAAACCTTCTCTTTCCTATCTTCTGTTACCCATTTTTTTCTTCTCCTTTTCTAAGAGCTATGGGAGTACTCCCGAGGTACCAACACCGAGCAATCCTCAAACTGATTCCTGGTATCAATGTGAAGCAACCCTTTTTTCTGGAGTCAGGGCCGATGAATTTGTCCAATTGAGAGAAGGAGTAGAGATAAGCAAGGAGCCGATAGTAGCAATTCCTCTTCAGAAGAGAGAGGATTATTGTCATTGGCGGAGTGTTGATGATGCCTCCTATGATTATGATTTTCTAAGACCTGATCAACTAGATGAGCTTGGCCTAGATGAAAAGGAGGGATGGTGGCTTCTTCGCTTAAGAAAAGAAAGTCAAGATACCTCCTCCAGAGCGAAAGCTCAAGAAGCAGAGAAGGAGGATAGCGCTCAAGGGGGTAAGAGTCACTCCTCTTCTTCTTCGTGGTGGAAGAGTTCAGGCGTAGGAGGAGCCATGATGGCTGGAGGAGAGGAGAGTCCTTCAGCGGCTCCCTCATCTGCGCTGGTAGGAGAAGGAGGGGTAGCACTCGACTCATCTTTAACGGTCTCTGGAGCAGAGAGTATGGCAGGAGCAGAGGGGGTGTTGGGTCTTGTTGCTGCTTTGGGGTTGCCCGAAGCAGCTGCTGGAGCTGCTGGAGCTGCAGCCGTTACAGCTGCTGGAGAAGCAGCAGCTGCACTAGAAGCAACAGGAGTTGCTGCCGAGGATGCTGCCCTAGAAACAGGAGGGGGAATTTTCAGCTGGATGGGAAGAGCTGCAAGGAGAGTTAGTAGAGCTCTCTTTGGAGGAGGAGAAACAGCTAATGGAAGAAGACCAGCCATTGCAGCAATCCCCGTTTCTGCAAGAGCCCCCGTGGAAGGGCCTTCTGTTTCATGGACATTTAGTGATGAAAGAAGTCCCGAGGTCCGTCGAGCTGCTCGCATGGCTGAAGCAAGAGAGGAAGTAATCAATAAGATATGTGAGGAAGTAGAAAGAATTCATCAATTGCCTCACGATGAGTATATGGCTCATGTTAGAGCTGAGAATGAACGTTTTGGATTCACACTCGATCCAGGGCCTTGGGGGCCAGCAAGAAAAATCATCAATTACATCGAGGATCCCAAACCAGGTGATCTCTGGTACGATTATTGTAAAGAGCGTGACTTATTAGGATCACGGATAATTTCATCTTAAGTAACAGGAAGTTTTGGATGCTAGAGCGTTTTGAAATAGAGTCATAGCCTGCTTATCGCCGAAGTGAGAAAAGGAAAAGAGGGAGAGCGGGGGTGAAATATATATACCTCGCCCTCGAGGACTTGAGCACCGAAGTAACGCCGTAATGTAGAGCTACAACGTTAGTGAAAATACTCTAGTTTCATTTCCAGGCCTCACGACTCCACTCTGTCATTCCTGCCTCCTTTTCTTTTGTAGCCCTTTGTCATTCCCGCGAATAACGGGAATCCAGGACGCCGTGGAGCTTTTGGATAAGACTCATGGACTATGAGGGCTATTACTTTTCTGATGATGTTGGGGTGCTGATTCTAAGGTGCCAGCAAGCAGGAGCTCAAGATCCGCATTCTATTTCTCCTACTCGAGGACTCGAGCACTGAAGTGACGCTGCGATGCAGAGCTAGAGCTTTTGTGAAAATACTCCTAAAATATTTTAAGAAAAGCTGTTTTTCCAATCACCAGAACAACAAGCAATAGAAAAGCGACAAGGAAGCAGATCAGTGGTGAAATTAAAAAGGCAAAAAAGAGCTTCCAGTTTGTAGAAGCGTGTATTTTTTTTAAGCCAATGCAGTAGCAAATCATCCCTATGATTAAAACGATGACTCCTCCTAGAAAAGGAATGAGTGCAAGAGGCGAAAGAGAACCTGATGTGTAGCAGAAAAGTCGTAGTGTTGCTTCAAAAGGTTCTGCTGCTCCCTTGACTAATTTCAAGCTTAGGTGCATAGCCCCAGCAGAAAAAAAGATAGCAAGGGTAAAAATCAGAGGACTCAATAGAAGAAAACCGATCCCACCTATTAGAAGAGAATGAGGAGAGAAAGCTGCTAGCTGAGGGGAGAAGGAGGAAGGATCTTTTAAGATCATGGGCAATAGAAAGAGAATGGTTATTGCCAATGTCGTACAATGCATGAGGAGATAGTAGGAGAGTGGAGCCATGATGCCGCCACGGATACGCATTTTTGAGAAGAAATAACTCGGAGAAAAGAGGACTGTTTTGACGGTTTGGAATAAAGCGACCAAAAGACCTAGCTCTTCACGTCGCTCCCATGCAGGTTCAAAGAAAGCAGGCTCTTTGGTAGTATCAAGAGTACTGCTCTCAAATGCTTGAATATTCAATCCCCAAGCGTCAGCTACTTCTTGCAAAGGAAGCCAATCACTCATTCCGGGACGCCAGACAAGATCTTCCTTGAGAAAACGCTTCTTAGCGATTCCCTCATTGACTTCTTCATGACTAAAAGAACCAAGAGACTGACCGTGACGTGCAAGATGAATAGAGGACATAAAATAGTTAAATGTTAAAATTGATGAGTAAAAACTTACCTCTCTACAGTGACAGGTGTTCCTAGTGGAGTCACTTCAAAGAAAGTTTTTGCCATGCTAATTGGTAGTCGAATACATCCATGGGAATCGGGAACACCAGGAAGAAACCCTGCATGCATGCCAACACCTGGATAGATCATCATATAGAAAGGCATGGGAGAGCCGACAAAATGAGCACCTGGAGGCATAGGAACTTCTTTGAGGACAATATTTTTAAGAAGAATCTTCCCGTGGCTATCGACATAATCACCACACTCTGAGGAGACGTGGTGAAGGTCTTTTTTCATGATTTTATAATGTCCTATTTTTGTTTCACGTCCTTCTGATCCTGTTGAAACGGCAGAGAGACCAACAAGCTTATTCCCCTTGTAGTAATAGAGCTTCTGTTCGCTCAGATCAATGAGGATAGAAGGAGAACCTGTGCTCACATCCTCATCCCAGTAAGAGGAGCGATCCGCTAGCTCTGCACGTGTTTGAGAAGCGAAAGGTTCTCTAAGTCCTAGATAGTCTGTTCGAGGATCATTTAAGCGGTGATCGTAGGAAGCACAACTCGAGAAAAAGAGAATTGATAGGATAGCAACAAGGAGGAGAGAGGGACGAAAGAGAAAATACATTCCTCTAGATAATTTGATCATCAACTGAAGCTATGCTCTTTTCCTGCAAGCTAAGAGTAGCATTGATTCCATGATTTTCAGAGAGCCCTCTAGCTGAGCAATCACTTCTGAGCAAAAGAAGAGAAAAGAAGTGGCATATTTTTTCACTAAATAAGATGAACGTAAAAGGAGAGAGTAATTTTCCAAAATGAATTTCTAAAAAAATAGCCTTTCGATGGAACTTACTTTCTATTGAGAAGAATGCCTAAGACCAACCCGATTCCAAAAGCGATACCTAGCGATTGTAGTGGTTTCTGACGGACATGTTCGCTCAACTCACTCTCCATTTGAGAAATAGATTGGCACCACTCTTCGGTCATCTTATTTGTTTGATCAGCAAGGGAGGAATAGGTAGCAGAGGCAGCTTCTCTCATATCACGAGCTGCAGTAGTAAGTTCATTTTTCCCTTCGTGATAGGCAGCATGAGCAACAGAACGTGCAGAGTCAGCTATTTGATGAACGGCTGTGGTTGTTTTTTCAAAAGATTTTTTAGTAGTTCCAGGAGATGTTTGAATATGCTGGTCATTTTCAGAAGAGTGAGGAAATGGTTCTTTCTGGCTCATAGGATAAAGTAATTGAAGTGAATGGAGGCATTATAGTTTCAAATCTCCTCTGAAAAATCAAGCAACGACTCTCTACTTTTGACTATAAAGAACATCAGAAATTTCTGCTTAGTTTCTCCAGAGTTAGCAACATACTCATGACTGCTATCAGCTCGTTGTTAGCTCAGTAGCATGAAACTCTCGAAGGTTGATCAATTCAAGAACTCCTGAAAATTATCCTCTGTTCCTCTTCTCCAAAACAAAATTTGAGGATCTTTCCTCTTATGTCCTTGGTGAGCACTTTTTCAAAAAGCAGCTTTCAAAAAGCAGCGATATTTTTTTAGCCTTTTTATTGACCAACTTCACACGGTGTTGTTTTGAACAAAAGAAACGTCTTGGCGCTTTTTAATATAATATCATCAACACTACAGCAACACTCTCTTGGATTTCTGCGTCCACAGGAATGACAGCAGCGAAGATGGAAGGAGGCTTCTAGAGTAGTCTCCTTCTATTATTTATCTTCATTTTAGAGAGTAGTGGTTGAGAAATAGAATAGTTACACCAATGTTTTTTGTGATACGGGTATTTTTTTCTCCTATCTGCTACCTCGTTCTCTCATGCCCAATGAGAAATTTTCAATAGTAGGAGCAGGACAAGGGCTATTTTTGGGATTATGAAGGAGTGCTCATTGAGCTAAGAGGAGGTGATAGAATGAACGATTTTAAAAATGTGAATAACTTGTGATTAATGGGAGAGCTCAGCAGTCTGCCAACAGATTTATTTTGTGATTGACCTTGTTGTGAAATAGTGGGAGAAAGTGGGGGCTAAGGGAGCAAAATGGTTTCCAATTCCATTGTGCTGATTTCTTCTCTCATGTCTTCTCATCAACCTTCAACACTCATTTATGCTGGCACCTTTGAGCGTGTTATGGATGGGAAGCATCGTGTCACGATCCCCGCAGCTTGGTTAGCCCAGGGCGTTAGTGAGTTTCATGCTGTTCCCCACCCCAGTGAGGAGTGCCTTATTGTCATGCCTCCGCATGAATTTCAATCCGTTGAAGAGCGCATTGAGCAGAGTGGAGCTCCAGCAGCAGAGAGACGCAAAGCAATTCGACAGTTCTACAGTCGCGCAAGAGCTATTAGCGCTGATGCTCAAGGACGTATTCTCTTTGCTCAAGATCAATGCAAGGTACTCGATCTCCAAGGAGAGATTGTCCTTGTAGGTGGTCGGAGTCGTTTTGAAGTCTGGAATGCTGCACGCTGGAGTGCTATTGCTCACCAGGAGCATGATTCCTTCCTCAAAGTAGCCAATCTCATTGGACTCTAACTTAATTTCTGGAGCCTATTCATGAGTTCTCAAACACTAGTTTCTTCTTCTCTAAGAAAAGCTCTCTCCCAGGAAAAAACTCCTCAGAGCGATCAGCCCACGGGGACTTTTTTTCATGAACCTGTTTTGGTAGAAGAAGTAGTTGCTTTCTTGGATCCAAAACCAGGAAAAATCATCGTTGATGGAACGCTGGGTGGGGGAGGACATGCTCAACGATGCCTGGAAGCAGGTGCTATGGTTATTGGGATTGATCGGGATCCTGCTGCTGTTGCTTATGCCAAAGCCCGCCTGGCTGACTTTGGAGATCGCTTTTTGCCACTGGAGAGTAACTATGCCAAGCTTCAGGAGCAGCTCCAGGAGATAGGAGTGCAACAAGTCGATGGGATTTTACTCGATTTAGGAGTTTCCTCCTACCAGCTTGATACCGCAGAGAGAGGATTTTCTTTTCAGCAGGAAGGACCCTTGGATATGCGTATGGGAAAGAGCTCTCAGACAGCTGCTCAGCTTCTTAATACAGCGACAGAGGAGGAGCTCTCTTCGCTTTTTCGGGAGTATGGAGAGGAGCCACGCGCCAGAGCAATGGCTAGGAAGATTCTCCAAGCACGTGAACGCTACTCCCTAAGAACCACAACGCAACTGGCTGCTCTACTTGCTCTTGGAGTTCCCAGGGGACCACGTCATCCAGCAACACGTGTTTTCCAAGCACTTCGCATTGCTGTGAATGAGGAAATGAAATTCTTAGAAGCAACACTTCCTCAGCTCCCTAAGGTACTAGTGGCTGGAGGGAGCTTGGCCATTATTACTTTTCACTCTCTAGAAGATCGTCTCGTCAAAAGATTTCTTCAGCAACACTCCGCCTCTTGGCTTGATGATCCCAGCTGGCCAGCTCCTCGTCCCAATCCTCAGTGCCTCTTCACTCTTCCTAAGAACTGGTCCCTCAAGGCTACTGCTGGAGAAGTAGCAAATAATCCTCGAGCTCGTAGCGCTAGATTGCGTCTGGCTAAGCGATGCTAACATTTTTTCATCATCATACTCTTCTGTTCTTTTTTACTAAAAATCACTACAGAAAATGAACTATCGTCATTCCTCCTCTTCCTATCGTCTCCGCTCTACCAATCATATTGAAGTGCCACTGCTTGCTCAATGGCTTCTCCTCTTCTTTGTGTTAGGATTACTAGGGCTCTTCTTTGTTTATTTAAAAAATCAACAGCATGCTCTTGGAGAGCAAATGCGCCTTGTGGAGCAGAAAGCAGCTGATCTCCAAGCTCACCATGATGCTCTTCTTGCCAAGGTGACGCTGCTTACTTCTCGGGGATCACTGCAGAGAAAGCTTGATGAAAAATATTTGGACCTTCTTCCTATTGCCGAAACATCGATTGCAAGAGCGACTCCAACACGCGAACTAGGAGAGGCGAAAAATATGAAAACAGCTTCTCTTCATTAATATCTGATTTCAGGATTCAGATGAGTGCTGCTCCATTATCAACACTGAGTTATCGTCTTGGGATTGTCTGTTTTCTTGTTTCACTTTTTTTTACTTTTTTTGCCCTTCGTCTTGTTGACCTCCAAGTAGGAAGCCATGAAAAGTTTTCTCGTCTTGCAGCAGAAAAACATGGCTTCAAGCAACCGATCATGGCAGAACGTGGCAAGATCTTCGATCGCCATGGTGAGCTCTTAGCAGGGAATGTTCCTGTGCGTACTGTTTATGCTGATGGAACACACATTAAGGACCCACTGGCTCTTGCTCACCTAGCTGCTCCTTTTCTTGGTATTTCAGAAAAAGAACTTGCCTCCAAGCTTACTAATAAACGTCCTTACATGGTTATTCGTACGGGTCTCTCCGAGCTTGATGCGGCAGCAATGATGAAAGCTCTTGAAGAGGCAAAGCTCTCAGGGCTTTATTTGCAAGCGGATTCAGAACGCTCTTATCCCAATGGGAAAATGCTCTCCCATGTACTCGGTTTTGTCGATCATAGTGGACATGGAGTCGATGGTATTGAGCATACTTTTGATCAAGAACTCTCCGGTCATCATGGTTATCGGCACATTGAGCATGATCGTAAAGGTCTTGAAATCGTTCTCTATCGTGGGCAAGAAGAGCCAGCTATTAATGGAAGGAATATTTATTTAACCATTGATATGGGTTTGCAGGCTATTGTTGAAAAGCAACTTGACGTGGCCATGGAGACTTATCAGCCAGCAGGAGCTACTGCCATTCTCATTGATCCGAACACAGGAGAGATTCTAGCTATGGCAAGTCGTCCTAATTATGATCCCAATCACTATGGTAGTGCAACGGCCGAAGAGCTGCGCAATCGAGCCATCAGTGATATGTATGAGCCTGGTTCTGTTTTTAAGATTGTAGCTGCTTCTAGCGCTATTAATGAAGGTATTCTCAATGAAGAGAGTATCATTTTCTGTGAGCATGGAGCTTTTTCTTATGGAGGAAGAATCTTACATGATGCACATGGAGATTATTTTGGAGATCTTTCTCTTAGAGATGTTCTAGTCCACTCCTCGAACATTGGAGCTGCTAAGATTGCCATGAAACTAGGCGATAAAAAGTATTATGAATATGTCAAGCGGTTTGGTTTTGGAGAGAAAACAAATATCCCTCTGCCAGGAGAAATTTCTGGTTTAGTCAATCCTCCCTCCCGCTGGGATAAGCTAACAATTACTCGTATGGCTATGGGACATGCTGTGGCAGCTACTCCCATCCAAGTGGTCATGGAGATAGGTTGCATTGCTAACCATGGGAAATTAATGACTCCAGAACTTTTGCATCATTGGGATTTGGAAACAACATCTCCTCAACCGAAGATTCGTCGTGAAGTCATTTCCTCCAAGGTTGCCCAAACAATCAATAGCGCTCTTATCGATGTGGTCGTGCGTGGAACAGCCAAACAAGCAAAAATCGATGGTTACGCTGTAGCTGGAAAAACAGGAACCGCTCAAAAAATCAATACTCATGGAGGCTATCTTGAAGGACATTATATCGTTTCTTTTGCTGGCTACTTTCCAGCAGACCATCCTCGTCTTGCTGGTCTAGTAGTTATTGATGATGCTCGTCTTGGAAGCATGGCCAATTTTGGAGGCTTAGTTGCCGCTCCTATTTTCTCCAAGATTGGAGAAGCCTCAGCACGCTATTTGGATCTTCTTCCTACCACTAATCTCTCTGCAAGTAGGCAACAGGTCGAAGAAACTAGTAAGCAATCTTCTGCCACACTCTCATTTCTACAATAAATCTACCATGCTCTTAGAGAAACTGCTCTCCTCCCTAGAAATGCTCTGGCTAAGCAAGCCTCGTGAGGAAGCTTCTAAGCTTTTCATTAAGAAGCTTGTTTTTGATTCACGTCAAGTCGGTGAGGGATCCCTTTTTTTTGCTCTTCCGGGAGTTCATCAACAAGGAAGCGCTTTTGTGCAAGAAGCTATAGAGCGGGGAGCGCTAGCAATCGTTAGTGAAGAAGAATTTGATTCATCACTTCTCCAAAAAAATAGCTCCTCCACGCTTTTTATTCGGGTTGCTCATGCTCGTAGAGCCATGGCTCAAATGGCTGCTATATTTTATCATGCTCCAAGCCACTGTTTAGCTGTTTGTGGAGTGACAGGTACAAATGGAAAGACAACCACGGCTTATCTCGTGCATCATTTCTGTGATTTCAATGGAAGAGCCTCTGGGCTTTTGGGAACGGTGAAGTATGTCTTGCCAGGACGCATAGAGATAGCTTCTCGAACCACTCCAGAATCGATCGATATTCAAGCCATGCTCCAGGAGATGCGCACTGGTGGCTTCAGGGCAGTTGCTATGGAAGTTTCAAGCCACGCGATTGTTCAAGAACGTGTGAGGGAAGTTGAATTTGATGTAGCTGTTTTTACCAACCTTACTCAAGACCATCTCGATTATCATGGTTCCATGGAAGCTTATTTTGATGCCAAGGCATCACTTTTTTACTCTCTAGCACATCAGAAAATGAAGAGAGGGCGTGCAGTTATTAATGCAGATGATCGTTATGGTCGTCTTCTCCTTGAGCGCTTGGAGTCTCTCTCCAGCAATGTTCGTCTTCTGACCTTTGGTCAATTACGAGGAGTCGATTTTCGTGCTACCGATATTCAATATCACAGTTGTGGAACAACTTTTTGTTTGGAGACTCGTCGACGAAGCTATTTAGTACGTTCGCCCCTAGTTGGACTTTTCAATGTTTATAATGCACTAGGAGCTCTTGCTGCTGCTTCTTCGATGGGCTTGGAATTGCGGCGTGCTATTAAAGCTCTAGAGCACGCTCCTCAAATTCCAGGGCGTTTACAACGAGTAGAAGGTAGAAGAAACTTTCAAGTTTTTGTGGATTACGCACACACCCCTGATGCTCTTGAGAATGTACTGCGGGCTCTACGAGAATTACAGCCTGGTCGCCTTGTTCTTCTCTTTGGATGCGGTGGAGAGCGTGATCGTAGTAAGAGAGCTCTTATGGCAGCTGTTGCTCAGAGGTATGCTGATGAAGTCATTGTAACGACTGATAATCCACGTGGAGAGGATCCTCTCTCTATTATCGAGGAGATTACTCAAGGATTTAATCAACATAAATATTCTTGCATCCTTGATCGTCGAGAAGCTATTTCACGCGCGATCGAGCAAGCTCTACCCTATGACATCATCATCATTGCTGGCAAAGGTCACGAAGCTTATCAAGAAGTAGCTGGTCAACGTCTGCCTTTTGATGATGTACAAATTGCACAGCAAGCGATGCGACACTTAGCTCCTAGAACATTTTAACCTTCTTCTCAATCATTACTCCGATGGATCCTACGCCACTTTCACAAATAGCAGCTTGGAGTTGTGCTAAGCTTCTCTCTGGTCCTCCTCAGACACTCATTAGTGGTTTCTCTCAAGACACTCGAACTCTCCAACCGGGTGAACTCTACATAGCGCTACGTGGTGAGCATTTTGATGGGAATGAATTTATTGAGGAAGCTCTAGCTCAAGGAGCATCAGGAGTATTGTGCGATGGGAAGATCCCTCCTCATCTTCCTGCTCATTTTGGAGTTCTTCACGTAGAGGATTCTTTTTCTGGACTCAGGTCATTAGCAGCAGCCTGGCGTCAGCAGTTGAGCTTACGTGCTGTGGCCATTACAGGGAGCAATGGGAAAACAAGCACCAAGGATTTCACACATACTCTTTTAAAAAATTTCTTCAACGTCACTTCTACTCAAGGAAATTTTAATAATCATCTTGGACTTCCACTCTCCATTTTAAGAGCTTCTCGTTCTGATGAAATAGCTGTTTGGGAGATAGGAATGAATCATCGTGGTGAAATCGCTCCTCTAGTAGCACTGGCCCAGCCATACATTGGGATTATTACCAATATTGGAGTAGCTCATATCGGTTTTCTAGGATCAAGAGAGGCTATTGCTCAAGAAAAAGGAGATTTAGTAGCAGCCCTCCCCCAGAGTGGTATAGCGATTTTACCAGCAGCTGATCAATTCTATGCTCAACTAGCTTCAAGAACAAAGGCTCGTATTTTTTCAGTAGGCCTTCAAGCTGGTGATCTCCAAGCAGTGGAGTTAACTCCCAGTGCAGAAGGAATAAGTTTTCAAGTTCACTATCAAGGAACTTCTCGATCGGCCTTTCTTCCTGTGCCCTCGCTTCCCATGGTTAGCAATGCGCTCATGGCTCTTGCCGTGCTCCTAGAATGTGGTGTTCCTTTTGAAGAGGCCATTCTCTCTTTCAGTCAATTGAAGACTCCTGATCATCGGCTCAAACTCTATGAATGTTCCGAGGTGAAGATTCTTGATGATACCTATAATGCCAATCCTGATTCTATGGAAGCAGCCCTTAGCTCGATACTCTTTCTTCAAGCAAAGCGACGTCTTGCTGTTTTAGGAATGATGGGAGAATTGGGAGCTTATGAAGCGCAGGGCTATGAGCGTGTTGCACGCAAGGCGGCAGCTTCTCTTGATGTCTTGGTTGTTGTTTCTCAGAGGGCACTCCCACTTGCTAGAAGTGCTCGAGAAGCAGGCATGAAAGAAGTTTATCATGTCTTAAGTAATGAAGAGGCAAGCGCTTTGCTCCTATCACTACTTGCTCCAGGTGATCTAATCTTAGCTAAAGGGAGTAGGAGTGCACGACTTAATGAAGTTGTTGACACACTAGAGAGGGCTCTGAGCACAGAAAACTTCATCAATAAATTCGCTTCTTCAGCTCCATAACAATCACCTTACCTTCTTCTCTCGATGCTCTACTATCTTTTTGAACTTAGTACTCTTTTTCATCAAAGCGAAATTGCAAAGGCACTCCATGTCTTCCAATACATTTCTTTTCGAGCCATGGGAGCAGGCTTGAGTGCGTTTTTAATTTCTCTCCTTTGTGGTAGAACTGTCATCAACCATCTTATCAAGCTCCGAATTGGACAGCCTATTCGCACGGCTGAGGATCTTCATCGTTCTTTTGCTCTTCATGAGGAAAAAATAGGAACCCCAACGATGGGGGGCGTTCTCTTAGTTGGTTCTCTACTTCTCTCAAGCTTGCTTTGGGCCCGCTGGAATAATCCCTTGCTATGGATCGTGCTTTTTAGTGGAGCGTACTTGGGTATCTTAGGATTTTTTGATGATTATCTCAAGGTCACTCAAAAAAGAGCAGCAGGCATTCGTAGCAAACAAAAATTTTTATTACAGTCGCTTCTTGCTGCTATCGTCACTCTCGTCTTTATTTACACTCCTGGATTGGCTGCTCAAGCTCAAGAACTCTATCTTCCTTTTTTTAAAGACCCTTTTTTCACTCATTTGGGAGCAGCGACTTTCCTGTTCTATCTTCTGGTTATTGTGGGAACTTCCAATGCTGTTAATATCACTGACGGACTGGATGGACTCGCTGCTGGTTGTAGTGTGATGGCTGCTTTTACTTATGCCATTTTCACCTATGTAGCTGGTAATTTGAAAGTAGCAGCTTATCTGCACATACCCCATAATCCTTATGTAGGAGAGCTCTCTATTGTTAGTATGTCTCTTGCTGGTGCATCTCTGGGATTTCTCTGGTGGAATTGTCACCCTGCACGTGTTTTTATGGGAGATACAGGATCATTGTCTATTGGAGGAATTCTTGGAGTGCTTGCTATTAGCTGTAAACAAGAAATCATTCTCATTCTAGTAGGGGGCATTTTTGTTGCTGAAGCACTTTCGGTTATTCTCCAAGTTGCTAGTTTTAAAACAACAGGTCGTCGTATTTTCAAGATGTCACCACTGCACCATCATTTTGAACTCAGTGGTTGGAAAGAATCAACGGTCACTGCTCGATTTTGGATCATGGCCATTATTTTTGGCATGATGGGTCTTGCTACCTTAAAACTAAGATAATCATGAACTATCGCGGAAAAAAATGTGCTGTTCTTGGAATGGCTCGTAGTGGGCTAGCAGCGGCTCGTCTGCTTCTTCGAGAAGGAGCTTTTCCCTCAATTTTAGAAAGTCGTGATGATGAGTTATCACAGAGAAAAGCTCTGCTGCTTCGCTCTGAAAACATTACTGTTTTTCTTGGCAAGGAAGTTGATGAGGACTCAACTATTTATGATCTAGCTATTCTCAGTCCTGGTATTGAAACAACAGCACCACTCGTAAAAAAAGTTACTCAACATGGTACCCCCCTCATCGGCGAATTAGAATTAGCCTACTCTTGTTGCCATCGACCAATCATTGCCATCACTGGTACCAATGGAAAGACAACAACAACGGAGTTAACTACAAAAGCACTGCAAGGTGCTGGGTTGCGTGCTATTGCCTGCGGCAATATAGGACTTCCCTTCTCGGAGGCTATTCTCCAGAACAATCAAGTTGATGTCTTTGTTGTTGAAGCAAGCTCCTTCCAGCTAGAAACAATTCAGAGGTTTCGTCCTCGTGTTGCTCTCTTGTTAAACCTCAGTCCTAATCATTTGGATCGCTATTCCAGTGTGGAAGAATATTATGCTGCTAAGTTCAATATCTTTAAGAATCTCTCTGCAGAACCTTCTCAGAGCTCTTCTGGTGGTGATGTTGCTGTGATTCCTGCTTCTCTTTATCGCGATGAATTAGGGATTAAGGTTCCCTATATTACCTTTAGCACAAAGAGCGATGACGCTGACTTTTACTTTCACGATGGTCTCTTTTTTTACCAAGGGAAGTCTTTTCTTAGTATCAAGGATACTTTGTTGCGTGGTCTTCATAATGCTGAGAATCTTATGGCAGCTTTTGCTGCTGGTAGAGCTCTAGGGGCTCCTCTAGAGAGAATGGTTCAAGCAGTGAAAGATTATCGAGCACCAGCTCATCGCTGTGAATGGGTTGCCCAAGAGAATGATATCATTTGGATGAATGACTCAAAATCAACCACGCTTGATGCTCTAGAAAAAGCAGTTCTTTCTATAGAAGCATCACGACCTATTATTTTAATTGCTGGTGGTAAGAATAAAGGGTTCTCCTTTGAGTCGCTTCTACCATTGCTTCAAAAGCGCCTCAAAGCAGCTATTCTTCTTGGGGAACTCAAGTTCAATATTGCTGCACAGTGGCACTCGCTGGAGTGTCATTTAGTTGAAAGCCTTCAAGAGGCTGTAGCTAGAGCTGCAGCTCTAGCTACTCGGGGAGACACTATTTTACTCTCTCCAGGAACTTCTTCCTATGATATGTTTGAAAACTATGAAGAGCGCGGCGACTGCTTCAAAAATGCTGTCCATACCTTACTCAAGAGTTCAAAAACTTCACATCCATCCATCATCTATTCTCCCTGTTAGTAATCATTAAAAAATCATTGACTCCAAGATCAACCTCTATGAAATCATCCCAACCACAACGTCGTTCACGTCCTTTACGTGCAAAAGCCTCTGCAATGAACCCATCTGAATTTGAAGATGCTGGATTAGAACCCAACATGAAGCTATCTCATGCTTTTATGGTGGTTCTAGCGCTTCATATTATCGCTGTTGGAGGGCTTTTTGCTTTTAATAAATTGAAGATGCATCATGTTTCTTTTTCTTCAAAACCCAAATCTCAGCAGCTTGTTGGGAACCAATCCGCTGCTACTCTAGCTGTAGAAAACCATCAACCATCAGGTGCAACTCAATCTTCCAACACAGGAATTTCTGGATCACTTGCTTCTTCTACCCCAGTAGTTTCAACATCAACTCCTGGGACTCTAACTACGACAGCATCTCCTTCACAAGTCGCTGCAGAAGCCACAAAAACGCTACCTCCATCACCTTCTAGTTCTACAGCTCCTCTAGTTACTCCAACTCCAGAGGATTCTTCTAACTCTTCTCCGGCTCTTAGAGAATACACCATCCTCAAAGGAGATAATCCTTACAAAGTAGCCAGAAAATTTCATGTCAGTTATGAGGAGCTCATTAAACTGAATAACATTACTGATCCCCGGAAAATTCAAATTGGCCAGAAATTAAAAATCCCTGCTATATTCAAGCAGACAGCCAAGCATTCTACCCTCAAGAAGTAGAGAAAACTGAGAAAACGATTTTTGCAATAGAAGATTCTCCAGCGAATATTCTAACTTTCTGATGCAACGCCACTCCATTTATCTTTTGCTCCTCTCCGTTGTTGCGTTGATCGTGCTTGGAGTCGTGATGCTCTTTAGTACGAGTGCTTTTGCGCAAGATAGCCACGGCGATATGTACTATTTTGTCAAAAAACAAATCTTTTGGCTCGGGATTGGGACAATCGCCTGTCTGCTTGCCTCCTTGGTCGATTATCACTGGTGGCAGCGCACGTGGATGTTTTGGTTTATCATAGCACTTTTCCTCTTAGCATGCTGCTTTCTGCCTCACCTTGGAATGCGTATTAATGGTTCTCGTCGTTGGTTGAATCTTCATGTGGCAGCTTTTCAACCTAGTGAACTTGGAAAAATCGCTTCTGTTTTCTTTATGGCGTGGTGGTTCTCACAAGAAGAATTGAAGGAAGGCCATTTCTTGGAGACATTTTTAATTCCTCTGGTAGTTTTAGCACTTCCCATGGGGCTCATCGGTGCTGAAGTTGACCTTGGAACAACGGCGCTTATTGGAGTAACAGCGCTTGGTATGATGTTTGTTGGTGGAACAAGAACTCTCTATCTCCTCTTGATGTTTGGAGGAGGGATGACTGGTCTCCTTGCAGTTATTCACCTCATTCCTGAACGTGCTGCACGCATGATGACTTTTCTGCATCCCGAATCAGAGAAACTTGGTAAAGGCTTGCAACAATGGCAGGCTCTCATTGCTTTTGGTTCTGGAGGCATTGAAGGACTTGGATTAGGAGAGGGAAGGCAAAAAATGCTCTACCTCCCCTATGCTCATACTGATTTTATTTTCCCCATGATTGGCGAAGAGTTAGGGCTGAGAGCAACCTGGGGAGTGATTTTTTGCTATCTCCTTATTCTTCTTTGTGGTGGTCTCATTGCTGCAAGTGCACGGGATCGCTTTGGAAAGCTCTTAGCTACAGGATTACTGTTGCTCATCACCCTTCAAGCCATCATCAATATTGGAATGACTATTTCTTTTTTGCCTAATAAAGGAATGCCACTTCCCTTCATTAGTTATGGTGGAACCAATTTGGCAGCTTGTCTCTTCATGATTGGTATTTTAGTAAATATTCATCAACAAGGATTACCTTGCATACTTTCTGAGGAGCAATCAGTAGCTCTAGGTCAGAGAGCTATACCGCGTATTTAATATTTATGGGAAAACATTTCTTCATTGCTTGTGGTGGAACAGGAGGTCATCTCTTCCCTGGTCTTGCTGTTGCCGAAGTGCTGCATCAGCGAGGTCATGAAGTACTCTTGCTCGTTTCAGAAAAAGAAATTGATACTGTTGCACTGCATCATCATCTTGAGTTTCGTATTGAAAAACTCCCTTCTATTGCCATGCCTTCGGGGTTTTCACCAGCATTTATCCGCTTTGTAGGTCGAACTTGGGAAAGCTTTTCCTATTGTAAAGAACTCTATCGACGCTATCGTCCTACTGCTGTGCTTGGCATGGGAGGTTTCACTTCGGCTGTTCCCGTTTTTGCTGCTCATCTCTTCAACATTCCTTCTTACATTCATGAATCTAACGCGATTGCCGGTAGAGCAAATCGATTAACAGCTCGTTGGGCAAAGAAGGTCTTACTTGGCTTTGAAGCTTCTGCTTCTTCTTTCACTAAAAATAGTTGGGAAGTGACTGGGACTCCTATAAGAAGAGAGCTCAAAGAACGCCTTCCCCGAGAGCAAGCACTAGCAAGGTTCAAGCTCTCTCCTGAGTATCAAACTATTTTAGTAATGGGAGGAAGTCAGGGAGCAGGGCCAATTAATCAACTTCTCTTTAAATCCGCTGCCTTGCTTAGAAATTTCCCTCTACAACTCATTCATTTTACAGGAGAGCAGGATGATCATCTAGCAGCTGTCAACTATCAACGAGAAGGAATCGCTGCTTATGTTGCTGCTTTTCATCATCACATGAATGAAGCTTATTGCGCTGCTGATATCGTGATTTCAAGAGCTGGTGCTGCTAGTTTGAGCGAAATATCATATTTCGGACTTCCCTCACTCCTGATCCCTTTTCCTTTTGCTGCCGAGAAACACCAACATCACAATGCTCATATTTTTCACCAGGCTGGAGCAGCTGAAGTTCTTGAAGAGTCCTCCATTACTCCTCAACAACTAGTCCGCCTTCTTGTCAATTTACTTAGTGATTCTGAAAGGCGGGAGCGCATGGCTCGTGCCGCTAAGAAAATTTTACCTGCTGATGCTGCTCTGTCCGTGGCTAACAGCATTGAAGGAGTCTAGATAAGGGTTCTTTTTGAAATTTGTACGCTCTTCTCGGGCGTTTCATTGCCTAGCTATTGTTGAGATAGGGTTTTGTGATGTTTTTTGAAGTGATATCTTCTCAGAGGAGGACTTTTAGTTGCTCTGGAGCGTGTTTGAACGTAATGAACCATTTTTTTGACAACGGGAATATTGAGTGCCCACGCTAGGAGATGAGCCGAATCACTAAAAAGCCGATTGCGATTGGGAGTTCCTAAAATCACGGTGATAACATCACGTCCCTGGTAAGATCCACTTGTAATCAAGCAATGCTTACTCTTATCGGTATACCCTGTTTTCATTCCATTACAGAAAGAATTATTCTGCATGGTGTGGTTGGTATTATAGAGTAGAACAACACTCCCATCAGCGTAGCGGAAGGGATATGATTTCATGGCAATAATGGAACGTAGTTTTTCATTGTGGTAGAGAGCAAGGGCAAGCTTCGACATGTCTAAGGCTGTAGAGTACTGATTGGGTGCTGGCAATCCATTGGGGTTCACAAAGTGCGAAGAATGCGCTCCTAGTTCTTGAGCTCGCTGATTCATCATGACCGCAAAATCCTCAATAGAACCAGCTTGGTCTCGTGCGAGTACACGAGCAGCATCATTAGCACTTTTAATAAGAAGAGCGTGAAGCAGTTCGTCACGAGTATAACTATCTCCTGGCTTTAGGTAGAGCATGCTCGGCTCTGTCTTTTCATCAATAGGCTCAATAACAATGCTGTGATTGAGATTCCCATGCTCAACAACAAGAAGAGCTGTTAGGATTTTTTGAGTGCTTCCAACGGGACGAGGTTCATTAGGATTTCTGGAGTAGAGAATGTTTCCACTATTAGCATCTAAAACAACAACAGAAGCTCCTTGAACGTTGGGTGGTGGAAACGTTTGAGCAGAGAGGGAGAAGGTTAAAAAAATGAAAAATAGAAAATAGTACTTCATGAGATTTTCAAATCAGCGCTGGAAGTCATTTCATCGAATACCTGTTTTTGTATCCCTTGGGGAAGGGTTCTAATCCTAGGAGAGAATAAAATGTTCATATCCTTGAGTCAGTAATGTTGAAGGATCATGAGGAGGACCGATTTTTCCGAAAGAAGTAAGTAAGAGAGTTGGAAATTTTCTATTCCATGCTTTTTGAAGTTTTGGCCATGCTTGGGGAGCGATGGTAAGAAGCAACTCATAATCTTCGCCATCAGAAATAGCCTCCTTCATGCTACATCCTTGGTGACAGGGGAGATGATCCAGTTCTAGTTGAAAACTACAGTGGCTTGCACGAGCAAGTCGAGGAAGATCAGTTCCAAGACCATCACTCAAGTCCATCATGGCGTGCACTCCTTCTTGAGCTGCTAACCATTGTCCTTCAGAAAGGCGTGGCATAAAACGGAGGTGGCATCCACTTTGGAGGGCTCCTCCAAGTTTGCCAGTAACACAGATGAGATCACCTTCATGGGCTTGAGAGCGCAATGTTGAGCGTTTTCCTGGATAACCTGAGATCGAGACAGAGATAAACATAGTCTCTGGCGCTCGTGCTACTTCTCCTCCAACAACAATAATATTAAAGGCACGAGCTGCTTTACCAAAGCCACGAGCAAGTTGAATCCATTCTTCTTTTTGGAGCGAAGAAGGAGCAGCAACAGTAATGAGTGCATGCTTTGGAGTGGCTCCCATCGCTGCAAAATCACTAATAGGTCGGCAAAATGCTTTCCATCCCACCTCAGTAAGGTGTGCTTGAGTGTTGAAATGAATGCCTTCAATAGTGGCATCTGTTTTGAGTACAAGTGCATGATGCTCTGCTTTCCATTCTACAAGAGCACAATCATCGCCACTTCCCAGAAGAACCGAGGAGTCATGTACCGGAAGTTCTGCTCGAATTAAATCTAAGAGAAGATCTTCGCTCACAACCATCCTTTCTGAAATAAAAGAAGTATGAGGATGGAAATACTATTAAAGGTAGCATGCACAAGAATATTAGCCCAAAGTGATCCTGTCTGCTCGTAGAGTAGACAAAGCATGACTGCTAAGAGTCCTAATCCCAGTATTGATGGGAGGTGGAGATGAACAACAGCAAAGAGAGCTGAAGTGAAGAGAATGGCAGGTAGACGTCCAATAAAGCGGCGCAAAACAGCATAGAGATAGCCACGAAAGAGAAACTCCTCTGCAAAGGGAGCTACAACAATAGCCATAATAATAATAGAAGCGCGTTCTCTAATGCTAGAATGTGTTAGAAAATAATCAACGACTGCTTGATTTTCATCATGAGGTTGAAAGAGAAGTTGAATCACTCCCTGACCAATCATGATAAGAGGGTAGGTCACCAATAACCAAAGAAGTGCTTTTTTAATGATTCCAAGAGGATGAGCTGGTTTCAGTCCAAAAAGAATGATAGGGGAGAGATGTCGTAGGGATAAAAAAATGGAAATTCCCAGGACAATAAAAAAGTAAACGATCCCATTAACAACAATCGTCGAAAGAGTAATATCGTGATCGTTATGAAAAGAAGTTATCATAAGGTAGAGAAACCACCCTATAAAAAAAATAGCTGCAAGGGCATCCCAGCCACTGAAGGGTTGTGTTTTTAGAATCGCTCTTGAAGAAACACGCTGAAGAAGCCATGCATAAAAGGCTAAAACAGCGCCGAAGAGAGCAATAATGACTATTATTTCTTTTGTTGAGCAATGGGAAGTCATCATGATGAAGAAAGAGCAAGTAAGAGAAATGTTCGATTTTTGAGAAAGGGGAGACGGTGATGATGGAGAAAAGTTTTTATAGCAGGGAAGCCTTTTTTCCAAACTCGAAATCGAGAATATTCAACATCGTAGTGCTAGAGTTTCTTTTAATAATAGCAGCATGATAGAGGTCTTCTCTTTTACTATAGTCTATTAAACTGAAAAAGGCATATCATCAGCATGCTCTTTTTCCCTAGGACTGTGTTCTCAAATCTTGTGTTATCGTTGGATAGAGCAAGATTTTCGGCCCTTCTCCTAAGAAAAAATTTCTCTGCTCCTAATGTGTTTTTTTCAATTTAATACACTTATAAAAAGCAGTTCATGACTTTTGGAAGAGTGGGTAAAAATCGTGTGAATAACTTGTCAATAAATGGGAATGGATAGGATAAATATTTCTCTTTTTACTAAGCTAGCTTATTGTTCTTCTGCCAATTAATAGAAAATAATGACCAAAATAGCTTTGCGTGCACGCCTTGGAGATTTGGGTATTCATCCTAGTAAAATGCTGGGTCAAAATTTTCTCTTAGATACAAATTTAGCTCGAGCTATTGTTGCTGATCTTTCTCCAAGAGAAGGTGATCATTTAGTTGAAATAGGATCTGGTATGGGAGCACTCACAGAACATCTTTGCTCTTCTCCTGCCACGCAGATTACACTCATTGAGCGTGACTATCGTTTGATTGCTGAATTAAAAGAACGTTATGAAAGCTCACGAGTTCGTGTGATTGCAGGTGATGCTGCAAAGATTGACCTGCGAGAACTCTATGGAAATGGCTCTATTAAAGTCATTGGTAATCTTCCCTACAGTGCATCGACAGCCATCATTGAACATTTTACAAAAGCTCTCTCTCCCGCTTCTAGCCTTGTTTTCATGTTGCAGCTTGAAGTAGCAGAACGCTTGCTTGCCTCCCCAGGAGATAAGGATTATGGAGCTCTTACTCTATTATTGGGACGTCGCTGGAAGGTTGAGAAAAAACGTCTTGTGCCTCCTGATGTTTTTTGGCCACGGCCTCGTGTTCACTCTGCTGTAGTAAAAATCACTCCTCGTCCCATTGCTGAAATTCAATACTGTGATGAAACAATTTTTTGCAATCTTGTCCGTCTTGGATTTTCTTCACGACGTAAACAACTTGCTTCACAATTGAGAATGCCTGCTTCTTCTTGGACGGAGTTTACTACTAATATCGGTAAAAAGAGCACTATCCGTGCAGAAAATCTGAGCCTCGATGATTGGGCCTCTCTCACAAAGTTCATGACCTCTCCTTCTTCTTGCTCCTCAAAAGAATTTCTCGATGTCGTCGATGAAAATGATCAAGTACTCTCTTCTCAACAGAGAGAGGATGTTCATGTGAATAAGTTGATGCATCGAGCTATTCATCTTTGGATTTTCAATGCACAAGGTGAACTTTTTTTACAAAAGCGATCTTATTGGAAGAAATATGATCCAGGTCTTTGGTGCTCCAGCGTGGCAGGACATGTGATGACTGGTGAAAGTTATGAAGAAGCTGCTTGGCGAGAGCTAGAAGAAGAACTAGGAATCCATATTCCTTTGATTCCATTTCACTATCTTCCTGCTTCTCGAAGTACTTCAGAAGAACATGTGCTCTGCTTTCTAGGAAAAGCAGAGGGCCCTTTCCATTTACAAGCAGAAGAAATCGAAACAGGAGCTTTTTTCCCAATAAAAGTAATAAAACAATGGATTGCTAACGCTCCCCAGGAACAAACTCCCATTTTTAAAATGATAGCAAGAGATTTCTTAGATGAGTCAAAAATAGCCGCCCTCTTAAAAAATGAGTCGAATTGACTCAATTTCTTCTCTTAAAAAATTTCGGGTTCAGTTTTTGAGTTGCTTATCTCTTTGATAAAAAGAGGAATGTCAAAAAAATTAAAAATTGGCATAAGATTTGCTACAACTAGTGGCATGTCTACAATATCACGAAAAATATTAGGAATTGACTTGGGAACCACAAACTCCTGCATGTCGGTGATGGAGGGAACGGAACCTGTAGTCCTAGAAAATTCAGAGGGTGCTCGTACGACTCCTTCTGTTGTTGCTTTTACAAAAAGTGGAGAACGCCTTGTTGGTCAAGCAGCCAAACGTCAAGCGATCACCAATGCTCAGAACACGATTGCTTCAGTGAAGCGTTTTATGGGAATGAAGTATGACGAAGTTCGTGGAGAGCAAGATCGTGTTCCCTATAAGTTGGTCAAGGCGGCCAACGGTGATGTCCACATACAAGTTGAAGTAGAAGGAAAGCCTAAGACCTTTTCTCCACCAGAAATTTCAGCAATGATTCTCTCAAAGCTAAAGGCTGATGCTGAAGCAAAATTAGGAGAAAAAATAACCCAAGCAGTTATTACTGTTCCAGCCTATTTTAACGACTCCCAACGCAATGCAACCAAAGACGCTGGAAAGATAGCTGGGTTGGAAGTTCTCCGAATTATCAATGAGCCAACAGCAGCATCACTAGCCTATGGACTCGAGAAAGAGAAAGATGAAAAGATTGCTGTTTACGATTTAGGAGGAGGGACTTTTGATATTTCAGCTCTTGAACTAGGTGATGGAGTTTTTGAAGTTCGAGGAACCAATGGTGATACTCATCTTGGTGGTGATGATTGGGATTATCGAATCATGGATTGGATTATTAAGGAATTCCAACAGGAATCGGGAATTGATCTTGCTAAACAGCCAGATGCGGTGCAGCGGATTAAAGAAGAGTCAGAAAAAGCAAAAATTGCACTCTCTTCTACTCAAGAGTATGAGGTTAATCTTCCTTTTATTACAGCAGATGCATCGGGCCCTAAGCATATTCAGAAAAAGTTGAGTCGCTCTAAACTCGAGCAACTTACTGATGATTTGTTTCAAAGAACAATGAAGCCAGTGAAGGAGTGTCTAAAGGATGCAGGTTGGAGTACAGGTGACATTAGTGAATTAGTGCTCGTAGGTGGCATGACTCGTATGCCCAAAGTCATTGATACAGCACGTAGTCTCATTGGGAAGGAGCCGCACAAAGGTGTCAATCCTGACGAAGTTGTTGCGATTGGAGCTGCTATTCAAGGTGGTGTCCTTCGCGGTGATGTCAAAGATGTATTACTGCTCGATGTAACGCCTCTCACGCTCTCTATTGAAACAGCTGGTGGTGTAGCAACAGCTATGATTCCTAGGAACACAACAATTCCAACCAAGAAATCTCAAACATTCTCAACGTACAGTGATAATCAGCCAGGAGTTGAGATTAAAGTTTTACAAGGAGAGCGTCCTCTTGCTCGTGATAACAAACAGCTTGGTGTTTTCCATCTTGATGGAATTCCTCCAGCTCCTCGTGGGGTACCTCAAATTGAAGTTTCCTTTGATATCGATGCTAATGGTATTCTCAATGTAACAGCAAAAGATTTAGGTAGTGGTAAAGAGCAAAAAATTTCCATTACCGGTTCCAGTGGTCTAAGTAAAGAGGAAGTAGAGCGCATGCAACGTGAAGCTGAGGCACATGCTGAGGAAGATAGAAAGGCAAAAGAGAATATTGAAATTCGCAATAACGCTGACACGCTCGCCTATCAGTGTGAAAAGCAACTTACTGAATTAGGCGATAAAGTTGATGGCGCCTCGAAGAAGCAAATCGAAGAGGAGATTGCCGCTCTACGTGAAGCTCTGAAAGGTTCTGACATCGAAGCGATTAAGACCTCTTACGATAAACTTCAAACGAAGTTCCAGGAAATTAGCGCTGAACTTTACAAGAAGGCTTCTCAATCAACAGCTGATTCAACATCAGCATCCCAAAATAGCGAGTCTAAAAAGGAGGGAGATGTTGTCGATGCAGAATTTGAAATAGTTGATGAGGAAAAGAAGAAAAAGTGAACCTTTTCGATATAGAAAAACATAACAAAATTTTGATTAGCCACACAGAGTGTGGCTCAAATGAACCAACAAGAAAACAAACACGGAGGTAACAAACACATGGCAGTAAATATCCAACCTCTCGGCGATCGCGTTCTAGTACAACCGATCGATGAGAAAGAAGTTAAAAAAGGTGGTATTATCATTCCTGATACCGCAAAGGAAAAACCACAAGAAGCAACAGTAGTTGCCCTAGGAACAGGTAAGCTTGATGATGAAGGTAAGAAAATTGCCTTTACCGTTAAGAAAGGGGACACTGTTCTTATTTCCAAATATGGTGGTACTGAAGTCAAAGTTGATGGTGAGTCCTACCTCATCATGCGCGAAGATGATATTCTTGGAATCATTGGTTAAATTTTCCAGATTCAGTAAACATTAAGGAACCAATTTATCCTAATTAACTCTATTACTTATTAAAAATTATTATGGCAGCAAAACAACTACAATTTGACGAAGCAGCACGTCATGCCTTACTTCGTGGTGTTGAAAAACTCGCTAAGGCGGTGAAAGCAACACTCGGACCTTCCGGGCGAAACGTTATTTTAGACAAAAAGTTCGGTAGTCCTACAATTACCAAAGATGGCGTAACCGTCGCTAAAGAAATTGAACTGGAGTGCCCTTATGAAAATATGGGAGCACAACTTGTTCGTGAAGTCGCTTCTAAGACAAGTGACATTGCTGGTGATGGTACAACAACGGCTACTGTGCTTGCAGAAGCTATCTTCCGGGAAGGTCTTAAGAATGTAACAGCGGGAGCTAACCCTACTTCTCTTCAGCGCGGTATTCAAAAAGCCGTCGATGCTATTGTTGCGGAACTTGCTCGTATTAGCAAGAAAGTCAAAGATAGTTCTGAGATTGCTCAAGTTGCTACTGTTTCTGCAAATTGGGATAAGACAATTGGACAGATTATTGCTGATGCTATGGAGAAAGTTGGTAAAGATGGAACAATCACTGTAGAAGAAGCAAAGTCGATTGAAACAAGTCTTGACGTTGTCGAGGGAATGCAATTTGACAAAGGTTATCTCTCACCTTACTTCGTAACTAATGCAGAAGCGATGGAAGTCGTGCTCGACAATGCTTATATTCTCATCCATGAGAAGAAAATTAGCAACCTCAAGGATCTTCTTCCACTTCTTGAAAAGGTAGCTAAGAGCGGACGTCCTCTCTTAATCATTGCTGAAGACGTTGAAGGAGAAGCCCTAGCAACGCTTGTTGTTAATAAGCTTCGCGGAACACTTCAAATCTGTGCTGTTAAAGCACCAGGATTTGGGGATCGCCGTAAAGCTATGCTTGAGGACATTGCCATCTTAACTGGTGGTCGTTGCATTACAGAGGATCTTGGCATCAAGCTTGAGAATATTACACTTGAAGACTTAGGACGTGCAAAACGTCTCACCGTTGATAAAGAAAACACAACAATCGTCGAAGGAGAAGGTAAGAACTCTGATATTCAAGGTCGTGTTTCTCTTCTACGCCGTCAAATTGAAGAGACAACCAGTGACTATGATCGTGAGAAGCTTCAAGAGCGTCTTGCTAAATTAGCAGGTGGTGTTGCTGTTATCAATGTTGGTGCGGCTACAGAAACAGAAATGAAGGAGAAGAAAGCCCGTGTTGAAGATGCTCTTCATGCTACTCGTGCAGCAGTAGAGGAAGGTATTGTTCCAGGTGGCGGCGTTGCCCTTATTCGTGCTCAAAAAATTCTTGACACCATCAAATTAGAGGGTGATGAGCTTGTCGGTCTTGAGATTATTCGCAAGGCTGTTGAGTATCCTCTTCGCCAACTTGCTTCCAATGCTGGTAAAGAAGGAGCACTTATTGTCGAGGAAGTCAAAAAAGGAAAAGGCAATGATGGTTACAATGTTGCAACCGATGAATACACCGACTTAGTCAGAGCAGGTGTTGTCGATCCAACAAAAGTAACGCGTAGTGCCCTACAGCATGCTGCTTCCATTAGTGGTCTTTTACTCACGACAGAGGCTATCATCTCTGAGATTCCTGAGAAGGAGAAAGCTCCTGCTATGCCACCAGGTGGTATGGGCGGAATGGGTGGAATGGGTGGAATGGATTACTAAGATAAGTAGCAAACGATTATTTCGTTTCATTAAGTTCATAAAGAAAGCCACGTCGCAAGACGTGGCTTTCTTGTCTTCTTTTTTTTCTAAAAAAAACATTCAATGCTCCAAGAGAAAGGAAAGCATACTTCTCTAACTCTGGTATATGAACAATCAACGAATACTACCATGAATTGATAGGAGAGCTTCTCAATGCTGTTTCTACTCTTATTAGTATTGCCTCAGCAGTGAGAATACGATTGAATATAATTATTTATTACTTATGCCTGAAATTCAACCTAACGACCAACAAGGAAAAAAAATCTCCGAGCATTTCATTGAGCTTATTATGATGCAGACCCAGGAAGCTATGCTATTTTTAGGGAAGCTTCCCCATCCTTCTACTGGAGAGACCGTTCTTAATTTAAAAGCAGCCAAGATGTTTATTGACTATCTGGAGGCAATTGAGGAGAAAACAAAAGGTAATCTTTCAGCTGATGAGGAGAAAATATTAAATAATCTTCTCTCTGAGTTAAGGCTTTCTTATGTACAAGTTTCTGCTAATGCTCCTGAAAAAGAAAATCTAAGTGATTCAAAGAAAGTTTCTTCATCCTCGATACTAGCTTCTCCAAATAAAGAGAGCATAGCATCAGAAGAGGAAACAAAAAAACGATTTACCAAAACTTATGGAGAATAAGAAGTTAGCGCCTTCACAATAACCGCTTAAGCTCCTAGAGAGTTTAAAAGCCGATTTTTATTCTTTTTTGAAGATGGAGTTTCTAAGTCGTATTGCTTTAAAATAAAGACTGCTAACAACCAAATCATCCATAGAAAACCAACGTTGACTTCTAAGCAAGAGGAGGCTATCGGAGATCCCCCTAATCTAGCGCTCTCTCAAGAGAACTCCTCCCTCAAGCTCTCCCTTCTACTATGATCCTGATCTCCCATGAGCACTCCTGCGCTACCTAAGAGA
>JAJZSL010000001.1 GCA_021849805.1 bacterium
GGCAGCCTCTAGGACTCCTCAAGAGGAAGCTCTGCGTCAAGGAGCCTTTGAGTCACTCTTTGGCCTCCCCTATAAGGATAACTCTCAATATCGCCAGTCTCTCTTCTATCCTCATCTGCTTGGGTATCTCCATTGGCAAACAGACTCTCTAGTACCAGTAGCAGCGAGACTCTCTGAGGGTGAGAAGGGGCATGATGGAGAAGCAATAGAGTCATCTCCTCCTTCTCCTAAGGACTCATCGGAGAAAACGACAACTCGCTTCTTAAGAGAAGCTTCTTTTGGTTGTTTCTTAGTTGGTCTCCTGGCTACATCTTTTCTTCCTCTAGTGATTGGAGTCGGATCTACAGCACCGATAGTTGCAGGTCTTTATGCAACTGGGGTTCTATTGCTTCTGGCCTCTTCGCTTTTCTAAGAGGAGATTAGCTACATTATATTACAAAGAAAGCAGAGCACTGTAGAGTCTCTCTAATTTTTGGGTAGCCTCTTGCGCACTGAAATCACTTTCTACTTTTTGGCGTGCTTGATGAAGCAACGAGGATTTTTCTTGAAGATGGACCAGAAGAGTATCTGCTAACTTTTCCAGATCATCTACGGGAACCAAGGTTCCATAGCGCCCCCCTTCAAGAGCATGATTGATTCCCTCCAAATCAGTACTCACCACTGGAATTTCAGAAGCCATAGCTTCTAGAAGAACCATGGGTAGGCCTTCATAGCGTGAGGTTAAGACAAAGAGATCGAGTGCGCGATAGAAGAGAACTCGCTGTTCTACTTTTCCTAGAAAACGAATAGAACTAAGAATGCCAAGCTCACTGGCAAGAGTACGCAAGTTCTTCTCTTGGGGGCCACTTCCTGCAAGAAGTAAAAGAATATTTACCCCTTTCTCTCTAACTCTGGCCAGAGCATGAAGAAGCATTTGCTGATTTTTTTCAGAAGCAAGTCTCCCTGCTGTACCGATAATAGAAGCTTCTGCAGGGAGGTTAAAAAAGTGTCGAGCTTCTTCTCTCTCTTTTTTTGTGAAGGGACGAAAATTCTCTACGTTTACTCCATTGGCAAGAACACTGATTTGATGAGTAGAAAGAGCTTCATGATGAATTAAGAATTCTTTTACTTCTGGGCTGACTGCAATGATGTGAGAAGAGAATCGATGCATGAGAGAATCTAAAATCACAGCTCCTTGACCACGGAAACGGAGATCAGCACTTGCATGGTCATGTGCAATGCAAGGTTGATCTCCTAGAAGAGCTGCCAGTGGCTTAGCAATCCAATTAGCACCGGAGAGATGAAAATGAAACAAGTCGAAGGAAGGTTGAAGTTCTAGAAAAGCATTTATGTAACCAGGAGGCCAAAGAGTTGCTGAAAGTTCGTGAACGACAATCCCCTGTTCTTCAAGAAGCTCTGCAAAAAGGCCGCGACCATGCATAGAAGCAACTTCACACTGCCAGCAATCTCGATTCATTAGGCTCACTAAATCAAGCAAAACGGCTTGAGCTCCTCCTAAATCGAGATGGTCAATAACATGGAGAATACGCTTCTTCATAAGATCATGGATTTTTCAGAAGTTCCTTTAATTTAATTTTATCAAACCCTCTAATCCTTGAAGAAAGGAGTTCACGTTTTCTTCATTCTGATGCCATGTTCTAATAAAACGAGCAGCCTCCTCTTGAGCTAGCAATAATCGATGCTCCTCTCTGAGAAGTTGATCGATAAGTTGAAAAAAATATTCTTTTTTATTTTGAGCACAGCCACCGACTCCAAAACGAGAGAACATTCCGTCAGGGTCAACACAAAGAGAAACAAGAGCACAATGCCCTAGACCTGCATGAATAAAAGTGTTGGGAACACCCTCCTCAAGTGAAGTGTTCACAAAAATTTTGGCATGATTAAAGTAGGTCTGAATATGTTGATAGGGAGCTGCTCCTAAAAATTCAATATTTCTTACTTTTGGGAGCTCACTTTGGAGACGCTCCCAGAGCTTTTGATCTTGATGGGAGCAAATCATCTGACATCGAGCTTTTGGAAATCGTTCTGCAAGTTCTAGGAAAAGGAGTGGCTGTTTTATCCAATGACAGCGGGCGACCCAGAGCAAGTCGATTGTTTTCTTCTGCTTGTCTCCTTCTTTTTTTAAAAAGCTGGAAGCATCGTTTTTCTGGAGGAGAAGGCGCGTTAGCGAACAGCTCATTCCTCGTTGATGAAAGAGCTTCTGCTGGTGCTCGGTGATGGCAAAGCGATGATCACATAAATACATTCCTCTCTGAAAGAGCCATTCTCTCCATCGATTTGTATAAACAACGGTCCTTTCAATTTCGGAGTCAAGAGCACAAATAAAGAGTAGTGAGTAGGAAAAAAACTTCCTCCATTTTGCAAAGAGATATAGCCATGCTGTCCATCCGTAGATAGCAACGAACTGAGGCTTTTCTTCAGCAAGAATAGCCATTACCGCAGGAATCGCTAGGAATGTTCTCCAAAGAGTGCCACAATGAAAATTTTGGGCAACACGCACTCTGATTCCACGCAAGAGAGCTCGGTCCTCTTGGCTCTTATCGCTAACGACTAAGGTAACATGATGACCTCGAGCTACCAGCTCTTCGGCCAGGAGCGCTACTTGTAACTCGGCCCCACCAGAAGCTCTAGAGGAGCTTGGATCAAGTGCTAGGTGAGCCTGCCCAGAGAAAAAGAGAAATTTCATTGTTGATGCATTTTTTCATTCTCTGAAATATGGAGAATACGAGCTGGATTCCCGGCAACAGTAGAACAATCAGGCACATTTTGTAGTAGAATAGATCCAGCTCCAATGGTTACATGATTTCCAATCTCAATAGGCCCCATAATGACACTATGAGCTCCAATATCAACATGATCCCCTAGAGTAGGAACTGGCTCCCCTTCCTTGCGCATTCCTATTGTTGTGGAGTGTCGTAGGGTACAATTCCTGCCAATAATGACTGATTGATGAATCACAGTGGCCACTCCATGGAAAAGCCTTAGTGCAGGACCAACAGAGGCTTTATAGCTGAGTTCTATTCCTAAAATCCAAATGACAACAAGTTCGTAGAAGGCTAAGTAAGGGAGCCCAATCCATCTTGTTGCTCGAGGGAGTCGATGCACATAGTTTGCTATCCTAAATAAAAGAAGAACAAACTGACTGCGTCGGTTGCCCTGATTGGCTACCCAGTCTTGAAAAAAAGAGGGAATCATGAATACTAGAAAAATAAATAGCCTATATTCTCAATTTTTCGATGAGTCGTGTTGTAGAACGACCTTCGATGAGTGGAAGAATTTTAATCTCTGCTTGACACTTCTCTAAGGCTCTTCGCTCTTGAAAGTCCAGTTTTTCAGGAGTGTAATCGCCACCTTTAACATAGATATGAGGACGTAGTTGCCTAATGATCGTGGTTGCCCTCATTTCCTCAAAAATAGTGACATAATCAACACAGCGAAGTGCTCCAATGATCTCGGCGCGATCCTGCTGATGGTTGATCGGACGTGTTGGTCCCTTGAGGAGACGTACAGAGGCGTCACTATTGACCGCAACAATTAAAACATCTCCTAGAGCACGTGCTTGCTCCAAGTAGCGAACATGGCCTGTATGCAAAAGATCAAAACAACCATTGGTTAAAACAAGAGAGCATCCTTGCAAACGATATTTTTTTCCTAGGTCAGCTAGGGAGTCGGTGGTGATAAAGTTGGTCATCAAGGAAGCTTTATTCAAGGTGATTGTTTAGGAATTGGCTCGAAGGCAACCCCCTGATTAGCTTGATAGTTGAGACCACCTTTTGCAACAGAGAAAAAAATCTCTCTTGCACTTAGTCGAAATGTTAAATAGTATTTAGTCCTAGGTATTGCTGGGCTTAGGATGAGGGAAAAGCAGTTTCAGCAATTCTTTATAATTTTTTAAGGAAAAGGTTGGGCACCGTTGATCAGTTTAATGCTTCTACAATTCATAGGAATGTAGTAGCTCATTGATTGTTGTTTTTAGTTTTTTTAGTTTAGGCAGATGATCTATCATGATCTTTTCAACAAACCATTCAAAATCTATTCAATTTTTAAAAACTATTTTAAAAAAATCCAAAAAAATCCCTAAGAAAGTTTGCTAGCACACTTGTGCAAGCTATAAAAGCTAAATAAAAGCTAAAGTTTATAAAAAAGATATTTCAGAAAACATTTTTAAAAACTACTAAGAAATTCCTTCCAAGAATTATTTTTACTAACCATGAAAACGCCATTCTCATCATTCTCCATAACTCTATTCTTAGCGCTCTTAAGCTCTATTTTGATGCTCTTAGCGCCGATACCACTCTTGGCAGAGGGATCGATTCTTGATGATCTTATTACCCATAACCAAAATAATGAGCCATATGATACAAAAGCATCGGCAACATCCGATCAACCCTCTCTGAAGACAGACTGGACTTTTGATACTGTTAGCGACTTCTACAGTTCTCTTAATACTCAAGATACTTCTGCTACCTATCGTTATCTTACCAAAGATGAAGCTGCAGAGATTTCACAAGAAGAAGGGATTAATATGCCTCTCTGGTACCAGAGCGATGATGGGACGCTCATGCTTATTAATGATTCCTGGAATGGTCAAGGTATTCTCTTCCTTCATCGTATTCCTCAAGAATCTCCTGCAAGTTCAAGAGATCAAGGAAATCAAGGAGATCAAAGTAGTAATAATGAAAATTCCTCAGATAATTCCAGTGGTGTCAATACACCTCCATCAAGTAATACGACTCAACCGGTATCATCATGCTTCACCCTCAAAAATGTTGCTATTGGAGTGGCAGTCCTTATTGGCTTAGCACTTCTTGCTTACGCTGGTTGGCCGGCTTATTGTGCTTGGTATTCTGGAGAAACCCTCGATGGTACGTGGGCCTTGATCGCAGGACGAACTGAACGTGCAGCTAGTGGAGCTAGTGGAGCTAGTTCAGTAGCTGGCGAGGAAGGATATGTTTCTGTGGCACAAACTTCTGTGGCAGCTTCGCAATAATTTGTGTTTGGCCCTCTTCTTTAGCGAGGGATAGATTTCTCTGAGAGCTTGTTCATAAAATAGAGTTGGGGAGTCCACTCCTTCTGAAGCAATAAGAAGAGAAAAGTAAGTGCTAAGAGCCAGCTGAACATTCCAACGTAGAAAGAGAGTGTGTACCAGAAGGGAGGTTGAAATTTTAAGAGCACTTCTTTTGAGTTGAGTGGAATATAAAGTGTGAGGAGGGCTCCTGCTCCACGGTAAAGAGCTGTAGGATGACCATCGACTGTTGCTTGCCAATCGGGATGAAAGGCTTTAGTCAGTACGAACCATCCAGAAATTGTTGGCAGAAGAGTAACGGAAATTTCTTGATGATCCATCGTGATGGCTGAAGTCATAAGGTGCTCCCAGGGAGCTCCTCCCTGCTCTTTATAGTTGGGCAAGAGTTCTACTTGATGATCATTTTTAGCAACTCCAGCAACACCGAGCTCTCCAGAGGGAATCTCATTCATTCGAAGAGTAAGAAGATTCATGCGTGCAAGTTGTAGAGAAAATATTCCCAAGGTATCGCTTTCCTTGGGGAAGAGAACAATCTCGTGAGCTATAAAAGCTGGATAGAGAGAATCTTTATTTTCCAAGATCAGAAAAGAGGAATTCTCAAAAACAGCTGGATAGAGTGATCGATAAAATTGTTGTGATTGCTTTGGTGTGGAAGGGTCTTCCTTATCAATAAAAAGATAGGAAACTCCCAGAAGATTAAGAAATTCTTTGAAGTCTTGAGCTTGGAGATTATTTGCTAGCGAACGTACCCACTTGAGCTCAAAATAACGATTGAATGCCTCATCAGCAAGCGGGTGCTCTGTTAGTAGAGGTAATTGGAGGTAGAAATAGCGACCGGAAAATGGCATCACGACACGATGGGAAGAGTCTCTTCGAAGAAATGCAACAGCGTCTAAAAAATCATCGTAGGTTCCCTCAGCTAAAGCACCCTGGTGATAGAAGAAGAGATAAGGTGCAAAATCGACAAGCATGATGAGGATCAAGAGTAGGGAAGCTATTTTTTTTGATAATTTTCTACGAAAAGAGCTCACAAAACGACTAGCCATAGAGCCAAAAAGTGCTGCTAGAAAGAGAGAGCCTCCTAGCTGCCAGAGCGACCAAGGAGCTCTAATTCCCTTGGCAAAAGGAAAACTCTCAAAAAGTCGGAATCCTGGGATTAGTAAAAAAATTAATACAAGGAGAACTCTTAGAAAATATGTTTTTTTCTTCTGAGAAAACGTAGGGCTCAGTTTCCAAATAAGAACCATCAGAGCAAGAAAACTAAACCAAAAGAGAGGAACGGAGATATTAGAAGCGCTTTGAGCTGAAGCTAAGAAAAAAAGTATTCTACTAGCAAGGGAGCTTGGTCCAAGACTCAACCAAGCGGATAGCAGTATCAAACAAAGAGAAGTCTTAATGATACTGTTGATTTTCTGAAAATAAAAAATATACCCAATGAGAAAAAGAGTAACGACTCCAAGGTAGAAGCCACCATAGTCTAACCTGAAGTTAGGAGGCATTCCTGCACTCAAGAAGTTATTGCGATCTAAAAAAGAGAGTGGTCCTTGGAAGACAAAATTATTTTGAAATGTGGCAAATGGTTCATAAGTAAAAAGGGAAAGCCATTGATATTCTCGTAATGCAGGAAGAAGCGGCAGAATGGCCAACGGGATAAGAAGCACTCCAGTAAGCACGATTTTAAAAAAAAGGTTCAATATGTAGGAAAAATCCTTGAGTTCTCTTCCTTGCTCCTTAATCAAAAAAAGAAAAAATCCAAAAAAAATGGGAAGAAAACAAACAGCCATCTTTGTGAAAGTTAAAATGAGAGCTCCATAAGAAAGTGCCAGAAAAAGTATTCCTCGAGAGCGTTGTTGAACAACAAGCACCCAAAGCGACCAAAGAATCAGAGGAGTATCAACCATACTGAAAACAACGGGCAGGTGCTCATTAAAAGCTAACCGTAGAGAAAACTGAGGACCTAGTATGTAGGCTAGAGAACCTAGTAGGGCGGTACGCTGATCCTGGGTCCAGGAAGAGAGGAATAAATTCATGGCAAAACCAGCAGAGGCCAAAGCTAGTAGGCCAGCTACTTTGCCACCAAGAAGCGGTCCTAAGAGAAATCCGAAAAATTTTAACGGCAGGATGGTGAAAAGTGTGGTGAGTGATGGAGCAACTGATCCTCCCATCATAAAATGGTCACACCACCATCCACTCCAAGGATGAAAATCTTCTGCTTTGACCATATTGGCTAAGAGTTCCTGATCCGAAGGCCCTTTCAAAAGCCAGATAGTTCCTAGGAAGAGAGTGAGTACAACAATCCAAAAAGAAACTCCAGATAGATTGAGGAGTCTTCGTTTTTTTTGAATCGATACCATTGATCTTAGAGCGAATGCTACTCTGACTTAGTGTTGCTTAGGATCGATGATAGGCCATTTTTCTCTTACGGCATAATCACGCAATATCTTGTCGGGATTGACAGCTACGCGGTGTGTTGCCTCTAGAAAAAGAGGGAGATCGTTGTGAGAATCACTGTAAAACCAAATTTCATGATAATCCTCAAGAGAGCTCTTCTGCTCAGCAAGCCACTCTCGGAGGCGTATGACTTTTCCTTCACGATAGGGAGGAGTCCCCAAAAAACGCCCCGTATACTTGCCTTTGGCATCACACTCTTCTTGGAGAGCAATAATATTTTCAATGTTTAGAAATTGAGCAATCGGAGCTGCTAAAAATTTGTTAGTAGCAGTAATGAGTACGACCTCGTCTCCTTGGGACTGATGCTCTACTAAACGCTGAGTCATTTCTTCAACAAGAAGAGGAGCAATACGTTCTCGCACAAAGTTGTGACGCCAGAGATCAAGCTCTTGAGGAGAATAAGGTCTTAAGATCTCCATTTGGAAGCTCAGTAGAGCTGCAACATTGAGCTTTCCCTCTTGATAGGCCAGGTCAAACTCTCTCATTTTCTCTTGGTATGTCGTAAGATCGATCACGCCAAGATCGGCTAAGTAATTTCCCCATGTGCTCTGCGTATCTCCGCCAAGGAGCGTATAATCAAGATCAAAGAGAACGAGAGTAGAATGAGTCATGCTTTTGAAGGAAGGAAGCAATGTTTTCTAAGAGAGTTTTTGAGCAATAAAAATTGCTATCAACCTCAAGGAGACTTCTTCTGAAGATCAGTTGCTCTTTGAGTGGCATGTGTTTCTTCTTCAAGAGCGAGAGTTTGGGAAAGCGGGTGACGTTCACAGGAAACTCCTAAAAAAAGAAGAATACTTCCAGCAAGTAGGAGGAAATTTTTTTTCATGTAAGAGAAGAGAGGTAATTTGTTAAGAAACAGGAAAAAAATAGCCACGAGAAGTACTAAGGATCATCGTGGAGCAACTTGACTCTATCTAACTTTTGTGGATGAATTTCTTGGAAAATCGGTTCAAGTCTACTAGAGCTTCTCTAAGAAATTTGTTGTCCAACGTTTCTCTGTCAGTAGCGCAAGGGACTACTTCTTTCGAGCTTTCTTAATGAGGCTAAGTACAGTCTGAGAAGGGCGAGCGCCAACACTGAGCCAATATTCAGCACGTTGAAGATCGAGAACGAAGTTGTCTCCTTCTTTTTTAGAGTCATAATGACCAAGAAGCTCAATGAACTTGCCATCACGTGGAGAACGTTGATCTGCTACAGCAATACGATAGAAGGGATGATTTCTTGCTCCTTCACGACGGAGACGGATAGCTACTGCCATGGTAATATATTTGGTAAATGTTGGTTAGGGATGAGTCCTCCAAAACGATTCAAGGAAGATCCAGGAGAGGCTTTGGAGAGCATTTTTTTTATTTTACCCACGTTTTTCATCATTTTTTTCATTTGATGAAGCCGCAGGATGAGATTGTTAACTTCGGTCACAGAACAACCACTGCCACGGGCAATACGTTGTCGTCGGCGAGCATTGAGAATGTCGGGACGTTTACGTTCCTTGGGCGTCATTGAAAGAATGATGGCCTCAATTCGTTGCAGCTGCTTTTTGTCGATCGAACTTGATGAAAGATTAGCGCCCCCTGGCAACATGCCAAGAAGATTTTCAAGGGGACCCATGCGTTGCATCATTCGTAGCTGGCTCAAGAAGTCATCAAAATCAAAAGAAGCAGACTTCATTTTTTGCTCCCATCGAGCTGCTTCTTCGAGTTCAAGAGCTTCAGAGGCTTTTTCAACAAAGCTAAGAACATCTCCCATGCCCAAAATTCTTCCTGCTAATCGATCTGGGTGGAATATTTCAAATTGATCTAATTTTTCTCCAATACCGGCAAATTTAATCGGTTTTCCAGTGACTGTACGTAGTGAAAGGGCTGCGCCTCCTCGTGTGTCCCCATCGAGTTTTGTTAAAATAATTCCCGTGATTCCAAGAGCAGCATGAAATTGTTCAGCGACACTGACTGCTTGCTGACCGGTGGCAGCGTCAGAAACAAGTAAAATTTCCTCTGGTTTCAAAAAATCTTTGAGTTTTCTCAGTTCTTCTAGGAGTGGCTCATCAATTTCACGACGCCCAGCCGTATCATAGATTGTTATTTCTGCTTTTTGATTCTCAATCCAGCGCACAGCTTCAGCGGCGGTATCAAGTAGATGAGAAGCCCCCTTGGGAGGAGCAAAAACAGGAACCGCAACTTGCTCACCTAAAGAAACAAGTTGATCAATAGCTGCAGGACGCACGAGATCGAGTGCAACGAGGAGTGGACGGTGTCCTTGATTTTTGAGCCATGTTGCTAGTTTTGCGCAAGAAGTTGTTTTGCCAGCTCCATTGAGACCAATCATGAGAATACCTGTTCCTCTGTTGAGCTTGAGTGAAGCTGTATCCCCACCTAAGAGCTCTGTTAACTCTTCATGAAAGATTTTAATAATTTGTTGGCCTGGTGTTACACGATCAAGGACGTGATGACCGAGTGCCTTTTCTTTAACGCGAGCAATAAAATCTTTTGCAACTTGAAAATGAACATCCGCATCAAGCAAAGCTAAACGGACTTCACGAAGTGTTTGCTGGATATTCTCTTCGGTAATTTGACCGTGTCCTCGGAGTTTTTTGAATGTTCTTTGAAGCTGGTTGGAAAGAGTAGAGAGCATAAAAATGATTCTTCCATGAAAGGGAAGAGTGAACAATTTTGAGGAGCGAATTCTAAATCAAATAAAAATTCGGGAAAGAATCAATTTTTTTGGGAAAATGATTATTTTACACAAAATTTTCTCAAGGAGAGTAAAAAGTCTTTTATCATGCCATCGAGAGTGCACTGCTTATTAGGATCAAAGCCGTCATCGAGTGCTTTTATGAGTGTAGGGCCCTTTTCAATTGAAGAGACGATAGTGTCTACTGAATGTTTTTCTCGAAGTGATCTCCATATCCAACCAATTCCAAGAAGGCAGAGCCAACTTCCTCATGAGCATCATTGATCACTCGAGAAGCGCCCTCCCAGTAGCTCAGTCCATTACTTCCAAACAATTCTTGATTCTTGGCAAGCGGAAGTAAAAGAAAAGTAACGGATTTCTTGAGTACTGGATCGATAGTACGAAGACGCATATTAATAGGATAAGAGTGTGCTGTCAGAGGGCTTTTCCAGAATGATAGCGGTTCGAGTGAAAAATCTTTTTCATGGTAAGAGGTCAACATTCCTTGTTGATTAATCCACGTCAGTGTTGAGTAAGGATCGCGAGCTCCATCTCGGCGACGCATTTCAAAAACCATGATTTCACGTCCATCCTTGAGCTGAAGTGAACACCAATTCCAGCCAACTTGATTCGAAGAAAGTTGACTTGTGCTTACTTCATGGTCCATCCAAGCTTCTCCATGAACGTGGAATTGTTGAGTTCCCTCGACAAGTGTTCCCTCCAGGGAGAGTCGTGGAAAGCTCATGTAATAACTAACAGCCGTAGGATCCTCTCCTTTTCTGGATATAGAATTATTGCCAAAAATAACTAACGGCTTCACTGGTTTTAGAGCTAGCTCCCAAGAAGCTTCTGCTTGGATGGATCCGATAAGTTGCATGGTTTCACTAGCAGGATCATTCATCAGCAGGGACCAATTGCCATTGCGTAGATCTAGTTTGCTTTTGGAGGCAGATGCATCCCAACCACGACGATTCCAGCGTCGTTGAAAATGAAATCGTTGATTCTTCACATCGAGTAATGCCATGTCGGCAAAGAAAATTGTTTGATGACTAAAATCAGATGAATCAGATGAAAATTCCTCTTCTTCCTTTGAGAAAGGCTTAAGAGCTGTTCTAAAAAAAGTTGACTCAAAAGCAAATCTCCTGCCGCTCTCATCAAAAAGATGTCCAGTGATATACCACCACTCTATTTTAAAATGATCATGGCTGCCATGATCTCTTGGAAAAGAAAACTGATATCCTCCCTTAGGCAAGGAAAAACCATCATAGCTGATTGCTTTGAGTTGGAGAGAACTCAACAGAGCTAAGAGAAGAAAAACTCTTTTAAACTTCTGCAAGTTACTCATGGATATCTTCAGGAAGCTGGGAACATTTCCTTGCAACTGCATAACAAACAGCTGTAGCGGTGATAACAACAGCAACTCCTAAGAGAAGTAGAGGCATGAAGGGAATAGTGAATTGAAGAGTCCAACCAAAACTTTGTTTGTTAATTACGTAGATAAGGATTACTCCAATACCAATACTAACGAGGATTCCAACAAGAGTGCTACTCATTGCTAAGATTCCACCCTCAAGTGCTTCTGCTAGTGCAATGGTGGAGTAGGTGGCTCCAAGAGCTCGAAGTATTGTTACTTCTTTTCTTCGATCGATCAAAATATTAGAAAGGGTCATGCCAAGCCCAATAATGGCAACAATCATTCCAATAAGTTCTAGCGCATAGGTGATGGAGAAGGTTTGATGGAAAATGCGCAGAATCTCTTCTCGTAAGTTTCTGTTGGTAAAGATAGTCAGTCCAGGAAATTGCTTGGCCAGTTTTAAGCTTGCTGCTTGAGGATCGAGGGAAGGTTTGAGAAAGATAATCAAAGCACTGGCACCATTTTCTTTAAAGTCATCAAGAAAATGATTTCGATCCATGAGCAGTGATCCTCTCTCGTTTCCATATTCAGCAAAAATGCCCACAATAGTCATTTTTTTGTTACCATGAATACTAGGAATGGTGATCTGGTCTCCAAGTCGGAGGTGATAACGTTGTAGAAAGCTTTCACTGGCGAGGAGAAGATGACTGTTTTTTTCTGTGTTGAAAAAATCTTCTGGAGGAATTTTTTTCCAGAGGAGATTCTGATGCCTTTTCAGAAAGTTGATATCAATGCCACTAATCATCGTAGGTAGTTGAGATAGCATGATGGAATGTGATGTCACAACTTGAAAATCGGCTATTTCATCTTGTGTAGTAATCCTCTGCCAGGTTGAAGCATCGATTTGTTTTTCTAGAGAAGTTCCATCATACTGAGCACTACTGATGTAGAGGTCAGCTTGGAAGGTAGAGCGAATCCAAAAATTCATCGTCTTCTCAAAGCTAGCAATGAGAATGAGCATACCAGCAGCAATGGCTATTCCACAGAGAATACCAGCAGCAGCAAAGTAATGACGCTTAGAGAGAGGTTTCAAATGACTGAGCGCCAGTCGAAGGAGAGGAGAAAATTTTCCAAGAGAAGAACTGAGACTAGCAGATTGTTCAACAAGCCTTCCTGAGAAAATGCCTCCTCCCAATATTAATAAAAACGTTGCAAGATATCCAGCCAGTGGGAGAGGCCTAGTCTGGAGGAAACTGACAGCCGGCATCAGGGAGAGCATGCCGCTGAGCAGGAAGAAGAAGCAACCTAGCTTTAGCGATTCTACCCAACTTCGAGTTCGTTCTTTATCATATTCCTGAGAGAGGATTTGAGCAGGAGGCGTTTGTGCAGCTTCTCTAGCAGGCCACCAACCAGTCAGTAGTGCTGAAGAGAGAGCAAGAAGCATTGCCAAAAAAAATTCTCTGCAATCCAAGCTGGCAGCATGCACAGCTGTTCTGTAGTAGAGTGTGTTCACCACAGCAGCTACTGATCGAACGGCAAATTGTGCACCACCCCAACCTAGAAGACTTCCAAGAAAACCACTGCTCAGTCCAAGGATGAGCGCTTCAAGAAGCCATTGAATACGAATCACTCTCTCCGTGACTCCCAGCGTGGAGAGGATAGCAATTTCACTTCTTCTTCTTACTAGGGCACCATCAAGAGACTGAAAAATGAGATAAAGCCCAGCTAAAAGAGCAATGAAGGAGAGGATGGTAAGGTTCATTCGAAAAGATTGAGTCATCAGAGCAGCTTTTTTTTCTTCATCCCGAGCAGTCCATAGCTCAAAGCGGCCATGACTTTTTTCTTCAAGAAGATGAAAGAGCTCTTTTTTTCTCTCTTCTCTGCGTGGTCCTGAAGGGAGTAGGCAAGCTATTTGAGATATTTTTCCAGTTTGATTAGTAAGAGATTGTAGTAGGGGTAAATCTGCTAGGAGCAAATGAGAAGAGCTTGTCCAGTCTGCTCTCTCTTCTGGAATCCAACCGGCAACTTGAAAATTGATTTTTTGGTGATCAACAACTAGGGGAAAAAAATCCCCAACAGCCAAATTTTTCTCTAAAGCCAACTGGTGCGTAATAAAAAGAGCAACATTGCTTTTTATTGAAGATAAGGGGTTATCAACTAATTCCTGAGGCGATCTCAAATTCTGCAAGGCAAGAAGATCAACCCCGAGGAGTTGAAAAAGAGGAGGAGCTATTTTTTTATTTTCATTATATGGCTCTGTTGCTCTGAGATCTAAGATGGGAATTAGCTCTACCGGCGTAGCACCTAAGGATTGTCGTAACTCTTTGAGGATATTCGTGGAGAGTTTTCCATCAGTTGCTCTGAGCTCAACATCACTCTCTTGGTGAAGAAGTGTTGTAAAATGCTCAAAATTATTGAGCACAGCTCTATTGGCCAGGCGTATGGAGAAGAAAAGAGCTATTCCTAAGGAAAAAATAGCGATTTGCAAGAGTGTCTCTCTAGGAGCATGTAACCAGTGGCGTAGGGTGATGCGTTTAAATAAGAGAAAAGAGATGCCTTTCATCAATGGTCAGAACTTTTGATCTTCTCACTGGACTCCTCGATCATCACTCCATCAGATATCTTGATCACTCGATGGCAAATATCAGCTACTTGAGGACTATGGGTCACCATGAGCATAGCAATCTTGTACGCCTGAGAAAGTTTTTCAAGAAGATGGAGGATTTTCTCTCCGGTAAGGGAATCTAAATTTCCTGTTGGCTCATCAGCTAAGAGCAAGGCTGGGCGATGGATAATAGCTCGAGCAATGGCAGTACGTTGCATTTCACCTCCTGAGAGCTCTGCTGGCAGAGCCTTCCAGCGAGATTGCAGACCAACTTCTTCGATTAATTGCATCACGCGATCGTGACGTTCTGAACTTCCTACTCCGAGTAGTTGGAGCGGGAATTCAATGTTTTCAAAAACAGAAAGTGTTGGCAGAAGGTGGAAAAATTGAAAGATCATGCCCAAGGAGCGTCTTCGTAGCTCTGTTAGCTCTTTTCCTGATAATCGATCTAGTAGAACTCCCTGAATTTCAATAGAGCCCTCATCAGCACGATCAATACCGCCTAAGCAGTGGAGTAGCGTTGTTTTACCACAGCCAGAAGGACCTAGAAGGGCCACGCGTTCTCCTTGTTCCAGAGAAAAGGAGAGATCTCTGAGAACAGGGCGTAAGTGGTAGCTCTTCTTTAAATGTAACACTTGCAGAAGAAGTGGAGCTGTTTGTTCCTGAAGATTGATCACGGAAAATTTTATTTTCGAAATTCACATCGATGAGAAGGACACTTGGAGCGACCAAAAAGTTTTCCTAGTGGAAGACGATAGTGAGCGAAAAGTTCGTAAAAGAATGTAGCTATTGGATGGATAAGTGGCCAGGAGAGTGGCTTCAGAAGCCATCCAAGACCTAAGAGAGTATAGGCTTCTAGGAAGACATCAACTTTCTTAATCACACGGCCATCATGAAAGATACCATGAATCACACTCATAACCTCTTCTTCAGTGAGACTGTAGAGAGCGGGATCAAAGTGAGGATCTGTAATATCTTCAAAAGCCAGAAGGCCTTTTTTGTTATGCTGAGCCATCCAAGCAATTTCGCGACGGCAGAAAGGGCATTCTCCGTCATAGAGAAGTTTTAGTTTCCAACAAGGAGAGGGAGTTATTTCAGATATCATGCTTTTTTAACGTTTATTCTTCTTCAAGGAGAGAGGAGTGCTCAAGCCTCTTCTTCTCCTAGATAAGCTTGGATGACACGACGATCTTGACGAATCTGACTGGGAGTTCCTTGAGCAAGGAGTTTTCCAAAATTGAGAACAAGCAATCGATCAGAGAACTCCATGATAAAGGGAAGATGATGTTCAATGAGAATCATGCTCAGAGAAAATTCTCGTTGAATCCAGCGGAGCAATGCAAGGAGCTCTCTTGTTTCTGCATCATTCATGCCTGCTGCTGGTTCATCCAAAAGAAGTAAGCGAGGTTTCAGAGCAAGTGCTCGTGCTATTTCTAGGCGACGCTGATCGCCATAGGAGAGGGAGGATGCCATGTGATGAGCTCGAGAGCTCATGCCAAAGAGATCCAGCAACTCCATTGATGCTTTGTAGGACTTATTCTCCTCTTGCTTCATTCTCCTCGTTCTCAATAAGGCTTCTAGAAGAGTGTAGTTAATCTCATGATCATAAGCAGTAGTGATATTTTCTAGAACACTCAACTGCTTAAAAAGTCGAATATGTTGAAAAGTTCTAGCAATACCTAAGCGAGCAATTTGAGAAGATCTTTTCTTCTCCATGGCTTGACCTAGAAAAATCATTGTTCCCGAAGTAGAAAGAGTTACACCAGAAATTAAATTGAGCAGCGTTGTTTTTCCTGCTCCATTGGGACCAATAATTCCAAGACATTCGTTCTCATAAAGCTCAAAAGAAAGATCAACAACAGCATGCATTCCTCCGAAATATTTGTTCAAAGCATTGACTGTGAGCAAAGGAGCATTCAGCGTCATGATCTTTTCCTTATTCTTTATTTTGTGCGGGAGTCAGAGAAAACCAAGACCATTCTCTAAAGCCCATCATTCCAGAGGGACGAAAAATCATTAGTAGCACTAGTAGAAGAGGCATCATGACGGAGCGCCAGATTCCTAAGGGTTGTAGCAGCTGATAGAGGAGCGTGAAGAGTCCTGCCCCCAAGCAGGATCCTGAGAGGGAAGCCACACCACCAAGATAGACCATGACAAGAATATTAGTCGATTTGAGAATGTTAAAAGAGTTGGGATTGATGAATTGAATTTGATGCGCAAAGAGAACTCCTGCAACTCCTGCAAAAAAAGAAGAAATGACAAAAGTCATGATTCTAAGAGACCGTGTGGAAATGCCTATCGCTTCTGCCGCTACCTCATCATCACGAATTGCTCTGATGCTTCGCCCCCATTTTGAAGCGAGGAGATTGCGCAATGACCAAAAAGTGAAAAGAAAACAGCCATAGGCCCATGGTAGTGTTGTTAGTCCTCGAATCCCAAGGAGTCCATGAGTTCCTCCAAGAGAGGAGATATTCTCAAGAGCAGATTTGACAATCATTAAAAAAGCAAGCGTGATAACAGCAAGGTAATCTCCTCGTGTTTTGATCGAAAGAAGCGCAATGGGTAGACTCATTATTGCAGCACTAAGGCCACCTATTACAATGGCAAGCGGAAAAAGAAGCAGTGGAGGAAGTGAGGGAGTAATGTAGAGCGTGAGCATAGTAGAACTGTAAGCACCAAGAGCCATGAAGGCAGCATGCCCTAAGGAGAACTCCCCCATATATCCATTTACAAGGTTCAAACTCATGCAAAGAATGGTATTAATAACTAAGCTAATGAGAACAAAGGTGACATACTCATTAACAAATTGAGGAATCAAAAAAGAACCAACAGCCAACCAACCAAAGAGGAGCAGGAGTCGATACTTCAAGAACCAGGAAGAATGATCTTCTAGTGTTTTTTTTACCTGGAGAAGATTTTGATTATTCAACATAGAGGAAAGGAAGTATCCTAACAGAGCATAGAGCATTGAGACCATTGTAAAAGATTACTAGCAGCTAATTCCTCTCTTATCAGAGTATGGATGTTCCTTGATGGTCCAGAAATTCAACATCACAAAAATAACTCAGAAAAATTGTTCACGATGAACTTAACAAAAATTCTCCCAAGAGTATTTTTCCTTTTTTTGATAACAAGTTTTCTGGGAAGAGGAGGAGTGATTTCTGAGGAGATGCCCATTTCATCTTCAACTTCGACTTCAACGATGATTATTACGAACGCTGATTATCTAGAGTTCAAAAAAGCTACGGCACCCTCTCCAGTAGAAATCAACAAAACACTCGATCTAGCAGCAGCAAAGGTAGACTGGATTCTAGAGGATATAGAAGTTTTCCTCTCATGGAAAAACAAGAGCGATGATCGATATCACTACTCTTTACTAGAAGAGGAAGAAGTCCTTACTTGGAGAGCAGTAAGGGAAGGAGAACTATCCACAGCAGCCTATTGGTATCTTGGTGCTGAGAGTCAACTTTTTCTTACTGATTATTCGTTAGCAAGTGGAATGCTGCTCCTGCATCAAGAAGTCGACAATTCCAGAGTCGACAACTCCAGTTCAAGAAATCATGCCAATACCCCAGCAATCAACTCTAGTAATATCAATGCCAATCATGAAAGCAACGGGAGTAGCTCTACAAAATCGACCGTCTCAGCTGTTGGAAGTTTCTTTGATGATTTTTTTCATGCCACTGCTCTGCTAGGAATTTTTGGATACTTTGGTCCAGAAGGGATAATTATCGCTTATGCCTATATTCTTTCAGACTTACAGCTTACACCCCCACCATGGAATAAAAATCAAAGCCGTTATTTGCACGATGATGAAAATGGAAAATATCTGCGAGATGGGCATCCGGAGAGACTCTCCGTCTACCCTTAGATCTATAGTCAAATTACTTAGAAATGACAGGAAATGGACTTGATCTTATTTAAAAAGTGCAGCACTCTCATCCCATCACCTTATCGTTGAGATAGCGCTCGGTCTTCGGCCTTGCCTTTTTTAAAAATCTCTGAACTCTCTCCTGTCATTTCTCAGTAACTTGATTCTATCCCTAAGGTAAGACGGAATCTCTGCTTCAGAAAAATCGCGTTTTGAGCCCTTAGTTTTTCTCAACAATGATCTATTCTGATTTACTCTTCAGAGTGCTCTATGTATCAGTTTTCAAGAAACAACGTTTCTGATAAGCTCTAAGATCAATTTATGCTAGATTTTCTCTTCTCTGCAGAATCAAGAGTGCAGCTCTTTTCCTTAAAGGCTTGTTGTTTTCCTGCACTCGATTTCTTGGAGCTTCAGACTAGTTTCATTAAATTTCTTCAAAGCTGTAGGGAAAAGTTGGCATTTTTTTCTCAAAAAGAAGTCGAGGTAAAAGTTGAGGAGATACCTCCTTCAGAAGCTAGCGATTCAGTTTTGGTCACTCGAACACAAGGTGGTGATTTGAGATCTTTTGATGAGCTCATCCGTAAATATCATCCGCGCCTCTATGGGCTTGTCTACCATATGACTTCTCATCATGAAGATACCAATGATTTGCTCCAAGATGTTTTTTCAAAAGCGTATCGATCGATCCATCACTTCCGTGGACAATCAAGTTTTTATACGTGGATTTATCGAATTGCTACCAATATGACGCTGAATTTTATTAAGAAACAGCGACGTTATTGTCACTCCAGTATTGATGATGAGGAGAACTCTATTGAAAAGGATCCTCAATTTATTGAAGCGAGCACAACAAAGTCGAATCAAGATCCAGCAGCTTTTATGAATAATCAAGAGTTGCAGAAACGTCTTACCAAGGCCATGCTCGAGCTCTCAGCGCAACATCGTGCTGTGGTCACTCTCTTTGATATCCAAGGAATCCCTCAATCAGAAATCGCCAAGATTCTCAAAACAAGTGAAGGAACAGTTCGCTCAAGACTTTTCTATGCTCATCGTCAGTTACAAAATGCTCTCCAGGAGTTCATGCTAAAGTAGCCTTACGAAAAAAAATCCTATGGATGACCAACAACTTCATCATTTGCTTGAGCTCAAGAACTGCAAATATCCTAGTTCTGCAGAGATTGAAGAATTCATTGCTGAATTTCATCGTCGTCACCATCCTCATTCTACTTCTGTTTGGTTGCTGGAAAATCTACGAGAAAAATGGAGCCTCCTTTCCTTCTATTTTCCAGGATCAAAGCTGGCGTATGCTACTGTTGCACTATTGGTTCTCTGCTCCAGCTTCTTCTTTTTTTATCACCGATTTGATGGAGAAAATAGTACTTCTGAAGAAGTGCCACTCTGTTCGGAGCATTTTGCAGCATTGCACTATTATTCTCTTCCCATTATTGGGCCAGGGGAAGAGGAGCCTGTTGTTTTTAATAGCACGGAAGGTCAGGAAGAAGAGGTGCTCTCCTCTATTTCTCATTTCATCAAGAGAAAACCCTCCTTACAAGGAACTCTGATTAGCTTTTAAAAGTGAAGGCTGCTCTTCTTGCTCCTATTTTGCTCTTTTCTCTGCTTCTCCTCTCCAGTTGCTTCTCAAGCAAGCCAACGATCAAGATTGGTTTGAATGTAGAAGCCACGGGAGAAGTGCCAGCTGTTGGAAAATCGACAATCAATGCCGCCAAACTTTTTGTTTATCAAATCAACAGTAGCGGAGGAATCGATTTGCGTGGAGAGAAAATACCTCTTGAGCTCGTCATCGGTGATAATGAATCTAAACCAGAAGAAGCTGTAGCTGTTGCTCGGCGACTCATTGCACAAGATAAAGTCATTGCTATGATCGGGCCCAATGTTAGCTCTTGCTCCATTCCTGCTTCGGAGATTGCAGAGAGTTCAGGCTGTTTAATGATCTCTCCTTGGTCAACTAATCCTCATACAACACGCAGTAGCCATGATTCTGAAGATTCGTTTAAAAAAAATGTCTTTAGATCTTGCTTCACAGAAATCCAGGAAGCTCCTATTTTGGCTCATTTCGCTCTCCAAGAGCTTCACGCCCACCGTGCAGCTATTCTCTATGATATGTCGAGTGAATCTCCTAGCAGTGCTGCTCATCAGTTTGAAGAATCATTTAGAAAGTTGGGCGGCACTCTTGTTGCTGCAGAAACTTATACAACAGGTGATCGTGATTTTAGCACACAACTTACTAAAATTAAGTCAGTCCACCCTGACCTTCTCTTCATTCCAGCTTATTATAATGACGTACCACTGATTGCTCAGCAAGCGCGTCGTTTAGGAATCAGCGCACAATTTTTGGGATATAACTCCTGGAGTACTCCAGAGATTATTCAACTTGACGTTGAACATTGTTTAGAGAATGCATGCTTCTCAAATCATTTTTCGCCGACATCTTCTCTACCTGCAGCTAAAAAATTTGTGACACTCTATGAGAAAACCTATGATCAACCACCTGATGATATTGCTGCGCTAACTTATGATGCCATGCTGCTTCTAAGTGAAGCGATTGTGCGGGCAGGCTCTTCTAATCGCCTTTCTGTGCGTGAAGCCATGTCAAGAATAGAAAATTTTTCGGGAGTTACTGGGGATTTTTATTATTGCCAAGGAAGCCACGATCCACTCAAGAGTCTTGTTATCTTCACTATCAAGGATGGTTCCTTTGTTCCCAGGATCATGATGAAACCTCATTGGTAGCATGGACTATTTTTTTCAACAAACGATCAATGCTATTCAACTAGGATCGATTTATGCACTCATTGCACTAGGCTATAGCTTGGTTTATGGAGTTCTTAGTATGATTAATTTTGCTCATGGAGCTCTCTTCATGCTCGGTGCTTTTTTTGCTCTCTTACTAGAAAAAACTTTACCTCTTCCTTTTTGGTTGCTGCTTCCTCTAACAATGCTAGCAGTAGCCTCTCTAGGTGTTTTGCTAGAACTGGTGGCTTATCGTCCTATTCGAAAAGCTCCTCGCGTTTCAGCTCTCATTACAGCTCTAGGATGTGCTCTTTTCCTGGAAAACACCACATTAGCACTAAGTCCCTATCCTAAGCATATGCCCATGTTACTTCCTCCTATTTCGATACACTGCTGTGGTTTTACCCTTTCCTCTCTTCAGATTTTAGTCATTGGAACATCGATTGTGCTAATGATTTTTTTAGATTTGATGATTCGATGGACTCCTTTCGGAATGGCTATGCGTGCTTTATCTGAAGATCGGTTAATGGTTTCACTACTTGGTATTCCAGCTAATAGAATTATTTCACTCACTTTTGCTCTAGGAGGAGCTCTTGGAGGAGCTGCTGGACTACTTTATGCAATGACCTATCCTATTGTTTCCTCCTCCATGGGGATAGTCATTGGTTGGAAAGCTTTTGTAGCAGCTGTTCTTGGGGGTATTGGGAATATTCGAGGAGCTGTTTTAGGAGCTTTTATTCTTGGAGGCATTGAAGTGCTTAGCATGATACTATTCCCATCGACTTATCGAGACCTTCTTCTCTACTCCTTACTTTTATTGATCCTAGTCATTAAACCATATGGACTTCTTGGGAAGCCTCCTCTTCGAGTAGCATAAGTAGGATCTTATATAGTCAAATTCCTTAGAAATGACAGGAAATGGACTTGATCTTTTTTAAAAAATGCAGCGTTCTTCTCCCATCACCTTATCGTTGAGATAGCGCTCGGTCTTCGGCCTTGCCTTTTTAAAAATCTCTGCACTCTTTCCTGTAATTTCTAAGTAATTTGACTATATTTCTAATACTTAAAAAAAACTATTTGCCCATCACTCCTCAGAGAACTCGCTTGCTTCTTCCATGAATGCTTGTGCTCTTGCAACATGGAAGTCTCGTTCAGCTCTTCGAGCTTCACGAACATCAATATTTTCTTGAGCAATTCGTTCTGAATGAGCAGCAAAAGAGAATGATAGCGCCGCCTCTGAAAGATAGTATGCTCGCTGAGTTCGACTTGGGTCATTGTGATTGCTTAATACAATGACTGCTTGTTCATAAAGTTCAGCAGCTTGAAGATAATAGTCAGTTGAAAGAGGCGTTGGTGGTGGTTGACTTGCTAATACTGCAGTTGTCCAACAATATGCTCCGTAATGAAGAAATAAAAGGAGTTTAGCTTGATCCGGATTATCTGTTTTTTTCAAAATGCTTTTAGATCGAATAAAAAGAGAAACAGCTCGACTAAAATACGTTGGAAATCTTTCATCTTCTTGAGGTTGATTTGCAAGCTCGATGATACTGAACAAATTGATACATGTTTGTTCATAGTGCGATGAATGAACTGAATGGCACTTGATTCTTAATTTTGCTAAAAGTTGATAGGCCTTAACTAATGCTTTGCTTTTAATGATATTATTTCTGCAGATTTTCTTTTCTTCAATTTTACTCTCTTGAGGTTGGACAAAGGGGAGATCTACTTGCTGCGTATCCTGAATAATGAGAGAAATCAATTGTTCATTTTCTGCAAGAGCTGCTTGTAGGTTCGCGCGTGCAGCGCTAAGTTGAGGAGCAACTTGGTTCTCTTGATGATTCATCGATAAGTTTCCAGTGATAACATCAATTTCTCTTTGTTGCTCAAGGCAGCGCGCTCGTGTTGCATAGCATTTCTTGAGTTGCTGAATATTTTTTTCTATAGGGTTTAGCCTCTTGTTGATTTGCTCAAACTGATACAAATGAAGATGGTCAAAGCGCTCTAAGTTTCTTGTTCTACTTTCGAGAAGATAGTTTTCTATCGCATATTGGTATTCGAGAGCTTTTTGAAGTAGTTCAATAAGAGAATCTAACTCTACTCTTCGCTCAGAAGATGGAGAGCTTTCTTTGAGCTTCTCTAATTCTTTTTCACAAATGGCCTTCTCTTTTTCAATTTCTTGAGCTCGAGTTTGATTTTTTAGATAGATTTCAACTGTATGTTGCACAGAATCAAAAGTTCGAGAAACTCTTAGCTCTGCTGATTGATTCTCAGGAGGAGTTGGAAGATGAGTGCGAAGAAAAGCTATGATTTGGCCTAGTCTCTCTGGAGTCAGTGGGTCCTCTCCAATTCTTGTTCTCTGACTTGGGAGAAGATCTTGCAGGATAGTTTCATGATCAATTGCTAAAAACCTAGGGCGGAGATTCTAGCTCTTAGAGCTGCCATTGTACCTCTTCCTTGATCAGGCCGGATGATTGTACGATGGATAGCCTCTCTTGGAGAAAGCTCTCCATCATCCCCAAAGACAAAACGTGCTGCCTGAAGATTATTATTGAGAGTCTCTTCTAATGTTTGAAGAAGTTTCTCAAGTTCCTCTCTATGTGTTGAGGTAGTATCAACGATAGTGTGTGCTTGAAGAGAATTTGCTGAATGTCCAGCAAGAAGATTGCTCAAGGAGGAAGGAAGAGGATGAGGTAGGGGTTGCTCTTCTCTCACACTTATCCCAAATAAATCACCTGCAGTAGAAGTCGGAGGAGAAGATCGTGGAGCAACAATTTCTTCATCTCTTCTCTTTGGAGAGGAGGAGGATGGTGGATTCACTGAACTCATGGGCAGAGAAGATGCAACCAGATAAATATATCTTAAAGTTTTTAAAATTGCGACCCTAACGGGATTCGAACCCGTGTTACTCCCGTGAAAGGGGAGTGTCCTAGGCCTCTGGACGATAGGGTCATTCTTTTAGAAAACCTAGAAAACGACGAAAGAACAAAATGATAAATTCAAATTTCTGTTCTAAACTCAATAATTCTAAAGCCCAAAGAAAGGGGATGAAGACTAATTGAAAAAGCGGAGAAGTTCAACTAGAAAAAAAATCAACTAAGCAGATCCTGTTGCCTCATAAGTTTTGACACCCGAGTGGGAGAAATCAAGTAGATAGAAATAGGACGTTGACTCAAAAAGGATGACACCGGCAATCAAGAAGGATGCCAATGTCACAAACAATACGAAAAGAGATGCTGCCATGATTAAGGCAGCGCTATCTTCAACGAGGAGCTCAAGGTAAGAGCGTCCTTATAACCGAAGTATGTGAGGACTGGAATTACAGTCGTAAACATGCCATCAAGCTTCTCAATGCTAAGAGCGGATGGGGTGGTGATCCTCAAAAGGAAAAAGGACGACCGTCTCGTTATGGAAAAGAGGTGGAAGAAGTTTTATGGATAATTTGGAAAGCTGCTCAGCAACCTTGCGGCAAGCGTCTCATAGCAATGCTGGAACTCTGGCTTCCTTACTACAAAGAAGCACATGGAAAGCTAAAGAGTCATATCAAAGAACAAGTTCTTAGCATCAGTGCTGCCCAAATAGATCGACTTCTTGCTCCTCGGAAAGTTGGAAGTGGCAAAGGTCGTTGCGGCACAAAGGCTGGCGGTATTTTAAAAACTCAAATTCCAATTCGTTCTGGCAACTGGGACATCACTCGTCCTGGATTTCTAGAAGCTGATGCAGTGGCTCATTGTAATACTTCCTTGCAAGGCAACTTCATTTGGAGTGTAACCTATACAGATATCTTTAGCGGATGGACGAGCAATTGAGCGGTCTGGAATAAAAGTGCTATGTGCATTGTAGAAGCCACGCGAGATGTTGAATCCAAACTTGCTTTTGAAATACTTGGCTTTGATTGTGATAATGGAAGCGAGTTTCTCAATTGGCACTTAATTAGCTACTTCACTAACCGCCCTAGAAAGGTTTGTTTTACTCGCTCCAGACCCTATCACAAAAATGATAATGGCCATGTGGAGCAGAAAAACTGGACTCATCTCAGGCAGCTCCTTGGCTATGAGCGCTTCGATGATGAGACCCTTCTCCCACTCATCAATGAAATCTATGAAGAGTATTGGGAGTTGCTCAACAACTTCTTCATGCCTTGCATGAAGCTCCTGAAAAAGAGCGTTACGGAGCTAAAATCAAACGCCAACATGATAAACCCATGACTGCTTGCCATCGTTTGCTTCAAAGTGAGCATCTTTCTCAAGAAGCTAAAGAAAAACTCAAAACCAAACGAGCCACCCTCAATCCCTTCAAACTTCAACAAAAACTAGAACAAAAACTTTGCCAGCTGCATTATTCGCTTCGTTCAACTCGTCCTACGGACTCCTTGAACTTCGCTCCCAATGCAGCTACTTTAAACACAACCTCGGTGTCATGATTTATGAGGCAACGTCCTCTTACTTTCTTCTACTCTCGGGTGTCATTTACTTTTGAGGCAACAAGAGATTCTCTACTAATCTAAAATGAATTCTATCCCGGTGGCCAAACTAGCTGGCGGCCTCCAAGGAGATGTACATGGAGGTGAGGAATTGTTTCTCCTCCCTCCGTTCCATTATTGATAACAATTCGGAACCCATGTTCTAGATTTTCTTCTCGAGCAATCTGAACAGCAGCCAAGAGTAGAGCCCCTAGCAATTGCTGATCAGCTTCTTTGGCTTGCTCAAGGCGAGCAATTGGTTTTTTAGGAACAATAAGGATATGAGTTGGAGCTTGTGGATGAATGTCGCGAAAGGCAATCCAATCTCTTTCTTCTTTGAGAATATCTGCTTGAAGTTCTCTGCTAATGATTTTTTCAAAAAGAGTCATATGATTTTAGCTATGTCGCTGGTCCATTTGATAGAAAAGTAGAAGACCCACGGAGACTATTCTTTCCTATAAAATGAAGTTGTATCATTCCTAAGAAAGCTCAATTTCAAGTTGCTTCTTCTTGTTTTGAGTAGAGAGCAGAGAAGAAGAACTCCATCTTCTTACGTACGTGACAATTTCATCATGTAGTGAATCACTCTGTCTAAGGCGAAGACGATGTTTGAGAAGACGTAAAGATGGTTTGAGATCTACAATTTCAAGACGCTGGCTACTTGATTGTGCAATTTTCTTGAGACGTTTTCCAAGAAGTTGAAAAAAGGCGAGTTCATATCCTTCTCCAGCTTCTCGAACTAAGTCGAGAAGAGAGATCTGAATGGGAGGATCGGTTAAATAAAAATAAGTAGCGATATCATGATAATCTAAGGAGAGGAGGAGTCGTTTTATGATTTGCTCCAGTTCACGAAGTTCAATTACGGTCCCTTCAAACTCCTCTTGAAGATACGTAGTAAGAGCATTACTGATTTCCTGTGATAGAGACCAGTACTCTCGACCAGCACTTCTTGCAGCTTCCAGGAGAGAGTGAGTTATCCAGCCTCTATTAAAAAAAGCAGTTTGCCCAAAAGAAGTCATCACAAGTGGCATCTCTTCTCGAAGTGCAATCATAGAATATTTTTTCAGGGAGTAGCTTCAGAGAGTATTTAGCATGAAACAATTTAATACATCATAATACATAAATGGAAGAAAGGCATGCTTAGAATTTTTGAAATTCTTGAGTTGAGATCTCTTCTTGCAAAGAATCACATGCTCACGATTAGGAATCAGGATGAAGAATTTTCTTTGTTTGTTTGGTGATGGAGAGATTGAATCTCTTCTAAAAATTCTCCAACCTCTTCGAAAGCACGATACACCGAAGCATAGCGAACATAAGCGATAGGATCTTTTATACGAAGCTGCTCCATGACTGCATCGCCGATGAGCTTTGTAGAAATTTCATGCTGTTGTAGTGATTCGAGATGGTGCCCAATTTGAGTAACAATCTCTTCCATAGTTTCAATAGAAACGGGCCGTTTTTCAAATGCTTTCACTAAGCTGGAGAGGATTTTCTGGCGGTCAAAAATTTCCCGACGACCATCTCGTTTAACGACTAAAATAGCAAGACGTTCTATTTCTTCATAAGTAGTGAAGCGATATTGGCAAATCAAACACTCTCGACGACGTCTAATGCTATTCCCTTCTCTAGCAAGACGAGAATCAATGACTTTGTTATCGAGAGAACGACACTTGGGACAGAGCATAATAGGAGTGAATCTATGTTACTATAGTCTATTGAATTGATTGGATCATACTAGAAGTCTTTTTCTTCTTCAGAGTAAAGATTTCTGAAATTCGCTTGGAGGAAATATATCTCGAAAAGATATTTTTAGAGAGAGCACACCTGCAGATTTGCCCTTAGAAAAAATGATGACACTTTTTGTAGGCACTTTTCAATGGGAGAGGCTAGAGATTTCCGGAGTCGACGGGGCTCGAACCCGCAACCCCCGCCGTGACAGGGCGGTGCTCTAACCAATTGAGCTACGACTCCTTGAAAATCTAGAAGGAAGGGAGAATATCATCCATGCATTCCCCGTGGGAGCAATCTTATTTTTTAAAAACTGCCAAATTTTTTAAATATGGTTCTTCTAAAACATCTCTTCTTTGATACACAATGCTAATTTTTGCTTATGTCTTATTGTTCACTTGCTGATTTTGTAACAGCTTTGGAGCGGGCTGGTGAGCTTTCTCGTATCAGCTTACCGGTAGCCACAGAACTTCAAATTACTGAATTGGCTAACCGCGAAATGAAAAGTCCAGGTGGAGGAAAAGCTCTCTTATTTGAAAAACCAACGATTCATGGGACCGTTTCTGCTTTTCCACTGCTCATCAATGCTATGGGTTCACATAAACGCATGGCAATGACCTTAGGCTTAAACTCTGTTGATGAGTTAGCAGAAGAGCTTGAATTACTCATGAAAGCAAAGCCTCCTCAAACATTTCGTGATGGATGGAGCTTACTGCGCCAGGGAATCAATCTGCTCCATGCTCGTCCACGTCATAGAAAACATGGCTCTGCCCAAGAGGTCGTTCATTTGATGAGCAATCCAGAAGATTCTTTTTCACTGCATCATCTTCCCATTCTTCAATGTTGGCCAGAGGATGGAGGACGATTTCTCACGCTACCAACAGTCTATACGCAAGATCCTGATACTGGAGTACGAAATGTGGGGATGTATCGAATGCAAGTCTATGATGGTTCTAGTACTGGAATGCATTGGCAAATTCATAAAGTAGCAGCACGTCACGGCAAGCGCTACTATGAGCGAGGAGAACCAATGCCAGTAGCAGTGGCGCTAGGAGGTGATCCAATATTTCCCTTTTCAGCAATGGCTCCTCTTCCTGATGGAATTGATGAAATTCTCTTTGCTGGTTATGCTCGCAAACGTTCTGTTGAACTTCTCTCTTGTCTGACAGTACCACTGGAGGTCCCAGCGGAAAGTGATTTTATCATTGAAGGTTTTGTACATCCCTCTGAAAGCAAGGCTGAGGGACCTTTTGGAGATCATACAGGATTTTACACTCCAGTGGATGAGTATCCTGTTTTCCGTGTGACTGCCATTACACATCGACACAATGCTATCTATCCAGCAACAATTGTAGGAGTTCCTCCCATGGAAGATTTTTATATGGGGCATGCTGCTGTGAGAATTTTTCTTCCTATTTTTAAAATGAATTTCCCTGAAATTGTCGATATGGCTCTTCCTGCAGAAGGCGTTTTTCATAATCTTGTTTTTGTGAGTATTCGTAAGCAATATCCATGGCAAGCCTTTAAGGTAATGCATGGTCTCTGGGGAATGGGTCAAATGATGTTCTCTAAATACATCATCGTTGTGGATGAGGACTGTGATGTTCAGAATACTTCGGAAGTTCTCTTTCGCTTTTGTGCTAATACTGATCCACAACGTGATAGCATCATGACTAAGAATCCAAGTGATAGCCTGGATCATGCTCCAAGTATTGCCAACTTAGGATCGCACATGGGATTTGATGCAACACGTAAGCTTCCATCAGAAGGATACAAGCGCAATTGGCCCGAACTTGTTAAGATGGATCCCAGTGTTGTTACTTGGGCTGATCAATTTATCGCTTCGTTGAGACAATCAGCGTCATGAGTAAAAAAGCTAAGACCTCGATGAGTTCGAAGTTCTATTCAGTAGCATTTTCACTAAAGTTGTAGCTTCATATTGTGGCGTCACTTCGTCACTTGAGTCCTCGAGCAGGAAATAGCTTCCCTGTGTGGTGCTCAAAGCTTCGAGTATCTCTCAGAGAGAAGAGTTCCACATTTCTTATTCCTGGTAGTCCAGCGACTATAAGATTTTTTCAAAAAGCTCCAGAGATGATAAGAGCTACAAAATAAAGGCAGTTTTTGTAGATAATGTTATTTATCGTTGACTAATTGGAAGAACTTTTCGTCCTTTTGGAGGTCCAATATACTTGCTAAGTGGACGATAGATTCTGTTATCTTTAAGCTGTTCTAGAACATGAGCCGTCCAGCCTGCAGAGCGAGCAATTGAGAAGACGGGAGTAAACATGTCAGTTGGTAATCCAAGTGAATAGTAAACAATAGCAGAATAAAAATCGACATTAGCATTGAGCCCTTTCTTTTCTTTCATATAGTGAGCAATGGATTCTGCCATCTTCATCCATTTTGTTTCACCAAGACGTTCACACATTTGGATACCCATAGTACGGAGGTGAGGAGCACGTGGATCAAGTGTTCGATAAACACGATGTCCAATTCCCATAATTTTCTTTTTCTCAGAAAGTGCCTTTTCAAGCCAGGGAATAACAGCTGCTTCATGAGCGATTTCTTGAAGCATATGAATGACTCCTTCATTAGCACCTCCATGCAGAGGTCCTTTCAGTGTGCCAATAGCCGAAGTTATTGCTGAGTAAATATCAGTGAGCGTTGAAATGGTCACTCTTGCTGAAAATGTAGAAGCATTCATTCCATGATCGGCATGCAGGACGTAGCAAACATCGAGAGTTTCGGCTGCTTCTGCTGTAGGGAGTTCTCCTTGAAGTAAGTAGAGAAAATGCTCAGCCTCGGTTAATTCTTTGATGATAGGAGGGAAGCTTTTTCCTTGACGAGCTCGATGATAATAGGCAGCAATAACACTGATTTTAGCAGTAATCGAAGCAGCTCGATGAAGATTCAGAGAGATTGTTTCCTCTAAAGAGTCTCTCGATCCTTCAAGATCATAGAGTCCTAGCATGGAGATGGCAGTACGAATGACATCAATGGGATTAGCCTTCTTGGGAGCTGTGCGAAGAAAATGGAGAATCCCTTCTGGGAGCTCACGCTCATTTGCTAACTCATCATGTAAGAGTAGCAATTCTTTGGCTGTAGGAAGTCTGCCATGCCAGAGCAAATGAATAATTTCCTCAAAGCTTACTTCTCCAGCAAGGTCATTGATATTGTACCCCTCATAAAGAAGGACTCCTTCTTCTCCTAAGACGTCACTAAGAGAAGTGCTATTGGCAATAATTCCTTCAAGTCCTTTGGCAATCATAGTTGTCATGACAGTTTCTTAATTTTTACCGAGTAGGGGTAGAAGTGTCGTAGCAATATCAGCAGGACTCTGGGCAACAGCGATGCCAGCAGCAAGCAGAGCTTCTTTTTTCTCCTGAGCAGTTCCACTTCCTTGTTGGATAATAGCTCCTGCATGGCCCATACGACGTCCTTGAGGTGCCGTAGTGCCAGCTATAAAAGCAACAATTGGCTTTCGACATTCTGCTCTAGCCCAGAGAGCAGCCTCTTCTTCTTCAGAGCCTCCAATCTCTCCAATCATAATGATGGCTTCTGTTGCTGGATCATCATTGAAAAGACGTAATGCATCTTGATGTGTAATACCATGAATGGGATCTCCTCCAATACCGAGGCAAGTTGATTGGCCAAGCCCTCTGGAAGAGAGCTGCCAGACTGCTTCGTAGGTCAAGGTTCCTGAACGTGAAACGACTCCAATGGATCCTTGTTGATGAATGTAAGCAGGCATGATTCCTATTTTACAAACTCCTGGAGTAATAATGCCTGGACAGTTTGGACCAATGAGGGTTGATTTTTTAGCGGGAGATTGAGCAAGTATTTTCTTCACACGCATCATATCGTGCACTGGTATTCCCTCAGTAATACAAACAATTAATTCAATACCTGCCTGGGCAGCTTCTAAAATAGCATCTGCAGCTAGTGCTGCAGGTACAAAAATCATCGTTGCATTGCATCCTGTCTCTTCACGTGCCTGACTAACAGTATCAAAAATTGGAATCGATTTTTCAAAAAAATCACCACCACGTCCAGGAGTCACTCCAGCTACAACCCTTGTTCCATAGTCACAACAAGCACGAGTATGGAAAGCTCCTGCTTTTCCTGTGATTCCTTGAACGAGCAATCGTGTGTTCTTATCGACTAAAATAGACATGGAGTGAAAGTAAGCAAAAAATATTATCGTGTGCTAATACAAAAGTGAAGCGCAACACGGAGAGATTCTTAACAAGCTAGCTCTTTGGCTCTCATGGCTGCTTCTCTTAGATCGTGGGCAGTGTGAAGAGCTAGAGAGGATTCTTGAAGCAGTTTCTTTCCTTTTTCTACATTAGTCCCTTCTAATCTAACAACTAATGGAATGGTCAGCTTGCTAGTGTTAAAAGCACTGATAATTCCCTCTGCAATCAGATCACAGTGCATGATGCCGCCAAAAATGTTGACCAAAATGACTTTGACTTTTGGATCTTTGGAAAGAATGTTAAAAGCTTCTTTGATTTGCTCTTGGCTGGCTCCCCCTCCTATATCAAGAAAATTAGCTGGTTCTCCACCATAGTGCTTAATAATGTCCATGGTGGCCATGGCCAAACCAGCACCATTGACTAAACAGGCAATATTTCCATCAAGTCCTACATAGTTGAGGCCAGCTGAAGAAGCAGCAACTTCGCGAGGATCCTCCTCACTGAAATCACGCATAGAAGCAATTTTTGGATGGCGAAAGAGAGCGCTTTCATCAAAGCTGAGTTTGGCATCAAGAGCTAAGACTTCTCCAGATGACGTCAACACTAAGGGATTGACTTCTACCATCATGCATTCCAGTTCAATAAACAAACGATAAAGATTAGTAATCAGAGTGCTAGCTTGAAGAAGCTGCTTGCCACGGAAACCTAGGCAATGAGCTAGAGAACGGCTTTGATAAGCTTGTAAGCCAAAAAGAGGATGGATTGTTTCACGCCTAATTGCTTCAGGTGCTCGATGAGCTACCGATTCAATATCAACTCCTCCTTCTCTACTAACAACGATAACTGGTGCCTCCTTGTTACGATCGAGAAGAATAGCGAGGTAAAACTCCTGGACAATATCAACTGATTGAGCAACGAGCAATTTTTCGACGAGTCGACCTTCTGGTCCTGTTTGATTCGTTACAAGAATATTCTGAAGCATTCTCTGAGCAACTTCCAGAGCCTCTTCCATGCTTTTGAGTACATGAACTCCACCGGAAAATCCATCTTTAAAGATTCCTCTGCCTCGTCCTCCAGCATGAATCTGAGCTTTGAGAACGACTTCTTGTGATGAGAATGTTGAAATAATATTCTTCACCTCTTCACATGTAGTTGCTAGAGAGCCTTGGGAAGTTGCCACCCCAAAAAGTTCAAATAGTTCTTTTGCTTGGTATTCGTGAATATTCATAAAGCAATGAACTTATCGAATCATTTCTCTGTAGGAAAGCGCACAAATGGAAAATATCTTTTACTCAATTACTCCGGTTTCATAATGACTGGCTGGAGAAGATTGCATAAGGTCAATCCAAATTGGAAGTGCCAGTTCAGCTCCATAGCCTCCTCGTATAATTGTTTTTGGGTGATCAAAACCAACCCAAACACCACAAGTAAGACCTTTGGTGAAGCCAAGAAACCAAGCATCAAAAAAATGATCTGTTGTTCCAGTCTTGCCCGCAGCAATCTGATGAAAACCTAGAGCAGCAGCACGAGCAGCTGTTCCTTCCGTAAGAACTTTTTCTAGAAGTGTTACTGTGGTGCGTGTGGCGCTAGGGTCAAGCACTGGCAAGCGCCCTCGTGTTGCTAAGAAAAGAATTTTTCCATCTGCATCTCTGACTTCTTCAATCAAGTGAGGTTGCAATCGTTCTCCTCCTGTGGCAAGAGCTGTATACGCAGCAGTAAGGTTACGCAACGTCGATTCAAAACTTCCCAAGCAAAGAGAGGGGTAGGGTAGAATTTTTTCAGCAAGACCTAAGCGTTGCATACTATCAGCAATATCATCTAAACCAGCCCTCAATCCAATACGAACACTCATTGTATTGCGTGAATGAATAAGCCCGTAGCTTGCCGGTAGTAGTCCTTGAAAAGTTCCATCACTATTTTGAGGATTATAGGTTTTAAATCTTTCTGGAAGATCAGCTGGAGTTAATTGCTGATCACTAACTAAGGAATCTGGAGTCATTCCTTTCCTGAAAGCCTCTACATAGACAAATGGCTTAGCAGCAGAACCAACTTGACGTTGAGCTGTTGTTGCACGGTTATACTTGCTCATTTTATAGTCTCGACCTCCTACAATTGCTACAATGCCTCCACTGCTGTTCTCAATAGCAAGAAGAGCAGCTTGCAGTGGCTCTTTCTTTTTTGAGGGAAGATGCTCCTCCTCTTTTTTTCCATAGATTTTTCTAAGAGCATGTTGACTTTTAAAATCACTTCTAGATTCAATTTCTAAAAGATTTTTTGAGACTGCTTTTTCCGCTGCAAGTTGTAGTCCTGCGTCAATAGTGCTCATGATGTGAAGCGGCCCAGATCCGATTTTTTCTGGTGGAAGAACTTGAGTTAGTTCATGGAGAATAGCATCAAGAGCCCAGCTATTTTGGAAACGAAGAAAACGATTTGTAGGAGAGGGGATTTTTTCACGCAAAGCTTGCTTTTCCTCTTCAGGAGTAATCAGAGAGAGTTCCTTCATTCTTTTGAGGACAATGGCTTCCTGTTGTAGAGCTCCTGGGAGGTTGTTGTAGGGAGAGAGATGGTTAGGACTGCGTATCAGTCCCGCAAGAAGAGCTCCTTGAGCTAAGGTCATCTGAGAAGCAGAACAGCCAAAATAAGCTTGACTTGCAGCTTCTACACCATAGAGACCAGGTCCAAAATAAATTCGATTCATGTAGAGCTCCAAAATTTTTTCTTTGGAGAGTTCTGTTTCAATACGAAATGCCATGGCCGCTTCCAAGAGTTTACGATGAAAGGTATGTCCTCCAAGTGGAAAACTATTACGAGCTAGTTGTTGAGTGATAGTACTCCCTCCTTCTTTAATGCTACCAAGGAGAAGATTTCGAATAAGAGCACGCCCAATACCAATGGGATCTATACCGCGATGTTCATAAAAACGAGCATCTTCACGACTAATGAGAGCATTGATAAAGTAATTAGATACCTTATCAAAAGGAACGATTTGTCGATTTTCTCCACCGGCAAGACCATAGATTGCTCCTTCTCGATCATAGATAATCGAGCGCTGAGACATCTGTGTAATTTTAGAAAGATCAAATGTAAGTGCCCAAAGATAGTAAAATCCAGCAATGAGCATCCAAAGCAGAATGATTGCTAGAAGAAATCGGAAAAAAAGAAAGAAATAGAAAAATCGGTTTCTTTTCTTAGGAATAGATCGACGACGACTATTTCTTGAATGCATAGAAGACAAAGAAAGCGATTCTACGCTACAATAAGATGCAATGACCAGTTCAACTACGAAGCTGATGAAAATTCAAATAGTGACTCCTTTTCCTGGTATCTGCCATGGGGCCCTGAAAGAAAGCATATTGAAGCGAGCTCAAGAAGCAGCACTCATTCAGATTGAAGTCATCAATTTAAGAGCTTGGGCAACTGATAAGCATCGGACCTTAGATGCTCCTCCTTATGGTGGAGGAGCTGGAATGGTCATGAAGGTAGAACCTATTGCTCGTGCGCTTGAAGAGTTAAGAACTCCAGAGAGTAAAGTTATTTTTATGTCACCTCAAGGAAGGCCATTTAATCAAAAAATGGCTCATGAATTAACAGAAGAGCAACATCTTATTTTTTTGTGTGGTCATTATGAAGGAGTAGATCAACGAGTCATTGACTATCTTGTAGATCAGGAAATCTCTATTGGTGATTATGTGCTTACTAATGGGGCATTAGCTGCTCTCGTGGTTACTGATGCCCTTGTACGGTTGCTTCCGGATGTTCTAGGTGATTCTCAATCAGCACCTAATGATTCTTTTGAAAAAGGATTGCTTGACTTCCCTCATTATACGCGCCCTGAAGAGTTTCATGGATGGAGGGTCCCCGCAGTTTTACTTTCTGGCAATCATGCTGCTATTGAATCATGGCGCAGAGAAGAAGCTTTTGAAAACACCAAGAAAAAGAGACCTGATTTACTTTAGAAAACAATCAGAAGATGTCAAAATCAGATTCCTTTTAATCCACTGAGGAGTAATTCTGTATTGGAGTTAGTGATTTCTATGTTCTGAATAAGAATTTGAATGGCTTCACCCGCAGGAAGCTCCAAGAGCTGTGAACGTAATTGAAGGATACGCTTTAATTCTTCAGGGTGATAGAGTAGCTCTTCTCGACGTGTCGCTGATTTAATAAGATGAATTGCTGGAAAAATTCTCTGTTCGGCAATAGAACGATCGAGCATAACTTCCATGTTGCCAGTTCCTTTAAACTCTTCAAAAATGAGATCATCCATGCGACTTTGAGTATCAATAAGAGCTGTTGCTAGAATAGTTAAGCTTCCTCCTTCCTCCACATTTCGTGCTGAGCCAAAGAAGCGTTTTGGTTTTGAAAGTGCTCTGCTATCAATGCCGCCACTCATTGTTTTTCCTTTTGTACTTATTGCATTATTATAGCCCCTAGAGAGACGTGTTAAACTATCGATTAAAATAACAACATCTTTACCAAGCTCTAAAAGTCGCTTGGAGCGCTCAGAGACTATTTCAGAAACTTGAAGATGGCGGTTGGTTGGTTCATCAAAAGTTGAACTGATGATTTCGCACTTAAGACTACGTTTTAAATCTGTTACTTCCTCTGGACGTTCATCAACTAATAGAACGATAAGATGAATATCAGGATAATTAGTACAAAGAGCTAAAGCGATATTCTTGAGTAACATTGTTTTTCCTGCACGAGGGGGAGCAATGATTAGTCCTCGTTGCCCCATGCCAAGAGGAGCAATTAAATCAATAACTCGTCCTGTCAAGTTTGTATTCTTAGGCTGCTCCAGGAGAATACGCTTCACTGGAAAAGTGGCAGTGAGTTGCTCAAAATCTTTTGGAATCTTCCACTCCTCAATAGGAATACCTTCAATTTCAGTCAATTCATGCATGATTAAACGATTCGAATGAAGAACACTCAGCATTCCTTTCAAACGAAGTCCAGGCTTAAGGTTATATTTTTTAATCATGGGGAGGGGGATAAGAACATCTTCTATAGATGGCTTCAAATCAAAAGCGAGCCACCTAAGTACAGCTTCGTTAGGAGTGAATTCTAAGATTCCTTCTGTGCTTAAGCTTCCTCCAGAGTGCAAATGATGGTGAGCTTGAGATAAAATCAATCCATGAAAAGAAGAATGATTGGAGCTGAGATTGAGTGACTGACTCCGCTTGAGCAATTGATAATAGCTTAGATGATGCAATTCATTGAGGAGAAGAGTGTCGGGTTGTAAGCTTGTTGATAGCGCCATAGAGACTAAAGAAGTATTACGATTTTAAAATTGACAAGCCGAGCATCATGATTTGCTGTTCCAAAAAGTCGATTATTCCATCATTCCAGACTACGTAAGTAGCACGCGATATTTTTTCTTGCAATGGCCACTGAAGTTTAATCAGAGCATGAGCAACTCGAGAGGTCAAATTTCTATAGTTAGTAAGACGATGTAAAAGAACTTTTTCACAAGCACCAACAACAACAACATCATCAAAAAAATCTTTGAGATCATTCTCATAGAGAAGTGGGATTTCAGCCAAAAAGAAAATTTTTCGATTCCCCTTAGCAGCCTGTGCTCTAGGAAGCCATTGATTTCGTAAGCGTGGATGCAGTATTGCTTCGAGTTTTTGTTTGCTTCGAGAATTTTTAATGAGATGAGCACGTAATCGTACACGATCTATTTCTCCTTTGTCACTATAAATTGCTCTGCCAAATGCTGTAATTAATTCTTGAATTACGTTTTGATCATTTTCTAAAAAATTGGTGATTTCTTGATCCGCAATAAAAGGAGAAACAGCTAGCCTCTTTGCTAAAAATGATGTCGCCATTGACTTCCCTGCAGCTATGCTACCAGTAATTGCAATACTAGGCATAAAAAATTAATGTTAACGAGTATGTAAAAAATTTTTAAAATGAAAAATGTTTTTCAGCTTACGATGGAATATTTGGATTATTATCCCGAAGAAAAAAATAACTTGATACCGTTGCTTAATCAATTAGAAGATTCTTCTAACATATTTGACAGGAAAACGCGACCTGCACATATTACTACAAGTGCAATTGTTATTGAAAACAATCATTTGCTAACAATTTTTCATCCGTTTTTTAAGAAATGGTTTCAACCAGGTGGCCATCTAGAAATAGGAGAAACACCTCTGGAAGCTTCAATGAGAGAATTACTAGAGGAGACAGGGCTTCATTCTTCTATTCACTTTTGGCATGATCGTTATCAATTTCCCTTTGATATCGATGTTCAATTTATTCCAGCAAATACAGAAAAAGGAGAGTTGGAACATATTCATTATGATTTTCGATATTTATTGAAAATTAAAGAACGTACTCTTAGTAGCCTTCAGCATGATCACGAAATTGCTTGGATTAATTGTTCAACATTAGAAGAAGAAAATCTAATTCGACTCCATAAAAAAATTCTGCTTCCTCAGTGATTCAATTTTTCTTTGTTAGTGAATGAAAGAGAAACTATTATTTTTTTTCGAGTGAAGCTGATGCAAAAGATTTCCATTTTGATTCAAAATTCGAGGTGTAACAAAAATAATCAAATTTTTTTTAATTTTTTTATCGACTTGGTATTTAAATAGTTTTCCAGCTAATGGAATACTACTAAGCAGTGGAATTTTATCATTAAATTTTTGAATATCTTCTCGAATCAATCCCCCTAAGACAACAGTTTGACCATCCCAAACAGTAACGGATGTATGGACTTCTCTCACTGTAAATACTGGTTGGTTGATTGTATTCGTTGTTAATGTAGAAGAAAAAGGAACAGTATTAATGTTTGTACCTAGTGAACTATAACCTACAGTGTTAATTGGACTTCCATAGTTAATGAAACCATCAAAATCTGTAATTTGAGGGTGTAGTTCTAATTCAATGCTATAACCGTCTGGTGCTATTGTTGGTTTAGCTTCTAAAATAACTCCTAAATTTTTTGTTGTCCACGTGTTAGGGAATGAAGGAGTAATTGTAGGGGGAGTTGTATAGAAAGCACGTTCACCACTATTCGTCGTTGATTGTGGAATTTGTGGTGGACTGTACTCTGTTGGATAAATAAATTCATCAATGATTTTAACAATTGCCTGCACACCATCCTTGGTTGTTACATGAGGTGCAGCCATCAAATTTACTCCCTTTTTTCTTTGAAGTGCTTGAAGTGTTACTTCAAGTTGTGCATTATTATAAACACCTGTAATACCGAAAATACCAGCCATCTTTTCTGCTTCTTTGTGAGAGCTAGAACTACGCTCAATAGCAGTATCAATGGAGTTTTCTTCTAAGTACTGATTCTCAGAGTTTAGATCATGTACTGATTGAATTTCTGAGATGGAAGTTGAAGAATTTAGTGATCCGGGAGAATCACTTTTCTCCTTAGTATTTAAATAAATACCACTGTTGCCAATTTGTAGGCCTTTAAGAATAGAGTTTATTCCAAGTTTTTCAAATTGATCTTGAGTAACTTCGATAAATTTTGTTTCTATTGAGATTTGTAAAGGCTCTTGATAATTGCAAGTAGAAAGCAAAAAATCAGCAAGATCTATGTTTTCTTTAGTATTATGTAACAAAAGTTTATGATTTTCTTGTGAATAATTAGCAAATGATCCTTCTGGAAAAGTAATTCCTTGATGTTGAAGATAATTTTTTGCAGAAAGAGGATTACTCGGATCAATATTAGTATTATAATCAATACCAAAAATAGAATTCGATTTTATTATATATTCTTTATTAAAAAAAATCTTCTTTTCTTCAAGATCTGATAAAAGGACAACAGCATAAGGATCAATACGTATTGCAAGATTTGCTTGTTTTGCTAGATATTCTAAAGCAGTTCTTATTGGAACTTGTTTGAGATCTAGCGAAATATGAGGTTGTACTGATTTTTCTAAAAGTGAAGAAGAGTTAGCAGTAGATTTTTTTTCTTCTAATTTAAGATTTAGAACAATATTAATACCTTTTTTTTCATTGTCATAATCAATACTTTTTTGTTTTAAATAATCAATAGCTTCAGGAAGAGGTACATTTTCTAAACTTATTTGTGAAATGATAATTGATGATAATTTTGAAATTAGTGTATTTTTACTATCTGAAAAATCAGTTTGTAGTTGAGAATTTTCATTATTATCTAAAGCATCACTATTATTTTTAGAAATTTCCCATGATTTATCAACATCGTCAATTAATAGATTAGCTGTTTGTTGATAGTTTTCCAAATTCAGCTTTTTTTCTTTCTTATTAATTTCAGTTATTCTAGAAATTGCTTTCTTATTATTTGGATTAATTATGAGTATTTTATTATAATACTTTAAAGCTAATTCAATGTCATTTTTTCTTTCAGCATCAAGTGCTTTCTCTAATAATGAAGTAATAGTAGTAGTATTCTTTATTTGATTAACTTTATTTGCATGCAACTGGTCGTTTAAGAATACCAGCAGTATGATACAAACATATAAAGAAATAATTTTCATCATAAATTTATTCATTTCTATTACTATCTTTTTTTGATAGGTTAAGAAAATAGACTGTCACAAAGATTAATAAATTACGTTTAATCTTATGTTCAGAAGTAGAATGAAAAAGCTGTCCTGCTAAAGGAATGCTACTGATAAGAGGAATTTTTTCTTTAGTTGTTTTTATATCTTCTCTCATTAGTCCTCCTAAAAGAACAGTTTGTCCATCTTTTAACACTATTTGTGTATCAACTTCACGAACACTGAAAATTGGTTGATTGATTGTATTTTCTGTTAAAAGTACACTTGCTGTTGAAGTGATTAAATTTGTTTGTCCAGCAAAAAAAACTGGTGCTTGAGAATAAATAGGATTTCCATAATTAACAAATCCTTGAAATTCAACGATCTGTGGAGATAATTTCAACTCAATACTATTATTATTGCTATTAATAGTAGGCTCGACTTCTAGTTGAACTCCAACATCTCTTTTCTTAAAAGATGATGGAGTCGTTGGAATAGCAGGATTAATTCCAGTTCCCTGACTTTGTGGTATTTGTGGTGGAGAATAATCAGAAGGATAAGGAAATTCTCTTGCAACTCTAATGGTTGCTTTTTTTCCGCTTGAAACAGTAATTTTAGGTGCTGAAATTAGATCTACTTCTTTATGCTGATTAATTGCATTGATAATAATTTGGAATTGAGGATTTGTAAGTATTCCAGCAAGAGTAAGTGTTCCTATTGTCGCACTTGCTGGAGCTCCATATAGTAACATTTCTAGTGATTGAGAAGTAATAGCTAATGATGTTACTTGTGATGGTGCAGTATAGTTTTTCAATTCATTACTAAAATTTTCTTTTTTCAAATGGCATCCAAGTTGGAAAATTCCTAAGAGCCAATTTATACCTCGCTCTTTAAGATCATCGTGCTTTATTTCAAGAAATCGTGTTTCAATTTCAATTTGTTCTTCTGGTTTTGTAAAAGAACCTTGTAATAATGACTCTATTAATTTAAGATTTGAAATTGTATTCCTAACAATAAGTATATTTTTTGAATGAAGGTAATGAAGATTAGACCCCTTAGGAAAAGTAACTCCTTGCGAAGTTAAAATATTTCTTATACACTCAGAATCAGATAGCATAGATTTTTCTTTTTTTAATTCATGATTAGTTATATCAGTATTAAAATAAGTAAAAATTCTAGAGGAAATTTTATACTCTTGAATAGAAAATGGCTCAATTGGTTCATTATTATCGATAATAGCAATTGCATACTGCTCTATTCTCATTTGTAGATTAGCCTGTTGAACTATATATTTAATAACTTCTTCTAATGGTGTATCGGTAAGTGAAAGTGTGATCTTAGGTTCAGGTGACAAATTAGCTAAATCTAAAGCTAGCACAATGTTTATTCCTCTCTTTGCATTGTCACTCTCTTCAGTATCAAGTTTAATAGACTGATCTTTAATCTCATCAAGTGCAGATTGTAATGGAGTATCAATAAACTCAACTTTAGGTATAATAATTCTATGGATTTTATTAACAATATCCTGATTACTTCTTTCCAATGTTAAGGCATTAATTTGATTATTTTTTTGTTGAATTATATTATTAGAAAGAGGAAAATTCCAAGAATGATCAATACTTGAAGCCATCAGACCTATTGTTTGATTTTTATTAGCAAAAACATTTTCTTCATTTTCTTTTTTAATAATATTTAACCCAATTTGTGCAGCTTGATTATAAGGATCAATGTTTAGTACTTCATTAAATTTTCTATTTGCTAAATCAAATTTTCCTATTCCATAAAAATCAATACCCATTAGTAAAAGAGACTCAACGTCATTAGTTTTAAAACGTTTTTTTCCCTCCTTATTACTTATTTTTTTTAAGCTCTCCAACAAAAAATTTTTAGGAGGATAATCAAAATAATACTCTTTAGATTCAATAATTTTTTTTATACATTCTGCATTCTTATTCTGATGAAGTACAATAAATTTTAGAATAAGAATAATAGCAATTTTATTTAGTGAATATAAAACATCTTGATAAAGAGAATCAAATTTAACCTTACTATTTTCTAAAGAATCTATCGCAATTTTATAATTTTGAAATGCTGAGCAGTAATTTTTATTTGAAAATTCACTTTTTCCTATATCAATTCTTTCTTTTGCATAAGCTTGCAGTGTATTATCAATAACTTCTTGTTTTTCATTTTTATCATTCTTGACTACTTCAATAGCATAGAGAGTAAAAGAAATATTATTTGTTAAAATAAAGAAAAAAAGTATTACTTTATTTATTTTCAGATAGTATCTGATAGTATAAAACATATAGTAATAAACTAGTTAGATAATTTAGTCTAAAAAAGGAATTGAATAATAATTTCCATTTCTTTCGATAGTAACTTCTTGGTTATTGATTTTTATCAACTTATAAGCTTCTGGCTGATAATTTTTTTTCGCCTTTTCTTTAAGAAATAAAGGCTCTAATTCAAAAGAATCATTATAACTGACAAAAATTTTTTTAGTTACTGATACAATTGGATATTCGAAGATTATACCCTCACTAATAGTAACTAGTGTAGATTGTGGGTATAGTGTACTTTTTTTAATCAGTGTAAATAATTCATTATCTAAAATATTTTTTATCATTAATTCACTCGTATCATACCAGATCCCTCTATAAAGTATTTTTTTCCTTTCGTAGCTCTGAATAACTAAAGGAAGACCTGATAATTTTTCTCCAAGTTTTACTCTAATAATTTTTATACTAAAAACTTTTTTTCCTTGCTCATCAATAGTTGGTATTAAGGTTTGAGGTTGAATTTTAAAAAAATCCTCACCATTTTCTTGCATTACTCCTACAAAATCTAAGTAATAATTAGTTTTACAAATTGAAGCTTTATTGCATCTTAACTTTGTCCAAAGTAATGGATGTGAATATGGATCATTAGGATTTGATGATTCTTTTCCTGGATTTTTATACGGATCATTACCTTTCCACTCTTCTAAATTAGTAAATCCATCTCCATCTGAATCTTCATTAAGAATATTTGGATTTGAGTAGTCTAGATTATTTTTAATTAACCATTCATTTTTTATTGGTGGTAAAATTTCTTTTTCTTCTTCATAGAGATCATGTAAAATATTATTTTTACTAAAATATCTTCTTGAAGAAAATAGCATGATATCATTTGTTCTTTTATTCCAAGAAATATTCTCAATCATTTGTAAAAAATTTTTGTTTTTAGTTTGTATAGACCTTTCCATAATAATTTCAGAGTAAGAATTTTTTTTTGTATTGACAGAGAAAAAATTTTCTTTTGAAAATAAATTTTTCAGTATTGTAGATATAGAGATGCAGAATATTATTATACTTATTATTAAAAAATAGTATGATGCTTTTCGTTTATTCATTATTCAAAATCAAAAAAATCTATTTTCATATGAATACTTAATTCTTCATGGTCAAAGATTATTTTAATTAAATCTTTTTGATGATTTAAAAAATGGAGTGGGCCTTTTTGATTACTGTTTTCGACACTTACTTTTTCTATAATAAAATAATAAGGACTAGTAACAATAAGATTGATGAAGTTTTGAAAAGAATTTTCATCTGTTTTGAAACTTAGTAATAAATAGCCCATTTTTTCGATTTTTAATGAATCTAAACTGAAACTGTAAGTTTCATTTTCAAATAAAAATTCACTGATAGTTAATGAATTATATTCGAAAAGATGATCAGCGATCCAAAAAAGTAAAAATTCTTCTTTACTTTTTTTTATTGCATCTTCTGAATTACGAATAGCTACTTTTTCTTCTATTAGTCCTAAAAAAAATGAATTAGAGAATATAATGCTCTTTTCCTCACTTTTTTCTTTGAGATAGTCAAGATCTTTCTGTAGTTGCATTTGGAATTGATTGCTGTTAACAACAATTCGTTCTAAAGGCAAGATAATTCGATGTTTTTTTAAATAATCAGAAAGATAGTCAATGCTGTACAGATTATCTGTTTGAGCAATGGTGAGTTCTTGAAGTTCTTTCTCAGTAAAAGGAGTTCTTTGATTTTCTAGATTTGCTTTTACAACTTTGTAATCTCTTTTTGTACAATAAAAATCTAAAAAGACTTTAGTAATCCAAATAGTGATAATTAAAACTACAACAGTACTAGCTTTTATTAGCAAAATTACTTTTTCTTTGTTTTTCTTAAAGAAGAAAAAATGATAATCCCGAAACATTCTATGGGACTAGCATATGAAGACAACTATTGCAAATAGAATCTTCTTTTACTTATTTTGTATCTTGAGCTGAATTGGATTTTTAAGAATTAAGTGAATTTTAAATGGATATGCATATGCACTTCCATCAGCTGAAGAATATGACAATAAGATTTGCTCTGGTTTATCAATTAAAAAAAGTGCTGATTTTTTGAGCTCATTAATGAAGTCATTGATGACTTCTGATTGTCGCGGATTCTCTAAATAAAGTCCTTCAAGTTCAAGTTCTCGTGTAGATACATACTCATTTGTTATTTCTTGATTAGAAATAGGAGATAGCTTGGTAATCCAAATATAGCGTTTGGGAAGAGCATTCTGTAATTCGTTAACGATTTTAATCCATAAATTATGTGCTTCAATAAAATGAAAAATTACTAACTTAGTTTCTTCTATTTTCTTAAATTTTTCGATTATTTTATCAGATTTAATCAACTGTGATTTTCTTTGATCAAAGAGTTCTTTAGCCTGGTTGATCTTATGATGATAAGCATTGATTTCGTAGCACCAATAAAAAGACCACAGCAAAAAAGTAAAAATAACTAGAAAAACTGCTCCAAGAAAATAAGAACTTTCTCGTTTTTGATTTTTTTTAGTAAGTAAAATTGGTGGACACAAATCTAAGCAACATTTTTTTTCAAAAAATGTAATGCCTCCAAAAATTACACTCGAACTGATAGAATTTTTTTTAATAAATGATGAAATTGTAAAATCAAAAAGTGGATGAAGCTCTACTAGTTGATCTAGATCATCTAAAAAAAATGTTTCTATTAAATTTTTTTGAAGATAGGAAAATAGTTGATTTTTATGAGTATTTTCCCCAACTAGGAAAATTTTATTAGGGATTATTTTTTTTGATTTTAAATATTTTAAAAGAGAAAGAAGAGAAGTGATGATTTTCTCTTCAGTTTCGGTATGAAGATTCAATTCTACTCCTTCTTTTAAAAGAGGAGCTAATGTGTAGCTAGTTAGTGCGTTGTTAGATTCTTGAAGAAGAATATTACTGACATTATCTTCCAGGTTTAAAATTAGAGTTGAGCCATGATTTTGATCAATAATCTCAAGAGTGCGCTGGATAGCAATTGGAGTGGCTAAAATAATCAATCTGCTTAATTGATCTTCAGGAATAACCTCTATTAAAGAATCAAGAAATTCTTTCTTTGTAGCAATATAGGTAACATTGACTTTATTTACTTGAGTGGAAGCAAAAATCTTGTAGTTCCAAACTAATTTGCTAAGAGGCAGAGGAAAAATATATTTTGCCTCGCAAGTAATAAGACGAGGGAGAATGTTCTCCAAGCCTGGAGGAACTTCGATAGGGATTGTCTTAATGAAAGCTTTATGCGCAGGTAAAAAGCAATGAATTTTTAGACACTGACTCTTACAAGCAGTGAGAGCTTCTTGAAACCTAGCTAGCTCCTTTGCAGTAAATAAAGGTTGATTTTTCTCTAGTAAAAAATTGAATACATCACTTTTTTCTATTTTCCATACACCATTTTTCTTTTTTGAAAATTCAGCAAAAAGAACTTTTTTTTCTTTCCAATAGAGAAAAAATGATGTTGACACAAGGGTCTTTTAGTTTTTTTCCTAAATTTTTGATCGAAAATAATCGATTGTTTTTTTTATCCCCTCATCAAAATGAACGACTGGCTCCCAACTCAGAATTTTTTTTGCGAGAGTTATATCGGGTTGACGTACTTTAGGATCGTCAACAGGGAGTTTTTTGAATTCTATCGTTGATTGTGTAGGAATAAGCTTTAGAATTGCTTCTCCAAATTCTTTGATAGTCATTTCACAAGGATTGCCAATATTGACTGGCTTGTGATAGTGGCTCATCATGAGGCGATAAATACCATCAATAAGGTCAGAAACGTAGCAAAAACTCCTTGTTTGGCTGCCATCACCAAAAATAGTAAGTGGTGCATTGGTTAATGCTTGATTAATGAAAGCAGGTACAACACGACCATCACGTAAGCGCATACGAGGACCGTAGGTGTTAAAAATACGAACAATTTTTGTGTCCATATTGTGAAATGTATGGTAGGCCATCGTAATTGCTTCAGCAAATCGCTTTGCTTCATCATAAACGCCCCGCGGGCCTACAGGGTTAACATTACCCCAATAATCTTCTGTTTGTGGGTGCACAAGGGGATCCCCATAGGTTTCTGAAGTTGATGCGAGAAGAAATGCTGCTTTTTTTTCACGCGCAAGACCAAGCGCATTGTGTGTTCCAAGAGACCCAACTTTGAGAGTAGGAATAGGAAGCTCCAAGTAGTCAATAGGACTTGCTGGGCTAGCAAAATGCCAAACATAATCCACATGACTGGGAACAAAAATGTATTCAGTAACATCTTGTCGAATAAACTGGAAGCGTTCGTGACCTGCTAGGTGTTGAAGATTATGGGGGCTTCCTGTGATAAAATTATCAATAACAATAACGTAATGCCCTTCGGCAAGTAATCGATCAGTCAAATGAGAACCAAGGAAGCCGGCTCCACCAGTGACAACACTAATGGGAGAAGCAGAATGTTGAGTCATAAAGTTATTTAAAAATTAAATAGGAAGAGTGATCATACTGAAATGATTGAGTTAAGCGAGTTTGAATATTACTGATTTTAGTAAAAAAAATGATGCTTTAAAAATTATTTTTCTAATATCCGCTTAGACATTTTCTCACTTTTTCATGTAAACTAAGTTTTACGCTAAACTCTTTTTGAAACACTATTGCTCCTAGACTTCTTGCTCTGTGGGCTTCCGTGATAGTGATCTGCTCTGCTAACACAGTGAAAAAATAAATGAAAGAAAAATTTAAATGTTGCACTTATAAAGTGTGAGTCACTGTACGCGGAACACTTATGATCCATAGTGATGATCTAGAGGTATTGGCTATATGAAAAATGTTAAAATAACACTATTTTTGGTTAGTATTGTAGTAGCACTATTTTTTTTAATGACGTTGGAGGGTGGGTTGTCATTACTAGAAAAACCTTGGAAAGAGATAATAAATTTAACTTTTGCTCCTCAAAGGAGCCTCGAGCTTTCTGCTCTTACTCAAAGTTTCTTGGTTTTCATTACGTTAATGTTGAGTGTGGTCCTTGGGCTCAAAATGAACAACAACAAAGAACGCTTTCTTGTGACAGCTTTTGTAGGGGGACTCATGATTTCTGGAAGTTTCCTTTTTTCACTCTATCATTATTTTTGGAATCCTTTTCCTTTAGAACTGGTTTTAATTTTGAGTTCTGGAGTCGTTTCATTCTTTTCTTTCACAGCAATAGGGGCAAGGAAAACAAGATTACATCAACTTTTTGATGGGCGTTTATCATTGCAAATTATTGAAAAACTCATTGAAAGTGAAGTGTCGCTTCAATTTCCAGGAGAATTAAAACACGGAAGTATTCTTGTCATGACGCTCAGCAATCATGCTGAGCTGATGGAGGCACTGACTCCAGAAAACTATGTTCAAATGACAACTCTCTATCTACAAGTAGCTAGTAATTTTTTAGTTGATGTTGGTGGTTATCTTGAAGAGTGTTCTGGTGAAAGTATTCGTAGCATTTTTGGTGTACCGCTCCCGTTGACAGGAAGCATGAATCATGCTGCTAAAGCTGTTCGGACTGCTCTTGAGTTGGTAAAACGTCTTGAAGAGCTTAATCGAGAGTGTGATCTTCGTTGGCAACAGCGCCTTGATTTTCGAATAGGTATTCATTCTGGAGAAATGCTTGCAGCCTTTTATGGTACTCCTCGTTTCAATCAATATAGTGTTGCAGGTCCTACAATTGAATTTGCACGGTATTTAAGTATGTTATGCCTTAAGTATGGATGTCGTATTTTAGTTGGACCAAATACTTATGAAATGGCAGAAAATAATGCAGAATTTCGTCCGATGGATCTTTTAGAATACCAAGGAAATTGTCGCTATGTAGAACTTTATGAAGTCTTAGCTCCAAAGAATGCTCTTTCTAGAGAACGAGAGCGTAGTCGTGATTTATTTTGGCAAGGAATTCTTTCCTTCCGATCTGAGGATTTTGATCAGGCTAGAGAAGCTTTTAGTGCAGCACGCATTTTTGGCATTCCTGATAAAGCTCTTGATCTCTACTTGGAGCGCATTGATAAAAACAGACGGGAGAAAAAGACTCAGGAGCATCAAATTTAGATCTTTTTTTGCTTTATAGTCAAATTACTTAGAAATTGCAGGAAATTGACTTGATCTTATTTAAAAAGTGCAGCGTTCTCCTCCCATCACCTTATCGTTGAGATAGCGCTCGGTCTTCGGCCTTGCCTTTTTTAAAAATCTCTGCACTCTCGCCTGTAATTTCTAAGTAATTTGACTATATTCGCAAGGAATCATTGCCATAGAAAATAATCTCCTTAAAAAAAGACTGTGCCTTTCCTCGATTATCCTCAATCTTTTCGTTCTCTAGTAGAGCAGTTACGCCGTCTCCCTAGTATTGGACCACGCAGTGCAGAGAGAATAGCTCTTTGGATGCTACGTTCACCTCATGCACATCCAAAAGCATTAGCAGAAGCTATTGAGCAAGCTACTAATTTGCTGAAGCTATGTGAGCGATGTGGTTTTTTTACTGATCAGAGTCTCTGTCTTCTCTGTAGTGATGAGGATCGAGCAGGTAAAGCCATTTGTGTTTTAGAGCATGAAACTGATATTCTGCCCATGGAGAGAACTGAAGCATTTGATGGTCGTTATCATGCTCTTGGAGGGAGGCTCTCCCCACTTGATGGAATTGGACCTGAAGAACTACGTATTTCCAGTCTTATAGAACGTCTCCAAGAAGAAAAACCATCAGAAATTATTTTAGCACTCAGTGGTGATGTAGAAGGGGAGGCAACTGCTCATTATTTAGCTGAGTTAATTTCACCTTTTCAAATTAAAATTACTCGTCTTGCTCAAGGTCTTTCTGCTCGAGGAGGAATCGAACAGACTGATAGAATGACCCTCGCAAAAGCACTACTTGACCGAAGATTCTACAAAAAAGTCGTGTAATCAATGATTCAATTTTTCATCTTTCTGAGCAGAATGTTTAGTTGCTCGTGCCGAGAAAACATCATTTGGTTTATAGGCTTCAAGTTCTATAGAAGTTGTTGGAATAGCAGCTTGAAACTTTCCAGATAAGTCACTTTTTTTAACCTCCGTTACCGCTGGAATGGTCTCTTCCTGAAGTTGAGCACGAGGTAAACTATTAAATTGGGAATAGAGAGGGGCTTTTTTGGCTTTTTGAATAGGACTGCTGTTCTTGACATGGTACTCGTCTTGATAGTTACCAACAGGAGATTCATGGTAAGATCCTGGAAGAGAATTATTATTTCGATAAGCTAAATCTTCCCAGTATCTAGCACGCATTGTATGATAATCCTCTTTATTTTTGAGCCATTGAATTTTTGACTCTATTTCTTTTGTGTCTTTGGCATATTGAGGGCCAGCCTCTTGAATGGTTTGAAGAAAACGAGTTTTATAACTAGCTTCTCTTTTGTAGCGCAATGCTTTTTCTCTATTAATACAAGCCTTCTCTAAGCGTTTCTCCTTCAGCTTTTCCAGTCGATGTGCTCTTTTATGTTGAATTGGAGAATCGATTACTAAATTTTGAGGGGCTACTTGCTCAACGGGAAGAGATAACATTTGTTCACTCAACATTGTATCATGACTGGAAGAAGTAAATTCTTCAGCAAGTATTCGATGAAAACGTGATCTTCCTAGTAGTGCTCGTATTCTTGGAGCTAAGATTTCAGTATTGTTTTCGCTAATCATTTGACGATATAAACGAGATGCTTCCTCTAGAGAGCGATCAGCAAGAGCGAAATGTTCCTGAGGATTACCTTCAAGAACATGAGGAGGATGAAGTGCTGGAACGGCTTCCTGCTGAAAATAGTTTGGTGTGTTATTAGGAGCTGAAGTTGACGAAATGATGTTGTTCATTGGTTTTGAGATATAATTTTTCTTTCCTAGAGATGAATTTCGCTTGCGAGTGAGAATAAATAAAATAATAAATGCTGTTTTTAACTATAGAGTATTTTCATTGCATGCTCTTTAGTTCTTCAGTCCAGGGGGCACTCCAGGGTCACTTATTTACTCAGTATTATTGGAGAAGCAACAAAAAGTGATCCACTTTCATTCGTATATTAAGTTGAAACGAATTGCAATTTTCTAATTGTGTCATTTATTCTCACTTTATTTAGTAACAGAGCAAGTATTCCATCAAGGTAATATAGTTGATCGCCTCTTACGCTCTCCACAATTTTTAAATAGAAATTAATTAATTATTTCACATGAATGATCTCGCATGAGCGCAAAGTTTTTTTTCAATCAAGTTTCGCGCTTCTGGATTCTTGTGGGAATCATTACTCTGGTTACGCTCTTTCGCTTTTGGTATTCGACACAATTAGAGTTAACAGGGGATGAGGCTTACTACTGGTATTGCTCACGTCATTTAGATTGGAGTTTCTTTGATAAGGGGCCTGGAGCTGCTTTAGTAATTTTTTTGGCGACTCATCTTTTTGGAGATACTGTTTTTGGAGTGCGTTTTTTTGCTGTGTTACTTTCAGCAGTAACAGGTATAGGACTTTTCCTTCTAGCCACCATGCTCTACAGCGAAGAGGTAGCTTTTGGGACACTACTTGTTGTTCTTTGTATGCCGCTTTATGCTGTAGGAAGTATTTTGATGACAATTGATCCATTAAGTATCTTCTTCTGGACAATAGGAGCATCTTGCTTTTGGAAAGCTCTTCATGGAAATTCCATAGCAAAAACTGACTCAAGTTTCTTCTGGTGGATAGCAACAGGAATTTCTGTTGGCATGGGTGCACTCGCCAAGTACACAAATTTTATCGAGCTTTTCTGTTTTTTCTTGTTTTGTCTTTCAAATGGTAAACATCGACTTCAACTGAAGCGATTTCCTTTTTATCTTATGCTGCTCTTAGCACTTCTTTTCTTTTTGCCGATGGTACTTTGGAATGAAAAACATCATTGGGTAGGATTAATGCATTTGCTACAGCGAGGTGATTTGAATAAATCATGGCATATCACTCCTAGTGAGTTCTTGATTTTTATGGGAGCACAAGCTGGTGTTATTTCCCCACTGATTTTCCTGGGAGTTATGATTTCAGTTTTTTGGCCTCAATTCCGAGTAGAAAAAGCAGAGCAAACCCGATTTCTTCAAGCTCTTTTCCTTCCTTTATTTTGCTTTTATTCTTTTTTAAGCTTAAATAAAGCAGCAGAGCCAAATTGGCCAGCACCTTGCTATGTAGCAGGCATTATTCTTCTTGTAGGGAATTGGGAGTCTTTACAAAAAAAAATTCCGTGGATAAGGAAATTGGTTTTTTGGGCTTTTCTGATAGCTGCTCTTCAAACAGTGTTGCTTCATAACACGTGGTGGCTTCATTTGTCTCTTCCTAGGAGCTTAGAGCAATCTACAAATGCTTGGACCCGAAAAGCAATTGCTTGCTATCATTATTTAGGTTCTGTTGATCCACTTGATCGAGCTCGTGGCGCTCACTCTCTTGCTCTTCATGCGCAAGAGTTGGCGATGAAGCAAGGTGCTGAGTTCATTATTTCCGATAACTATCAAACGGCTAGTCTTTTCTCTTTTTACCTGGATGGTCACCCAGAAACTTACGAGCCAGTTTTTCATCCTATCAAAGATCAGTTTTCGCTCTGGCCCACTTATCGAGATCGATTTAACACAGGTTCAAAAGCACTTTTTATTTACTTATGGCGTTATCCTCCTCGAGAACTTCTCAATGATTTTTCGAGGATCCAACTTCTTGAAGAGTTTTATTCAACAACAGGTAATCGTCCTCTCAAAAAATATTACTTTTCAATTTGTATTGGTCTCAAGGCTCACTGATTTTTAGATTTTACCATAATATCCCAATGAAAATAAGATTGCTTTCTCTATATTGCACCGTTTTTTTTGTAACACTTCCAACAAGAGGTAATGATGTTGTTCCTGGTTTTGAAGATCCTTTTGCATTGAAAAAAATTGAATACTCTTTTTTTCAACGTTATTCCATTCATCCGACACGATTATCAGACTTTGCTAATTATCTTAATAAAGAAGGGCCGGATGTCATTTTAGGTGAAAAAGGATCGAATTCTGCTGTAGTGGGTCTTTTTTTAGGGTGTAAACACTATGATTCTCTGATTATGGATCAAGATAATTACCCTTCAGGAGAGAGCCCCATTTTTTGCTTTCAAAGGAATGGTCTCAGTCACTATTTAGTTGCTTTGGGACATGAAAATGATCGAATTACCTCAGTAGCTTCATCATTTGTACAGCAAGAGTTTAACGAGTGGATCAAGGATTCAAGCCACCTCATACCTCCTGATTCTCCACGGTTAGTTGATATTTACAGTTATATAGTTGATCAAGTTCAAAAAAAATCATCGATACCTATGGAGGAGATAACGGAAGATTCCGTAGTATTTGATATGAAAAAAAGAGCTAGAGGTATTGATTCGTTTATTCGCTATCCTGGAGATTGTTTTGAGCGTGCTGATCAATTGATAAACTGCATAGTCATGCATTGTAAAGAAGATGGCAATAAATGGGGAGTAGTAGCAGGTGTGCCAACCAAGGTTAAATATTTGTCATCACATCCGTATGGAATTTTAGATAATCAGCTCATGATTTTTTTCTCATTCTGTCCTGATACATTTGATTACAAAAAAGAAGAATGGGTGAGTGGCATGCCTAGTATACGTGTCTACACCAATCAATGCTTCAATGATCCTGATATAAATCAATCACCAACAGCTCAAAATTATCTACTCTGTAGAGAAGAAGTCATTTTGCCAGAAACAAACGATGGATCCATTCCTCTTTTAAATAATTATTGGCACGATTGGATACAAGAGTAATAAGAACTAGAATAAATCATATCATGAAAATTACCTACTACGGCCATTCTTGTTTTCAAGTTGATGTTGCTGGGAAGAAGCTACTGTTCGATCCTTTTATTACTCCCAATCCCTTTGCTTCTCATATAGAACTCAAGAGATTGAATCCAGATTACATTTTTATTTCTCATGGACATTTTGATCATACAGCAGATGCAGAAAATCTGCTCAAAGCCTCGCAAGCAACACTCATTGGTTGTTTTGAAGTTGTCGAGTGGTTTGCTCGAAAAGGTATTCAACACAGGCAAGCAATGAATATTGGAGGTACTATGAATTTTGATTTTGGATCTATTACTTTCACTAATGCACTACATTCAAGCTCCATGCCTGATGGATCCTATGGTGGTCAGCCTGGTGGCTTTTTAGTGAAAACAAAAGAAGGAAATTTTTACTATTCAGGCGATACTGGACTAACCTATGACATGAAGCTTCTTGCTGCTGGAACTCCTTTACTTTTTGCGGTCCTTTGTCTTGGCGATGTTTTCACAATGGGTGTCCAGGATGCTATTACTGCTGCTCAATGGATAGGATGTAAAGAGATTCTTGGAGTTCATTATAATACATTCCCAGCAATTCAAATTGATGGAGAGGAAGCGAAAGAGGCTTTTCAAAAGAAAGGATTGAATCTTCACTTGCTTAGTATCGGCTCCACATGGGAACCAATTTTTTCTTAAAAAAATATTGACTCTTTGTTCATTTTTGCTGATGATTCATTGTCAAAAAGCAGCAAAATAGACGATCCAGAGTTGTTACTTTTTCACTGATTTTTTCTTTTGTACTTTGACTTTTTTAGATTCTTTTTGAAAACAAAGTGGATGCCTGCTAGAATTTTTGTTTTCAAAAAAGTTCTTATTTTTCAATTTCTTTTGCTACTTTTTCATATTTTAAATTGAGAAGCTAAAAAGTAAAAGTTCCTTATTGCTGCTCTATTTTGCGGATGGTTAGGTTGCTGTTTTCTTATTGCCTCTGGGTGAAACTTATTTCTTAAAGAAATATCATCAAGAAAAACTGTTTCGGCAAAATAGTTCATTATCTTTTCTTTTTTGAAGAAATCACATCTGCAAATTACATGTACTTATTAATTTCAAGGGAAAAACTTTTTAATAATACTCAGATTTTCAAAATCTTATCTTTCATTCATGCAAGACCCTAATTTATCATCTTCTCCTCAGAACCCTGTATCCAAGGATGTTCAGTCACCGAATTCTCCCAAAGCGGAATTTACTGATACCAATCAACCTCAACAAAAAAATCGCTCTCATTATCGAGGGAGTCGAAGACGGCGTTTCTACAGTAAGCATCGTCGTAGGGGAGGAGATAACGCCAGAAATATTCCTCCTCATCATTCTTCCCATACTCATGATGTGTATGAAATAACTGCTAATACAGGAATGAATGGTGCTCCTATAGAAGAAGCTGACACCAATGCAGAGCCAACTTTTGCAGAAGGAATGCTAGAGCTATCGCCTAAAGGTCATGGTTTTCTTCGAGAAAGAAAACGTTCGTACGAGATTCATCCTCACGATGTTTTTGTAACCTATGATATGATTAAAAAGTATCATCTCCGCAGTGGTAGTTATATTCAGGGACAAACGCGAAGAGGACATTTGGGGATACAACTCTTTCAGATAACAGAAATTGAAGGGAAGGATCCTGAAAGTGTTCTGAAGCTTCCTCTTTTTGAAGAACTCACAACAATTAGTCCCACAGAACGCCTTTCTCTTGAAACAACTGCAGAGCGTTATACAACGCGAATCATTGATTTGATAACTCCTATTGGCAAAGGTCAGCGTGGTCTTATTGTAGCGCCTCCTCGAACAGGTAAAACAACTTTGTTACAGCATATTGCCGAGGCTATTAGTAAAAATTATCCATCTATTAAGCTGTTAATCCTACTTGTCGATGAACGTCCCGAAGAACTGACTGAGGTCCGTCGTATGTTTCCAGCAGCTGAGCTTTTTGGTAGCTCTAATGATAGTGACCTCAAGAGTCATACACGTATTGCACAGTTGGCTATTGAACGTGCTAAGCGTCTTGTAGAACAGGGAGAAGATGTGTTCGTTCTCATGGATTCTCTAACACGTATTGGAAGGGCTTTTAATAATGCGATGACTGGTAGCGGTCGGACAATGAGTGGTGGAATGGATGCAAGAGCTATGGAAATTCCTCGCAAAATTTTTGCAGCAGCTCGTAACACTGAAGAAGCTGGTTCACTAACAATTATTGCTTCTGCACTTATTGAAACAAATAGCCGAATGGATGATTTGATTTTTCAAGAATTTAAAGGAACTGGGAATATGGAAATTGTCTTAGACCGAAAGATTAGTGATCAGCGAATTTATCCTGCTATTGATATTTTTCTTTCAGGAACACGTCGTGAAGAATTATTAATTCCCGCTAAGGATCTTCATAAAATTCATATTATTCGTCGAGGCCTAGCGGGACATAAACCTATTGAGGCTATTGAGCGAATTCTCTTTTTTATTGGTAAATATAAAAATAATGAGGAGCTTCTTAGGAATATTCCTGGATAATTCAATCTAGTAAGAGAGGTAGGAAGAAGGGATATTCTTCTCTTTCCTTGGGGAAAAATTACTGATCTTATTTTCTGTAAGAAATTCAGTCAAATTTCACTCTCAATCTCCTGATCATCAAAGTAAGCTTCTCTCTTCTCTACGGTATGAGCTCTTATGAAAAGCTCCTCTTTGAATTTCAAAATGTTCTTGAGAGCCTTTCAGATGAAGTGGTAGTCGATATAGGTGTCAGAAACGAGGAGCACAAGATCCGCAGTGTATTCTGATATTCGAGGGCTCGAGTACCAAATTGACGCCGTAATGTACGGCTACAATTTTAGTGAAAATGCTTTAGAGAAAGAAGAATCAATATGAGGAGTCGTGATGTTTTGAAACATCCCAACGTTCATAAAGACTAGGATTGATTTCTAGTAGAAATCGAGAAGGTTTCTGAAAGGCTTCTCCGTAGTTGGCATTCAATCGAAATTCTGGATAGGTCAGGTAGAGTTCTTCTTTACAGCGTGTGACGGCAACATAAAAAAGGCGTCGCTCCTCTTCAATCAAATGCTCTTGAGCAAATGATCGCGCTGAAGGGAACATTCCTTCGGTGAGCCATACAAGGAAGACAGCCCGCCATTCAAGACCTTTAGCTTGATGAATACTTGATAGAGTGACTTGTTCTTCTTGATAGGCTGTTTTTTCTTCTTGCTCTCCAAGTAAGGTTAGCTGTGCTAAAAATTCACTAGTATCAGAAAATTGCTGAGCATAATTGAAGAGTGTGTTGAGATCATCACGCCGAGCATCATAATTTGAAAATTTCTCCTTCATGATTTCTTCGTAAAAAGCAATTCGAATAGTTTCAATCATGATGGCTGGAGGAGGGAAATTTTCCTCTTGAGTCAATTCTAGAAGTGTTTGAATCAGTTGTTTCCACTCTCGCGTGGCTTTGGCTGGTGGTTTGCAGTTCAGTAATTTTTCAAATTGATGACTGCCTTGTAGTTCTTGGAGTACTCGTTTCCAAAGAGCTTCCGCTGTTTTTTTTCCAATCCCGGGAAAAAGTTCAATAATACGTTTGAAGGAAATTTCATCACGTGGATTGAGTGTGAATTTCATCATAGCAGCAATATCTTTGACATGAGCTTGTTCAAAAAATCGAAGACCACTTGTGATAAAAAAAGGAATTCCACGACGAGTAAGTTCCATTTGAATCTCCATGGAATGGTAATGAGCTCGATAAAGAACAGCCATTTCTGAAAAAGGAATGCCTTCACGATGGAGCTCCTCAAGGCGCTGAGCAATAAAAGTTGCTTGCTCGCGATTAGTTGCTAGTGCGACAAGAGCTGGCTGAGTGATATAAGGAGGACGGACAGCATGAAGCTCTTTTGGAAATTGATTGTTATTACAAAGGATCGAGGCATTGGCCAAGTTTAGAATTTGAGGTACGCTTCGATAATTAGTCTTAATGGGGAAAAACTGTGCCTTTGGATAACGCTTTGGGAAATCAAGCATATTATTGACATTAGCGCCACGCCAAGAGTAGATCGACTGAGCATCATCACCCACTACCATGAGGTGACCATGCTCTTGTGCTAGTAGATCCACCAAGCTTGCTTGCAACCAGTTCGTATCTTGGTATTCATCGACGAGAATAGCACGAAATTGTTGCTGATAATTTTTGGCAATGTGAGGGGTTGTTAGCAACAGCTCTTTGGTTTTAGTTAAAAGATCATCAAAATCCATCATATTGTTCTCTCCCTTAGAAGCATGATAGTGGAGGATGACGGATTGAAGTTGTTCTTCTAAATCTAGAAAATAGCGATAACGCTCTTGAAGCAGGAGAGGAAGTGGCTGGCCTGTGTTCATTGAGAGGCTCATGATTTCAGCTAGCACGTTGGCTTTGGGGAAGTGCTGATAAGAGGCATGTTTTTCTTGACGAAGGATGATGGCTCCAAGGAGATTCTCCTGATCATCACGATCCATCATGGTAAAGTTTTTATTGAAGCCAAGCGACTCCGCGTGCCGCCGGAGCAGGCGATACCCTATCGAGTGAAATGTGCCTCCCCAAAGATGTTGTGTACTCCCTGGAAGAAGAGTGTTTACTCGTTCTAGCATTTCACGTGCTGCTTTGTTGGTGAAGGTTAAGAGTAAAATCTCCTCGGCAGCATAACCATTCTCTAAGAGCCAACTCACGCGGTAGGTGAGTGTTCGTGTCTTGCCGCTACCTGCACCGGCAATGACTAATGCTGCTCCTGGTGTCGAAGTTACTGCAGCATACTGTTGGTCATTTAATGAGGAAGCGTAATCAATCGTTCCTTTTCCTCTAGAAGGAGCATTAAGAACATAAGGACGAGTCATGCTAGAGCAGTCATAGTGAAAGTATGCAATGATGAAGTGTTACTAAGGAGAATAAAATAAAAAAGCTAGATGCTCTCATGATTTCAAAGTAGAAATGGTATAGTCAAATTACTTAGAAATTAGAGGAAATTGACGTGATCTTTTTTAAAAAATGGAGCGTTCTCCTCCCATCACCTTATCGTTGAGATAGCGCTCGATCTTCAGCTTTGCCTTTTTAAAAAATCTCTGCACTCTCTCCTGTAATTTCTAAGTAATTTGACTATTTTAGGTAAAATTGATTGATAGAAGAGGTTCTAAGCCATGAGTCCTTTGAGTAGATGCTATTCTCACTAGTTCTAGGTCCTCTCTTAGCTCTTAGAAGGGAGAGAATCAAAAAACATCTAGCAGGCTTCTCTAGAAGAGGCTTCAAGTCTTTCTTGAAGATCTGCTTTCTCAAGAGCTTCAATGAGTCCTTCTAGATCACCTTCCATAATACGATCGAGATTATAGAGTGTTAGTCCAATACGATGATCAGTGAAACGATTTTGAGGAAAATTATAAGTCCTAATTTTTTCTTCACGGCCACCAGTGCCGATTTGCTGACGTCGATGTTGAGAATATTTTGCTTCTTCTTGAGCTCTTTTCTCTTCTAGCAGGCGAGCACGCAAGATTTGAAGAGCTTTCTCTTTGTTCTTCTGCTGACTACGTCCATCTTGACAGCGCACTATTTTTCCCGTCGGAAGGTGCAAAATCTGAACAGCCGAATCAGTTGTATTAACCCCTTGTCCTCCGGGTCCACCGGAACGGCAAACCTCAATACGAAGATCTTGTGGGCGTATGACAATATCAACTTCATCTGCTTCGGGTAGTACAGCAACAGTTGCTGTAGAGGTATGGATACGGCCCTGGGTTTCTGTAGCAGGGACCCGTTGCACACGATGAACACCGCTTTCATAGCGGAGTTTGCGAAAAACCTGTTCTCCACTCACTTGGAAAATAACTTCTTTAAATCCTCCTAATTCACCAGCGCTTCCTTCAATGAGTTCGAGTGTGAGGCCATGATCTTCTGCGTAACGTGTATACATGCGGTAGAGGTCTCCAGCAAAAAGGCCTGCTTCAGACCCTCCTGTTCCAGCACGAATCTCAACAATGGCATCACGATCATCATCAGGTTGGGGAGGAATGAGCGCAAGATGCAGGGCTTGTTCTAGAGATGATATTTTGGCTTCTAGTTCTTGTATTTCAGCTGTTGCCATAGCAGCAAGCTCTGTATCAGGATCACTGGCGAGCCTTCTGCTTCCTTCAAGCTGATGTACGGTAAGCTCCAGTTCTTGAGCACGACGCAACAGTTCTTTAATCCTAGCATGTTCTTTAAGCGTTTTTTGAGCTTTTTTGGCATCTTTGAAAAGATCAGGAGCCCTAATGTCCTGTTCTAGGATGTCAAAACGCTGACGGTGTTGCTCAATTAATGTAGTAAAATCAACAGGCATGAGAGGAGAGAAATGATCAAGAGAATTTAGGCATTCTGATGCTCAAGACAAGGAAGAAAGCAAAATGCTCACTACTCTAATGACTATAGATCAGTACGTGGGCTGCTTGGTTTTTCATGAATCGTGGGGAGCATTTCATTATTGAAGGGAGAAATACCTGTCATGAAAATAATTGTTTTGTTGGGTGGTAGGGCTGGTGTAATGAACTGATCAGGGCCCATAGTTCCTGGTGTTGTACCACCTAAGCAAGGATCTCCCCAACAGAAGAGCGTTCCATCCTCTAGAATAGCAGAGAAAGCAGCGCTTGTGGAAGCAAGAGCAATGACTTTTTTTGTTCTAGAAAAGCGTCTTGTAGTACCATTGGTTGAAGAGCCATCCTGTTTTTGTGGGTCAGAGAGAAAGTATTCGCCAAATTTTTCAGGAATTTTACCACCATATTTTTCATTACCAAAACAAATAATTTTCCCACTAGCCAAAAGGATGGCAGCGGCTTCATCTGTTGTGGCAATAGAAACCGCTTTCTCTCCAGTAGGAACTGCTGGAATTTTATTTTCAGGGTCATCAGCACTATTTCTTAGGATACTTCCCCAAGCAAAAATCCCGCCATTGTCCAAAATAGCTACAAAAGCACTTCGTGTTGCTGCGATTAAGGTGACTTTGAGCTTTCTGTTATAAGGATAAAATATCGCTTCACTCTCTTCGACCCATTCTGAAGGGAGCTCGGGAGTGGTGCCGCCAGCATTCATGTTTCCCCAACATTGAATGCTTCCATCATCTAGAATTGCTGCAAGGGCACTATCTGTTGCTGCAATCGACTCAATATAGCGATTACTCTGAATTGCAGGAAGGCTAAGGAGGGCTTCATCCTTGCTAGCAGGGAGAAGTTTTCTGTTGAGGTAAAGAAGAGCAAACCCATTTTCTGTAGAGGTCACTTTTTCTGGACTTTTATCATAGAAAAAAGATCCCCAGGTTGTTGGTTCTCTTGCGGCAGTGCTCAACAAACCATCATAAGTTGGATCATTAGCTTCTTCTACTGTACGAGTTTTAGAGAAAAAAAAGTCTCCTGTTCCTTCTTGCGGTAGCCATGAAGGAGTTCTTAATCTGGAACTGAAAACTCCATAGTTAGGTGTATAAGTCATCGCTAAAAACTTTTCTCTCTTCTGAGTAGTAAAAAGATCACCGTATAGTTGAAGATGACGAACAGCTTCTTGTAGATCAAATGCACTTTCTTTGGGATCTAGCAAGTTGCTTCTAATAAGTGAAATATTAAAATTAGTATAGATGAACGTGGTGTTTTTATTGGAAGTGATTCCCAGAAGGCTTGGTGGAGAAGAGGGGACTATAATTTTACTATTTGCTGCTGCTTGCTGCATGCTCTGAGCAAGTGAAAATTTATTTGAGGGTATATTCCCCCAACAAATATAGGACTTTCCATTTTCTAAAATAGCAATGAAATAATTTCCTGCAGAAGCAAGAGCCGTGACGTTATCTTCTTGTAAAAGAATATTGGGAATTCTTCCTCCAGCGGTGGGATCTCCCCAAGAAAAAGCAGTTGTTTTACCAGTTTTTTTATCTTTAAGAATCACGGCAAAAGCACCTTTATTTTTTTCTTGGTGAAAAGCATGAAAATGAGTTCCAGAAGGCCAGAGGTAGTACTGATCGATATCGAAAAGATTAAATGGATCTGTATTCATCCATATTCGATCATAACGGTAAGGAGTCTTCATCACCTTCTCATAGATACGAGGAAATGTATCGATTCTCTCGGTCATATTCTCTGAGGATTCATAGGCCAATAGGTGGCTATTGAGAAAAACTAGTATGAGATCGAGAGCAACTAGCAGGCAGAGGGGTCTTAATTTCACACTATCAGATAAAAAGCAGGAGGGGAGATTTTCTCTTCTCGAAGAAGGGGAGTTCAAAGAGAACATGCTAGAATATGAAAACGAAGAGGAGCTCAAAAAGTAAAAAGAAATGAACTTTTTACTATCGACTCAGGTGGAGGGAACCGAGAGAAGAGAGTGAGTAAAAAACTATTTCTTCTTTTTCTTAAGCTGAGCTTGTTGAGCTGTTGTTGCTGTGACAACACTCTTTGTACGTGTAGCGTGAACACTTCCAAAACGGCGTGCAAATTTTTCAACACGTCCAGCGGTATCAATAAATTTCTGCTCTCCTGTGAAAAAAGGATGGCAAGCGGCACAAATACCAATCTTGAGATTTTCGCGTGTGGAACGAGTTTGATAGGCAGTACCACAAGTGCAAATGATAACTGTTTGGTGATACTGAGGGTGGATGCCAGATTTCATAAAGTTTGAAATCCTCTCATAACTGCTGCAACGCAATCAAGAAAAAAATAGCAATTCGTTTTTGAGATTCAGTGTAACATTCAGTAAAAATTTCTTCATACTATTTATTTTTCTAAGCTCAAGAAATAGATATTCTCTTCAACTATGGAGAATATTCTTGGCATTGATCTTGGTTCCGTAAGAATTGGTTTGGCTATTACGGACGCTCTAGGATGGATGGCACATCCTTTTAAAACAATACCACGCTCTGCTTCTAGTGTTTCTCAAATAGCACATCTTCTAGAAGAGAAGAGCATTACTACTGTTGTTCTTGGTCTTCCCCTTAAGATGGATGGTAGTGATGGGCTAGCTGCTCAGCAGTGTCGAGACTTTGCGCGCGAGTTAGAGGAGCAAACCAGAGCAACAATTATTCTTTGGGATGAACGCCTCACTACAGCAACAGCAGCCCGCTACCTGCATGAAGCAGGTCGTTCTAATAAAGAGCAGAAAGCTATGATTGACCAAGTTGCAGCTCAACAAATTTTGCAAGATTGGCTGGATGCTCAACGAAGCAAGAAGGAATTTGCTAGCCTCTAGGCTCTCTCCATTTATGAATCTTAAATTAACAATTGCCTACGATGGCTCTCCCTTTTTGGGATGGCAGAGTCAGTGCCATGGCAATAGCGTCCAAGATATCATTGAGGGAGCATTTTCCAAAATCTTAGGAAAGGACCTTGTTGTCCACGGAGCAAGTCGTACGGATCGTGGTGTCCATGCTTTAGCTCAGGTTGCTCATGTCAAAATTGAAGAAGTTTCTAAAAAAATAAATCACCCTGATTGTTTGAAGAGAGCACTCAATGCCTCTCTTCCTCCTCAAATACGGATTCTTCGAGTACAAAAAGCTCCAGCAACATTTCATGCTCGCTTTGATGCAAAGAGTAAAATTTATTCCTATCGACTTTGGCATGATGATCTCTTGCCTCCTCATTTATATCAACGTAGTTGGCATATTTATGGTCAGCTTGATCTCTCTCTTCTGGAGGAGATTGGTAGTGCACTGCTTGGCAGGCATGATTTTAGAGGATTTACTACAAAATCAGGAAGTATGAGGAGGAATACGATACGAACACTTTATGCTTTGAAGATCATCAAACGTGGTCGAGACATTCGTTTCTTCTTTCATGGAGATGGATTTCTCTATCATATGATTCGTATTCTTGTAGGAAGCATGATTGCTGTTGCTCGTGGGAGAGCAAGTATTTCTTCTTTTCTGGAAAGGCTTCATCATGCCCAACCCTCATCACTACCTTCTAGCGCTCCAGCTCAAGGACTTTACTTAGTCCATGTTTTCTACAAGAAGCAGGCAGTAGTCACTCAATTGCCTTCCTGGAAGCTTTCAGAGGGATAAGAGCTAGAGATTATGCTAATGAGAAGGAGACTATTGATCATGCGTTTTTTCTTTTTATTCATTTTCTTGACTTTCTCTTTTTCTAAAAGTAATGCCAAGCTCAGTGAAACAGACAAACAAGCTCTCTTTCTTGATTCCAGAAGACCAATTCATCCACGGAAAGGATCTTCTTCACATCATCAGCAGTCTTCTCATAGCAGTAAACATCACCATACTTCTACTCATGAGAAAAGTTCTCATAACAGTACAAAGCAGAAATCGACCGTTTCCAATCTAAGTGCGACTTCCTCATTACAGAGTCATGATCATTCGCCTCTCCTCAACGAGACTCCAAGCTCTCAATTATCTCATGATACAATCATTCCTCTTGATCATGCTGCCTCTATTACGATTGAAAAATCAGGACAGCTGCCGGATCAAGGATTGGAGCCAGCTGCAGAAAAAACTTCTGAACTCTCACATCGATTTGATTGGTTCTTTGGCAGGCACCGTTCTCTCAATCACTATCACTATCTCTCTTACTCAGTTCAACGTGCTATCGAACGTGCTTCTGTCCGTCGTGGTCGTTGGAAATATATTATTGTGCACAATAGTGGGACACGTTCAGGAAATGCTCACGTTTTCGATATTTACCATCGCCGTGTGCGCAAAATGGTTCATGGACTGGCCTATCATTTTGTTATTGGTAATGGACACTCTTCCGGAGATGGAGAAGTTGAAGTTGGGCGTCGTTGGGTTGACCAACTCAATGGTGGACATGTCGCCAGTGATTATTTGAATGATATTTCACTAGGAATTTGTTTGGTGGGTGACTACAACCGCGATCTACCAACCAAAAATCAAATTGCAGCATTACAAGAGCTCATCACTTGCCTTCGACTCCGTGTTGGTAAAGCACAAGGTAAGTCGGCAATTGTTTATGCTCATAAAGAAATCAACCCACGACCAACAGATTGCCCTGGAAAACGCTTCCCTTATCATTGGCTCCATGAGTTTTTTGGGAATAAGCTTTAGAGAACTTAGTTTTAGAGAACTTTTTAGAAAGCTATGCTAGAAGGGATGAACATCAGCAGCCATGTTGTTCTTGTAGAGATGCTATCTCCTTGAAAAAATCATCATTTGTAATTTTTCTTTAACCGCTTCCTTAGCACATGTCGTTGCCGGAAACAAGGAATAATCAGAGTCAAAGGCATGATAGGCAAAAATAATATGGCGATCATTCTTTTCTACCCAGCCGACAAACCAAGTCCCATGAGGTCCTAAGCATGTCCCATGAGGACCAGAGCAACTCTTGCCATAGAGCTTCCACCCCTCTGATAGTTTATCCATGTAGAGAATTTTTTGAGTCATTTTTTGAGCTCTTGGACTTGCTGGAAGCTGGCAGAGGAGGAGCTTTTGTAAAAAAGAGATTTGTTCTCTGGTAGAAATCATCAAGCTTTTCTTCAACCATAGAAAGAGAGGTCCATCTTTTTCTTCGACGTAGGTTAAGTTTTTGGAATCTCCATATTGAAAGGAAAGAAGATAATGCTCAATTTTTTTAATTCCTAGTTGCTGTAAAATCCACTCCGAGTACCAAGCTGCAGAGAGAGCGTAACTCATGTGCTCATGAGACATCCATGTTGTAGGATTATAAATTTGTTTGAAAATAGCAAAAAGCCAAGCATAGTACCAATGATCGGCTCCTTCACACATAACTGAAGGACTAATAGCATTATTGAGTATTCCAGCATCATATCCCATGACGCTGATAGCTATTTTAAGAGAAGAATAGGCAGGATAGTGCAGATCACTGTTTCCTTCCTTGTACAAAAGAGTATTCCCTTCCTGTATTAAGAATGAAACATCCGTTGCAAGAAGTTTCTCAACGTAAAAAGAGGAAGTAATCAGGAAGAGAGAGAGAAGAAGAATTTTCTGAAGTTGCATGGTTTTTAATATTTACTTGTCGTTTACTTAGGTTTTGCAGAGCCATAGAATGAACACGGATTTTTTACTGAACTAAAACTGCAATGAACCTTCTTCTTGTTGACGGACATTATTATCTCTATCGATCTTTTTTTGCAATTCGGGGTTTAAAAAATTCTCGAGGAGAGCCTACAAATGCTATCTATGGATTTATTAAGGCACTTCATAAGATGCTCATCGATTTAAAACCCGATTTTGCTCTTGTAGTTTGGGATGCAGGACTCCCTGAGCGTCGCACAGCGCTGCAGCCCTCTTATAAAGAGCATCGAGAGGAAATGCCAGAGGAGTTAAAAATGCAAGAAGCTCCGCTCAGAAGACTCATCACACTCTTAGGAGTTCAACATACATCATCTCCTCAAGAAGAGGCTGATGATTTAATTGCTTCCTATGTTCTTGCAGCAAGATCAAAAGGAATAGCCTCTCTGGTGGCTACTAATGATAAAGATATCATGCAGTTGGTGGATGCTGAGGTAAAAATTTATTCTGTTTCAAAAAAAGATCTTCTACAAAAAGATGCTCAACAAGCCGGGTATGCTTTACTAGGACCAAGAGAAGTGAAGCAAAAATGGGGAGTGCTCCCCTCTCAAATTGTCGATCTTTTAGCTCTTACAGGAGATAGTGCTGATAATATTGCTGGCCTTCCTGGAGTTGGGAAGAAGACTGCTGCCAAGTGGATTGAGAAATTTGGTTCCTTAGAAAAGTTATTAGAGTCTGCCCATGAAGATCCCAAAATCGATGTTAAGATTAAACATGCTCATGCTCAGTTATTAGAAAATCGTAAAATGATTCAACTCCACGTAGATCTTCCTCTTCCTCTTCCTATTGAAACCTTGGAAATCAGTCCCAACTATCCAGCCTTATTTCAAGAATTAGAAAACCTTGAGTTTCGATCGTTTGCACGCGATATTGAGCAGGAAGCAAAGCGCTGGGGAATTCTTCTCCAATAGTTATAGTGCTGTTATAAGAAAAGAATTTGAATGTTCAATTACGCTCCGCGCAAGCGTGAAATTTCTGGCAAGCTGATTATTCTTGAGGCTAAGAGGTCACGCGATGTTTCTTTGAGAAGGGCTGCTTGGAATGCACCATCGACGCAGAAGCGGCCAGATTTTATGCGGCGTAAGGATTGGAGATAGGCTCCACATCCTAAATCACCTCCAATATCGTGTACATAGGTGCGCACATAGAAACCCTTACTACAAACAACACGAAAATCGATTTCTTCATCACGCTGTGCTAAAATTTGATGAGCATAGACGCGAACAAAGCGTGGTTCTCGCTCGATAATTTTTCCTGCTCTTGCAAGCTTGTAGAGAGGGACGCCCTCTTTTTTGATAGCAGAAATCATAGGTGGTATTTGATAGAAATCACCATCATATTTTCTAAAAGCAGCTTCGAGCACCGATTGATCAAAAGATGGAACGGGATGTCTTTCCAAAATTTTTCCTTCTGCATCTTGAGAATCAGTAATGATTCCAAGTTTCATGGTGCCACTGTACTCTTTATCTTCACTCATCAGAAGATCTTGAATTTTGGTTCCACGTCCTATTGTTAGCATAAGAAGACCAGTGGCTAAAGGATCGAGTGTACCACAATGACCAACTTTGCGAATGCCTAGAACTCGACGTACAAGAGCAACAACGTCATGGGAAGTCATCTTAGTAGCTTTATCAATGAGGAGAACACCATCCATAGAGAGTAAAAAGTAAGCGCAGCGTGAAGTGAATCTTAGTGAGGAGAGAATGATGAAATCTTAGGGAGATGAAGAAGCCTGAGGTGATTGGTAATTTTTGTGATGATTTCCTCTTCTATCACACTCAAACTCCCTACAATCCTCGCTCCAGCAGCCATGTGGTGACCTCCTCCTCCATATTTTTTACAAAAATCAGAAGCACTGAAGCAATGAGTTTTAGAGCGAAGGCTCAGGCGAATTTTCCCTTCTGAGAGTTCTTCAAAGAAAATAGCTACAAGAACTCCCTCTATAGAGCGGAGAGGGTCGATGATTCCCTCTGTATCTTCAGGGCGAATATTGAGAGCTTCTGCTTCTGCTAGCGTTAGTGAAATACTAGCAATACATCCCTGCGCACTGATTTGAGCTTTATTGAGAGCATGGCGTAACAATTCAAATCGTCGTCGTGGTTGTGATCCATACATGGCCTCTGAAATTGCTCCTACACGGACTCCTGCATGGACAAGTAGCGCTGCTATTTCTAATGTACGTGCTGAGGTATGATCATATTGGAAAGAACCAGTATCAGTAGAAATAGCAACGTAGAGATTGGTAGCGATTTCAGGAGTGATCATGACTTTTTTTGATAGTAATCCCTCTGCAAGCATTTCTCCAGTTGCTGCAGCTTCTGGATTGATCCATTGGAGATTTCCAAATTTTTGATGACTATGATGGTGATCAATCATCAGCCAGAGGGGAGTTTCTACACGTGAGCAGAGATGATCTCCGAGACGATGTTTTGCAGCTGCATCAAGAGATAAAACAGCATCAAAATGTTTGGGTTTCTCTGGTGGCTTTTGGATCAAGTGGGAGTTAGGGAGATAAGAAAATTTTTCTGGTAACCCATCTTCATTCCAAATTTCTACGTGATGACCTTGCTCCTTGAGCCAGAGTGCTGCTGCAAGCGAAGAGCCTAAAGCATCACCATCCGGACGAAGGTGACTTACTATCAAAATATCAGACGCTTGCTCAAGAGATTGATCTATTGCCCAAAAAGAATCTAGCTGACCTTCTTCATGTTCATTGTCATGTGAAGGCGACTGAGGAGAGAACATGGAAGAGGATGTTGAGACTGAATGAGAGGAGTGCATAGTTCTCAAACGACATGCGATCTCATGGAACTATCCACGACTCTTCTCAATTCCCGTGCTAGATCGGAGCTAGCTCTAAGAGTTGAATGAGTATTTTGATGAAGAACCGATCCACTAATAGAGAGAGGAGAGTAAGAAAAATCTGCTTGTTTCAAAGAAACAACTCTTAAAGTTATCTTTTGTTTATTTTTATCAAAGTTTCTGGAACTAGGAGGTGGGAGCGAAGAATGAGTCATACTGGAGAATGTTCTGAGGAAAAGAAGAACATTCAGTTTGATGACTCTTTGAGAGATTGCTCTTCTTCTAGCTGATCGAGTAAATTGAGAATGCGTGTTCCTCGTTCAATGGATTCATCTAATTGAAAGAGAAGATGAGGGGTATATTTTAAAATAAGCCGTTTGGATAATTCTTGCTGGAGAAAGGAACGATTTTTCTGAAGTAAAACAATCGCTTCTTTCTTTTGTAGTGGTGTTCCTAGAGCACTAATAAATACATGAGCTCGTTTTAAATCAGGGGTAATGTCAACGGCCCTGACGGAGAGGAGAGGAGCTTCAAAAGAGAGGTCCCGCATAATGAGCATTCCTAATTCTCGTTTTAGAAGCTCAGCAACTCTTGTTGGTCGAAGATTCATAAACTTACAGTCAAATTACTTAGAAATGATAGAGAAAGGAGTAGAGGTTTTTGGAAAAGAAAAGGGCTGAAGGAAAAAGCGCTATTTCAATACAAGTATTATTGGATAAAAAGGTTGCATTTTTCAGAACAAGATCACGTTCATTTTTATAGTTTCTCAGTAATTTGAGGATGTTCTTTAGAGAGATTGAGCTATTTTCTCCAAAGTATAGCATTCAATAATATCACCTGGTTCATACTCAGTAAAATCACCAAGACGAATACCACACTCTAGGCCAGAGCGAACCTCTTTGACGTCTTCGGTAAAGCGTCGCAGTGTTGCAATACCTCCATCGTAGATAACTTGACGTCGACGAAGTACACGAGCACGTGCTGTTCTTAGAATGCGACCATCTGTAACAGCAGAACCAGCAATGACGCCACGAGAGAGATTGAAGACTTGTTTAATCGTTGCATGACCAACAATAGCTTCTCGAAGTTCAGGATCTAAGAGTCCTGTCATGGCATCTCTCATTTGGTCTACTAATTCATAGATAATACTGAAGAGTTTGATTTGGATCCCTTCTCGGCGTGCTGCTGTTGCTGCAGAATTTTCGACTTTAGTTCCAAAACCAATAATAATAGCTTGCGAGGCGCTAGCTAGAAGTACATCAGATTCTGTAACTGGACCAACAGCTGCATGGATAATTTTTAGTTCAATTTTAGTTTGAGGAATGTCAGCAAGTGTTCCCACAATAGCTTCCAGCGAACCCTGCATGTCACTCTTGAGGATAAGTTGTAATATTTTTTTCTGATCTTCTTGAGTGCTTTTAAAAAGATTCTCTAATGTTAAACGCTGTGGAGATGCTAGTTTTGATCCTCGTAGTTCTTGAAGCTTCTGCTCACTGAGTTGACGTGCTGAACGCTCATCATTCATAACGACAAATTCATCACCAGCATTGGGCAGACCACTAAATCCAAGAATCTTTGCAGGAGTAGCAGGACCAGCTTTTTTGATAGGCTCTCCAAGATCATTAATGAGCTGTTTGACTTTGCCCCAGTAGTTACCACAAATAAAGACATCACCAATGTTGAGCGTTCCACTATTGATAATAATTGTTGCCGTTGGTCCCCGTCCTGCTTCCACTTGAGCTTCAATAACACTAGCACGTGCTAGTTGATGTGGACTTGCTTTGAGTTCTAGAATTTCTGCTTGGAGTAACATCATTTCCAGAAGATGATCGATTCCAGCTCCTGTTATTGCAGAAACTTCACAACAAACAGTTTCTCCTCCCCAATCTTCAGGGGTTAATCCCTGCTCTTGTAGCTGTGCTTTGACACGATCAACATTGGCTGTAGGAAGATCAACCTTATTAATGGCAACAATGATAGCAACATTAGCAGCACGAGCATGGCTTAAGGCTTCTAAAGTTTGTGGCATGAGGCCATCATTAGCAGCAACAACAAGGACAACAATATCGGTCACTGTTGCACCACGAGCACGCATTGCTGTAAAAGCAGCGTGCCCAGGAGTATCAATAAAGGTAATCGATTTTCCTTGGCGTTCAATCATGTAGGCTCCGATATGTTGCGTGATTCCACCAGCTTCTCCAGAGGCTACTTTGGTTCGACGAATAGCATCTAGGAGAGAAGTTTTTCCATGATCCACATGGCCCATGAACGTAATGATGGGAGCACGAGGTAGTAGAGAATCTGGTTTTTCTGGAGTTTTAGTAGCAAGAGTAGGAGCAAGAGTGGAAGGATCGACTTTGTGAACTCCTGCACCAGCTGTTCGTTTTTCACGCTCAAAGATAAATCCATAACGTTCGCAGAGCTTAGCTGCTACATCAGGTTCTAGAGATTGCGTGATACTCGCAAAAATATTCATCTCCATGAGATCATGGATCATCTTAAATGGTTTGACATTCATTTGAGATGCCAATTCTTTAAGTGCAATAGGGAATTTGATATGGATAATTTTGCGATGAAGTGGAGATTCTTGAGAACTATTCTCCTGGAAGGAATCAAAAGTGTCATGCGCTAAAGACATGTCAGCTGATTTTTCTAGAACTGGTTGTTCTGACTGGAGAGGCTCCTTGAGTGCTCCAATACGCGGGAGAGCTTTACCCCGTAATCCTGATTTCTGCTCTTGTGGACGAGATGTTTTTTCTTCAATAAGAGAGAGTCGAGGTAGGACTTTAGGGGTAGCAGGAGAGGAGAGAATTCCTTCTTTTGTTTCTAGAGAGGAACTTTTAGAAATTTTTTTCTCGTCCAGCAATCTCTCAGAGAGAGGGAAAGTCCTTTTGGAAGAAGTTTTTTTGAGCTTTGTTTTACTCTGAGAGAACACTCTCTTATCACCTTTTTCTTTTTTTGAGGAAGGTGTGGAGGATGGAGATGATATTCTTTTTGATGGCATTATTGATGAGTAAAAACTTAGGACGGGGATTGTTCTAACTGTTTCTTTGCTGCTTCTAATATTAGTTGAGCACGAGTGAGATCGCAGGGAAGAAGTTCAGCAATATCTGTTGATTCAGCAGTTAAGATAACTTCTAGAGAAGTCATTCCGCCATCAGTCAAGATTTTTGCTTCTTTCTCGGTCAGTCCCAGAGCAGAAGCAAGCTGATGTGCTGCACCAGCCATTTGTTGCTCAAAAACTTCAGCAGCGGTTCGATCTTCACTAATATCAAGTTCCCAGCCAACTAATCGGGAAGTAAGACGAGCGTTTTGACCTCGTTTTCCAATAGTAAGAGCCAACTCTTCTTTGTCAACAGTGATCCGAAGGGTATGACTTGCTTCATCCACTTCAATACTTTTGAGACGTGTTGGTTTGATGGCTTCTTTAAGAAATTCTCTGGGATCTTCATGCCAGCGAATAATATCAACCTTTTCATTGTTGAGCTCACGAACGATGTTCTTAACTCGTGCTCCACGAACTCCAACACAAGCTCCAACAGGGTCAATTTTCTCATTGGCACTGTAAACAGCAACTTTTGTTCGGAAGCCTGCTTCACGAGCGATAGAGCGAATTTCAACAGTGCGATCATTAATTTCACTAACTTCAATTTCGAAAAGACGCCGAATGAAATTAGGATGACTACGTGAGAGAATAATTTCAGGACCACGTGTTCCATTTTCTACTGCAAGGACATAAGCTCGTAAACGATCGCCGATATTATATTCTTCCGTAGCAACACGCTCTCTTGAAGGCATGATTGCTTCAAACTTACCCAAATCAATCACAACATCTAAGCGCTCGAAACGACGTACAGTGCCACTAACGATTTCTCCAGCTCGATCTTTGAATTCTTCATAGATCATGTTCTTTTCAATTTGACGAATACGCTGTGTAATGGCTTGGCGTGCAGTTTGTGCAGCAATACGTCCAAAATCTGAAGGAGTCACTTCCACTTCAATTTCATCTCCAAGAGCAATATCCCTTTTGATTTGTCTGGCACGTGTAAGGCTGATCTCTTCTTGAGGATGAGTCACCGTTTCTACAACGAGTGGTTTTGCAAAAGCCCGGATTTGTCCGCTTTTAGAATTAATATCAATACGAACTTCTCGCGAAATTGAAAAACTTTTCTTCGCAGCTGTTATCAGTGCTGTTGAAATGGCTTCAATAAGCACTTCACGCTTAATACCTTTTTCACGCTCGAGGTAATCGAGCATGGCAATAAATTCAGAATTCATAACTTATTAATTTCTCGTAATAATAATGTTCGCTGGGAAGCAGTATACAAAGCAGATGGGGCAGGGATTGATAAATATGAGGCCCACTGAACAAATGGTCAATCAAGAAGCATCTTTTTGTTATATCTTCTTCATTTTTTATTATTGATTGATCATCATGTTTCAGAGAAAAGGCAGAGATGAAAAGAATCAATAAGGAATAAAAAAATCTTGGATTTTCCTTCTAACATGGAAAATAAAAACTAATGAATTTGAAATTTTCCTATTTTTAGCTAAGAAAAAAATGACCAAAGAAAAGATGATATGAAGCGGAAAGAGAGAGTTGAGCATCTTATTGAAGAATTTTTGCGACTTTACCCTCAGGCTCATTGTGAATTAAATTACAGCAATGCTCTTGAGCTTCTGGTAGCCACAATTCTCTCAGCACAGTGCACGGATGTACGTGTTAATAAAGTTACTCCAGCTCTTTTTAAGCGTTGTCGTAATGTTCGAGAGTATAAGGAAATTCCATCTCTGGAACTAGAGAAACTGATTTACTCTACAGGATTTTTTCGCAGCAAAGCAAAAGCGATTCAAGGAAGCGCTACGGTTCTCTTTAACAATTATGGAGGAAAAATTCCTCGCTCACTCAAAGAGCTATCAGCATTGCCCGGTGTTGGCAGAAAAACGGCTAATGTCGTTTTATCGAATGCTTTTAATATTCACGAAGGAATTGTTGTTGATACTCATGTCCGTCGTCTCTCCAAGCGTCTTGGGCTGACTAAGGCAAATAGTCCTCAAAAGATTGAAGAGGCACTGATGAAACTTTTTGAGCGTCAATATTGGGGGGTATTAAGCCATTGGTTTATCTGGCATGGGAGGCGTGTTTGTAGAGCACGTCATCCCGATTGTGAATCGTGTACCTTACATTCTTTTTGTCCGAGTGCTTATCAGCCGCATCGATTTTTAAGAAAGCTCTAAGAAAATTTAGTTTAATACACTCTTGCTGGTGCTAACCATGGACGACGCTTCAGAGGAGTTATGCCAAGAATCTCTACCCACTGGAGCATTTTTTCAAGAGAGGGCTCTATGGTGGCTCCAGCTAGTTGAGTGACTTGATCTTCTAGTGGAAGATCAAAATCAGAAGCTCCCCATTGTAGAGCAAGAGGTCCTTCTCTTCCTTGCGTCAGAAAAGAAGCTCTGATCGTGGGAATATTCTCTAGGTAGAGTCTGCTGATAGCAACGGCTTTTAAATACTCTTCATTACTCAGAGATGTGCCTCCGAGTGCTGTATTTTTAGTTTGGTAGGTCCAAAGTAAAAAACTACGAAAGCCACCAGTTTTTTCTTGGAGTTGGCGTAGCTTCTCTAAGTGCTCAAGGCGATCTTTCCATGATTCTCCAAACCCAATAACCATTGTTGCTGTTGTGCCAAAGTTAAGACGCTGGGCGAGCTCCATTCCTTCTAAGTACTCCTGAGCTGAATATTTACGAGGCGATAATTTCTGACGCCAGGAATCTGTTAAAATTTCAGCACCACCACCGGGAATCCACATCAAACCTGCTTTTTGAAGCCTTAAGAGAGCTTCTTTTAGTGAGATTCTTGAGCTGCGTGCAATAAAAATAATTTCGACAATAGTTGGACCATAAATTTCAAGAGCACTCCCATAGCGAGCGCGTACTTGAGAGAAGAGATGCTCATAGTGATCGATTTTTAATTTTGGATGGAATCCTCCCTCCATTGCTACAAGACTTCCTCCGCGTTCTAGGAGCTCATCAATTTTTTTGAAAATAGCTTCATCACTGAGCACATAGCCTTCAGGATCATTGGGCCTGCGATAAAAAGCACAGTAACTGCAATCAGCAATACAAATGTTTGTATAACTGATAATACGCATAATAATATAAGTAGCCATTGTTTCAGGAAGATCCTCGCATCTCCGAGCATGAGCTTGTAAACGAAGCTCCTCAGGTTTGCCTTCAAGAAGTTTAAGAGCCAGTGCTTGAGTAAGACGTTTTTTCATATCGTGACTATAAGCCGGCATACGTTGCTATTAGGAAGAGAAAACCGAGTAGAGCATTCGTCTGAAAAAAAGCACGATTAAGTAGGGAAACTTGAAGCGTTGCGGCTATTTTGTGCTCATAGAAAAGTAGCAGTAAAACAGGTGCTAAGAAAAAATAATAACCTCGGTGCTGCTGACTCATGATGCCAAAAGCAATCAAGAAGACAAATAGTAGAAAATGAAGCCATTTTGCTAATGTTAGCGCACGAGTAACACCAAGAAGAACAACCATAGAGTAGAGACCTTCTTGACGATCGATGTCTTCATCTTGGGTAGCGTAGATGATGTCAAATCCAGCAACCCAGCAGAGAACTCCAAGCGCTAAGATCAATGGAGCCAATGATAGTGTCCCCTGAACGGCTATCCAAGATCCTAGAGGGGAAATAGCTAAAGCTAAACCTAAAAAGAATGGTGCAAAATGAGTAAATCTTTTTGTAAGAGAGTAGAAGAAAATAATGATCAGAGCAACTGGCGCAAGAAAAGCACAAGGAGGATTGATCCTCCATGCGGTTATCAAAAAGAGAATACTACTCCCAGCAGAGAAAAAAATAGCTTCTCTCTTTTTTAGGAGTTGGTGACGGTGAGCTGTTCTTGGATTTCGCTGATCGATTTCCCAATCAACGATTCGATTAAAGCTCATGGCTGCTGTTCGTGCAAAAACCATACAACCTACGATCAGTCCCAAAAGAGACCAACCAGGCCATCCATGAGCAGCGACAATCATCGAACCAAGCGCAAAGGGAAGAGCAAAGAGGGTGTGTGAAAAACGAATGAAAATGAAAAAATTTTTCACTAAAACAGACTAAGAAAATAGCTTTTTATGTTAACAAAGCTGAAGAAATCTTTGGCTGATTCATTTTGAGTAGCTGGAAAGCTTCTTGAAGAGAGGGACCTTCAATTTTAGGAGAAATCGGATTTTCACAAAACTCACGCCAAACATAGAGCTGAATGTCTGCAGCATCGAACTGGCGCTCTGAAAAAGCTCCATCAGTGCGAGTTTGAAACTGCTTTAAGTTAGCATAGCGCTTATCTTTTAAGAAACCTTGAATAACCCAGTCATAAATAGGAATAAAATGAAAGTGAAAGGAGGGGCCCCTCATGTGTCCATAGCGCCCAATATGGAGGTATCGAGGAGCGAGAACTTGCATGATGAGTTGTTGAATGTTTGATAAAAGAGGTCCCATTTCCTCTAAGGCAGCAGAAGGAAGTTCCCAGAGGTGAGTACTCCTCTCCTTAGCACACATCAAGAGATAACCCGGTAGTGTTGCATCGGGTCTTTGTTCAATGGTCCAATGATTTGTTTCCAGAAGCAGGTGATTGGGCGTTGACATATTTTTAGAAGGAAGAGGACTAAAAAGTGAGAGGAGAAGCTTTGAGAAAAGATTTTTCCAAAAAAATGTTGGAGCTTTTTAATAATAGATCTAGTGATTTAATTTCTAGGTCTAAGATAAGGGAAAAAGTATATCGCATTCGATTTTAAATCAAAGTCAGAAGAATTAGAAATAGCTATTTTTATTGTTAAATTATCCATCATGTCATCGATTTGATTCTCAATCTTGATGAAGGAGTGGAGAAATCTTGACTTCAAAAGAGCGAGAAGAGTCTTGACTTCATAGGGACTTCAGCAGAGACTTTCCCACTTCTATAAAGAAAGCAGGTGAATTTACATGCCAGAAGTTATCGTTCGTAAAGGTGAGCCCATCGACCGTGCCCTCAAGCGTCTCAAGAGTAAACTTGATAATGAGGGTATTCTTGATGAAGTGAGGCGTCTTCGTGCCTTCGAGACTCCAGTACAGCGAGTCAAGCGCAAAGCAAAGCTAAATGCTAAGAAAGCAAAAGCGAAGCAGCGCTATAACCTTCATTAATTTTTTGAAGATTCCATGTTGAAGGAAAAAAATCCGATTGTTGTTCTTGGCTGTGGATTTCTTGGGAGAGCTGTTGCTTCTCTTTTTTCTTCACATGGATATTCCGTTTTTGGTCTTACTCGCCATCCAAGGACTCAGGAGATTATAGAAGAAAATGCCGCTTCTAGTTATTCTATTTTAAATGGTGATGTTACCGATTGTTCCTCTCTAGAGCTTCTTTTAGAGAAACTTCCTGCCCAATTTTCTGTCATTTATTCTGTAAGTTCTGGAAGAGGTGGAAGTGATGCTTATGCTTCTATTTATCGAGATGGGCTCAGCCATGTCTTGAAAATATGGAAACCAAGAAGAGTGCTCTTTGTCAGCAGCACTTCTGTTTATGGACAAGTTCATGGAGAGCTAGTCGATGAAACATCGCCAACATTACCAGAGAGTCCAACAAGTCGTATTCTGCTGGAAGCAGAACAAATTGCACTTCGCTACAATGGGTTAGTCGCCCGTCTTTCTGGAATATATGGTCCTGGACGCTCCATACTGCTTGAAAAATTTCTCAATGGAACTGCTGTTCTAGAAAATGGAGGAGATCGCTTCCTCAATCAAATTCATCGCGATGATGCTGCTAGGGCACTTTTTTTTCTGCTTACAGAAGGAGAATTTTCTGGAATTTATAATGTTACTGATGACACACCAGCAACACAGCGGACTGTTTATGCTTGGATGGCAGAAGTACTTGATAAGCCGCTTCCCAACATTGGCCCTGCTGATCTTCATAAGAAGCGAGGCTGGACATCGAAACGAATTTCTAATGAAAAATTGAAATCAACAGGATGGGTCCCAAACTTTCGAAGCTATCGAGATGCTTTGCCAAGTTTACTGAAAGAGAGGAAAGCTTTACCCTCTGAAATAAAAATTTGACGTAAGAGAGGGCAATCCTAACAAATATATTTTCAGATTTCTTGATTGCTGTTTTCTTGAAAACGAGAATAGTTAAAATAGCCAAAATGAGAACTACTTTTAAGAACTTATCACATTATGGACATCAACTTCAATAATACTGATTCTCTTTTAGGATCACAACAATCACCTCTGCGTGATACAAAAACATCACATGGAACGCTTGATAATCAAAATAATAGTACTATCGAAAATATAACCGGAAGCCATGGAACCTATGTTCCTCCTGGAGGAGCAACAAGCATTCCTATAATTCCTACTACTAACCCTTCTATTAAAGAAGGGCCTTCTCAAAGGAATTCCGTTTTACAAAGGCTAAAAAGTTATCTGCATCCCTCTGCTAATAAGTCAGATGACCAAATAGCAAACAACAAAATTGACCGTGAAGCAAGAGATCTTCATGAGGCCATTTCAGCAATCAAGGAAAATAATCCTTCAGTCCTCAAGAAAGCTCAACAAAGCGTCAAAGAGATTCTTAATGAAGATCAGACTTACACGACTATCTATGCAGATCATCCGAATCAACAGCAGATTTGGAATAATGCAGTTGATGGAGTTTTCAGTAAAGCCCGTGCTACAATTAGAGAAGAAGAAGATAACGCGGTGATAGCAGGTGCGGGGAATAGAGTAGCCAAAATCATGGATACCAAATATCCACAAAGAGAAGAAACAGCTTTAAAAATCCTTAAGGAAGCTATCTTGGAAACCAGATCAAAGGCTTCTTCTCATCAACCTCCACTCTCCGATGATGAGTTATTGAGAAGAGCTCAATCTATTTTAGCTCAGATAGAGAAACGCACCTCATTACGGGGTCAATAGCTAAAAAAATGAAGGTTGCTTCATGAAGAAAACTCTTCTCATTGTCGATGATGAAAAACATACTCGTGAAGGTCTTCGGGAGGTTTTCAGTGAGCAGTATGATGTTTCTACTGCTGCTAATTTAGAAGGTGCTCTAGCAACACTAGAAGCGGATCCTGCTGATCTTTTGATCACTGATTTAAAACTAGGTGGAGAAAATGGGATTGATCTGATTGAAAAAGCGTTGGCTTTTTCAAAGCCACCTATTTGTATTATGATGACCGCCTATGGCTCTGTAGATAGTGCTGTCGAGGCAATGCGTCGAGGTGCTTATGATTTTGTGACCAAGCCAGTGAATATCGAGCGTCTTGAGATGCTTGTAAAAAGGGCGTTGCGTGAGCAGGCCATAGAAAAGGAAAATGGAGAGCTAAAAGCAGAAATTCAAAAAACATATGCTCTGGATCAAATGATAGGATCCTCTGCTCTCATGAAAAAAGTCTTTGAGTTTATTCATCAGGTAGCTCCTTCTAAAGCAACGATTCTTATTGAAGGGGAAAGTGGGACAGGAAAAGAAGTAGCAGCTAAGGCTATCCACTCTCTAAGTCAGCGTGCTAAGGAGCGCTTTGTAGCTGTTCACTGTGCTTCCTTGTCACCACAACTCTTAGAAAGTGAACTCTTCGGTCATGAAAAGGGGGCATTCACGGGAGCTACAGAACGTCGTATTGGTCGTTTTGAGCAGGCTAGTGGAGGAACTCTTTTTCTAGATGAAATCGGTGAAATTGATCCCAGCGTTCAAGTAAAAATTTTGCGTATTCTTGGAGAAAGAACTTTTGAGCGTGTGGGAGGGAATCAAACCTTGAAAACAGATGTCCGTTTAATTGCAGCAACTAATCGTGATTTAAAAAAAATGACCTTAGAGGGAACGTTTCGAGAAGATCTTTTTTTCCGTTTGAATGTTGTTCCTCTTCTGATGCCACCACTTCGAGACCGTAAAGAGGACATTCCATTGCTAGGTGAAGCTTTCTTAAGAGAACTTTCCAAAGAGCATGGGAAGCCCTATCGCTCTTTTTCTAAGGAAGCAATGTCACGGCTCTTGAACTATTCGTGGCCAGGCAATGTCAGAGAGCTCCGAGCAGCAATTGAACATGCTATTGTTCTTGGAAAAGGAAAAGAGCTAACCACCGGTGATCTTCCAGCTAGCATTTCTAATGTATCCTCCATCCATGTAGAAGAGAGAGATTCTCCTGGCAGAGAAGCTTTGAATTTAGAAAAAGTGACATTGCTGATGATTGATCGTGCACTCGAAGAATGTGGCGGGAATCGTTCACAAGCAGCTGCTAAGCTTGGGATTAGTCGTCGTACATTGCATCGTAAGCTCGCAACATTAAAAAACCACACAGCACAGAAAAGTAGATTCTGATAGTCTCTTCTTAGTGTTGTAGCGTATTCTGTTGTTCACTCAACTCTTCTCTTCTTTTGATGTTAAATTTTTCTCCCCAGCGTCTTCTTTGTTTATCTCTTCTTGTTTCCTTCTGCTTGATGCATCATATTCTCTCTGCTCAAGAAGCAGCCGAGGGAACAGTTTCCATTGTGCTTCATCAAGAGGATGGTTTATTCAAAGAGCAATCAGATCTGACTGCTTCCAAGCCAATGCCTATCATTGAAATTCCTCTGGGAGCTCATCTAGAAGTTCAGTTAGAAGCTCCTGAAGTTTATCCAACTCATTGGAATAATTTAATCCTGAAAACGGATTGGTCTTTTGATGATGATCCTGCTTGCTCTTGTCATGATTTCTTAACGCTCCAGGAAACTCGTGAGGTGCTTTGGGTACACGGTCAACCATTTTCTATTCTCAACTTTGATTCCTGGAATTATTCTCAAGGATATTGGGATGGAGAGTGCACAAAGCAGAGTGTATTTTCTTTTGATGCTTCTGAAAAAGGAGAAGGAGCGCTTCATTTTGAGAAAAGAGAAACTGATAGCAGTGATAATTTTCAACCTCATGGTTATGATCATCTCTATTTTGATTTGCATGTTATCGATCCTGAAGATTTTCAAAGAAGAAAAGTAACGACAAAATAGGGTAGTGAATGTAGTGATTTTCCAACGATTTCGAGCTTGGTTCCTTAAACTACTTTATTAGAATCAACGTCTCTATGTCACTACAACCCGATCACTGGATTCGCAAGATGGCTGTGGAAGAAAAAATGATTGAGCCATTCGTTGACCAACAGATGCGTCTTTTTAACCAGCAACGAATCATCAGCTATGGATTATCAAGTTACGGATACGACTTGAGAGTTGCTGATGAGTTCAAAGTTTTCACCAATGTATTTAATACGGTTGTTGATCCCAAAGATTTTGATGATCGTTCTTTCATTAATATCAAAACAGATGTTTGTATTGTTCCTCCCAATTCTTTTGCACTAGCACGTAGTGTTGAGTATTTTCGAATTCCTCGTGACGTTCTTACCATTTGTGTCGGTAAATCAACTTATGCACGTTGTGGTATCATTGTGAATGTGACTCCCTTTGAACCAGCATGGGAAGGTCATGTAACACTCGAAATTTCTAATACAACACCTCTGCCAGCTAGGATTTATGCTAATGAAGGGCTCGCTCAGGTTCTTTTTTTCCAATCTACTTCGCCTTGTGATATCAGCTATGCAGATCGCCATGGGAAGTACATGAAGCAGCGTGGGATTACTATTCCACGTGTCTAAAATATTTTTTCGTGGACTTCTGAGAAAAAGATCAAGGAAAAAATTTTCTTAAAAAGAAGAATCAGAGTTGACAAAGGGAAGCTTTTTTTGGGATCTCCATGGAGCTTCTTGCTAAGTAACATTGCAGGATTCACACTAAATACTAAAACACCACTCATTCTAAACTCATGAATAAAGCAGAACTTGTTGTAGTCGTCCAAAAGCTCCTTGGCAAAGAAGTCAGTAAGGCTTCCGCTGAGAAATCAGTGAATGCCGTTATTGAAGGCATTAAGACTGGGATCAAGAAAAAGAAAAATGTTCAATTGATTGGCTTTGGGACTTTCAAGATCGTCAATCGTAAAGCACGTCTTGGAGTTAATCCAAAGACAGGAGAACAAATTAAAATTAAGGCATCCAAGACAGTCCGTTTTGTTTGCGGAAAAGCTTTAAAGAGCTCTTTATAAGTTTTCTTTTGATTAAAGGAGAAAAGAAATTGAGGTAGACTCAACGTTCTTTTCTCCTTTTTTTCGACTCTTCCTCATGACATCCCCAATCATCATTGCCATTACTGGTGCTGCTGGTCATATTGCGTACTCTCTTATCCCGCGTATTGCTTCTGGCGCTCTCTTTGGGCCCACTCAACGAGTTGCCTTGCGTCTCATTGAAATTGAGGCTGGAATGAAACCTCTGCAAGGAGTTGTTATGGAACTTCATGATTCTGCTTTTCATTTGGTAGAATCCATTGAAATAACATCGGATCCCCATGTTGGCTTCCAAGGCGCTCATTGGGCTTTTCTTCTTGGTAGTCTTCCTCGCAAAGCTGGTATGGAACGTAAAGATTTACTCTCTATTAATGGCAAGATTTTTGTAGATCAAGGAAGAGCGATTGCTCGTCATGCCGCTTCTGATATTCGTGTGCTTGTTCTTGGTAATCCAGCAAATACCAATTGCCTCATTGCCATGAAAAATGCTCCTGATGTGCCCATGGATCGTTGGTATGCAATGAGCCGCCTTGATGAGGATCGAGCACGTTCTCTGCTAGCTCATCGAGTGCATTCTCACTCCCGAAATGTCACTAAGATGGCCATTTGGGGGAATCATTCTTCGACTCTTTATCCTGATTTTGAGCATGCTTGTATTGATGGTAAACCTGTTGAGGAGGTCATCAATGATCGTACTTGGTTGGAGAATGATTTTATGACTCAAGTTCAACAACGAGGTGCAGCTATTATTGCAGCTCGGGGGCTCTCATCAGCTCTCTCCGCAGCTAATGCAGCCATTGAAACTGTTCGCTCCATTATTGAGGTCACTGCAGAAAATCAATGGCACAGTGTTTCTCTCTGCTCTGATGGGAGCTATGGGATTGATCCAGGATTAATTTCCTCTTTTCCTACTCGCTCAGATGGCAAGCATCTCTCCATTGTTCCAGAAATTCCTTTGAGTGCTTTTGCAAAACAGAAAATTAAAACTACGATCGAAGAATTGAGGGAAGAGAAAGCCATGGTCACTCATTTGCTACCTCAGTAGTGATGCCTTTTACTTTCTCTTGCTTGTTTCCAGCGTAGGAGATCTCTCTCAAGTCGTTCCTCAAAGGATTGATGGTGCGTCCCATCGATCCACTCGATGGGAGTTGCAAACCAAAAAGGATGGTAAATAATGATTCCTTCCTTGTTGAGCATGGCCCCTAGATAGCTGAAAGTAGATCGGCTCATGATCAAGAGATCAGCAGTAGCAAAGGAGCGCAATGTTTCTATGGAGTCATGGTTGTTATATTTCTTTAAATGGGGAATAAGATCAAATTCTTGAAGAAAATTTTCTTCTCTATCAAGTGTTACGGGATTCTTCACTCTCTCTCTCATGGTTTGCATTCCTCTATTTTCTGAAGTTACTACAAAAGTCTGAGTGGGAGTTTCTGTATGAAGTTCACAAGAGAAAGGGAGGTGATGTTTATGAAGTAACTGAATAATTCGTAAGGTGAGGTTGATGTAATAGGAATTAGGAAGTATCCGATTTCCTTCAGGTGAGATTAAGAGATCCCCTCGACGAACGTGAATGACAATTTTCAAGGGAAGAGCGAGGTTTGTTTGAAAGGGAGTAACACTCTTAGCATGATGAATCATTTGCGGATGCTGATTCACGATGGAAAAAGGCATATCCATTTTGAGTAAGAGATATTTCTTTTTCTTTTTTAATTCTTCTCGTAAAGACCATAGAAATCCAATATCTGCAGTGATATTGAAAACATGATGCACGCTGGCTTGCTCGGGAATAGCTCCATCTGAGGGAATGCTCAAGAGTTTGTTATAGCTGTTCACAAGATCAGGATCTAATTGGTTTCTTTCAAGACTCAAGAGTCCTTGATAAGGAATAGACTTCAGTGGTGTGTGAATATAGGAAGCACCTAGAAATCGAGAAAGCGCATACACTCCATAAATGCGCTGGAGTTGAGAACCAGCACCATCAAGAATTCGAGATTCATTATCGTAACTGAGGATCAAATGCTCCATGGGGCTTTTTGTTGGTTCTTCCATTTTTCACAGGCCATAATGAGCCTTTCATGAAAAGAGGGTTGATGCGTGGCATCTAGCCATTCTAGAGGAGTAGCACACCAGAAGGGATGATAGACAATGATCCCTTTTTTGTTGAGCATTGCGCCTAAGTAACTAAATGAGGAGCGACTCATGATGAAGAGATCGGCAGTGGCAAAGGAGCGGAGTGCTGCTAGCGGATCATCATTGTTGTGTATTGTTAAATGAGGGATTGTTGCAAATTCCTCCATGTGTTGACTCTCAGGAGTGATGAGCACTTGTTCTTCGAGTCGATGCTTCATGGAATGATGTTCAGCAGTCACCAGCAAAGTTTTGGAAGGAATTTCTGTGTGAAGCTCACAAGTAAAAGGTATCTTCAGTGAACGGAGGACATCAATAATTTGTAAATTTAGGTTGATGTAATAAGAATTGGGAAGGAGGCGATTTTTTTCTGGTGAAATCAAGAGATCCCCGCGACGCACATGAAGTACTATTTTAAAAATCGAGGAAGGAGTGCGCTCAAAGGGAGTGACCTTTTTGATATGATGAATCATTTCAGGTTGTTGATTCACCAAGAAAAAAGGACACCCGATCGAAAGTAAAACAAAGTTGCGACTTTTGATTAGTTGTTCTTTTAAAGAATGTAGGAAGGAGAAATCATTTTTGAGCCGAAAGAGATAGTGAATTTTGGCATACTTGGAAAGTGGTTGATCCGAAGGGATGACAAAGAGCTCATTGTAGCGTTCAACAAGGTGTACATCATCCTGATTTGTTTCAATCGAATGAAAACCATGATAAAAAATTTTTTGTAGTGGGGTGTGGATGTAGGAAGCACCTAGAAAACGAGCAAGAGCGTAGATTCCATAGATTCGCTGGAGCTGAGATCCAGCACCATCAGCAAAACAACTGTTATAATAGCTAAAAGCCAAATGAGGATTCGCTTCTTCGATATTGCTTTGCTCTTTCATTTATTTTGATGATAATTTTCAGCTGGTATCCAAGATAGTGGTGTTCAATCACCATGGGAGATTGCAAAAAATTTTCCTGTCGTTGCAACACTTCTTATCAATAAATAAAAACCCTTCTCGAAAGCTCTTCCTTTTAGTCCACTTATTCTCGATCCAATTTTTCATTAAAATGGCTTCTCTAAAACTTCAAATAAAACTTCAAGCGGCACGCGTTTATGGCATCTTGGATACAACTTATCTGACTTTTGATGCTATGACCAAAGTGGTAGAGCAGTTGCTCCAAGGAGGGATTGATCTACTGCAACTCAGAGCGAAGCATTCTACAAAAGAAGAAATCATTGCTATGGGAAGAGCGATTCTTCCTTTCACAAGGGCAGCTGGTATTCCACTGCTTCTTAATGATTATCCCGATTTGGTCAAGATTGTCGGAGCACAAGGAGCGCATGTTGGTCAAGAGGATATGAGTCTCCAAGAAGCTCGTGCTCTAGTAGGAGAAGAAGCAATCCTTGGTCTTTCAACACATTCCTTAGAGCAAGTTCAACAATCAATAGCTCAGCAACCTGATTATATCGGCTTTGGACCACTTTTTCCTACTCCCACAAAGCCAGATGCTCCTTCTATTGGTCTTACTAACATTGCAGCAGCTCAGTCCATGGTTGATTTTCCTCTTTTTTGTATTGGTGGGATTAATCTGAGAACCTTACCTCAAGTCATTGATGCTGGTGCGCATCTTGTTGTCATGGTCTCTGCTCTTCTTAATGATGAGAATCGAGTAGAGCTGATTCCAAAAATTAAAAAACTGTTACCTCAATAATGAATATTGCAAAAATGATGCAGGCTGCTTCGGCAGCACAAAAAAAGATGGCCAAGATTCAAGAAGATCTTGCAGAGCGGACCCTAGAAGCTACTTCAGGAGGTGGTCGTGTAACCGTTACTGTCAACGGTACGGGCGAAATTCTCTCCCTGAAGATTGCTCCAGAAGTTGTGACTCCTGATGACGTGGAGATCTTAGAGGACTTAGTTCTTAGCGCTGTACGTCAAGCCGTTGCTGATGCTAAAAAACTGAGCGAGTCGGAAATGGGAAAACTTACTGCTGGTCTAGGGATTCCTGGACTTCCTTTTTGAAGAAATAAGAGAGAGAGATAGGAAGCTCAACAAGGCAGAAGGAGCTATTCACGATAAATTAGTCCTGCTCTTGCTCTTTTTTTGTCGAATTGAAGTGCTTTTTAGACACTCTCAATTTTTGAAGAAAAGAGTTCTTTTTCTTGCCAAAATGACATCCACAATTATCGCCACAGCCATCTTGTTGTCTCTTCTGCCACCAGCTCCAAGCTAGGGTAGCGGCTGTTATAAAAACAAGGAGGAGAGCTAGGATGGTTTGAAGAGGAGGAGTCATATTTCAGTCATTATATCTTCTCTGAGGAAGAATCATTTTATTTTTTATTACTGACTCAACTAAGTAGTACTCATGATAAATTCTTCAAGAGCAAGCATTGATTTCCCTGCCGGTAGCATGGTTCTCTTTTTCTATGTCTTGAAAAGCCTCTCTCCTAGTGGCCTCCAGGAGTTCCATGATGATTAAGAATATTTTTTGATCGATATAGGCGCAAGAGTTCAGTTTCTTTGCAGGTCTCATTGTTTTCCTCTAGTTTAGTGCATATAATTTCTATTGCCTATTCTCCAGAGTCTTTCTCTATGTTTTCCTTTCATTATCTCAATAACGTCCTTCATGGAGAAGGGATCAATCTGGAATCCTTATTGAAAGAGGTTGGCACGCCTGCCTATGTTTATTCTGCAAGAAGTATTCGAGACCATTTTCGAGAGTTAAATCATGCTTTTGCTCCCCTCGAGAATTATCGCATCTGTTATGCAGTAAAAGCCAATAGCAATCTTACTATCCTTCGGTTGCTCCAAGAAGAAGGAGCTTGGTTTGATATTGTTTCTGCTGGCGAGCTCTTCAAAGTGTTGCGCGCTGGTGGAAAAGCAGCTCAATGCACGTTTGCTGGAGTGGGTAAAATGTCTCATGAAATTGAGTATGCGCTCGATGAAGGAATTTATTCTTTCAATATCGAATCGGAAGAAGAGTTAGAGCTCATCAACGATATTGCTAAAAGGCGTGGATTAAAGGCTCCAATTGCTCTACGAGTTAATCCTGATGTTGATACTCCAACGCATCATTATATTTCCACTGGGAAGAATAAAAATAAATTTGGCATTGCGTTTCATCGTATTGAGGAAATTTATGCAAAAGTAGCAGCTCTTCCTCACCTTGCAATCCGTGGTATACAAACTCATATTGGTTCACAAATCCTCACCGCTACCCCTTTCTTAGAAGCTATCGAGAAGTTAGCGCCACTGGTTATGAAAATCCATCAGCGCTATGGGTTGGAATTTTTTAGTATTGGTGGTGGCCTTGGAATTCTCTATGAAGGAGTTTTAGAGAAGAATGCTCAAAGCTTGGAGGAGCAAGAGAATTCTTTTCTTAAAGCCTATGCTCATGCTCTTCTGAGGCCATTAAAAGCACTGAGATTACCTATTTTCTTTGAGCCGGGGCGTTTTTTAGTCGGAAATGCTGGAGTTTTGCTCACGCAAGTACTCTATCGAAAAGAGACTTCTGAGAAAAATTTTCTCATTGTTGATGCAGGAATGAATGATCTCATTCGCCCTGCTCTCTACCAAGGCCATCATGATATCAAGCCGCTTAAAGCGAAGAGTAGAGAGCAGGAAGAATCACTTTTTGAAAAAGTAGATGTTGTCGGGCCTGTTTGTGAAAGTGGTGATTTTTTTGCTCGTGATCGTTTGCTTCCACCTCTTCACGCTGGAGATAAGCTTGCTATCCTCAGTGTTGGAGCTTATGGAATGGTCATGGGATCCAATTATAATGCACGACCTCTTCCCCCCGAAATTCTCCTTGATGGGAACACTGCAAAAGTCATTCGTCGTCGCCAGAGGTGGGAAGATTTAATTCAAGGAGAAAGGACTCTCTAAGCTCTATCTAAGATAGAAATCTCTGAAGTGATGGAACAAGATAGTGTATGATATCTTCCAGAAATTTTTCCTATGAATGAGCAACAATCTCTCCTCTTTCCAGATTTTTCAAAAAAAGAGGAGATCTCTCCAGAACTCAAGGAACATGTGATGGGGCTGCGGCGTCAGATTCAAGATCATGATCAACGCTACTACAACCACGCAGCACCTGCAATTTCGGATTATCAGTACGATCAGCTCTACAGTGAGCTCTTAGGCTTAGAGAGAGCACACCCCTCCCTTTGTACTGAGGATTCTCCTACACAACGTCTCCTGGAACGTGCTGAAGGATTTCAAAGAGCTTCTCACCGTGTTCCCATGCAAAGTTTGGAGAATACTTATTCTGAGGATGAAGTGCGTCATTTCATCAAACGACTTGAGAAGTTACTACCCGAAGAAAAAATATCCTTCACCATTGAACCAAAAATTGATGGAGTCGCCATTTCTTTGCTCTATGAACATGGAGTGCTTGTGCGTGGCCTTACTCGGGGAGATGGTAGCCGGGGAGATGATGTTACAGCGAACATCAAGATGATTTCTACTATTCCTAAAAAATTAGAGGGACCTCTACCCTCACTCCTGGAAGTGAGAGGGGAAATTTATCTTTCAAAGAAAAAGTTTCTTCAACTCAATGCCCAGCGAGAGGAAGTAGGATTAACTCTCTTTGCTAATCCTCGTAATGCTGCTGCTGGATCACTGAAACAATTGGATCCAGAAATAGTGAAAGAGCGTCACTTAGAAGCTATCTTTTATGGTTTTGGAGCATTGGAAGGAATCACTCTGAGGACACAAGTGGAACTTATTAAGCAACTCAAAGATTGGGGGCTACCAACACATAGAAGCATCCAATATGCTAGCAGTGAAGAAGAAGTGCTAGAAGCAATTAAGTGTCTGGGGAATGTTCGAGAGGACTATACGTTTCAAACTGATGGAGCTGTCATTAAGGTTAACTTATTGAACCAACGTCAACGTTTAGGTTCCACGAGCAAAGCCCCTCGTTGGGCTATTGCTTTTAAATATAGAGCGCAAGAGGCTCAAACGCGCCTTCTTGGTATTACCATTCAAGTCGGACGCTCAGGAATCTTAACGCCTGTAGCGGAATTGGAACCGGTCTCTCTAGCAGGCAGTAAAATTTCTCGAGCAACGCTGCATAATCAAGAAGAAATCAAACGTAGAGATTTTCGTGTTGGTGACTATGTCCTCATTGAAAAAGCTGGGGAAGTCATTCCTGTAGTAACTGCTGTCTGCTATGAAAAGAGAAGCGGGCAGGAAAAAGAATTTCAAATGCCAACCATATGTCCCTCTTGCCATCAACCAGTGGTTCAATATGAAGGAGAAGTTGCTCTGCGCTGTATCAATGAGCATTGTCCGCAGCAACTACAACGGCGTATTGAATATTTTGCAAGTCGCCAGGCAATGAATATTGCTGGACTAGGAGAGGCTTTGGTGGCTCAGCTTCTAAAATGTGGATTGCTCAGGAGTGTCGCTGATCTTTATGTTTTGCGTTCCGAACAACTTCTTTCTCTTGAGCGTTTCGGAGAGAAGAGTGCTACGAATCTCCTCCGTTCCATTGATCAGAGCCGCTCGCGCCCCCTCTGGCGCTTACTTGTAGCTCTTGGCATTCCTCATATAGGCCGTAGAGCAGCTCAAAAACTTGCAGGAGAGTTTTCGACGTTAGATAAAATCATGACTGCATCTCTCCAGGAGCTTACTGCAGTAGAAGAAATTGGTGAAATGATGGCTCAGAGTATTCATCATTACTTTAGTCAACCTGGAGTAAAAAAAATGATTGAGCAATTGCGTCAACTAGGAGTTCAGTTTGGAGAGATTGACCCTCATCTTCTTTCATCAGAAGGGCTATTAGAAGGAACGCTCTGGGTTATTACTGGAACGTTGAGTCAACCTCGTGATAAGGTTGTAGCGGCAATTCGCTCTGCTGGCGGAAAAGTCAATTCGAGTATTAGCAGTAGGACAACATACTTACTAACTGGTGAGAATCCTGGTAGCAAGCTTCTGCAAGCGCAGAAGTTAGGAGTTTCTATTCTCAAAGAAGAGATGTTCTCTCAGATGCTCCAAGAGCAGCGAGAAAGCTCATACTTCAGGATTAATCAATGCTCTACTGCAGTCCGTAGTTGCAGTAATCATCACGATGCTCAATGAAGAAGGGACTCTTAAGAGGTATCATTCCTAGTTTTCTATTACTACTTCTAGGACTGATGCGCGAATCTACTAAAGCTCAGTCACGCCTTCCCTCAAGCTCCGAGGAGCTACGATCAATGCCTATTGAGTTTACCTCTGTGGGAGATATCAATAATGCTGCTGATGAAATCACAAATCTAGGTGCTGTTGGGGCTCCCTATCAAATCGGCAAATATCCTATCACTGCGGCTCAATGGGCTGTTTTTCTCAATGCTGTTGCTTCTAGGGAAGATCCTCATGGTCTCTACAATCCAAGAATGAGTGATGATCCTCATGTTGCTTCTCTTGAATATAGTCGTAAGAATGATGGATCTTATCATTATCGTCCGATTACGGGTAGAGAACTTCTTCCAATAACCTATGTGAGCTATCAGAGTGCTCTGAGATTTTGCAACTGGTATCAAAATCATCAACCCAGTGAGCAGTATGAAGGCCATGACGCTATCGTGAGTACCGAGTATGGAGCTTATTATTTCCTCTCCACTGAGGAGGAAGAGAGAGTTTATCTTAGTGAAGATGCTCTCTATTGTTTGCCTACCGAAGATCAATGGTTCAAAGCGGCCTATTATCAAGGAGGTGGACTTTATGGACACTACTGGCTTTATCCAACCCAGCACGAAACTCCTCCTAACCATGGTGACCCTAGCAATATGATTGATGACGGAGAAGTGCCTTATTCGAATATTGAGACTACTGATGAAATAAATCTCCTGAAGCCAGTGAATTTTTTTGATCAAACTCAAGGAGCTTATGGTAATAGAGACATGGGAAGTAGTGTTGTTGAGTGGATGATGAATCTGGAGAAAAACCATTTTCAAGAATTTCTTCCTCTTGCTCGTGGTAGCTCCTGGGCATCTTTTTCCTCAGAGGCTGCTAAGCGGACTGCTCCTGCTCAGAAGTATCAGAGTATTGCAGAAGCACTGGGAGATGATCATACCGGATTTCGTATTGTAAGAACCCTCTTAGAAAAAGAGTTGACTCCTCTCCCAGCAGGCAATTCCTTAGAACAAGGAGGAAGCTCTCAAAAAGTAGATAAGAAGCAAGTTACTCTTCCTTCTTTAGAAACAATCATTCAGTGGAGCTTATTTTTTATCGATTTAGCCATGCTCCTACTCATCGTTGGAGAAGCACTTGCTAGTGCTCTTTTGATTCTTCTAGGAGCTGAAGTTTTTGGGCTTCTCCTCACAGATATTCCTCTCTTAGCACTCTTTTTTTCAGCAGAAGTTTCTTTTTCTCTAGCGCTCTTTCTTACGGTGATCTCCTTTCTCATGGATTGGATCACCAATAGCGGATACTTATTTGACGTTTTCTCCTTCATCATTGATTTACTAAGAGTTTTTTGAAAGCTCTTCCTATAATCCTTGAGCCCAAAAGTCGCTCTTTCCTTGATTTAGGAATTAATTATACTGGGGAGGTGAGGACCTCGTTACATCTTCTCTTTACTTCCTTTGCTAACAAAGAAGAAGCTCTTCTCACGCTACGTACCTTACTGAAGGAGCGCTTGATTGCTTGTGGAACACTTCTTCCAAGCGCCTATTCTCTCTATTTATGGAAAGATCAATTAGAGGAAACTGCTGAAGTCGTTGTTTTTCTCAAAACCTCTACTCCTCTTTTGAATCAGTGCATGGAACGGCTCAAAGAGCTTCATCCCTATGAAGTTCCTGAAATCATTGCCTTGGAGGCTGCTGCTCTTGATAGCGACTATGGAAATTGGCTCAAGCAGGTTCTCTCTGGGAGCAACTTCTCCTCTTTTGCTACATAAATCTGTATCGTTGAGCCTATGATTAGATACTAAACTTTCTATTCCTATGACTTCTGAACATCAAGCATCTCCTCTCAACTCTAGCCAAAATCCTGATCTTAAGCTCCATCTTAAGTCAGAATCTGAAGATACCCTTTTTGATGTTTCACTGCGGCCACCTTTCTTTAGTGAGTTTGCTGGTCAGACTCGTACCATCGAGCGCTTACAACTTTTAGTAGAGGCAGCTTCTGGGCGGGGAGATACACTGCAACACATTTTGCTGAGTGGTCCTCCAGGACTTGGTAAGACAACATTGGCTTACATTTTGGGTAACGCTATGGGTGTAGAAGTGAAGACAACAAGCGGGCCTGCCATTGAAAAAGCTGGTGATCTTGCTGGTCTGCTCACCACCATGCCTCGAGGCGGTATTTTATTCATTGATGAGATTCATCGTCTTCAACCAGCTATCGAAGAATATCTTTATCCAGCTATGGAAGACTTTTGTGTGGATATCATGATTGATCAAGGTCCTAACGCTCGGAGTGTCCGTCTTAATCTCGCTCGCTTTACTCTCATTGGTGCTACGACACGTGCTGGAATGATTAGCTCTCCTCTTCGCTCTCGTTTTGGGATGAATTGTCGCCTCGATTATTATGAAGCTGCTGAACTAAAAAATATTGTGATGCGAGCAGCACGTTTGCTCAAGGTGACCATTGATGATGCTGGAGGCTTAGAAATTGCTCGTCGAGCTCGTGGAACGCCTCGTATTGCTAATAACTTACTTCGTTGGGTGCGTGATTTTGCTCAGGTACGTGCTCAAGGAGTGATCAATCAAGAGTCAGCTGCTCAAGCACTCTCCATGCTTGATATTGATGAAGAAGGATTTGATGAAATGGATCATCGTATTTTGGAAGCTATTGTGCACAAATTTGCAGGTGGCCCTGTTGGTCTCCACTCTTTAGCAGTTGCTGTAGGCGAGGAGCCAGGAACACTCGAAGAGGTTCATGAACCCTATTTGATCATGCAAGGATATCTTCAGCGGACTCCACAGGGTCGTATGGCTACTTCTAAGGTGTATAGAAAGTTTGGCCTGCCATTGCCTAGGGCATCTTCTCCAGCAGAGGTATGAATCATCTTGCTACTACTGCTTCACCCTATTTGCTCGAGCATGCTTCTCATCCTGTCGCATGGTATCCTTGGGGTGAGGAAGCTTTTAGAAGGGCGAGGGAGGAGAGAAAGCCGATTTTTTTGTCCATTGGTTATTCCACGTGTCATTGGTGTCATGTTATGGCTGATGAATCTTTTGAAAATGAGGCCATCGCTGCTCTGCTCAACGCTCATTTCATTGCTATTAAAGTTGATCGTGAAGAACGCCCTGATGTTGATCGTCTCTATATGCGATATGTTCAGCTATTAACAGGTAGAGGAGGTTGGCCCTTGAGTGTCTGGTTGACTCCAGAGCTGAAGCCATTTTTTGGAGGAACCTATTTTCCACCTACCAATACTACTAATCAGATTGGATTTCCTTCCGTACTCATACAACTGATCCAGCTTTGGGAGGAACATCCGGAGGAAATTGAAATTCAGGTTCTACGTTCCATGCAAGCGCTTGAGTACAGCATGAAAAGAGAGGAGAGTTCTCCCAGTTTTAAAAAGGAATTTATTTTAGAAAATGCTTTAGAAATATTCTCTAAGCACTTTGATGAAGATTATGGAGGATTTACTTTAGCTCCAAAGTTTCCAAGACCTTCGCTCCTCTTCTTTTTATTACGTTATGCTCATCAGCGTCATGATTTTTCCGCAGAAAAAGCTCGCAGTATGGTACTACTCACGCTTGAGAAAATGGCTGTAGGAGGGATACACGATCAGCTTGGAGGTGGCTTTCATCGTTACTCAGTAGATCGTACTTGGACCATTCCTCATTTTGAGAAAATGCTCTATGATCAAGCACAGCTTGCCATGGCTTACCTTGAAGCATACGAGCTTACTGAGGAGAAAAAATATGCTCAGGTCGTCCATAGCACCCTCCATTATGTACTGGAAATGATGAGAGCAGCTGAAGGTGGTTTTTACTCTGCTCAAGATGCCGATAGTGAGGATGTGGATGGTCAAAAACGTGAAGGCGCTTACTATTTATGGTTTGCTGAAGAAATAAAAGAACTCTTATCCAACCAAGAGTATCGTGCTGCTACTAGCTACTATCATCTTCAAGAAAAAGGAAATATTGACCCCAGCTATGATCCGCATGGAGAGATGGCTGGGAAGAATATTTTATTTATGAAGGAAGAGAAGAAGCTCACTCAAGTTGATGAAAAGCATCTCCACGCTGCCTCTAGGAAACTTTATCAAGCACGTGCAAAGCGTCAGCCTCCCCATCGTGATGAAAAAATTTTAGTAGCTTGGAATGCTCTCATGATCACGGCTCTAGCTCGTGCTGGTATTACCCTAAAGAGTCAATGTTATCTTGATGCAGCGATTGAAGCTGCTTTTTTTATTCATAAAAATCTCTATGATCAATCCTCCAAGGAGCTCTATCGCAGCTACTATAAGGGTAGTAGAACTGTGAAAGCTTTTGCTGAAGATTATGCTTTTTTGATTCAGGGGCTCCTCGATCTTTATGAAGCAACCTTTGATCTTTTCTGGCTGCAATGGGCAGAGGAACTTCAGCAAACCATGAATGAGTTATTCTGGGATGGGAAGCATGGTGGCTATTTTAATAGTTCAGAAGACGATCCTTATCTTTTTTTACGACTTAAAGAAGAAGATGATGGAGCTGAACCCTCGGCTAACTCAATAGCAGCTCTTAATCTCCTTCGCTTCTCTCACCTTTTTGAGGATATTTCAGCTGCCGAGAGAGCAACAAAAATTTTTCATCAATTTACTTCAATTTTAGAGAAGGCTCCCCTGGCAGTTCCACAGTTGCTTCTAGCTCTCTGGTACTCGCTTAGAGTGCCACGCCAGTTAGTCATTGTTGGAAAGTCTTCTTGGTCTAGCACACAAGTTCTCCTCTCAGAAGTAAGAAAAGGATTTCACCCAGATCAGTCGATTATCTTACTGCAAGGAGATGCTCGTGAGCAATGGCTAGAGAAGAGGAATCATGTTCTAGAAAAAATGAAATTAGAAGGAGAGAAAGCAGTACTCTACCGTTGTGATCACTACTGTTGTGAAAAAATAGAGGCCTAAGGAAAGTAGAGAAATTTTATTGTATTGCAGCCACTGTGGAGTAGAGATAACTTTCTCTGGTTTCTTGGAGTCTTGTCGCTCTGAAGAATTTTGGGGTGAAATGGTTGAAATTTTTCTTCTTCAATAGAAAAAAAGAAAAAATTTTAATTTCTAACTAATTTGAACTATACAATGAAACGATCAATTCTCTTTTTTTTACTTATGACAACGTTTGGATTTGCTGCTCAGCCACTCTCTCCTGGAGATCTTGCTCCTAAAATCACTGCTCCTAATCAAGATGGAGCCTTGGTTTCTTTCCCTGAAGTCTATGCTCAAGGCCTCACACTTGTTTATTTTTATCCTAAGGCTGACACTCCAGGATGCACTGCAGAAGCTTGTTCTCTGAGGGATTCCTACCAGGAGCTTCGCGATCGTCATGGAAAGGCTATCCAAATTTTGGGTGTTAGCAAAGATACTCCTCAAGCACAGAAAGATTTTCAGCAGAAGCATCATCTTCCCTTCACGCTAATAGCGGACACAGATGGTCACGTTGCAAAAGCTTTTGGGGTAACAATCATTCCCATCGTTGGTCTGACCAGTCGCCAATCTTTTCTTATTAAGGATGGAAAAATTGTTTGGTCTTCCCTAAAGGCAGCGACGAGTGGTGCTGCTGCCGAAGTTCAAAAAGCCCTCCAAGAACTCTAAGAAAGAAAAAAGAGAGCTGGAGAAGAATTTTGGACTCAATCCTCTTTTCTTCTTCATCTCAATCCTCCTTTACTTTTTTGGAGCGTCTGCTACTCTCTTTACTCTTGTTTTTTCAGGGTTGGTAGCTCAATGGTAGAGCAGTGCCCTTTTAAGGCATTGGTTGAGGGTTCGAGTCCCTCCCAACCCAAGAGGAAAACTTCTTTGAAATAGTTTTTATCAGAAACTTAAGATTTGGAGACTGTTTTAAGAAAAAAATTTCTACATTTCAAAATATTCTCCCAAATATTCTCCAATAGTATTCTCCCTCTAAGGTGAGGAAGACTCATCGAGTGTAAGTAATAACAACGCGATCATGCCCTCTTTTCATTTTCAAGCGTTTGATTCCTCTGGAAAAAAGATGACTGGTGATCTAGAGGCAACTTCACAAAGTGAAGCTTATCGATTACTTCGCATGCGGGGCCTCCAGCCTCAATCACTTCAAGGAGAGGTATCTCTTGGGGCTCCATCCTCTCGTTCAAAAGGGAGACTTGCTATGTCAAACTCTGCTTCTTGGACGCAAAAGCGCCTTAGTACGCCGGAGCTTCTTTTCTTTACCGAAGAACTTGCTGAACTCTTAGAAGCAGGATTACAGCTCGAAGGAGCGCTTAGGGTCATCGAGGAGCGTCAAGAAAAATCTTCTGTCAAAGTTGCTGCTGCTCTTCTGCGAGCCCGTGTTCGCGAAGGAGTCAGTTTTTCTAAGGCGCTTCGTGAATGTGGAGAGTCTTTTGATCCACTCTACTGCAATCTAGTAGCAGCAGGGGAGGCTAGTGGCGCGCTACCAAAAATTTTGAAGCGTCAATGTGCTCACTTAGAAATGATGGAGGAACTGCGCAAGAAGGTCACCTCTTCACTTGTCTATCCAAGTATTGTTTTTGCTTCTGCTATTGTGCTGATGTTTATTTTCCTGACCTTTTTAGTTCCTCAGCTCTCTGTGCTTCTTGGAAAATCAGGCCAGAAACTTCCACTCATTACTAGAGCCCTCATTGCTATTAGTGAATTCTCTGCTCATTGGTGGTGGGCTATTATTGCCGCTCTAGGAGCTTCATTTCTAGGACTTCGTATGATAGTGGAAACTCCCTCCGGAAAAGCATGGTGGCATCACTTCCTCCTTGAGATTCCAGTACTTGGTCCCGTCCTGAGAACAAAATTTTTTGCTGAAATCTTACAAACTTTATCCACTCTTGTTTCCAATGGAGTACCTATGCTCAATGGTCTTCATCTACTTCATGGTGCTACAGGAAATATTTTCCTGCGTTCTCTTCTTGCTCAGTTAGCTGCTCTAGTTAGTGAAGGTTATAGTTTGGAGAGGTCGATGAGAAAGGTTGGGTTTTTTCCTCCTGTGCTCATTGATATTTTGAGTGTTGGAGAGCAGACTGGAGATATTGCAGGAGCGCTCAGTCGTGCTGCACAACGATATGATCGTGAACTCTCTTCCAAAATTGGCTATCTTACTACCCTTATTCAACCAGCAGTAATTTTGCTCGTTGCTCTTTTTGTCGGTTTGGTGGCCTACTCCATGATTGCTGGTATTCTCACGAGCGTCAATTCGCTACGAGCTCACTAGAGGGTTTAAAAATCCTCTCCTGGCACCTCTCTTGGAGCACTTCTCGTTTCTGGCACTGCATCCGGCTACAACTTTATTTAAAACACTTTAGAGAGAAACTCTTTTTTTAAAAGAGTCAGTATTAAGAATGATTTCTTCAAGGACTTGGGGAAGTGATTTAGTGGCAATCCAAGAGAAGTCTTTCTCAAAAGCACTTCCATCAACAACCCAGCGCTGCTCCAACATTTCTTTAACGCGATCGCGCCCAAGGCTAGGATAGGCATCTTGGAGTGCTGGAATTTGATCCAGAATCATTGATAAGAACTTGATGATGAAATGAGGTAGCCGCAATGTAACTCCAGGACTCTTGAGAAGAGCTGCCGTTGTTTCTAAGAGTTCTAAGTCAGTTATGCTCTTTTGATTTGCTACAAAATAGAGCTGCCCTGAGAGCTTCCTCCACTCTTGCTTAGCAGCAAGCAGAAGAGCACGACATAAATCATCCACAGCTATCCAACTATATTCTTTTTTAAAGAAACCTGGCTTCACACGTAGAGAGGAGTTTGCCATTTTGAGAAGAGGAAGAATAGCACGATCACCAGGCCCAAGAATCATGGGGGGACGAAGCAGGAGAAGTCGCTCTGGCAGGCGTGCTAGTAGCTCTTTCTCCATAGCAAGTTTAGATTCTCCATACCAAGTGATGGGTGCAGGAAGATCTTGCTCCCGAAGTATCTGCTTTGGCTCTCTGGTTGGCCCAGCAGCCGATTGAGAGGAGAGAGCAAGAAAGCGAGATTTTTCGGGAAGAGCTTCTAGAAGGTGAAGTGTACTCTTCACATTGCTCTGAAAATAATCAGCTCGATGTCGAGCAAAGAGGAGTCCTGCAGCATGGATGACCACCTCCGTTTCTTGAGCAAGAGGAGGCAAGAGCCATCGATTCTCAACAACAGGGCAGGGGAGAAGACGATGATCTTGAGGAGGAATGCTATCTTGGCGCAGCTGCTGCTGAAGTTTTTCTGGATTACGAACTGGAAGAATAATCGTTGAGAATGTTCTATCGTTGAGAGCCTGGAGCAGGAGATGTCGTCCTAGAAAACCTGTAGAACCAGTAATAAGGAGCTTCATCAATGCGTAAGTAGAGAAGAGAAGATCTGCTCAAGAGCTAAGAGCTGGCGTGCCCTCCATGCTCTGACTCTTAAGTAGGAGAGCAAATTTCTCCGATTGTTTTTTCAAAAATTTCGTAAGTCTTATCCTGATAGCCACCCATGAGCTGGGCCCCCTCCAAGATCTCAACATTATTAGCTTCCACCCAAGAAACTTCAGAACGCTCATAACGAGCTTTAGTTCGAACATAGGCTTCATAGAAGAGAAGAGCACTCAATCCTTTATTTTGATGTTCTGGATCGACTCCAAGAACACACAGACGAGCACTCTTAGGGCGTTGAATTTGGATTCGTAGAGCTATTTCTAAGAATCGCAATAGACCTCGGCGAGGACGCGCTGCATGAAAAAGCTCATTGACATTGGGGAGAGAGAGGCTAAAGGCGACTTCCTGATCATCTAAGCAAGCGAAGAGAATAAGGTTGGGGTCCGCGATAGCTTTTAAATCCTTAGCTGCATGTCGGAGATCTTCTAGGGAAATGGGATAGAAGCCCCAGTTACGGTTTAGTGTTACATTATAGAGGCGATGAAGAATCTTCATTTCGTGCTCAAGATCATTCATTCTAATGCTACGAATCGTTACTCGAGAGCGTCGAGCAAGCCGATCAACAATTTTGTTAACACGAGCGGGTGTTGCTGCTTGGAGAGGAATCATCCAAGCGTAGAGTATTCTGACGGATGCTAAGCCAGCAGCAGCATAGAGTTCACGGTAGTAAGGAGGATTCCATGGCATGGAAATGAAAGCAGGAGTATCAAATCCTTCTGTTAGTAAGCCACAATCATCATTAATAGAAGGATTGTAGGGCCCCCTTAGTGAGGTCATGCCATGGGCTCGAAGAATCTCTGCAGCTTTTTCAAAGAGAGCCTTAGCAACTTGAGGATCATCAACAGAGTCAAAAAACCCAAAAAAGCCAACACGATCTTTATGATAGTCGTTGTGCGAGCGATTGATGATTGCTGCAATACGTCCTAGTGGTTTTCCATGGGCAGTTGCTATCAAGGGAAAAATTTTCCCGTGCTCTTGGGTGAAGACCCCACGTGGTTGGATCAGTTGAACAACACTACCGGGAAAGGGTGGCGTAAAGTTCGGATTCTTGCAGTGTAGTAACTCGGGAATCTGCTCGAAGCGATGAAACTCGCTCTTGCTCTGGCAAGGCAAAATCGAAAACGTTGCGACGGCGGCCTGGTTCGGTGTAGACGGGATCATCAAAGGTTCCTAGTTCACGGGCTAATTTTTCAAAAACTTCTAAAATAAAATTAAGATCATTCTCAGTGTGTGTCGACATGAAGCTAGTGCGTACAATAGCCTCTCCATAGCGTACAGCAGGATAAATAGCGGGAGTAGCAAAAATTCCTTCCTCAAAAAGTCGTTGTGAGAAGGTAAATGCCTTTGCTTCACTTCCAATGAGAATAGGCACAATGGGAGTCTGTGTGGAACCAATATTAAATCCAATAGATTTGAATCCAGCATGCATTTTATGGGTATTCATCCAGAGTTGCTCGATACGCTCTGGCTCTTGGCGCATGAGCTCTAACGCTTTGAGTACACCACCTACCACAGCAGGTGCTAGGGCAGCGGTGAAAATAAAACAGCGAGCTTTGTGCTTGAGAAATTCAATCATCTCCTGAGAACCAGCAATGAAGCCACCCATGGAGCCAAGTGATTTCGAAAAAGTTCCCATCATGATTTCTACTTCATCATTAATTCCAAAATGATGAGCAGTACCACGACCTTGAGGTCCGAGTACTCCTAACGAATGTGCTTCGTCAACGTAAGTGATGGCACCATATTCCTTGGCGATTGGCAGAAGAGCAGGAAGATCAGCAATATCTCCTGACATGCTGAAAACACCATCCATAATAACAAGCTTTCCTGACTCTTCCGGTAAACGTTTAAGACGATTACGAAGAGCCATGGCGGAATTGTGACGATAAGGGATCAAGCGTGCCACGGAAGTTTGACATCCTTCAATAATACTTGCATGGTTTTCTCGATCACAGAGAATAGCATCCTCTGCTTCCAGAAGAGCAGTTAAAGCTCCTTGATTAGCAAAAAATCCTGTAGAGAAGAGAAGAACTGCTTCACGCTGTAGAAAATCAGCGAGTTGTGCTTCAAGTTCCTCATGCAAGCGGATGGTTCCATTGAGCAGACGAGAACCAGTACAGCCAGCTCCAAAGCGACGCGTTGCCTCACAAGCTGCTTCAATAACACGAGGATCTTGAGCTAGTCCTAAGTAGTTATTGGAACCAATCATGATTTTCTCAGCACCTTGACAGAGAACATGATTGCCGTAACTATCATCAATGCATCTGAAATAAGGGTAGAATCCTTGAGCTCGTGCATCGTCTGAGTCACGATATTCCCGGCATTTTTTAAAAAGATCTTTGGCCATTGAAAAGAGGTGGAACTACTCGAGATGAGTTAAGAGAAAATCGATCAGGATATTGAAAGAAGAAGGAGAGCTAGGAATTTTTTGAGGATCTTTTCTAGAAAACAATGCTAAGGCAAGGTGATGGAGGTAGAAAAGAAACGCAGACGAGGAACAGAAAAATTGAATCGCTAGTCTACTCAAAGAAGCGCTTCTAATGCAAGCTTAGCATTCTCTTGAGGGTTTTTAGAGAATCAAAATACTCCACGGCTGTCGCTCGTGCTAGCTTGGAGAGGCGTGGCCAATCCAAAATTACTTCTGCAGAAGCTTCGATGGCTTCTTGAAGTGTTTTTACAAAGAAGAGGCCGCTTTCACTTCCAGAAGGGGGAAGAAAACGCTCGGCTCCAGTGGGCTCCGTAATCACTGGGCGCCCTATCGCTAAGTAAGCAGCAGCACGATCACTGAGCCAGCCACTTTGCATTTTACTCTCTAGCTTTACAGCAGTGAATTCTGCTAGCGAGCTCTTTAGATAGTCATAATAGCGCTTGGGAGTTGGCATCAAATGATGAGGAGAGAGTACATGCCATCCTAGTTTTTCAAGGCGCTTTCTCTCTGGATCGTCTGCATTGAGGTTCATGGCCAGCTCAAAAGTAGCTTCAGGAAGATGCTCTGGCAAGGTGAGGTAAGGCTCAAAAGCAACTTTTTTTGAAAAATCAGGGTACTCCCCTTCGATTTCAACATGGCCATCCCAGTACCATTGGCCAACGGTGGTGAAACGAGGGGATCCCTGGAAGATCGGTTTGGGCTCTGCTTGAAGAAAAGCAGTATCCACTAGTGGAAAAAAAGACTTCCAGGTTACCAGGCTTTTGGGGATGCGTGAATCGATGGAATCCATGCATAAACCTACTGACCAGAATTCATGATGAAATGATTGTCCCATTTCCATACGACTCATCCAAAAGAGAACTTCTGTTGGGTCGAGACTGCAGAGCAAGCGACGCTCAAAGAGCATGAGTAGTGGTGGCTTGATAGAATAACTCAAATTCAGAAGGACTCCCTGCTTAGCCTCTTGTCGTAAGGTTGAGGGATCTACTCCAAAGCTTTTCATTTGCGAGAGATCATATTCTTCTGAGTTTTTGTTCTGAAGTGCTTTGGGGTGGATGAGTAGAGAGTATTCAATGTCATACTCCTTCATTCTCCTCACAAAAGTACGCACACAAAAAGCATCTCGAGTGGGATCGTTACTCTCAGGCATGACCTCTAGCCAAATAGCACGAGTACCAAGCCGCTTTAGTCCTAATAAATATTGCAGTGGAACAGAAAAATTTCCTCCTCCCTCTGGATATTTGGCAGCAAAGCCACAGCCAACAAAAACGGTAGGAAGATTGGAGGAAGTAGTAGGAGAAGACATCAGCTGGGAAGTATTCTCCAATTTTGAAAAAAGAAAAGCTTTTCAAACTTATTCATTGATTCTTGGGAGAAGATGTTTGTAAAGATAGAAAAGTGAATCAGGATTTTCAAAAAATATGCTCTCTCCACGAGAAGAGCTTCCGCCAAAAACAATGGAAGGAACATGAGCATCATCAATTTTTTTAATCTAGCTGACACTGTTAATTATCAGCCGTGTAACAAGTATGTCCTCGAACTTCGATGTGCGTTCTACCAGCAGTGAAGGTGCTCAACGTTCTTCGAGCTTTCATGCTCAGCGTACCGATAAGTCTTTCAATAGCGAAGAGAGTGAATTTGGTAACTTAGCAGGAATCGGGGTTAGTGAGAATTCAGCAGCAGAAAAACCTTTTTATGATCGATGGATGAGAGGTTTTGGAAGTGTGGTGAGTTGGTTGTTTGGCTTTCATCGATCAGAAGGGAGTCCAGTAGGTAAGTTAGAAAAGATCGAACCTGTTCCAAAATGTATCCCGAGGAAAAATATCTTCCAAGCTAATGACGATCAAAAAGAGAAGATCAGTGCTGAATTCCAAAAGGCCCTCACTCAACATTTTCAAGATTCTTTAAATAATTCATCATCCAGCAGTCTTCCAGATAGTAGTGATGATCAACAAAGAAGAAAAGAGACAGAGTATCTCTATGCCTTTCCAACTCAATTAGAAGGTGGTGCTACTAATAGACAAATATGCGATGCTGATGAAAATATTTCAAAAGCTGATGGTGAACTTACGCATTCTCGAACAGATGGAGATACAGTGATTCCATCAAATCATGGAACTCCGTTGGATACATTTAATAACGATCTCAATGAATTTGATAACGCTCTAAAAGAATACTGTGGTGATTTTTTAGAAGCATACAAATTTTGTGTTGCTTCAAACACAATTGCCATCATTCCCGCAGAGTTGATGATGAAGTTGCCCTCAGAGGACAAGTTGTCAGAGGACAAGTTGCCAATAATGGCATTTTCAGATAAAAAGCGCTTTGCTAAGGTGAGTAGAGAAACTTCACCAGAAGGAGAAATCACATCGCTAACAGTGAGATTGGAGTTAGCAGGCGAAGAGACTCCTACAGCATTTCCAGATCCTATCAAAGATTTAGAAAACTATGTTGCAGATACAAGGTCGGTTTTCTCATTAACCTTTCGCAAGAAGGAGACTGTAGACAGGGATGACTCACCAATTTCCGTAACCTGCAACCACGTTGAAAACCGCTATGAGCTTCTCCCTAATGTTAAGGAAACAATCATAACAAGTTCTCAGGAGATAACATTAGGTGCCATAAATCAAGGTGGACATAACGTCTGCTGGTTAAGAGCAATCATTCCAATGAGCTCTTCCTTTCAAGGAGGTGTGAATGAGAGAAAAGCGCTAGAGAAAAAGCTTGATCAGTCGTTAGTTTCTCAGTCGTTAGTTCCAGTAGAAGCTTCAAGATCAGCATCGAGTCATCCTTTAGAGAGTGAGCCTGCTGATCCGTTATTGACTACACTTCTGGGAGAAAAAACTCAATGTTTCATCGATGGTGAGATGATAGGGACCATGAACGAACTATCAACTTTTTGCGGCGATGCTACTGACACAATGATCAGGCTGATGAGTAGGAATGTAGCAGCGATGGCTCAGGAGGTACTAGATGATTATCTAAAAGAAGAAGCGCAAGCAGGTCAATTATATGGCCTTCTTGAGGGGGGTGGTACTCCGACTGACACTGGAAATAGCAAAAATAACAATCATCAGCGCTTTGAAATTAACAAAAGAACTAATCTCAATGGTGATGGCGTCCTCAGTGTCAAATTTTATACTCAGGGCGAATTAAAGTCAGTCTATCGTAAGGGAGCGCAAGGGAAGGAACTTGATCAAATCGATCTTGAACCCTCTCGCATACAAGCTGCTATTTTCGACGAAGATGACAAAGAATTAATTCTCAACTCCAGAAAAACTGCAGAAATAGCAGTGACCTTGGAGCTTATAAAAGGAGAGAGCATAGGGAATCAAACGCCATCTTACTCTATAAATTGTAGAGAATTCTCCCATCATTATAAAATTAAGAAATTATCAAAATGGAGTCGCTGGATTCGGAGTTTTGTAAACTGGAAAAGATAAAGAAGACTATCTCTTTAGTCAAAACATGCACGGACTCATGATTAGACGCCTGCTCGCTCTAGTAGGGAGCTGAGTACTTTTTCGGCTTCAAAATATTCTCGAGCTATTTGGAGAGCTGCTTGAGAATGTTTTTTATAATCAGTACGAATCGAGCGAGCTGCCTCTACAATTTCTTCCATTGTTGAGAAACCAATCAAACCAATGCCATCTCCGTAGAGATGACTAAATCCAGTTTCTTGAGTGATAACAGGTCGACCAGCAGCCAAATAACAAGCGCTCCGATCGCTAAACCATCCAGTCTTCAAGCGAACGTATTGATCCTTAGCACAGGTAAATTCTCCTCGTGAGGAGCAAATGTAGTCCTTATAACTTCTCCAATTCACGCTTAAATCGTGTGGTAGTATCAATCGCCAATGATTGTTGATGAAGAGATTTTTTTCTTCTTGGTTGTTGATCTCGGTAGCGAGTTCAAAAGTTTCACCACATTTTCTAGGAGCCTGGAGAAACTTTAAAAATTCTAATGACTTGCTCCAGAGGTAGGTGGAATCATGCCAGAGGATATCTTTTTTTCCACTTGTTGACCAATTGCAGACCGAGGTGTAGAGCGCTTCTTGGGCGGGAGGAGGAGCTTCTAAGGTTGAGCACCAAAGATCAGTAACAATGGGTTGTCGTGTTGGTAACCAGTGAAAATCATGCAGAGGAACAGGAAAAGAGGGGGTTCCAATAGCTTCTCCAAAGGTAAAGAGGTGATGATGCTTTTTGAGAAAAGAGATTGTTTCCTCCCTGCCTTGGTCAATTTTAATTTGCTCAACACCAGGATCGCTTTCGACATAGATGAGGTTGTTCACAGAAGCTAAGTCTTCATAGAAATCATGAGAGCCGCAGACATTGAGTGCAGCATCGCATGTTCGATAGAGCTCGAGGAGCTCTGCATGCCGCATTCCTACTATTTCAAAAGGATCTTTGTAGCGAGCGCAGTAAGCCCACTGAAAGTTATATTCCTTTGCTAAGGTTGCTACTGTTGATGCTCCATAGGTGTAATCATCAGAAATATCAAAGGTGGAAGGATTATAAGGAAAGTTCACTGTATCCTCAACGTAGTAGACATCATGCCCCAAGCGCTGAAGTCCAATGATGTAGTGCAGGTGCTGCCAAATAACCCCAGCAATAGGGCAGCCTCCCATGAATCCTAAGATAATAATTTTCTTTTTAGTAATCATCTCCTCTAAGACATAGCATGATACAAACGAGCGTACGAACCGCCCGCAGAGAGCAAATGAGCCCCGCTTCCTTGCTCACCAATAGTTCCGCCTTCCAGCACGACAATCTTCTCTAGCCGATGAACAGTTGCAATACGATGAGTGACAATGAGGGTTGTGCGTCCTTGCATCAATTCAAAAATAGTTTCCATAACTGCTTTTTCTGTTTGAGGATCAAGGGCAGAAGTTGGTTCATCAAGTAAGAGAATTGGTGCATTTTTCAAAAAAGCACGCGCAATACCAATGCGCTGGCGCTGTCCCACACTCAAGTGCCCACCGCGCTCGCCAACATGAGTTTGAAAACCATGGGGCATCCCCATAATAAAGTCATAAGCTCTAGCTTGTCGGGCAGCCTCCATGATCTCCTCCTTGCTAGCTCCTTGACGACCATAAGCAATATTTTCTTCAATTGTGGAGGAGAAGAGAACCGTTTCTTGGAAGACCATTCCAAGTTGAGCGCGCAGAGAATCTTTTCTCAAAGTACGGAGATCTTTTCCATCAAGGGTAAGCTTTCCTTCTGAAGGATCATAAAATCTTGGAATAAGACTTAGTAGTGTGCTCTTGCCAGCTCCAGTTCCTCCGACAAAGGCAACTCTTTCTCCTGGAGCAATCACCAAGTTAATATTCTTGAGGATTGTTTTCTCAGGGGTATAGAAAAAGGAGAGATCATGAAAACAAATTTCTCCTTCCGCTTGCTCCAGTACTGTTGCTCCAGGCAAGTCCTTGGTTGCTTCTTTTTCATCGAGCACTTCAAAACATCGCTCTGCTCCAGCAGCAGCTCCTTCCAGCGCCCAGGCAGTGTAAGTGAGTTGTTCAATAGGTTGATACAACATCACCAGGTAGGTTGAGAAGACAAGCAAATCACCGAGAGAGAGTTTGGAGTCTAGAACTTGAAGAGCTCCTAGGGAGTACATCAAGGCAGTCCCCAGAGCCATTAAGGTTCCAATGACTAGTGCACTTTGCGTAGAGGTGATATTGAGGCGAAAGCTGGCCTCAAGACTTCGCTTAGCATGATGATGAAATTGATCTACTTCGAAAGCTTCTCTTCCAAAGGATTGAATCATTCGTATGGAGCTCAATCCTTCTTGAGCTGTGGCTAAGAGATCACTCTCCCTCTCTTGAATAGAAGTCGATTCCTTGCGAATTCTCTCAGCATAGTAGCGCATACTAAGGATAAACAGAGGGAGGACTGCCAAGGAGAGAAGTGTTAGTTTCCAATCCATCCGCATCATGATAATGAGTGCTAAGAACAACATCAGGGTAGAAGTGAAAATAGTCGAAAATCCTTTGTTATACATTGTTTGAATCGATTGCGAGTCATAGGTCACACGATAAGAGGAGTCACTACTTCGACGTGCATCATGGTACTTAAGTGGTAGAGACTGCAGGCAGGTGTAGAGGTCGGTGCGCAACTTCAATGTTCCCTCTAGTCCAATACGTAAGAGAACCATGTTTGTTATCAGTGTGATAAAACTGGAGCAAAGGGTGATGAGAATGAGTGCTAGGGAGAGCAGAAGAATAGCTCCCATCTTCGAGGTCCAGCCAAAGTAAGTGGCAATAAAAATTTTTGCAGAAGAAGTCGTTGAAGTTATCTCTGGGGTGAGTATGCCATCAACCATGTATTTAAAGGGCCATGGTTTTAGGAGATTGATAATCACGCCAGCAATCATGAGAAAAATTGAGAGAATTGTTCTCCAGAAGAACTGATTAAAGTAACGGAAAATTCGAAGATAAAGATTCATGAGATTTGCTCCTCACACAGCCTCAATTCCACGGTTGCAATGGGGATGAGTCAGTGTAAGGATTTTTTAGCAAAAATAGTCTTCATAGAGCCACCACTCGCCTGGATGGTGCATGAGGCTTTGGAAAAAACTTTTTGAGAAAAAGTATCATATTGCCCAACATCGCTATTCTCAACTGCGGAATTTAGGTTCCATAAGAATCAGAGAGTTTGATGAGAGGATTATTTGAGAGAGGGTTGCGGCCTATTTGATGCTGATTATTTCTAGAAGAGTCAGAAGGCTGATGCATACTAGGTTCAAAGCAAATATTGATTGGAGACATATGTCACCATAGAGAGTCCACTATGAAATTTCCTCTCTCTTTTTCTCCAGGAGTTCTTTTCAATCCTCTCCTAACAATTAGGAAGAAGTAATTGATCCCTAGATTCAAAACTGGGGATTTCAACACTGATGAAAGAGGAGAAAAGGGAATTGAGGAGAGAACTCATTTTTTGCTATCGAGTTTTTCTTCATTCCCCTAAATTTCGCTAATAATGGCAATAATACAATGGTGGTTATGATTTGGTTTTTTCTTTTTTTACTGACGCTAGCTCGGGTTGTTTTTGCAGCAACTGGACACTTCAGTGGCCAGGAGGCCTACCTCATGCTCTGTGCAGAACGCCTTGATTGGGGGTTTGTCGATGGACCTGCTGGGATAGCAGCTTTGATTCGATCTACGCCCCCCGTACTTAACTTCGCAGGTTATTCTTTGCTAGGGGTGAGGTTTCTCTCTCCCTGTTTTTTGTTTCTTTGCTCGTATTTTTTATGGTTGCTCTTGAAGAAACTCCAAGGAAGAGAGGTAGCACTCTGGAGTATTCTTGCTTTCAATCTTCTCCCACTGACCAATGCAGCAGCTCTCCTCATGGATGGAGTGATGGTGCGGGTGACCTTCTGGCTAGGAACGCTAGCATGGGCTTGGTTACTGATGGTAGAGAGCAGGGAAGATTTCTTAGCATGGTCGATTTTTGGTCTTCTCTTAGCTTTGGGTACACAAGTGAGCTATGCCATAGGATGGTTATTACCTGCTCTCCTTCTGCTCATGATGCTCAGGCGTCAGAAAGTTCCTCATTGGCCCTTAAGTGTGACCCTGCTTCTCCTGGCACTAGGTTGGGCAGGTCCTCTCTACTGGAATGCTACCCACGATTGGCTCCAGTGGGCAACAATAACATGGGGTAGTTTTTGGTCCTATCAGCTACCTCCCTGGCATCTAGAGCTCAATGGAGCTTGGTTTTGGTTGTTGCTCTCTCTTCCTCTTATTTTTGGAGGAAGTGTAGCTAGTGTTTTTGCTTTTTTTAAAAAAAAGGAGAAAGACTTACTCTCCTTCTTGGCTCTGCTGATTGTTCCTCTCCTATTCTTCTTAGGAGGAATTGGACATGATCACCCTTCTTTTGATTTGCAACTTCTTCTCATGGCTCTTCTGCTTCCATTCTTAGTGGATTTTTTCATGAAAACGGAGAAGAGGAAAAAATCGGGACTCCTCCTTCTTCTCTGTATGGCGATCTTTTCTCTGATGACAGTTTGTTACTTTCTAAACGACGATGAGGAAAGTGACTCTACTTATTCTCTCTCAAGTCCACGCGGAGTAGAAGGAGTGCAAAGGGGAGCTGTTGAGTTGCTTCGACTTCGAGCACTCCTTGCCAGTTCTTCTACAAATAGCTCTGCGGAGCAATCTCTTCCCCCTTCGTTTCCATTTATCATTGCTCAATGCCCCCAACTAGCTGCTCTTCTCGGAGTAATACTTCCTATCCACTACCCCGAATTACAAGGAGCTCCTTCAGTCTTCACTCCAGAGTCTCCCTCTTTTTCTAGTCAGTTTCAACTTTGGCCGCATTATGCTGATGCTACTCTCCAGAGCACTCCTGATCCCCTTTATACTCAAGAGCCAAGAAGAAGTCCTTTTCTTGGGCATGATGCACTCTATATTACTAGGGAATTAGAAGGTGACTTGCCTGAGACGATCACGGGAGCCTTTGCTAGTGTGCTTCCTATCAGTGAAGTTTCTTTCAAGAGTGGCAAAGGACGCTTCATTATCTACAAGTGTACCAATTATCAAATGATGTCACTCTGAGCAGATCTCCTCTTAAGAAGATAGCATTTGAGAACATTGCAAGGATTTTTGCGAAAATTCACTTTTCCTCTCCCCTTGCTCTATGGTAATTTCACTGGCCTTTGATGCCAAGGTAGCTCAGAGGTAGAGCAGGGGACTCATAAGCCCTTGGTCGGGAGTTCAATTCTCCCCCTTGGCAAAAGAAGACCATTCTCTTGCTTTCAAAGCCTTATCAAAGTTCTACTATATTACCGTTTATAAAATAAAAATGACTTTTGTGATGACCAAGGTTTTTCATCACTAAGCACCTATCAACTTACATTTCATTATGACTACATCCAAAAGTGCTCCCAAGAAAAGTGATTCCGCAATCAAGCGTGCCAAGCAAGGAGTGACCCGTCATGCTCGTAACGTCAGCATGATGACCAGTCTTAAAACAATCGAGAAGAAAGTACTCAAAGCTCTTGGAGGAGAAGCAAGTGAACTTCAGAAAGTTTTCAGCCAGTTAGTTGCTGCGCTTGATAAAGCGGTTAAGAAAGGAGTCATTCACAAAAATAAGGCAAATCGCAAAAAGAGTCTTTACAACAAGCGCACTACTCCTGGTGTTGCTGCCCCTACCAAAGCCCTCAAGAAATCAACTGCTCGCAAAGAGAGCTCAAAAGAAAAATCTCAAGCGAGAGCTAAGGTTAGATCAAAATCCAAAAAATAGACTAAGACTCAACAACTTTTACCTCGCCCACATTTCTCTTTAAACCATCCTAAATTCAACAAAATGTTCTCTCGCTTTCCTTGCTATTCTCTAAAAATAATGAAAAACATTCTTTTTCTCAGCTTACTATTCTTATCGTTATCAATCTACAGTTTAGAAGCTCAGAGTGGGGGAACAGCTGGAGCTCCAACTGCCAGTGATGAACTAACTCCTGGGAAGGAGCGCATCTTCTCTGCCTATGTAGGGAATCTTCTCTCCTTAGAAGATGCTCCTATTCTCGATGGAGAGAGTATTGCGATGCCAGTAAAATTATACAATGCATTGCTCAATCTTCTTTGCTGGGAGGAGGATTACTTCCATTTATTTACTGCTAAAGCTGGTTCTTTTATTGATGAAGTTATTACTTTAGTCGATGGAAGACCCAAGCATCGCTATATTGTCAAAAGAGGTCAGGAAAATGTGATTCTCGGTTATTTAGCCTGTGGAGATAGAAAAGTCCTTGATGCAACGGCAGCCAACGCAGCCAAGGAGCATGACTCTGAAGCCTATCAATATTTTTCACATCTTGGTATTAGTGGGAATATCCTTCGTCTCCACTTATATTATGATTTTCTCTCCAGCAACCTGATCGAGAGTTTGTATGGTAAGTTTTATGATCCAAAATATAAGGGAGAGGATGCTGATTTCGGAACACATGTCTGGATGATCACAAAGCCTTATACCACCAATCTCAAAGAGTCGAATATTCCTCAGAATGTTTTTGAATTGGATCTTTGTGTATCGTTGAACGATAAAGATGCTGCTGAAGCTTCAGAAGACTACGATAACTGGAATCACTACGAAAGCGGCAAGGTAGATCCTGATCATCAATACATCGATCAAAAAGGAGAGAATAATCCTTGATTTTTTAGTTCTGTTTTAGAGATTTTTTAACGGTGTAACGATGCTCAGTCAGTGGTAAGCATTCAATTTGAGTGCTGATTTCTAGAGCGTTTTAAATGAAGTTCTAGCCACTGTAGTTCTAGAAACGAGGAGAGGAACCCAAGACCAAACCGCAGTGTATCCTAGTATTCGAGGATTCGAGCACTGAAGTGATGCTACTATGCAGGACTACAACTTTCATGAAAATGCTACTAACTTGAGAAGGAGTCTCTAGAAGCATAGAGATTTTTTCCTCAGTGGACCATACTGTTCCTATTTTACTTGACGAAAGGAGAATGACTCGTGAACAATAAATTTCTTTTTATGGAAATACTCCCTTCCCCTGCACTTCCTACCAAGGAGGAGGTCTGGCTTGAAGATCAGAAGATTCGTTTCTTTCTCTTTGCAGCTCTTCCTCTACTCATTGCTCTCTCTCTTGTGCTCTCAAGTCTGATTGCCGTTTGTATTGCTCTAAATTTTAATCCTCTCAATTGGTTGGAGTAATGGCAAATTGTTCCTCGCGCAGATACGCTTGGGGCGTTGCTGGAATGTTGTGGCTCATTGGGTTTCTTAATTTTGCTGATCGTCAAGTTATCTATAGTATTTTTCCACTGCTGGAGAAGGAGTTTCATTTTTCAAAATTTCAATTAGGCCTCCTTGGTTCTTCTTTTCTCTGGGTTTATGCAGCATTTGGAATCGTTGCAGGAATCATCAGTGATCATTGTTGTAGGAAAAATATTATTATAGGAGGATGCCTCTTCTGGAGCTTGATGACTTGGGGAACAGCATGGTGTTCACAATTTTCTCAATTTTTTGCGCTTCGAGCTCTCGATGGTCTTGGTGAGGCTTTCTATCTCCCTGCAGCTATGTCACTGCTTGCCGATTATCACGGTTCTCAAACACGTTCAACAGCTTTTTCTTTTCATTTCTCTGGTATCTTATTTGGTATTGTTGCCGGGGGAACGTTAGGTGGTTTTTTATCACAACGATTTGGGTGGCAGTTTGTTTTTTCCTTTTTTGGATGCTTAGGAATTTTACTCTCTTTCGTTTTTTTCAAATTTTTAAAAGAACCGCTTCGTGGTGCTTCTGAAGAAAAAGTAGAAGCTCCTTTGATTTTTCCTAAAACAAAAAGCTATTATTTTAGGGAAGTCATAAAATTCCATAAAAATACAGAAGCTCTTTTGCTGATGTTTGCTTTTGGAAGCGAAAGTATTGTTTCTTATGCTCTTTTCACCTGGCTTCCCACTTTTTTTCATGAAAAATTTCATTTTGATTTGACCTTGTCGGGCTTTTCAGCAGCACTCTACCTTCAGCTTGGATGCATTGTCGGAACGCTTTTTTTTGGGAAAATCACTGATTGCTTTTTCTCAAATCGACGAGGTGGAAAACTTCTCTCGCAAATGATTGGACTGGGCTTGGGGTTTCTGGCGATTCTTTTTCTTGGTCGTGCTAGCAGTGTTTTGATATTAAGTGCCCTTCTTTTTTGCTTCGGTTTTGGCAAGGGGGGATATGTGGGAGGAATGTTTCCAGTCCTCTATGAGGCTGTTTCACTTCAACAGCGTGGTCTTGCCTCAGGAATGAATAGTTTTGTTGGCTCCATTGCAGGTGGACTAGGACCAACGATTGTTGGTGCAGTTGTTACTTTTGGGCATGCAGGAACAAGTATGGAGAGAATGAGCCATGCACTCTCTTGGAGTTCCTTTTTTTATCTTGTAACGATTCTCTTTCTTTTGGGAAGCTACTGCTTGGCGGTAAAGAAAGCAGCTACTTGATCCAAGATAACTTCTGCCATCATGGGCTCTGTTCCTAGAGCGCTTGTGTAGTAGAGAGTCTTCTCATGAAGCATATAGGGATTACGGCGGAAGACCTCAGACTGACTTGCTGCTGGACCAACCTCTTTTTCAATACCAAGGAGTACGGGAATATCTTGATAACTATGAAGTCCATCACTAATGAAAAAAGGAACAACGATGACGTAAGAGGTCGTAGCCATCTTCCACCAATCGCTAATAAGAGGTTCCTCTTCCATGTAAGCAGGTAGAATATGAGCGTAGCAATTCATTGCTCTGATACGGTCAACTTGTTCTCTAGCTGCTTCTGCAGAGTGATCGTTGAGGTTGGTTCCATGACCAACAATAAAAAGAGTAGTCTCCCCGGGAGGAGCTTGAGGGGCTGTTTGTTGAGCTCGCCTTAAAATGACATTTGTCATCGAGGGATGATTGCCTACTGGATCTGTGTAGTAGAAGCGCTGCGTTCCACGGCAAGTCACCTTTCCAGAGAGCTCTAACTCTCGCGGAAGAACCGTTTGAGTAAAATAACCTTCACTAATGAAATTAGGAACAATAAAAGTCTCAGGAGTCTCAATTCCATAGAGAACATCACGTAGAGAAGGCTCTTCTTTCCAAAAAGCAACCCGGACTTCCTTGAAAAGTCTTCGAGCTCGAATCCTATCAGCATGAAGATGAGTTGGCTCTGAGGAGTCAGGATTTGTGGTTGAACCATGACCAATAATGACGAGTGTTTTGTCGGAGTAGGTGATCATGAACTTTCAAAAATAGATTCGTTTTTTAAAATGTTGGGAGCTCCTTGAGAGCAGTGTCGATGGCACGATCTAGTGTTTGTGCTCCAGAGCCATAAAGTTTCTGATCGATTTCTTCAAGGCGATGAATTAAATCAATGACTGCTTCTCGAGGATAGACTCCTCCTGCAGCTTGACAAAAATGAGTTCGACATCCTAGAGGACGTCCTTGATAAATCAAACAACGTGCCGTCTTCTGATGGAGAAATCGGCAAGCTCCATCCTTCCTCTTTGGAGCTTCTTTGCGGCCGCTACGACGCAATTCTCTTAAGGCGACTAAAGCTTCCCCTTTGGTAAGGAAAGGAGTTTTGCCAGTTTGAAGAAAATGGCAGCAAGTTGTTGTAAGAACACAATGACGCTCTATCGGACGTGAAGAAAATTCATCGTAAATAGTTTCAATATCACGAATAGCATCGCTTATTGAATAATAAGAACCCAAATTTTTTAGTTGCCTCATAGAATTATGCTCTCTACTTTTAGAATATTAGTTTCAGTTTTGATGACTATGAACCGTCATAAGAGCTCTCTTGCTCTTCCCATGAGTAGCTCATAATAGCTTTTCTAGAAAATAAAATCGATGAATAATATTAATCATGGAGATCGGCATGTTGCTGAGGGAAACTTCAATCCTCCCTTGAATCCAGCGCCAGGAGCACCTACTGATATTTTCTACCATGATCCTCATGAACCTCAGCATGTAGGTCTTTTCCGTGTTGAAGGAGGTCCTCATCCTTTTGATGTCCATATCAGCCAGGCAGAACCTGCTCATTGCTTTCATCCCTTGGAAGACTCTCTTCCTATTTTGCAAGAAGATATATTGGATGATGATGCTCCACTTCCTCCAGAAGCAGTGTTGAATCATGAAAATAGTGCTGAGAGTAAGTTCGATGCTCAAGAAAATTTGCCGGTAGCAGCACCTTTGATCGAAGCTCAAACTCCCTACTGGCATTTACCTATTGCTGAGAATGTAAGTGATGTTCCTTTGGAAAACATTCCTTTAGCTTTTCATTCGCAGGGAAGTGAATCTCTTCAATCTTCTGCTGCTCCGGATTTATTAGATCGTTGGGAAGGTGCTCTTCCTTCCCAAAGAGAAGCAAGAGAGCAGTTGAGAAGTAGTGTTGCAGGAACTGATAGAGCAGAGCTCTTATCATGGTTCAGGGGAAGAGAACGTCTTCACCGTCTCCAAACTGCTTTTAATAATGCTACTGCTGGAGGAGCTCTCCTAGCAGAAAGAGTACGAAATACAAATTCTCCTTTTGAAAGAATGGAACAGGCTCTTCGATTAATGAACTCAACTCTTAATCAAGAGAATCTTCGCAGACGAGTTCCAATTCTCAATAGAGTGGCTAATTCCTTAGTAGATTTGAGAAATAGAGCAGCTACACAGATGACTCGTGGAGAGCGAGAAAGTTTATTTCAGTATACTGGATTGCTACATTCCCTTTGTGATGAACTTTTAGTAAGTGCTCTTCATACTCTATAACTTCAGGACAATCCAAAGTGAGCATTGTTTGAGGAGTGCCCTTGAAGATGTTGAAGAATTTCTTGCATGATCTTTTCATACTTTTTGAAATACGCTTCTGCTTCTTCTGATTGCTGAGTTCTAAGAGCAGGATTGGTGGTTGCTCTTGCAGCTTCTCCAAAGTGAAGAGCAGCTCTATTGAGCTCTGCTGCTAGCTCAAAGTCTCCAAAAGCAAAATCAAGAACTAATTTTGATGCTTCTCGAGAACACTCAGCAGCCTTGTAATAAAGACGAGCCGAAGGAACATCTCCCCCTGCGACATTTGTTGCATAATAAAGATAGCTATCGGCTGCTTGAGAAGCATTTTTCCGTGCTTCACGGAAGCGAGCCATTGTGATTTCTAGGGAATAATTTCTCTCTTCTTCTCCTAACTCATCATTTTCTATAATACGAGTGGAAAGCTCTTCTTCATGATCATAGGAATGGATGACCTTTTCACTCAATCTGCTCATCGCCTCGACAATCGTCAGCAATTTCTCAAGGTTCTTACTCACCGCAGTGTGAGCTTTTTGTAATCTGAAGAGCTCATTGAGCGTAGCGGATGTTGGAGACGTTCTTCTGATAAAATCAAGAAAACCTTCTCTATATAAAGCTGCCTTCTGGAGCAAGGAGAAAATCTGTTTTGAAGAGAGATATTCTTGGAGTTCTTTTCTAAGATTGATTTGTTCTCTAGGAGAAAGATTGAAACTACTGATTCGTTCCTCTTGTTCTTCTTCTGTTGCTTGAAGAAGGAAATCAAGTGCAGCAGCTACTTGTGGACGTTTCTTTAAATTAGCAAGGAGAAGATGAGATTGTTCCTGGTAATTTTTCCTTTTCTCATCAAGAGAGGGCAGGGAGCTAATCTCCATAGAATGAAGCAAGGTAATTTTGAGAGCTGCTTCTGGAAGCTGCTCTCCTTTCTCAAGGATGGAGGGAGAAGAGGGAGTGGAAGGTCTGCTCTCTTCTACTTCTGTACTGACAACACTCACTTCTTCAGTATGCTCTTCTTTTAAATCAAATTTTTCTGTTGTTTGCAAAGCAGAAGCACTCTCCTTCTTCTTGCCGAAGAGCCAGGAAAAACTTCTTCCAAAAAAAGAAGAAGAAGATTTTTGCTCCTCATTATTTGAGGAAAAAGCAGGATATTGAGATGAATTGGATTTTAAATTTGGGTCAATCGATGGAGAAGACATAAGATGATTATCGTGTATCAATGAGAAGATGGGTGAGATAGAGAGAGAAAAAAATCTTTCTGCTCAAGCATCAAGCATGACCATTTCCAGTATAGACGCAACAAGTTATTCGCACTACCATTCTTTGGATCAAAGTTTGGATCAAAATATGGCAATCTCTCCATCAATCTTCATCATGAGCATGCTTAAGAAAATAACATTACTAATGCTAGTGGTTGTTTCACTTTTTTTAAGTGCTTGTGCTCCGTTCTACCATCTCTATGATCAGCCCGCTTATCAACCTCATGATCCTTCTGATGTGCGTGTTGATGTTTCACTAGAACGTCAGATGGTCTACGTTATGGAAGGGAAATGCCCACTTCTAGTAACGGCATGTTGTGTCGGTATTCCTAGTAAACCAACGCCAAAAGGAAATTTTAAGGTGACACGCAAAGAACGCAACAAACGTTCAGGAAGCTATGGTTTCTCTCTCCTTGGTGGTCGTATCACGGCTGTCCAAGCTGCTGAAGCTTCCGGTCACTATGTTGGGTATCCGATGCCCTATTGGGTAGAGTTTGCTCCTGGTTATGGATTCCATCAAGGTTGGGTCTGGCCTGTTCCAAGAAGCCACGGTTGTATTCGCCTGCATGCTAATGATGCAGGCAAATTTTTTGAATTAGTTCGTCTTGGAACACCGATCCATATTGCCAATAGTCAACCTGAGGATCATACGCTGGGCGCTCAATTTCGACGCCCAAACGATTACAATAGTCCTGATCAGCCTGCTTCACTCTTAGTTTCTCCAACTTATTTTGAGCAGTTGAAGAAGGTTTTTCTTCAGAAAAATCATTAGCTCTACTCGCTCATTCATGTCCACCTCTTCACCACGCTTGAATCTTCGTACTCCAGAAGTCATGCGTGAAGTACAAGCTCGAGTAGAGCAGCACTATCATAGTTCTCTCATTGAACAAGTGCGCTCGCAAGGTGGTCGCCTCTTAGTCGGTCAAACAACATGTTACTTAGCCAAGCAGTTTGGATTTTGCTATGGAGTGGAAAGAGCCATTAATCTTGCTTATGCAGCAAGGAGCGTTTTTCCTCAGGAGCGACTTTTCTTAGTAGGTGAAATTATTCACAACCCCGAAGTCAACGCTCACATTAGTGCTCTGGGTATTAAGAATCTTTTAGAAGAAGAGGGAGGAGCTGCTATCAACTCTCTAAAACCAGAGGATGTAGTCATTCTTCCAGCCTTTGGAACAGAAGTTTCCATTCTTGAGAAAATTAAAGCACGTGGCTGTCGTCTTGTGGATACAACGTGTGGGGATGTGATGAGTGTTTGGAAGCGTGTGAAGCAAAATACGATGGAAGGCACTACTTCCATTATTCATGGCAGAGCTTCCCATGAAGAGACCAAAGCAACAGCTTCACGAGCTTTTGCAGGCGGGAAGGGACATTACCTTATTGTGCTCAATCTAGAAGAAGTGGACTTCTTAGTGCGCTATTTACTAGGTGAGGAGAGTAGTGAGCACTTTTTGAAAAAATTTGATGGGGCCTACTCCCCAGGCTTTAATCCGGAACTGCATCTCAGACGTCTTGGTCTTGCCAATCAAACCACCATGCTTCGCTCAGAAACAGAGGAGATTCAACAACGCTTATCTCATGCTCTGGAGCAACGTGATGGATGTAGAGATAACTTTCGTTTTTTTGATACCATTTGTGGTGCTACCCAAGAACGTCAAGAAGCTCTTTTAGAGCTTCTGGAGAAGCCACTCGATTTCTTGCTTGTCGTAGGTGGCTACAATAGTTCTAACACGACTCATTTAGCAGAAATAGGTGAGAAGAAATTCCCTACCTACTTTATTCGCAATCAGCAGTGCCTGGAAAGTTTAACCTCTCTTCGCTATTTTGAACTCAAGAGGCACCAAGAAGTACTATTAGAGAAATTTTGGATGATAAAAAAACTCCAAGAACCCCTTGCTATCGGTATTACAGCAGGAGCTTCTTGTCCAAATTATCTTCTTCAGGAGGTCATATTGCGACTTTTAGAACTTCGTGGAGAAGAATTTCACCATGCAGCTTTTTTTACTTCTTGAGTGACTCGTTACTTTTCCTCTCTCATCAACTTATACGGAACTGCTGATGCAACCATTCATCCTACTAACTCGCTTAAGTTCTCTGCTTTCTTTGAGGAGAAGTAAGAGTTGGAGAGTGCAAGAATCCTGGTTGCAAACTCAGGACATCGAGAAGAGTTTAGCTAGAGTCCTGCTTCTAGGTGCTCTCTTTTTTTTAACTAGTTGTATGGTTGGGCCCAACTATGTTGAGCCTGACTCCAAGGTCGAGAAAAATTGGGTCGAACATCATGCTCTTGCTCAGAAGCCTTATGGTGAAGCGGAAGTGTTTTGGTGGAAAAATTTTCATGATTCAACGCTCAATCACCTTATTGAGATTGCCTATGAAAATAATCCCAATCTTCAATCTATTGGAGTCAATATTCTCAAAGAGCGTGCTCTTTTGAATCGATCCATTGGGAATCTTTTGCCACAGAAACAAGGAATTTCCGGAGCCTATAATTATACTTATATTCCCAATGGGTCGACTCGTGGTGGAGGTATTAGTGGGGCTCTTGGAGCTCTTAGTAATAATAATGGTTCTCTTTCGCTTGGGTCCCTGATTGCCAATAACTATTTTTTCTTTTCTTCTTGGGAAATTGATTTCTGGGGGAAATATCGACGTCAAATTGAATCTGATAAGGAGAGCTATCTTGCTGCAGTTGCTTCGTACGATGATGCTCTTGTTTCCTTGATTGGGGAGGTGGCTCAACATTATCTGATCATTCGCACTGATGAAGAGCAGATTCGCATTATTAATGAAAATATAAAGTTGCAACAAGAGAACCTCCATCTTATTACGGCACGTTTCAGAGATGGCCAGGTCAGTCAGCTTGATCTCACCGAAGCAGAGTCCACGCTCTCGCAAACAGAGTCGCAATTACCTCCACTTGAAAACAACTTAACTCAAACTAAGAATGCACTAGCTCTTTTGCTGGGGATACCGCCAGCGCAGGTGAATGCTCTCTTAGAGCCAGGGAAAGTGCCAGCAGTTCCTTCTTCTCTTGTGGCAGGAATTCCTCATGATCTACTGCGTCGTCGTCCTGATGTGCGTCAAGCTGGTCTTCTGGCTGCCTCCAAATGTGCTCTCATTGGTGTTGAAATCACGAATCTACTTCCCTCTTTCTCTCTCTCAGGATATTTTGGTTCGGCCTCTAGTAATCTTGGAGGAGAACAACTCGTCAATATTTTCAGTTGGCAAAATACATTGGCCAGTGCGGCTAGTAGTTTTACGATGCCAATCTTCAACTATGGGCGTTTAATCAATCAAGTCCGAGTGGCAGATGCTTCGTTTCAGGAAGCAATTCTAAAATATCAAGACACGGTGCTCAACGCTCAAAAAGAAGTCGAAGATGGTCTCTCCTCCTACTATCATGGACGCGAGAGCATGGCATTTTTGTCTAAAGCAATTGAAGCAGCTCATCAATCCACCCGCTTAGCCATTGTCCGCTACACTCAAGGAGAGACTGATTATACGTCAGTACTGAGAGCAGAGCAACAACAGCTTGCCCTAGAAAGTTCTTATGTTAGTGAGCAAGGAAGTACTATTGCTGGTGTGATTGCAACCTATCGTGCCTTGGGAGGAGGTTGGCAGCTACGTTCTGGACACGATGTCATTTCAGAAAAAGTTAAAGCAGCAATGGAAAATCGGACAAATTGGGGTCATTTACTTCTTGCTAAAAATCATCTTCCCTCCATTTCACCTGAGGATCGTCCAGCAGCAGAAGTGCCTGAAAATCGTCCCCTCTGGAAACTTTTTAATGTGAATCAATGATGATAAAAAAGTTTTTTCTCCTCCTTCTTCTTCCTATGTTGTGGAGTGGCTGTGCTCCCAAGCACAAGTTAGAACAGCAACCTCCTGAAGTTATTGTTGCTTCTCCTACTGAAGAAATGGTCACCAATTATGAAGATACGACAGGAACTGTTGCTGCAACCCAGCAGATTAATGTGGTCGCACGTGTGGAAGGCTTTCTCGAGTCGATTAATTTTAATGATGGGCAACGCGTGAAAAAGGGAGATCTTCTTTTTGTTATTGAACAAGAGAGCTATCTTCAAAAAGTCAAGCGCTCTCAAGCTCTACTCGATTATGACAACGCGCAGTATCAACGTCAGTTAGCCATGCTCAAGGAAAATGCAACTTCTCAAGCTAACGTCGAAGAATATCTGGCCAAGGTTCAAGCAGATCGAGCGGACTTAGAATTGGCAAAAATTAATCTTAGCTACACCGAAGTTCGAGCACCTTTTGATGGTCTTCTAGGAGCGCATCAAATTGATGTCGGTGGCTACGTTGGCTCTAATCCAGCTAATCCCACCGTGCTTGTTACCCTAGAGGCGATAACTCCCGTCTATGTCAATTTCAATATCAACATGCGTGATGCACTTCAACTACGTGAAGAGCTTCGAGCACTAGGTCAAGGCAATAAGGAAATTGTTGGTACACTTCCTATTTTTGTGGCTCTTGCCAATGAAGAAGGTTTCCCACATGAAGGAATCCTCGATTTCCTCAATAATAGTCTTGATAGCTCAACAGGAACTATCCAAGCACGTGCTATTTTTCCTAATGAAGATTTAGCACTGATTCCTGGCTTTTTTGTGACAGTGCGTGCAGCGATAGGACCTCCTTTCTTAGCATTAACGATTCCCAGTGCTGTGATTCAAAGTGACCAAGGAGGAGAATTCGTTCTTACTGTCAATGAACATCAAGAGGTAGAAGAACATTACGTACTCTTAGGTCCTAAAAAAGGAACTTCTCGAGCTCTTCTCAAAGGAATTGGTAAAAAAGATCATGTTATTATCTCTGGACTCACACGAGTTAAAGTAGGAATGAAGGTCCGTACGGAAGAAACTCCTCCTAAAACTCTTTTTAATCCAACGTTAAAATAATAATTGTACGCTGTAGTATGGTGAAAACTCTTATGCCTCTTCAAGCAGTCGTCATCAAAGCTACTGAGAGCGTAGTTTTGCCTCAATGAAGAGGTCAATCTCTCCATCCATCACACCAGTAATATCACTGGTTTGAGTGTTGGTACGATGATCTTTAACCATTTGATAGGGTTGAAAAACATAAGAGCGAATTTGGTTGCCCCAAGCAATTTCTCCTTTTTCACCATATTGCTCATCGAGTTGAGCTCGCTTTTTTTCAGCTTCCAAATGGTAGATTTTTGCTTTGAGCATTTTGAGTGCTAAAAGACGATTCTTAAGCTGGCTCCGTTCTGCTTGGCAAGCCACCACAACGCCAGTAGGAAGGTGAGTCATGCGAACAGCAGTTTCAACTTTGTTAACATTTTGACCACCTTTACCACCAGAGCGATATGTATCAACTCGAATATCTTTTTCATCAATTTCAATAGGAGCATCTTCAATATCAGGAACCGCATCAACACTCGCAAAGGAAGTGTGACGGCGTTTGTTTGCATCAAAAGGAGAAATACGCACTAAACGATGCACTCCTCGTTCTGTTTGCAAATAACCAAAAGCATATTCACCACGTACAAGAAGTGTGATCGACTTAATGCCAGCTTCTTCTCCTTCTTGAATATCGATGATTGTAGAGCTGTAATTGTGACGTTCGATCCACCGCTGGTACATGCGCAGTAACATTGATGCCCAATCGCATGATTCCGTTCCACCTGCTCCAGCATGAATGGTAAGAAAGAGATCAGCTTGGTCAAACTCACCATGGAGAAGCTGTAAAATCTCAAACTTTTCAAGATCATCCGTGAGCTTTCTCCATTCATTATGGACTTCCTTGATGGCTATTGCCCTCTCTTCCTCAGTTACTGCTTCTTCAGCGATGGACTTGAGTAATTGCAGGTCAGCAACTCGCTCTTCAAGAGCCATGAGAGGAGTAAGCTTAGAGCGGAGTTGGGAGAGACGTTCTACATCATGTTGGGCATCTTCTCGCCGATCCCAAAAATTTGGGAGGGCCATGCGAGCTTCAATTTGAGTTAATTCTTCGCTGAGGGAAGGAACATCAAAGAAACCTCCGCAAACTACTGAGGCGTTCAGTGAGAGCGGAGGTATCCAAGGCAATTAGGTCAAAGGACATAGCAGAGAAAAATAAATATGAAGCTGACTATAGTAAACCCATTTTCTCCTTTAGCCAAGCAAGGGGAAGTAATTTTTATTCTTCTTGATCCTCTGGTCAAGAGTAGTAATGATAATTGTCCTTTTTTTGAGTTCGGGCCGTAGCTTAGCTTGGTAGAGCGCTTGGATGGGGTCCAAGAGGTCGTGGGTTCGAATCCCGCCGGCCCGATAGTTCTCCTCTATTGTGACCTTCCTAATCATGCCGGGGTTCAATCGCAGTCCTCTTTTTCTTTTTACCTTATTCATCTTATTGACTTGGAGGTTAGGATGGACTAAGGAAGAGCAGAAGCAACCTCTTGAGCAGTTGCGCATTGTGAGCTTTGGTCATTCTTTCTTAGAGAAGAGGCCTCATTACCTCTACTTGCCTTCTCATTTAGATCCCAAGCGTGACTACTGGTTAGTTTGCTATATTCATGGAGCTCATGGTTGTGGAAGAGCCGATGTAGTGAGTCTTGAGGATTTTGTAAAGCGTGGTGACTGCCTTGGAATGGCTCCGAGTCTCGATCATGGATTTCAGTTGCTCAACAGTGGAACTGACAAAGAGCTTCTTCAGGTGATTGATGAACTTAGGAAACACTATCGACTTCATAGAACATTCTTCCTCTATGGTCACTCTGCAGGAGCTCAATTCGTCCATCGTTTTACAATGCGCTATCCTCATTTAGTCCTTGGCTCTGCTGCTTCTTCGGCTGGAACTTGGGCAACAGGAGGGATCTATCATCAGCTTAATCCTGCTCTCCGAGAGAAACCAATTGGGATTTGTTGTGGTAGGGAGGATCAACAACGAGTGGGAGCTCGTATCGAAAAACTCTTCTTGGAGCAAAGCAATACTCCCTTCATCTCCTCAGTTAGAAGCCAAGATCCAGGCTGGAGCCGCGTGGAGTGGTTCAGGCAATTTGAGAAGCAATTGGAGGAAGGGAACTATTTTTTTAAATCGAAAGAAATTTGGGGGCTAGGGCATCAGCTCAGGAACAATGACCAAGAAGAACTAGCACTGGAGGCTTTTCTTCTGGGAACATCCGGAATGCTTCCTCAAGAGAGAGAAGCATATGATCATGCTCTAGCGCTTCATCAACTCAAGGGGGCTAATTTGGCAGGTATCTCTAAGGAGCTAGAAAAATTAGATCATTATTTAGCAAGTCGCTCATCAATCGTACTTTTTAACAAGCTTAGTAAGCATGGTTGGAAACTGGGCTCCTCAGCACTAGAGCGATGTCGACAATCTTCTCAAGCATTTATAGAAGAGGAGAAAGCCCGACTTAAACTCGATACTTCTTTCTCTTACTTCTCTCTTCAGTTTTAGAGAGATGATGATTTTTGTTATGGCATTAAGAGGCATGGCTTGATCGAAGGGGGGTCGAAGAGAATGTTTCCTCGTTGCGAGGGATCTAGGAAAGAGACTAATGTTGAGAAGAGGATCGGATTTTGGTTAACGGATTCCAAGGCTGCTTTTGAGAAATGATGAAGTTGTAGGATGAGGATTGAATTGTAATAGGCAGCTGCTAGAGCTTGACGTTCTGTTGGGGCAAGAGCTTGAACTTCTGAAGAATCAAAGAGGATTTGAAGAGGAGTTTCTGGTGAGATCAAATTTTCTTTTCCATAAAGTGTTACTCCTTTTCCAAGAGCAATGGGTCTCCATCCTAAAGCATTTAAAAAGCGATTCTGCCAATCGAAACGACTGTTTTCAACAAGTGCTATCTGTACATTATAACGATCCAACAGTGTGTTCTCTTCTGATTGTGTCAGTGCATTGTAATCTTGCCAAAGACTTGTAGGATGAGGAGCAAAGAAGCCATCAATAAAAACCTTTTTCTTTTTTTGCCAAAAAAAAGAGGCGTAGCTGCCTGTAACAATAGTTGTGAAGCATGGTGCCGAGGGAAAAAATTGCTCAGCAAATTGATAAACCTCCTCACTAAAAACAGCTGCTTTTCCTATACCAACAATACGACCCTTTTCCTTAAAAAAGAATTCGCTTTGATGGCTAGCAATAAAACCTAGAATGCTCAACGAAAGTAGAAAAGCTATTAGAGCGCATGCAGGAGGTATGATCTTAAGGAGCGCTCTAGGCCAGTAGTGCATATCAGGAATGGTGCTAACCAAGATAAAAATAGAAGCGATAGCTAAATATCCTGTCCCTCGAAAATAGCAGATTCCAAAATAGGTAGTTAGTAGTAGGAGTGTTGTCATTCCCCATTTGTAAGGAGTTGGAAACAACAAAAGAGCAATCCACGCTAGCAAGGCAAGTAATAGTGAGCACCAAGCTGCTGGATGGTGAAGCACTCTCCATGTTGGAAGAAAATCTCCACTGAGAGGAATTTGCTTGTTTACCCAAATAGGTTGGGTGATTTGAGAAAGCATATTTTGAGAGTCAGGGCCTGATAGTGATTTTGCATTCTCAAAATGTGTTATGAAAGAAGCAGCATTTCTTACTCCTGCTGTGAGAAGTTGCCTGGGCTGCCAGCTATAAGTAAGAGTGAAAAGAAAAATAGTTAGTAGTATCAACAACATCCTTGTTGTAGAGATTGGAAATGAAAAGTTCCTCTTTTGAGATTTCTTTACTATCCAATGGAGAACTTCTCCTCCATAGAGAAGAAAAAGTGAAATCATTCCTAAAAAATAGGAGGGATGAATCCATGACCAACATAGAAAGAGAAGAGGATAAAGGAAAAATATTTTGTGGTTTTTCTCATCTTTCTGCTCAATGTAGAGCAGCAAAGTAAGAGGAAAGAAAGCCAGTGAGATAATAGAATTTCTCACTATCTGGAGTTGAGAAGTTCCAAGGCAAAAGAAAACAAAGAGTAAGTATCCTAGAGAAATCCAACGTGGATCTTGCTTCAATCGGTTATACCATGGAAGAAAAAGAAGGAAATAAGCTCCTCCTAAGAGAGAAAAGAATACCAGCAGCTCTAGTGCTACCACACCTCCAGCACGCATGAGCAAGGCCAGGGCAATATCTCCTAAAAAAGTATTAGGAAGTTCTCGGAGATAATGAGTTGTTGTAGGAGTGAAATAAAAAAGATCTGCTGAAGGAAAAATCGTATGTTCTCGCAACATTTCTTCTCCCCAAGCAATGTGCCACCAAACATCCGAATTATGAATATGAAAAAAACTGACTCCTCCCCCCAAGACGAGAACACTGAGTTCTAGAATCCAAATAAGCTTTCGGCTCATAACAAAAAACATCCTGGACATGATCCAGGATGTTTTTAAAAGTCAACTGTTTTTAGCAATCATACTAATCTTGCACTACTGCATCACTTCCAAGGACAATATAAGGAGGGATAAATGCTGGTTTCCTTGGAATCTCTGAAGTTGAAAAAAGGCGTTGAGTTGATACTCCAGCATCACTTCCAAGTTTTACAAAAGGAACATCAAGAAATCTAGTAGTCGTATACCAAGAGGAAGCATCAGAAGAAATAGAAACAAAGTCACTACCGGTGATGTAGAAGAGATGCGTTGTGTCATCAGAAGTCAAAGTGAGCGCTGGGCTTGGGAAAGAGAGCGTTTTTGTATAGATATCCTCTGATGTATTCTCATAGGAGAGACCACCTACAAAGACATTATATTTAAAAATTCCTTTTTGGTGACCTCGTTCAGATTGTTCTAAAAAAATTGATCTCCAACCAGCTTGAGTATCGAAATAATGATGAAGAAGTACAATTTTACGAGAATCAGGAACTGGTTGGGCAGCCATTGAGAACGTGGACCAAGCAAGTAGCAAAAACAAGGCAGTTTTCAGTGTGAGATGAAGTTTCATTTGAGTTATTGTAATATCGTGGAATAGTTAAGCGCTAATTAGCCAACTGGACTAATTGGACATGCATTCAATTAGCTTGAATGCTTCTCGATGTCATTGAAATGAATCTATCAACCTTCAGAACTTTGTGAAAAAGCAGCGCAAAGAGTATCGATCATAAAATACTACTCTCCAAGATAAAAATGATTTCTAGAAGAGAATTCCTCTAGAAGCTACATTTCATCTCCATTGCCGTCATCTTTTTGAAGTTTTGCTAAAAGAGCTTTCCTTGCTTGATAGCAAAGCTTTCTTTCTATTACCGTTTTGGGAATGATTACTTTTGTTGAAGGAGTGCTCGAGAAAGTGTTGCCCACCATGGTCGTGATTAATGCTCATGGAATTGGTTATCAAATTCTCATCCCACTTTCTAGCTTTGAGCGAATGCCGCCAGTTGGGTCCCTCTTGCGAATTATCACTCACCATCACGTGCGTGAGGATGTTCAGCTGCTTTATGGCTTTTATTCTGAAGCAGAGAGAGATCTTTTTCGGCTTCTTATCACGCACGTCTCTGGTATTGGTCCTAAGATGGCTCTCTCCATCCTCAGTGGTATGTCCTTAGAGCAATTCAAGTCAGCGGTGATTTCCTCAGACATTACTGCGATTTCAAAAATTCCTGGTGTTGGCAAGAAAACTGCTCAGCGTGTGGTCCTAGAGCTCAAAGATAAGCTTGGTGTCGCTGCTCAATGGGAAGCTGCTTCGCTTCAACAAGAACGTCCAGGAGGAGAGAAGTATTTGCACGATGCCATTTTGGCCTTGATTTCTCTTGGATATAAACAAGGTGAAGCGGAGCGTGAAGCTCGTCAGGTTCTTGCTGCTTTTGGCGAAATGAGCTCAACAGAAGAAATTGTCCGAGAGACCTTGAAGAGATTGGTTTCTTAAAGAAAAGAAAGAGAGTCTGAAGAATCGATGAGAAGATCTTGATTTCCTCTTGTAGTTTTTATTTCGACTGATAAAGATCTTAGGGGATTCTCGGGAATTCTCAGTTTTTTTAGATAGAGTACCAAAAACAGTCAAACAACGATCAAACTTATGACGATATCTTTACAACCAGTTTCCCACTCTGAAGGTACAGATTCTGTTCTCACTGCTTCTGCTCAAAGCTCCATGCAGCCTGCTTCATCTGGATGCTGGGGTGTCGTTACTTTTGTCACTGCTCCTTTTAGATTACTATTCCACACTCCTGGATTTTTATACCATGCCCCTAGGATCTTTTTTGGCTATAGAGCCCCTACTATTATCGATGGAAAAGCTGAAAATTCTTCTCCAACTAACTCTCCTGACTCTCAAAAAACAAGAACTACAACACCAGCTTCAGAATCAGTCAGAGATGCAGCTTCTACTAAAGAAATTTCTCAAGAACGTAAAGAACTTAATCAGGCCCTTTCAATGGCTGAAACAACATATCAAAGATGTCATAGTACTAAGGAAAGTTATGAAACAGCTAAAACAAATTATTATAATGAATTGGATAAGAAAGAGAATACAACAAATAATCGTGTGAGCCAGCGTGAGGGAGGTGTTACTAGTGCCGATAATGCATTCTACAGCGCAGTAAAAAATCGAGAAAAAAAAGAGGTGGAGCTTACACGCGCGTTTGATCGGTTTGCTAAAACAATCAATTGGAACAATATTTCCAGTACTTCTGATGATCTCTCTAAAGAAAAGAAAATAGAAACACTAAAAAACTGGGCTGAGCATTTTAGAGTGATCAATAAATATGGAACTTGGTTAGGTTTTTCAGCCTCGCTCCAGGAAGTAGAAACATTTCTTCGGGAGTATGATTCTCTAATGAATAGCAAGACATGAGAGCTAGTCATAGAAGGAGAAGGCAGGAGAGATGAAGAAAGCAAATAGCAAATAGGATGTTTGACAGTGCTTCAGAGATGTATTTGCTCCGCTCCTACAAATAAGGATAAGGAAATAAAACGCAAAACTGGTTATTCTTACAGAGAGAAGAGCGATTCCGACACCAGCTTTCACTCTTCTCCAAAATAACATTTGAGGACGTTTCCTCTGATCTCCTTGGTGAGCACTTTTAAAAAGTAGAGCTCTCTTCTTTAGTTTTTTTACCAACTTCACATAGTGTCACGCCCCTTCTCTTTTGGTCATTCCCGCGAAAGCGGGAATCCAGGAAGCCTTCTGGAGGAGTATTGGAAGCTCTTTTAGAAAAGCTTCCCAAAGGTTTTTCTTAAAAAATCTGCGTGGTTTTCCGCTTTGAAGTTCTCACCGTTTTTCAAAAAAAAGAAACGTCTTACCGTTTTTTTATAAAATCATCAACACTGCAGCTATACTCTCCTGGATTCCTGCGTCCGCAGGAATGACGGTACTGTAAATGGAAGGAGGCTTCTAGAAAGAGTACCTTTCTATGAATCATTTTTATTTTGGATAAGGAGTGGCTCCTCTTCATTCTTATTCCTTTCTTTTCTCAGAAACATTGGTCGCTACAATTTCCCTGACATAAAGATTGAGGGTCCCATCTTTTTCTTTTTTTACGTCAGTAAGCATCAAAGGATGCAAGCGGTCTTGAGTGATTGAGATTCCTTCTGCTGGAGGAAGAATTCCTGGAGGATAGTCAACAACAATTCTAATCTTACTTCTTTGAGCCATAGGTAGCTCTGTATTGCTAGGCTGATAGCGTAAAACAGCACGATGATCTCCAGAGGCAGTTACAGAGAAGTCCCCTTCAATGTAGAGCCTCTCTCCGTTGAGTCCTTCATTAGCCAAAGCAGGAAAATCTTCAGGCTCAAGGATGCGTCCCCGTGGTATTTTTCCTGATTCATAAAGGGGCCATGGTTCCTTGGAGTTGGTTGATTGGCTATTTGTACTTGAAGTGATCTGATTGGTGGAAAGGTCCTTGAGATTGTTTGTGGGTGAGAGGCTTTCAGCAGAAGAGGTGGGAGCAGTTGTTATCATCGAAGAGGAAAAGTCCAATGATGTTGGTTGAGGAGCTGCTGCTGGAGGATTCTGCGGGATTGCTTCTTGATCCATTCGTTGACTACTCGTACTCTGAGCTGGATGGTTTGATGAAATCAGTGGAGAGTTCGAGCTAAGAGTGGGAGACTGTTGAGGCTGTTGAGGCTGAAGAATAGGCTTTTCTTGGGGATTCCTTTCAAGAGGAATCGCAGGCAGGATCATCGGATTGTTTCTGTTCATCTTTTCAGACGTTACTTGGAGAGAAGATCTCGGAAAGGCTTCTTTTCTCTGATCCTCAGCAAAGGAAGCATCACTGTTTTTGCTGGATCGAGTCTTCTGATGATTGAGAGAGGAAGTGGGTAGGGGAGAAGAGGAAACTTTTTCTCTTGAAAATACTTGTCGAGGGTTAGATAGCTTCTCTCTTTTGAGTGCAATCTCTTCTTGCTCCCCGTTAGCTGCTAAAAGGGAGCTCTGAGCTGCAGTAGCAGCAGCCATGAGCTCATTCTTACTAAAGATAGGGAGAGTACCTGCAATATTGATCTCTTCAGGAGGCTCTAGGGAGAAGAGTGTTTCGGAAGTTGAACGCTTTCCATAGGTTCCATAGAGTATTGGTATGGCTGTTAGTTGAAGGCCTCCATCTTCGCGTTGCTTCACAAAGAGAAGAGCAGAGAGATCAACTGATTTTTCGAATTTGATTTTTGTGCCTACTACTAATTTTTGCTCTAGCAGAGAAAGATGCTCGATATCGCAAGGAAAAACTTCTTCTACGAAAATCTCAGGTCGCTCTGTGGATTGAAGTAGAGCAGCGACACCAGGGGAGAAGATATTCTTCTCTGTGAGTACTCTCACTCCTATGATGGTATAATCTCCCGTTATGTAGGGAAGGAGCTCTCGAGTTTGATGATAGTTACGAAGAAAATCACGTAGTCGTCCTTCATTAAATCGTTTGATTTCCAGGGGAGAGAATTCTCCAAAGCGTTCTAGGAGTTGTAGAGGTTTTAGGAATTCTCCTCGTGGTGCTGCGGTAATTTGAAAGCGTTGAGGATCCTCTAGCTTATGCAGACGCTTGAGTAAACGATAATTGGCAGCTTTTTCTGGGTGACCAACAATATAAAAGCTCCCGATCCAGCAAAATAGTGTAAATCCAACGAGTAGGAGAAAAAAAAGAGTCCAAGCAAACATACGATCAACACCACGCGAAATCGTACGTGCTGAAGTAGGTTTGAAAAATCGATAATATTTTTTAGAAGGCATGAGTGCAGTGAAGAGAAGCGTAGGAGATTAGTAAGAGCGGGTAAAGTCTCTCTTCTTGGATGGAGCTATAGTCTAGCAGATGGGAAGGGGGAAGGAGATGAGCTTGCCCTTTAGCAAAAATCCCTATTCTTGCTTTAATAATGAATCTTCACAAAGCTGAAATTTGCCGAGATATTTTCAATCCTAAGGGTAGATTCTTTCTTAATGATTCAGTGATTATTTTTCTTCGGCTCAAAGGAGGTCCCACATCCACAACTCCGCGCTGCTTGAGGATTGAAAATTCGAAACCCACTTCCCGTCAACCCTTCTTCGTAATCAAGAGTACACCCAGTGAGTTTTTCAAGACTTTGGGAGTCAATAAAAACAAGTGCCTCTTCCGAATGAAGGATGAGATCCTCTTTTTCCGATTCCCCAAGACTCATGACGTACTGAAGGCCTGCACAGCCTCCTTTTTCAATAGCAAGGCGGAGTCCTTTTGCCTGTTGGCTCTTTTTCTCAAGAACAAGTTGATGGATTTTCTGAGCTGCTTTGGGAGTGATATTGATCATAGTTTTATTTTTTCAAATCCTGGGATTTCTTGATGGGAAATGAGGAAGATAGCACTCTGAGGGAGTGTGCTGGTGAGTTGTTGAAGTAATTGCTGGGCATATTCTCGGTGGAGTTGAGAGATCGGCTCATCCATAAAGAGCCAGCGAGGGTGGTGCAAGAGGACTCGGAAAAAGTTGATACGCTGCTGCTCCCCCAAGGAAAGTCTATTTTGATAGTCATCTATTTGATGGAGATAGGGAAGAAGATGCTGGAGTTTTGTTTTTTCCATAAGATCAACGATCAGTCTTTCTGAATCCATTTGCTGCTTAAAGAAGTTTTCCACTGTTGGATAGCAGAGGCATTGGAGGAGCGTCCCTGTGGGCATATAGGGACGTTGAGGAACAATCATGACATCTCCCTGTAGGGAAATGGTTCCACCATCAACATAAGGATAGATTCCCGAGAGAGCTCGAAGCAGGCTTGTTTTGCCAGTGCCTGAGGGAGCCATGAGAACTTTACGGTCTCCTGGGGAAATAAAAATTTCTGGAGAAATCCATATTTTTTCATGAGCTGGTGTGCGAATGGTCAGGGAGGGAAGATGAAGCTGATCGTTGGTAGAAGGAAAATAGCGCACAGGTACCTCCTCTTCCATGAGTGATTCAAAGGCAATGAGACGTTTGAGAGAAGCAAGAGCACTAGCAATAGTTTGAAATTCTGTCACCACCGAGGAGAGAGAAGCATTGACTTCGGAGAACATACCTTGTGTTTGCATGAGAACACCCATGGTAATCATGCTCTTGAAGTAGAGTGGACCTACTAGAAAAAGAGGCACAAACATGCTTGCGTTACGATAGAAATTTTCAAAGAGGTTAATGTAGATTTGGCGTTTTAGTACGTGATAATAATTTTTTGTTAGCTCTAGAAAAGTTCCTTGGAGCACGGACTCCTCGACTTTTTCACCGCGCCAGGTGGCAATTTCCTCACGGCGTTCAAAAATACGCATGAGGCTGTAGCGAAAATCTGCTTCTCGCTTCTCTTGAATACGATCCAGGGTAATGATTGGTCCACCGACTTTAAAAATAATCCATGTTCCCAGCAGCGAGTAGAGCATGGAAGTCCAAACAAGTAATCCTGGGATAGGAAGATGATAACCGGCAATTTTAAAATCAAAGAACTTAGAGAGATTCCAGAGAATCAAAGCGAAGGTAAAAAAATTCACTCCTTCTCTAAAAAAAGAAAGAAAAATAGAAATCGTCGCGTAACAAACTTCCCGGACATCTTGTGATATTCGCTGATCAGGGTTATCCATCTCTTTGCTTCGCAATGGAATTTTGTAAAATTGGTGATCAGAGAGCCATTTCTTCTGCAATGCTACTGTGGCCCAGCGTCTCCATCGAAAGCTCAACCAAGCTGTTAGGTAAGCGCGAGTACAAAAATCAAAAAGTAACATAGCAACCAGAGGAATGAAGATTAAAATTTGATGCAAGAAAGCATGAAGATTCTTCTTCTCTAAGGTATTGTAGAAATCACGAGACCAATTATTGAAGAGAACAGCAATGTAAACAGAAGCGAGGCTCAAGATGATCAAGATGCTCATGCCTCCCCAGGCTAATTTCTTTTCTTCGGAAACCCACCACGGGAAAATCTGCTTTTTGAGGATCAGAAAAAAAGGAGAGAATAATTGTCGCCAGAGAAGGAATTGCTTCATGAAAGGAGGGTGAAGATGTTCTCAAGCTTCGATGAAATGGAAAGGCAAAAATAATAGAAGGGAGGAGATTTTCACTAATCTCCAAAATAACAATGATCAAGAGAAGGGGACTCCTCTAGAAGCTTCATTGCATCTGCATTACCGTCATTCCTGCGGGCGCAGGAATCCAGGAGAACGGCGCTGCAGTGTTGATGATTTTATAAAAACAACGGCAAGATATTTCCTTTTTTTGAAAAACGGTGAGAAACTCAAGCCGAAAAGGCGAAAAGTGAAAAACCACGCAATTTTTTTAAGAAAAACCTTTTCTAAAATCTTTTCTAAAAGAGCTTCCCTTATTCTTCCAGAAGGTCTTCTGGATTCCCGCCTTCGCGGGAATGACGAAAAGGGAGCGGGAATGACAAAAGAGAAGCGGAAACGAAAAAAAGGGAGCAACAACAACAGAGAAGAAAGCAGGAATGAAATTGTGTGAAGTTAGTAAAAGAGGATAGAAGATATCTCTGCTTTTTTAAAAAATACTCACCAGGGACATAAGAGAAAACGTCTACCATAGGAGGAAAGGTTCTCAAATTTTATTTTGGAGAAGAGTGGGAGATTTTGTTTTCTAAAAGCATACTTTACCCCGTAGGCTTGACGCTTTAGCCTTTGCTTTCTATGGGTTCTATTCGTCTTCTTGGTGATCATTTAGCTAGTCAAGTAGCTGCTGGAGAGGTCGTGGAGCGTCCTGCTTCAGTCCTTAAGGAACTTGTTGAAAATGCGATTGATGCAGGAGCTCAATGTATTGATGTGAGCTTTGAGCGAGGAGGAGTCAAATTAATCAAAGTTGTGGATGATGGAAGCGGTATGGATCGCTCCGATGCTCTCCTCTCTCTGGAACGACATGCAACCAGTAAGATTCAAACTTTTGATGATCTCTCCTCCCTTGGAACTTTTGGATTCCGAGGAGAAGCTATTCCCAGCATTGCCAGTGTGTCCCGTTTTCAGATGAGTACGTGCCTTCGCTCAGAGGCCAGTTCCTTGGGAGTGAACATTGTTGTGGAAGGAGGAAAGTTCATCAGTGTCAATGAACGAGCGCTCCCTCAGGGAACAACCATAGAAGTGAGAGAACTTTTTTTTAATGTTCCTGCACGGCGTAAATTTCTCAAAAGTGAGGCGAGGGAAGCAGCATATCTTCTGGAGCAGCTTCAAATCTTAGCTCTTGCTCATCCCCGGATCGCTTTCACTTGCCGCCGGGATCATCAAGAAGTCTTTCGACTGGCTTCTACGGACTCGTTAGCAATTCGCTTGCGTGATCTCTATGGGATTGCATTCTTGAAGAAAATGAGTGAAGTTCCTCCGATGGATGTCGAGGGAGTTCGTGTCTACGGTTTCCTGGCACGTCCTGGGGAAGGGCGTTCCGATCGTTTGCAGCAGCTCTTCTTCATTAATGGACGAATGATCCGTAGTCCTTTCCTCTCCCAAGTACTTCGGGGAGGTTGTGATGGTCTTTTGCCAAAGGGATTGCACCCTATGGCGATGCTTTTCTTTCAGCTAGATCCTGCCAGTTTTGATTGTAATGTTCATCCTGCCAAGTGTGAGGTTCGTTTTCAAGAGCCTCATAAAGTAAAAGCAGCTGCTCTGAGAGCTGTTGCCACAGTGATGGGAACGATGGGAACGAATTTTCAGGTCCTGGGAAAGCCTTCATTTCAAAGAGTAACACTTCCTTCTCCTAGTGTTGATTCTCCTTCATTTCTCATGTCCGAGATCTCCTCTCAGCTGCTTGAAGAGAGCCCTTCTTGGATTCAGGAGAGAAATGAGGAACTTTTGAAGGGACGATTAACAAGCAGCCAAGAGAGAAAAATTTATTTAGAGAAACAATCTTCGCTTCCTGTACTTGGAGAATCTTCTTACTCTTATGTTGGTTCAGTTGCAGAAGATTATTTTATTATTGAGGAGGGAGATGGTTTTATTCTAGTTAGGATTGCTGCGGCTCTAGAGCGCATTAACTATGAGCAATGGAAGCGTTCTCTTTCCACTGGTCTCATTGAGAGTCAGCAATTACTCCTGCCAGCTATTATTGATGTTTCTCCTGCAGAACTAGCGTCGTTTGTGGCTCATGAAGCATTGCTCAGAAGAGTCGGTTTAGAAATGGAGCCCTTTGCTCCGGCAACTGTTGCCGCAGCCCCCAGCAGTCTCAAAGTGGATGCCTTGCCTCGAGTTCTCCACGATTTTCCCATTGAGAAGCTTATCCATGAGCTTCTCCACGATCTTCAAGAGAAAGAGTTTAGTGTCAATGAAGCTCCTGAAAGCCTCAAGATAGCTGACGAGGCGCTTGCTCGCTCCATCAGCCGCTTAATATCAGCTACTCGGAGGATCCCTACTGATCAAAGAGAAGCGATGATGATTTTAGAGGAGCTACTCAGGTGTGAATTTCCCTACACAACGCCCTCAGGAAAACCTACAATGGTTCAGTTTTCAGCATCAGAACTACAGAGGAAATTTTGCTGATGCTCAAGTGAGATCTTCTCCATTTTCTAGAATGTTAGGATTCTTGAGCAACATAGAAAAAACGGAAGTAAAAAGAAGGACTCATCAACTTCTTTTCTTGGGGAGATTGGCTCTAGACAGGAGGTTAGTTTTTCTGTAAGTTCGCTGTTTTATTCTCCTCCTACATGATGCACGATGATGCACGACTCAAAATATTTCAACGTTCTTCCGACAATCATTCTTTTTGCCCTTTTAGCCTTGGTCTTAGGGAATCATTATTCCTTTGCCCAAGAAGGAAATCCTCTAGTACCTGCTAGAGAAATCGTTTCTTTTCTCGACAACAAAACAGGAATGAATAGTCATTGGTATTGGTATTATTATGTGAAGTCCAAATATCATGACCCCTACCTGATGGATCAACATCCTTGCATTGAAGAAAACTATATTTGGTACTTCGGCATGGGATACAATGAGCAATACAATCAGTTTTATGCTTTAAAGAAAGGCTGTGAGAATAGCATGATCAACCTTGACCAACTGAAGCCAGATTTGAAAAAAGAGTTTCTTGCCTGGAGAGCAAATCCTACTGTTGCTGAGCTCATGTCCTATATTTTAGTAGAATTAAACGGTTCCCAGTATAGCTCTACTGATGACATCATTACTCATGATCAGCTGCGAGACCGCTATCCTCATGGTACATTTTTTGATCATTGGGATAAGTATGATACAAAATCATGGATTCTTGATAATGCGAAAAATGATTCTTCTAAGAAATTTTATTGTAATGATGAAAATTTTCTTATTTTTGATCTGGTATCCATCATGACTCGGTCAGGAGGTCATAGCACACCTCAAGGAGGTTGGGTCAGTGATGTAAGGTATCAATTTAGTTTTGAAATTTTTTCGTATTCTATTGATAGAGACGACTACTTTAATTTTCGCCCCTCAGGTATTGAATTTTATATGTTTCATCGACGTGATCCGATGTAGTGGAGATCTAACGAAGGCGCCTCTCTTTTCTTTTGATCATGATTGTTGACGAAAAAGTTTTTGTTATTAATCGATCGCTCTTTGAGCAATTGGGTTCTTTTCAAGGACTTCATGTAGGTGGGAAAGAGTATCTTGCTTCTTTTCTGGATCCAGCGAATCATTTCTTTCTAGAACGATCGAAGGCGGAAGAGAATCCTTCTTTTAAGCAAATTATTCCCTACATAGTGATCAGTTGTGGGGATTGTTTTCTCTACTATCAACGTGGGAGCACCTCGGGAGAGAAACGTCTTTTAAAGAAGCTCTCGATTGGTATTGGAGGGCACATTAATGAAGAGGATGCCTCTGGGAGGCTCTTTAATGCTGCAGCTTATCGTCGTGCCTTGCTTCGAGAGCTCGAGGAGGAGATTCTTTTGCCAGAAGGCTTTGAACTTGATGCACTAGAACCCATGGCCTTTATCAATGATGATTCTAATCCCGTAGGAGCTGTCCATCTTGGAGTTGTGCATCATTGTCTTCTTCCTGTTGATTCTGTTAAAGCGAAGGAAGCTGCCATTGCTCAGCTCGGTTTTTTCACTTATCCAGAGCTTCTTGAGCGAAACGGAGAATTTGAAACTTGGTCACAACTCTTGATCCAAGGTTGGAAGAAACTACCACTCAGTTGAGAAGAAAATTTCTTTGTTGGTAGTGATCTTTTTTTAATGCCACCTTTTTAAGTTAAGAAACTATAATTTTTCAATCACCGTGACCAACGGTAAGAAAAGAGCAATAACAACAGTTCCAACAAAGCTAGCAAGGAGCAAGAGAAGGCAAGGTTCTATTAGTGTCATCATTTGGGTTAAAGAGTAATCGACCTCTTCTTCATAAATAGAGGCAATTTCTAGTAGAAGCTCCGGAAGCTTTCCTGTCTCTTCACCAACGGCAACCATACTAAGGACCATAGGAGGGAAAAGCGAATGGGCGCGTAGGGAGAATAGCAGAGAGTCACCACTTTGAATATCTCGATAGATCATCTTGATGGAATGCTCCATGATGCTATGACCTGAAATCTGTTGGGTCACTTCAAGAGCTTCAAGCATCGGAATATCATGGAGCAGTAAGCTTCCCAGTGTATGGAAGGAGGTCGAGATGATATATTTTCTTATCAGATTGCCTATCCATGGAAGAGTGAGTAAGAGTCGATCTTTCCCTCTGATAATCGGTTGATAGTACGATGCTGCCTTGAAAATAAGGAGCAGGAGTAGCGCTCCTAGAAGAAAAAAAAGAAAATAGTTGCGTCCATAACGACTCATCTCCAAGAGAAAATGGGTTAGCGGTGGCAAGCTCCCAGCAAAAGTTGGCTCAGCAAAGATTGTTTCAAATTTTGGAAGAACAACCACAACTAGAAAAATCATCATCACGACAGTTGTTAGGGAGAGAATAGCTGGATAGAGCAGGAGAGAGTTTATTTTCCGATGTATTCTCTCTCTTTTCTCTTCCCAGAGTGCTAATCGCTTAAGGGCCGCTCCCAGAGTTCCACTGATTTCTCCTGCACGAACATTATTACGATAAAAAGAAGAAAAGAGACGGGGATAAGCTGAGAGAGCATCATAGAAGCTCATTCCTCCTTCGAGGCTTTCAAGGAGGCCAAGAAGTATTTGTCGAAAAGAACGACTCGATTCTTGTTCTAGCAAAATTTCCAGACTCCTCAGTAGTGACAATCCTGCAAGCAGAAGACTCGCTAATTGTTTGGTGAAGAGGAGACGGAGAGCTGGTGTTATCCTTCTTCTGAGCTGATAAGAAAAATGCATGATTACTCTTATTTAATCTCTTCATCCATTCGAGTACTAGTTTTCATTGACGTTGAATTGTAGTAGAGAGGAAGTAATTTTTTTTGCTGCGAGCACTAAGGAGAAAATAAGAATAGCAATGGAAAAACCAAGAAAGCTCGAAGTAATCCGCGCGATACTAACATGAAGATTGCTATCAGGAGCTGGTAGCATGAGGGCCGAATAAGCGAACATTGTGGAAATAGAGCGGAATAATAGTTGATGAGCAGAGTAGCAATGAGCCAGCCACTCTAATAATCCAAAAAGAAACCCTAGCCCCAACAAATAGATACCTAGGTCATTAGTTGAAGAGACAATAGCAACAACAAAAGCAATGGAGAGAAGAGCCCCAAGGATGTACCCTAGCATTCGCTTTTTAAACGATGCTGTGGATTGTTCTATTTGTAGAGCAGTAATACCAGCAATACTAGCAATGATGAGTCGTGCTGGTTGATCAGTTCTAAGAGCAAAAGCAACGAGAGTAGCAGTCCAAAGAACAAGAGTGATACTCGTTATAGCAGCCAGAGGTGATTGTAGTGTGGGATAATTGTCAGGGGATGGTGTTCTCCTGAGCAGGAGAGTAACGATATAAGTAACCACAATGGGAATAATGGATTGAAGTAATAGTGTCAGTGCAGTCAGCAGCATATCGGTAGAAAAAGCTAGGAAGAGTTGATGAATGCCCTCGATACACATAGCTGCAAAATAAATACTGAAGAGGTAGGCAGCCCCAGCTCCTACACGGTGGAGAAAAAAAGAATAACCAAAAGCAGTGATCAGTCCCATCAAGGGAAAGTAAATCCATGGGGATTCTGCTAATGTTACAAGAAGTAGGGTAGCAGAGGTGATTCCTAGAAAAACGGATCCAAGACGAAGAAGAAAATCTTGAAAGGAAGGTACAGGTAATAGCGATAGTGCTGAGGCCAAGCTTAAGGCAATATAGGCACTGGGAAGGTGAAAAAATTCAACAAGAAAAACAGTGCTAACAGTTCCAAGAGCAAGTGCTAGAGCAGAAATCATCGCTGTTTGGCGAGCTTCTTCCTTCATGGTACTCATGGCGCTTTGAGCTCAGGCGTTCTCAGAGGTGGTAGAAAAGGAATAAAGTCCGGTTCTTGTAATAATTTTAACTCACCACCAAAGGGTGTTGTCCTTGTGTCAATAATAACAGAAGCTTTTCCACCAAGACGAAAATCGGATCGCTCCTCTCCTTGTAAAACAATACGTACAGGGAAACGTGTTGCCAGCTGGATGAAATCAAAGGTAGGTGGCACAACGGCAAGGACTCCACCTTCCCCTGCTGTAGCACGAGAAGCTCCGATGTAGGGAAAAACTCCACGAGAGATTCCTTGAACAATACCGGCAATGGGAGTCCGATTACGAGCCATCAAGTAGACACGAGCACTTTGACCTTCCTTGATATGATGAATGTCAATTTCACGAAAATTAGCAAGAACATACCAAATGCTCGAATCCACAATAGTGAAGAGCTGGGCTCCGCACGCTGCATAAGAGCCAGGAGCGATTTTGAGATTGGTAATATAGCCATCACAGGAAGCATAAATATTACAGTAGGAGACATGGAGTTCGGCATTCCAGAGCTCTGCTTCCGCTTCCTCGATGCGTGTATTCTTGCCATGGACTTCAGCTAAGTTATGAATAGCTCGTTCTACCAGAGCTTCAGACTCATGGACCAGTGCAGTGCTACTCTCTGCTTCTGATTGTGCTTGTTGTACCTGATCTGCTGAAGCAAAGTTCCCTTCCAGAAGTGGTTTTAAACGCTCATAGTGCATGACAGTGTAGGCAGCTTTTGCTTCCCGTTCGCGTAAGGTAGCCTTGGCAGCTTTGACTTGCTCTTCAAGTCCTTTCACTTCGCTGGAAACAAGCTCCAGCTTTGCTTTTGCTCGAGCTGCTTCTGCTTCATAGGGCCGTGCATCAAGCGTCATGATGAGGTCTCCCCGTTTTACTTTCTGATTATCTACGACGTAGAGTTTGACAATGGTTCCGCCCACTTGAGCGGCAACACCGACGGTATTGGCAATAATTTGAGCATCATCAGTACGAGGAAAAGTCTGAACATTCTTCCAAACTTTCATCGCTCCAAGTAGCAAGGTCAAAAGAATGATTGCCTGGAAAATAAAAATAATGATCCGAGGATGAGAAAAAAAATTCTTCCATGCAGGAGTTCTACTCAAGAGCAAGGGAGTATTTCCGTGGAGATGATCACTCATCTTGCTGCAAAGATAAGAAGCCACGTCCAGATAGTAATAGTTCCAAAGAGAGCTGGAATCATCACTGCTTCAGGATGTAGAATGGAGGAGTAGCCAAGACGATGAAGAAGAATCCCAAAGAACCAGGTTCCCAGGACTCCAAGAAGCATGCACGCAATCCAAGCAGGAATATAGGCTCCAGCTACGTTGACGAGTGGATCGCCGCTATATTTAATAATGGCCAATGGGAGAGAATGCATAAAGAGTCGGTTTGGGGAGGGAAGTCTGATACTCTTGTTTTTTGAGCGCTCCTGAGATAGGGATGGTTTTTTGTAGATTTTTAGATAGAGAAGAGATTTCCGATCATAGCGATGAATTTTTCAAACAGCATGAATTTTTTTCAAAAAAACTTTGCTCAGCTAGTTGATGCTTTTTTGCAAAGTGAAAGTAAGAAAGTTCATTGGGTTAATGCCATAAGAAATGCAAGGAGTATTCAAGAAAACTCATGGAGAAAGAGCTCACGGAGAGAGAAGAATTCTTCCCTAATGTTATTCTCTTTTCTTCCTGTTGGAGAGATCCGGCTTAAGGCGCCTAGGCTCGTGAAGAGCCAGGTGATTACTTTTATTTTTTTTGTCATGTTATTTTCCCTCTCTTCTCTCTCTGCCCTAGAAGTGATGGATGAACATGGAAAGCCTGTTTTTTCTTCTTCTAAGGAGAATATGTTTTTTCCTCTTCCTGGTGGTAGTAGTACTTTTTCTGCTGATAGGAAATACCACTTAGGCAGCTTAATTGATCTTGCTCTCAAGAATAATCCATCGACTCGAGCTGCATGGAGTCGAGCTAAGGCAGCCTCAGCTTCCGTAGGTGAAGCTCGCTCTCTTTACTATCCCTGGGTCCGTTCTGATTTTTCAGGAGGATATAATTATCTGGTGACGCCTCTTGCTTCAGGACCGAACACCGCAAGTCTTACGAGTGCTACTCTGTTCTTGAGTATGGAGTATATTCTGCTTGATTTTGGAAGGCGTGATGCTGATGTAGAGCGTACCATAGCAACGTTCCATGCATTGGGCTTGACCTATGAGCGTCAATTACAAGAAGTCATCTTTAAAGTTCAAAAAACATACTTTGCCTATGAGGCTGCTCGTTGGAAGAAAAAGGCGGCTGAAGCAAATTTGGTCTTTGAGCAAGCGCTCAACGAGCTCATTATTCGCAAGCGTGTGACAGGTCTTGCTGCAGATCCAGAAGAGCTCAAAGCACGTAAGCGTGTTCTAGAAGCTCAGTATGACGTCCAATCTGCTAGTGCTAGTGTGAGTAACACTTTGGGTGAGCTTTGTGTTATTATGGGTATTCCAGCTAATAGTCCTCTGCAGTTTGTAGAAACAGAATTGCCACGTTCTAGCAAAAAATTACGTGCTGATGCCAACGAGCTTATTGAGAAAGCACTGCTTCTCCGTCCTGATCTTGCTGCACGTTTTCAGGAGCTCAAAGCCAGTAAAGAAGCGACCAAGAGAGCAATGGCTGACTTTCTTCCTGTAGTAAAATTAGAAGGATCTTACAACAATATTACCTTTGGGTATCAAGGGGCACAATCCAATCCTAATGTTAGTGGCTATTACAAAAATTTTGCTGCTCCCTTTGGAGGAGCTTTTCTCACGGCCCATTGGGATCTCTTTGATGGCTTTGAACGTGTTTTTAAACTCAAGCAGCGCCAAGAGGAGGATAAAGTTGCCGAGCAAAATTTACGCCAAACTCAGCTTGATACGACTCGTGATGTCTGGACTTCTTATAATAATTGCCTTGCTGCTGCTCAGCGTGTTGACTTTGCAGAAGGATTTCTCGCTTCTGCTCAAGAATTTTTTCGCTCTATTAGTGCTGCTTCAGCAACGGGTTTGGCCGATATTACCGATTATTCTCAAGCAGGAAGTAATGTGAGTATGGCTCAATCGGAGTTAGCAACTTCTCTTGCTGATTATTCCACAGCACTCGCTTCGCTAGCACTAGCAATGGGTTCAAGTACTCCTTCCTCAGCTCTGAAGAACCAAGGCCTTGGAGCACCAGGAGAAGTCAATAGTCATTTGCTCACCTCAGAAGCTGCTGCTTTGAGTAAGGAAATGAAGAAGCAGCATTCTTTTTAAAAAGTTATTTTATCTCTTGTCAATGGGGGGATTATTTGGTACTTTCCTCACCCCATGCCAAAGTCCATTGCTCGTAGTAAAACAAAAAAATCAGTTGCTAAGCGATTTAAAATCACAGCAACTGGCAAGGTCAAACGTTCCAAAGCTGGACGTCGTCATTTGCTGGAATGTAAGAGTTCTAAGCTCAAGCGCAACATGGGTAAGTCTGCTATCGTGGAAGATTGCGATGCTCAGCGCATTAAGTCCAATCTTCCTTGGGCTTAATTTCTTCATTGATTTCAGCGTCTCTTGAAGCCTTTTTAGTTTTCATTATTATCAACTTGATTGACGGATCTGAATATTTCTTCTGAATATTCTAACCAGGCTGGTGAGTTCCGTGAATCAATACTAACAAACAGCCAGCCTAGAGGAGATTCTTTGTTAAGAGCAAAGAGTATACATCATGCCTAGAGCTACTAATTCACCTGCTAGTCGTGCTCGTCGTAAACGCGTTGTTGAAGAAGCTGCTGGTTATCGCGGCCGTCGTTCTAAACTTTTCCGCTATGCTAAAGATGCGCGGATGAAAGCCAAGTACTGGGCTTATCGCGATCGTAAAACTCGTAAGCGAAATGTGCGTTCACTCTGGATCACACGTCTTAATGCTGCTGTACGTGCTCAGGGCCTCACCTACAACCGTTTCATTGAGGGATTAAGAGCTGCCAACATTCTTCTTGATCGCAAAGTCCTCTCTGATCTCGCCATTAAGGATGAAAAGACATTTCTAGAAATTCTCTCCAAAGTCAAAGCAGAGCTTGCTCTTAAACATCAAGCTTCTTAGATGAAGATTTTTAGCCGATTTTTTCTGCGTTAGTATCGCTTCGGAAAAGTCGTTGAGAAATCATTCTCTTCTATTCATTTGTAATATGATTTCTTCATGAAAGAGGATATTGAACAACAAGAACGTGCTTCGCTCTTAGCACTAGAGAGAGCAACGGAAACAGACTCCTTAAAAGAAGTTCGATTGCACTATCTTGGCAAAAATGGGGTCATTTCTCTCTTGAGTGAAAAAATGAAAACACTCTCTAAGGAAGAGCGTCCTATTCTTGGGAGACATCTCCATCAGTGGCGCACGACTTTTTCTCAAGCTCTTGAGACAAAAGAAAAATTGCTCAACCAGAGAGCTGATTCCATGGCTTTTGAGGATCTTGATTCCTCTCTTCCAGGGACCTCGTTCCCTCAAGGAGGACTTCATCCACTCACTCTTCTAACCGATCGCGTTGTGCAGATTTTTCGTCGTCTTGGTTTCTCCTTAGCGGAAGGTCCTGACATTGATGATGAATGGCACTGTTTTGATGCCCTCAATACACCTGCTCATCATCCTGCTCGTCAAGAGCAAGATACTTTCTACCTTCCGGATGGGCGCTTGTTAAGGACGCACACCTCTACTGTTCAAATTCGTGCTATGGAAGAGGCAGTGCCTCCTCTGCGCATAATTGCTCCTGGATCGGCTTATCGACGTGATGAAGTTGATGCAACGCACCTTGCCCAGTTCACACAAATGGAAGTCCTCTGTGTGGGAGAAGAAATCACCCTTGCTGACCTAAAGGGAACAGCAGAATATTTTCTTCGTGAACTTCTGGGTCCCCAGACAGAATGTCGTTTTCGCCCTCATTTCTTTCCATTTACTGAACCTAGTTTTGAAATCGATATTCGCTCTCCTATCATTTCTAGAAAATGGTTAGAACTCGCTGGCTGTGGCATGGTCGATCCTGCTGTTTTTCAAGCAGTCAATCAACGACGTGGTGATAGTGCCTATGACCCTGAGTACATTTCAGGATTTGCTTTTGGCTTTGGGCTAGAGCGCCTCCTCATGATTTTAGCTCAGATTCCTGATATCCGAATGCTTCTTGAAAATGACCTTCGATTGTTGAAACAGTTTTCAGGAGAATTTTAAAAAGATGAAAATTGCACTCTCCTGGTTGTATGATTATTTAAAAACTTCACAAACCGCTCAAGAGCTTGCTCAAGTGCTCACACGAGCTGGGATAGAAGTGAAATCAATTTCATCGTTAGGAGTCAGAGTTTCTCATGTTCGTGTTGCTCAAATTTGCTCTTCTGAAAAACATCCCAATGCTGATCGTTTGAGTGTTTGCCAAGTTGATGATGGAAGTGGTAAAACACATCAGATTGTCTGTGGTGCTAAGAACTATCATCCTGGTGATAAAGTCTTCTTGGCTCTTCCTGGAGCGATTCTTCCAGGTGGAATTAACATTCAAGTTAGTCAACTTCGAGGTGTACAAAGCGAAGGAATGATGTGTAGTGCTCAAGAGCTGGGTCTAGAAGAAGAGAGTGCTGGTCTTTACATTCTTCCTTCTCAAACACCTCTTGGCATGGAACTCAATACCCTTCTTCCTGAAGAAACAATCTTAGAGCTAGAGGTCACTCCCAATCGTCCTGATTGGCTAGGTCATCTGGGTATTGCTCGCGAGGCTGCTGCTTTTGGGGCAGGCGACTTCCACTGGAAAGAGGAAGTACTTCCTCCAATGAAGAGGGATCACTCTCTCTTCTCTATCGAATCACTGGAGCAGTGCTCATTTTATAGTTTGCGCTCTCTTCATAACATCAGTGTCAAAAAATCTCCTCTTCTTCTTGAGCGACGACTTCAAGCAGTTGGTCTAAGGGGAGTCAACAATATTGTTGATTGCACGAATTACGTCATGATGGAAACAGCCCATCCCTTGCATGCGTTTGATGCTGATAAAATCAAAGGAACACTCAGTATCCGTTTTGCTCATGAAGGTGAAAAACTACGAGCTCTCGATGGAAAGACATATACGCTCCGGGATGTTGATCTTATTATTGCTGATCAACATGGTCCACAAGCGCTAGCAGGTATTATTGGGGGAGCAGCTAGCAGTGTGACGGAAACAACGAAATCAATTTTCATTGAAAGTGCTGTTTTTAACCCAAGTACACTTCAAGCTTCAGCTCGTTTTCATCACCTTCACACGGAAGCTCTCTATCGTTTTGAACGTGGTACCCAAGCGCATAGTGCTCTAGAAGCCTCAGCACGTGTTAGCTCCTTGATCCTCAGTGAGAGTGAGGCAGAAGCAGTAGAAGAAATCTTTGTTGCTGGTTCTCTTCCTGAGAAAAGAATCCTCCCACTTCGTTTTCATCGTGTTCGAAAACAACTTGGGATAACACTTTGTAATGAGGGAATTTCTTCACTGCTTAAAAAATTAGGTCTACTTCCTTCTCCAGAAGGATGGGAAGTTCCGCCTTGGCGCCTTGATCTCACGCGTGAGGTTGATCTTATGGAGGAAATTGTACGTCTTCATGGTTTGGAATCCATTCAAGCTTCTCATAGGAGTTTTACGCTTCCCTCCACTCCTGCTGATCATGCTTATGATGCAGCTATGCTCTTGCGCCGACGTCTTCTTGCTGCTGGTCTTCAGGAAGTGAAGACGCCTATTCTTTGTTCAGCTCCTCCTACAAATCAAAATGCTCTTCTGCTTCGCAATCCTATGGGAGAAGAGCACGCCTGCTTGCGCACATCATTGATCCCTGGCTTGCTTGAAGTGGCCAAGCGTAATCTCTATCAGAAAGAAAATTCTGTGAGTATTTTTGAAATAGGAAAAATTTTTCAGTCCCTTCCGAAGAATTCTCTAGATCATGAAGAGTCCCTTTCTCTAGGGATTCTCATGACGGGGCAACAAGTTCCTCTCAGTTGGAGGAGAAGAGAAGAACGTTCTTTTGACCTCTATGATCTCAAAGGAATTTTTGAGCATTTAGTTCCAGGAAAAATAAGTTTCTCCTCCTCAAAAACATTATTTCCTTCTTATGCTTTAGCGCTCGATTTTTTCTGTGATTCCAAGCGATGTGGTTATTTAGCTTATTTAACCCCTTCAGAAGCTCGTGAGCTGATGCTCACGGGTCAAGAGTATTCCGTCATCGTGGCTGAAGTAGCTCTCTCTTCACTCTGCAAGACAATGAGAGATCACTCTTGGCAAAAAATAATCCCGTTATCGAAATTTCCAAGTATCACTCGTGATTTTTCATTGGTTCTCAATAAAGAAATAACTTACGACTTAATAGAACAAGAGCTTCTAGCGGCAAGGGAACCACTTCTTAAAAAATGGATGCCACTGGATACTTTTACTGATGTTAAGGGAGAGAAGGTTCCCTTAGGAAAAAAATCGCTCACGCTCCAATTTACCTTTCATCACGATGATCGAACGTTAAGAGCTCAGGAAGTCCAACCCGTTTGTGAACACCTTCTCCTAAGATTGAAAAAAACTTTGGGTATTGAAATTCGGTCGTAATTTGACTATCTTTATAAAGCTCTGCGGTGTTCGGGATACCGGTTATATATTGCTTCCGAACCTATGTAAAATAGTAGGGAGGCTTTGAGTGCTTGAGGCAATGACATGCCCCTCTACGACGGGGGACTTCAGCGTCTCTAGAAGCGGCTTCCACCTTTTCCTCACGGAACGGATGAGCATCCTCAACGGCATCGCGGAGTACATCATCTCCTATCTAACAGATTGAGGGCAGCAGTAGGCCATCAGTTTTCTCTTTCTTCATAGGATAGTGCTTTGAACTTTTAGGCTATTGCTGGATAGCAATTGGATCTTAGCCTTTTTCTAAGAAGAAGTTGTTGAGTTTCTAGCGTATCCTCTCAGACTAATAGGCTCTAGTGAGAGTTCCTTTCTGCTTCCCAGCGAAGAGTTCTACCAGCAGGAATTACTTTCTGATCATTGCTTCCTTGAAGACCTAGCGAAATTGATGAAATAGGGGAAGATTCGCTATTATCAAAAACTTCTTCTAAAAATTCCACTCCCTCTGAAAAATGATTAGAATATAAGTTCATCATCAAAAAAAGAGGTCGCTGGCTCAAGAGTCTGCTAGCTACCTTTAAAAGCGAGAGAAGTTGATCTTCTAATTTCCAAATTTTCCCTGAACGACTCCGACCAAAAGCGGGGGGATCAAGAATAATAGCATCGTAGCGATTTCCTCGTCGATATTCACGAGTCATAAAAGTCATGGCATCCTCAACAATCAGGCGAAGAGGGATATTCTTATTGTGATCAAAGTTGAGTTTTCTATTCTCTGCACACCAGTTCACCATGGCTCTAGAAGCATCGACATGACAAACAGAGGCTCCAGCTCTCAGTGCGGCTAGAGAAGCAGCTCCTGTATAGCCAAAGAGATTGAGTAGCTTGATGGGGCGTTCTGCCTGTTTAATTTTCTCAAAGCACCAATCCCAGTTGATCGCTTGTTCTGGAAAAAGACCTACTTGTTTAGAACTAGTGAGACGAATTAAAAAATGAAGAGTTCTATAGGCAATAATCCAAGAGGAAGGAAGAGGAACCTTCTCTTTCCAAGAACCAAGAGTTGAATTTCCAAGGGAGTAAAATTGAGCATGCCAGGGAGTCTCACTTGGAAAATTTTTTCTATTCCAAGAAGCTGTAGCTTCAGGACGAAGGAGAATTTGCTCTCCCCACTTCTCTCGTTTCATGCCCGCTCCGGAGTCGAGCAATTGATAATCTTCCCACAAAGTTGGAATGGAAAAGGGAGTTTTCATGAATTTCTCTTTTCTCTTGATCCTTGCTTAGTCTCTTCTCTTAGTGAAAATTCCCTAGAGCCATGCCTTAGCGATGAGTACTAAAAGCCAAGCATTGAGAGCAACAATGATGAGCGCAACAAACCATGCTGTCACTTTTAGAAAAGGCGAATTAACAAATGCGCCCATTTTTTTAGAGTCATTGGTGAAATGAACCAGTGGAATAACAGCAAAACTCAACTGCATACTAAGGATAACTTGGCTTGCTAGCAGCAGCTGATTCATTCCTCGATCACCTGCAATGGCAACCACAAGAAATGTTGGTAGAAGTGCTAGTGAGCGTGTGAGAAGACGACGTTGCCATGGTTTCATTTTTAGTTTCAGGAATCCCTCCATGACAATTTGGGCAGCCATTGTTCCAGTTAGTGTGCTGTTCTGACCTGCAGCTAGTAGTGCAATGGCAAAGAGAGTGCTAGCGCTAGTTACGCCAAGCAATGGAGTGAGAAGCTGATAAGCATCTTTAATTTCAGCAACATCATGGCGACCAGCTTTAAAAAAAGTTGCTGCAGCAACAATGAGAATAGCACCATTAACGAACATAGCTAGAGCGAGTGCTATATTGGAATCGATACTAGCAAAGTGGATAGCTTCTCTTTTGCCAAGGGGAGTTAATGGATAGGAGCGTGTTTGAACAATCGAAGAGTGTAAGTAGAGATTGTGCGGCATCACTGTGGCGCCCAAAATACCAATAGCAATGTAGAGCATCCCTGGATGCATCACAATTTTGGGATGAGGTAGTAGAGCCGCTGCAATCGAGAGAGTGCTGGGATGTGAGAAGAGAATCTCAAAACCAAAGCAAAGAGTAATAATTCCAATGAGCGTAATGATGAAAGCTTCTAAATAGCGAAAACCTTTTTGTTGCAGAAAAAGGAGAACAAAAGCATCAATTGCTGTTAACCCAACACCCCAGAGAATAGGTAAGTGAAAAAGGAGATTGAGCGCAATAGCAGAACCAATAATTTCAGCTAAATCACAAGCAACAATGGCTATTTCACAAAAAATCCATAGCATGAAATTGACCGAGGGTCTGTAGTGAGAGCGACAGTTTTGGGCAAGGTCGCGTTCTGTAACAATACCTAGTTTCAGAGCAAGATGCTGGAGAAGCATAGCCAGTAAATTCGAAATAAAAATCACAGATAAAAGAGCATAGTTGAACTGTGAGCCTGCAGCTAGATCCGTAGCCCAATTGCCTGGATCCATGTATCCAACGGCAATAAGAAAGCCAGGTCCACTAAAAGCAAAAAGCTTTTTCCAAAAGGGAGCATTTTCTGGAATAGCAATGGAACGATGAGAGAGAGAATCCATTTTTTGTAGCGAAGTCTTTGTTTTGCAATGAGAATGTCGATAGAAGAAAGAAGAAAAACTCATGGGCGGAACAGTAGATAAAAAGTTAGTCTAGGCTAATTTTTTTTTAGAATAAAATGAAAATTATCTTCAACTAAAAATTTATTTGCTAAACATACTCCTTCCGCATAATTTTTTATCACCTTGAGCCCCATGAATTCCTTGCTAAGTTCCTCTTCAACCGTCGAAGATTATCTTGAGCGTATCCTTGAGTTAGTAACTACAAAAGGATATGCACGCGTGATTGATATTGCAGCTAGCCTTGGTATTTCACAACCAAGTGTGACAAATATGTTGCAGAAATTGCATGCGGATGGGCTTGTCCACTATGAGAAATACCGCGGTCTCACGCTTAGCAAGCATGGAGAAGAAGTAGCACGCCGTATTTCAAGAAGACATCGATTGCTTTCTGATTTTTTAACACTGCTTGGTATTCCCCCAGCGATCCGAGAGGAGGATATCGAAGGGATGGAACATCACATTAGTCAAGCAACTTTAGTAGCTATTGAAATTCTTATTGAAGAACTCAAAGAGCAACCTGCTCTTTTAAAAAAACTTCATCTAGCTCAGAGCAGAAATGCTCGGAGGGGGACTCGAACCCCCATGGATTGCTCCACTAGATCCTAAGTCTAGCGCGTCTGCCAATTTCGCCATCCGAGCTCAATGCAATCAGAAGTTATCGATAATAATGGTTCTTAGCAAGTACCTCTTCGTCGAGTATATCTTCTCTTGAAGATTACGCTGCTTCTGGAGTCTGTAGAGTAAAAGCACTGCTCTCCAAAATAAAAATGATCAATAGAACGGCGCTACTCGAGAAGTCACCTTCTATCTCCAATTGGCGTTCTTCCCGCGGACGCGGAACGATGAATTCACATTTAAAGTGCAACAGTTGGTTCGAGAAGATGTGTGCTGGAGTTTTATAATTGAGGCACTCTTTTTCCCCCAGTGTTGTTACTTGAATACTTAATGACCATTTTCTTCTTGAAGAGGTCATCGTAGGAGGATCTAAGAAATCTCCGTTTTTAAGTAGTTATTTCTGATAGGAGAACATAATTTCATGGTTTTCTATTTTTACTTGAAAGCTCATTGATCAATTCCTCCCAACGTGATTCTTTCTGCTCTAGTTTTTCTATAACAGCAAGGAGTTCTTCATTAAGGCCAAAGGCAATTCTCCTCTCATAGGAAGAAGAATCTTCTAAAGCAGCTTCGAGGCGCTTTTTCTCTGATTCCAAGAAAAGAATAGAAGCTTCAAGTTCGCTAATTTCTTTTTCGAGACTGCGGCGTGCATGTTGAAGAAGTTTTCTCTCTTCGGCTTCTGCTCGACGCTTTGCTTTTATTTCTTTAAGTCCTATTTTAGGCTCTACTGGCAGAGAGGGTAAATGGTGTTCGGGTTGGTGATTGCTTAATACGTTTCCATGTCCTGGAGCAATGAGTGCTGACTGAGCAGAAGTTGCTCCTGATTTTTCTAAATAATAATCATAATCTCCCGCGTAAGGTGTGATTGTTCCTGCATGAATATGAAGAACACTTTTTGCAATCGCTCGAATAAAGTAAACATCATGACTCACAAAAAATAAAGTTCCCTCATATTGTTTGAGAGCCCCAATAAGAGCATCAATGCTGGGCATATCAAGATGAGTCGTCGGTTCATCAAGAAGCAAAAAATTGGGAGGATTGAGCAAAAGTTTTACTAGTGCTAAGCGACTTTTTTCTCCACCACTGAGAACAGCAGTATTTTTAAAAACATCCTCACCTCGAAACAAAAACGATCCAAGGATGGTTCGTGCTGTTTGCTCAGAAACAGAGGGACTAGCATCGATAACTTCTTGAAGAACTGTTTTTTTAAGATTGATCATCTCAACACGATGCTGTGCAAAATATCCCAGAGAGGTGTTGTGTCCAAATTCATAGGTGCCTGCTTGAAGGGGGAGAATTTGAGCAAGAATTTTCAGTAGTGTTGACTTCCCAGCTCCATTAGGGCCAACAAGGACGCTCCGCTGGCCGCGCGTTACCTCCAAAGAGAGATTCTCATAAACAGTGTGATTACCGTATGATTGTTTCACTTCGGTCAGTCGCAATACACGCTCTCCGCTCCGCTTGGGTTGTGGAAATCGAAAATGAATAGTTGCCTCTGTTTTGGCTGGAGGCTCGATGCGAACCATGCGAGCGAGTTTTTTTATTCGATCCTGAGCTTGCGCTGCCTTGGTTGATTTTGCTCTGAATCGATCAATGAATTGCTGCATTTGTGCAATTTCGCGTTGTTGATTGTTATAGGCGGCAAGCTGTTGTTGATCACGAGCAGCTTTTTGATCCAAAAATGAATCGTAGTTGCCGCGATAGCGATGGAGCTGGCGATGGCTGATTTCCACAATGGAATGGCAGATCGTATTTAAAAATTCGCGATCATGCGAAATAACAAGAATAGCACCACAATAATTTTTAAGATAGTTCTCAAACCAGCCTAAGGACTCTAAATCAAGATGATTGGTCGGTTCATCAAGCATGAGTAAATCGGGCTCCATGAGAAGTAAGCGTGCTAAATGAGCTCGCATAATCCAACCACCACTCATCGTTGAGAGGAAACGATGGAAATCATTTTCTCTAAAAGCAAGTCCATGCAGAATACGTTTGGCTTGGGCTTGGAGTGCATAGCCATCATTCTGAGCGAAGAGAGCTTGAGCTTCCTGATGAGAGGGATCTTCTTCATGAGGATATTGACGCAAGAGCGAATAAGCCTGGCTGATAGCAGGATTGATACTTGTAGCTAACTGAAGAACAGTTTCTTCTCCTGTAGGTGCATTTTCTTGGGGAAGAAAACCAAGGGAAGTGTTCTTTTCTAGAGCAATACTTCCAGCATCCGGTAAAGCTTCTTTGAGGATGAGAGAGAAAAGGGTAGACTTGCCAGCTCCGTTTGCGCCAATAAGGCCGATGCGATCACCACGGTTGACTTGAAGGGAGGCTTCTTCAAAGAGAAGTCGTCCTCCAAATGATTTTGATAGATGAGAGAGAGTAAGCATTAGAAAAATCGGAGAGTTCTAGGCTATTTCAAACTATTAGTTCTCATGCCCGATGAATCTTTCAGATTAGCGATGGCTTTATATAATGTATTCAATTAGAAAAGGCACATCATCAGCTTCCTTTTTTTCTCTAGGACTGCATTCTTAAATCTTGCGTTATTGTTGGATAGCACATCAATTTTCGGCCTTACCCTAAGAAAAAAATTTCTCTACTCCTAATCTGTTTTTCAATTTAATAAACTATAATCACCATTCTTTCATGAGTTTTCTTAGAAAGACTTTTCCATTTTCATGGAGATTTTCAAGGTCAAGGCTCCTGTTCTTAAAGAGGAGGGCTTCTTGGTAAGAAATCCTTTTCTTCTTTGTCATTTCTCCCTAGGAGCCCTTCCACTCTTCAAAGGGATGAAGTGCTAAGTTCGAATTGTAATAGCGAGAATCATCAGAAACCTCTTCTCCTACCCATGATGGAAGTTCAATAGCTTCCTTAGGGTCATTGAGCTCTACTTCAGCCATGAGGAGACCTTCATTGCGACCATGGAATTGGTCAATGTCCCACATTTTTCCTCCATAGTGAAGGCGATAGCGTGTTTTCTCAATCAGAGGTATTTTACAGAGTTTTTGTAATTCTTGAGCTTCATGAAAGGGAATTTCATACTCAAACTCTAATCGGCTAATTCTTTGAGTAGGTTCTTGCCGTTTTTTAATAGTAAGGAAAGCTTTCTCTCCAAGTGTTCGAACACGCACTGTAATATCAGATCGTTGAGAAAGATAACCTTGGCAACAATAGAGTCCTAGAGCTTCTGAGCGCCAGTGTGTGTGAGTGACTAAAAACTTTCGTTCGATTTCAAGAGGCATCTTCAAAGAATATTCATGAGAAACTCTCTTAGGAATCACAAAAGTGATTTCTCATTAAATTCGTTGAGTTCTCTTCCCATTCTCCTAGAAAATTAGGTCTCCCTTGCGCTACGAAGTGTATTGTATGCTGATAACAGAGGAGGTACTCCAGTATCATGTAGTAGAAGAGAAGAGGATTTCTTATGTGCTGCTCAATTGATATCTTGGTTTATGATTGAAGCAACAATAAGCTAGTCATCTGAATAATGTTTCTAATTTTCTTTTATGTTTGAGAAATGGATGCTCTATGCAATAGCTGCTGTTCTGCTTTGGGGCTCGAGTTACGCAGCAAGTGGATTTATTCTTCGCTCTACGATAGAGCCATTAGTTTTTTATTTTTTTTACTCACTTGCTGGAATCGTTACTGCCACACTGGTCTATTTTTTTAGAGCAAAAAATATTTCATTGCTACTACAGATCCGAAATCTTGAGTTCACGCATGCTGGTTGGTTTCTCTTTGCTTTGGTGACCTCTTCGCTAGGAGCATGGATGACTTATGAAGCAATGGGGGCCAAAAATGCCACTCTCGCTTCTCTGGTTGAAATTTCTTACCCTCTCTTTGTTGTTCTTTTTACTTGGCTCTTTTTTCGAGATTTTCAGCTCCATTGGATGACTTTCCTTGGAGGTGCTTTCGTTATTGTAGGGGCCTTCTTGATTATCAAATATGCTTCGTGAGTGAGTAAAATAGAGGAAGTCCAACCTATGCTCCTTGTCCTTGAGTGAATCCAGGCTTTCCATCAAAGTTGTAGAGGAGTTCAACATTGAGAAATTCAAGTCCTTGAGAGGAGAGACGCTCTAGGAGGTTGATAACTTGATGGTGAGTGACTTTTTGTACTGTTGTCGTTGGGATTCTGAAACGAGCTCGAAAAGAATCTGAGAGAAAAATACCAGGTCGCTTTTGAGGCCAAACAATCATTCCTCGATTATCAATCATTTCCAAGGTCATTCCATCGTTTGTGTCAATGCAACACTCTAAGGCGATGATCAAGTCCTCAAGAGATTGGTTGAATTGAAGAAAAACATCAGCACCCACAAGCTCTTTCTTTTCTTGAGAGTGATGGAAGGGAATTGGTTGGTGAGAAACTATTTTTTCTTTTTTATATCTTACTGCTTTGAGTTGTATTGGTTCTTCTCCTAGGCGATCAATAACAGCACTAGCAAATTCTTGAGTGCCTACTTTTTCTTGGCTAACAGTAGGATTAAAAATATCAGCCGTGTGAATTCCATCCTCAAGCGTTCTGAGCCAGGCATTATGGACTTTTTGAGCAACCTCAAACTGGCCAAGGTGAAGAAGCATCAGAACACCGCCTAGGAGAAGAGCTGAAGGGTTAGCAATATTTTGATTGGCAAGACGTGGAGCTGATCCATGAACAGCTTCAAACATAGCAGCATTGGCTCCAATATTAGAAGAGCCGGCAAGACCTACCGAACCAGCAATCTGAGCAGCAACATCCGAGAGAATATCTCCATAGAGATTAGGAAGGACGATGACATCAAAAATTTCAGGAGTGTCAGCTAGGAGAGCAGCTCCAATATCAACAATCCAATGTTCATGTTCTAAATCAGGATATTGGGGAGCGATTTCTTGGAAAACTTGATGAAAGAGGCCATCTGTCATTTTTAAAATATTATCCTTAGTAAAGCAGCTTACTTTTTTTCGATCATGCGCACGCGCGTACTCAAAGGCATAGCGGATAATTCTTTCGCTTCCAGAGCGTGAAATCAACTTCGTGCAGCTGACGATATCATGAGACTGTCGATGTTCAATGCCTGCGTAAACATCTTCTTCATTTTCACGAATAATCACAACGTCCATTTGAGGATGCTTTGTTGCAACAAAGGGGTGATAAGCAATGGTAGGACGGATATTGGCATAGAGACCTAAGGCTCTTCGCATGGTAACATTGAGACTTTTAAAGCCACCTCCTTGTGGAGTTGTAATGGGGCCTTTTAAGAAAACTTTTGTCCGATGTAGAGATTCCCAAAGAGCTGGCTCGATTCCCGAAGAATTTCCTGAGAGATAGACTTTTTCACCAATTTCATAACACTCGATATCAAGTTGCGCTCCTGCAGATTGAAGAACATGAAGTGTTGCCCTCATGATTTCAGGGCCAATGCCATCACCATAGGCAACTGTAATGGGAGCTTTCGTCATGGTTGAGTGATGAAGAGAGTATTTTAAAATTTAAGGAAGAGAATTGTTAATCTGATGTTGGCTCTGTTTTTTCTAAAAACTCCCACACTCTTTTTACCAATCTAAAGTAATCTTACGATGAACTTCAAAAATAATTAAAGATAGCAACCTTATCCTTAAATTTCAAGAGGTGCTCTTAGCTCTCTTCCAGCTCAACGAGGCGTCAATTTAAAATTCTTGTGAGGGGAGGGAAGAAGCAAGGGAAAAAATGGAAGTCACCTAAGAACTGATGGACATAAAGCGGTCGGAAGTTATTGCTGCACTACTCTCCGAAGACTCAAGATCATCATTGCCAGGAGAAAGGTTCTCTTAATAGTGAGTGAAAGGTTTTTATCTGTTTTTTACCTGTTTTGTTTTCTCCATGTTCTCCTCCTTTTTTAGACATTGATAATCCTTAGGGAAGGTTCTAGAGAGATGAAGATTTTTCCCTTCTATGAGTAAGTCCTCTAGAAAGCATCCTCGCTTTGGGAAATATTTTGCTCAGCCTACGGTGAAGCCTCCTGACCATAAAGCTCAGCCTCAGAGCGTAGAGAAGGAGTATGTGGAGTATGTGGATTGGAAGGGTTTTGAGTTGAGGGTAGGAGAGGTCTTCAAGCCAGGGGGAGTCGTTTGGGAGGAAGAGGATTATAGCAAGGCTATCGAGAAGCTCAGTGGAAGCAAGCCTTGCCAAGAGCAGCTTAGAGAAATGCTCTGCTTGATTAGTAAGCGAGGAAGGGCTTCTTATTTTGCTCGAGGGTATAATATTGAAACTGGGATGGGTATGAAGGAGAGCTCCAGAAGTTAGAATCTGACCGTCTTGAGATTATAGTCAAATTACTTAGAAATGACAGGAAATGGACTTGATCTTATTTAAAAAAGGCAGCGTTCTCATCCCATCACCTTATCGTTGAGATAGCGCTCGGTCTTCGGCCTTGCCTTTTTCAAAAATCTCTGCGCTCTTTCCTGTAATTTTTAAGTAATTTGACTATAGATAGCTAGCGGATAATGAGCTCCTTGAATTACTCCACATCACCAGTAGTAAGTAGATATTACGCCGATTCTCTCCTTCTTTCTTCTACTGTACGGACTATCATTCTAGAGGTTGATTTTTCTTGCTCTTCATTGCTTCTTCCAGAAGGAGCGTCGCTAGACTTTGGGTTGACAAATCAAGTTCTTGAAGTTTTTCCTTGAGAAGTTTTCCTTCTTTTTTCTCTAAAGCATGTTGAACATGAGCTGCAGTATTGAGGATAGCAGTTCTCGTATCGGAGGAAATGAGTTCATGAAGTTGGCTCAGTGCTCTTTGGACTGCTGGAAGCATCTCTTCTGCTTTGAGTTTAGCCTCGGTAAAGAGACGAGCTTCATGGTCTTCAAAAGCGTGCTCAAGAGAATCAGCGATCATGGCCTCTACAGCCTCATCCGAAACATCAACAGCATGCGTGATTTCCATTATTTTTTCTTCTCCTGAGCAAAGATCACGAACAAGTACTTGAAGCAGGCCATTGACATCGATAGAAAATTGAACACCGACACGTGCTTTCCCCTTGGGAGCTGGGGTAAAGGGGAGTTCCAATTCACCTAGTTTCCAATTGTCCTTAGCTAATTCTCGCTCTCCTTGAAGTAAGCTAATCCTCATTTTCTCCTGACCAGCCAGAGCATTAGTAAAGAGTTCGCCTGCCTTAGTAGGAATAGTAGTATTACGAGGGATGATGACATTCATAAGTCCTCCAAATGTTTCAATGCCTAGAGAAAGAGGGGTAACATCAAGAAGAGTTATTTCATGGAGTTTTCCTTCAAGCATAGCACCTTGTAGAACGGCACCAATTGCTACCGCTTCCTCAGGATGTTGGCTTAAGTTTGGTTTTTTTTTGAAAAGTTTTTCAACAAACATACGTACAGCAGGCATCCGCGTTGTTCCTCCGACAAGAAGGAGTTCATCAAGATCCTCAAAGCTAAGCCCTGAATCAGCAAGAGCACGTCGCGCAAGAGGGGCTGTTTTCTCAATAATAGGAAGAGCTATTTTTTCCAGTTCCTCGCGTGTTATGGTCACTTCTTGACTCTTTGTTGCTTTCAAAAAAGGAAAGCGAAGAGTCGTCTTCTCGATGAAAGAGAGTTCCTCTTTGGCTTGGCGTGCAGCATGACGTAAGCGCAAGAAGATACTGAGCTCGAGTTCTTCTTTAAGATGGAGTTTATGGAGAAGTAACTTCGTAAGTGCTTCATCAATGAGATCTCCGCCTAGATTGGTATCACCAGCAGTAGCGATGACCTCAAAGAAGCCAGTGTCAAGTTTAAGAATCGAGAGATCAAAAGTGCCACCACCAAAGTCATAAACAGCAATTCTTGATTGATCGTTCAGTTTATCGAGTCCATAAGCGAGAGCGGCAGCAGTTGGTTCACTGATAATTCGCCTAACATTGAAGCCAGCAAGCTCTCCTGCACGACGTGTTGCTTGTCGTTGAGCATCGTTGAAATAAGCAGGAGTAGTAATAATGGCATCACGAATGATCATTCCTAGAGATCGTTGAGCAATCTCTTTTAATTCTTTGAGAATTTCAGCAGAAACTTCCTCGGGAGTAAGCAAAAGCTCATCGATCTTTATTTTCAAAGGTTCTCCAGGACGGCCCACTAAATGCTTCCATCCTTGAGACTCCGGATCGCCAATCCGACGCCCCATCAGGCTTTTAATAGAGCTTAATGTCCTTTGAGGATAGAGAGCTTGTTGTCGCTGGGCAAGATGCCCCACTGCTGGCTCTGTTGATGATTTGGCATAGGAAACAATGGAGGGCGTGAGTCGTGATCCCTCCCTGTTAGCAAGGAGAATAGGAAAACCTGCATCATAATAACCAATTAATGAGTTGGTTGTTCCAAGATCAATTCCAACAATAATAGAACGATACTCTGTTTGCTCTTTTACATTTGGCGTTCCTGAATGCTCTGCTCTTTTATCAATGAATGTCGTGGATTGATCTTCTTTTGTGCTCAGGAGTTCTTCTCCTTGAGCTTGAATTATGTTCTTCGTCTCTTTTTCTTGAGGATATTCTTTGTCCATACAATCAATGTTCGGGAAGGAGGGTGCTCAGTTCAAATATTTCTTCATTTAATTTTTCCTCCCATCGTTCTACAAAAAGAAAACTTTTTGCCAATACGATCACTTTTTCTTCAGGAACAGTCGGCCATTGAGAGTCGATAGTCGCTAGTTCTTCTTCAAGAGTGTGTTTCCAAGTTTCTAGAGAAGCTTGGGCATGGAGTAATGCTCTTTGTGCATGAAGAAGATCATCGAAGAGAAGTGCTTTTGCCAAAGCAGTTGAAGTTTTTTGATAAGCATTTCGTTTTACTACTGATTCCTCTATGGCTGCTGCAAGTGTGGAGAAGAGTTCTTGGGCAGGAAGGGGGATATTTTTCTCTTTGCTCTTCTCTTCTGCTAGAGCTTGAAGACGAGAGCTGGTGCGACGAAGGAGTGCAGCAGCTTTTTGGATATGTTCAAAGAGCGTCCGATCACCCGAAGAATGGTCGGGATGATATTTGGTCGAGAGAGAACGAAAGTTTTTTTCTAGAAGATCAAGGTCCAAGCAAGGACGTCGCGGAACACTTAGCAGATCAAAAGGGTTATAAGGAATTTCTCTCATGCAGAGAAACTCTCGCCGCAGGAACAATGTGCAAGAGCATTGGGATTGGTTACTTTGAATCCTCCTTTTTGAAGATCATCGCTATAGTCAAGCTCTGAGCCACTAACAAAAAGAGCACTCTTAGGATCAATGACAAGACGAACTCCTTGGGACTCAATGAAAATATCACGCGCTAGCGGACCATCCACCAAATCCATTTTATATTGGAGCCCTGAGCAGCCACCTCCAATAATGGCAATGCGTAAGGCTCCTTCGCTTCGGCCTTGATTCTCAAGAAGAGAGCGTAATTTTTTTGCAGCACTTTGAGTAATACGACAGAGTTTTTCGTTGCCAAGACGATAGGGGAGAGGAGCCGATGTGGGCATAAAATTGAGAAGAAAAAAGAGAAAAATCAAAGGAGAAGCGTAACGATTGGTTGCTTCATTAATAAAGTAATTTCCGATGAATCCAAACGCTTTGTAGTAATCCCAAACTGAGCATAGCAACAATCATAAAGGAACCACCATAGCTCACTAGTGGTAATGGTAATCCCGTAATAGGAGTAACTCCAATGGTCATTCCAATATTCATGAAGGTGTGTGTGAAAAATAAAAAGACAATTCCCACAGCCAAAAGTCGGCCTAGAGTATCAGCTGCTTTCATAGCAATGAAGAGCCCGAGGAAGATAAGAAGCACAAAGAGCAAGAGCAGAAGACTCGAACCAAAGAATCCATGCTCTTCTCCTAAGACTGAAAAAATAAAATCGTTATGCACAATGGTACTTGGAAGATATCCTAGTTCGTTCAGTGTGTTGGGAGCTTTGAATCCCTTTCCCCAAAATCCACCAGAGCCGATAGCATTGAGTGATTGATTGATATTCCAACCAGCACCTTGAGGGTCGAGCGAGGGGTCAAGAAAAACAGTGATTCGATCACGTTGATACGGTTTCATTCCAAAATTAATCATCAGTGGAGTGAAGGCAGCTCCCAACAAGAGCATGGTTAGGAGATATCGTGCGGGAATATTAGCAGCATAGAGCATAGCAAAGAAAACCGGGAGCCAAACGATAGCCCCTCCCAGATTGGGTTGCACTAAAATGAGCAAACAGGGAAGTGCGACGATTGTTGTGGAGAGGAGAATACGAAGGAGAGGATGCCGCTTCTCCGAAGTACTCAAGAAGAGAGAGAGAAGCATAATGCCTGCAATAATTGCTAACTCAGAAGGCTGAAAATGACAAAAACCAAGATTCAACCAACTGCGTGCACCATAGACCTTCACTCCTAGCACCAAAACAAGTAGAAGTGCTGCTAGAGCAAGAAGGTAGAGGGGAGTAGCACCAAGCTTAATCCAACGATAATGAGTAAAAGAAGTGATAAAAAAAATAGGCAGACTAAAGAGAAGCCAGAAACATTGACTGCGTAGGAAGTGAGTTTCTCTCATCCAGGTCGCACTATAGATACAGTAGAGTCCAGCAATGAGGAGAATAGTCGTGATGAGTAAAAGTGGCTTGTTCAGTGCTGCTAGTTTCTTAAGGAGCATAGAGAGAAAAGTATTAACAGTGAGGTTCTGGAGAGAAAGCTTCTAATGCTTTTCTGAGTACATGCTCTTGACGAACAGAAAAATTTTTACTCGTTTTCAAGAGAAGAGAGTTTTTAGTAGGGTGAAGAATTTCTAAAATCAAAGGACGAGAGCCATGATACTCTTTGATAATCTCTCTGATGCTAGAAAGGTTTTCTAGCGTTAGTTTTGATCGGTCTAATGTTATCGTTACTGGCTTCTTAGAAGGGAGAGGAGTGAGTGGTTTGAAATCAGAAGCAATAGCCCGTAGAGCTCCATCGCGTGGGATGACTTTTAGAAAACAAGAAACAGCTCTTCCAGGTTCTAAAAGGGCTTCGTGCTCAAGAAAAGCTTCACTCCAAACAGTGACTTCCATAGTAGCGCTATAATCTTCTAGAAAAAGGATAGCGAAAGGTTTTCCTTCTTTTTTAGTAAACTTTTTCTCTACGCTAGTGATAAGTCCTGCAACTTTTGCGCGCTCTGGTTCACTGATTTCTTGTAGTTGTAGGAGAGGAATTCCTTTTTCCTTCTCCAGGGTCCCTTCATAGTCATCGAGTGGATGACCAGTAATATAAAATCCTAAGAGCTCTTTTTCATAAGAGAGTTGAAGAGCTCTAGACCAAGGTTCACTCTTCTTCTTGAAAGGAGAGTCTGCTTTTTGAGGTGAAAAAGCTAAGGTGTCTAGATTCTCAAAAAGGGAGGTTTGCCCACTCAGTCGATCTCGTTGGATGGTGCTTGCCGCTGCTATTGCAGGCTCAATAGTTTCAAAAATCTCTGCACGATGCCCTCCTTGAAAATCAAAAGCACCAGATTTGACTAAGCTTTCGAGAGTTTTTTTGTTCACACTGCGTGCATCTAAGCGTGCACAAAAATCCTCTAATGATCGAAAAGGACCATGTTTCTTGCGTTCATGGATAGCTGCACTCATGGCTGCAGCCCCAACATTTTTAATGGCAGAGAGGCCAAAGCGAATAGCCTCTCGACCTTGTTCTTTCTCAGGCAGAAAAAGTTCTTCACTTTTATTGATATCAGGTGGCAGAATCGCAATTCCCATCCGAGCACAATCAGCAACAAAGAGCGTGATTTTCTCGGTATTGTTAACTGCATTACTCAAAAGTCCTGCCATAAATTCAACAGGGTAGTTGGCCTTAAGATAGGCCGTTTGATAAGAAATCAAGGCATAGCCAGCACTATGGCTTTTATTAAAACCATACTCAGCAAACTTCTCTAAGAAATCAAAAATGGCATTTGCTTGTTTTTCAGGAATGTTATTGAGCTCTCTACAACCTTGAACAAAGGTTATTCGCTCCTTAGCCATTTTCTCTTTATCTTTCTTACCCATGGCGCGTCGCAGTAGGTCAGCTTGACCCAGTGTGTAACCAGCAAGCACGTTTGCAGCTTGTTGTACTTGCTCTTGATAAACAATAATTCCATAAGTTGATGAGCAGATTTTTTCTAAAAGAGGGTGCGCATAGCTGATTTTCTTAAGCCCTTTTTTTCTCTCAATATATTCATCAATGAATTGCATGGGGCCAGGGCGATAGAGTGAAATCAAAGCAATCAAGTCTTCTAGAGAATCAATCTGAAGTCTCTTAGCAACGTTGGTCATTCCTCCTGATTCTAGTTGAAAGATACCAATGGATTCACCTCGATTGAGAAGAGCAAAGGTTTTGGGATCATCCAGAGGCATTTTTTCTAGTGAAAATTCAGGATTCTTCTCTTGGATGAACTTCATGGTATCCTCAATAACGGTGAGTGTTGTGAGTCCTAGAAAATCCATTTTAAGAAGCCCTAGATCCGTAAGAGGAATAAAGGAATACTGACTCACTACCGAACCATCATTACCACGGGTCAGGGGGATATAGTCGGAGAGATCACGATCAGCAATAACAATACCAGCAGCATGAACACCTGCATTACGTGTGAGACCTTCAAGCACCGTCGCATAATTCCAGAGCTGACTGGTGGCTGCTTCCTCCTCAATGGCTTTTCGAAGTTCTACATTCTTTTCAACAGCTCCCCCCAAGGTTATGTTCAGTTCATTAGGGATCATTTTGGCGATGCGATCTGCATCGCTGTAGCTCCAACCTAGAACACGTCCTACATCGCGGATGACACTCTTAGCTCCTAATTTTCCAAACGTAATGATTTGGGCTACGGAGCGTTTTCCATATTTCTGACGCACATAATCGATGACTTCTCCTCGTCGTTGTTGACAAAAATCGATATCGATATCGGGAGGACTAATGCGATCAGGATTAAGAAAGCGCTCAAAGATTAATCCATAACGCAGAGGATCCAGACCTGTGATTCCGAGCACGTAGGAAATGACGGAACCAACAGCTGAGCCTCGTCCTGGGCCAACTGGAATTTTGTTGGTTCTAGCATAGTGAATAAAATCCCAAACAATGAGGAAGTAACTAACAAAGCCTGTTTTCTCTAAAATAGAGAGTTCATACTCAAAGCGTTCTCGAAGTTCTACATCAGCATGAGCACGCTCTCCATAGCGTTTTACTAGCCCTTCTTCACAAAGCTCCCGTAGAAAGGCTTTCTTTGTTTTTCCTTCTGGTGGCGTGTAATCAGGATATTTAGAGTGACCAAACTGAATGGTTAAATCGCAGCGTTCTGCAATGACGAGTGTATTTTCAATAGCTTGGGGAGAATCTTCAAAAAGCTCTCTCATTTCGTCTGCTGATTTAAAATAGAGCTCAGGGACGTAGTGCATTCTCTTTTCATCGGCAACCATGGCTCCTGTACCAATACAGATCATCACGTCATGAGCTTCGTGATGGGAGCGCTCCAGAAAATGAACATCATTGGTAGCGACTAATCCCAGATCAAATTCTTGAGCTAATTGGATGAGGGGAGCTCGATTCCTCTTCTGAGCCTCAAGTCCATGATCACTCAGTTCGATAAAAAAATTCTCTTTTCCAAAAATATCACGATACTCCCTGGTGAGCGCTCGAGCTCTCTCCCTATCACCGCTACTAAGAGCAACATTGATTTCTCCTTTAAGACAGCCGCTCAGAGCAATTAATCCTTCCGCATGTTTGGCTAGAAGTTCTTTATCAACACGAGGCTTGTAGTAGAAACCCTCCAGGTGTGCAGCAGTGGTTAGTTTAATGAGATGATGATATCCAAGCTCATTGGTTGCTAGTACAGTTAGATGGTAGGCAGCATCGCGAGCATTCCCTTTTTTCTCATGCATCGATCTTGGAGCAATGTAGAGTTCACAACCAATAATCGGTTTAATTCCAGCTGCCCTTGCTTTTTGATAAAACTCGATTGCTCCAAAAAGATTACCATGATCGGTAAGAGCAACAGCGGGCATTTGGAGCTCCACTGCTTTTTTAATGAGATCATCAATACGAATAGCTCCATCGAGCATGGAGTATTCACTATGAAGGTGGAGATGGAGGAAAGGAGATGTGGTCATGATGCTTCTACATGATGCTGCGTGGAATAGTCAGGAGGACAGAGCGTTCCTATTTTTCTTAATCCTTGCAAGGTAAGCGTTGGATCGAGATAGTCAAAGAGCTCTTCTCCATGAGCAACAAGCTCTGCATCTCCTCCTGTAGCAAGGAGAAGTGGTTTTTTATGATGAAGATTTTCCTTGCGAACACGTGAGAGGACTTCTCGAAGAAGGCCCCGTGCTCCTAAAAGAATACCAGCATGAATAGCCTCTTGTGTGTTTTGACCAAGGGCATACTCAATAGGAGTAGGGTGCGTTTGTGGCAAGAGAGCTGTTTTTTGATGAAGTGCTTCTGCTGCCATGTTCAATCCAGGAGCAATCACGCCTCCTAGATAGGCCCCTTCTTCATCTAGAACATCCAAAGTAATAGCTGTGCCAAATGCAACGACAATAGCAGGGAAACCATAGAAGTAGTGAGTGGCAATGATATTGGCTAAACGATCAGCTCCCAGCGAAGAGGAGCTAGGGTAGAGCATCCGGATACCTAAATCCAACGTTGCATCAGGGCAGAGCAGTGGAATCCTCTTTTCTCTAAAAAAATGAGTTATCCAACTTGTTACTTCTGGAAGAACAGAAGCCATGATCACACGCTGTAGGGATGTTGAAGAGATGATTTCCTCCAGTATTGTTCTACTTAGAGAGGAGGTTGGTTTCTGCTCTGCCAAGAAAAAACCGCCTGCAGTGGCGTGTGCGAATTTCGTAAATGTATTACCTACATCAATGAGAAGCCAATGTTCTTGAGGAGAATTTCCTTCCCTGCCTTCAAGTAAAGGAGTTTCTTGCTGATGATAGGAAGGTCTCTTTGTGGAGAGAGTATTGTTTTTTTTAAGAAGAAGAGCCATCTATCATGCTCCTTGATGTTCTTGAGAGCGTTTTTTGAATGATTTCTTCAGGGGCGGAAGTAAAAACTCAGCTGCCATGAAGAGCAGAGAGTGAGCCCGTGGATTGTCAAGTAGAGCAATCGCCAAGGAGGCTAACTGAGAGAGAGAGGAAAAACATTGTTTCTTCTTCACTAATTTTTCTGGGGCTAAAAATGTAGGAGAAGAAGAAGACTTTTTGAACAGAGAGGGTAGAGCAAATCCCAAAGCAAAAAAACCGCTCATCCAGGACCACGGTTTTTTTCTTACAGCCTGTTGCAGTGGTCCAAAGAATTGGATCTGATTTTTGAGCGAGCTATATTCTTGAGTAATAGTAGCTCGACTCTGTTGAATCTTTGCTTGAAGTTGAGTCGTTGTATTCATCATGGAGAGAGGTTTTGGAGAGGACTTCCAAATCATGTTGTAATTCTATTGTTGTTTTCTCAAAAGGTAATGAAGAAGAGTAGTGGCTGGCAAGGCAGTAGGTGAGCGCTAGAGCAGCTATAAGATGGATGAAGGTGAAGATTGCTAGAATGACCAGCCAATCACAATGACAGTGTCTGTTGAGAAAAAGGCTCACCATGACCAAGAAGCAGAGATAAGCGATAATGAGTGCTGTAATAATAGCGATGGAGAGGAGCAACGAGAAAAATGCTTTGCAAAAAAAATCTTGAGCTTCAAGAGCAGCCAGTGAGAAAAGAGCAAGAAAATGCTCAGCAAGAGCACGACTTAATCGCAAAAAGTGCGAGGAGATCGAAGAGGAGGTAGGAGAGGGTGGAGTTGATGAAATCATAATGAAACAACAAGAAGTGCAAAATGGAGTGCACAAGGAACTCCCTTCAAGAGTAAAGAATCTCTCCTGCTGGGTAAAGGGGGAAGCAGTCGTCGTAGAAAAAATAACTCCTTTCGCTCTAGCATTAGGCTGATTCTCTTTTTCCACAACAATGATCATCTTCTTGGAAGTAGGAATTCTTTGAACAATGAGAGATCTTTTGAGAATAGTCGTGGGAAGTAATAGGGGAGAGGGAACTACTGTCGTATCATCATGCAGTTAATCTTTACCTAAAAAATTCTATCTTTTATTCTCTCTCTCCTAGCTATTGCCTATCCCTTCTCCTATGACCGTGATTGATCCTAGTGCTTTTGTTTCTCCTGATGCCACTCTTGCCGATAATGTCTGGGTGGGTCCTGGTGCTATTATTGAAGCTGGAGCGGTGGTGGGAGCTGGTTCTCGTATTTTAGCCCGAGCAATCCTTACGGGGCACGTTTCTCTTGGAGAAAACAATGAAGTTGGCTATGGGGCAGTTCTAGGAGCTGATCCTCAGGTTCTTGGTTTTAAAAAGGAAATTCAGAGCTCTCTGGTCATTGGGAATGGAAATATTTTTCGTGAGTATGTTACCATTCATCGGGGGATGAGTGAAGGGAGCAGAACGAGCATTGGTGATGAGAACTTCCTCATGGTTGGTGTTCATGTCGGACACAATGCTACCCTTGCTCACCATGTTGTTATTGCCAATAACTGTTTATTAGCAGGCCATGTGGAGGTTGAAGAGAGAGCAGTGCTAGGAGGAGGTGCTGTTTTCCATCAGCATATTCGAGTTGGCAAATTAGCGATGGTGCGTGGAGGAAGCCGTATTAGTAAGAATATTCCTCCCTATCTTACTGCTTATGAAAGTGATTTGGTTGCTGGTCTCAATTCAGTCGGATTGCGCCGCTCTGGCATGATGCCTTCTCTCCGCGCAGAACTCAAGGAAGCATTTCGCTGCATCTATCGTAGTGGACTCAATGTTACAGAGGCTCTCCAAGCAGCTCAATTGAGAACCTGGAGTCAAGAAGCTGGCTACTTTTTTCAGTTTATTGCACAAGCAGGTTCACGAGGAATTTGTCGACTGAAGCTCAAAGCATCAGAAGAGTAGCTCCTCTCTGAGTTCAAGAAACCTTTTGAAGAGCGTGACATCAAAAAGACTTCTTTACCAGCTAGGTTTCCTCTATCATCTCTTATTCACAATTTTTTATTCCTATGACCTACTCCACGCTCTTCTTTGATGATTACTCAGAGGGAGCCCATCCTCGTATTCTAGAGGCTCTCAGCCGTACCAACTTTCAGCAAGATCGTGGTTATGGACGCGATTTTTTTACTCAAGAAGCAACACGTTTAATTCGAGAAAAAATCAATCAACCACAAGCGGCTATTCATTTTGTGGCCACAGGAACACAAGCAAATCTCATTAGTATTGCTTCGATCCTTCGGCCTTATGAGTCGGTGATTGCAACGCACGAAGGCCATATTGCTGTTCATGAAACGGGAGCTATCGAGGCAACCGGCCATAAGGTCAATTTGGTTCCATCGGTAGCTGGAAAGATGACTCCCGAGTCGATTGAAATAATCTTAGCTGAACATATCGATGAGCATATGGTACGCCCTCGTCTTCTCTACATCTCTCAAGCAACGGAAGTAGGAACCATCTACACGAAAAAAGAACTTCAAGATCTCTACGAGTTTGCTCAACGCCATGGGCTTTACCTTTTTATCGATGGAGCTCGTCTAGGAACCGCTCTTACCTCTCCTCAATCAGATCTCACGTTGGAAGAAATCGCCATGTATGCTGATTTTTTCTACATTGGTGGAACAAAAAATGGAGCGCTGCTTGGAGAAGCCTTAGTCGTTCTCAATCCTCAGCTCCAAGACCATCTGCGCTACCATATCAAGCAGCGTGGGGCTCTGATGGCCAAAACACGAGTCATCACTACTGGTTTTATGGAATTGTTTCAAGACGATCTCTATTTTCAAAATGCTCGTCATGCCAACGCCATGGCCCAAAAGTTAGCTCTTGGAATTGAAGCTGTAGGATATGAGTTAGCACAACCTTTCGCTACGAATCAAATTTTTCCAATCCTTCCCAATAGAGTTATTGAGGAATTAGAAAAAAAATATGGTTTCTACCGCTGGCTTGCTGATTCAGCACCAGGTCATTCAACGATTCGTCTTGTAACTTCTTGGGCAACACGGGAAGAAGCGCTAGAGGCTTTTCTTCATGATTTAGTAGCCTTGAGATCGCCCTAATGACTCATGAATTTGAAAAGCTCCCTCTCTTCTCTTCCTGCAGAGACGCCCTTGCTCACCCAAGAAGAGGAGAAAGGAAGAGATCCTCTTCCTGAGGCTCCTACCTCAACGGCTCATGCTCCTTGGTTAGGAATGCATCAAATGACCTCTGAAAAGGAAGCAGAAAGGCCTCCACTCTCTGTTCATTCTGGAGTGTCATTTTTTAGAGAGGAAGCTGAGTTCAAAAAAGAGGATTCTCTCCAAGGCCATATAACCCAAGTTCCAGCTTCAGGAGAGCAATTCTCTCCTGGTGATACTCAAGCAGGAGCAATCATAAAATCAGAGAATCAGCTACAAGAGGTGGATTCAGTACCAGTCCTCAAAAAAGGGAAGCGTTTTTCCTTGGAGATAGGACGTCGAATCGACTTCCAGATTTTTGATCAGCTAGAATTGTTGAATTTACAAGCCATCAATCAAGTTGGCTCTGGACAATTTGGAACAGTCTATGATCTTTTCGAAAAAGAATCTAATACGCCTCTTCCTCTTCTCATCAAAGTAGAGAAGGAGTTGCTCTTTACTCCTGCTGGCTCAAAGTTTTGGAGAAGAGCTGATTTTGCACTTACTCGTGTGAATGTTCGTAGTACGCTCAAACCATTAGCTTTTTTTCTGGTGCTCAAGCCCCCTCAGGGAGAAGCCGAAGCTATCTTGAGAAGGTGGAATGAACATTTTGCTCATTTGACTTCTCTCTCCTTCTCAAGTTCCCAAGCAAGCACTAATGCACTTTTTCTTCCTGCCAAAGAAGCAAAAAATATTGGCACGAGAATCCTCCGAGAATTTCCCCAAATGGAGGTTGCCATAGCTGCCCAGATTATGCCAAGAGCTCCAGGCGAGAACTTAGAAAAGATCTTAGTAACAAATAAATTTCGTGTTGGAGAAAAAAAATTCAGAGATCTTCTTCATGGATGTGGAGCTTTCTTAGAGGATACGCATTTTATTAACTACGTTCATCTGGATATCAAACCGGCTAATATTATTTTTGATCAAGCAAGTGGTTCCCTCACGCTTATTGATTATGGGATGGGATATCGAGGAATGAAAAAATATCATGAGGATGGAAGTCTTAAGCTGCGTACCAAGAGGGGGGCTCTGCCAAGTAAAACAACAAATCCTCGTGTTTTCAGCGAATTTCGTGGAAGTCTCTCCTACATGGCTCCTCAAGTTGAAAGCAATGACCCCAACCGTGGTACTCTAGGATACCTACTTGCTCAATCTTATCAGTCCAATGTTGATGCCTACAGCATAGGTTTAGTTTGGCTCGAATCCTTGGGCCTGAAGAAGCACTATCGACTGGCCACCCAAGAACAACATCGCGTGAGCACTTTTCATCTGCTTGGAGAGTTGTTAGCAGAAGAAAAGCATGACCTTCATTTTTTTCTTCAAGATGAAGAGCTCATCAAGAGAAGCCTCCAGGCTCATCCGTTCATCTTCGATCTGCTGGAGAAAACATTTCAGTACGCTCAGAATAAAAACATCGAGGAGAACTTTCGAGCATGGCAACAAGCTTTTCATAGCTTTGAGCGCGCTTATGGATACCAGGAGAGAGAAAATTTTCCAGGGAGTAGAAACAATGCCCCATCTACTACGATTTCTGAGCAACCATTAGAAGAAAGAGCCTCCTCACTTCCATCTACCAGTAAGGGATTGAAAGCGGGAATGCGAGGGCTCCCTGGTGGTTGGAATTATGAAGATTGAGTTATCGTCAAATTACTTAGAAATGACAGGAAATTGACTTAATCTTTTTAAAAAAATGCAGCGTTCTTTCCTGTAATTTCTAAGTAATTTGACGATAAAGCGCTCTAGAACAATAACACAAGAGTTGAGAACACCATTCTAAGAAAGAATAGCAAGTTGATGGTGTTCCTCTTTCATCTTCAACTTGATAGACTATAGCTCTTCTCCAACTTCATTGACTACAAGTTTTCTTTGATCACATCATGAAGTTTTGTCAAATCAAGAAATCCATGAATTTTTTCGGAGCCAGAACCAAGAGCCATGGTAATGGTATCTTCGGCAATACCAAGAGCTACGGGTGTGTAGAAGGAACTTGGCTCCTGCAAAATGCTCGTTTTTTCCTTTATTTTCTCAGGAGTTGAGGAAACAACGTGGTTTCCTGGTCCTGTTGCCCAGGTAATGGAGGGAACACCTGCTTGATTGAGCCCAAGCACAGCCACTCCTTTATCATGACGAAAAGGATATCCATTCATTTGTAAACCTCCGATATTCTGTGTTCCTGTAACGATAATTAAGGAGTTAGGACCTGCGTATTGCCTTGCTGTAGCGATCGCTCGATCAAACTCAGAGATTTCGTGAAATAGTTCTTCAGCACGATTATTAGAAGCAGCCTCCATTAAAAGAGCATCATCAATGAGAAGAAAATAACCGTGAGTGGAGTGTTGAAGACGTTGAATCGATTGTTTAACTAGTTCAGATAGGGAAGGGAGTGAGGGATGATCGACTGTTTCAATTTGAAGAGGGAATGAGCCTTCTGCAAAAAAACCAAGAACAGGAGAGGGTTTCCAATTAGGCAGTGTATCGAGCTCTTGGAGAGAGTGAATCACGGAGATTCCTTTAGCTGTTAGTTTTTCTAGGAGAGGAGCGTGCTCTGTGGGTGGTGAAGAAATTTTTTCATCCTGCTTTTTTTCAAAATGATCTAGAAAATATTGATGACCACCTCCGAGCATTAAATCAATTGGAGCATGCTCAAGGAGCTGACGAGCGTTTTCATCATTATTTTGAGCTTGGAGTGACTTTGCATAAAAGGCTGCAACCGTTTCTCCAGTTAATGAACCATTGGAGATAATCCCAACAGCACGATTCCTCGAGGAAGCATCTTCCAGAAGTGAGGTGAGTTTTTCCCCAAAGGGATTGATGGCGAGACTTCCTTTATTAACTCTTTCTCCTGTAGCAAGAGCAGTAGCTGCTGAGGCTGCGTCTGGAACAGCGAAGTCGTAAGCATAAGTGCGTGTAAGAGCTGCTTGAGGAAATTCTTCAAGTGCAAGTCGATGGTCAGCTCCTCCTTGATAGAGGCGTGTAGCAGTTAGGAGACTTGGTGACATTCCATCGCCGATAAATAAAATAATGGCAAATGGTTTTTTAACCGAATGAGTAAGAAAAAAAAACATTCCTAGACTCACGAAAAGTAAAAAACAACTTAAAGCAACAAGCCTATTGCGCAGTTTTGTGATCATGAGGGAACGCCAGAAAAAAGTGGAGAGATAACTTAGTACAAAAGAGCATGTCCTTCTTTAAGAAGAGGTATTTAAATGACTCGTATCATTCCAGAGACGGATAACAGGTTCTAAGAGGTGATGCTCATAGCCAAGAATGCTTAAGCTTGCTGTACTGAGCAAATAGAGCGCTCCACTTTGAGCTGACTGATGAAGCCAGCGTGCTGCAAGCATGCGGAGGATATGGGCATGCGCAAAGAGTAATATATTTCCCGAAGTATTCTTCTCTAGCAGTTGGATTTTTTGAATCAAACCATCGCAGCGTTTTGCTACGTCTTCTGGAGATTCTCCACCAGGACAACCATCTCGAAAAATAAGCCAATCTGATTTTTCTTCATGAATTTCTTTTGTTCTTCGCCCTTCATAGTGACCATAGTCCCACTCTAGTAGAAGAGGTTCCGCTTGAGTGACACGTTCAAATCCAGCTAGCGCAGCAGTTCTCATAGCACGCTGCAGTGGGCTGGAGAAAACGTGCGTGAAGGAAATCGTGGAGAGCCGTTTTCCCAGCTCCTGAGCATTAGCTTCTCCTTGAGATGTTAGAGGAATATCAGTTCGTCCTGTATGTTGTCCGGAAAGACTCCACGGAGTTTCGCCATGACGTGCAAGGTATACTTGAGGAAGGAGAGGATTCATTGTTGAGGAACTGAGAAATAGAAAATTTCAGGATATGAAATCAAGAAAACAAAAAATGTTTTTCAAATATTTTCCAGAGGATCTTCTTAAAAAACAAAAGAATGCTCTTTTAAATGCGTCAATGAGGAGAAAAAGATTTGACCCCTTTGTCGTTTTTTTCAAAATGAGAACCTATGGATGTTGAAACACTAGCTAGAATTCAATTTGCCTTCACTGTTGCTTTTCACTATATCTACCCGCCTCTTACAATGGGCCTCGGGCTTTTGCTAGTTCTCATGGAGGGAACCTATTTACTAACAGCTAACCGACTCTACCATCGCCTTGCTCATTTTTGGACACGAATCTTCGCTGTGGTCTTCTCTATTGGTACAGCCACTGGTATTGTCATGGAATTTGAATTTGGGACGAATTGGGCTACTTATTCTCGTTTTGTTGGTGATATTTTTGGCAGTGCTCTAGCAGCCGAAGGTATTTTTGCCTTTATGCTAGAGGCCGGATTTCTCTCTTTACTACTTTTTGGTTGGGAGAGAGTTGGCAAGAAGATTCATTTTTTTGCTACTTGCATGGTTTCTCTTGGATCTCATTTCAGTGCTATTTGGATTGTGGTGGCTAACTCTTGGATGCAGACTCCTGCCGGTTATCACTTAGAGCTCCTAAGAAACGGTGTCTCGTCCATCCTTCCTCTCAATTATGTGCTGCAGCCTGAAGATATCGGTCATGTTCGAGCAGTCATTGATAGTTTTTGGGCGATGGTTTTCAACCCTTCTTCTCTAGAGCGGCTGATGCACGTGATCTTTGGAACCTGGCTGACAGGATCATTTTTAGTCATGAGCGTCAGTGCTTATTACCTTATTCGTGGAAGGCATCGCTCTTTTGCAGAAGCATCCATGAAAATAGCTCTTTTTCTAGCGGTTTTTGCAACTATTTGCCAATCGATCAGTGCTGATGCAACGGCACGAGGAGTTGTTAGAAATCAGCCAATCAAACTTGCAGCTATGGAAGGAGTTTATCAAACTACTCCTTTCACTCCGATGAACCTTTTCGGTTTTGTCGATACAGCTAAGCAAAAAGTCTACTCTATTCAAATACCAGGACTCTTAAGTTTGCTCGCTTTTCATAACATGAAAACTCCTGTGACTGGTCTTCATGAGCTTCCCTCTGATTTTTTTCTAGCTACTAGATTTCCAGGAAAATCATCGTTAGAACTCTCGAAGCTGCGACCTCAATTCTGGCCAAAGGTCAATGCTGTTTTTCAGACCTATCATATCATGATTGCTGTTGGGTCGATGGTTTTTGGAATGGCTTTCTTCTCTTTTTTTCTATGGTGGAGGGGATGGCTGTTTCGAACAGATTTATTCTTCATTCGCCTTTGGCTCTTCTTTTTAGTTTTTGCTGTGCTAGGACCACAGATTTGTAATCAAGCAGGATGGTTTACAGCAGAGTTGGGACGTCAACCTTGGATTGTTTATAACATCTTAAAGACCTCTGAAGCTCTCTCTAAGCGAGTTTCGGCTGATCAAGTTCTTGGATCACTCTTTTTATTTTTTGCTATCTATGCTCTTCTCTTTTTTGCTTTTCTCTATTTGATGAATCGAAAAATTCAACACGGCCCTGATGATCCCCAAGAAGATCCTCAAGAGCCAAGTGACCAGAAACATGGTTTCCTCCATCAACTTGTTCTTGGAACAGATTCCTCCCGTGCTTCTTCTTAATGTAGAAGATGTAAAATGATTCTTCATGCTTGCGAGCATATGTTTCTAGAAATCTTCAAAAGAGAAAAATAAGGCCTTTACTACTCATAAAAAATGATTGCTAATTTTTTTAATAATGCTGCTGCAATGCTTGCTCCTTATTACACAACGATTTGGTTTGTACTGGTAGGAGCTCTTTTTACAGGTTACTCGATGCTTGATGGCTTTGATCTTGGAGTAGGAGTCCTTCATCTCTTGGTATCCAAAGATGAGGATCGTCGTATTTTTCTCAATGCAATTGGTCCTGTGTGGGATGGAAATGAAGTCTGGCTTGTTGTGGGAGGAGGAGCCCTCTTTGCAGCTTTTCCGGGAGCTTATGCTACTGTTTTTTCAGGATTTTATCTGCCGTTTATTTTCCTTTTAGTTTTTCTTATTTTCCGGGCTGTTGCCATTGAATTTCGCAGTAAGGAGCCAAGCCCTCTTTGGCGTCAAACATGGGATATTCTCTTTGCGCTGGGAAGCCTTCTTGCTTCACTGATGCTTGGGATTACGCTAGGGAATTTAACTCGTGGCATTCCTCTTGATTCGCAAGGAGAATTCATTGGAACATTTTGGGATCTTCTCAATCCTTATAGCTTACTGATGGGTATTACCGTCATTGCTCTCTTTGCTATGCACGGATCGATCTATCTTGTGATAAAGACAGAGGGAGCCTTGCAAGAAAAAGTCAAATGCTGGGTGCCTAAGCTCCTTCTTCTTTTTGTTGGTTGCTATTTTCTCTTTAATTGCTCAACCCTTCTGGTAGCTCCCCACCTTGCTCACGTGATTTTCTCTCGTCCATGGATTTTTCTAGTTTTACTCTTCGATCTTTTTTTTCTCTGGAAGGTTTGGTGCTTTCTCAAAGAAGGTAAAGAGCTTTCTGCTTTTTTTTCTTCTTGTGCAGTGATGGCGTTGCTACTAGCTACCTTTGGACTTTCCTATTATCCCAATATGGTTCTCTCCTATCCTCATCCTGAGAATAGTCTCACCATTTTCAATGCTGCTTCAACAAGTAAAACATTGGGTCTTCTCTGCTTTATTGTTTTAATGGGACTGCCGATGGTTCTTAGTTATACCACAGGGGTCTATTGGATTTTTCGAGGAAAGACGAAACTAACCGATACGAGTTACTAATCGTCCTGCCAGAGGTTACTCGATTGGTTGATTCTCGAGAGCATTTTGACTATAAAACACTCTAGCTATTTTTCTGAAAACTTTTTTGTTTCTTCAAGCAATTCATTAGCTCTTGAGATGTATTTTTCTCTTTTTTTACTAAAAAACTCATGAGCTGCCTTCAGAAATAGAGCTGCTGCTTTATCAATATTTTCTAAGCGTTGAAGATGGTCAGGGGAAGTGGAATTGTTAGATTGACTCAACTGAACTGCTGCTCGTTCATAGAGTTCAGCTGATCGACAACAGTATTCTAAATAATTTGAGAGTGAATGATCATTAGCCATATTAGCCGCTTGACTCCAAGCTCGCGCTGCTTCCTCAAGGAAATGAGAGCGTTTGATACGATGAGAATCATCGGGATCATCGTATGTCAGAGCTGCCTGTGCAAAAAGTTCTGCCGCCTTGAATCTGTACTCAGTAACTTTTTCTTCTGATGGGCGAGGAAGATTAGTTTCCCTAATTAGTCGATGTAGTTGATCAATGGCAAAGCCATGGTAAAGATTGGCAGATGTTGAGTGCTGCCTTGGCATCCATAGAGCAAGTAAGTACTGAGCTTGAGCTAGAGCTTCATTTTTCAGAATAGCATTCTTTCGAGCTTCTTGAACTTTATTTTCCTTCTCAACAGTAGCATCCTTTTGAGTTTCTTGAACTTCATTTTTCTCAGGTTTTGCGTGGAGATATTGTTGAAAAGAAAAAGGGGTCTTCTCTGCGTCCTCAATGAGTAAGAGAATAAGTTGATTGTTTGCACGAGTTGACTTTTCGATTCCTGCTTCTGCTCGTTGCCATTGTGCTAGCTCAAGATTTCCTGGAGGAATATTTGCTTGATGAAAGTTCTCAACAGCTGTTTGAATTTCTGCTCTTCGTTGAGCAAGAAGAGTCTTTCTTTCATAAGCTAGCTCTAACTGTCGTATCCGTTTTTCAATTTTATTAGGATGATCATTAATTTTCCCAAAAAACTCTAAGAAAAGAGGATCAGCTCCTAGAGAAGATTGAAGTTTGAGTTTTTCCTGACTTTTGCTGGGATCAGTTTGAATATTTCTTTGGTATTCTCGAATTTTTGCTTTATTGCTATCATGAATTTTTTTTTGAGTATTTCTTCGGCTTGCAATAAGCCTGTTCTTCATCTCTTCTTGATAGGAGAATGCTCGATGAGCTAGCAAAAGAAGTGTTCTCAATTCTTCCTCTCTGGCTCGAGTACCATGAGTTTGTTCCTCTAGCTCCTTTAGTTCTCTAAGATAACATTCTTGCTTCGCTTTGATCTGATGCTCTCGACTTTGAACATTCCATTGCACTTCTATTGTACTAAGTAGGGGTGAGGAGTCATTGATTGGATCCTCTCCAATGCGGATTGGTTGTTGATGTAGATCCTCTCCGAGGTCGATTCTCCGAGCAGTAGAATCTTGCTGATAGAAAATAGGATCTCTACTCAACTCTTCTAATCCTGCTGCAGCCACTCTTTCTCTAAGACGAGTCATGGTCCCTCGTTCTGCTCCAAGAATAGTCCCGCTGATTGTTTCTCTTGGAGTTAGTTCTCCGTCTCTTCCAAGAATAAAACGAGCTGCTTCTTGGTGCGTATCATATGCATTTTTTAGGAATTGTAGTAAAGCCGCTGGCGTTTCACCCTGAGGTGTTTGAGTGTCTGTTGGAGTGACATCAGCAATAGGATCATTGTTTGAAAGTACTCCAGAGTCAGAAAGTTCAGGAAGAGGACCATGATGAGAGAGAGGTGAGGAGACTTCTTCTATAGGAGTTCCAGAAAAATTGCCAACTAGGTGAAAAGCGGGAGAGTTGGGTGGAGCTATGGTCCCTGGATCTATCAACTGAAGAAAAGGGGAAGAGGGGCGTGATGAATTCATCATAAGAAGAGGGGGAAATGAGGCCTAGAAAGTGAAATTAAGATCATAGTAAAAAGTAGTTTTTCTATTCTTAAAAAATAATTTTTAATTACTACTCTCCAAAATAAAAATGAATAACAGAAGGGCACTAGTCTAGAAGCCACCTTCCATCTCTACTACTGTCATCTTTTGAAGTTTTTGTAAAAAAGTTTCCAATACTCTTCTAGAAGGCCTTCTGGATTCCCATGTTCACGGGAATGAGAATGTGTGAAAGTACTCGCCAAGGACACAAAAGGAAGCATCAACAAATTTTATTTTGGACAAGAGTGAATCATTAATAATGAAGTTTCCTTCTAGAAGAGGAGTTGAGAAAAATATGGCGTCGTAAATTAGAAAAAAATTGAAAAGATAAGATCACGTTGAAAATATAGAAAATATCACCAAAAATTCTCTTGCTAGTCTCCCTCCTCCTCTTCTCCTTTTATGGAGGCTCCTGATGGCCTTTGAGTAGAAGATGTTGTCTGTTGAGAAGAATGTTCTTCTTCATTTTTCCCATAAAGTTCCCGTAATACTTTTCCAATGAGTGGAGCAGCATGACTTCCTCCATGGATGCTATGATCACCTGGTGCCCCCTCATAAAGAGCAGCAAAAGCATATTGAGGATGATCCGCTGGTACAAATCCTGTGAACCAGGCTGCTGTGCGTTGTTTTGTAGCTGGTCCCCATTGAGCAGTACCTGATTTTCCTGCAACATGAAGTCCTGGAACCTGAGCTCGATGAGCTGTTCCTTGAGGATCCTCCGTAACACTAACCATAGCTTTATGTAGTAAACTAATGACCTCTGGCTTGAGCTGAAGCTCTGCTCGAAGTCGATCGGGATAGGCAGCAATGACTTTATTTTCGGGAGTTTGAATTTGTCGAATAAGACGTGTCTGATGAAATTTCCCTTCTGTTGCAATAATAGCGGAGAGTTGAGCCATTTGTAATGGAGTGACTAGAATATCTCCTTGACCAATGCTCATGTTAGCAAGGTCACCAGGAAGAATCTTGCGTCCATGGACACGGAGCATGTATTGATCATCAGGAATATTGCCTACTGCTTCTCCTTTGAGTGGAAGGCCTGTGCTCTTAGCAAGACCAAGATGATGAGCCCAAAGAATCATCGGGTTTGCTTTCATCTTTAGTCCACATTGATAAAACCACGTGTTGCATGATTGTGTGAAAGCTTGGAGGAAATTGAGTTTTCCTGCATCAGTTTTTTTCCAGTTGTGAAAGAGAGTATTACCTATTTGTAGTGATGCTGGTCCATGAAATGTATCTTCAGGCGTGATGATTCCCTCTTGCAGAGCAGCAAGTCCAACGACAATTTTAAAAGTTGATCCTGGGGGATAGGCTGATCGAAATGCTCGTGGTAAGAGAGGTGCGGAAGGGTCCTTCTTGAGTTCTTCAAAAACCTCGGAAGGGAGCACTGGAACAAACTTATTGGGGTTGAATGCAGGATAGGAAGCCATTGCTTTGATCTCTCCTGTATTAGGATCAATAAAAACAATAGCTCCTTGAGAACAGTTCTCTCTTAATACTTTCTCACAGCAGCGTTGAAGAGCAAGGTCGAGAGTTGTAATAACATTATTGCCAGGAAGAGGTGGTTGTTTCAGTCGCTGAGAAACTTTTTTCCCATCTTCATCATAAGTCGTAGAAAGGCTTCCAGGGGAACCTTGGAGCTGCTCATTAAAGATCTCTTCGAGTCCTTCTCGACCTTCACTTTGTGGAAAAATCAAATCCTTATCCTCAATAGCACGAAGAGAGAGTGGTGCCCTTCGGCCTATATAACCAAGAAGATGAGCAGCCAAGTCCCCTTCAGGATAAAAGCGGATGGATGTTTGGCGAAGAACCAATTCTTTCGGTAATCCCTCTTGCGCTAATGCCAGCTGTGCAGCGGAAAGATCTTCCAGAAGATCCAGAGGGAGAAGACCACGATAGTGATAATGATTGAGAATTTTTTGATCGCTCAAATGAACGGGTTCTTTGAGGAGACCTTGAGTAAAAGCAATATATTTTTTAGCAAACGAGAGAACCTCTTGGTCCTTCATGTGAAGAGGTGTTGGAAACTGAAGTGCGAGATTGAAACTAATTCGATTTTGAGCCAGTGGTTGACCGTGGCAATCGGTAATCTGACCGCGTGGCGCAGGAATCGAAAAATCAAAGAGTTGAGCATGAGGCTGTGTTTCCCAAGTCGGTTTTGGATTTTCAAGAAGGTCACTTTTTGCCCAGGGTGCTCTGGAGAGAAGCAAGAGCAAGAAAAAGAAATAGAGTCGATTCACAAAATGCAATCTGTTCGATTAAGGCAGCTTTATTTGTTGTTGCTTTTGAGTACTCTTAGAAGATAGTGGCAGGGTTACATGGGCTTCTTTTAAGTAAAGAGGGCTCAGTGGATAGTTTATCCCAGAAGAATTTTGAGCTAAGGATCCTAAGAGAAGAGAACTCGGATAAGCTGGTGTTATTGCTGGCAAGCCTGAAATTTTTAATAAAGTACTAGAAGAGAAGAGTGGCCAGTTAGGATCAAGAAAGCCAGGTATTTCCTCTTTGGTAAGTAAGACGGGTTCCTGAATGAAGTGATGATTGATGACCAATGCTAGCCAATATTTTTCACCACGAGCATCTCCAATAATAGAGTAACAGTTTGATTTTGATTCTATAGTGAGGGCTGAAGGAATTCCCTTGAGGCTAATCTCTAGTGCAGAACTCATGCCTTGAGCAGCTGCCATACTTACTCTTAATCCGTTATAAAAACCTGGACCAAGTCCAACGACAATTTCATCAGGCTTTCCTGTTTGTTGGATTGCTTTCTCTAAAGCTTCAAAAAGGATGGTTGAATCTCTTCTCTCTTGAAGCTGCTCATGGTGATAGAGAATCGTTCTTGAGTGGGAGGAGAAATCAAGTACAGCTATTGAAACAGTAGGGGAGGAAGAATCAAAAGCTAGTATTTTCATAGATTTCATCAGGAAGTAGAAAAGAGATTTCTCGAAGGTTGCCTTCAATCAATTTCATGACAATACGAATGGTTGTCGTGGGAAAAAATTTTGGGAAGCGATCTCCCCATTCAATAATTGTGACGCTATTCTCTAAGTAATCTTCAAGCCCTAATTCAAGAATTTCTTCTTCTTTTTCTAATCGATAAAAATCGAGATGATGAAGTGTTTTTTCCCCTCCTTGGTAGCTTTTAAGAAGTGAAAACGTTGGGCTGCTTACCTCTTCCTTGATGTTCAATGCTACTGCAACACCTTTGACAAAATGGGTTTTTCCAACCCCAAGGGGACCTTCCAGACTAATCAAAGCACCCTTTTGAAGTGAGCGAGTCCACGCTGCTGCTATTGCTACTGTTTGCTCAACGCTAGAGGAGAAGAAAATCTTTTTTCTTAGTGAAGTCATTATTTGATAAGCAACCATCAATATAACGTTCATTTTTCTCTTTATCGATGATTCATTTCTACTAAAATTATTCGTGTCAGAGGCTATGGAATAAGAACAAACAAACCCCGCCAGGGCAGGAATGCAGCAACGGTAGTCTGCTTTTTATTGTCGTAGTCCTCTGACACTGCTTCTTAATTCCCTAGGAATTTCACCCCTTTTACTCTTCTCTTCTTAGCTATGGATTACGGTAAGTTGTTCTCTTTTCGTGAGCGTGAGGAAGAGATACGACCCTTTCTCGAGCATATTAGTGACCTTCGAAGCATGCTCATTAAAATTGCACTTACGCTAGTGATAGCAATGTCAGTGAGTTTTTTTTTTCGTAGTTTTCTAGCAACCTGTCTTCAGAGACCATTGATCCTTCTGGATCCAACGCGTGTTGCTAATTTGCAATCACTCGGAGTTGCTGACTCCATGACCATTTCCTTAGAACTCTCGTTTTATGCTGGTTTGACTTTTTCTCTGCCACTGGTTCTTTGTTTTCTTGCAGATTTCTTTTTTCCTGCACTCCACGATGCGGAGAGACGCTTGGTTCTTCCTGTTGCTGCAGCTAGTTTTTTCCTTTTTTTACTAGGTGTTGCTTTTAGCTACTACTTAGTACTTCCAGGAACCTTGGATTTTTTCTTCCGCGATGCCAAAGCAATGCACTGGGTTCCAACTTGGACTGTGAGGGATTATTATTCATTTACTACACAGTTTCTACTTGCTTTTGGAATCGCTTTTGAAATGCCTATTGTTGTTTTGGTCCTTGTCAAATTAGGATTTCTCAATTCGAGGCTCTTAAAGAAAACACGCTCTGTAGCGATTATTACTATTTTCACTATTGCCGCTTTTATTACTCCATCACCAGATTTGATGACTTATTTGTTGATGGGAATTCCAATGGTGCTTCTCTATGAAGTCTGTATTCTCCTTGCTCGCTGGGTCGAAAACCCAGAGCTTCACCTCAACAAAGTATCACCATTAACCAAGAGCAAAGAAATGAACACGCTCGATTCATGATGCGGAGAGAAGCTCTTCTAGCAATCCGCTCTGTTACTTTAGTTGGAGTGCTCTCTTTTGTTGTAGGAATAGGCTTTGCTCGCTTTGCTTACACTCCTCTTCTACCTATGATGCTTCGTGATCATACAATTGATCTTCAAGAAGGAGCTGCCTTAGCAAGTCTTCATTATCTCGGTTATTTTCTGGGAGCTCTTTTCTCCATGTTGCTACCCTGGTTATTGCGTCAATGTCGTTGCAGAATTCCTCAACAGTCTTCTCTCCTGCGCTACAACCTTCTAGCAATAACCCTTTTTATTTTTGGTATGGCTTTGCCGTTCCCAGCTCTTTGGCCTTTTTTTCGCTTTGCTACTGGTTTTTCAAGTGCTCTTGCTTTTATTTATACTTCTGCCTGGACATTGCAATGCCTCGCAGAACTCGGTGCTCTTTCCTTAAGCGCTCTAGTCTATTCAGGACCAGGATTAGGCATCATTCTCTCTGGGCTCATTGCTACTATAATGCTCTGGTTTCATTGTTCCTCAACCATGGCATGGTTGGGGTTTGCTCTTCTTGCAGCTTTTTTAACAGGAATTATTTGGACTCATCTGAGAGAAGGTGATGGTAGGACTCATGCACTTTTAGGAATGAGGGATGCTTTTATTCCACTAGAAGAGCGTTGGCATTGGGAACATCTTCTTTTCTCTATTGCTTATGGCTTAGCTGGATTTGGCTATATCATTACGGCAACATTTCTTCCAGTTATTGCCCATGAAACAATTTCCAGCGCATGTTGGGTTAATTTTTTGTGGCCTCTCTTTGGGATAGGTGTCGTCCTTGGAGCTCTTTCTGCACAAAAAATTCCTAGAAATATTGATCGTCGCCTTCTCTTATTCTCTGCTTATTTAATGCAATCCTTAGGAGTATTTCTACCTCATTGGTTCAATAATCAATGGGGGTTTTTTCTAGGAATTTTTTTATTAGGTTTTCCTTTCAATCTTATTTCCCTCCTCGCTATGCAAGAGGCTCGACGTTTGAGCCCAGTGAAAACAACGATCTTCATGTCTTCTCTAACAGCAATGTATGCTATTGGGCAGATCTTAGGCCCTTCTTTGACCTCCTACTTCCTTACTAAGAGTAACAATCATGCAGAAGGATTTCTCGTTAGTTTGAGTGTAGCATCAGGAAGTCTATTGTTAGGAGGCTTTCTCTGTTTGTTCCTAAAATTTTATTATCCTTCTGGGGTATTCCATGACTGAGGAAGGATTAGGAGCTCGCTGTTGAGCAAGATGGCGTGCTTTTCACGACATGGAAGGGCTCTTATCCATGAAGTCACGTGATAGAAATAATCACATTGAATCAATGATTGCTCAATGCTTTCCCAAGAGCGCTAGCACCGGTTGAAATATCAGCTCCAAGAACACTCACATCGCGACCAACGCCACTGATGGTATTGCATCCACTTAGTAGAGCTGCGGATAGGAGGAAGAGGGAGAGAATAAGTTTTTTCATGGTGCTTCTTAATGCCAAAAATTAGTCCTCCTGGCTACTGAAAAAAAGTTTCTCCGTCATGGAGAGAGTATAGTCAAATTACTTAGAAATGACAGGGAATTGACTTGATCTTATTTAAAAAATGCAGCGTTCTCATCACATCACCCTATTGTTGAAATAGCGCTCGGTCTTCGGCCTTGCCTTTTTTAAAAATCTCTGCACGCTTTCCTGTGATTTCTAAGTAATTTGACTCTAAGTTTTCGTAGCAAGTGGAGAGCAAATCGGTTATGCTTCTTCTTCTTTTTTCTTGGGAGCGAAGCCGGCGTGGCGAAATTGGCAGACGCGCTAGACTCAAAATCTGGTATCCGCAAGGATGTGTGGGTTCGACCCCCTCCGCCGGCACAATTTTCAAGAAGAGAGTTTTTTCTTTTTGCTAAGATTCTTTTTGTTCAAGCAATTATTTTCTAACGTGATCTAAGAATTTTAACCTACTGCCCAGTCATCTTAGACATGCTGCTTTTATGAACCACTATAGTTGGGAAGGGGAAGAGTCAAAAAAGCCCTGGTTTCGTTCTCTCTGGTGGTTCTATCTACCTCTAAGTTTTCTTTTTTTAGTCTGTCTGCTGCTTCTCCTAGCTTATGGGTATCTTTATTACCAATTTGCTCATCAAGTTGAAGGATATGATCTCTCCAAGCTTGAGACTATGGAGTCAGCAAGTCTTATCTACGATCGGCATGGAGTTGAGATTGGAAAAATTTTTCTACAAAATCGCTTCCCTATTCCCTTTTCGGATATTCCTCAAATTATGGTCCAAGCTATTATTGCTCAAGAGGACAATCGATTCTTCGAGCATGGTGGTGTTGATTATCTTGGAATAGTTCGTGCTGCTTGGAGTAATTATCGTCATGGACGTATTAAACAAGGCGCTAGTACGGTGACTCAACAACTAGCGCGTAACTCCTTTGATCTTCGAGCGCGCAGTATTCAACGTAAAATTGTGGAAATGTTCTTAGCGCATCGCATTGAGCGATCCTTATCAAAGGAAAAAATTATGGAGCTCTATTTAAATCGTGTTTACTTTGGAAGCGGTTTCTATGGTATTCAGGCAGCCTCTATGGGTTACTTTGGAAAGCCAGCAAAGAAATTAGAAATTCATGAATGTGCACTGCTAGCTGGTTTGCTCAAAAGTCCTAATGCTCTCTCTCCTTGGAATCATCCTCAGGGGGCCCTCCGCGTTCGAGATTTTGTTCTCCATCGCATGAATGAGTTAGGATTTCTCAGCAAGAAACAATTGAATGAAGAGTTAGAGCTGCCGCTTGGAGTCCAGAAGAGAAGCAATCCATTTAAAGTCTCCTATGCCATTGACTTTATTCGCCAGCAAGCAATCGCTGCTCTTGGATATCAACGAGCTATGAATGGGGGAGTTCGTATTGATACAACCCTTGATGCCAACTTACAACAAGTTGCAGAAAAGAGTTTGAATCAACAACTTGATTTTATTGAGAAAAAAAAATCCTCTCACTCTCAAACCTATGCTCAGTACTGTGAGCGCAACAAATCACTAGAAGATACTCTAGCACGTGGTGGTTTTGTCAACTTTCCAGCTCCTACTTATTTACAAGGAGCTCTCCTTGCTCTGGAGAATCATACTGGCGGGATTTTAGCCCTCGTTGGTGGACGTAATTTTATACATAGTGAGTACAATCGCGCCCTTCAAGGAAGGCGACCACCTGGAACGCTCTTTACTCCTCTGGTTGCAGCAGCTGCCTATAGTAAAGGAATATCACCAGCAACAATGGTGGATGACAGTCCGATCGATAATCATTATGTGATGATCGGTGGAGAGAATGGAATCTTAGGAGAATGGGGCGTCGAGCAAGAGGAGAATAGCTATGAAGGTTTTATCACTTCGGAAAAAGCAGTTGCTCAAGGAAAAAATGCTGCTTCACTACGTCTTGGGTTCTCAACAGGGATAGAGACTCTTGAAGAACTCTCTATCAAGGCAGGAATTCATACACCGCTGCGTTCCTTTTCCAACGCTTATCTTGGATCGACTGAAATGGAACTGGAGGAACTCACACTTGCTTTCTCGATGTTTCCAGGGCAGGGGAGTCGTCCTGAAAAACTTCATGTGATCACTAAAATTACAGATGCGGATGGATCACTGCTTTTTCAAACCCCCATCAAGCGTATGGAAGTAATTTCACCAGAAGTTGCTTTTCAAACACATGCGCTCCTCCAGAGAGCTCTTCATGAAATTTACGCTGATTCGAGGAAGAGTGATCTCAATTTTCCTTTTCCTTCCGGAGGGAAGAGTGGTACTGCTTACGACTTCACTGATCTTTGGTTTATTGGCTATAGTAGTGAAATTACCTGCGGTGTTTGGATTGGCTATGACAAGAGAGAGAAAATTTATCGTGGTGCTTTTGGAAGAGACCTTGCCTTGCCCATTGGTGCTTCTTTACTGAATGCCTCACTAAAAGACTTCCCTCCCAAGCCTATCCTTCCTCCAGCTACTCTTCATGAGGTTTCTCTTTGTAGCTCTTCTGGATTACTTCCTAAAAAAGAATGTCAAGAGGCTCATGCTCTCTCTAATTTCTATCTTACTGATCAGCAGATTCCCAAGCGTCAGTGCACTCTTCATGGTAAGCCTTCTTATGATAATGGAGAGGAGATACTGCCAGGAGAATGGCCACGGGCTTTGCATGCAGTCGACCTTGCTACCATCGATCCTATTCTTCCTAAGGGGAAGACTCTGCTGGATCCTAGTGATCTTTCTGAAAAAATGACGCCATCTCTTTCCCAAAAAACAGTCGCTTCTCCGCTCTCTTGCGCTGAGCCAAGCTCTAGCACTCAAAATAAGAGTAAGGATCCGCTATTACCATCTCCTTCTTCAGGTAGAGAGACAAGTAAGGCAGAAGAAAAAGTTCCTATTGAAAAAGCAATTCCCTTGACCCCTGAAATCCGACGCGCCCAGCCGGTTCACCCTCTTGATTTTCCTACTGCTACTCCCGTGATGAATCTTCCAATACCCAAGCCCATTGAGCTTCCTCCCTAAGAATTAGGAAGGTTGGAAGAGACTGCTGGATTTGAGGAGATTACTTGACCTCGTTGGGCTGCCAAAGCTTCTCGTTGAGCCATCGTGGAAATATCATGCACATCCTGAGCAGGAACTACAGGAAGAGCTTCTCCTTCTTCCTCGGTTACAACAAGTGGTGACCGTTAGGGTTGCGAACTGTTTGTATCACTTTCTCCAGCTATTTTATCGCTCAGTGGAACAGTAACTGGTATGGGTATGGCTTCCGGTTCGATGATTCTTTGTTGAGCCTCACGTGCTTGAAAGATACCTTGAGCAGCAGCTTCTTCTGCAGAAATGGCAACAGCACCAGGAGGGCTCAGCGGAAGAGAGGGAGTATTGTGTATGTTCTGAAGAGCCTGATTAAAAGCTGTTATCGAGCTACTGAGACGGGTATGGTTGTTACGGAGCTGATTGAAAGAACGTTCATAATCGGAAAGAGGTCTTGAATCATCATTGAGGATTTCCAGGGTAGTATTTAATGACTCAATGGTCCTCGTCATATCTTCTGAACAGCGTGCATATTCAGGGAGAGCTTGAATATTTGGAGGAGCAGCTTCTAACATCTCAGCGATACTTTCAAGATGGCGTTGAAAATTAGAGAGATAATTACGGATGCTTGTTAGTTCTCTCCTAGCAAGAGTCCGATAGGTAGCAAGAGAAGCAGAATGTTGAAAATAGGCGAATTCAATGAGGGATCCTAATGTTCGAACTGGATTCCCAACTAACTCTGCTGCGTATTCACAATCACTTATCGGTTCTTCTGGAGGCAAAGGCTCTCTAAAAAGTGCCCGAAAATTAACTCCTTGAATATTCCCTGGAAGATTGCCTGTAGCTTCTTCCCCGTGTAGTGGAGCTCCATCTGCTAGTTCAGGCAGTTGATGCAGTTGAGCAATGGATGGACTGTTAGCTGGAAGAGGACTCTCATGAGGAGGGTTGGGAATATTCATGATGTTACTAGCTTTTGGATAAAAAGGAGGATATTCATTGAATCTTTCATCAATAAAAGTATTCTCTTTTGAATGTATCAACTTGTTCTTATTCGTCACGGAGAAAGCCTCTGGAACCAAGAAAATCGCTTTACCGGCTGGATGGATGTCGATTTAACTCAACGAGGAATAGCTGAGGCAAGAGCAGCTGGAAAACTTCTTCGCCAGAAGGGCTTTCATTTTGACCTTCTCTTTGCTTCTGTACTAAAGAGAGCTCTGAAGACAGCATGGATCATCCTCGAAGAACTTGATGAGCTCTGGATTCCTATGGAGCGTTCCTGGAGGCTCAATGAGCGTCATTATGGCTCCCTACAAGGACTCAACAAGAGCGAAACTGCTGCTAAGTATGGTGAAGAGCAAGTGCTCCTCTGGCGTCGGAGTTATGATACTGCTCCTCCGCCGCTGGATCCTTCTGATGAACGTGCTCCTCGAGGAGATCGGCGCTACTCTATGCTAAGAGAAGAAGATCTTCCGCTCACAGAGTCTCTCAAGGAGACTGTGATGCGCGTCCTTCCTTATTGGGAAGAGAAAATCGTACCATCACTTCGTTCTGGTCAAAAAATCATCATTGTTGCTCATGGCAACACAATCCGTGCCTTCATCAAACATCTCGATGAGCTTTCTGAGGCAGATATTTTAAATGTTAATATTCCCACAGCGGTCCCACTTCTCTATGAACTGGATGAAAATTTGAAGCCTCTAGGTCATTACTACCTAGGCGACGAAGAAAAAATTACAGCAGCTATTCATGCTGTCGCTTCACAAGGAAAAAAGGAGGAGGGAACTTAACCCTCCTGCTATCAGTGCTCCATCAGCGGCGAGCGAAGCGACTTCATCTCCATAGTGCTGCCCTATTTTTCCTAGGGATAAAAGTCCAAGAATACTCACAAAAAATCCAATGCTCATGATAGTTATTGATTTCATGGATGCTGGGTCAATATTGTGATGAGCAAAGAAAAGAAAAAGAAGACTAATGAGAAAACTCAAAATGGGTAGAGGTGTTAAGTGTTTGAATAATTGTTCGTCGTGAACTCCCCGCTCCAGGCGGGCAATAAGTGTGCAGTTGAGAAAAGCAAGAATAAAAAATTCTATCAGTGAAAAAGCAAGAAGTATTTTATCTGCTCTTCCTTGGAGATGAAGAAGTGGTGCTAGTCCACATCCCACTGTAAAAATAAAAGCAATAAAGACTTCTCTTCCAGAAAACCAGTCTCCTCGATTCAGCAGAAAAGTATTCATGCCTAGATAGAGTAAGGTGAGCAGTGCTAGCAGAGAACCGCTAAGTAGGAGTTTGTAGGAAATAGTGCTCAGGAGCGAAAGTGCAATAAGCGTAGCAAAGAGTAGTATATATCGAAAGAGGAGAGCATGCTTTTTGATAAAATGATGACGTGGGGCGTTATTGAGGTGAGGGAGGCTTTTATTGACTCGTGCATCAAGCAAATGATCAAAAATATAGATCATCCCAACAACAAGTCCCAAGAGAGTTCTCTCTTGAAGAGTTGGATAAGTATGAGTACTGCGCGCTAAGACCTCTTGCCAGAAAAGAGCAAGGAAGATTACATCGAGAGAGAGGAAATTGAGCCAACGGATGGAAGAAATATTCACAGGAGAGAGAAATGACGAACGTCTTTATTCAACGTTCATCAATCGCTATGCTCACTCATTCTTCAGAAGCTCAATGGCAGACTCTAGCGAGGGAACGTCGCTAATGCTAATGACCTCAACTCCTTTTCTGATACGGCTGATGAGACCAGCAAGAACCTTACCAGGCCCAAATTCAAGAAAACGAGTGCAATGATATTCATCAAGAAGAGATTCAATGCTCTCTTGCCAACGAACCGATCCTGTAACCTGATCGGCTAGCGTATCACGGATCTCCTGAGGAGAAGTAGCAGCAGATGCACTCACATTTGCAATGACAGGAAGCTGAGGCAGGGAAATCGATGTTTTCTCAAGAACGATTTGAAGTTCTTGACGAGCCGATTCCATCAAACGAGAGTGAAATGCTCCTGCAACAGAAAGTTCAAGAGCTTTGCGAATGTTATGTTCTCGAGCTAGTGCAAGAGCATTGGTAATATTTTCTTTTTTGCCAGAAATAACGATTTGGCCAGGAGCGTTGAAGTTGGCAACATCAACGTCGGCAACAGCAGCAAGACGTCGCACGGTCTCTTCATCGGCTCCAATAATAGCAGCCATGCTCCCTGCACTCTCTTCGCAGGCCTCTTGCATGAACTGAGCACGTTGGGCCACCAGTTTTAAACCAGTTTCAAAATCGAAAGTTCCTGCAGCTGCATGAGCTGTAAATTCTCCAAGTGAGAGCCCAGCTGCCGCATGGAAGGTTAGTGAGGGGACTTTTTCTTTTAAAAGATGGAAACAACTAAGTCCATGAACATAGAGTGCGGGCTGACAGAGAGCTGTTTGGGTAAGCTGTTCAAAGGGACCGTTAAACATGATTTCAGAGAGCATCGTACCCAGAATGTCATTTGCTCTACTAAAAAAAGCCATTGATTGTGGGTAGCGAGTAGCCAGATCGTGGCCCATACCCAGAACTTGAGCTCCTTGTCCAGAAAAGAGAATAGCAGTGATTGGATGTGACATAAAAATTTCAGAAAGTAAGAGGAGTAATTTAAAAGCTCTACAGCGTAGATAAAGAAGAAAGTGAAAAACCTAACAGAGAGATTTCATCACGATTGTGTATTAAAATGAAATTAAAATTACTGTGTCGAATATTCAAAAAATAAGAGTAAGAAAAAGGTTCTTTTTTGCTCTTGCAGAAGCTTTCAAGTTGACCTAACAGTTGAGCTTCTGCACAATCACCTCCTCTCATCACGAGAGTAGGGAAGCTGAGCAGTTGAAAAGAAATTTCAAGAAGCTGCTGAGCAAAACGGATGTTCGTTACAAAGGGTAACAAAAAAATACTGGTGAGGTGGCTGAGTGGTCGAAAGCAGCGCTTTGCTAAAGCGCCGTACTTGAAAAGGTACCGAGGGTTCGAATCCCTCCCTCACCGCCACCCTATGTTCTTCGAACTTTGGGGGCACGCCAGAAGTGAGGTAGAACTAGGAGTCTCTCATAAAGCCTCGGCGTAGTGGGACTGTAGATTTTTAAAAAATCGGTTGTGATAATCCCACGAGTCGTACTGGCGCTTCTGTGCCATCTTTAATTTTGATGGGCAAGACCATAACAAAACCGCCTGCAGGTTGCATCCTATCCAAATTTGCTACATTTTCTATGATGATCTTACCCGCTCCCAAAAAGATCTTGTGAACTTTAAAGCTATCCTCAGGTCGATCGGGTGAGAGTGTATCAATACCAAGGGCACTGACGCCTCGTTCAACCAAGAGCTCTGCAGCCTCAGAGGATACAGATGGGAACAGATGGTTGTTATGGTACTTCAAAGGTGTGTGCCAAAACTTACTCCAACCGGTTTTAACCATCACGCAGGAGCCTTTTGGAATAAGCTCATACTTATTTTCAAAATTCACAATATCGTTGGGACTTAATGAATATCGTTCATGGCATTGATCCGACACATTGATGACCACGCATGGCATGATCAAGTCATTGATATCAAAATCATGAATGAATCTACCGCCAGGAATAGAGTGGCTTGGTGCATCCATATGCGTGCCGATCCCCGCATGCATTTTGACTTTCATAACGCGGAATTTCTCTTCGCCTTCACAATCAGAATAATCGATATGTACATCATGATTAAACCCGCACTCACCATCCCATGTAGGAATTGTGCTATCCAGTACATGGGTGAGATCAATCAGTTTGTAGGGAAAAGTCATCATTTATCTCCAGAGGCTAATAATTGGCAGTCAAGCCCTGTCTAGGTTTGTTTGAAGCGATCAAATGAGGATTTGCTTACAGGGCAATGTATCGTCAAATTAATTAGAAATGACAGGAAATGGACTTGATCTTTTTTAAAAAGTGGAGCGTTCTCCTCCCATCACCTTATCGTTGGGATAGCGCTCGGTCTTCGGCCTTGCCTTTTTGTGCGGGTACAACTTTCATGTTGCTCGGTATATTAAGCTCATTGAAAGCCTCGAGATTGATTTCATACAACCCTTGTTATTACTAATTCCGAAATGAGACTGTGATAGACCAAACTTATTGATGACATGCTCTGCTTGAATATGAATATTTGGGCCTAAAATCCCTGCTATAAGACTGCTAATATTCTCTTTGTGCAATATAAGCTTTTCTAATACATCATGATCATTCCATTTCAATAATGAGCAATAACGTCAGATATCGATGCGATTATATTTTATAGGTGGTGCCAGTGGTAGTGGCAAAACAGCTGTGATGCCTCATTTGAAAGAGCTATTGGGAGAAGGCATCGTCGTTTATGATTTTGATGACATCGGCGTGCCCGATGCTGCTGATAAAAAATGGCGTCAAGAATCCACTGAAAAGTGGTTGCAGCAATTATTGAGTGAAGGCAGAGATGCCTGCTTGCTAGGTCAAATTGTTTTAGGCGAAATACTGAGCTGCCCTTCAGCCAAACAGATAGATAAAATCAACTTCTCTCTTTTAGACGTCAGTGATTTTGAGCGTATTGGGCGTCTCAAAAAGCGCAACACCTACGGTGCTGATCAAAATATGCTGAACTGGGCTGCTTGGCTTCGTATGCATACCCAAGACCCGCAGTGGGCATTGCATGTTATCCAAGAAAGTGCTGCAAGTATCATGGATTTTAGCCGATTATCTGTTCTCAACAGCTATGAGGAGGTTGCGAATATCAAAATCCTCGATACAACCAACCTTGCTTTGCATCAAGTTGCAGGGGAATTGGCAGATTGGATAAATCACACAGAACAGACTGATCAAAGGCAACTCATAGCAAACACCGGGTAGATGTTGGCATTTAATACCCGAAGATGCTTAGGCTATATGGTGATGTTCGAACTATTGAGTTCAATGAAACGGTAGATGCTATCGTCGAGTGGTGGTCTCTTTTTCATCTGCCAAAATCAGACCATGAGCTCATGATTGCTCGTTTTCCGGGTGGCTGAAACCAGGTGAAATATTTGAATTTGCAAGTGGTGAGAGTGAACTTGAGAAAACTGATTGCAATATGCTGGGCCAAGAACTTTATTTTTATAGCCTCGATCCTGCAGTTTATGAGCAGCATCTAAAAAAATGCTGCTTTGAAATTCTTTTAAAAGAAAGTGATCTGAAGCAGCATCTTGTTTAGATAGCAAAAAAGGATACCTAACGATAAATTAAATGAGGCCCTTCAACGCCAATTGAAGCATGAGGCTATTAGACAAACTATGCCTGCTAGCGCTAAGGTTAAAGCAATAGGACTAGATGGAGGCAAATAGTAGATTGCACATGCAAGGACAACAAACCCAAGATAAAAATCTTCAGCAATAGGATCAAATTCGTCTTTCTGTGCAGAAGCTTCTGAAGAAGTTGCTGCATCTTGATTTGAGGCTGTTGGGCTTGGGGAGGTCATCTGCTGGTTGTTTCGTTGCGCCATCAGTGCTGAAGAAGGCCATTCCAAATACCCAAGCAGATGAGGATAGAAGAGAGACTGGCGATATTGCGAGTTATCCTTATAGGGGAGACCAAAGAGCGACTCAAAGGCTTCTTGACGCACAGCTTCCTCTTGAGGAGTCCTAGGGGCTGCCTCCTCCCCATAGTGAGCTAAGAAATAATCATAACCAGCAGTCCCCTTCATCCTATCTCGCTCCATGATATTATTCTCAATGCGGTCATCTAATACCTTAGCTCCTCTAAGAACAAAGAGCTCTAAGGGGGTGAGGTTCTCCGCAGTAAGATCCGAGCGCATCTGCTGGAGTTCTAAGCGATCGATATACTTCTCTAGGAGAGGTCGATTGGAGCGCAAGTCCTCCATTTCAAAGAGAAGTTCACTCAATCCCCAAGCTTGGGTATTGTAGTGCTCAGCGGCAGCTATGCCCTCTCCCTTGAAACTGTTATAATCGACCAAGGCATAGAGTCCAAGAGGGTGACCAAAGCTATCTTGCAGCGAAGCGAGTGCCCGAAAGTTCTTCTCCATGATGGCTCCCTTCCCAGGAGGAAGGTTTGCAAAGAGGTAGGTCTCCGATTGAGGATCAAGAGCTCTCTCCAAACGATCAATAAGAAGGGTGTACTCTACCTTGATGACATCTTCTCTCTTTAAGAAGGTCAGGAGCTCTTCGAGTTCTCTCTTGCGAGTCCGCTCAGCAGGATCGCTAATTTGAGAATCTTCTTTCGTCAGGTTAGCTAGGTCTGCCTCAAGTTCCTCTCCACTTCTCCATGGAGAGGGACCCAGAGCTAGGGTAGGAATGCTAAAGCCTCGCTTCTGCAGCTCGCTGCGCAATGTCGGCCAATCTTCTAGGAATTTCTTCTCTCCAGCAGGAATAGCAGGATACCAGATCGCCTCAGAGGCTCCAAGGTAGAGAAATCCACGAGGGTCCCAACGCAGCAGGCTTGGCTCTTGGTAGGCTACTCCTGCCTGTTGGGCCTGCTCTTTGGCTTGCTCGATGTGGTCTCTATATTCCTGGTAGTATCGAGAAGTAATGGCTTCTTGAGCTTCTGGAGCAATAAAAAAAGGAGAAGGGCTACTGCTCTGGGCAAGCAGCGCTCCAGGAGCAATCGCTAGAAATCCTAGAGTTAAGACCATGCTCAAGAGGGCTCCTGCTAGAGGCTGATGGGAGAAGGGAGAAGCGCTCTGCTGGGCAGAACGTTGAGAGGGCTGAGTGGGTCTCTTGAGGACCTTGAAGAGGGAGCCTAGAAGCTCTCCCAGAGGATCTCCTAGAGGCTTGTTGATCAATGGTTGTCGGGGGGGATTCATAGAATGGGGTGGACGATAAAATTAAAATGATTTAACTGCAAATTAAAATGAGCGTTTTCTAGGAGTTTTCTAGGGTTGAGCAGAGCAGAATCAGTTTTTCTATCTTTTCTTTGATTGTAGGCTCTACAGGGGGGAGAAGGTCTCTTTCTACTTGCACGCAGAGAGAGAAAAGAAGAGCATCATTTTCCGATTCGTAGCTCTTGAATGTCTGCTCAATGAGCCTCGAATTGATCCGATACTGCTTATGCATGCTGACTTCTCTTCTTCTGGTTTTATTCGAATTCGAGGAGCGCGTCAGCATAACTTAGGAAATCTTGATCTTGTGATTCCTAAAAACTGCCTTGTTGTGATTACAGGTCCAAGTGGTTCAGGAAAATCTTCCTTGGCTTTTGATACGCTCTTTGCAGAGGGACAGAGGCGTTATCTTGAAACCCTCTCTACGTATGCGCGCCAATTTCTCAGTCAGCTGCAAAAACCAGAAGTTGATTTTATTGAAGGATTGTCTCCAGCGATTGCTATTGGTGGCTATCGAATGGCTACCTATTCTCGTTCAACTGTTGGCAGCATGACAGAAATCGAGCATTATCTGAGACTTCTTTTCTCCCTGGTAGGAGTAGCTCACGAACCAAAGAGTGGGGAGATCATTGAGCGACAATCACTCCAAGAAATCACGGATACAATTCTCATGCTTCCTTTGGGCACAAGAGTCATCTTGCTCTCTCCGCTCAAACAAGAGAGAGGAGAATCATATGAAGAATTATTACTGCGAGTAGAACGAGAAGGATTTGTTCGAATACGAATTGATGGAAAAATTCTTAGTATGGAGGAAGCAGCAGCTTTTTTCTTCCCAAAAAATCATCACTTCAATCATCAGATCGAAATTGTTGTTGATCGTTTAATGATCCAAGAAGGCATCAAGCAGCGTCTTGAGGATTCGATTTTAACAGCATTACGCTGGGGAGGAAATCGTCTGCTCTCTCTTAGTCAACAGCCTGGATCTACTGAATGGGAAGAGCACTATTTCTCCACAGATTTTTGCCATCCAAAAACAGGTTTTACCATGCCAGCGCTAACACCTAGAAGTTTTTCTATACATCATCCTCAAGCAGCTTGCCCCACTTGCCAAGGAGTTGGATTTTTTACTTCTGAGAAGCAAAGTTCACCATCTCATCATGCAAGCTTCTGTCATGAGCTCCCCGTTTGCCCTACTTGTTTAGGAAAACAATTTCGAGCTGAAATCTTAGCAGTCACACTATTAGAGAAAAATCGGCAATGGAACATCCATGATTTTTCACGACTAAGTATCAGAGAAGCAAAGAGAGTCTTAGAAAATTTAGAACTTTCTGCATCAGCAACTCTTCTTCTAGAAGAAGTACTCCTACCGATGAAAAAACGTCTTCATTTCTTGGAAGAGTTAGGTCTCGGTTACCTAACGCTCCATCGAGAAAGTGGAACACTTTCAGGAGGTGAAATGCAACGAACACGCCTAGCAACTCAAGTAGGATCGGCTCTCTCAGGTGTTCTCTATGTTTTAGATGAACCTAGTATTGGTCTTCATCCCCGTGATCATGCTCGTCTCCTTAGGATCCTTGAAGAGCTGCGGGATTTAGGAAATAGTGTCATTGTTCTGGAGCATGATGAAGAAACAATGCTCGCGGCCGACTATCTCATCGACATGGGCCCTGGAGCTGGTGTTCATGGTGGTCAAATTATAGCACAAGGAACTCTTGCAGAAATCAGAGCTCATCCTCATTCTCTAACAGGAGGTTATTTAAATGGAAGATTGAAACTCCATACGACTTCAAAACGTCTTCTCCCAGCTGCAAAGCAAGCCTCTCATAAAGGTTGGATCAGTATTATAGGAGCTTCTGAGAATAACTTAAAAAATCTCACGGTGGCCTTTCCCCTAGGACTCTTCACTTGTGTCACGGGTGTTTCTGGAAGTGGAAAGTCGACTCTTGTGAATAAAATTTTTTATCCAGCTATGATGAAAATGCTGCATAATACAGCATTAAAGGTTGGGAAACATGATGCTCTTCTGGGGGGGGATCAAATTAATAAAATCATCATGATTGATCAAACACCTATCGGGAAAACGCCCCGCTCTTATCCTGCTACTTATATAGAAATTCTTACTCCTATTCGTGAACTTTTTGCAAATTTACCTTCCGCAAAAATGAGAGGCTACACCTCAAGTTACTTTTCCTCTAATCTTCGTGGTGGTCGCTGTGAGCATTGTCAAGGAGAGGGGGTTCGTCGTGTTGCCATGCATTTTTTAGCTGATGTTTTTCTTCCGTGTGATTTATGTGAGGGAAAACGATTCCAAAGAGATGCTCTTGAGATTAGGTTCAAGGGGCGTAGTATTGCAGATGTTCTTGCTATGAGTGTTGAGGAAGCATGTGCATTTTTTAGTTCCATTCCCAAAATTCATGAAAAATTACTTTCGCTTCAACAAGTAGGCCTTGGTTACCTCACACTAGGTCAATCATCAACGACTCTTTCAGCTGGTGAGGCGCAGCGACTCAAACTAGCTGCTGAGCTTGGGAAAAGAGAAACAGGAAAAACTCTTTACTTACTGGATGAGCCAACAAGCGGACTTCACTTCAGCGATATTCAAAAACTCCTGGATATTCTCTTTGAGCTACGTGACCGAGGGAATACAGTTATTCTCATAGAGCATCATCTAAGTGTCATTAAGAATGCCGATTGGATCATCGACTTAGGCCCCGAAGGAGGAGAGGAGGGTGGAGAACTCGTTGTTGCTGGAACTTTGGAGGAGCTCATCTCGTGTTCTAGAAGTATTACAGGAAGAATTCTTGCTCAAAAGCTCTAAGACTCTTTTTATTTATTGACAACCTATACAAGAAGAATAGGGATTTTCAGAAAGAGCAAGGGCTGAAGAATAGCCAACTAGCTAGCAACAGTTAGGAGTAAGTTGAAAGAATAAAGAGGATTCTTACAATGTTGAAGTAGTTTGAGCTAGTACACTCTAGAACAAAAAAACGGCGCTAGAAAAACTAGCGCCGTTTTAAATTTAATGAAGTAGCTGAAACTGTTTTTTAGAAAGCAAAACGAAGTCCAACGCGTGGAAGTGCCATGCTCAGCTGTCCTGCACTAGTAGAGCCACCATAGAGCCAGCGACAATCAGCGAATAGTCCAACATTAGGAGTAACACGATACTCAAGACCACCACCTACATTTCCATCACCTTGCGAAGCAGTCCCCCAGCTTGCACCACCACCAACCATTAAGTAAGGAGCAAGGTTCCAAGAACAGATTGGATAACGAAGCAGGAGATCAGCTTGAAGGCTATCGACTGCCTCTGGACCAGAGTTGCTTGATGGCCAGAAACCACCAACGGAATTATCAACACCAACACCAATGAATTTAGTAAAGAAGTAATTCACTCCAACATTACCACCGACGCCACCACCACTTTTATCGTTGTAGTTACCACCGGCCCCAACAACGGAAGCATCGAGTTGCCACTCGTTAGCACGGAAGCGGCAATCATCTTGAGGTGTAACAACTTTTTTGGAGGAAACAGCTTGTCCCGCAAACGAAAGGGATGCGGTAGCAACTGTAATTGCAAGTACTGATAATGTCTTTTTCATAATTTATTTTGTTGGTTTGAATAGGTGGTAAGAAACTTCGTGGTGACGTTGATACATTAAGTTGAGAGAAATGTCAACAAATAAATTTAAAAATTTGAAAGTTTTTCATCAATGGAAATTAGAAATTTTAGATGATAGCGTTTTCTCTTTTTATTCAATGAGTCTTGGAGTCGATATCATGCTTTTGGAAGAGTCATTTTACTCAATTCTGCTGCGTTGGGAAGTTCGTCAAGTGAGCGTAGCCCAAAGTGATCAAGAAATAATTGGCTAGTAGCATAGAGAAGGGGACGACCAGGAATTTCAGCTCGTCCTACAATACGAATGAGCCCTCGTTCTAAGAGCTTTTGGATCACTCCATCAGCAGCAACTCCTCGAATAGCTTCTACATGAGCACGAGTAATAGGCTGTCGATAAGCGATAATGGCTAGCGTTTCTAATGTTGGAGGACTCAGACGAGTCGGGCGTACTTGGGGTAGAAGGTGACTCAACCATGGGTGAAAAGATGCCCTAGTAACCAACTGCCATCCTGCTGCTGTTTCACGAAGCTGATAGGAACGCTGAGAATGAGCGAGCTGACTACTTAATTCTTGGAGTGCTAGCACAATTTCCTCTTCCTTTAGGTTACCAAAAAATCCTGGAGAATCATTGGGCGAAGCTGCAGCAGCAGCTTTGAGCAAGGAGTAGAGCTCTTGAAGAGAAACTGGTTTTTGTGAAGCAAAGAGTAGCGCTTCTAAAATCTGACTAAGAGTAGGAAGATGATCTCTTAGAGCCTGCTGAGCTGTCGGAAGAGATGATTGCTCAGGCGCTGGAGAAAGAGGATCATCAGGTGAAAATGGAGCATTCATAAAAAATTTTCTTAGACCAACCGCAATAATTTTCTAAAATTGATAGAATAGATTTTCTAGTCCACTATAGAAAAAATTAGTGCCACTAAAAGTAAGCAAGAATATGTTCTTGATGAAGTTTATAGTCAAATTACTTAGAAATTACAGGAGAGAGAGCAGAGATTTTTAAAAAAGGAAAGGCCGAAGACCGAGCGCTATCTCAACGATAGGGTGATGGGATGAGAGCGCTGTATTTTTGAATAAGATCAAGCCCATTTCCTGTCATTTCTAAGTAATTTGACTATAGTTTGAAGACTGTGGAAAGAAGTTACGGAGCGGGGAAGCGTTTTATCAAAATAGTAGTACAGTGATCCTGTTGTTCTGCTCTGAGATATTTCATTCGAATAAGCTCAAGTACGGCTAAGAAGGTAACAACTAGTTGAGAGCGAGTTGCTGCTTTTGAAACAATTTCCTCAAAGGTCATGACAGCATCATGGGCATTGAATAGCGCAGAGAGTGCTTCAATACGATCAGCTACCGTGTAGGTTTCTTCATAAATATCTTCAAAATCCGCTTGAAGCTTACGTTGCTCGATTGCTTTGCTAAAAGCATGAATCAAATCAAAAATTGATAATTCCTTCAAGAGGAGCGTTTCCTGCTCAGGAGCTTTGGTCATTTTGTTAGAAGGAGGGATACGTGGGAAAATTTTAGCTTCCTCTTCTTCTCGATTTTGTAGATGCAGGGCAGCGTCTTTGAATTTTTTATACTCAATGAGTTGGCGAATGAGCTCCCATCTAGGATCATCATCTTCCGTTTCTTCCAGTGGCATCTGTTGATTTTGAGGAAGCAAGGTTCGGCTTTTGATATAGAGAAGAGTGGCTGCCATGACGATGAACTCTCCTGCTATTTCAATATTGAGCATTTCAAAAGTTTCTAAATAGTGAAGATACTCTTTAGTGATTGCTTCTATGGAGACATCATAAATATCAACCTCCTCTTTTTTGATGAGATAGAGAAGAAGATCAAGAGGGCCTTCAAAAATCTCAAGATTGACTTTGTAGCTTTCATCCGTACTACCTTTGAGTAAGAGCCTGTTTTCAGGGATGTCAGCGACTCTGCTCGGGAGAGGAGATGGTTCTAATTTTTCTTCTTGGGAGGAAGGAGAATTCCCTTGTTGATTTTGTTGATCAAGAGCATCAATCATTCTTTAGCCTTTCATAGAAAATAGTAGGTCAAAAGTGTGTCCTTATTTTTTTTCTAAGCCGAGAAAATTTCTTACACAAACATCTTCACGAAAGAAAAAAGGTGTTGGCTCTGTTTTTGCCATGAATGAGCAGGAAGAGCCTCCATCTAAGTTGAGTGCTCTGGTGAATGGTTGATGAAAATGAGGTATCATATATTTTTTACTCACGACGTAGAGAATTTGAGAGGCCTCTTGAAGTGTTACTGGAGAAATGATGCCAATCATCCAAGTGCCATTTCCAGTTGTTGCTACAAAACTACGATAAGCGCTCTTTTTTGTATCTAAGCCCTTGACAGGGTAGGCTTGATCAAGAAGGAAAGGTCCTGCTTGAAGAATATCACCTGCTTCTTCGCTAGTAGGTTCTCCAACACGCAACAAGGAGATCTTTCTCTTAGTGCTCACCAAAAATCCACTTAGAATATTAGCTCGCTCTTGTGGATGAATGATCCTTCCTTGCTTGACTAGGAGGCCCAGAGGAGTTCTATCAGCTTTAAAGTAACCTCCATTAATACCGGCTAGAGAGGAGGTTTCTATAATACTTTGGAACAATGAATTCTTTCCAGAAGGAACATCAATCAGTGTGAGTAAAAAATCTTTTTCCTCAAAAATCAATCCTTTGACTTTTGCTTCTTCGATTTGAGTATTACTCTCTTTTTTCAACGAAAAAGAGAGAAGGGGAGCGCAAGCATTGATACTTCCCATTTCCTTATTTTCAATCAATTTCCACTTCTGCTCCCCTAAAGCACTTCTAGAAAAAATGCTAAAAAGTAGAAAAAAGAAGAGTGAAAAGTAGAAATTGATGTTCTGGAGAAATATCCTATTTCTTCGATTCGATTTTTTCATGGAGAAGTGAAATAATTGAGAATGACTTCAAGAAGTCCTGGAATGTCATGCTGCTTGGCTTCTAGCTGGACATCAATTCCTACTTTTTTCATGACTGATGATGTTTGAGGACCAATACTTGCTGTTATACAATTTTTAGGAAAAGAAACTCCTCTTTTTTTGAGTAATGTTTGAAAATGCTCTGCAGTTGAGCCACTAGTAAAGGTAATCAAATCGGCTCCTTCTCTGAAAAAGCGCTGAAGTCCTTTTTTTTCTTCTAGCTCGGGAAGTGTGCAGTAGAGAGGAAGATCATCGACAATGGCTCCTAAATTTTGAAGTTCCGTGACTAAAAACTCTCTGGCTTCACGAGCTCGAGGGAGAAGAATACGAAGATTTTCGACACCTATTTTTCTAAATTCTTCAAGTAAGGACTCAGCAATAAATTCAGGTGGCAGAAGATCAACAGAAAAACGATATTCTCGAATTTTCTCAGCAGTGCTTGGACCAATAGCAGCAAGACGTAGAGCTCCAAGAGAACGTGCATCTTGGTATCTTTTAAAAAATTCTTCAAAGAAAAAAGTGACTCCATTGGGACTCGTAAAGATGATCCAATCGTACTGATGGACATCAGTGATGATTTCCTGGAGCATTGCTTGCTCTTCTTCTTTTTGAGCTTTTTCTATACGAATCGTTGGTAGCTCATAGGCATCAGCTCCTAGCTCACGGAGTGCATACATCAACTTGCTGGCTTGCTCTCGGGTTCGTGTAACAGCAATTTTTCTTCCAAAAAGCGGACGTTTCTCAAACCAATTGAGTTTTTTGTGCAAATGGACAACTTCTCCAAAAACAGCAATGGCTGGTGCTGAAAATTGAGCTTCCTTAGCAAGGTTAGCAATATTAGCTAGTGTTCCAGTCATGGTTTGATGACGTCCTGTTGTTGCCCAGCGAACAAGCGCTACTGGTGTTCTCTCCTCCATTCCAGCACTGATGAGGGAAGCGCTAATAGAAGCAAGACGTTCTATGCCCATGAGCATGACTTTTGTTCCTGGTGCATGTGCTAGCGAATGAAAATTTAACGAAGAGCCTTCTTTCTTGGGGTCCTCATGGCCAGTAAAAATGGTTAACTGTGAATTACTATCACGATGAGTAACTGGAATGCCAGCATAAGCAAGACCTCCAATAGCTGAAGTGACACCTGGAACAACTTCAAAATAAAGGCCCGCTTGAGCTAGTGCTTCCGCCTCTTCTCCTCCACGTCCAAAGAGAAACGGATCACCTCCTTTGAGGCGAACCACAGTGAGTCCTTTTTTTGTTTTTTCAACAAGCAATGCATTAATTTCCTCTTGAGTGAGAGCATGGTTGCTAGCGCTTTTGCCCACATAGATTTTCTCAGCACTGTTAGGAGCATGGTCCAGGAGCTCTGCGTTACAAAGATAATCATAGAGCACCACATGAGCGCGTGTGAGACACTCCTGGGCTCGGAGTGTTAGTAAACCTGGATCTCCAGGACCAGCTCCTACAAGATAGCAGCGACCATGTTGATTGTTATTGAGGGAGAATATTAATTCTTGAGGAGGTTGTTTTTTTGGGGGATGCATCATAGGAGAGGGGATGAAAAAGTAGAGAGTTTTTTACTAGTGATGAGCCAATTTTTCTCCAAGCTTTATAGCAACGAGTAAGGCAGTCTCTTCTGGAGTTGCTCCATAAGCCTCTCCCAAGCGGGGAGAAGCATTAGCATAAGGAAAATAAACTCCTCGAAGAAAGATACGCTCTCCTGGTTGATCAAAAGTCGCAAGAGCTCCTAATGCCATGTGACACCCTCCTCCTAGATACTGTAGAAGCAATCGTTCTGTGGTAACACAGATTGCTGTTTTTTCATCATGGAGAGATTTGGCGTATCGGAGTGCAGCATCATTTGTTGTTGTGGTTTCAATAGCAATGGCTCCTTGTCCAGGTGCAGGAAGCATTTGAGAAAGCTGTTTCCAAAAAAAAGTTTTCTTTTCAAAGGAAAATTCTCCCTCAGTTTGATCTTTAAAATCGTAACCAAGGCGTTCTAATCCTGCTTGAGCAAGTACAATAGCATCAAGTTGAGGAGAATGTTGCTTAAGAGAAAGTTTACTCAGACGTGTTGGAACATTACCGCGTATTGGAACAAAATGAAAATCAGGACGTTCGGACCGTAAGATTTCAAGACGACGTGGGCTACTTGTTCCAATGATTGCTCCTAAGGAGAGGGTAGTAAGATCGGCTGGCTCTCGTGTAATGAGTAGATCATTGCTACTAGCACGTGGTAGAATAGCAGCAAGTTCTAGTCCCTGTGGAATCACCACTGGAAGATCTTTGAGGCTATGAACAGCCATGTCAATATTACCCCCCATTAACTCATCTTCTAGTTGACGAGTAAAAAGACCACTTGCTTCTGCCGTTGGTTGATGAATGGCTAGTGTTTGATCTTTATCGCCCTGTGTTGTGATTATTTTTTCTTCTAACTGCAAACAGGGATTTCTTCGAAGTAATAAATTAGCGACAGAACGTGTTTGAGCAAGTGCTAGAGCACTTCCTCTGCTTCCTAATATTAAAGAGGAGATCGATCTGTTTGCTTTTTTCAACGAGCCCATAAATAGAAAGAAAGTAGTAGAAGAAATTTTTCCTAGAATGAGTAGAAGAAATTTTTCCTAGAAAACTTTTTAGAGAGAAATTCTCTCACATGCTCTTCAATAAGCAGCTCGCAACGACTTATTTCTTGCCGACGCATTTGCATGGTTGCAGAAGCAAGATGCTCAAGACTATCAATGTCATAAAGAAAGACGCCCTCCATCTTATTAACTTCCGAATCAACATCACGGGGCACTGCCAAATCGATAATGAAGAGAGGTCGTCCTTGGCGTTTCTTGAGAGAGGATTTTAATTTTTCAACAGTGAGAATAGTATGAGGAGCTCCCGTTGCGCTAATGAGAATATCAATATCAGCTAAATTTTTTTCCCAATGATCGAAATGTAATGCCATTCCACCCATTTCTGCTGCTAGGGTAACAGCTTTTTGATAGTGACGATTGGAAACAATAAGTGCACGAACACCACGTGATTGCAATCGGCGAGCTGTTTTTTCACTCATTTCGCCTGCACCAAGAATCATGATACGAGAAGAGTGAAGGTTTCCAAAAATTTTCTCGGCAAGTTCTACTGCTACAGAACTTAAGGAGGAAGCTCCTGTTGTGATTTGTGTTTCGGTACGTATACGCTTAGCAACTCGAAAAGTATCTTGGAAAAGACGGTGGAGAGTTTTGGTAATTGTTCCTTTCTCTGTTGAAAAAGAATAGGCTTTTTTTACTTGTCCGAAAATTTCTGTTTCACCTAAAAGCATAGAATCAAGGCCGCTAGCGACCCTGAAGAGATGACTTATCGCTTTGGGTTCTACATAGTGGTAAAGGGGAAGAGCTATCCCCGTTTCTTCTTCTAGAAGAGATTGAAAATGTTGGAATGTTTGAACGGGGCAAATGCTGGATGCATAAAGCTCCGTCCGATTACAAGTTGAAAGTAGGACCGCTCCTGAAACACCTCCCGAACGATGAGTCCGCTGGAGAAGCTTTTCTAATTTCTCTTTACTCAGTGCATAGTTTTCTCTTAGGGCTAGGGGTGTTGTTCGATAATTAAGACCTGCACAGAGAATATTCATCGAACTGATAAATCAATATTGTAGCGTACGAGTGGAACAACAATCAGTGCAAAAGAGAAAACCGCAATAGCGCTCCATGCAAAGCGATGAGAGGAGAAATAATGTTTTTGTTGTAAAAATAACGTCATGCCATAGCTGCCCCAAATGAGCACTGAAAGTAAAAATTTAATTCCAAGAACAAGAGGAGAAGCAATGAATCCTAGAGCAAAGCTAATAGTGAGAACGAAAAATCCAAGCCAGAGCAAGCGTTTCGTTACTACTTCTAGGGTTGTTATGGGAGGTAAATAGTGGAAGAGCGAAGAGGGAGATTGAGATTTTAGTTCCTTTTCTTGGATAAGAAACATCATGGAGGAGACAGAAGCTAAGCCGAAAGCGCCAAAAGCAATCAGTGATAGAGCTGCGTGAGCTTCAATCCATGGATTGAAGTGAGCAACATCTTTGAAACTTTCAAAAGGCAAGAGTAGAGCCACAGCTTGTAATCCAAGAATCAGAGGTGCCGTAAAAACACCCATCAGCGAAACTCGATAAGTTGACCCAATAAGAAGATAGAACAAACCGATCGCCCAACTTAAGAAGATAATAATCTCAGGAAGTGTATGAATCGGGCAGGAGTGATGAAATTTTCCTTGATGAAGGAGAAACCAGCTTTGGGCTAATACACCAATAATCATGGCAAAAAGAGGAAAGCGTTGGGGACGAAATTTTCCAGCAGATAAACCAAGAAGTGTTGAGCAGCAACTGAGAAAATAGCAAAGAGTCGAGATTAAAAGAGGGAATTGCTCCAACATGACTTCAAGTTAACTCAAACTAACTCATTCTCCAAAATAAATTCCATGTTCAAATTTCAACTATGTTTAGAGTTGAATTTGAAAATAACGAATCAACCACAGAGTGATTCCATAACAAATCAGCATCACAACAAGAGAGCAGAATAAGCTCAACCAACAGCCCAACCCGTAGCGCAATAGTGCTGGGAAAACCAAAAACATGGGTAACGTTGGTAAAACAAACCAAAAGGTACTCCGTGAAAAACTTGCTACTTGTTCCAGATTGCCTGTTTCAGTGTAAAGCCAAAGAATAGATAGTAGTGATATGAGAGGTAGCGATTTTATCATCGCTCCCAACATTGCATTTACTTTGGCAATCTCAGAAACCAGAACAATAGTCATTGCTGTTAAAAGAACTTTAAAAAAATTGTAAATAACAACATTCATATGGTTATCCAGTTATTCAATCAAGAAACTAGCAAAGCTGACTTAGTGACACCAAATATTTTTGCAATCTGCATTGCAGCACTGACTTTTTTTTAGTTTGGAAGAAAAAAATTCTAGCGATTTGGTATTTATAAATAACTTAAGATAATATATGTCATGAATAATAGAGCTGGATTTCAAAGAGAAATTTATTTTTTTCTGAGATTATCTAAAGCTATAAGTAGCCAACTAAGAGTAAAATTATATTGTACCAAAACCCAGGATGGAAATACTCGTATTTTATAGTTTATTTAAAATACTCTAAAGAAGAGTTTTCCTTAGTTTGTGATTCTATAATTTTTTGAACTTGCTTCTCTGAAAGCTTTGCAGCTGTAGCAATTTGCTTTATAGAAACTCCAAGTTGATGAAGACTGCAGACCATTTCAGCTTTTGCTTTCATTTCTCCCTCAGCTCTTCCCTCAGCTCTTCCTTTTTTGAGACCTTGTTCTAATCCTTTTTCCATGCCTTGAAATACTCCATCACTAAAAGAAGACTCCAGTGTACTGCGTGAAATTCTAATATCTCCGATGTAGCGTTCATAAGCATTACGCTCTTCCTGGGAAAGATGGAGGAGTGTTAATCTCTCTCCTGCTTCTTTAATTCCCTTTGCTTTAAATTCAGGTTTTACTTCCGCTTCTTTTAAGGCATAGACCCACTCATCAAGAGTGTTTCTGATTTTGAGATCAAAGCCACTTACCTTAAGAACATAATATTCTGGAAAGATGTTGCAGAGATGGTCGATGTGCAAAGGGTAGTGAGCTTTTTCTTTCTCACTGAGTTGAAGTGTATCTTTTTTATGAATACCACGAAATTGCGTTGTCCCATGATAGATATAATCTTCTCCATGACCCAAATCAAAGTAAACGATGTTAACAGAAATAACTCGAGGGATGAGCCCATAAGGGTCTCCCTCTTTAAGATGCTCTACAACAACCTTAGAAACACCATATAACATCCGAGAGAGAAAGTCCCATTGACGTTCGCATTGTACTTCAATAATGACCTTTTCTCCATTGCCTAATTGAGCTAAGACATCAACACGGTTAGATTTATCTTTAGAGTGGCTTTTGTTGGATTCACTTTCTAAAAGTGATTCTATGGTGACATCGGTACAGAGCAACTCAGAAAGAAATCCCGCTAAAATAGGAAAATTAGCCTTCTGTCTGAGTAGGGTTTTAATAGCCCAATCAAACTGAACTAATTTTTTTGGCTCCGATTTCATAGGACTAAAAAATATAACTCTTCCCTCTTATTATTGTCAAATCGACTTCACTAAAAACTAACCCTTCCTGTTGCCTCATAGGTTTTGACACCTGAGGTAGGAAAATCAAGTAGGCCTGATAACCCAAATTGCAGTGGATTTTGAATCACAACTTGAAAGAGGTGTTCTTCTTGAGACTTAGAGTCAATAATAGTTTTTATTTGTTCAAAAAGTTCTAGGGCTTGTTCTAAAGAACGCTCAATTTTGAACCACATTCTGGAATCACAAGGAGCAATGACTTCCAAAGAATCCAATGCATATGTTATCAATAATTGACTTCTTAGAAGTCTTGTGCGTCGTATGTTTTCTTACTATTTTTTTTAAAGTTCCATCAAGCGACAACTCCTCCACGGACTCATATCATATTCTTCTACATTGATTTCATGGAGAAAATGTTCATCGTGAGAAATGACAATCATGGCTCCTGGATATTTTTGGAGAACGTCGATGACATGTTGGCGTGTTTCTAAATCGAGGTTGTTAGTGACTTCGTCCAAAATTAATAATTGAGGCGCCTTGGCAGCAATTAAGGCTAAGGAGAGTCTTGCTTTTTCTCCACCAGAAAGTTGATACACGGGTCGATGAACTTCTTGGTTTTTACGAAATAAAAATTCATTGAGATGACATCTCAATTTTTCGTGGGGCCATGCCACAACTTCGGAAAGTAATTCTATGACACTTTTTCTTGAAGAAAGAGTTTTATAATGTTGATCAAGATAACCAATATTTTTTAGTGATGGAAAGTGCCACTCACCACTCTTTCCAATCGAAGAATCCTGCAACAATGCTTTCACTAACGTTGATTTGCCACTTCCATTTTCTCCGACAAGCGCCACACGTTCTCGAGACATCAATGTGAAATAAATCTGAGAGAGGATTGTTTTTTCGTTTTTGTACCAAACCGATCCTTCACTCACAGAAACAAGAACATGATTTTCTTGATTTGCGCTTTGCAAAGAAAATTTTGGAATGATGCTCTCAGGAAGGTAGAGTTCAGAAAGTTGCTCAAGGAGATGTTTTTTTTCATTTCGAATCGCTTTTTGGTTTTTGCTATGAGTTTTCTCAGCACGATCCCGAGCTCTACCCAAGAGGATTGCAGGTCCTCCCAGCGCATTTCTTTTCGCCATAAGCCTTTTTTTTACTGGCCCGTTCTTGCTCTTTCATCAAGGCATGATGTGTCGATTTTTTCTCTCGATCTAATCGTGCTATTTTTGTTTGAAGAAGCGTTCGCTCTTTTTTGATGGTTTCTTGATAATTTTTATAGCTGCCTGAGAAAACAGAAATTTTTTGATCATGGAGATGCCATAAGGTGTCAATACAATGCTCAAGTAAAGCCGGATCATGAGATGCTATTAGTAACGTTCCCGTATAGTTCTTAAGCAATCGGAAAAGATATTTTCTATTTTTTTGATCAAGATGATTGGTGGGCTCATCCAAAAGAAGAATGGCTGGATGAGAACGCAGAACTTCTTCTATCTTCTCTATTAACCGCTCCCCACCACTCAATCCCTCTCCTGTTTCGATCACTTGGGGAATGTAGCCAATCGTGACATTGGGAGGCTGATGGATTGTGCCACTGGCTGGCTCAGCACTTCCCTGGAGCATTTTTAGAAGCGTTGATTTACCGCTTCCATTGCGACCAATAATAGCAATACGACTGCCAGGATGGATCGCCAAATTGACGTTTTCAAAACAACTCTTTTCTAAAAAAGAGAGACTAACATTTTTAAATTGGATGGGATGATGGATCATAACAATTTCTTATAGGGGGAGCTTTTCTCAATAAAGCTCAAGGAGAACTCACACGCTTGTGGAGCTATTCAGACTAATTTTTTCCTCTCAACGAGGAACCTATTAAGAAATTGTTTCCATGACACGCTAACCAATGTTAGCTCGATAAAAAATAGTATGCTTTTTTAGAAAAGCAAGTAATTGCGCTAATAGCAGTGTACTCATTATTGCTCCAGCTGTTGGATTGATTGAGTAGTAGTAAACCGAGGAAGCTGAATCAACAGCGACAAGATAGTAGCTCTCTAAAGCTTATCAGCGCATCGTGTATGATTAAAAATAGGGATTAGAGTCTTTTTCTTTTCCAATAGTCGTTTCAAGACCATGACCGGGCAGCACTCTTGTTGGTGCTGGTAGAGTAAAAAGTTTTTTTTGAATTCCTTCTAAAAGTAATTCGCGATTTCCTCCTGGTAAGTCCCAACGTCCAACGCCTCCTGCAAACAAAACATCGCCTCCATAAAGAAAACCAGCCCTACGATCATAAAAACAAAGGCTTCCTGGACAATGCCCAGGAACCTCGAAGATCGAGAAAGAATACCCCAAGAGGAGATGATTGTTTGATTCGCTAAGATACTGAGAAGCCTTGATCGGCTCGATTTGAATATTCAATCCATAACGTTGTAACAATCCGGTATCTGCAATAATCTCCTCGGTAATCTGATGCATGAGAACCGGGCATTGATGACTACGGGCGATTGCTGCAGCATCCATCACATGGTCGAAGTGACCATGGGTGAGTACCAATAGATGAATCCTACAATCTTTAAAATAAGAAGCAGCTCCTTGCGGTGCATCGATGAGAAGATTTCCTTCTGATAGTTGAATCAAATAAGAATTTGTTTCCACTGGCCCTCCAGTAAAACAAAGGTAATTATGCTCTGGGGTGATAGAATTCGTATTTTCCATAAGAGGAGATTTGCTTTTCTTCTCAAGCTCTGCAAGATTCCTTTTGAAAAATTTAAGGTATAACCTCATGCATTTCTCTTTTTCTTTTTTTAGAAAATTCTCAACGCTTCTCCTCTGCTCTCTCTGTTTACTAGAAGGCAATGTTTTCTCTAACTCCCTACCAGCTCAAGAAGCGCATGCTATCAAGGGAAACAGCACATCGGTTGCAGGAAGTCCTCCTACAACATCTCTCTCCCCTACTCCTTTTTCTTTTTCACAAATGGGAGCGATTGCTGCAACGGTGGGACGTCTCTTGGAGCAGGGACACTTTCTCCGTCTTCCACTCAACGACCCTCATCCTCCTCATGATCCTCAAACACCTGATTGGAGCATGCCTGAGAGAATTTTAAGAAATTATCTTCAGCTCTTGGATTATAACCATCTCTACTTCACTCAAGAAGACATTGATGAGTTCGAAAAAAAATATGAACCAACACTAACCTCCAACCTACTTCGAGGTGATTTAAGCGATGTAAAAACAATTTATGATCGATTTTGTCAACGTGTTGAAGAGCGAGTTGCTAAAAATAAAATTCTTGTTACAGAAAAACATGATTTCTCCAGTAATCGAAAAATTCAAATCAATCGCCAAAAAGCTCCCTGGCCGCAAAATCAAGCTGCTGCTGATCAACTTTGGAGTGATCGTGTAGAAGCCGAATTACTACAAGAAAAGCTCAACAAAAACTCCACTGATTCACCATCAAAGATTCTCACTCATCGCTATGATCAAATGCTCAAAGCACTTCATGAGCAAAAAGAGGAAGATATGCTGCGTGCTTTTTTAATTGCTCTAGCAGAAAGCTACGATCCTCATTCAGAGTACATGAGCCCTTCTGACATGGACAATTTCAATATTCAAATGCGTCTCTCCCTTATCGGCATTGGAGCTGTTTTGCGCTCGGATGATGGTTATACAAAAGTTGTTGAAGTGGTTCCTGGAGGGCCTGCTGATCGTGATGGAAGGCTCAAAGAGAATGACCGTATTACTGCTGTTGCTCAAGGATCTGGACCTTTTGAAGATGTTATTGATTTGCGAATTGATAAAGTGGTGGAAAAAGTGCGTGGCAAGAAGGGATCTCAAGTTCGCTTACAAGTCATTCCTGCTGATGCTAGTGATCCTTCCAAGCGCGTAATCATTGAACTTACTCGTGATGAAGTAAAACTTAAGGAATCTGAAGCCAAAGCAGAACTGATTGTTCTGCCAGGAAAGGATGGGAAAGAAGAGAAATTCGGTTGGCTGACTCTTCCTGCTTTTTATTCTGAGATGGATCGCCATGATGCTTCCAACGCTAAGAGTACAACAAAAGATGTTCGTTTGCTTCTTCAACGACTCAACAAAGAGAATATTCAAGGATTAATCATCGACTTGCGTCGCAATGGTGGAGGATCTTTGGAAGAGGCGATTAATCTTACCGGTCTTTTTCTTGGCGCTGGGCCAGTGGTCCAAGCAAAAGATTCCAACGGCAATATTACTGTTTCCTTCAATCACGAAGCGGCACCTCTTTATCGCGGGCCTCTTATTCTTCTGACCAATCGACTGAGCGCTTCTGCAAGTGAAATTTTTGCAGGAGCACTCCAAGATTACCATCGAGCTGTTATCGTTGGTGATGAACGCACTTTTGGAAAAGGAACTGTTCAGACAGTCCTTGATGTTAGCAAGTTTATGCCTCTCTTTGGCCAATCTCAATCAGCAGGAGCCTTAAAACTAACCATTCAAAAATTTTACCGTGTTTCTGGTGGTTCAACGCAACATCAAGGTGTTCTTGCTGACATTATTCTCCCCTCCCTTACTGATACCAGTGAGCTTGGTGAAGGGATGCTGCCTAATCCTCTGATCTACGATGAAGTTGATCCTCAACCTTTTTCTCCATGGAATCAGAACTATCTTTTTATTGATCAGTTGAAAAAACAATCTCAAGCTCGTGTGGCAAAAGACCCAGAGTTTCATTACCTCGAAGGAAAAAGAAAAATCCTCCTGGAGAAACTAAAGGAAAACTTGATTTCTCTTAATGAAGGTGTGCGCAAGCAAGAACTTGCTGAAGAGAAAAAACGTGCTGCTGCTCACAAAAAAGAAAATGAATTGATAAAAGCTCCCCCTTTAGTGGAATATTCACTAACGTTAGATGCGATTCATGATCCTACCCTGAGTAAAGTTATTCCTAAAAAGAAAAAACTTACTGCTGCGAATATTTCAAAATCAAAAAAAGAGGATTCTTCTCATAGTGAACTCGACATTGAAGAGGAAGATATTGATAATAATGATTTCGAGTTGAATGATCCCATCAAGCATGAAGCTATTGCCATTCTTGAAGATCTCAAAAATTTTCAGCAAACGAACACTCCCCTTTCGACTCCATGATCACTTTCTAATGACAAAAAATGAACACACACTCTATGTCCCAAGAAACTCCATTGAATAGTACCGAGGAAAAGTCATTCCTATCTCCTCAGTCTCACCTTGATACTGGAACTATCCCCTCTCCTGAAGAGAATCTAAGAAAATTGAATCTTCCACCAAAGCCAGTTTTACGCAACAGCGTTTCTTCCAACTCTCCGGACTCTCATGATGAAGCTTCCTCGGCGTTGCCTTCTGAATCTTCTTTGTCAAAAAAACCACCTGCTCTGTTGCATGAGTCAATTGATTCAACAGGAGGAAATTTTTTACTTCCTTTCTCCTTTTCTTTTTTACTTTTTCTCGTCGCTTTTTCTGCTTTACTATTAGAAATTCGTTTCTTTTACATGAATCATTAATCATTATTACTGCTATGTCTTCTGAACACGTTCTTCACCTTACGGATCAATCCTTCAATGCAACAGTTGCTTCCTCTCCAATGCTTCTTGTCGATTTTTGGGCCCCCTGGTGTGGTCCCTGTAAGATGATTTCTCCTGTTATTGATGAAATTGCCAAGGAGCTTACTGGCAAAGTGACTGTTGCAAAAGTTAATGTTGATGATTGTCCTACTATAGCAGCAGAACATCGAATCTCAGCAATTCCTACGCTGATGATTTTCAAAAATGGAGTGCTTTCAGAACGTTCTAGTGGACTTGTTTCTAAGGCAGCATTACTTGCAAAGCTTCAATAGGAGCATCTTACCGATCTAGAGTATAGGTTTCCGTCGAGTATTTTCTCTAGATTTGTTGATTCGGTGTTGCAAGTGTTCTCAACGATTCAAGATTAAAATTCCTTCATCGAGAGGTCAGCTTCCAGCTTCCAGCCTCAAGAAACAAACATTTCGCTCTTGATTGCTTTGCACAGAGCATCGTTTTATTTTTCATTTTTTTTCCTTTGACTTCTTCATCGCACTCTCGTTTTCGTATGCCAGCCGAGTGGGAAGAGCATGAGGCTACTTGGATTTCGTGGCCTCACCCAGAGTGTATTAGTTTTCCAGGGCGCTATAGAGAAGTAATTCCTACTTTCGTTGCTATGGCCGAAGCGATTGGAGATTCGGAGATAGTTCGAATCAATGTTCGTGATCTTGATGAAGAGAAAATGATTCGCTCTTTACTCGAGCGACGTCTTCCCAAAGAACACCTTGAATTTTATTCCATTCCTACTCAAGAACCATGGTGTCGTGATCATGGGCCCATTTTTGTGAAATCATTACTAGAGCAAGCTCCCTCTCTAGTAGTTCTAGATTGGCAATATAATGCTTGGGGTGAAAAATATTTGCCTTATCATCTTGATAATGCTGTTCCAAGCACTATTGCTCTTTCATTAAACCTCCCTTGCCTTCAGCCTGGAATGGTTTTGGAGGGTGGCTCTATTGATGTTAATGGTGATGGTTCTCTTCTAACAACCAAATCATGCTTACTCCATCGCAACCGCAACCCACATTTAACGCAAGAGCAAATTGAGGAAAAACTATGCTTCTATTTAGGAGTAAGTCATGTTTTTTGGTTAGATGAAGGGATTGAAGGTGATGATACTGACGGTCATATTGACGATATTACGCGTTTTGTAGATAAAGAGACTGTTGTGACTGCTCTTGAAAGTGACCATCATGACCCTAACTATTTTCCTTTGCACAAGAATGCTGACCTCTTAAAAAGTTTTCTTCTTCCTTCTGGAAAACCATTCACTGTTATTGAGCTGCCAATGCCACCACGCCTTGAGAGAGATGCTCAGCGATTACCAGCGAGTTATGCAAATTTTTATATTGCAAATAGAGCTTTGCTTGTTCCTGTTTTTCAAGCTCCTTCCGATGCTCTTGCCTGTGATATTTTATCAACTCTTTTTCCAACAAGAGAAATTATTCCCATTGATTCGAGGGAACTTATTTGGGGACTTGGGTCGTTTCATTGCCTCACACAGCAACAGCCGATTCGTTACTAAAATTGAAATTGGATTTGCTCTTCTTCACGGCGTTGCCTCTTTTTTGATAATTTCTCCCCCTTTTTTTGCAACGCAGCTCTCTTGCGGCTTGCATGTTTTTTGATAAGAAGTGCTTTTTCTCGGTTATAGTGAGAAGAGTTTCGTAATTCATAGAGGACGCGAGCAGCATGCATGCGTGCTGTTTTCTCTTCTACAATAGGCTGAGGATACTCTGAGGGAAGAGGACTTTTCCATGGTTCATGAAGGTAGGGCAGTGGCACCTCTCTTAATTCAGGAATCCAGTGCCGGATAAAAACGCCGTTTGGATCCTGATCATATGATTGTTTGATAGGGTTGTAGATTCGTAGTGTGTTCATTCCTGTTGTTCCTGACTGCATTTGACACTGGCTGTAGTGAATTCCAGGTTCATAATCAGTAAAGAGACGAGCTAGATAAGGAGCGCTACGGCGCCAATCAAGCCATAAATGCTGACTTGCAAAGCTCATGAGCATGGCCCTCATGCGAAAGTTCATCCAACCTGTTGCAATCAGCGCTCTCATGCAGGCATCGAGGAAAGGGTAGCCAGTGCTACCGCTAGCCCAAGCTTGATACTTTTTGAAATCCCAAGATTCTTCTCGAATGTTGTTGTAAGCAGAATGCATATTTTCTTTTTCAAGGCGCGGCTCGTCCTCTAGTTTTTGAATGAAGTGACAATGCCAACGCAAGCGTCCAAGAAATGAGTTCAGAGAACGTTTCCATTGTAACAATTCTAGAGGATTCGTAGAGATATTGCTGGAGAGAGATTTTCTCTTTAACCGGTGAAGTTGAAACCGAGTCGAGTGAAAAACTTCCTTTAAGGAGATTGTTCCAAAAGCCAGATGAGCCGAAAGTCGTGAGCATTGATGAGAAGCAGTAAGTGGAGAGGAGAGTGCTTTTTGATAATAATGACCTCTTTTCTCTAAAAAAGTTTTCAGCAGAAGCAAAGCATTCTTACGCCCTCCTTGCTGGCGTTCACGACACCCATCATCATTTAATCCAAAGTCACTAGCGTGAGGCCAAGGATCAGAAGGTTCATTCAGTGAAACTATTCTGCTGGGGGGAAGGCACAATTGTTGGGACATTGTTTGATTCCACCTCCAAGCCCAGCCATCTCTATTATAAAGAGCTCGAATAACACCATTTTGAACAGGTTGATGCCAGAAGATTTTTTTTTTCTTAAGATAAGCACCTACTTCCATATCACGCTGATAAGTCCAAGCGTTCCAAGTTTCTTGGTGAGAGTAGATTTCAGTAATAGAATATCGTTGGATAAGATCTGCTAGAATAGGAACTGCCTCTCCCACTTTGACAATTAATGGTTGTCCCAGCTGTTTTAATTCTTCATTTAATTCTCGAAGGCTTTCTATTAAAAAGGAGAAATGTCGATAGCTCATATCGGGTTGCACCCAGAGCTTTGGCTCAAAAATATAAAGAGGAAGTAGAGCCCCACCTCTCGCAGCTAAACTGAAAGCAGCATGATCATTGATTCGCAAATCTCTTTTGAACCAAACAAGTTTCACAAATGAAAGTAGAAGCTACTCTAGAGGTTGAAGACTTAAAGAGGTAATAACAACCTTTTGAAGAGGAAAATTATTACCATTGGTAGGAATCGTGCTGATTTTATCTAAAACATCCATTCCTTCAAGAACCTGACCAAAGACGGTGTACCGATTGTTGAGTTGAGGTAGTGGTTCTAAGCAGATAAAAAATTGGCTTCCATTAGAAGCGCGTAGAGGATTGATACGATCAGGAAGGCGAGCCATGGCTACTGATCCTCGTTGGTGAGGTAATTTAATTTCTGCAGCAATTGTGTATCCTGGTCCACTTGTTCCAGAGTGTTCATTTTCGTGATATCGTGCTTTAGGATCACCCGTTTGAACCAGAGCATGAGGGAAAGTGCGGTAGAAAAGAAGTCCATTATAATAGTGATGAGAAGTAAGTTTCTTAAAATTTGCTACAGTTCTTGGAGCTTCTTTTTCATGCAGAGCAATGAGAAGACGATGAGTTTTCTTCTCCTTTCCAATACGAATGAGCATCAGTGCTGTTTTGCTTCTCGCTGTAAGGTCGGAATGCGTTGTGCTGCAACCTAAGAAAAAAAAGAGAGCTAGTGTATGAGTAAGCCAAAAAATGAAATATTTTTTAATCATTGTCATTAGTGTTATCAGTAAAACAAAAAATGAAAAGTAGCTTTGAGTACGAATCCACAACGAGAAAACTATGTTAAAGAAAATCTGATGAAGAAAATATTGTGTTTTGAGAACGCAGAATGAGTTTTTTTCAAGAAAATTGTTATTGATAAAAGGAAAAATTTTATTATAATGCAGTCCACCTGCTTCTCCTACAAGCAGGTTCTCTAGTTAATAGAGCAAAGCATCTCATCAATTTATTTATCTTCTCTTCTTTTTATGTCAAAATTAACAAAGCGTGATCTTGTTGTCTCTATTAGTAATGAAACTGGACTTATTCAGGCGGATGTCTTTTCTGTTATTCAAAAAACGCTCGATTTTATTACTGATGCTCTCGCTCAAGGAGAAAATGTAGAGCTGAGAAACTTTGGTGTTTTTGAAGTTCGTCTTACACGACCTCGAGTTGGCAGAAACCCTAATCGTCCTCAAATTGATGTCACCATTCCTGCTCGTGCAACTGTTAAGTTTAAAGCAGGAAAAATCATGCGCCAAAGAGTTCTTCTCCGAACGGAAGAACTCAAGAATGCCTCGGCAGATTAAGTTAGTTTTTTGTTACTAGTTTTCGGTTATTTTGATTTTTTAGAGTGCCTGCTTCTTCTCGGATATCTCTTCGTGGTGTTCGGCAAAATAATCTTCAAGGCTTCGACCTTGATTTGCCATCCCAATCGCTCATTGTTGTTACTGGCCCTAGTGGTAGTGGTAAGTCCAGTCTCGCTTTTGATACCATTTACGCAGAAGGTCAGCGTCGCTATGTAGAAACATTCAGTCCCTACACGCGTCAATTTCTCGATCGCATGGATAAGCCACAGGTGGCCTCCATTGAAGGAATTCCTCCTGCAATTGCTATTGAACAAAACAATAATGTAAGAACAACGCGTTCTACCGTTGGTACTATTACAGAGATTAATGATTATCTAAAACTTCTGATGGCACGAGCATCAGAGGCTCACTGTCCGCAATGTGCACAGAAGATCCAAACAGAATCAGCAGAATCGATTACGAAAAAAGTTCTCAAGCTCTTCACTGAGCAGCAAATTCTTATTGCTTTTCCTGTTCACACTACTCTTCTTCACGAGGAAGAATTTGAAGAAAATAACATTGTTGATGTTGATGATTTTTCTAAGCCAGCTCCTATAAAGAAGAAAATACAACCAAAAGAGCGCACGCCAGCTGACTTCTTTCATTTTTTACAGGAACAAGGTTATCTTCGCGTCTGGATTCATAAAAAGATTCATCGTACTGATGAAACTCCTTCTCTTAAAGAACTTCCGCCTACTGTTTTAGTTGTTCAAGATCGTCTTGAGATTACTAAAAAAAATGAAGGGCGTATCAATGAAGCCATAGAAACGGCTCTACGATTAGGGAAAGACAAAATTTCATTCATTCTTCCCCAAGCTAATAAAGTACACCCTTTCTCAGCTGGTTGGCATTGCCCTCACTGCGATGTCAATATTCGCCCTCCAACTCCTGGACTTTTTAGCTTTAATAATCCACTGGGAGCATGTCCTACATGTCGAGGTTTTGGAAAAGTTATTGGGCTAGATTATAATCGCGTCATGCCTGACCGCTCTTTAAGCATCGCAGGAGGTGTTATTAAGCCTTTTCAAAGTGGTCAATCGCGAAATTCTCAACGTGATCTCTTACGTGCTTGTGCTTATCATGATATCAATATTTATACTCCTTTTGAAGAACTTTCTGCTAAGGATCAAGAATTTGTTATTCATGGAGAAAAAAATGCGGATTCGTCACGAGAGGAACTCAGTGGTTCTGCCAGTTGGTATGGAATTGATGGATTTTTTCAGTGGCTAGAGCGTCAATCTTATAAGATGCCGATTCGTGTTTTCTTAAGCCGCTATCGTTCTTATAAACCTTGCGATAGTTGTCATGGAGCACGATTTCAACCAGAGACATTGAACTATCGTCTTCCTCTAAAAAACCCATTAACACTACCTCAAATAGCAGCTCTTCCGATTAATCAATTGATTCCTATTCTTAAAGGCTTTGCCCCTTCAGAAGAGAATCCGAGCACGAACATGCTCTGCAATCAGATTATTTCTCGGTTGGAATATTTAGAGAAGGTGGGACTGGGTTATCTCTCTCTCGATCGTCCTACTCGTTCCCTATCGGGTGGTGAAATTGCACGTGTTAACCTCACAACGTGCCTTGGTGCCTCTCTTGTTAATACACTTTTTGTGATGGATGAGCCGAGTGTTGGACTCCATCCCCGTGATGTTACACGGCTGCTCAATATCATGCACTCGCTGCGTGATAAAGGAAATACGCTTCTTGTTGTCGAACATGAAGAAGCTATTATGCGTTCTGCCGATCATATTGTGGATCTTGGTCCTGGACGAGGCAGTCAAGGAGGTCAACTCATCTACTCAGGACCACTCAGTGAACTTGCAGGATCCAAAGATTCTCTAACGGCTTCTTATTTACGAGGAGATCGCTCCATTCCAGTACCAACAAAGCGCTTGAAGCCAAAAAACTGGATAACATTGAAGGGAGTCACTCACCATAACTTACAAAAGCTCGATGTAAAAATCCCTCTTGGTGTTCTCTGCTGTGTGAGTGGTGTTTCAGGTTCAGGAAAAAGTTCGCTTATCCGCGATGTACTCTATCGTAATTTGACTTCAGTCAATCCAGAAGAGAGTGAAGTCATGGGATTCTGTCGTTCCATTAAGGGAGGTGAACAGCTCAGTGATGTTGTAATGGTTGATCAATCTCCTCTTGCTCGTACTCCCCGCTCTACTCCTGCACTCTATCTTGGTGTCTTTGATCCTATTCGTGACCTCTTTGGACTCACCAAAGAGGCTATTAATGCGGGATTAAGTCCCTCTGCCTTTTCTTTTAATTCAGGACAAGGGCGCTGCGATCGTTGTGCTGGTCTTGGATACGAAAAAATTGAGATGCAATTTTTGAGTGATCTTTTTTTACGTTGTCCCGAGTGTGATGGTCGTCGATATCAGCAACGAGTTCTCAATATTCTTTATCGTGGAAAGTCCATTCACGATATTCTTGAAATGACAGCTCGAGAAGCGATTCTCTTTTTTCAAAAAGAAGATCAAGCAAAGAAAATTATTCCTCCTCTTCAGTTACTAACAGATGTAGGGCTGGATTATTTGAAATTAGGACAACCTATCAATCTATTAAGTGGAGGAGAGTCGCAGCGCTTGAAGCTTGCAGCACGTCTTGGAAGTCAAGAGCCAGGCAATGCTCTTTTAATTTTTGATGAACCAACAACAGGATTGCATGTTGATGACATTGCTACGTTGTTGAAGGTATTTAAGCGACTAGTTGAAGAAGGAAATAGTCTCATCGTCATTGAACATCATCTTGATGTTATTAAATCAGCTGATTGGGTCATTGATATTGGCCCCGAAGCTGGAAGAGAAGGAGGCAAGCTCGTTGCGGCAGGTTCTCCTGAGGAAATTGCAAAAGAGCAAGCTTCTCATACAGGGCGTTACCTCCGGGAGGTTCTTGAAAATAAAAAAACTCTTCTACTCCTCGAAAAGAAAGAGCAACTTGCCGACGTTGCCTCCAAAGCTATTGAAGTCCATGGTGCTCGAGAACATAATCTCAAAAATATCACTCTTTCCATTCCAAGAGATCGGGTGGTTGTTATCACTGGTTTAAGCGGCTCTGGAAAATCAACACTAGCCTTTGATATTTTGTTTGCAGAAGGACAGCGACGCTTTCTTGATAGTATGTCACCCTATGCGCGTCAGTTTGTCCAACAGCTTGAGAAACCTGATGTTGATGAGATTAATGGACTGCCTCCCAGTGTGGCCATTGAACAGCGCATCACGCGTGGAGGAGGAAAGTCAACAGTGGCCACCGTAACGGAAATCCATCAATTCCTCCGCCTTTTGTATGCTAAGCTTGGCGTTCAGTACTGCCCTGAGTGTCAAATACCAGTTGCCAAAAATTCTCTAACAGCTCTTGTTGACCAAGTAGAAAAACTCTTAGAGAAAGGACCAGTGCAGCTTTTGGCTCCTCTTGTACGTGGTAAAAAAGGACTTCATTCCGAAATTGCTCGTTGGGCTAGTTCCCAAGGTTTTACTGATTTACTTGTCGATAATGTCCTCGTTGCTGTAGAAAATTTTAAACCACTTCAACGATTTCAGGAGCATCATATTGACGTTCTGATTGCAACAATTACCAAAAATTCTAAAAAAGAACTTCTCAAGCATCTTCAGCGTGCTATCGAAGTTGGTAAAGGAATGGCCAAAGCGCGCCAAGAGCATTCATTAGGGAAAGGCAAAGAGAAACATGTTCTTCATCTTCTTAGTATGGAGATGAACTGTTCGGAGTGCGGTCGTTCCTTTGAGGAACTCGATCCGCGTCTCTTTTCTTTTAATTCACCACATGGTTGGTGTGAACATTGTCGTGGATTTGGAGAAGTTTGGACGGAAGCTACCAGTTCGCGTGAATTTGAGTCACAGTTAGAAGCTGAAATTGTTGAAGAAAAATCATTTGATCAATGTCCTGAAGGAGAAACTCATCCCTGCCCTCACTGCCATGGGCAGCGACTTAATCAAGTGGCCTCCAATGTTCGTATTTATCATCTTTCTCTTCCAGAGCTTACAGCACGCTCGTCTGATGATGTGCTTGTAGAAATTAAAAGATGGAAGTTTCAAGGAAGAGAGCAAATGATTGCTCGCGATATTATTCCCGAGGTCATTCAGCGATTGGAATTTCTATCACGTGTAGGACTCAATTACCTAGAGTTACATCGTTCTTCTAAAACACTGAGTGGAGGCGAATCCCAACGTATTCGTCTTGCCGCTCAACTTGGCTCTAATCTCAGAGGAGTTCTCTATGTGCTCGATGAGCCAACAATCGGACTTCATCCCCGTGATAACACTCGTTTGCTCGAAGCATTAGAAGAATTAGCTGATCATGGAAATTCTTTAGTCATTGTTGAGCATGATGAGGAAACAATGCGTCGTGCCGATTGGATTATTGACTTAGGTCCTCAAGCGGGCTCTCGAGGTGGTACTATTGTGGCTCAAGGAAAAATTGAGGAAATTATGGCCACTCCAGCTTCTTTGACGGGACAGTTTCTCTCCCACCCTCCTCATCATCCACTACGTGGTCAGCGGCGCTCTCTGAGCGACGTTCCTCAGTGGCTTGAACTCAAGGGAGCTTCTAAGCATAATCTGAAGAATATTGATGTTGCTTTTCCACTACAGCGTTTGACAGCAATTACTGGGATTAGTGGTTCTGGTAAAAGCACGCTGCTGCGCAATGTTCTACTTCCAGCAGTGGAAGCAGCTCTAGCTCCTCATCGGAAAAAAACAGGAACTGAATCTTGGAGTTCACTGACAGGAGCTTCTTCACTTGCCCAAATTATTGAGGTGGATCAATCCCCCATTGGGAAAACATCGCGTTCAACGCCGGCAACATATTTAAAAATTTTTGACACGATTCGTGCACTCTATGCAGAACTTCCACTTGCCCGCTTAAGAGGCTATAGTGCTGGTCGTTTTTCTTTCAATAATCATGGAGGTCGTTGTCAAAGTTGTGAAGGACAAGGAAAGATTAAAATGGAAATGAGTTTCTTGCCAACTTCCTTCATGCCTTGTGAAGATTGTGCTGGAACACGCTTTAATCGACAGACGCTCGAAGTCAAATACAATGGGAAGTCCATTAGTGATGTTCTCTCCATGACCGTGGAGCAAGCATTAGAGTTTTTTGTAGCACATCCTAAGATTACTCGTCCCCTGGAGCTTCTCGTAGAAACGGGACTTGGCTATCTCCAGTTGGGACAACCAAGCCCTACCTTGAGTGGTGGTGAAGCTCAGCGTATCAAGCTAGTGACTCAATTGGCTCGTGGTGCTCATAGTACTCAGAAGCCTCGTTTCCGAACTAAAGGAACAACACTCTACATTTTAGAAGAACCAACAATAGGACTTCATGCTGCTGATGTAGCTTTACTTCTTGATGTTCTCCATCGATTGGTTGATGAAGGACATACTGTTATTGTTGTCGAGCATCATCTTGATCTCATTGCTGAAGCTGATTATATCATCGATATCGGTCCTGAAGCAGGCTCGCATGGAGGTGAACTTGTTGCTGCAGGAACTCCCGAAGAAATTGCAGAGCATAAAACCAGTCGGACAGCTCCTTTTCTCAAGGCGATTCTTCAGCCAGAGAATTCTCCCTCTTCTTCAAAGAACAAAAAGAAGAAAAAGAATTAAGCTACTAGCGCACGCTTTTCTAGTTCGTACACGATCAGTAGTTTCTCCAAGCCCATGGAGTCTGATTTTCCTTAGAAGAATTGGCACTCGTCATCGATCATGGAATGATTTTTTAGAGTCTTCTCCTATCGTGTATTAAATTGAAGAGGTGGTGCTCCATCAGCTATAGTAAAAACTAATCTCCAAAATCTTCCTCCGCTGAGAATCACTATTTTCGATGAATTTACCAAAAACTGTTTTTCCCTTTCTTCTCTATTTTGCCTCCAAGCAATGGATCAAAATCACTATTGCTATTTTCGCTTCTGCTTCTTGGGGAATTTATAGTGCGCTCTTTCCCTACTTGCTAAAGCAACTTATCAATACTTTAGGTTCTCTCCAACAAACACGTTTGCAGTGTGAGCATCAAGGTCTTCTTATGATCATCGAAATCCTTGGGGCATGGATCCTTGCTCATTTGTTCCATGTTGTCCAAGGATTTGTTTTTCGTGTGGATTGTTGTACGCGTTTTCGAGCTTCTATTCGTGAGGCGCTCTTTCACTATGTTCAAACCCACTCAACATCTTTCTTTGCAACTCATTTTTCTGGAACGATTGCTAATAAAATTTCCGATATTCCTAACAATTGTGAAATGCTCCTCACTACTATTTGTGTTCCCTTCACGACAGCATTGGTGATGTCCATTTCTATTTTTGTAAGCATGTGGGCAGCACATCCTATCTTTGCAGGACTTTTAGTTGTTTGGTTAGTACTTCACTTCATGATTGTTTTCTTTTTTTCAAGGAAATCCAATTTCCCTCTACAAGATCATGCAAACTGTGTAACAGAGCTTTCTGGAAGGATCGTCGATGTTTTTACTAATATACAAAATGTAAAGCTCTTTGCTCGGGAAAAGGAGGAAGTGCTTGCTTTCAGAAAGCTCCAAGAAGAAGAAATCAAAAAGTCTCATTACGCTCACACACAGTTAGAGTGGACTCAAGTAGCCTTTTCTATCAACCATACCTTCCTTATTGCCGGCATGCTTCTGCTACTTATGCAGGGCTGGCGATATCATTGGGTCAGTCTTGGGGATTTTGCACAAATCATGATACAATCATTTTACTTATCAGGATGGATTTGGTTTGTGAGTGAACAAATCAATGACTTCATTAAAAAATTGGCAACAGTCAATGCTGCTCTCTCTCTGATTGAACAACCTCACGAGATCATTGATCGTCCCAAGGCTCGCTCGCTTTCTCTTACTGCTGGAGAAATCTGTTTTAAAAATATTACCTTTTCGTATTCCAAAACTCGTCCTGTTTTCCAAAACTTTAGTGTCACCATTGCTCCTGGAGAGAAGGTCGGCCTTGTTGGGCACTCAGGAGCTGGTAAAACAACCTTCATGAATCTTCTCTTGCGCCTCTATGACTTGCAGGAAGGAGCAATTTTAATTGATGGAGTATCGATTGCAGAGGTCACCCAAGAATCATTACATAAAAATATTGCCGTTATTCCCCAAGAGGCTTCCCTCTTTCATCGTACGTTACTAGAGAATATTCGTTATGGACGTCCTGACGCTACGGAGGAAGAAGTAATCATGGTCTCTAAGATGGCTCATTGTCACGAATTCATTGAACAGAGTGATGCAAAGTATCACTCGCTAGTCGGAGAGCGGGGTATCCGGCTCTCAGGAGGGGAACGTCAGCGTATCGCTATTGCACGAGCTTTGCTCAAGAATGCTCCGATTCTTCTTCTCGATGAAGCTACTTCCTCGCTCGATTCAGCAACGGAGCAAAAAATTCAAGAAAGCCTTGCACTAGTCATGAAGAATCGAACAACCATGGTGATTGCTCATCGACTCTCCACACTAGCTGCTATGGATCGGATTTTAGTTTTTGAGCATGGGAAGATTCTTGAAGATGGCAGTATTGAGGAGCTGCTCAAGAGAAATGGCTATTTTGCTTCTTTCTGGAAAAAACAACACGATGCATCTTGGAGGACTGAAACACTTCAAAAAGAGAAAAGCAGCGTAGAGAAGAATCTGGTGCGCGATGGCAGGTTCGAACTGCCGACCCCTACAGTGTCAGTGTAGTGCTCTACCGCTGAGCTAACCGCGCCCACAAAAAAAGGCTCAAAAGAGTAGGAGAGAGTAACGAGCCAATAGAGGGGAATCAATCTTTTTTTAGTCGCTGCTAGCAGTTATAACCAGCACTGAGAATCTCAGGAGTGACGCTGTGTGAAGTTGGTAACAAGAGTGAGAGTGATGAGGAAATTTTACTTTTATGATATAAATTTTTTTATTGCTCTATCTGGGCGCGGCTTATTGAATACCCCCTCTGCAGAATCGACTATTCAATCCATGACTCTATTCGCATAACACTCAACTCAATGAATTTTATGAGTGATCCGACTTTAGGGCTTTCACAACCTATTTCTTCTACTCAGCCGCAAGAAACTTCAACAAGCCCCCCCTCCTCAAGTTGGAGCAAAGGAATTTTTTCTTGGATTGGGTCACTTTTCTGCTGCTTTAAATTTAGTAGTAAAAAAACTACTGACTCTATGGCTGAAGCTACTCCTACTGCGTCAGGAAATCGCTCCTCGCTTCAGCCTGACAGTAATGGTCGTCCTAGCGTGAAAGCTAGCTGGAGTTTGACCAGTTTTTACAACTGGGCAATGGGTATTAGCTACTGTAGAACAAACAATTCAGGAAAAATTAAAGCTACTACTGCATCAGATGAAGAAGTTTCACTTGCAGCTTCTGGAAATTATCGCCTTGGTGATCAGAAAACTTTAGCGAAGATCAATCAATTCTTGCGAACTGAAACTCAAGAAAATAGTGCATCAACAGAGATAGATAGCACTCGAGGCTGTTTAATTATTAGAGAGAAAAAAAAAGATGCTCTAGCCTCTCCTGCAGCTTTAGATTCGAGCAAAAAAGAAAAGTTCATCAACAGCATGAACTCCATCTTTCATCAAGGCATAGTAGCCTCGATTCCTCACGTATTTGATGATGCTCCCGAAGGATCTCTTTTTCTACCATCAGCTCAAAATGTTGATGTAGAATATGAAATAAACATTCAAGAAAAAACTGCTCAATTCACACTGACCCTGGAGTCTCATCGAGATAATATTAAAACTCTCCACGTTGCTGGGAAAAGTACCCCTTTAAGTTTTGAGGGATTAACTCAAAACCCAGGCCCAGGCCCAGGCTTTGGAAAAACAACAATGAGGATCTCTGCAACACTCAACGAAGATGGCTCCTTCGATAAGAGTAACCTCACCTGTAGCTCGCTGGAAGGGAGCTGGCAGCTTGGATCTCGGAGTCCTCAGACTGTAACAATCCCTACAGTGCCATTACCAGCGGAAAGGTCTCAACAAATTTCTATTGCTAAAGAAGGGATCGATATTCTTGAAGGAGAAGAACTGAACCAAGCGAATCAAGAAATCAAAAACGGATATTCTTCTAGCACAGGTCAATTTGAAGACGATGTTCAGCGAGGCTTTCTTCATCGAGGCTATGGTAAGCTTAGTGAGAGTGCAGAAGAGTATGTTCAACAGCTTGCAGAAGCAATTGAAGTTGTTGATGGCGTGAAAAGAACAAGATTAATCAACGATTTGAAGACTTATTGTCATCAAGGGATCTTTGCAGTTCTCCCTAAAATGAAACCAACAAGTGCCTTGCTTTTGGTCCAAGAAGGGAAGGAGGTTGAAACGACATTTACTTACAAATATGAAGATTCTCAGATTGCTCAAGGGAGAGAAGGTACTGTTTCCCATGAAGGTGAGTATCCTCATGGAAGAATTGTTCTAGAAGTTGAGCGGAAGGTTCTCTCATCAGGCAGCTCACCTCGATGGATAAAGGAGAAGAATCAGAGTCCGCAAATTTTAGATAGTACTGGGAAGAATATCACTGGCGCTACTTATATGAAACTCTATTTGAGAATCAATGAGGAGGGAGGTGTCGCAACAAGAAGTTCGCAAAACGGTCAGAATAAGAGTGGGCTTGATGCCACGATTGTCCGTGTAGAGAATCGCTGGAAGATAGATTGAGATCTTTTTATTTTTTAAAAAAAATATGGGGACATTGTCCTCTCGTGGCTTCTAGAGAGCACGTCTTCCTACTGGTATCCAGTTATTACTCTGACGTTGAAATTCTTGAGCGGCACTAGCTAAATTTTCGGAGGTATCAGCTAAGTGAGTTATTGCATAGATGGGAGCTCCTGCCATAATTCCAAACCAAAGTGCACCTGCTCCAGCTCCCAGGACCATACCTCCTAGAAGAACTCCAAGTCCTTTGGCAAATCCCAATGTGATTAAAGGTGCACTTCCAAGATGAGGTGCTAGAGGTGCATGAAAGAGAGGGGTCCCTCCTCCAACAATAGTACCAGCAGTAGCACCTATTCCAGCAAATGGTGGTGGCATTTGTTGACGCAATAGATTCCTCCCTTCAGAGGTAAGAAGAGAAGAAGATTGAGAGCTCATTCCAAGAGCTAACGTCGATGCTATACATGGAATAGTAAAGATCATCGCAGCAGCCAAATGAGGAATGCCTAGTGGAACTGTCGCAACAACTCCTGTAAGTGCAGCAGGAAGAGTTATTGATGCTAGTCCAGTCATCGTATGAGCAATGGCACGGCACAAGTGCTCTTCTGGAGACTCGGTTTCTTGAGCGGTGAGTGGCGATAGAGTATTTTCTTCACAAGCTCTGTTTATAAATGACTCTGGATTTTCATTGATGCTCTCAGTAACCTGAGAAACTAATTGATGGAGGGAACTTAAAATTCTCCTTACCTCAAGCGGAGTGAGAGGAAGACGAGGATTATTATTGATGGGAGGATTCAGAGAATTCAGTGCATTATTTCCATAAAATTGAATGCAGTTGATGATAAAACTTTGCTTGGCTCTTGCATGAGCTTCTATTGAGTCACTAGAAGAGGGTTGAAGATAAATATTATTCTCATGATCTATTGAAAAATAGCATTCTTCTTCGTTCTCTTTTTCTGTAGCTTGCTGGCTCTTTTCTGCAAAAACATTCAAAATTTTTCTTGCTGCAATGACATGCTCACCAATCACGTTCAATTCCGCTAATGCTCGAGTTTCTAGGAGAGCATTTCTTTGGGAAGAAGATGAAGCAATAGGAGAGAAATGGGAAGCAGCTGAAGCTCTAGCAACATCATGGCTTTGTAATTCAGGGTGTGGCCGTGAAGGTCGATGATCAATCAATTCTCGTTCTTCTAGAGGAAAAGACTCTCTTGCTGTTGAAGTTGAAGTAGGGTTCATGAATTTATTGTTGCGTAGATTGATGAGAGAGAAAAATTTGTCAATTTTATAAAACTTTATTTGTACCGGTTTTAGAAATCAGTGTAAAATTTTTCAGTTAAAAAGCTAAATGTGACATGAAGTTCTTGTTGTGAATCTTTTTTCTACGGCCTCTCACCTCCTTGAAAAACTTCGTGCCGCAGGTCATACGGCCTATTTTGCAGGAGGCTGTGTTCGTGATATGCTCTTAGGAAGAGCTTTTCATGATATTGATATCGCAACTAGTGCCCTTCCCCAGCAGATTGAAAAACTCTTCTCTCGTACCCTCCCCATTGGAGCACAATTTGGAGTAATGCTTGTTTTAGAGCAACAACATCAAATTCAAGTGGCCACTTTTCGACATGATGGTCGCTATGAAGATGGCAGACATCCGACGAAAGTTGCTTTTAGTACTCCCCAAGAAGATGCCAAGCGCCGTGATTTTACAATCAATGGACTTTTTTATGATCCAAAGACTCAGGAAGTTTTTGACTATGTTGATGGTCAAGCGGACCTTTCTCATGGAATCATCAGAGCTATTGGAAATTCAAGAAAACGATTTCTTGAAGATAAACTACGTCTCTTGCGTGCGATTCGCTTTGCAACAGTCCTAGAGTTCGAGATCGAAGAAAATACTTGGAAGAGTCTCTGCCAGCTAGCTCCCCAGATTCATTCTATTAGTGAAGAGCGAATTCGTGATGAATTGCAGAAAATTCTCCTTAGTCCTCATCGTCTGCGTGGTTTTGATCTCCTTGATCAAAGTGGCCTGCTGAAAGCTATTCTTCCAGAAATAGAGAATCTCAAAGGGTGCGAGCAACCACCAGAGTTTCACCCAGAAGGTGATGTTTTTCTCCACACGCGCCTGATGCTCTCTATGCTTCCAGAAGAATCCTCTCTTCCATTGGTTCTCTCTGTACTTTTTCATGATATTGGTAAGCCAGCAACACGGAGAGTTGATGCTCATGGTCATATGCGCTTCTATGCGCATGATCAAGTCGGTGCAAAAATCACAGAGAAAATTTTACAACGACTCCGTTTTCCTAATAAAATCATCGAAGCTGTGATTCCTGCTGTTCGTCTCCATATGAGTTTTAAGGATGTGCCCCAGATGCGTCTCTCAACGTTGCGACGGATGATGGCTCGTCCTACATTTGAAGATGAGTTAGAACTACACCGTGTTGATTGTGCTTCTAGTCATGGGATTCTTGAAAATTATTATTTTCTTCTTCAAAAAAGGAAAGAATTCTCAACACACCTCCTCCTGCCTCCCCCACTCCTTACTGGCCAAGATTTAATTGAGTTAGGAATGAAACCTGGTCCGCAGTTTGGAGAAATTTTACAATCAATTCGTGATGCTCAATTAGAAGGAATCATCATGAGTAAGAAAGAAGCTCTAGAACGCGTCCTTTATCTGAATAATCGTGCTATGAATCCTGGTGAGCAAAGAAAATTAACGAACACTCATTCTTCAAAAAAAGAACTCCCACTCATGAATAAGCATTCTCTTTTTCTCAATCAAATAAGAAACTTATGATCCTTGGATTGATTGCTCATCCTCAAAAAAAAGGAGCTGCAGCAGCTCTTCAACTTGTTCTTGAGGAATTAGAGAAGAAAAAAATCTCTTTTCTACTAGAAGAAAAAACGGCTGCACTTCTTGGAGAGAGTTCTCCTCATGATGAATCTTCTCTTGCACAGCAGTGTGATATGCTCTTTGTTTTAGGAGGAGATGGAAGCATTCTTCGAGCTATTCATCGTAGCGGTCACTATTTAAAGCCAATTCTTGGCCTTAATATTGGTTCCTTGGGATTTCTAACTTGCTTAAATGTTCAGGAGTATCAACGTGCTATCCAATGCCTCCTTGATCAGAATTATTTATTGAGCCCTCGATCACTTTTAGAAATTTCAATTCGTCATGAATCAGGAAGTATTCTATCTCTTGGTCATGCCCTCAATGATGTCGTTATTAGTCGAGGAGAACGTTCCCGTTTAGTCCGTCTTTCTGTTTTTATTGATGAGGAATTTTTTACTCATTATCATGCCGATGGTCTTATTATTGCTACTCCGACTGGGTCGACAGCTTATTCGCTGGCTGCAGGAGGCCCTGTTGTCGATCCTCAGAGCGATGTTTTACTTATTACGCCGATTTGTCCTCATGCTTTTAGTAACCGCTCCATCATCATTTCTGATCGAAGTAAAATCATGATCAAGGCTACTGGCGAGCAAGAGGTTTTTATGAGTTGTGATGGTCGACAAGCTCGTCGCTTTTACAAAGAGGAGACTCTTTGCTTATCAATTTCCCCTCAACAACTCTCCTTAGTCCTACTACCTGGAACAACGTTCGCTCAAGTCCTCTCCACAAAATTTCAATGGAGGGGAAGTCATCTCAACAATGAACCATAAGTTATGTTTTGCTTTTTAATCATTCGTTGACCATTTTTTCTTATGCCTGATTTAAAGCGTTTTTTATCCGCCGACTCACTCTTTCTCTCCCTTCATGCTCAGGAAGAAAAAGCTTTCTTAGAAGAGATGTTAGAACAACTCAAAGAAGATCCACGCGTTAGTAATTGGGAAGAACTTCATGATGCTCTTTTCTCTTCTTTGGCATTTACTCTTCTTAGCCAAGGAGAAATGAGTGCTGTGCTCTATCATGGACGTACCAGTCATATCCGTGATCTTCTTGTGGCTATGGGCCGTAGCAGAAAGGGGATTATTTCTGAAAAATCAGCAACTCCTATTCATTTGATTTTCCTCATCATCATTCCTCATGCACTCGATCAAGAATATCTTCGTGTCATGGGTTCGATTGCTCGCAGTTGTAGCGATACGAAGAGGATAGAACAACTATTGGTTGCTCCTTCCAAGGAAGAAATTATTGAGATTCTTACTCAAAGCGGTAGAGAATAAACATTTTTTCTCTCATGCAACGCTCCCTAGAAGTACTTCTGGAAGTTCAGGATCTCTCTCTTTGTTTCCCAATTTTTAAAGGAATATTGCGTCGTCAAGTCGGAGAGGTCAGAGCTCTTAGCAATGTGAGCTTGACTATTCCTCGAGGAAAAACACTAGGTCTGGTTGGAGAAAGTGGTAGTGGCAAGACAACTCTTGCAAGAATTTTGGTAAAGCTACTGGAGCCAACTTCAGGAGCCATTTTTTATGAAGGAAAGAATATTACTAAGATGAGTCAGCGAGAGTTTTATCCTTGGAGAAAGAAAATCCAAATGATTTTTCAAGATCCACACGGTTCACTGAATCCTAAGTTAACCATTGGGAAAACAATTTCAGAAGCACTCGAGATCCACTTTCCAGAGCTTTCTCGCTCTGAGCGTCATGATCGCGTTGCCCTACTACTACAAAAAGTTGGTTTGCAACCTCAGATGGCCAATCGATATCCGCATGCCCTTAGTGGAGGTCAAAAACAACGTATCGGTATTGCCAGGGCATTAGCTGTTGAGCCTCAGTTGCTCATCTGTGATGAGCCAGTTAGTGCTCTGGATGTCAGTGTCCAGGCCCAAATCATGAACCTATTACAGGATCTTCAAGAAGAACTAGCATTAACGATGCTCTTCATTGGTCATGATCTTGCTGTCATCAAGCATATCAGTGATTCTGTCGCTGTTCTTCATCAAGGATGCTTGGTAGAATCAGGGAGTGTTGAGAATGTTTTAGAGCATCCTCAGCATCCTTATACAAAAGAGCTACTGGCTTCTGTGCCAAGGATGTCGTGATTGTTGAAGCATGAATGTTTAAGAGACTCATGAGCGTTGATTTTACTGTATCGACAATCACTTGAGTGTGACGATCGATTTCAACGTTAATGAGGTCTCCTCTTTTTTTATGAGTAAAAGTTGTTCTTCGAAGCGTTTCAGGAATTAATCCAACTTCAAACCAGCTCTCTTCCTTATTGACACGATGAATTGTCAGACTTGCTCCATTAAGAGCAATATAGCCTTTGGAGAAAATGTAGTTTATCCAAGCTGGAGGAACATCGATTTGAAGGGAATAATGATTTTCTAATTTCAAGAGAGATCGAATTTTGCCACAAAAATCGATATGTCCAGAAAGTGGATGGCCTCCAATTTCAGCACCTTCCCTGCTAGCTCGCTCAACATTGAGCTCTTCTCCAACTCTGATCTTCCCAAGGGTCGTTGTGTGTAACGTCTCAGGGATAACTTCAAAATCAGTAGCTCCCTGGTCATTGATTTGAACGACTGTTAGACAAACTCCATCCACACTAACACTAGCTCCAAGTTTTAATCCTCTGGAAAATTTTTTTCCCAAATGGAGTCTGATTCTTCGAAGATCAGCACGATCTTCAAGTTGGAGAAGAGTAGCAACACTCTCAATAATTCCAGTAAACATACCTTGAAACTCTATTTTCTTACGATGGATTCATGTAGCCACTTTGCTAGAAAGGAGGCAAGTTCCCGTTTTGAAGAACATAAAGTTCTCTCTCCATCATGAGCAATAAATTGAAATATCTCTCCCAGAGCAGGACCGTTAGCAATACATGCCGTGAGTTGATGTTCTCTTAACTGATTTTCTGCTTTCCTGAGAGCCTCTGCTTCTCCTCCATCAGCTTCATACTTCCAGCCAACAAGAATACTTTCTGGAAACCAGAAGCGAAGCTTTGAAATGATTTTAGTCGTTGGTTCTAAGGTCATGGAGAGTGGTCCTAGAGTAGTCGGAATCTTACGATGAGAGAGGACTTGATCTTCCTGTGTTTGGATTCTGGTAACTCGATAATCGCAAAGAGCAGCTGCATGAAAAATCGCTCTAATCGCTTTTTCCCTAGAAAGCTCCTCCAGAGCTGCTTCCAGTTGATCATTAGTTGTAAATGGAATCACCTGAGCTAGTGAAGAGTTGCTACAGTAGGTAGTTAATCGACTTTGTAAACAAATAAGATCAAAGCCATAGTTGCTAAGTTCTTCAAGGAGCAAGGATCCTAGTTCTCCCGTAGAAAAATTACTAAGGAAGCGAACTTCATCAAGAGGTTCACAGCTGGGTCCATAAGTAAGAAGAACACTCATAGAGGTTGCCTACATGAAGAGAGCTAGTGGGTGCTCGAGCACCTCTTTTACTTTTAGTAAAAAAGTGACGGCTTCCCTTCCATCAATAAGACGGTGGTCATAGCTCAGTGCTAAATACATCATAGGACGAATGACAATTTGACCATCGAGAACAACTGGGCGTTCTTGAATTTTATGCATCCCCAGAATGCCGCTCTGAGGTGGATTGAGGATCGGGGTACTCAGGAGCGAACCGTAGACACCACCGTTGGAAATGGTAAAAACACCTCCTTGAAGCTCTGAGAGTTTGATTTTTCCTAAGCGAGCTTTTGTTGCGTAGTCGATGAGTTGCTTTTCTAGCGAAGCTAAGGATTCTTGGTCACATTCCCGGAGCACAGGAACGAGAAGACCTTTTTCAGTAGCCACAGCAACCCCAATATCGTAGTAATGATTTTCAATAAGCTCCTCCCCTTCCAAACGCGTGTTTACTGCCGGCACGGCTTTTAGTGCTTCTACAGAAGCCTTGATAAAGAAAGAGAGGAGTCCAAGTTTAACCCCATACTTTTTTTGAAAAGACTCTTGGAGTTCCTCACGAAGCTGCATGATGGGAGCCATATCAACTTCATTAAATGTTGTTAGAATGGCTGCGTTTTGCTGGGCGGCAAGAAGCTGAGAGGCAATCTTGCGGCGTAGTGGAGTCATAGGACGCCGAGTAAAACAATCTTTGGAAGGAAGAGGAGCAATTACGGGGGGCTCACCTTGATTTTCTTCTTTGAGAGAAGAAGAACAGTTATTAGAGGGAACGTGAATATTCTTGGGTGCTTCTGCAGGAAGAGTCTCTTTCTCTAATTTTGGGGCTGAAATTTCAGGATTTTCCAAAATTTCGGCAATAACTTGACCAACCTTTACCTCTTCTCCTTCTGCTGCTAATCTTTTGAGCAGGCCTGATTGAGTAGCTGTGATTTCTGTTGATACTTTGTCGGTATCGAGTGTGAGAAGAAGATCTCCCAAAGCAACAGTGGCCCCATCGTTTTGATGCCAAGCAGAAATAGTACCCGAAGAAATCGATTCTCCAACAGATGGAACCTTAATTGGCGTAATTTTCATAAATAGGAATTCCGTATTATTGCAGGGTGCATGAGAAAAAATGATTAAGAGTGGAGGTCCGTGGTAATACTAAATGCTTTTCTAATTACCTCAATCTGTTCAGCTTCATGCAGCGAAGCTGCACCAACAGCTGTGCTGGCAGCAGCTGGGCGACCAGCGTAGAGTACTTTGTGATCAAATAATTTCTCTAAATAGGGGGTGATAAATCGATAGGCTCCCATATTCTCTGGCTCTTCTTGGCACCAGAGAAGAACTATTTTTTCTTGTAAATAGGGTTGAAGAAGTCGCTTCAGAAGCTCTTGATGTAATGGATAGATCTGCTCAAGACGAACCAATAGTGAGGTTTCTTGAAGATGCTGATTTTTCTGATGGTTAAGAAGATCATAATAGATTTTGCCACTACAGAGGATAATTCGCTCTAATGATGCTGCGTCAGTTGGTGTTGTTCCCAGTAGAATTTCTTGAAAATGCCCCTGAGTAAATTCTTCTCTTCTAGAAAGAGCTTCTGGAGAGCGAAGTAGTTTTTTAGGAGTCATGATCATGAGCGGCTTTCGAAAGGAGCGCCTCATTTGACGACGTAAGAGGTGGAAATATTGAGCAGGAGTAGTGGGATTGGTCACTTGTATATTCTCCTGAGCACAGAGTTGAAGATAACGTTCCAAACGAGCACTTGAGTGTTCTGGCCCCATGCCTTCATACCCATGAGGCAGAAGCATCACAAGAGAAGAAGGGCGAAGCCATTTTGTTTCTGCAGAAGCAATAAATTGATCGATGATAACTTGAGCTCCGTTAGCAAAATCTCCAAACTGTGCTTCCCAGAGACAGAGCATTTTAGGGCAATCCATTGAGTAACCGTAATCAAACCCGAGTACAGAAGCTTCTGAGAGAGGACTATTATAAACACAAAACTCTTCTTGCTTGGGATCTAAATTGCATAAGGGAATATAACGCTCTCGTGTGATTTCGTCATAGAAAACAGAGTGTCGTTGGCTAAAAGTTCCTCGACGGCTATCTTGTCCTGAGAGACGCACAGGAGTTCCCTCCACTAACAGAGAAGCAAAGGCTAGAGCTTCAGCTGATGCCCAGTCAAACGATCCTCCTCTCTCAAGAAGATGCCGACGGTGCTCCACCACATTTTTCTTGATCTTGGGGAGAAGACGGAAGTGATCTGGAATCGTCGTCAGCTTAGTCACCAGCTTGAGAAGCTGTTCTTCTGAAATTGCTGTTTCAATAGGATCAAAACTATAAGGAGGTTGAAAAATAGCGGTAGAACCGACAAAAGCAGCATTCTGATAATGTCCAGAATGAGGCAATCCTTCTTTCATTTTATTGAAAGCTTCTTGAAGATGTTTTGTTGTTCTCTCTTGACTCTCGCGTGCTTCTTCGATGCTGATTGTTCCAAGTTGAAGAGTTTGTTGAAGAAAAACTTCACTGACACGCGGATGCTCCTTGATGACCTTGTAGAGACTAGGTTGTGTGTAGGAGGGTTCATCTCCTTCATTATGACCATAGCGTCGATAGCAAACAATATCGACAAGCACATCACGAGAGAACTGTTGCCGAAAAGCGAGCGCTAAGCGAGTCACGCGAGCAACTGCAAGAGGATCGTCTCCATTAACATGAAAAATGGGAGCTTCAATAAATTTCATGATATCACTGCAATGTTTGGTAGAACGGGCATCTGCAGGAAGTGTTGTAAAACCGATTTGATTGTTAACGATAAGATGAAGAGTTCCACCAACCGAGTATCCAGGAAGTTGCGAGAGATTGAGACACTCGGCAACAATTCCCTGTCCAATAAAAGCAGCATCGCCATGAATGAGTAGAGGAAGGACTGAGCGACGTTCCTTCGTGTCATTGAGAAGACGCTGTCGTGCGCGCGCCTTACCCATGACAACAGGATTGACCGCTTCCAAATGGCTCGGGTTAGCAGCTAGAAAAATTTCTATGGGATGATGAGGGTCATCATCACGAGTTGTTTGATAACCAAGGTGATATTTCACATCGCCGCTTGCAAGACCGATCTCCGGGCGATACTCGATGGAAAACTCATTAAAAATAATAGCAAATGGTTTTTTTAGGAAATTTGCTAGAACATTCAAGCGACCACGATGAGCCATCCCAAGGACGATTTCTCTAATGGCATGCTCAGGAGAGCGACGGCGAATTTCAGAAAGAGCCACCATGAGAGATTCTCCTCCTTCGATAGAGAAGCGCTTACTACCGACATACGTTGTGTGCAAAAATTGTTCGAAGAGTTCAGCTTTATGAAGTGTTCTTAAAATACGATAGTGTGGCGTGGGATCTACTTCCTCCTCTTTCTGTTCAACTCGATCACGGATCCAATGGCGTATGCTAGGATCTTGAATGTGCATGAATTCAACAGTTGATTTGCCACAGTAAATAGAACCAAGGAGATCAATTAACCTGCTAAGCGTCATTTTCTCTCCACCGCGAAAGGAGGGAGAGAAGACGATGTTTTCTAAATCATGCTCTAAAAAATGAAACGCTCGATAATCAAGTAGAGGTTGCTCTGGAACTTGAAAGGAGAGTGGATCAAGATGGGCTGCAGTATGGCCTAAGGTGCGATAAGCATTGATCAACTGTTTAACACGAATATCAGGATGCTCAAGGGTATTAGTAGTTGAGAAAGTTTTTTCTTTTTTTTCATAACTTTTGAATCCGAGCTCAAATCCTTGAAAAAAAGATGCCCACGAAGTTTCCAGAGAGCCAGGATCACGAAGCCATTGTTGATAATAATCATTAATGATAGCTTCATTCCAGCGTGCCAAAAAAGCAGTACTCATAGTTACAAAGAGTGATGATCCTGACTCAAACTGCTTCTTGGAGCAAGAAAGCAATTGCAGGAAATGATATTGACCTTGAGATGTTAGTTCATAGATTTTAGTCAACAATAAATTTTCTCTTTCTCGATGAAAGCACTCAAGCATTGTTTCCTTCCTTTTTTAAGTTGCTTGCTTCTTTTTTCTTATTGCCAACTAGGCTCTGCCAAAGAAGAAAAAAGTGCTCAAGATCGACTGATCTTTGCTATTGACCTTATTCGTCATGGAGATCGAAATCCGATCGATCCTATCCCCAGTGCTCCCTATCAATGGAAAGAAGGTCTCGGAGAGTTAACTCCCTTAGGAATGAGACAGGAGTATGAACTAGGAAGGAAATATCGTCATTTCTATGTTCATGAAAAAAAACTACTCTCCCCCTCCTATCAAGCAGGAACACTCTACGTTCGCTCTACTGATGTTCCCAGAACGCTCATGAGTGCAGAGAGTTTTTTACTAGGACTCTATCCACTGGGAAGTGGTCCAACCATTGGCCATTTTCCATTCTTAGGAGCTGCTCTCCCTGGAAGGTTTCAGCCGATTCCTATTCATACTGTTCCCAAGAGCGAAGATTCACTGTTATCTCCAAAGATAGATCAAGTGATCAAAGAGAATGTTCTCTCCAGCAGCGCATGGAAGGAAAATATCAAGAGAGTGCAACCACACTTTGCTGCTTGGAGTCGAGCTTTAGGAGTTCCCATGGAATCAATTGAACAACGAGGCGCTTGTGGCGATACGTTATTTATCCATATTCTTAAAAAGATTCCCCTCCCTCCTTTGTTATCTCGGAGAGAAGCCATGGAAATCATCACTACAGAAAAAAGAGCTTTTGCTCTTATGTTTGAAGATCCTAACGTCGGTAGAGCTGCCGGAGGGCCACTCTTACATCAAATAGCAGATGACTTAAAGCAAGCAGCACTAGCAGCTACAAATTCTAATCAACATTCAAAAGTATCCTCCTTACCAACCTTACGCTATGTTCTCTATTCTGCTCATGATGGAAATATTCTAGCGTTAATGAGTGCCATGCATGTCCCACTGAAGAGTCCACCTCCTTATGCTTCTCATCTCCACTTCTCTCTCTACCTACGAGCCGATCATTCAGCCTATCTGCGCATTCTCTATAATGATGCACCAGTTCTCCTTTCTAGCAGTGATTCTCAAGGATACTCTTCTCTGGAAGCTTTTTTAAAAATGGCAGATTTTCAAGGAAACAAGAATTAGTCTTCCCTCTCTTCTCTGCTCTAGCTTATGGTGAAGAATTCATGATCAGCGTTGAAAACCTTTCCAAATACTACGGAGAGCATCAAGTTCTTTCCTCTCTTTCCTTCAAAATTGAAAGAGGAGAGGTTGTTGCTCTGCTAGGTCCTAATGGTGTTGGCAAGAGTACCCTCTTGAAAATACTCTCTGGGTATCTTCTTCCAAGTTCAGGTTCTCTTTTCATCGATGGATTGAATCTTGCTACGCACTCACTCCAAGTACGTAGGCGTCTTGGTTATCTTCCGGAGACCGTTGCCTTCTATCCTGAGATGTCCGTTACTGAATACCTTTGTTATCGAGCTGCTCTCAAAAAAGTACAAAGTCGACGTATTTTAGAAAAAGTGATTGATGTCTTGGATCTTTGTGGATTGAGAGCCGTGGAGAAAAAACTCATTGGAACGCTCTCTCGAGGATATCGTCAACGCCTAGGGCTTGCTGATGCTCTAGTGAACGAACCTGACCTCTTGCTTCTTGATGAACCGACTCTTGGGCTTGACCCTAAGCAACAGAAAGAAATTCACACATTGGTCAAAACGCTTAGGAAACGCCATACATGTCTTATTTCTACTCATCTTCTAGAAGAGGCAACGCTACTTGCCCATCGTTTTCTTATTCTCAATAAAGGAAAAATTTATGCTTTTGGATCTCTTGAGAAACTTCAGGCTGATTTTTTGTTGCCTGGAGCAAGTTTAGAGAAGATTTTTACGCAGATCACTGAACAAGAAGAGAGTGACTCCTTCTCTTGAAAAATGGCAAGATAGAAGATAGGAAAGCAGTTTTTTTCTTAAAACTTATTATTGTTATGATCACTATTTGGCATCTTTTCAAACGTGAAATGACTTCTTACTTCTATACTTCTCTAGGAGTAAGTCTTCTGATGTTAGTTTCGTTACTCACGGGGTTTAATTTTTACACAAGTGTCTCTCTTCTCAATCATGGACCAAGTGGAATTTCTATTGTTGAAGCTTTTTTCAATAATTTTTTCCTAAGTGTAGCACTTCTTCTTCTAACACCACTCTTGACAATGCGCCTTTTGGCCCAAGAGTATCGAACTGGGACTATTGAAGCTTTGCTGACGGCTCCTCTGAGCGATTTTCAAATTATCTTAGCAAAGTTTTTGGGAGCTTTTCTCTTTTTTATGCTTCTTTGGGTCCCTAGTCTTTTTTATTTTATTTTCTTTTGGCCATCTGCTCATCAAGTTGCTGCAGCAGGTTATGGTGCTTACTTTGGAGCTTATGGCATGCTCTTGCTTGAAGGAGCATTTTATATTGCTGTAGGCTTAATGGCTTCTACAATGACTTCTCATGAGCTCATTGCAGCCACGTTTTCTTTTTGCTTCCTCCTTTTTTTCTTTTTTGGAAGAAGGTTCATCCATTGGCTTCCTTCTAGAAGCTCTCTAAGTCTTTTTCCTGAAGGGTTATTTTTCCCAGTGGAAACAATGAAAAATTTTTCTCGTGGTCTTATTGATACGCGATCCATTGTTTTCTATCTAACTATGACGTTTCTTTTTCTCTTCTTGAGCTTATCAATTTTTCAATTACGAAAATGGCGACAATAAAACATATATTTTCGTTCATAGGGCCTGCTATGCGATTTCTTCTTCAAATTAGCTGCATACTCTTCATTGTTCTGGGAGTTAATTTAATTTCTTTTTCTCATTACAAGCATTGGGACTTTTCCCGTTCTCACCGTTTTTCGCTTTCTGAACAAGGATCAGTTCTCTTTTCTGGAATCAATCAACCAGCGCACATGATCCTCTATTTTTCTCCTACTTCACTTACGCTGGAAGCAGAGCTCTATAATGACTTGAAAGCGCTCGTTGCTGAGTATCAAATTAAAGGGAGAGAGAATCTCATTGTTGAGTACGTAGATCCTATTCGAAATCTTCCAAGAGCTCGTGTTCTTCAATCAAAATATAAGTTCGATCCTAATGAAAATGTCATCATTTTAGATTATCTCGAACATCAAAAAGTTATTCCGATACGTGATCTTGCAGAATACGATTCTACTCATGTTGCTCAAGGGAAGAAACCTTCTCTTCTTGCCTTTCGGGGAGAACAGGTCATCAATAGTGCTCTCATTGAATTAAGTGGTCACCCTTTAAAGAAAATTTACTTTTTGCAAGGACATGGAGAAATGATTCCTGGGCTTCCTCCTCTGGAAATTATCGGTCGCTATCTTCAATGGCAACATGTCTCCTCTTCTCTTTTAAATCTCAGCACAACTCTTCATGTTCCCCAAGAGGCCTCCCTTCTTGTTCTTGCTGGTGCTCGTGTTGATCTTTCTGAAGAAGAATTAAAAGTCTTAAGAGATTATTGGCATGATTCAGGACGCTTGCTCATTCTGCTTGATCCCACAGCAGATACTCCTCTTATCGATCGTTTTCTCCAGGAAGTTGGAATTACACCCTGCCACGATCGTGTGATTCGTTCTGATGAGAAAAATCATACGATTCTTCGCGATGTTACTGGTTTTTTTGTTCCCGGTTCTGAATTTACAAAGCAATTTCTTGACCTCAATATTTCTTTTTTAGGAACCACTCAGTCTCTTGCTTTGGAGGCGTTTCCTCAAGAGAACAAAGAGAAGCGTGTGAGACCCCTCATTGAAGCGCTTTATGAATTTTGGGGATCTTACCGTGCCGTTGATCAAAGTGAGCAAGAGCTTGCTTTTCAAGTCGGAAGGGATCGCTCTTCTCCTCTTATTATTGCTGCTATGGCAGATCATGGTGCTCTTCAAGACGATCGCCTTGCTCTTCATGCTGCGCGCATGATTGTGGTCGGAAATGCCGATTTTATTAAGGATCCTTTTCTAGGGGAAGTAGGATTAGACTTTTTCTCGAGTTCTCTCAATGGGCTTATCGATCGTGTGATGCTTACTGGTAAAACCGCCAAAATGAAGTCTTATTTTACTTTGAATTTAAGTACTGCTGAAATGAATCGTATTGCACTTTGGTCTTTAGTTCTTATTCCTTTTTTCATTGGAGTATTAGGATTTTTTTTACTATGGAAAAGGAGAAAAGCATGAACTCAAAAACAACGCTGATTTCTCTTCTCCTAGCAATAATAGTGCTTCTCTGTTTTTTTCTGATCGATGCTCAAGAAGGGAAGCAAGTACACGATGAGTTTCTTTTCCATTTTAATCCAATGGAAGTAACACGTCTCTCCATTCAAGATGGTAGTAACTCCTATCAACTGAATCGTCAAGCTACTCAGTGGTATCTCTCGAGCACACCAGCTGATCTTGCTAATGCTCAAAAAGTAGAGCATTTACTCCATGTTGCCAAGGAGCTGAGAGCATTAAATATTATTTATCCAAGAGAACTCAAAAATTCCTTGAGCCTTTCAAGTCTAGGTTTAGAGAACCCAAAACGTTCTTTTCTCATTCATGAAGAAGGAAAAAAAGATCAAATTCTCTTTATTGGAAATGAAGCTCTTGGAGATAAATCCTTTTTTGCTCAACTGGGAAAAGAAAAAATGGTTTTTGTCATTCCCTCAACTTTTGTTGATCTTGCTTTTGCACCTAGAAATGATTTTGCTGACCTTCACCTTACCAATTTAGAGTTTAGTAACCTTGAAGAAATAAGCATTGTTGAAGGAAGAAAGCGACTTGTACTCAAAAAAGAAAATAATAATTGGGAAATAAAGGAACCAATTGTTGGAAAAGTAGCTCTTGAAGCCCTAAAATCCTGGATGGATCCTCTTCTGAAAACAGAAGTTATGACTCGGGTGAGCAGCAATGATCAAGATGCTTCGGTGTTGAGTGCTTATGGTCTTGATCAGCCTCGATCCATGATAACTTTGCTACAAAAAAATTCTTTAGAGCCCCTTAAGCTCTCTCTAGGCAATAGCGTTGTAGAGAATAGCTCTCATGATGTCTATATTTCTTCTTCAGAACGTCATGCTATTTTTCTAGCGCCACAATTCTTTGAGCAACTCTTTAGTATTACCCCTGAAGTACTACGTGATCATCAATTCTTAGAACTCAATCTCGATACTATCGACCGTATTCTCATTAGCCAAGAGGGAATAAAACAGACACTTCATCGTCAAGAAGGAGGAAGTGATCAATGGTTAAGAGAAAACGATCAACCGATCTCCAAGAATAGTATAGAAGGAATGATCAATGGTCTTAGTAAAACAAAAATTCTCTCTTATTTAGTAGCAACTCCCTCCAATCTAGTTGCAAAAGGATTTCAAAGCCCTAATGCAACAACAGCTTCGATTCAATTCATCGCACATCTTTCTGAAAATACTCCTGACCAAGAAGCAGGAGATTATACAGTGATGGAAATAGTCTTTGGGAAAAAAATTGGGGAAACTATCTATGCACGCATTGGCAATGACCCAGAACTTTTGGAAATTCCTGCTAGGACAATCGATTTTCTGAAAGTAAACTAAATTCTTTTCTCTTCATGAGAAAAGTTAGTATTAAAAGAAGAGCTCCTAGTAGATAGGCTAGAGAACTCGCTCCAATGGTCAGACTCATTCGTGCAATGGCAGAGCTTTTTTCTCCTCCATAAGTGGCGATAGCACCTACAAGAAGGGGGCCAAGTGCACCTCCACTCCAGCCAAGAGCAATCATCAGTCCCGATGCTGTGCCTCGTAGGGAAGGCTCAATATAATCAAAAAGTGAAGCAAAAATGCCATTATCATAACCTGCTTTACAGGCTCCGAAGAAAATCATGGAGAGAAAAAGAGAGAACGTGGTGGTAGCATTTCCAATAATGAAAATAGCAATCGTTCCTAGCAGAAGGCTGACTACTTGTACCATGAGACGAGCATTTTTCATGAAAAGAGAGAGATAATCAGCTACAGTTCCAAATAAGGGAATCGTCAGAGCACTGGTTATTTGAATAAAAGCAACTGAATAGAAAGCAGCCAGTGAAAGTTGAAAATGAAATTTTTCAAATAAGAATGTTGGCAACCATGTCAAAAAAATCGTTGCTACAAAATTGGCACAAATAAAAGCCAGCACAATTAACCTGATGCTCGGTTGTCGCAGAAGATAAATGAAAACCTCTCCTAGGCTCTTCGGAGAAGTTGCATGTGATGAATGGAGCTCCGAGGAAAAAGCTACTGCCTCTAAAGAGGGAGGCAATTCCTGCTGAGGAACTAAATGTTCTGAAGGCTCTCGTAAAAAGAAATAAAAAATTAAAGAAAGCAGAACTCCTAACCCTCCAAAAAAATAAAATCCAGAGGACCAGCCATAATGTTGGGCTAGATAAGCCCCTCCCCAGCTTCCAGCAACTGTTCCAAGATAGACGCCTGATTGATGAACACCGAGAGCCTTAGAACGATTCCTTTTCTGGTGAATCATGGCAATGAATGCATGAGAAGCTGGAAAATAAAAGGACTCTCCTAATCCTTCTAATCCACGCACTAAGAAGAACTGCAAAAAGGAAGAACAACATCCAGTAGCCATCGCAACGATACTCCAGAAGAGGCAACCGAGGAGGATGAGTGGTTTCTTCTTGAACCGATCGCTTAAGTAACCAGTAAAAAAAACAGAAGCACCATAAACCCACATAAAAATGGAGCCAATCATTCCTAACTGAAACTTAGTAAAATGGAACTGTTGTTCCAGAATAGGAAAAACCGAGGAGAGAATTTGGCGGTCAGCATAATTGAGAAAACAGAGTGACCAGAGCATGAGAACGACAAACCAGGCGTAGGCTGCACTGCAATGATCTAGCTTTTTCCTATTGTTGAAAAGAAGTGATGATGAGCCAAAAATCATGAGAGAGAAGTTAGATAAGTTTTTGCGAGAGATCAGATAGAGATAAAAGTTAGGAAATGATAATTTAGAGGTGACTAGCTTAGCAAATAATCTTGTGAGAAGAATATTTTTTTGTGAGTCTCTTAAACTTTCTTTTTCGCATTTTCACAATCATCTTGATAACTTTTCAAACGACATGGCCTCCTCTTCCTCTGATTCTCATTTGCTTGATATCCCTTATTTAGCGCGCCTTGCCCGAATAACGCTCACGCCTCAGGAGTGTGAACTCTTTGCCCAGCAGCTCGATCGCGTTCTAGAACATGTTGCTCTCATCAATGAGCTTGATCTTACTGATATTGAACCAATGGCTCATGCAATTTCTCATTACGATATTTTACGAGAAGACCAACTGGAGCCAGGTCTCTCCCATGAAGAAGCTCTTGCTAATGCTCCCCAGCAAGCAAACGGTCTTTTTATTGTTCCTAAAGTACTAGAGTGAATGCTCCATCTGAAAGCTCAACCTTTCGCTCTCGCTAAAAAATTTAAATTTATTTTCACGCTCCATGTTACCTTTCCTCTCTATTGCTAAAGCACGCAAACTCCTTGTTACTAAGAAAATTTCTCCACGAGAGCTTCTTGATGAACTTCAAAAGCGCATCGTTACTATTAATCCCAAGGTTCAGGCTTATCTCTCCTGGGATTACGAAAAAGCAGCGCTTGAAGCTCAACGTGCTGATTTAAGCAAACCACTTGGTGGTATTCCCATTGGGATTAAAGATGCAATCTTAGTTCAGGGAGCACCAGCATTTTCGGCATCACGCATTTTAGAAGGATATCAGGCAAGCTATGATGCCACCGTCATTAAAAATCTTCGCGCTGCAGGAGCCTATCCTCTAGGACGTTTGAATATGGATGAATTTGCTATGGGTTCTTCAACGGAAACCTCTGCTTTTCATCCTACTTACAATCCTTGGGACCTCAGTCGTACTCCGGGTGGTTCTAGTGGTGGTTCTGCAGCAGCTCTTGCAGCGGGTATGGCCATGGCTGCTCTTGGATCAGATACAGGGGGATCCATTCGTCAACCTGCGGCTCTTTGTGGTTGTGTTGGCATGAAACCAACCTACGGTCGTGTTTCTCGCTACGGTCTTATTGCTTTTGCTTCATCGCTAGATCAAATAGGCCCCCTGACTCATACGGTTGAAGATAGTGCTCTTCTTCTCAATGCACTTGCTGGTCCTGATCCCAAAGATAGTACATCACTCTCACTCCCTGGAGAAGATTTTACTTCTCAGTTAGGACGTGATCTTCAAGGAATACGTATTGGCATTCCTAAGGAATATTTTGTCGATGGAATAGAACCCCAAGTGCGCCAGTGTGTTGAAAAAGCTATTGCTCAATTGACTTCTCTTGGAGCAGAAGCTGTAGAAATTTCCCTGCCTCATACTCAATACGCTGTTTCGGTTTATTACATTATTGTTACTGCTGAAGCTTCTTCCAATTTGGCACGCTTTGATGGTGTCCGATATGGTCATCGCTCTAAAAAAGCTAACGATCTCCTCTCCCTTTATGAGCAAACGCGTGAAGAAGGATTTGGAGCTGAAGTGAAGCGTCGTATTATTCTTGGAACTTATGTTCTAAGCAGTGGTTACTATGATGCTTATTACCTCCGAGCTCAAAAAGTCCGAACCCTCATTCGACGTGATTTTGAGGAAGCGTTTAGTAAAGTAGATCTCCTCGTTTCAGCCACCTCTCCTGAAACAGCTTTTCGTTGTGGGGAGAAATCTAATGATCCACTGAAAATGTATTTAGCAGATATTTTTACTATTGCTGCTAACTTAGCTGGTATTTGTGGAATCAGCCTTCCCTGTGGTTTTGCACAGAAGGAAGGCAAAAAGCTTCCTGTTGGTTTACAACTCTTAGGACCTTCTTTTGCAGAGAAAATGCTCTTTCGTGTTGCTCATGCTTATGAGGAAGCAACAGCATGGCATCAAGACCCCCCCCCCCTCCTGTAGGGAAAATGATGGTATCTTTTGGGTTCTGCTTTTTTCTCTATTTCCTTAGTGGATTACTCTTGCTCTTTTAAATGAATCCTCTTCTCATTATTCCTACCTATAACGAATTGGCTAACCTACCTTCGCTTCTTCAGGCCCTAGAAGCACTAGAGCAGAAAATGGATTTTTTGATTGTGGATGATCACTCCCCAGATGGAACAGGCCATTGGGTTCTAGAAGAATCGCTCAAGAATCCTAGAATTCATCTTTTAAGCCGATTAGAAAAAAATGGACTTGGTCGCGCTTATATAGCTGGATTCAAGTGGGCACTAGAACGAGAGTACGAGATTATTATCCAAATGGATGCCGATTTTTCACATAATCCCCAAGATATTCCAAAGCTCATTGCCCCCCTACAAGCTGGCCAAGCCGATTTTTCTATTGGATCACGTTATATTCATGGAGTTCGCGTCATTAACTGGCCTCTCCACCGACTGATTCTCAGTGTTGGAGCTTCTTACTATGTACGCGCTATAACAGGAATGCCACTTCATGATCCCACGGGTGGATTCAAGTGCTGGCATCGAAGGACATTAGAAAACATCGAGCTGGAAGCCGTTCAATCGAATGGATACGGCTTTCAAATTGAAATGAGTTATCGTGCTTGGTCTCGTGGTTTTCGTGTTATAGAAATCCCTATAATTTTTACTGATCGCTTTCAAGGAACCTCCAAGATGTCGATGGATATCGTTTTGGAAGCTTTTTTATTAGTTTGGAAACTCCTGGTCAATAATCATTTTTCCCGAACTCCTCGAACACTCCTAATTGAGAATCTCAAGTAATGCTTCCTTCTGAGTGTTCTAAACAATATTTTTCTTTTTACCCTCTTAAGAAAGAGGAAGAAAATTCGAACTCTATCGACAAGAAAAGCATCAATCCTTTGAGTATTTTTTCAAGAACTGATCGTTTTCTTGCTTTACTCTGTTTTCTTGCGGCACTCATAACTTTTTGGAGCACAGTCATGCCTAATGTTGGTTTAGGTGACGATGGAGAGATGGCTACTGCTGCTCTTCATGCTGGTGTTCCGCATCCTTCTGGTTATCCGCTCTGGACAATCACAGCTGGTCTTTTTAGCAAAATAATCCCTTTTGGTAATGGTTCTTGGAAACTGAATCTTTTTTCGGGCTTCTCTGCTGCACTAGCAGTAGCACTACTCTCCTTACTCACACGTAGTAGTGCATGTTGGCTCGGAATGAAAAGAGAAGCAGCTAACTTGCTTACTATAGCAGTAGCACTCACTTTCGCTTGGTGTGTGCCAGTCTGGTCTCAAGCAACCATTGGAAAGGGGACCTACTCGCTCCATCTTCTCCTTATGCTTGTGTTAACCACGCTATGTTATCTTTGGATTCGGAGACCTCTTTGGAATCGTGCTTTTGTTTGGATTGTCTTTAGTTTTTCGCTAGGGATGAGCAATCATCACATGACCTTAGCCATGGCACTCTTGCCGCTTTTGCTCATTCTGCTCCTATATCGCTCCCTTTTTCTAGAATACACTATTTATACCCTTCTCGTTGGGAGCTTCTTCTATCTTGGCTTTGCAGCTCTCTCCTCGATGCCAGAAGTCCTCAAAGCTGCCCTTCGGCTTTTCTATACATCACTTATGATTTTTTTCTTCTTACTTCTTTGTAGAAAAAAATTTACTCATTGGAAACAAGGAGTTCTCTTGTTGATTGCTGTAACTGCTGGTTTGCTCCCTTATCTCTACATGCCAGTAGCCTCAAGAACCAATCCTCCTATGAATTGGAGCTATACGAGCACACGAGAAGGTTTTTTCTATGCAATCAATCGTTCTCAATATTGGGGCACTCTTGCTGATCAGCTCCAATCAACTGTTGGAAAGATCATGGGTGTTCCGCCCATGAAAAAAGAAAAAGTTCTGCTCTCCAGTGCTGCAGAATCTCCTACTTCTCTCTTTTTTGGTTTTTTTAAGCGCTTTTGGATCGTGCTCTTTAAGAATATTTCTCCTTTACCTCTACTTCTTGTTTTTGGAGCTCTCTATTTGCTGCCTCAACAATCTCCAGCAAAACAAAGTTGGTTTGCTCTTCTTTTTCTAGGATTTCTTTTAGCAGCATTTTTTGAACCAATCATGGCGCCTTGTGGCTATGATAATGCTACTTGGGATATGCAAAAACCATGGCAAGGTCTCTGTTATGGTTTTCTCTTATTACTCGCAAGCCAGGCTGCTGCTCTACTTTTTGGATCTTTAGAGAGACGCTTTTCTTCAAGAATAGCTTATCTACTCTTACTTGCCATGGGATGTATGGCTATCTATACCTTCACTATTGGCTTACCGCGTAGTTCTCAACGTGGTCATTGGTTTGGATGGATGTTTGGGCATGATATGCTGGCTGATCTTCCTAAGCATAGTTTTATCTTTGGAGGAACTGACCCAGGACGTTTTATTCCTACGTACATGATTTTTTGTGAAAGCTTTGAGGATCCTCGTTATAAGCGTGACCCATCTTTTGATCGTCGAGACCTCTACATTGTCACTCAAAATGCACTAGCTGATCAATTCTATAACCAGTACATTCGCTCTCATTATACGCATCAACGTCCATCTCATTTCAATTGGCTCGAGCGTTTCCTAGGACGAGATCATACTTATCCGGAAGAAACTCTCTCTCTTCCCAATCAAGAAGATATCATTGGTATCTATCAGAACTTATCTAAGCAACTGGAGGGAACTCCCACAAAAGCTGAGCTACAAACAAATCCAGCACTCCTCAATTCTGCAATTGCGGAGTGGATCTTCTTTCATAATCGTGATCAGCATCAATTTTTTGTGGAAGAGAGTTTTCCAATGCCTTGGAGTTATCCTTATGCCATCCCTCATGGACTTTGCTATCAAATCAATCATGATCCTCTTCCCAATTTATCAGCGGAGTTTGTTGTAGCTGATCAGCAATTTTGGAAAAATTATATTCAGCGTCTTCGCTCCACTCCTGGATTTGCAAATGATGAAGTTGCTCAACACGTTTTTAGTAAGCTTCGTAATACAACAGGAAATATTTATGCTGCACGAGGAATGCGCTCCGAAGCTGAGTTGGCTTATAAGCAAGCACTCGATCTTTGGCCTTCAAGTGTAGAAACTGTAGAAAATCTTCTCAATCTTCTCTCTGCTCAAGAACGCTTTGAGGAAGCCTCCCAACTTGTTCTCAGCGCTCTGTTCATTGATCCCAATAGTCAAGCTCTTAAGAAGATGAAGGAAATTATTGACACACGTTTGAGAGCAAGTAGAGAAATACCGCTTCTTCAAGAACGCTTTAATACGGAGCCGACAAATCGACCACTCTTAAGAAAACTTCTTCAAGATTATGAAACACTTGGCGATCAAAAAAAAATTGATCCTCTCATTGAATCTGCTCTTAAGAAAAATCCTAGTGATTCAAATTTGATACGTGAAATGATCAATTTCTATGCCTCGGAACACAATATTCCAAAAGCATTAGCACTCACGGAAATACTTGCTGGTTTAAATTGTGATCAATGGGATGTTCCTTTTACTAAAGCAAAGTATCAATTAGTGCTCGGAAAAAAAGAAGAAGCCCTTCTCAGCCTTCAGCAGGCTATGAAAATAGGTGGGCAGTATGCACGAGGTGCAATTCTCCAGGAACCTCTCTTTCAACAACTCACTACCAATTCTACTTTTCAAAAACTTCTTCAGGTTCCTTGAAGCTTTCTGAGTCAATGGGGGTATCATTTTTGAGAATGTTCTAATAGTGAATACCACCTTCTTAAAAGAGCTTCTAGAGCTTTTTCCTTAAACGAAAGACGATTCTCTTCTGGAAACAATTCTTGCCAAACTACTGTCTTTACTCCTTGCTGAGCAATAGCCAAAAAAAGTGTTCCAACCGGAAGACCATCATCTTTCTCTAAGCTCACAATTTCTCTACCATCGAGTTGATGATTCACTGGAGAATCCTTCAAGAAAGGGGGAGCCATTCCTGTCGTAGCTAAGCCAAAAGTCGCATGACTCAAATCTCTTACTCCCTCTGCCATGGCCACTGCAACTTGATAGCTCACAGCTCCTTCGCTCTTCAGTAGTGTGGAAGGAATTTCTAGGAGTTCTTTTTTTGAATTATTAGAGTAAGTCACAAGCCCTTGTTTAAAAACATGAGAAGAACCTGCAACATTAGTTAAATAGTGAGCAAGTAAGCCTCCTGTGCACGATTCTGCTGTTGCCACACTTTGAGCCCTTTGTGCTAGCTTTTGAATAATCAACTTGGATAGTTCCTCAATGATCTTCAAGGGGAAAAAGGTAGAGCTCTCCATTCTCTGAGCTAGAAAAATTGGATGCTCCTTCTAGGAGAGGCGTATCTGTTCTGCATCTCCCCAAAGAGACTCAAGATCATAGAGCTTGCGCAGGCGTTCATGAAAAATATGAACAACAACGGAGCCATAATCTAAAACAATCCAAGCACTTCCAGGATAGGAATCATCAGAGAAAGGCGATTGTGCATAAGCTTTACGAACATTCTCACGAATGGAGGTTGAGATTGCTTTGAGTTGTGGCTCGGAATCGCCTGAGAGAATAACAAAATAATTAGTAAAAGTAGAAATGCCTCGTAAATCTAGAATGAGTGGATCATGCGCTTTCTTCTCTTCAGCAGCTCGTAAACAGAGTAAAGCAAGTGCTTCTTCAACATCATGAGGAGGTAGATTGGTAGAGAGATTTTTTTTCAAGATACTCAAAAACAGGTGTTGGTAGGAAAGGAAGAATAGATAGGCTTCTAGCGGAACGCTCTCTAATTTCAGTAGAAGAAATATCAACGCGTCGAGTTAATTTTGAAGAGTAAGAAGGTGCACTACTTCCGCGAGTAAAGAAAGCAAAAGTCACTTTTTTTTTCAATTCCTCACTCTCTTTCCAATAATGAAGAGTAGGGTGATGATCTTCTCCCAAGAGATAGAAAAGAGTTGCTCCAGGAATTTCTTTCTCCAAGGCTCGAACTGTTTCAATAGCATAGGAAGGGCCTTCTCTTCTGAGTTCGCGAGCGTCGATAGAAAATTTTGATTCTCCTTTTGTAGCTAATTGAAGCATTGCCAAACGATCTTCAGGTGAGGCTAGAGGAGGCATGCTCAATTTATGAGGTGAAATAGTTGCCGGCAAAAAAATCACACGATCTAAACCAAGAAGTTCAAGAGCATCATATGCTAAAATAAGGTGACCCAGGTGAATAGGATCAAAAGTCCCTCCAAAAAGACCAATGCGTTCTTGATTCATAATAAAAGTAAATTATAGACTCAGAGATTATGAAAAATCGACCCCTTGGTCAACTACTGCTCATGGGCCTTCCTGGAGCTCATATTGATGAGAATCTCCTTAGTTTCATTCGGCGTGTTCAACCAGGTGGGTTCATTCTCTTTGGTCGTAATATCCAAAATCCTAAGCAGCTACGCGATCTTATTGATACTCTTCGCAAAGAGAGCCGTATCGAGCCTATTATCACAATTGATCAAGAAGGAGGACGTGTTTCTCGCTTAAAGCTTTTGGGTCATGAACCACCAAATGCACGTCAGTTGCGGCAGAGCGGTCAAGAAGAACTCATTACTCGTCATGGAATCATAACAGGAAAGTTATTGCGTCTCTTTGGATTTAATTTAGATCTCTGCCCTGTGCTCGATATTGCTTTTGATGAAGACGCTGATAACTCCTTGCGTGGTCGCTGCTATGGGAAGAGTGCCGATGAGGTCATTAAGCTTGCAGGCCTCTTTAATCAAGCGCTTCAATCAACAGGAATTTTAAGCTGTGGAAAACATTTTCCGGGTTACTCTTGGGCTCCAAATGACCCACATTATGATCTCTCAGCGCTTCCTCGCTCACGCTCTGAACTTGAGGCCAATGAGTTAAAAGTTTTTCGTCATTTCGCTACTCCTAGAAAATCTACTTCTGAGCAGTTAGTTCCAGATAACGTTGTCGATAGTATGATGATAGGACATATTTCTTATTCTCAGCTGGATGATTCCCCTTTTCCCGCTTCCCTCTCGCCAACCATTGTTACTCAATTATTGAGAGAAGAAATGAACTTTCAAGGGCTAGTGATGACTGATGATTTGGACATGGGAGCCATTGTTCATCACTATTCTTTCCCAGAAATGCTTCGTCTTGGACTTGCTGCTGGCAATGACCTCTTGATGATTTGTCATCGTAGTGAACTTGGGGAAGAAGCCTTAGAGCACTTAGCCACTTTTCCAGAAGAGCAACTCGATCGCGCTTTGCAGAATATTGCTCGATTTAAAGAACGAATGGCCCCTCCTGATCCCTTTTCTCTAGAGGCGTTCCATGCTCTAGATGAAGAGGTATGGCAATTACGTGTGGAAACATTAGGAGAAGAAGAAGCAAAGAAACGAAGTCCCGAAGATGGGAAACGCTCTCCCGTTGAAGTCTACTAAGCCTTCGAATAGTTAAGCCTATACTTATCAAAAACTCCCTTGATTTCCCTCTCCCCTAACATTCAGAATACTTCTTCAAGTCTTTGGTCGGAAGCACTAGCATATATTCCTGGGGGAGTGAATTCTCCTGTACGAGCTTTCCGTGCTGTCGGAGGGAATCCTTTCTTTGTTCAATCGGCTCATGCCTGTTATCTGAGAACATGTGACAATGAGGAACTCATTGATTATGTGGGTACTTGGGGACCGGCTATTTTAGGACATGCACCAGAGGCCGTTCTCAGAGCTGTTGTTCAACAAGCAAAAAAAGGATTAAGTTTTGGTATTCCTCATCCTCTTGAGGTTGAAATGGCAAAAAAAATTTCGAAGTTAGTCCCCTCAATTCAAAAAGTTCGTATGGTAAATAGTGGTACAGAGGCGACAATGTCTTGCATTCGTTTGGCAAGAGGCGCTACAGGGCGCGATCGAATTATTAAATTTGAAGGGTGTTATCATGGTCATGTTGACTCGCTCTTGGTTAAGGCCGGAAGTGGTTCCCTCACTTTTGCTCATCCTGATAGTGCTGGTGTTCCAGCGGCTCTTGCAGCTCTAACAATAACACTCCCTTTCAATAATCTGATGGCTGTAGAAGAAGTTTTTAAAAAAAATGGCTCTCAAATTGCTTGTATTATTCTCGAGCCAGTTCCAGCCAATGCTGGTCTTTATCTTCCAGCAGAAGGATTTCTCGAGGGAGTGCAAGCATTGTGTCAAGAATATGGAGCTCTTCTTATTTTTGATGAAGTGATGAGTGGATTTCGTCTTGCTCCAGGAGGCTATCAAGAACTTTCAGGAATCCATCCTGATCTCACGGCACTTGGTAAAGTTATTGGAGGAGGACTTCCTGTAGGCGCCTTTGGAGGAAAAGCAGAACTGATGGATCAACTTTCTCCTAGAGGTCCTGTTTATCAAGCAGGAACACTTTCTGGTAATCCGCTTGCCATGGCTGCAGGTCTTGCTCAATTAAATGAAATGGAGCATCTTGATGGTTGGAATCAATTAGAAGAAAAAGGAATGCTCCTCGAGAAAAAAATTCTCTCTGCCATTGATCAACGACCACTCACCTTCCATCGTATCGGTTCAATGTTCTGCCTTTATTTTCGTGAGGGTCCCATCAATAATCTTGATGATGCAAAAATAAGTGATACTAAAAAATTCGCTCAATTTTTCCATGGATGTTTGAAGAAAGGTCTCTATCTTGCTCCATCGCAGTTTGAAGCTGGATTCATCAGTCTAGCGCATACAAAGGAAGTCCTAGAGAAAACGGGTGACATCATCATAGAAACATTAGGAGAGATCGGATACTAAGCTTGAAAAAGAGATCATCTTCTCTCCATTGTGTGGCTACCTTTTTAAGTCTCTCAAAATTTTTTAGGAGTATTTTTCTCTCTCCACTGTATAATGTGTTAAATTGGAGAAAGAACATGATCAGCTTGCTCCTTTCCCTGGGACTGGATTCTTAAATCTTGCGTTGTCGTTGGATAGCGCTTTGATTTTTAGCCTTGCGCTAAGAAAAAATTCCGCGCTCCTAATGTGCCTTTTTCAATTTAATACACTATAGCTTATTTTCTTACTTTTTCTTGTGAATCTAGCAACTGAAATCCAGCGTCTAAAAAAAGAACGTAATGCTATTATTTTAGCTCACAACTATCAAGTTGCCGAAATTCAAGAAGTTGCTGACTATGTCGGTGATTCGCTAGGATTAAGCTATCAGGCTGCTCAAACAGAAGCTCAAATCATTGCTTTCTGTGGTGTTCATTTCATGGGAGAAACAGCAAAAATCATCAATCCCAATAAAACCGTTCTTCTTCCTGACCTCCATGCTGGCTGTTCTCTGGCTGATTCTTGCTCGGCAGCAGATCTCCAAAAATATCTTCAAGAACATCGTGATAAAAATTACTATGTAGTTTCCTATATTAATTGCAGTGCAGCTGTGAAAGCGCTTTCTGATGTGATTTGTACCAGCGGAAATGCTCTCAATATTCTTTCTCATATTCCTGAAGACCGTCGTATCCTCTTTGTTCCCGATCAGAATCTAGGAGCCTGGGTCATGGAACAAACAGGTCGCCCCATGGACCTTTGGAGAGGAAATTGTCATCTCCATCTTGAATTTACTCGTAACGCCATTGAAAAAGCTCGCCAGGATTATCCTCAAGCTAAGGTTGTGGCGCACCCCGAATGCCCATATGCAGTACGTCTTCTGGCCGATGAAGTTTGTTCTACCGAGAAGATGATTGCTTATTGTAAAAACTCTCCAGCAACTACATTCCTCATTGTTACAGAAGAAGGAATGCTACATCGCCTTCGCCGTGAGATTCCCAACAAAATTTTTATTCCTGGACCAACGGATCATTGTGCCTGTGCTCAGTGTCGATTCATGAAGATGAACACACTAGAGAAACTCTATCTTGCTCTTCGCGATAGAAGACCAGAAATTACTCTCCCCCAGGAGTTGCAAGTAGCTGCAGAAGGACCTTTGAGAAAAATGTTGGAGTGGAGTCGTTAATTCTTCAAAAAGCTCTGCCAACATATTCACCAAAGAGCTGATAGAATTAGAAAAGAAATTTTTGTCCCCGTAGTTCAACGGATAGAATAGAGGTTTCCTAAACCTTTGATGTGGGTTCGATTCCCGCCGGGGATAACTGGTATTGATAACCAGAGAAAGAGTCTTCGGGCACCCTACTAAAAATGATTCCAATCTACAAACTCATACTCGTGCTCATCACCTGCTCCTAGAAGACTGCTGGATGAGGGAATACGTGAAAGAGATGAAGTTGGTTGATCAATAATTGCTTTGGCTTTTGCAAGTAATGCATCAGAAAGCCGATCTCTCTCTACATCACTTAGAGGCGATATTCCTGTTTCATCAATAGGTTGAAAAAGTAATTTGAATGATTGAGTAGCTTCTGTTTCCACTTTTTCTAAAATTGGTTCGGGGGAAACAGAACAAAGTTTTCCTCTACTAAGATCAGTAGCATTTTTTGCTAATTTTGAGAATGTTGTTCCAATCCACTTAGAAAAACCTGACGATGTTTCTACAGTTTCCAGTTCTGCTAGTGCTGCTTCTCCTCCTAGAATTGCTCCCTCTCCTACTGCTAGTGCAGCTAGTTCAGGTGCTAATGTAGCTGCCAAAGCGGATAAGGCAGCACCTTCTCCTAGAACTTCAACCCCTGATATCAAAGCATCTTCAGCTCCTGTTTTTAGGGCAGTCCTATCAGCTGTAGTTGACGATGCTGTTTTTACTGCGGAAGCAATAGTAGCATTACTTGAGGAAGAGGCACCAGTAAACCACCATAATGGAAACCATGATTGATTTTTGGAGTCTTTTGTACTTGCCTTTGCTAAGGGAGGAGAGAAGGGCTCTTCTGAATCACTATTCATGGAGCGTGAAGAAAGAGAAGGCTCCTTTTTCTGTTCAAGCATAATCCAAGAGTAAGCATCCTGATTGAACCCTATTACGGCTAATTCTCCTTTAGTTGCAGCTTGGTAATCATAGTCGGAATTTTGCTGACTAAGTATCCCACAAAAAAGTTGAATCAATTCAGTAGGAGCATTGAGAAGAGGCTTATCTTCTTCTCCGGGAAGAATGCTATAGTGATAGCCTTGACTGGTATTCCAACAGAGAATCTGGTTTTCCATTTCTTGTCGATAAAAAGCCTGATGTCCTTTTTCTGAACGAGCAAATTGAGTCAAAACAGGAAAAATGCTTCGAACAGAAATAGGATCTTTTATAATTGCTCGTTGATCACTGAGTAGGATCAATGATGATGAAGAATCTTCAGATTCTAGTGGTCTGTTGTCATCGACTTTAGAAACGGTTGAAGCGAAAAGAAGTGAATAAGATTCTAAAATCACGAAGAAGAGAAGGAGCAAGAACAGTCTCCTCACTTGGGAATAAGCAGATGCTGCTGTAACAATGTTTAAATTAAATAATGCTCTTTTGGCTCTATAAGACAGGAAATAAGAGAAGATAGAGGTTTTTATATTCATGATTTTAAACGGTTTCAAGAGTGATTTTAAAAATCAAATGAAGTGATTTCGAAAATCAATATTTTCTTAAGTTCTTTAGTCTAAAAAATTCCATGTAGCGCCAAATTCATTGTTGTTTTCTCATTGTGATATATTGACTAATTAGATTTCAGCTATTATTCAAACCACTGAGTTGACCTGCTTCCAAATTAGAGAATTATAAATTTATCATTCTCATTGCCGCGCAATGCCTTTTCCATTATTTCCCTTTTTTGCTGTGCCCTATTCCTGAATTAAAACCAAACTTATACTAAGTTTATTTAATCAATAATCAAAAAATCAAGCATTGAAAAAGTTTTTTTCTTAAAAAACAGTCTCTTTGAAAAAGAAATAAATCTAAAAAAAAGAGAAGATTTAGCAAATTTCTTCCTTGCTTTTAATGGTAGGAGCCACTAATCCAGCAGACATAATGAGTTTGGTAACTTGCTCAAGTGTCAAGGTGCTTTCAACTACTTTATGATTTTCAACAATAATTAAAAACCCAGTCAAAGGATTCGGTGAATGCGGAACAAAAACCATTGTCATTGCACCTCCCAAATTAGGTTCTACAATTTGCCCTGTTACGTAACCAACAAGCATGCAGCCTGTTGAGGGACACTCTACATAGGCAACACGCTTAAAATTTTCTGTTGATTTTATCGTTTTAAAGGACTCAAGGGCTTGCTTTACCACTCCGTATATTTGAGCAACAAGTGGAAGACGCCCAATAAAAGACTCAAAGAACTGCAAAATTTTGCTTCCAACAACATGTGAAGCCATAAACCCAATGAGCATTAAAATCAAGAGTGTCGTAATAAAACCAAGTCCAGGGATATTGATTTTGATGGCCCGATAAAGTGGAGCTGTTACTCCATTAATAAAATTATAGGAAACATTGAGGACGAAAATTGTCACAATGATCGGTATGGCGACAACAACACCAGTTAAAAGGCGGTTCCCTAGATGACGAAGAAGAGAAGTTGCTTCTTCAACCTCTGGAAGCAGCGAATGAGAACCTATTGAAGATTGATGCTCTCTGGAAGAGTCAGTGGGAAAGTTGTTCATAAAATATCAATCAGAGGAGTCAACAAAGTCATACCACTTTTCTAATAAATATTGATAAAAGGTATTGTAGTTAGGAGAGGATAGCGCTCAGCAAGTCTTGGAGCTATGCGGTTTCCCCATTTTCTCCAAAGTTGGTTCATCATAAAAGTAACAAGAACTCCATCAGCAATTCCTACAAAAGATCCAACAAGCACATCGAGAGGCCAATGCATCCCAGTATAAATTCGCGAGTAAGCTACTAGCAGCGCTACTAAATAAAAGAGAAGACCCAAGCGTCGATAAAATAAAAAAAGCACTGTTGCTAATAAAAATATGTTAGCGCTATGAGAAGAGGGAAAAGAGACTCCCCGTACTTTAGTATTGGGAGGTGGGGTGCTTGGATAACTGATGTTTAGTGGTAAAAAAAGTGCTTTTAGCGGAACTGATGTTGATGTCAGCTGGAGCACACGAGTTCCTGCTTCTACTTGAAATGGGCGAGGACGCCCTACTAAGTGTTTGACACTTCTAACAACAAGACCATCAGTAATACCAATCGTTATAAAAAGAGTGAGCAACATCATGCGTGCACGAAAGCGACCCAAGAAAAGAACACTAACAAGAGCTATGAGAAGTAGAGGACGCCAAAAAGTGAAACTAGTAATAATTGCCATGACCTGATCCATGAGTGGAGAGGTCATTTCGCGATTAATCCAATGCTGTATTATTTGATCCATGGCTTTGATAAAAATAGAAAATATGTTAAAAATAATAGATTCACAATAGCAGATTGAGCTTCTCTCAGCTATGATTTCTCGTTCATGAATTCAGAGAAAAAGGCATCCTCAAACCTCCCATCTTCAAGCGCTAAGTTGACACGTCAAAAATTGATTCTCGAGCGTCAAAAAAAATCTCTCCTCTGGCAAATCATTCATCTTTTGGGCTCCTTGCCATTTGCTCTGCTTCTCCTTGCCACTATTGCTCTTGCTTGTGCCATAGCAACATTTACGGAATCTCATGCTAATAGTAAAGTAGCACATGCCCTGATCTATAAGGCTCCTTGGTTTTTAGCTTGGCTGGCTTTGCTTTGCTTGAATCTTTTTGCCGTTACTCTTACTCGCTGGCCTTGGCAGAGGAAGCACTTAGGTTTTGTAATCACTCATTATGGAATTATTCTTCTTCTCCTTGGTGCAGCAATAGGCTCAAAGCTTGGATTTGAAGGCAATGTTACTCTCCAGGTACATAGTCAGCCTGTTAAGAAAATCACAACAAATCATAGTGTTCTAGAAATAGAAACTCCGCTGAATGATCGACTTTATCTCCTTCCCTTTGATGCGACGCTAGCGCGCCCCTCCCCAACTCATCTTCTAAAACTACCGATTCCTGGAACCCCTCTTCAACTCATCATTGATGGATGGAGTGAAACACTGGAAGAAAAACCAGAGCTCATCAAAACCAATCAAGAGGAGGAACATTGCGCCCTTCTTTTACAGCTTAGCAGCCAAGCTCTTCATCAAGAATATCATGTTGCCTTAGGCTTAGGAGAAAGTGAAAGTGCTCATTTTGATTTTTTTGGTCTTGCAACAATCGACTTCATGAGCTCAGAAAAATCACTCTTTCCTCCCTTCCAAGAGGAAAAAACAATTCACTTTCCATTCCCAAAAACATGGTCAACTCCCTCTCTAAATACTCAGGGAATGGTTCCTCCTACTGGTTATCAACCGTGGCTAAGACTCGCTCTTGATCCAGAAAACAATAATGTTCATTTTACGCTTGGACGCCACCAGTCAGTTGAAAAAAGCGGAACACTTCATCCTCGAGAAAAGATTCCTCTTGGTTGGGCAGATTGGCAGCTTGAGCTACTTGAAAGCGGACATCATGAGAAAATTGCTTTTTCGGTACTACCGAGTATTTCAACTGAAACTTCTCAAAAAAAGAGTACATCAACTATCCCTGGATTTCATGCTTTTCTTCAAGATGAGCATGGATTAAGTAGCAAATCAACATGGGTAGCTTCAGGAGAAATCACTTCATTGTTTCTTAACGATCTTCTTATTCGTGTCGGTTATGGACTGGAATTACGCCCAATTCCTTTTTCTATTGAGCTTCTTGATTTCAAAATTCCTCGCGATGAAGGAACAGAAACACCGGGGGATTTTCAAGCTATCGTTCGTTTTCATGATCAGAAAAAAAATGATTTTTTTGATCGATCTATTCGGATGAATCATCCAGCTAGTTTTCCTGGTGGAATAATAGCCAACATAACAGGAATCAATTACAAATTTTCACAAGCTCAGTGGAATCCTCAAAACCCTCAAGAAACAACACTTCAAGTCCTCTATGATCCGGGATGGTTGCTCAAATGGATCGGATCACTGGGGATTTGTTTAGGAATTGGAATGATGTTCTACTGGAGAGAAAAAAAATAGAGTTCATGTCCTCATTTTCCTTTGCTCATTTCATGGAGAAGGCGCTCTATGATCCCAAAACTGGTTACTATGCCTCAGGGAAAGCCGCTCTTGGTCGAAATGGCGATTTTTTTACTAATGTGAGTATTGGAAAAATTTATGGAAAAATGATTGCTCTCTTTATTGATGACCTTTGGGAAAAGCTCAACAAACCATCTCCTTTCTGCATTGTAGAGCAAGGAGCTCATGATGGAATGCTCGCACAGGATATTTTAGAAGAGCTTAGGAACTCTCCTGCACTTTTTTCTTCTACAAGTTATATTATTGTAGAACCTTTCCCTATCCTTCGGAAAAGACAGCAAGAGCGATTGAGAGAATTTAGTAACGTTTACTGGTTCTCTTATTTATGTGAGCTTCCTCCTTGGGAAGGAATCCATTTCTCCAATGAGCTCATTGATGCTTTTCCGGTTCATTTACTCACCTGGAACGGAGAGCAATGGCTCGAGCAGCGCGTTTGTGAAGAAGAAGATCAAAAAAGCTACTCTTGGCTCCATGCTCCTATTGAAGAAGAGGAGTTAGAGCGAATAGCAGTAACTCTGCCACGTTCTCTATCTCCTGGATTTCTATGTGAAATCCGCTTGGGTATTAGCTCATGGCTTGCTGAAATAGCAAAAAAACTAAAACGAGGAATGATACTGATTGCAGATTATGGTTACGTAGGGTCTAGCCAATTTGCTCCCTATCGAGCTGAAGGAAGCATCGCTTGTTATCAAAAACATCAGCGTTTTAATAACCCGCTAGAAAAGCCAGGAGAGCGAGATATTAGTGTTCATGTTAATTTTGGAGCACTTGCTCAAACAGCTCTTCAACAAAATTGGAGTCTCCTTGGGTTCAGCGATCAGCACCACTTTTTAATGGGGATTGCTCATCAATGGCTGAAATCATTAGAAGAAGAAATGCCTACTGCTTCTAGGAAAAAGGAACTTAGATCGCTACAAACATTGTTACATCCAGAAACAATGGGACGACAATTTCAGTTTCTTGGACTTGGTCACGCCATGCTTTCAACACCACCACTCAGTGGTTTCCGCTATCAACGACCTGGAATCTCAGGATTATTTTAGATAAAGATTGCTGAAAATATTTGCAGAAAACTTTTCCTCTCAATAGGAAAACTACTATGGAATAGAGGAAAAAAATGAGGCAAGAAAATAAATAGACCTACTCCTAGAGCTCCTAAAGCAACCAAGAGAACAGCTCCGGCAGCAACATCTTTTATTTTTCCGAGACGCTCTCTCTTCTCTTCGCTGATTTCATCAGCAAGAAGCTCAATGGCTGTATTGAATGCTTCTGCCATCCAAACTAGACTCATTGCCAAAACCATCATGCTCCATTCTAAAAAACAAAGATGAAGAATAAAACCGAGAATAAAAATAGCAATGCTCACAATAGTATAAACTAGTGCATTGCGTTCCGTTCTTATCAAAAAGAGAATCCCTTTGAGAGCATAGTAGAAATTAATGAAGCTCCACCACTTTTTCTGTTTCATGAGTCGACTCTGAGTAATTGATTGGCGAATTTTTAAAGAAGATTCATCACTCAGAAACAACGATATTCTAGGTAACAAATTCTTTTTTTAACTTTCTTTTTAAAAAGAGAAAATTGAAGTGGATTTTCTAAAAATTCTCCTGATCTTCCCAGAAGTGTTGGATTATTTTTTCCTCCTATAAGGAGAGGTAGAAGAATAACGATCAATTTTTTGGTATTTTTCCAATTCCAGTTTTCTAAAAGATCATGACTGGGTGCTAGGTTAAACTGCTTCAATAATAATGGGTCGCTAACGATTTTTCCATCAATACTCATGATGACACGAGGGGTTTTCACAAGTTAGCAAATTTTCTCTGCACGCGTTTCTACTTTTTTCTCTACTAGCTCTACTTCATCTTCCATCTCATCGAGCGAAGCATAGCTTCCTGATGTAGGGGAATAGAAAAGATAGAAAAGTCCACCTAGAAGACTCCAAGCAGCAATGAGAGAGAAACTTGTTAATGAAATTAATACTGCAAGCGATTTGGGTGTTCCATAGAGTGTACTGAGGAGCGTTTCAAAAAGACTTTCACGAACACCAATACCACTAAGACTAATGGGAATGTTGCAAATTGTATTAACAATAGGCATCACGACAATCATCGGCACTGCTCCTGGTGATCCAGGGATATTAGAAAATGAATAAGCTGAGAAAATAACTGATCCTATTAAAAAAAGACTCATAATCAGCGAGCAAAGAGTCGCTTGAAAAAGCACTCTCGTTTTTGATGCATAAGAAGAGAGGGCTGTTGCAAAATCAAGAAGAGAGCGGTGAGCTGGAATCCAAGTAGGAAGACGATTCCAGAGATGAAAGTGATTTGATATTAGAATAAAGAGTACAAAAAGAATAAAGCCTCCAAAAACTACTATGATTGTACTGAAGATTCCGCTGGTCATCGGATTGAGTAACAGTTGATGAAGAGAGAAAAAACAAACAGCAAAAGTTACGAGCATAAGTGAAAACATACCTACTAAACGATCGAGGAGAATGCTCAGTAGAACACCTGTTTTCTTTCTAGGCACTTCTTTCATCGCATAAAAAATTTTCAAAACATCTCCTCCAACAGATCCTAGTAAGAAGAGATTAAAGAACATGCCAATCATGACGAGATGAAAAGTTCTCTTCCAACCGAAGTCAATTTTTTGAACAGAGAGTAATAAACGCCATCGCATAGCAGAGAAAATAAGTACGATTCCAAAAGAAAGAAAACCGGGAATGAGCCACCAAAGGTTAGCATATCGAAGTGCCAGGAGCATTTGCTCTCGTTTCCCTGGATGACGAAAAATCCAATAGAGCAAAAGAAAAGTTACTGCAGCTTGCAGTGAGGGGATGAGGATTTTTTTAAAATTCACTATTCCATGTATTATTAAAGCTAAACATACGCATGAAAAGATTTGGCGGAAGGAGTGGGATTCGAACCCACGGTAGGTTTAATCCTACGCTCGATTTCGAGTCGAGTGCCTTCAACCGGACTCAGCCATCCTTCCATATCGAAAGATTTTCTCAAGGGTTCTGGAAGATACAATCTGTTGAAGTGGTTGTTATTTTGTCCACTCAAGGGCTCCTTTTTTAATTGCATAAAGATAACCGATCATCAGTAGCGAAACAAAACTAGCCATACTTCCTAAAATAATAGGACCATGTTGAGCAATAAATTCACGATAGCAAACAGCCCAAGGAACCATAAAAACAACTTCAATATCAAAAAGAATAAAAAGCATTGCTACCAAATAAAACTTAACACTAAAGCGTGGTTGAATAGTCATCTTCGGAATCATTCCACATTCATAAGCTGTATTTTTAACACCAAGAGCTATCCCGACTCTTCCTAAAAGAAAACTAGCAAGCCAAATTGAAAGAGCGAAGCCAAGAGCAATAAGGACGTGAAGAAGAAGAGCACCGTAAGTATCAATCATAATTTTGAGAGCTTTTAGAGAGTTATTTTGAAGTTATAAAAAAGAGAGAGAAAAAGGGGGGGTAAGAAACAAGAGTAGATAGGGAAATGCTATCTAAAGGTACGAATGAGCAAAGCTATTTTCTAAAAAAACTACGATAAAGAGTGAGTAAAATTTCTCTATTGCTAGAATAACTTGAGGAGCAATAGTAATTTAGAATTTTTTAATTCCTTTTCACTTCTCTTAGTCCACTGTGAAACCTTATCGAGAGAATCCCTACTTAGCAGCAAAAGATTCTGAGGAAGCTAGTGCTGTAGCAAGAGATGCCAATCCCTTGTATTTTTTTCCTGTTTTCTTAACCATACCGCGAGAAACAAGGTGTTGAAGTTTTTCGTAAGTTCTCAATCGAAGCATTTCCTCACCACCACTTGTTGCATTACGTTTTTTAAGACGCTCATAAATGATATCAAAGAGTTGCTTGAATTCAAAAGAAGTTCCCTTTTTTGTAAGAACAGCAATTAATTCCTCGGTAACGAGGTCAGGAAGTCGGCGAGAAAAAGCACTTTTTCGTTGCATAATAGGCGATTGAATATAGCGAAAAAATAATGGATTGTCATCATCATTTTGCTGATGTGAATTGATTTCTAACTTTTTCCAATAACATGAGGATTAAAATCAGAAGCGTGATAGGAACTTCTCACCAGCGGACCACTTGCTACATAATGAAATCCTTTGCGACGGGCAACTTCACCATAGAAATCAAATATTTCTGGCCTGATGTATTCAACAACTGGGAGGTGTTTAGCAGTGGGGCGTAAGTATTGACCCAATGTTAAAACAGTCACTTGAGCTTCTAACAGGTCATCCATTGCTTGAAAAATTTCTGATTCTTCTTCACCTAAGCCAAGCATCAATCCACTTTTGGTGGACATACGCATTCCTGCAATTTTGCTAAGTTGATGAGCCTTTTTTAAAAAAGTAAGAGAAAGACGATATTTTGCTCGAGAACGTACGAGGGGAGTAAGACGTTCGATGGTTTCTAAGTTATGATTAAAAACATCAGGACGAGCATTGATAACCGTTTGGAGAGAGTCTTTTTTTCCATTAAAATCGGGAGTTAGGATCTCAATGACGATGGTTGAGTCGATTTCACGAATAGCCTGAATTGTTTTTGCGAAATGAAGTGCTCCCCCATCCTTTAAATCATCACGAGCAACAGCAGTAATAACAACATGCTTCAACTTCATTCGTGCAATAGCTTTGGCAACACGTTCCGGCTCGTCTTCCTCAAGAGGAAGGGGCTTTGCAGTGTCGACAGCACAAAAACCACAAGCACGTGTACAACGATCACCAGCAATCATAAAGGTAGCAGTCCCCCCACTCCAACATTCCCAACGATTGGGACACTGAGCGCTTTCACAAACAGTGTGTAATCGCAAATCGGAAATAAGTGCTTTTGTAGAAAAAAAAACTGGGTTAGAAGGGAGACGTACCTTAATCCAGTCTGGTTTTTGAGTTTGATGAAGAGAGGAATCGATTTTAGAAGAGGACATTTCCTTGAGGCTACAAAGTAGTTGAGTAGGGCTAAAGTAAAAAAACGTTCTCAATACCAACATCATTTCCAGTAGTTGGCTATTTCTATTCTTGAGCACTGCTACAATGCTTCCCTGGGAATCGCTAGAAGAAATCGATTTCCCGTTTCATTAAGTAGGAATAGTAGAATTTATTTCCTTTGAAAACGAATCATACTTCGCTCTAAACCCTAAAAGATGAACATGAACATTGCGAATAGGAGCTTTTTCATGCACATAGTCGTCAATAAAGCTTAGGATATCTGGATCGATATATTCACAAGCATGAGCATCTAAGAGCAAGTACGTGCCAGAAGGAATTTTGTCAAGTGCTTCATTGAGAAAAGGCTTGTTTAAAAAACTCAGATGGCTGCCAAATTGAAATCGAAGTAATTTTTCAGAATCATTATTTTCGATGATTTGACGCCAAGGAGAAAATCGTAAATTGCTATACAAAACAAAAAATAAACCAGTCGTTAACCCAATTAAGATTCCAAATAGAAGATTTGTAAAAATAATAGCAATAATAGTAACAAAAAAGGGAACGAATTGATTTGCTCCCTCTCTCCACATAGCCAAAAAGAGTCCAGGCCTTGCTAGCTTTATTCCAACTACTATTAAAATAGCTGCTAAGACTGCTAGTGGAATTTGATTAATCCAATGAGGAATGATTACGATTGATCCAAGTAGAAGCAGACCATGCACGATAGTAGCAAGAGGAGATCTTCCACCAGCATTAATATTCGTGCTGCTACGAACAATAGCACTAGTAATAGGGATGCCTCCCATGAGTCCTAAGAGAATATTAGCAATACCGTGAGCAAGAAGTTCTCGATTAGGAGGACTAAGCCGCTGTTGTGGATCAATCTTATCAGCCGCCTTCAAATTTAATAATGTTTCTAAACTAGCACTAGTAGCAATAAGAAAAGCAGCCACATAGATATCAGAAGAAAAAATTTTTTGGAAATCAGGAAGCTTCCAAGCTTTCATCAACGCTGTGAAATTATTGATTTGTGGTACGGAAACAAGATGACTTGGGCTAATTGACCAAGGAGTTCCAGCTCGATGAAAGAGTGAGCCAAGAGTAACTGCTCCTAAAACTGCAAGAAGTGGAGCAGGAAGAAATCCTTTTTTTAAAAAAGAGAAACGTTCTGCAAACAAAAGAAAAGAAAGAGCAAAGAGACCTATGAAGAGGGCTCCCATCTGTATGTGGAGAAAAGAAGAGCTAATCTCACTAAAAGTATTTTCTCCGTTTCCTTCCAAGAAAAAAGTATCTCCAAAAGGAATAGAATCATAGCCGAGGAGATGTGGAATTTGTTTTAGTACAATGAGAATTCCAGTAGCAGCAAGCAATCCTTTGAGAACGCTGGAAGGAAAAAATTCTGCTATAAGACCACTCTTCAATATTCCTAAGATTACTTGGAGAAAGCCAGCAACCACAACAGCTAATAAAAAAGCCTCGAAAGAATGGAGCTTCGTGATTTGTTGGGCAACAATAGATGCAAGTGCAGCAGAAGGACCACTCACACTAACAGCAGAACCGCTCAATAAGCCAACAAGAAGGCCTCCAACAATTCCGCCTAAAATTCCAGAAAAAAGAGGGGCTCCTGAAGCTAGCGCAATACCGAGTGAAAGAGGAAGAGCCACTAAAAAAACAACGATGCCAGCAACAAAGTCACGACGGAGCGAGAAGAAAGTTTGATAACTACTTTTCTCTTGCTGATCTTGGAGGTTGTTCATTTTTTGTGTCATGAAATTAAAAGCTCTTCTTTTTTTATTAAAAGTCATGATTGAAATTCAATAGTCATTCCTCTTTTTTATTGTTAGATTTTTGACTAAAAAACTACACTAATAAGTTTTTTCATTGAATACACGCCGTTCCATTTATTCTTCAACAACCATGAACATTCAACATCAGTTCCCAAGTCGATTTGAAGAAGAAAAAGCAGAAAAAAATTCTCAAAAAATCAGGAATACTTCCCCTCTCTTTGCCCAAACCACTTCCATTGAGCAAGTGCCATCGGCAACTCATCAATTTGATGATCTTGCTCTCTCCTCTCCCCAGTCCTCTAGAAGTGATTTAGAGTTAGAACGTCAAACTTTTATTCAAAGCGATGCTTTCAAAGAGGGTTTGAAAATTGTTGTTCATAACCTTTGTTGCTTTTGGGACAATCCTCTCCTTGATACCCAAAAAAATCCAACAGACATCCTGGTCTTCAATAAAGAAAAAAATAATATTGAGCCTTATCAAAGCAGCGAATCTCTACCACTGGAAATGGAAGCTTCCAATGAAGCAGTCAAAGATTTTCTCCTCGATCAGTTAACTCGTTTTTATGGAAAGGAAGTAACTGACTTTTTTTATCCTGAAAGAAAAAGAGAAGAACCATTAACAGTAGCGTATGTAAAAAACCTACAGGCAAGAATCAAAGAATTTCAGCTGGCCGTTCTCCAATCATGTAAATCTGATTTAACACAATATCAGTCAGCTGCTCTCTCTCATCTTAATATTTTAAAACAAGCAGAAGCAGCACTTCTTGCTTTTGATACTAATTCTACACTCAAAAGTGAGACCAAGACATGGATTGCTGCTCTTGAAAAACAGATGGGAATTTCACAACAAGCAGCATTGCTGCTCTTGGGCAGTGGAATCGCTCTTGGAGCTGCATTGAATGTTACTAGTGGAGGAACACTTTCTTTTCCTCTTGCTACGCTCTTGCATTCTAGTGGAGTTCTATCGAGCATGGCATCAGGACATTCTTTTTCTTTGATGGGAAGTAGTCTTGCTGCAGCAGCTACTGGAGCCAAAACAACTACTGTTGGTTCTCTTCTTACTCATACAGTTAACCCTATTATTGAGGATACAATAATTGGTGGTGCTCTTGGTGGTACTATTGGAGCGGTTCATGGTCTCATCGAATACAACCAAATGGAAGATAGGGACCTGAGCATTCGATATTTTCGAATTCTTGCTGTTCCTTTTTATGCTGGACTAGGAGCAGCTGCAGGTTCCGGTGTTGGTTTTGCTGCTGGTATCATTTATCATTCAGTAGTGAACATGGCTAGTATGGCTATACCTAGAAGCCTTTTTTCAAGTTATGCACATGCTGCTGCTTTTGCTTCAGCGAACTCTTAAGTTCAACGCTAATCTTTCTTAAAGAGGCAATTTAAACGTGACTGAGGAGTGAAGGAGAAGTTAAGCTGGATGCTATGCTTCTTCAATTCACGAAGATGGATGGAGCCGGCAATGATTTTATCCTAGTGGATAATCGTCAAGGGCACTTCCTCTTCGATCAACAGCTCATCAGTCAACTTTGTCATCGGCATCGTGGTATTGGTGCCGATGGTCTCTTAATTTTTGAAAAACCAGATTCTCCGTGCGCTCAGGCCCGTATGCGCTATTATAACGCTGATGGTCGTGAAGCCGAAATGTGTGGTAACGGAGCTCGCTGCTTCACTCGCTATGTTGCTTCTCTGCTGAAGCAATCGAGTGGAAAAATCACTTTTGAAACTGCGGCAGGCCTATTGCAAGGAGAACTTATGGAGAATCAGGTAAAAATTTTTATGAGTGAAGTTCATACCGTTAAGCTTCATCAAAGAGTTGGTAACTACCACAACATCCATAGTATCAATACGGGTGTTCCCCATGCTCTCCTTATTGTTGATCATCTTCAGAGGGCTCCTGTACTAGAAGTGGGAAGAACCTTACGCTATCACCCACATTTTTCCCCTGCTGGAACTAATGTCGATTTTATACAAATTCTAGCACCTCATTCTTTAGCTATTCGTACTTATGAACGTGGAGTAGAAGGGGAGACACTTGCCTGTGGTACTGGTGTTGTGGCTGCAGCGCTCCTGTATCATTTTCTCTACAAAGTCCCCTCTCCAATTAGTGTTCTTGTTCAATCTCAAGAAAAACTGGAAGTTACTTTTCTCTCTCAACCTTCAAGCGAGAATAAAACACTTCCCAAAATTTCAGAAATCACACTCAGAGGGCCTGCAGAGTTTGTTTTTCAAGGGAGTATTTGTATTTAAGAATTCATGAGAAAACAATTTTCACTTGCAGGAGCTCATACAGCCTTAGTTACTCCCTTCTCTCAAGGTACGCTTGATGAAACTACTTTGATCAAACTGATTGAACGTCAAATAGCAGCTGGTATCAATGGTCTTGTTCCTACTGGAACAACAGGCGAATCTCCTACACTAACACATGAAGAGCAGCTTCGTGTTATTGAACTAACGATCAAAACAACGGCTGGACGAGCTCTTGTAATTGCTGGTACGGGTTTTAACTCGACCTCAAAAACGCGAGAAACAACCCAAGAGGCAGAACGACTTGGAGCTGATGCAGTCATGCTGATGCTTCCCTACTACAACAAACCTTCTCCTCAAGGAGTCTATGAACATTTTAGGACTGTTGCTCATGCAGTAAACATTCCTATTGTCATTTACGATGCTCCTGGTCGCTGTGGTATTTCACTGACACTGCCCATTGCAGAGAGACTAGCTAGTGACTGTCCCAATATCATTGCTATTAAAGATTGCAATGCCAGTACTGAGCATATTGCCAAACTACGAGAATCTCTTCCTCCTCATTTTCAAATTCTCTCAGGAGATGATATGTGGACTTTGCCTTTTTTGAAAGTAGGAGCACTTGGTGTGATCAGTGTTGCTGCCAATTTTATTCCTAAAGTCATTGTCGAGCTTGTTTCTCTGTTTCAATCTGGACTTCTCGAAGAAGCAGAAGAACTTCATTGTTGTTTGAGCTCATTTTTTAGAGACCTTTTTATTGAAACAAACCCAGTCCCCATCAAAACAGTGATGGCTTTCCGCGGCTTACTAGAAGAAGAATTTCGTCTGCCACTTCTTTCGCTCAGCAAAGAACATCGGGCTACTTTGCTAGCGACACTCCAAAAGCTCGAAGAAATATTACATCATCGATGACAAAAATCATTATTTATGGAGCTTTTGGTAGAATGGGTAAGGCTCTTCTTCAATCTCTCTCTAGTGAAAAAAATTTAGAACTTCTTGCATCTCTTGGTTCTCAGGAGAAGATTGACTCTTTCTTACTAAAAGCCGATGTTGTCATCGATTTTACAGCTCCAGAAGCGACAGAGGAACTGCTAGGAAAATGTGTAGAAGCACAAAAAGCTCTTCTTATCGGGACCACTGGTCATTCTAATGAAATGAGGAAAAAAATAGAAAATGCCTCTACAAGAATTCCGCTGATGTTCTCTCCCAACTACAGCATCGGGGTCAACACCCTTTTTTGGCTAACTAAAAAAGCCATTGAAATTTTAGGAGCAACATATGATGCAGAAATTTTAGAGCTTCATCATCGCTTTAAAGAAGATGCTCCCAGTGGAACGGCACGTCACCTAGCAGAGATCATTGCAAGGGCACGAGGATTGGAATACGAGTCGGAGGCACGTCATGGACGTTATGGACTTCCTGGTCAACGTACGTCCAGCGAAATAGGAATCCATGCAATACGAGCTGGTGATTGTATTGGGGAGCATACCGTGCTCTTGGGATCGTTAGGAGAGCGTTTGGAACTAACCTACCGTGCTTCTTCTCGAGAAGCCTATGCAAAAGGAGCGCTTCGTGCAGCTGCTTGGTTGCATGGACAACCCTCAGGTTATTATGACATGGAAGATGTTTTGGGCTTCAAAAATAGGTCCGATCTTTCTGAAAAATGAGGTTTTAGAAACTAATTCTCAAATAACTTTTTGCTCTCACGAGAATCTCTGTACTAAAAATTACAGCCATTAAGTCCTCATGAACGTGATCAAAGGCTTATTTAGAAAAGTGTTCAAATTATTCTAGAAGATTTTTTATGCAGGCTGGCATTGCTCTTGGTTCTAACCTTGGTGAGAGTAAGAATATTCTCATGTGGAGTATTGAGAGACTAAAAAAATTACATCGAGGCTCCTTAGAAAAATTTCTTCTTTCCTCTTTTTATCAAACAACCCCGCTAGATTGTCCTCCAGGATCACCTCTTTTTCTTAACGCTGTTCTCCAGTTAGAAACAGATCTTGCAGCTGAAGAACTGCTGCTTTTTCTTCAAAAGCTAGAAGAAGAATCTGGTCGTCCTTCTTCTCATGCCTATCATGCTCCTCGAACACTTGATCTTGATTTGCTCTACTATGGATCTATGGAGCTGGTAACAGAGAAATTAGAACTACCACATCCAAGAATTCGTCAACGCCTCTTTGTTCTCAAACCGCTAGTAGAAATTCATCCTCATCTTATCCTTCCTGGATGGTCAAGCTCTGCTTACTCTTACTTACTGTTATTAGAAAAACAATATGGATATGAATAAAAACAGGAGTACTTCCATTAATGATTTTTTTAGGAACGCTAAGATGAATCAGCAGAAAATAGCCTGCCTCACGGCTTATGACTATCCAACAGCACGACTACTAGAAGAATCAGGGATCGATGTTATCTTAGTTGGTGATTCCCTTGGAATGGTCTTCTTGGGGCATCCTGACACTACTCAAGTAACTCTAGAAAATATCGAATATCATCTGCGAGCTGTTCGACGCGCTACTTCACGTAGTATTCTTCTTGCTGATTTACCTTTTGGAAGAGCTGATGATATCGAGGATGCGGTTGAATCTTCTTTAAGGCTTCAAGCTGCTGGAGCTGATATGATCAAGGTAGAAGGTGCCTTGATAGCACAGATCAAAGCGATTGTAGCTGCTGGAGTTCCTGTCATGTCACATCTAGGAATGCTTTGCCAACAAATCTTGATTGAAAAAAAATATACCATGAAAGGAAAAACCCCTCAAGATGCAGCCCGTTTACTTCGGGAAGCTCATGCTCTCGAGGAAGCAGGAGCAAGTGCTCTTGTACTAGAGCTTGTTGTACCACATCTATCAGCACAGATGACTCGTGAATTAACAATTCCAACGATAGGTATTGGCAGTGGTCCCTGTTGTGATGGTCAAATACTTGTATTTAGTGATTTAGTAGGACTACAGCCTTGGTTTAGACCTTCTTTTGTTAAGCCAAAAGTAGACCTTGCAACACCTCTCCAAGCTGCCGTCAGGGAATATATTCGTGAAATAAAAAATGAGGATATCTAGTTTAACATCTAAATTTCATGCTGCCCAACGTCTCTTACTCGCAGGAATTTTTTTGAATATTTTCCTTGGAGTCCTCAAAACTCTCGCTGGGTGGTTGGGATACTCTAGTGTTTTAATTGCCGATGGTATTCACTCCATTATCGATGTTGTTACCTCCATGATGACTTGGGGAGCTCTAAAATATGCTTCTCAAGCGCCAGATCAAGAGCACCCTTATGGACATGGCAAAGCAGAATCCCTCGCTGCTTTTCTTGGATCACTTATTCTTCTAGTAACTGGTGTTATTATCGCTTTTTGGAGTATTAGAAACATTATGACTTGGAGAGAAGTTTCCTTGCTCCACCCAAGAGCAAAATATACTCTTTTTGTTTTGTTTTTCTCCTTATTACTTAAAGAAGGATTTTTTCAACTTTCAAAAACGTTATCCCATCAGCTTGATAGCACTTCCATGATTGCTGAAGCGTGGCACCATCGGTGTGATGTGATGATTTCGCTAACAGCGTTTTTGGGTATTACCATCTCTTCTTTTACTGGTCATTGCTATATCCATGCGGATGATTGGGCAGCTCTTCTTGTTTGTTGTATTATTTTATACAATGCTACCGAAATATTAAGCACTTCTTTTAAAGAAATGATGGATGCCCGTGTTTCTGATGAACTAGAGAAAAAAATCATTCGCTTAGCTTGTGAAGTTCCTTCTGTTCAAAGTGCTGAAAAATGTCGTGTCAGGAAAAGTGGGCTTTCTCTGTTAGCAGATTTACATATTCGAGTTGATGGACATTTGAGTGTTCATCAAGGTCACAGCATTGCTCATGAAGTCAAGAATCGCTTGCTTAGTGCTAATCTAGCTCTCGAGGACATTACTTTGCATTTAGAACCTTCTGAACCTCTTCTTTGACTAAAACCCAATCTTGTTGAAAAAGTCGATTCTCTAAAAACTGCTTTGTTAAGTATTGACCATAAAGCTCGCCTCCATAAACGTCATCGGGGTAATGACGTCCTAGAATGACACGATTCCAAGCTTTTGTACGGGCCTCTATTTCTATTTCTTTCTTTTTTTCTGGAAAAAGATCACTTAGTAAGCCAGCCCAAAGAAAAGCTCTTGTTGAATGTCCACTTGGATAGGCATAGCCATGATGTTTTCCTTCCTCCTTGGAAGTCTCATCCCAAGTGGCTGGACGCAAACGGTGAAACGCCTCTTTTGCAGCATGGATAGCAATGTTAGTATCGTTATCTATCTTTTTAAAAAAATCTGCCGTGTAGGGAAGTTGTTTACTGGTGAATCGAGGGTCAATAACCGAAGCATAATCAAAAACAGTGTCAGAAGAAGCGATTAAAGCACGAAAGAGCTGTTTCTTAGTACGTGCTGCCATGGCATCCTTGAGGATATTGAGATCTCGTGCTTGTTCCTGAGAGTCTTTATTAGCGGGGGAAGGAAGAATGCTTGAAAAGCGCCAAGTATTTGTATCTAAAAAGTAGGCTTTGGAAGAGACAGAACCGCCAAGAAGAAGTTGAGCAAAGTAGAAAGAAAGAAAAAAAATAGTAATCAATGATTTTACAGATAAAGAGTGATGAGTTAGACGAAGCGCTTTCTTGAGCTTTCTAGTACGACGAGTTTTAGGAACTTTCTTTTTTTTCTCTTTTCCAAAACAGTAGGGACAACTTTTATTAAAAACATAGTGCTGGTGTTCTTGATCCGTAGCGCTCAAGGGCATTTGGCATTGAAAACAAAGAATCGAGGATGTTTCTTGGAGATTTGCATCAACACCAACGCGCTGGTCAAAAACAAAACACTCTCCTTGATAGTGAGCATTTCCACATTCTTTGAAATAATTGAGAATACCTCCTTCGAGTTGAAAAACATTTTTAAATCCTTCAGCTTCGAGGAGTGGAGCTCCTTTTTCACAACGAATACCACCAGTACAAAAAGTAACTACTGTTTGTTCTTTTAATTCTGGAGGTAATTTCTTAATTGCTTGAGCAAAAGAGCGAAAATGAGTAATCCCAGCTCGATGGGCTCCATGAAAAGTACCCATACGAATTTCATAATCGTTACGCGTGTCCAAAAGGAGAAGAGGTCTTTTCTTATCGAGCCATTCTTTTAATTGATGAGGGGAAATTTTGCGAGAGGTATAGGAAGCCGGATGAATGCTCGGTATTCCCAGCGAAATAATCTCCTTTTTAATTTTTACAAGCATGCGCCGAAAAGGTTGATATTGACTACTGCTTTCCTTAACTTGAAGTTGAGCACAACCAGGAAGTTGTTTTAAATCATTAAGAAGTAGATCAGTCGTTGTTTTCAGACCTGCTAGAAAAAAATTAATCCCTTCTTCTGAAATGAGAATAGTTCCCTTTAAATCGAGGGCTTTGCAGCGCTGCTCTAATTTTTTCTTCAATGCTGGTAATCTGCTCAGTGAAGAGAATTGATAGCCTGCAATATTAGTAAACATCGACTTGTTTTTTTAAAAAATGGACTGATTCTATTTCCGCTGTTTGTGGAAACATATCTAAAGGAGTAGATTCTTCAAGTTGATACACTTTCAGAAGGTGTTTGAGATCTCTTGCCAAGGTTGTTGGATTGCAAGAAATATAAATCACAATAGAAGGAGGATGATTTAAAATAGCATGGAGGACGAGCTGGGAGAGACCTTCTGAAGGTGGATCTAAAATTAATATCGTTGCAAGAGCAGGAAATGTATCAAGTGCTTGAGGAAGCAATTCTTCAACACTTCCCTCTTGAAAAACTTCGTTAAAAGCAGCTTCCCGACGAGCCAATGAAATAGAACCTCTTGAACGTTCAATCCCAAAAATCTTAGAAAAATAAGGAGCGAATGCATGAGAAAAAAAACCAGCTCCACAATAAGCATCTATCAAGAATTTCCTCGGAGAACGAAGAATATACTTTCTAACTTCCTCTAAGAGAAGCTTAGCAACTTCATTATTAACTTGACGAAAACCTCCATAGTGTTGTTTTTCTCCTAAAAGATAGTCCCCATCTGGAGGTCGTTGTAATTTTAAATGAGCAAGCAACGAATTTACCTCCTTAGAGGCAAGTAAACAAGTATCAATGGGAATAAGTTGAGCATCTTTTGCTTTAAAAAATCCAACATCCCCATGACGTACATGAACAGTGATACGATTACGGTAGTAGAAAGGTTGAGGTGAAGGAACCATGGATCGAAGAGGAGGATTTTCAATTCCTGCAATCCGTTTTAGTGCATCGTGGAGTTGTTTGCTTTTTATCACTAATTGTTGGGAATACTCGACATGTTGATAAGCACATCCCCCACATTGAAGAAAATAAGGGCATGGTGGTTCTACTCGATGAAGAGATTGCTCCTTAACCTCTAGAAGTTCTACTTCCCAAAAACGTGATTTTTTCTTGATAACTCGGCCTTGGATATGTTCTCCAAGAAGAACACCTTTGATAAAGCAGACGACTCCATCTAGCCGACCAACACCACTCCCTCCAAAAGCAATATCGTCAATTTCAAAAGTAACAACATCAGAAAAATGATTTTCCTTTTTAGCACCAGCTCTCATTGAACATATATTGGGATCAACGTTCTATCGCAATGAAGCTGAATCTCCTTTAAAGACTTCCTCTGCAAGTGCATCAGCAGCTGCCGATGTTGATAATCCATGTTTATTGGCATAGGAGAAAATCATTTCCAATTTTTGGGGGATTTTTTCAAGATGCTCAATAACTTTTTTTTCAGAAAAAGGATTCTCTCTACTAGAGGCATATTCGTAATAAACACGAATGAGGCCAGCTGCGTTGATGACATAATCAGGAGCATAGAGAATATAACGTTCACTGAGTAGAACTCCATCTTCGAGCTTCTCTAGTTGATTGTTAGCTGCGCCTGCGACAATACTAACTCTTAGACGTTGAATCGTTGCTTCATTGAGGATAGATCCAAGTGCACAAGGTGCAAAGACATCCGCTTTGAGATCATAAATTTCATCAAGCGGTAGAGCTATTGCTCCAAATTGATCAACGGCACGTAATACTTTCTCTTCCTCAAGATCACAAACATAAAGCTTAGCACCAGCAGCATGGAGTAATTTGCAGAGATGATAGCCGACATGGCCTAGTCCCTGCACTGAGATGGTAACTCCATGGAGACTCTCTTTTTGAAGACGATGTTTTACGGCTGACTTTAAACCTAAGAAAACGCCATAAGCGGTCGTTGGAGAAGGGTCTCCAGATCCCTCATTGTTTTGAAATACTCCAGTGACATGTTGAGTGGTTTGATGAATGTAATTCATGTCTTCAACAGAGGTTCCAACATCTTCTGCAATAATGTAGCGGCCTCCCAAATTTTCTACTGCTCTCCCCATGGATTTCATCATTTCAGCTGTTTTATCAGCTTTAGGATCCCCAAGAATGACTGATTTTCCTCCACCACTGGGAATACCCGCTAGTGCAGCTTTATAAGTCATGGCTTTGGAAAGTCGCAACACATCATAAAGAGCCTGCTCTTCAGTTGCATATTTCCACATGCGACACCCTCCCAATGCAGGTCCCAAATGAGTATTATGAATGGCGATAATGGCCTTGAGTCCGGTTTTTGAACAACTGAAAAAAGAAACATGTTCATGCTGATCAAATTCAGGGTGATTATAAAGTTGCATGGGAAAATTTAATGAAAGTAAGTTGTTATAGTTCTCTCTTCTCTCCTCTTCAAGCCATTCTTGAAAAGAAGAAAAATCATTTTCTAAAAATTTCTCTTGCCAAGAGTCGATGAGCATGTTAACCACAATCTCGAATTTTTGAGCAACCTCTAATATCACTCTCTAACAATTCTTTATAATGATCCTCCCATTGTTTCTTCTTCTTGCTGCTGCTACAACGATTGGTCCTAATAATAATAATTCTCACAATGATTTTACAGAGACATCAAAAAAATCTTTGAAAGATTCACTTGCTCATGAAAAAAAGCAAGAAAAGCAAGCTTCCGTTGAGAATTATCTTCTCTCAAAATTAGATGAAGATGAGGAGAGCTTAGTTAACGAACTCTTTGATCCTCGATCACCTGCAAATCGTCCCATCACACCGCAGAATACGATGCCGGCTATGCCGCATACAGTTAAGGAGCTTCAGTTTGCTTCCAGTAGTACTCTCTTTGTTAATGGTCCCCGTGAAGAGCTGAGCAAGCATGGCATTGATTTTTCGGCGACATATACTTCAATTTTTGCAGGCAACCCCGTAGGAGGAGTTCATCCTAAAGGCTCGACTTATATCGACAATATCGCCATCACCAGCTTAATGGATACTGAAAAACTATTCGGTTGGCATGGTGGTCATTTCATTATGAGCGTGGAGCAACAAGATGGTGGAGATAAAAATAATCTTTCTAGTAAAAATGTAGGGAATTTCTTTTTGGTGAATGGAGCTGTGGGGGGAACCACCATTAAGTGGGTGAATCTTTACTATCAGCAACTCTTCTACCACGATCGTATCAATATTAATATTGGTCGATTCGCAGCTATGGATGAGTTTGACAACTCTCCTGTCCTCTCCAATTACGTTGGTACACTACAAGCTAACCCCACAAACATCAGAACAACATGGAATCCAAATACAAGCTGGGCAAGTCGTCTCAAAATCTTAATGACACATGATACAGAACTACGGCTTGGTATTTTTCAAATCACTAAGACCTCAATTAATGGGCTTAATTGGAATTTTTATCCTGATGATACGGCCTCTTACTTTGCTCAATATGATTGGAATCCAGAATTTGGGAAGGCAGGAAATACTTGGATTTTTCAAGGAGCAGAGAAAAATAGTTCCTCTTCAAAAATCCAGGGCACCACATCAGAAAAATCATTCAAAACACCAGTTGATCTCTCTCAGCTCAAGCGCTTCCCCGGTCATTACTTTGTTGGTGCTTACTACAATGCTGAAGGAACTTCTCAATATACAAGTAATACTTCCCTTGCTAATTCCTATGCATTTTATTGGCATGCTGATCAGATGGTTTATCGCCCAAATCCACTGACTGAAGCTGGATTATTACTTTGGACAGAATTTGGCTATACTCCTCAATCAGAAAATACCGTTGTTACTTTTCAAGCAAAAGGGGGAGCCATTTATACTGGTTTAATCCCAGGACGTAAAAATGACTTTACTATTATGGGTATTGGTTATGGGGCTTTTAGCTCTTCTTACGCTTCATTTCTAGAAACTACCAGTAATGAAGATCCAACTTACGAAATGGTTAGCGAACTAGGCTATCGTATTAATTTTTCACGTTTCTTCTATGTTCAACCGGATCTACAATGGATTGTTAACCCAAATGGGCTGGGAAGTATTCCTAATGCTTTAATTTTAGGGGTGCAAACTGGTATTATTTTCTAGAGTGCTTGAAAAAATTCTCTAGCTGTTTTCTCTACCATCACTTCGCTTCTTTTTTACTCACACCCTCTAGTATTTGTTATTCACTGATGGGCCTCCCCTACTAATAGCATTTTCACTAACGTTGCAGCCGCTCATTGCAGCGTCATTTCGGTGCTCGAGCTCTCGATTATTACTACACACTGAGGGTCTTCTGCTCCTCTCTTCTGGCACTACATCGGCTTACAACTTGATTAAAAATGTACAATCCTATCTACAATATTTTTCGAAACTGATGGATTGTGTACTCACACCTGTTCAAAATAAAACTCGATGACGCTTTCTTTTAAGTCCTTGGTGAGCATTTTCTGAAAAAGCAAAGATATCTTTTTTAGTCTTTCTACCAATTTCGAGCATTTTCATTTTCAAAAAATTTTTCTTAGAAAAATCTGTGTCATTTTTCATTTTGAATTTTGCAACTTTTTTCAAAAAAAGAATCGCTTTGCCGCTTTTTTATAAAGTCATCAACAATACTTCTGTTTCCTTGCACCTAAACTCGTTGTGAGTTCAGTTTATTGAGCTTCTACTTTTTTCTCAAATTAGCCGGTAAAATTCCAAGTTGGTCGCGATAGTTTGCAATTGTTCGTCGTGCAACATGAATCTCCTCTTCCTTGAGACGAAGAACAATTTTTTGATCACTGAGTGGATGCCTCTTGTCTTCTTCTTGAATGATTTTTTTAAGTGATGATTTAATTTTTTCACTACTAACACTTGCTCCATTTTCTTGCTCAATACCAGTGGTAAAAAAATATCGTAATGAGAATATCCCTGCAGGGGTATCTATTGTTTTTCCAGCAACAGCTCGACTAATAGTAGTAAGATGCATTCCGAGAGATTCAGCTACTTGAGCCATTGTGAGTGAATGAATACCGTAAGTTCCATATTTAAAAAAATCTATTTGACGACGTACTATTTCATTCCCTAGGGCAAGTAATGTTAATTTTCGTTGCTCTAAATGATGAATAAATGATTTTCCAAGACGAATTTTTTCACGTAAATAATCGCGTAGTTCTTTATCTTGAGCACGTGAAGATAGCATTTCTTTATAATGTTGATTAATCCGAACTCGAGGTAGTCTCTCTTCATTAAGAAAAACTGAAAAATCTCCTTTTTCTGCAACAACGATCAAATCAGGAATAATCACTGTTTCTTCAGACTGTTTGTAAGGACGCCCTGGATGAGGCTCTAAAGAAGTTATACAATGAACTGCTTGACGTATTTCAAAGAGGGAAGAGTGTAGCTTTTTTGCAATTTCTTCATACTGATGACGTGCAAGTTCAGGTAAATAATGAGCCACAATTTTAGCAGCTAAACTATTTTCTCTTCCCTGTGTTCGAAGCTGAATGAGAAGACACTCTTTAAGATCACGAGCTGCAACACCAGGTGGATCGAGTTGCTGAACTTTTTCTAAGACTTCTTCAATTCGTTGCTCTGAAGCATTTAATAGTAAAGAAACTTCTGAACATGTCGTTTTCAAGTATCCCCATTCATCCAAGTTGCCAACAATCGACTGAGCAAGAAATCGATCGTCTTGCGACCAAGTTACCATTTGAGCCTCAAGAACATTAGCAAGTGTTTTTTGAGAAGGATGTGATTCTAAAAGATAACGGTGTTTCTCTTGAGCTTGCTGATCGTTTGTTGATTCCATCCATGCGGGATCATCTTGTAAAAATGTTGTTTCATTCTTCTCAGAAATATTAGACTCGAGGGGAGCTTCTCCTTCTAGAAGTGGATTGGCTAACATCTCTGTTGCAATCATATGCTCCAACTCCATTATTGGAGCTTCTAAGAGCTCTAGTCCTTGTTTCATTTGTGATGAGAGGACCTGCTGCTGAGCAATTGCTGCCGTAAGTTTCATAAAAGCCAAGTTGAAAGGTAGATCGTTCTTATTCGTTGAGAGGCGATGCTACTAGAAGAATAAGAAAGGAGAAACTAATGAGTCATATCTCTGAGTGAAAGTCAAAAACTCTTTCCTCCTCTCGGGCTAAGCTGACTTCTATTCAAGTTCTAGCAAAAACTACTAGAAACTGTCCCGCATGGACTCGAACCATGAATAATGCCTCCAAAGGGCACTGTGTTACCATTACACCACAGGACAAAGAACAAATAGTGTAATGATGAAGAAAAAAGAAAGCAAGCTAGAAGAAAATTTACTATTTCACACTTTAAAATTTCCAATTTTATTAAAATTTGGACTCATGGTGGTTTAAAAAGTTATTTAAAAGCTTTTTGACGATTTACTCTTATCTCCACGAGCACTTTCTACCCAAGTGATAAAAGCTTGAGGGCCTCCACGAAAGTATCCAGAAGCTTGTTGAAGTAACTTTCCTTCTGAATCGAGTAAAATAAGAGTTGGAAAACCTTCTACTCGATATTGTTTTTGTAGTTGATCATTCTGCTTTTTCAAAACATCACTCTGCTCTTTATTTTGAGGAAAGTCGACTTTAAGAAGAACCAAATTTTCTTTGGCAAATTTTTGAAATAAAGATTGATCGAAAAGATCTTTTTCCAGTTTTTGACACCAAATACACCAATCGCTTCCTGTAAAATCAAGAAGAACTTCTTTTTTTTCTGTGCGGGCACGTTCGAGTGCTTTCTGATAATCCATCATCCATAAATCTTGAGCATGCACTACTATTACGGTGAGCATAAGAGAGCAAAGAAAGAATAATTTTTTCATTATTTTGTTGTGAACTAATTTCAAAATAAAAACAAGATTTATCTAGTAAGAACTCGAGCTTTAGCTTGTTTTATTGTTTTTTTTGCTACTGAAGAATGAGTTTTTCCATAGAAAGCAAAAAAGTAGAGTAAAGAGAACATGATAGAAGTTAAGAATCCAAGCCACAGAGCTGTTGTAGAGCTTGCCAAGTGAAAACCCGGAACTAAAACGGAAAGTAGTATCAGCAGAAATGTATTAAGCAGAGGATAGAAAAAGAATATTTTTCGAACGATAGGCTGAATACGAGGAAAAATAGAAAAAAAGTAAATAGCACTACTAAGTGTTCCAAACAAAAAAACGACTAATAGTAATGACCAAAGGTTCTTAAATTGACATCCAGAACTTAACGAAGTTACAACAAATACACATAATCCCATGATGAGAGTACGAAAGATAAAAAAGTACATAGAGTCTTATGTTAGTTTTTCATTGGTTGTTTTAAAAACACTTTTAGCGAATTCTATGCGTGCATACTATTTGTAATTGGCAGGAATAATTTTCCAGGGTGCTATTTTTGTTAATGCTTTCTCGAACGTGATACTAACAATTTCTTAATGCTGCTTCTACTTTCTTTGATTTATCCAGCCTTCAGTATCAATTTTACAATATTTAAAAAATTGAAATTCTTTTTCTAAAAGCATGTTAAGTGCTCTTTTTTTGTGATTGTCATAAATATTTTAATAATAATCCCTCTATCATTCATGAAGTTTTTAGATATCAGAAAAGAAGTTGTTGTTTTTAAAGGTAGTTCACGTTATCGCAATAAATAATTTCATTCCTTCATGAGTAGCTTGAAATCCAAATCGCTTATAAAATCTTAAAGCTTCAGGACGCTTTTTATTAGTAGTAAGCTGAACTAGTTGGGCACCATGAATTTTTCCATAGTCAATAGCCCATTGAATCATTTGAGTTCCAATCCCCTTTCCTCGATAAGAGGAATGTACTCTTACGGATTCAATTTGTAAGCGCAAAGTACCATGAAAAGTCAGTGAGGGAAGCAAGGTTAAATGGCAAGTAGCCACGAGATGCTCTCGAGCATTCTCTTCTTTTTGAAAATTAACAACCATAAGATAATGATTAGGGTCAGCATCAATTTTTCTAAAAGCCGAAAGATAAGAAGAACTTATGGAAGTAGAGAGAACCTCTCGTTGAGAACCCAAGGAATCGTCGGCATATAGTTCAAGGAGTCTAGGAAGATCATCCAAAGAAGCTCTACGTTGAGAAAGAAAAGAAAAAATCATCAAAGTGGTAGTAACTTTAGAAGAGCGCTACAGGTTCTCTCAGTAGCGCCTTGGTCTGATTTTAAAAGTTGGCAAGCTCGTTCAACCATACGAGAAGCTTCTTCTGGATGGAGTAATAAATACTTTACTGCTGCTACAATTTCTTCTTCATTACTAACACTAATAACTCCTTGGATATTAATGAGATCTGAAGTTAATGGCTGAAAATTTTCCATAAAAGGACCTACTAGAACAGGAGCACCTAGCAGGAGCGGTTCTACTAGATTTTGACCGCCTCGAGCAGCATTCATTCCTAAACTTTTGCCAATAAAAACAACATTTGCCAGAGAATACCAAGATTGTAATTCTCCAGTAGTATCAAGTAAAAGTGCTTCGGCAGGGGGAATGGAATCTGAAGAACGAAGTGCAAGTGAAAGAGACTTTTTCCCGAATAGTTGAATAAGTTCATGTCGTCTCTCTACGTGCCGAGGAACAATAATCAGCCTAAGCAAAGGAAACTCCAGCCGAAGTCGAAGCCATGCTTTTAATATTTCCTCTTCTTCAAGAAGATTAGCAGTGCTACCAGCTAAAAAAATAGGATCAGAAGGACTCCATTTCAGTTGCGAAAAAATCGTATGATAATCATCAGGTAGCAAATGATTGCGATGAGTCACTTGATCAAATTTAATATTGCCTGTGATAGAGGCATCTTGAGCGTGAATGCCAAGACGATTCCAACGTTCTTGTTCATGCTTAGAGGGAAAACCGATGAAGTCAAGGAGATTGTAAATCGGAGCTATGATGACGCGAAAGCGCTGAAATCGTCTCTCAGAGCGTGGAGAAAGACGAGCTGAAATGATGCCTGTAAGAATTCCTTTTTGCTTACAGTACCAAAGACGTTGAACCCAAAGATCTCCTTCTACCATAATAAGAGCTAATGGCTTGAAACGATCTAAAAATGAATTGGTGATTAGAAAAAAATCGAGAGGGCTTGCAATTATTTCTAACCATTCACTTGATTCTTGCTTAGCAATGGCAAGGCCAGTAGTTGTTGTTACAGAAAGAAGAAAGCGAACTTGTGGATCGTGATTGTGGAAAAAACGGATAAATTTAAGCGCAAGGAATGTCTCTCCAACACTTGCTGCATGGACCCAAAGACGTCCTTCTCCAAGACGCTGAGCTACTGAAGAATGAATAATACCAAGACGCTGCAAAAAAGATTCTTTGTACCCACCGCGACGCCACATTCTTGGAAGGTACTTGGGGAGGAGAATGATAAAGAAAACGGGAAAAAAAAGATTGTATAAAAAAATGATTATTCGTGTTCTCTTAGAGAATACTGATGAGTTGAAAGGATGTTTTTTCATAACAAACACAGATTATTTCTCCAACTTTCTCATCATGAGAATCCGTGTACTGCCATAAATGCGATCTACTATTATTCTCAAAAACGAAGAAGGTACTAAAGACTGATTCTTGTGACACTCTAGAATAAGAAGTGCTTCTGGTGCCATTGCAGCTAGAAGAAAAGGAGAAGAGAGTAGAGAGGCAGCTAAATTATTTCCTCCGTGATCAGCATAAGGAGGATCTGCAAAAATAAGATCAAAATGAAAAGCTCCTCCAATACGTTGAAGATAGCTGAAAACATCAATCTTCTGAACTTCTCCATAAAGTCGCGTTGTAAGAAGATTTTTTTTGATGATTTCAATAGAACAAGTATTGTGATCAACAAAAGTAGCTTCTGCTGCTCCACGACTCAGGGCCTCAATTCCCATGGCTCCTGTTCCAGCAAAAAGATCCAAAACAGTAGTATAAGGCAAACGATCTCCTAATATAGAGAAAATTGCAGCACGCACACGATCCATAGTTGGACGAGTAAGTGATGCTGGCTTTTTAAGAAGAATCCCCTTGGCTGATCCGGCAATGATACGCATTGATAAAAGTTGTTCTAAAATTACTTAATAACTCGATGAATGAGTTGCTCTAAAAGAGGGTTTACTTTGTTTGGTAATAGTGGAGTAGTGATTTTCTCTAGAAAATTGGTCTGCAAATTGTTCACGGAGCCATTAATTCTAAAAGGAATTTCACAATAGCCAGACGCATTCATGGTAAAAGCAGCATTATTAGGAAATACTCCTTTTATATATGTCGCTAAATTTCCTCCAACCACTAGTTGAGCTTCCAGGTCAACACCTCCTGCATAAGAAAGATCTCCATGAGCATTAAGTGAGAGATGATCGGATATTAACCGTAATGAATGGAGATGTAGGGTATCTAGAGAGTAGGTTGCTCGTGTAGTTGCTTCCTTTAATTTTAAGAGTGCTAGTTCTTCCATAGGCAGAAGATGACTAAGAGCACCAAAAAAGTTTCCAGTTTTTAACTCTCCTTTCAAAAGCTCTACACTCCCTTCTCCTTTCAAGAATGGAGATTTTCCAGCGATTCCCTGAAATGCTGTTTTACCTCGAAGAAAACCATCATTCACATAACGTTGAGATGTTGTTTCTGAAAGTAGTTCTTTCAGTGGTAAATCAAGAAAAATAAACTCTCCCTGATAGGGCCAGGAACCTGAATCATTCTCATTAATATCAAGAGAACCTTGGATTTTTCCTTGCTTAAGGTTAGCAATCAAAGGATCAATGGAGAGAAGATGATTCTTCTTATGAACAATTGCGGTCATTTTTTTGAAAATAAGATGATCATTGAGGCGAATTTTTTTAATGCTCAATGCTCCACTCCAATTCTTCTGATTCTTAAAAAAGCGAAGAATACCCAACGTTCCAACACGAAGAGAAGAAGCTTGAAGAAGAGTAGAACTAGCTGGATGAGTTATTGCGACATCCTCAAAATAAAGACCAGCCCAAGGAATAAAATAAAGGGAACCTACTGAGAATTGCCCTCCAAATATCGATTGAGCCTCTATGAGAGACTTCTCTTTAATATCAGAGAGAATAAGATAAGCATTAAATGCGATTGTAACTAAAAACAGAAAAAAGAAGAAGAACGCAAACAAACGGATTAGAAGTTTTATCAATATGGTCAATCTCATTAAAATGGTTAGTTTAGTAATTTTTAAATTCAACTTTTTGTATCACATGATGCTCTTGGTCGGATAGCAAGAGAGAAAATAGTTTTTTTAAAAACCTTCCTTGCACTCTTTCTTACAGATCGCTAGCTTATTTTCTTTTTGCGGGGCGTAGCTCAGCTTGGTAGAGCGCTTGGTTTGGGACCAAGATGTCGCAGGTTCGAATCCTGTCGCCCCGATTTTTTATGAACATACGTCTTATTCGATATGAAGGAAAAGTTCAAGGAGTCGGTTTTCGTGCTTCTGTTCTTCAACTGGCACGTGGTTACGAAATCACTGGTTATGTAAAAAATTTACCTGATGGTCGTGTGGAACTAGCAGCTCGAGGAGAGAGTAATGAAGTCAATGATTTTTTAGTAGCGATTCGTCAAAGTCACCTTCAGAGTCACATTCATGCTGAAGAGGAAAGCCCTTGTCATACAATATCAGCCCCTCTCGAACATGGTTTTAAAATTTTGTAGGATTTCGCTTTCTCATTTCTCTGACTCTTATTTGTCGTACACTCGATCATTCAAGGCAGTTTATTTTTCGCTCAATCATGGAGCAATCATTCGCTATTGAACTCTCTGGAGTTAGTAAGATATTTCGACCTGTTCTTTGGAAAAAACCACTGGTGGCTCTACGAGATATTAATTGGCATGTTTTAGAAGGAGAAATTGCACTGCTCTTAGGACCTAATGGTTCTGGAAAAAGTACACTGCTTAACATCTTAGTGGGGCTTCTCTCTCCAACTCACGGAAAAGCAAAACTCTACGGTCTTGCTGCTAACCTTTCTAGCTCTCGAAAAAAAATAGGCTTTCTTCCAGCTCATTTTATTTTTCCACCTTTTTTAAATGCAAAAGAGATACTCGCTTTTTATGCAAAACTTTCTTCTATAAAACCCCTTCCTGAGAAAATAGAAAAATTACTTGATTTAGTTGAATTGAGAGAAAAGGCTTTGCTGCCTATCTCCGCTTACTCTCAGGGGATGAAGCAGCGATTGGGTCTTGCTCAAGCGCTCATTCATGACCCAAAACTTCTCATTCTAGACGAACCAACAGCAGGGCTCGATCCTCTAGGCTTGAATTGGTTATTCGATTTATTCTTAAAGTTAAAACAATCAGGAACAACAATTCTATTCACCTCACATTTACTGACTCATGTTGATACTATTGTGGATCGAATTGCATTCATTCATTCAGGAAATCTTTTTCAATCCTTTCCTTGGAGTTCAAATAATCGTCGAACAGTTATCACTCCACTCGAGAAATTATATTTTAGAGCGATGAGGAACTTCTCTTGAGAAGCAAACGATAAAATTGGTTAATCCATGAGATATTTTATTACTGCTACGGATACTGACGCTGGTAAAACTTACGTAACAACCTTATTAACACGTACCTTTAGAAAATTAGGCCTCCCTACCCTAGCTATTAAACCTATTGCTTCTGGAAGCCTCCAAGATTCTCTACAATTACAGTTAGCAGCAGAGAACACACTCTCTTTGGAGGAAATTACGCCCCTTTACTACCAGACTCCTCTGGCTCCTTATCATGCAGCCAAGAGAGAAGGGAAACCTTTTTCCATGCAGCAGGCTTTATCTACTTTTCATCTACTAGAGAAGAAGTATTCCTCACTTCTTGTTGAAGGAGCTGGTGGCTGGCTTGTACTTCTCTCTGAGAATGAATCCATTGCTAGTTTAGCTCGTACTATTAACTTTCCTGTGCTCGTCGTTGTTCGCAATCGTTTAGGAGCCATGAATCATGCTCTGCTAACACTTCAAGCTATTGAACACTATGGATGTCATTGCGCTGGGATGATCCTCAACCATCATCCCGAAGACCGAAGTGATCTTGTTATTGGAGAGTATCGATCATTTTTTAAAGAACTCAGTGAGAAAAAAAATTTTTCCTTTTTCTTAGAAGTAGAAGCGAACCAACAAGAACTTTCAGCTGATCAACTTCACTACATCGCTCAACTAATTAGAAAATCAGAACCAAAATCAGAGCCTTTGGTAGAAAACAAGCTGTTCTCATCATAAAGTTACTTAGAGAAAAACCTAATTTTCTTCAATAGAAGAAACTATTTACTTAGCTGTAGAAAGTCCCAATCCAAGCCAGCCCGCCCCTGCGAAAATCAACTCTATGCCTAGAAAAAGTCCAAGCATGTAGAGCCCTGTGGCTGGCCATTGGGAAATAATAAGGGCTCCAAGAATAATAGAAACAATAGCACTAAAGAGAACCCAACCTACTCCCTGATGGTGACGTAGGCGAAAAGCCATAAAAATCCGAAAAATACCACTAATGAGAATAGCCCATCCTAAAACAAAAGTAAACGCCACTGCTGCTTGAAAAGGGCGAGCAATAAAGAGAATTCCGGCAATACCGTAGACAAGTGCTACAACAAGATACCAAAAATGATGTTGCCATCCATGAATACTAAAAATTTTGACCAGAGAAACAGCAGCTCCAAAACTAAGAATAATACCAATAAATGTTGTTATAGTTATTGTTGCTACAAACTGATTAGAGAGAGCGATAATACCGAGAAGAATAGTGAGAAGACCAAGAACAATACTCCAGCTGCGGGAAACTTGATGAATAATCATTTTAAAAATTTGTTAGAAAATTTAGAGGTATTGAGGACTCTTAGAGAGGCATTTTTTTGCTACGTGATCAATTGCTATGTGATTCATTGAGAATTAAGGAAAAATAAAAACAACTGAGACACGATAACTCTTCTCTCATTTCTGGAAAAGAAAAAAGAATTACTTTAAAAAAAGAAACTTTCTTGACCTATTGGAGTAATTTTCTAAGGTCTTTACTACTTTCCATGAAACATTCTCAAGCAACTGTTCGTGTTCCAGCAACTTCCGCTAATCTTGGCCCCGGTTTTGACTGCTTCGGAGTCGCCTTACAGCTAACTAATGAATTATCTATTCACAAAAAAGATTCTCCAAAAAAACTACCAAAAATGATGGAAGAAACAGCTAATCGCTTTTTTTCTACAGTAGAATCAGATCCTTTTCCATTTTCAGTAGAAATTACTGGTGATATCCCTCCTTCGCGTGGTTTAGGAAGCAGTGCCACCGTACGCCTTGGCATTCTGCTTGCCCTCAATGAACTCACGAATCATCCTTTAGCTACTGAGCAACTTTACACTCTTGCCTCTGATCTAGAAGATCATGCTGATAATGTAGCTGCGGCTCTTCTAGGTGGTTTTACCATAGCACGTCCCTATCAAGCACCACTACGTTATGAGCTCTCCTCAGAACTTCAGTTTGTTTTATTAATTCCTGATTTTTCTGTTTCTACAAAATCAGCTCGCAGTCTTCTTCCTAATACAATTAGCATCACTGATGCTGCTACAAACGCTGCGAATGCAGCTGTGGTTGCTGTTGCTTTTGCTACTGGAAAGTATGAACTCTTACGAGGAGCTTTTCACGATCGATTGCATCAACCTTTTCGCGAACCCCTCATCCCCTATCTTTCCGAGGCATTAGGAGCTGCAGAATCTTCCGGAGCCCTCGGTGGTTGGCTCAGTGGCTCAGGCTCAACAATCATAGCACTTGCCGAGAATAAAAAAGTGAGTGCTTCTGTTGTTGAAGCTTTTGAACAGATTGCTCCTTCAGGAAGTTATTGTTGCGTTACTCAAGTTGATAATTTAGGAGCTAAAGTTTTACCTCAACGCTAGATCGCTAGATTGCTCCTTTTTTGCTTATTTTTTTATTAACATAACGAGATTTTAACATAAAGAGGTTCTTAGGAGAGTGCTTCCATCTAGAAGAACTCTCAAGCGAAATTTATTATCAATATGCGGCGATTTTTTGAAAACCTCGAGCAGTTAGCCATCGAGATTATCATGGAACGTCGCAGTGGAAAATGTGCTTCTCTGCTGCGAGGAATTCTACAAATCATTTCTCATTTTTATGAGAAAATTGTCTTCTTTCGTTTAGCTCTTTATCGTTCACGTATCTTTCGCCAACATCTTATTGGTTGTCCTGTTGTGAGTATCGGCAATCTCACTATGGGAGGGACTGGAAAAACTCCCATTGTGGAAAAGTTAGCGAGAGAACTTACTGAACATGGACGACGTGTTGCTATCCTAAGTCGAGGTTATAAGAGCGTTCCCAAACCGATGTTAGAACGCTTATTCATGCGCTTGAGGAAAAATGAAGCTTTTTTTGCTCCAAGAGTTGTTTCAGAAGGAGGAGCCCTACTTTTAGACTCTCGTACTGCAGGTGATGAGCCCTTTATGTTGGCTAAGAACCTTAAAGAAGTCACTATACTCGTTGATCGTGATCGAGTAAAGAGTAGCACCTACGCTATTAAACATCTTCACTGTGATTTTCTACTTCTTGATGATGGTTTACAATATCTCAAATTACGCCACCGTTTTGATATTGTTCTCATTGATCAAGAAGCTCCTTTTGGCAATGAATTTTTGATTCCAAGAGGAACACTTCGAGAACCTCCTCAAAATTTGAGACGAGCCACTCACATTATCATTACAAAATGCACTGGAGGCGATTTATCACCACTTTATCAACGTATTAGAAAATTCAATCCTACTGCAGCGATTATAGAAACTGCTCATCGTCCTATTGAGCTCTGCCACTTGAGCAGTGGAGAAACCCTTCCTCTCTCGGCACTTTATCAATTAAAAATTGGAGTGATCTCTGGCATTGCTTCTCCTGAGAGCTTTCAGCAGGGATTGCGTCATTTAGGAGCTAACCTTCTACTTACTCAAAGCTATGCAGATCACCATCGTTACTCTCTTCAAGAAATTACTCGCTTTGTTCAGCGTTGTGCTCGACGGAATTTATCAATGATTATAACCACAGAAAAAGATGCTGTTCGTATTCCTCGTTTAACCGAATTAGAAATTCCAATTTATTATTTACGGATTGAAATTCAAATTTTAAAAGGTGAAGAGATTTGGAAGGAAATGGTTAGACGTTTTTCCACAATGATATAAAAATCACTATCTGCTATGAGCAACAATCGATCTTCTCCTCCTTGCATTTCCTATGCTCAAGCACGGATTTGCTTTGGTATTACCTCTATTGCTGGGAATTTACTCTTGCCTTGGCTTTTTTATTTTTTAGTTCATCGAGAAGCACTCGCCTTTGCACCTATCTCCTTGCAACATATCCTAGGGACTTTACTAAGCTATTTCCTTTTTGTTTTTTTTCTGAATTTTTGCTGGGATAGTTTTACCGGTTTCTATTCTGAAAAAAATAGAAATCGTACCTCAGAGACATTTAGTAATTGGTTCTCAAGTTGGGTAGCTGGGTCAGCAGTTGTTTTTTCTCTTCAACTTTTTGGGGGAGCTCTTCTTGCACTTAGTGCTTCGAATTTTTCACGGCATCATTGGGCATTCTTACTAACTGTTGACTTCCTTCTCTTATTTCTTGCTTGGAAATTATACAACCAACATTTCCAGTGGATTCCTGCCCTCTTGAAAAGAAAATATTCTCCAAGCTTGCAATATCAAAGCGAATTAGAGCAGGAGCTCCTAAAAAGAGGTTTTTCGATTAAAGAGAACCCTCATTTACTTTATTTTTATCAAAGTCATGACTGCTCAATACTTAATGGAGGGAGCATTGGAGGGGGCAAGTATCGTCGCTATATGATTAGCTCTGCTTCTCTGGAACATCTCTCACCAACTCAATTAGCAATTCTCATTTGGAGAGATGAATGTTTAAATCATCCTTCCGAGCGTTCAAAATGCTTCTTTCTCTCACTCATATACTGTTTTATCGGTTTACTTCTTGCCCAATTAACTATGATCAGCATGGGACATTTTTTTTGGGACCGCTGGTTTTGGCTTCTTGCATTCTTAAGCAGCTGGTTTTTTTTAGCGCTCTTTATTTTTCCTTTTTATTCTAGGAAGAATTATCTTCGTGTGGATCGCCGTGTGATGGAAGCAGGCGTCAGTTTAGAGGAATATAGGACGTTGTTAATAAAAATTCATCATCTTAATGCTGCTGATTCACAAGTCCCCTCTTGGATTGAGTCCATTTTTTATCCTATTCCAAGTTTAAGTAATCGCTTAAGTAATCTTGCTAAATTTTCCATATAGCGTATTAAATTGAAATGGGTGCACTAGCAGTACAGAAATCTTTCTCTAGAGCAAGGTTAAAATCGAAATGCTATCCAACAATAACGGAGGATTTGAGAATTCAGTTTTTAGGAAAAAGAGCAAGTTGATGATGTCCCCTTTTCAACCCTTTTAAAAATCTTTTACTTTAATAAATTATAAAATAATAGCAGCCACTATGATCTTTCTACCACGTCTTCTTTTCTGGATGAGTAACGCACTCTGCAATGGAATCAGTCGCTCTTTGCACTGTCATGTAGGTAAGCCTCAACTCTGGTTTCTCCCTCCCAACTGGTCCTAGGGCATGCGAGATAAAGCTACAATTCACAATAGTAGTCTAAATAGAAAGTTGACGAAAGGGTAAAAATTCAACTTCCAACTGGCGAGCATAGCAAGCCTCTTGATGATCAAAGTTGCATAAAAGTGGAAGTTGCGTTGAGAAGTGATCTTTTATAGAAATGTTATATACTTCTTCTAATGGCCATTCTTTATGAAGAACACGACCCTCATAGACTTTTTTTCCTTTTCTGACAAAGAGTCGATCTCTTTGTGTAGCCCATTGGTTGAGAGGAGTTAAACTTTTCTTTTTACCAGAAAATTGGAATTGAAGAGAAAACGAAAAAGGGGGACGGTAGCTTTGGAATTGATATCTCTCTTTACTTACTGATGCTTTGATTTCTGAAACTCGATAAGGAAGATGAAAAAAACGGTTTGCAACAAAGCAACCAAGACGACTATCGGTATCTAAAGTAAAAAAGTAAACACCGCGCTCTCCTCCTAAAGTTACATAAGTCCTAAGATTAAGTTCCCATAAGTGAGAAAAAAAAGGAAGAGGAGGAACTCCTAAAAAACAAATTTTATCCATCTGAAAGGGGACAATGGAAAGGAGGGCATTTCCTTCTATCAAATCAAGCTCAAAGGGAACGTGCCGTTGTAGTGCAACTGGATCAACCTTACTGTGAATAAAGAAAATATGATTCCATCGCTGGCGCATAATCGCTGCTTCCATGATCGTTTTATAATCCACTAGGATGATCAATAAAAGAGCAAGGAAGCTCAAAATATTCAGATAGATGCTTCCCTAGAGCTTTAACACCAAAAGTTTCAGTAGCATAATGACCTGCATAAATCAGATTGATCCCTAATTCTTCAGCTTCCTGATAAGACCAGTGACTTCCTTCTCCGGTCACAAATGTATCAATACCGTAAGCAAAAGCTTCAGCCACTCTATTGCCAGCTCCTCCACTAACAACTAAGACTTTTTCGATGATTTCAGGGCCGCCTGGAGCCAGATTTGGAGCTTTTCCCAGAAGAATTGTTATTTTTTTTAAAAATTCGTTTCTTGCCATTGGAATGCATTCACCAATATATCCGACGAACTGTCCTTCAATTTCAAAAGCAGGCTGCAAGTTAAAAAGATCGAGCTCTTGAGCTAAGAGAATATTATTTCCAAAGAGTGGATGAAGATCGAGTGGCAAATGTGAACTGTAAATTGCTAGTTGAGCATCGATGGCCAATTTTATTTTTCGATAAAAAGAATCTCGTAGAGGTCGCAATCCACTCCAGAAGAGTCCATGATGTACTAGGAGAAGTGTGTTTTTTTCTTCTACTGCTTTCTGGATAACAGCTGCAGAAGCATCCACAGCCATAGCAATACGCTCAATAAAACCATTGTTTTCAAGCTGCAGGCCATTGAGAGCTTGAGGATAATCGTGGATCGAATCTGTCTTAAGCAGCAGATCAAGATAACTGATAATTGATGGAAGTTTCATCATGCAAGGAAAGCGAAAATACTTATTTTATTAATTTCATCAAAACAATAACCAACAAATTAGTAATTCTCAATGAATGGTAGAGAGAGCCGTACTATTTAACAGTAGCAGATAATCGATAGTTATGCAGTCGATCAAGTAATAAAAACTTGAATTAACCCTTTACCCGCAAGAGTGCACACATTAGCATTTTTTGATGTTGCGTGTCGGAATTGTTGGCCTCCCTAATGTTGGAAAATCTACTCTCTTCAATGCCCTAACTCGCAGTCGGAAAGCAGAAGCAGCCAATTTTCCATTCTGTACCATTGAACCCAATATCGGTATTGTCAGTGTTCCCGATTCACGCTTAGATCGTTTGGCTACACTGAGCCATTCTCAGAAAATCATTCCAGCAGCCATTGAGGTTGTCGATATTGCAGGCTTGGTCCAAGGAGCTAGCAAAGGAGAAGGTTTAGGAAATCAATTTTTAGGCCACATCCGTGAAGTTGATGCTATTATACAAGTTGTTCGCTGCTTTGATAATGAAAATATCCATCATGTTGCTGGAACTGTTGATCCCATTCGCGACATTGAAATTATCAGCACGGAACTCATTCTAGCTGATATGGCTTCCATTCAAAAACGAATGGAGCGACAAAGAAAAGCAGCTCGGAGTGGTGACAAAATAGCGAAGGCAGAAATAGCTCTTGGTGAAAAACTACTTCCTCATCTCAATGCAGGAGCTCCTGCGCTCAGTGCTGATCTCTCTCTGGAAGAGAAGAAACTACTTTCTAGTTTTTATCTTTTAAGTGCTAAGCCGATTCTTTTCGCAGCCAATTTGCAAGAAGATGATCTTGCTCATCTTGAGGAAACTTCTCGCCCTGCATTCAAGTACGTTCAGCAAGTTGAGGAGTATGCTAAGAACAATTTTGGGACCTCTCTTGTTGTTATTAGCGCTCAAATTGAGAGTGAACTTGCAGAGCTTCCTTCAGAAGATGCTGCGGAGTATTTAGCTGGACTTGGGATTAGTGACAGTGGAGTTGGCCTCCTCATTAGAAAAGCGTATCAACTTCTTGGACTAAGAACCTATTTTACCTATGGTCCTAAGGAAACACGTGCTTGGACAATTCGTGCTGGAGATAAGGCACCAGCAGCTGCAGGAGTCATTCATTCTGACTTTGAGCGTGGCTTTATTGCTGCTGAAACAATAGCATATGATGACTTAAATACCCTAGGTTCTGCTTCCAAATGCCGCGAGCAGGGAAAACTTCGTATTGAAGGCAGAGAATATGAAGTGCAGGATGGAGATGTTCTTGAGTTTCGTTTCAATGTCTAGCATCTGGACTCAAAAAGTCTTTCTTTTGAGTTACCATTGTCATGACTTCTTCTCTACGCTCTTGTGCCCAGCATTCCTCAGAAACACTGGGAAGGACTTTTTTAGAGAAACCGCATGCTTTTCGCAATTGTTTTGAACGGGATCGCGATAGAATTATTCACAGCACGGCCTTTCGAAGACTAGATGGCAAAACACAAGTCTTCCTCAACGGTCAAGGTGATTACTACAGAACAAGACTGACCCATACAATCGAAGTCGCCTCCATTAGTCGTACAATAGCGCGTGCTCTTCGACTCAACGAAGATCTTTGTGAAGCAATTGCGCTTGCTCACGATTTAGGACATCCTCCTTTTGGACATGCAGGAGAGAAAATGCTTCAGCAGCTCATGAAAGATCATGGAGGTTTTGATCATAATGAACAAAGTTTACGTGTTGTAGAATTTTTAGAAGAGGGATACTTGCCTTTCTCAGGACTTAATCTCTCCTACGAAGTTCTTGAAGGCTTAAGAAAACATCATCATCGCTTTGTAACTCCAGAAGGAGTGACCTACTGCTCTCCCTCACTGGAAGCACAGCTAGTCAATATTGCTGATGAAATCGCCTACTATAGTCATGATCTTGATGATGGAGTGGAGGCAGGACTTTTAGATCCTAGGGAATTGGAGAATTTGACTCTTTGGGCTCAAGCAAAAGAAGAAGCTATAGAACAATCAACGTATTTTGCTACTACTGGCAACATAGAGAAGAACCGTAAATTGATTTTACGCTGTCTCATCAATAAGCAAGTTGAAGAACTACTTGCTTACAGTAGAAAAGCTCTTGAAGGAGCAAATTTTCATTCTGTTATGGAAGTCCGAAAGCATCCCAAGCATCTTCTTGGTTTTTCAAAATCTCACCAGAAGGCGAATCGAGAGTTGCGCTATTTTCTCTACGAACATTTTTACAGAAATCCGATGCTAACAACTAGCAATGAGGAGGCTTGTCGAAAAATCGAAGTTCTTTTTCGCTACTTTCAGGAAAATCCTCATCGCATTGGCCTTCGCTTTCTAGAGCGTCTTGAGAAAGAGGGTAAGCATCGTGCGATTTGTGATTATATTGCTGGAATGACTGATCGTTACTTGAAAAGTTCCTTTGCTTCTCTATGATTATTTCCGTTAAATTGAGAAAAGATCCTTAATTTTTATGAAATCGATAACTTATTCCTTTTTAGTAGCATTGATTTTCTTGGCAACTTCAGAATTTCTTGTTGCTTCTAATAATATCCTCTTAGCTCAACAAACACTCTCGAGACTCGGTTATTATAACGGTTCTATGGACGGCAATATGGGTAGCGCCACAAGTGCTGCTATTCGCCGATTTCAAATTGCTAATCATTTGCGCCCTACTGGAACATTGACTCCTCCAACCAAAGAAGCTCTTGGAATTGATCTTGCCCAAGACCATGATTATTCAGCAAATCAGAAATCATCTTACTGCAAGCATGAGCAAGTCATACCACCTTCTCCCAAAGCATTAGCTGATCTCTTTATTGGAGGCCCTCTACTTTCAGCTTCTCCAGAAATTCAAGTTGCTACTGTGCGTAGAGCTCAAGAAAATTTAAAAGTCTTAGGTTACTACAATGGTCCTCTGAATGGATTGCCTGATGCCAATCTCAAAGCAGCGCTGATGACCTATCAAAAAGATAGTAAATTTAAATGCTCCGGAAGACTTGATAAAATCACGCTCATGGGCCTGGATATACTTCCTGGAGTTTATCATCCAGGTCAGTAGCTGCGCTTTTTCAAAGGCAAACTTAAGAGAATTTACATATGCTCATGGTCTTGAGCTTAAAACAACTTGAGAGTTTTAAAAAGTAGCTCCTAGAGCATTACCATAACCAGAGAACATTAAAAACTAAGACTCCTCGCTAGGCCTTCTAGCTCTAGAAATCCCTGAAGAAAACTTCTGAATTTATCAATTTAGTTTTCATTCACGTTGGTAGTTTAAGTTTTTCTGTAAACGAAGATTTCATCAATCATTTCCTTGAAAAAAAAAGAATTTTTTTGGCTCTTCTTATTAGAACTATTCCTTTTTTTTCTTTTCATGACTGGTTGTCAAAAAAGAAAAAACAATTCAGAAGTTACACAGCTACACAAACCAAGTGATATTCTTAAATTAGCTAATGGAGCTACGCTAAGAACCTCTGTTATTCCTCACGTTGAGGAGAAAAAAAGTGCACTCTCTACGGCAGCTAATCCGGAGGCTTATCGACTGAATCTTACCTTAAATGTTCAGATTCCAGCTCCTGCAACAACCATGGAAGATCTTTCTCTTGCAACACCAGAACTGCCAATGGCCCTTCCCTCTCTCAGAGAAATGCTCTCTTCCTATTCCTTGCCGGAGAAGAAAGGTAGCACTTTTTTTTATGACACTCTTTTTGAGAATAAAATCAGAGTTCTAGAACGTCAACTCACTTCGCTCACCCAGCTATCATCGCGGGAATCACTCTATGACTGTCAAACAATCCTCACTCTTACCAACCAACTCACGCAGACTCCTCTTCTTTTGATTCAGGCAATCATGAATGTGAATGCCGATGGTTCTGATGGTGATCGAAATATTCCACTTGAAAAGCTCTCTTCAACCTATCAACCACAAACAAACTATCGTTGGAATAAAACTTCACTTCATCCCAATCCTAATATTGCGCAACTTAAAGAAGAGCTTTCCAAAATTCAAGAATCCATCGATAAAGAAAAAAATACTCTAGAAGAGGAAGGAAAAAAGGCACAACAGGTTCTCTTCTTACAAAGAACAGTAGAAGAATTAGAACATTGGAGTTTTCTCATCGGCTCAGCAGATCCTTTTATCGTACTGCCTAAGTTTATGTTGGACAAAAAAGAAGGAGGAGCCTCGTTAGGAGACTATGCCATTGTATTTTACAATGGGACACTTTATCCAGCTATTGTTGGTGATCTTGGTCCTTCTTCAAAAATTGGAGAAGCATCCTTGAGAATCTGTCGTGCTATTGATTCTCGATCTAGTGCAACACATCGACCATTGAGCTCTCCTCATGTTACTTATTTAGTTTTTCCAGGGTCTGCTGATTTTCCCTTTCAAGCTCCTAATTACAAACATTGGAGCCAACGTTGCCATGAGTTATGGGAAAAAATTGGAGGAAGCAACCAAGTGCTATGGCATGAGTGGGAGGAACTAGATCAGCCTTGGAAAAATTAAGCCCATCCTTTTAAAGAAAAAAGAGGCCATGGTTTTCTCTCTCTTCAATTTAGAATATTCTAGTCCTTCAGGCGTTTCTTAAACATAGAGAACAAATCATCTACTGCTTCTATATGAAGGAGCATGCATGAGCATACAAAAAGTCCAAGAGCTACTAAAATCGTCACTAAAAGTGCCAGAAATTTCAAAGTGAAAGCTTTTTCCTGGAAATGTGCGAGCCAAGGCAAGGCAACTATTATTAGTGAAACCATTGGTACTGTCGCTAGTAACGTGCGCCACACTGTTGAAATCAATTCATGAAAGTGAAGAGATCCAACAAAACGAATCATGAAAATGTAGAGAAGTGACATATTCGCTGTAGCTGCGAGTGCTGTGGAAAGAGCTAATCCTCGATGTCCCAAGTGAAGTTTAAAAATAAAAATCCAATTAAAGAATAAGTTAAGAGCGATCGAGAAAAAACTAGCCATCATTGGTGTCCAACGATGATTGAGGGCATAAAAAGCTGGTGAGAGTACTTTAATACAAGAATAAGAAACCAGTCCTAGAGCATAACATTGAAGTGCCATTGAAGTTTGTAACGTATCGCTAGCATGAAACTTTCCACGTTCATAAATAAGAGCAATAATGGGATAAGCTAAGGTCATGAGGCCTACTGCAGAGGGAAGCGTTAGAAAAATTGCTAGTCGTAGCGCTCGTGAAAGCGTTGCTCGAAACTCAATGAAATCTCCTAATGCTGCGATTTTTGAAACGAGTGGTAGTGTCACTGTAGCAATGGCAACTCCAAAAACACCGAGTGGTAATTGCATCAAGCGAAAAGCATAAGAGAGCCAGCTGACTGCTCCATCTCCCAAATAAGAAGCAAAAATACTATTCACCATGACATTGATTTGTACTGCACTAGCAGCAATCACAGCGGGAAGCATGAGAAGAAGAACTTGTTTAACACCAGGGTCGACCCATTGAAAATCAAAAGAAAAACGAAAGCCAACCTTCGAGAGGCTAGGAAGTTGAACCAAGAGCTGCAATAGCCCTCCAAGCAACGTTCCAAGAGCTAGTCCGCTGAGTGCTCGTTCTCCAAAATGAGGATCCAAATACCATCCAAAACAAACACCTCCTAAAATAGAACCCAAATTGAAGAAACTGGAAGCCAGAGCAGGAGCGGTAAAAATATTTTTTGCATTCAACATCCCCATTACTAGAGCCGCTAAGGATACGAGCAAAATGAAAGGGTACATCATTCTAGTTAATAAAATTGTTAGTACTACTTTCTGAGTTGAAAAGCCAGGAGCCAGAAGAGCAATGAGCTCAGGAGCAAAGAGAACACCCAACAAGGAGAGAAAAGTCATGAAAAGCGTTGTTAAGCTCATCATCTTGGAAGCCAGTTGCCAGGCGGATTGATCACTCTCTTTAGCAATTCGTTGAGAAAAAACGGTCACAAAAGCAGTAGAGAGAGCTCCTTCAGCAAAAAGATCTCGCAGGAGATTAGGAGCACGAAATGCTGTTAGAAAAGCATCCATCCCCCAACCTGCACCAAAGAGTCCTGCAAAAATGAGCTCCCGAGCAAGGCCTAAAACTCTACTGAGCATGACCGCAGCAGCGACAATACCAGCAGCACGAGTATTCAGACGATTCGGAGGAGGACTCTTCATGAGAAAGATGAGTTAGCCTAGCTGCTTGAGCCATGAGGAAGCCATAACTTTCTACTCGATTCTCAATGAGCTTGAGCTCGAGCAGAGAGGTAGGAGTGGAATGAGAAGAAGACTCAAGATAACAGTCATTCCTCCTAGAAGAAGACTGCTAGCCACTCCCCAATGGGAGGCTACCCCTCCCATCCACGCTGAGGAGAGAGCGATCCCTCCCTGGTAGATCACAACATAAATGGAAATAGCTCTCCCTTTGAGCTCTTCAGAGGCACTTAGTTGTATGGCGATATTATAATTTACAATCACCAGGATCCAAGTTGCCCCCAGGATAACCATGAGCGCATTGATCATAATGATTGTTTTCAGGATGGTTAAAAAGAACAAGATCACACTAAAAATAAGCGAAGAAATAACGATGATCGTATCCATGGAGTAGGTAGAGCGCAATCGTGGCAGCAGAAGAGCGCCAAGAACAGAGCCGACTCCAAATAAGCTCATGAGCTCTCCAAAAGCACTTGCTCCTAGGTGAAAATTCTCCTTAGCAAGAAGTGGAAGTAATCCTAAGAAACCAGCACCTCCCATCATGAATAAAGCAAATCGGAGGGTTGCTCCTAACAAGACGTTCGACTTGATGAGAAAGATAGCTATCTCTAAGAAGGATTGGAAAAAAGAGTTCATGATTCCTTGAGAAGTGTTAAGAATCGATCTGTTCTTAACAGGGACACGTAATAGGCCAAGGAGAATGGCAATGAAGGAGAGTCCATTCGCGAGGAAAACCATAGGAGCACCAAGAATACTCACCAATAATCCTCCTAAAGCTGGCCCCATGGTGCGTGCTAGGTTAAAAGCAATGCTATTGAGGGAAACAGCAGCAGAGAGATGATTGGGAGGAACTAAGTCTTGAAGTAGAGCCAACCAGGTTGGGAAATGAAGGGCTGCTCCCAAACCAATCAAAAAAAGTAAGATCAGTAAGGAGCAGGGCGTCATTTTACCTAGCACTGCCAAGAGTGACATGAGCAGCACAAAAAACATCATCCAGCATTGGGCAATAATGAGGAGCAAACGTCGATCAAGAAGATCAGCAAACACCCCAGCAGGAATTCCCATGAGAAGAATAGGAAAACTAAAGGCACTCTGCACTAGGCCAATGAGCCATGGAGAGGTTGTCAGTGAGGTCATCAACCAAGCTGCAGCAATAGCATGCATCATGGTTCCAAGATTTGAGAGAAAATTACCGATCCAAAGAAGCTTAAATAGTGGATTGCTTAGAGGAGCTATAATGGAGGATGAAGAAGAACTCCATTTCTTGAATTTAGAAAATGGTAAGAACATGCTCACTATTTCAAGCTCCTAGAACGAAGTAGCGATCCTACCCTAGCTATCGACGTCCTTGAGAATGTTCTGAGGGGCCAGATTTTTGTTGGGAACCATTTAAGCATTCACTCCAAGCTTCATCTACAAGTTGTTGAGTAGTCTTGAGTTGTTGAGTAGTCTTGAGTATTTCATCTTTATTATTCACGCTTTTAGAATCAGAAGGAAGATTCTCTGGGAGGAAAAGATTTCTAAATCTACTAATAATTTGTCCTACAATATTTTTTCCTTCTACTTGAGATGCTTTGGCTTGTTCTGGAGTTTTCCAACTAAAAGTAATTTTCCAACCAGCCATACAGCCTGTTACATTCTCCCACCCTTTAGCTATAAGGGCTCCAAGAAGACCACGAACTAAGGAGACTTTCTCTTGCCAAGAGAGCAGTTGTTCAGCTGGCTTATTCCCTGAAGAAGCTGTGGTTGGAGAGGAGGTTGGATTTTTTGAAGAAGAAAACAGAAAAGACATAAAAAAGTGGTTATTACAAGTTGCTATTAATTTTGAATCATCTTCTCTAATCTTTTTTGATTGATCTCATGATCGTGGTTGTTGAGCTCTCTAATTTTTAGATGAACCGTAGTGTATTAAATTGAAAAAGGCACATCATTAGCTTGCTCTTTTTCCCTAGGACTGCGTTCTCAAATCTTGCATTATCATTGGATAGCACTTCAATTTTCGGGCCTTGCCCTACGAAAAAATTTCTCTGCTCCTAATGTGTCTTTTTCAATTTAATACACTACAAGATTATCGCAAGCCTACAGCGGAGCGAACTTTCTCTAAAAGAGCATGAGCAATGGCATTAGCCCTCTCTGCTCCTTGGGCAAGAGTAGACTCAACATAATCGAGGTTATTGAGTAACTGAGAACGACGCTCTCTCATAGGCAAAAAATAGTTCCAAATCGCTTCAAAGAGCTCTTTTTTAAAAGTTCCATAGCCGACCCCACCTGATTGAAAGCGCTCTTTCATTGTCTGATAATCAGCTGGTGAAGCAACATGAGCATAGAGCTCTAAAATCACTGAATTCTCTGTAGACTTAGGACTCTCTAGAGAAGAGGAGTCTGTTTTTATACTCATGACCTGTTGACGTAGTGCCGATTCATCTAAAAAAAGTCCGATTGTATTTCCATAACTTTTGCTCATTTTAGCTCCATCAAGACCAGGAATCGAAGCAACTTCTTCACAAATACTTGGTTCTGGGAGTTTAAAGAGAGGTCCATAGGCCTCATTCATCTTCACTGCCAAATCACGAGCCACTTCAACATGTTGTTTCTGATCCTTACCAACAGGTACTAAATCACTTTCATAAGCTAGAATGTCAGCTGCCATGAGCACTGGGTAAGAAAAGAGACCTAACGAAGAGGGAAGCCCTTTAGCAATTTTATCCTTATAAGAGTGACAGCGCTCCAGAAGCCCCATGGGAGCAAGGGTTGCTAAGATCCAAGAGAGTTCTCCAATCGCAGGAATCTCACTTTGGCGAAAAAAAATTGTTTTCTTAGGATCCAATCCAGCTGCTAAGAAATCGAGAGCAACCTCACGAATATTCTTTCGTAAAATATCCGCATGGCGTGTGGTGGTTAGTGCATGATAATCGGCAATAAAGTAGAGAGCCTCTCCCTGATCTTGCAATTGAAGAGCAGGACGCATCATTCCAAAGTAATTGCCAAGATGTAGTGAGCCAGAAGGTTGGATACCAGAGAGAATACGCATGCACTTAGTATACTAGCGAAGAGGTTTCTTCACCAGTCCAGAAATGAGTAGATCATCTCCTAGTTGGCGATAGGAGACATTATCGAGCTCAACGCCCCAAGGGATTCCTTGACCAGCGATTGCCAACACCGCTCCTCCCTGAAGAATAGGAGCTTGATAGAAGAAGACTTCATCAATGAGGTGATGATCGAATGCTTCCCCCAGCGTATAACCTCCTCCTTCAATAAGAACAGAGCTGATTCCAAGAGCCCCAAGATAGGCTATGACTTTGGGGAAAGAAGGCTCTCTGAGAATTTTAGTTCGATGATGATACTCATCAGTGAGCACATGAGCGTCTGGAGGAATATTTCCTGAAGGACTCCAAATAAAACGCCATGGCTGTAGGGCAAGAGGGGGACGAAGAGTCAGGTGAGGATTATCAATACGCACCGTGGCACCACCAAGCAGAATTGCTTCTACCTGGGAGCGCAAGCGCATGGCATGCTGACGACTTCTCTCCGAAGTAATCCAGCGTTGCTTAGGATGAGAGGAGAGACGACCATCAAGAGACCTACCACATTTTCCAATCACCCAAGGAAGCCCTGTTCTCATGCGATGATTCCAGTAAATATTGAGCTTTTCACATTCCTTAGAAAGGACTCCTCTGCTCACTTCGATGCCTGCTTCTCTTAGAATCTGAGCAGCTACTCCTCGATGTAAAGGATTGGGGTCTTCACATCCATAAACAACACGAGCAATTCCAGCTTGAATAATTGCTTCTGTACAAGGAGGTGTTCTTCCCGTTGTTGAACAAGGCTCTAATGTTACATAGAGTGTTGCTCCATGGGCTTCTCGAGGATTTCTTAGGTTATTAAGAGCTTCCATTTCTGCATGAGGAGCGCCTGCAGCATGATGATAGCCAAGGGAGAGTAGGTCATTATTTCCAACAATAAGCGCTCCAACCATAGGATTGGGGGCTGTTTTCCCTTTCCCATTTTTAGCTTCTCTCAGAGCCTTCCTCATCCAGTAGAGATCTAGCTCACTAAATGATAAAGAACATTTTCTAGAGGATGAGCATGCAGTCACCATAACTAAAAAAGCGATACTTCTTGGCTATCGCAATATGATAGATCTCAAGCATTCTCTCTCGCCCTAGAAGAGCACTCACCAGCATGAGGAGCGTTGAGCCCGGCAAATGAAAATTAGTAAGAAGAGCATTCACGCGTTCAAAACAATAAGGAGGACGAATAAAAAGGGACGTTGATCCCTCCCCTGCCATAATAGGTCCGGGAGGTAATGATTCGAGTACACGAACAGTCGTCGTTCCTACAGCTAGAAGACGCCCTGGAGGAGAAGCCAGATATTCATTGAGGCGTAAAGCAACTGACTCATTTATTTTATAATATTCACGATGCATTTGATGTTCACTGAGATCATGCACTTTCACCGGCAAAAATGTTCCTGGACCAACATGCAAGGTAAGGAAGAGATGCTCAAACTGGTTTAATATTTCCTTTGTAAAGTGAAGACCTGCTGTTGGAGCTGCTATTGATCCTGCCTCTTGGGCAAAAACAGTTTGGTAGCGAACTTGATCCTCTGGCTCTCTGGGACGCTTTAAATAAGGAGGAATCGGAAGCTCTCCCCATTTTTCTAGATCAGGAGGAGAATCAAAGGCTAACAAACGAGTTCCATCTTCAAAAATTTCCTTCACTTCAACATGAGAGTTAGCAAGCGTAACACTAGCTCCAAGAAGCATTCTACGTCCTGGTTTGACCATGGCTACCCAATGAAGAGGGTCCTTCTTTTCGATGAGAAGGACCTCCACTCTCCTGGAGGGATCGTACAAGCGAGCTGGAATGACTTTGCTATTATTGAGCACCAAAAGATCATTCTCAGTAATATATTCTCCTAGATCACGAAAAAAACGATGCTCAAGAGTGCCACTTTGACGATGAACCACGAGCATTCGCGAGGCTTCACGCTCTTTGAGAGGATGAGAGGCAATAAGCTCTGAAGGCAGTTGATACTGATAGTCGCTTAGAAACGAACTCACGCTTGTTTCAAAAATAGAGCAAGCTCTGCTACATCAAAATCAGCAAGCACTCGATGATCCTCTGTTTGAAGCGTTGGTGTTTTCTGTTGTCCTGAAAGTTTAATCATCTCTTCATAAGCCGCAGCATCAGCAAGCACATCAACAGACTCATAGGCAATGTGACGAGCATCGAGCCACTCCATGGCATCACGGCACCAAGGGCATCCTGATTTAATATAAAGCTTTTTCATGACTGTGATTCTTCCTGAAGAAAAGCCTTCGCTCAATCTTTTATTGCCTCTTATTGTGAATTAGCTCAGAATCAATCGCTGGTTTCATGGCGCGTTCGTCTAGTGGTTAGGACACAGCCCTCTCAAGGCTGGCGCACGGGTTCGACTCCCGTACGCGCTGCCAACGAGATTTCTTTTTCAAAGGCACGAAAGTGAGCTGCTATTTCTAGAGCAGACCATTGGCCTTCCAACTGCGCTTGAGCAAGCCATCCGTACGAGAGCATTGATCCGAAGAGAGGAAGCAGCAAGCGTGAGAGCTTTCCACCTGGCCCCATTCCCATTGTTGCAGCTGGAAATTGAGTTTCTGCCATTATTTGAAAATCAATGAGGGCTAGAAGTTCCTCTTTAGTATTGATTCTGCAAGCAACTTTAAAAATATCAGCCCCTCTCTCTTTTGCCTCCAAGAGCATCGAAGTTAATCGTTTTTGCGGAGGAAGAGTATAAAAATCATGAAAAGAGAGAATGACCAGTCGCTTTGTTTTTTTTGCAACTTCCATTGTGGAAGCAAGCTGCTTCCTAGAGCGCCATTCAATATCAATAGCAAAAGCCCAAGGGAGTGCTTCTTCAAGGAGCTGCTGACGTTTCAGGGAAGTGAGTGAGCCCTCTCCTCCTTCTTCTGGATGACGTGCTGTGGCAATAACTGGAAGTGGCCAACGAGAAGGCAAAGAGTCCAGCGGCAAGGAATCCAAACGAGCTTCTAGAAGATCAATCACTTGAAAAATTTCTTCAGGTGCCTTAGAGAGTTTTCGAAGGCACGCGGCAGAGTGAAGTGTTCCGACAACAAATGGAGGAATCCAGGAAGAAGGAGCTCTCTCTTTTCTTGATCGTTGACTCCTTCTAGGATCGAGAGTGTTCAATTACTTAGAAATTACGAAAAAGCGTGGAGAGAGAAAGTGATGAGGAGAATTAGGCAATCAAATGGAGAACCATGTATCTCTTATCCTTAGCATAGATAAGCTACTGACATGCTTCACACTCTTCTCCTCTTATTTTTGCTTCCAAACTACAAGCTTTAGCTTCATTGGAACGCATGCTCTCCTCTGCTTTTCCTTCATTCACCCAACGCGGGCGAGACTGCAAGGTTGTTTTTTCAATGGTATTAGCAGCAACGGATCTTAAGTAATAAGTTGTCTTCAATCCACTCTCCCAAGCATGCATATACATATCATTTAATTTTTTCCCATTAGGAGCAGCAATATAGAGATTGAGTGACTGCCCCATATCAATCCATTTTTGACGACGACTAGCGCATTCTATATACCAATAAGGTTCTACTTCAAAGGCGGTACGATAAATTTCACGAAGAGCTTGAGGAATTCTCTCAATTTCCTGAATGGAACCATCCATATATTTTAACTCTTCAATCATGCTTTGATCCCAGAGTTCCAATTTTTTTAAATCCTCCACAAGATATTCATTAATAACAGTAAAATCACCACTGAGATTTCCCTTTGCAAAAAGATTTTTAAACGTTGGTTCAATCGATTGAGCAATTCCAGTAATGTTAGAAATAGTTGCCGTAGGAGCAATGGCCATACAATTACTATTGCGCATACCATGCTCTGCAATGGAGTGTCGTACAACCTCCCAATCAAGAGTAGAAGAGCGATCCATCTTGATTGGCAGGCCTCGCTCTTTTTCTAGAATATCAATAGTATCAAGGGGTAAGAGTCCTCGATCCCACTTAGAGCCCTTAAATGTTTCATAAGTACCACGCTCTTGAGCAAGCTTTGAAGAAGCTAAAATTGCATAATAAGATATTGCTTCCATGCTACGATCAGCAAACTGAAGAGCTTCCTGACTTGCATAACTTATTTTCATTTTGTAGAGCGAGTCCTGAAAGCCCATAATACCAAGACCTACAGGACGATGACGCAAGTTAGCTACTCCTGCTTCCTTTGTAGGGTAGTAATTAATATCAATCACATTATCGAGCATCCGCATTGCTGTAGTGATTGTTTTTTCTAATAGCGGAAGGTTTAATCCATTTTTTGTTGTGTGCAGTGGCAAATTAATGGAACCAAGATTGCATACAGCCGTTTCCTCTTCGGAGGTGTTCAAAAGAATTTCAGTACAAAGATTAGAACTATGAACAACGCCAACATGATCCTGAGGAGATCTAACATTAGAGGGATCCTTAAAGGTGATCCAAGGATGCCCTGTTTCAAAGAGCATCGAGAGCATTTTACGCCATAGAGATACTGCTTCTACACGTTTGAACTGAGTAATTTTCCCTGTATCAACCATAGCTTCATATGTCTTATATCGAGCTTCAAAAGCAGCACCATAGAGATCATGCAGATCGCTGACATCACTAGGACTAAAAAGTGTCCAAGAAGCATTTCCCTGAACTCTCTTCATGAAGAGATCAGGAATCCAATTAGCCGTATTCATATCATGAGTACGGCGACGTTCATCACCCACGTTTTTACGAAGCTCAAGAAAATCTTCAATATCCAAATGCCAGGTTTCTAAATAAGCACACATAGCTCCCTTCCGCTTTCCTCCTTGATTCACAGCAACAGCTGTATCATTGGCAACCTTAAGAAAAGGAATCACTCCTTGACTCTCTCCATTAGTTCCTTTGATGAGAGAACCACTAGCACGCACATTCGTCCAATCATTACCAAGACCTCCTGCCCATTTTGAAAGCTTTGCATCATCGCCAACACACTTGAAGATATGATCAAGATCATCCATCACCGTTGTTAGATAGCAAGAGCTCAGTTGAGGATGCAGCGTTCCTGCATTAAAAAGGGTAGGAGTTGAGGACGTGAAAAGAAACGAAGAGAGAAGATGGTAAAATTCAAGAGCTCTTTGAGTTCGCTCAGCTCCTTCACGAAGAGCTAAACCCATAGCAACACGCATCCAGAAGTATTGAGGAGTTTCAATACGACGATGACCTACATGGATTAAATAGCGATCATAAATTGTTTGAAGTCCCATGTAGTTGAACTGTAGGTCACGCTCTGGCTGAAGTGCTGCAGCGAGCTTTTCTAAGTCAAATTCCAATAATTCAGAGGAAAGGCGCTTTTCATCAACACCCTGATTCAAATACGCCTTGAAGTGATTTCTATGAGCTTCTTGAAGATTTTCATAATGCTTATACCCTGGAATCACTTCACGATAGATCGATTCTAGGAGCAAACGAGCTGTTATATAACCATAGGCTGGATCTCGCTCAATGCGAGTTTTTGCTGAAAAAATCATTGCTTTTTCAATTTCATCCAAGCGAACTCCATCATAAATGTTCTTAAGAACCTCATCAGCCATTTCACGTATCTGAGAGCGATCTTCAAAACCACGACACGCACGTACAATGGTTCGGACAATACGTTGCGGATCAAGCGCCTTAGTGCGACCATCAGGGAAGCTTACTTGAATTTGTAGGGCAGTCTCATTGGCAGGAGTATTGAGGGCACGCGCACGGCGACGCTCTTCGCGATAAATAATGTAGCGTCGAGCAATATCATGATAACCATGCTTCATCAGAGCCACCTCAACGGCATCTTGAATTAACTCAATTTCAAGCTCCTCTCCGCGAACAGCTCGTGCTAGTAGACGTTGAACGATTTCTTGATGTACTAGTGCAATGGAATTTCTATCTTCAAGCGAAAGTATGGTATCGGAGGGAAGATTGCGTTCTGCCCTAAAAGCCCCTTCCATGGCTAAGGCAATACGCTCTTCGTTAAAAATTTCTCTGCGACCATCACGTTTGCGTACTGTAAATTTTTTTTCAGCAAGAGGATCAAGAGCTTGCAGTGGAAATAGAGTATCCATAGAGAAGAAAGTAAAAAGTTATTGTGAAGAAATAGTTGAAGTCCCTCCTCAATAGCAGCGCTGCAACAAAACTACTGAAGCATTGTTTATAGCTATTTAGGTTTGTCGCTACTGGCTACTTTGAGTTAGTTAATAAAATTAAGAAATTTATTGAGAAATTTTGAACCACAAGATTTGAACCACAAGATGTAGAATAATAAAAAGCAATTTCTACTTTTTGTAGTAAAAACTGAATCTTTTCCCCTAAAAGAAGATTCAAAAATTTTCTAAGATTTTATCGATGCTCTACCTCCTTGAGCAAGCAGAAGAGCTGAAAAAAATAATTTTTAAATATTTGACTCTCGTTACTAAGAGCCAAGTAGAAGGATTTTACTGCAGGAAGGGTGAATAATCTTCTCCTTTAATCAGAGAGAGGGCTTCAGCAACGAGGAAAAGTGATCCTGTTACTAAAATAGGAGCGGGAGAAGCTTCTCGGAGAATCAAGTTTTTTTTGTTTTTTTTTCGTTGAGAACTTTTTTGTTCATCAAAAGCCTCCCTTAGCGATGAAAAAAGATGGGCTCTTGGAAGAAACGATTTCATAGTAGAAGGGGGAAGTGTACGAGTAGAAGCAACAGGAACTAGATAAATTTCAGAAGCAATGGAATCTAGCATGGATAACATGAGCTCCCATTTTTTATCAGTAAGAGCTCCAAAAATAAGAAGACACTTTCGATGAAAAAAAATTTCCTTCCACGTAACAACAAGCTCACTGACTGCTTGAGGATTGTGAGCTCCATCTAAAACAATTTCGTGATCATCACTGCCAAAGAAAGAAAATCGTTGGAAGCGACCTGGCCAAGAAACGTTTTCTAGTCCCCTGGCCTGTTGATCTGGCGTGAGTTTCCATGGGCTTTCTTCAATTAATTGGAGAGCTAGAGCTCCATTCCAACGCTGATAGGAGCCAGCAAGCCCTAAAGGAGTCTTCTCCAAGAGTGGTTGTTCAATGATTCTTAAAGGAACCTGAAGACGATGTGATGTTTCTTCGAGGACATCCATCACTGCTCTCTCCTGAGGAAGCACAAGAAGAGGAACCTCAGGACGCATGATTCCTGCTTTCTCTTGAGCAATCAAACGGAGTGTAGAACCAAGGTATTCTTGGTGGTCTAATCCAATCGCGGTAATAGCCGTTGCTATTTTTTCTGTTGCTACATTTGTTGCATCAAGCCTCCCCCCCATTCCTGTTTCTAAAACAATGACATCGCAAGAGGACTGTGCAAAATAGTGAAAAGCAAGTGCTGTGGTAATTTCAAAAAAAGTAGGACTGCTACTCCAATGTTCAATGATTTCTTTAATTTTTGCTAAACCCTGATCCAAATCTTCAAGTGAGATCATGGTGTTATCTATTTGAATCCTCTCTCTAAAATTCAGTAAATGGGGGGAAGTATAAAGGCCAACACGAACTCCTGCAGCCTTGAGAAGAGAAGCTGAAAAAGCAGCAACAGAGCCCTTGCCATTGGTCCCTGCAATGTGAAAAACTGGCTTTTTTTTCTCAGGATGGCCCAGAGCTTCAAGAAGAAACTCTATTCTCGTCAATCCAGGTGAAATACCGTGAAGCTGTTGTTGGTAGAGCCAGGGAAGGAACTTAGAACCTTGGAGCATCGTTGCTCAGCAGAATAGGATTGTCCCCTCTAGCGGGCAAAATAGTTCAGAATAGTCATCAGCGTAGTTCTTATCTGAGCTCGAGGAACAATCTGATCAATGAGTCCATGTTCTAGAAGAAATTCAGCAGTTTGAAATCCTGGAGGTAAATTTTGATGTGTTGTTTCACGAATGACTCTTGGTCCTGCAAACCCAATCATGCTCTTGGGTTCAGCTAAAATAATATCACCAAGTGTCGCAAAACTAGCCATTACTCCAGCTGTTGTAGGGTTGGTCAAAATAGAAATATAAGGTAAGCCTGACTGACTGTGACGAGCTAGAGCTGCACTGGTCTTCGCAAGCTGCATAAGGCTGAACATTCCTTCATACATACGTGCTCCTCCTGAACTTGAAACAATAACAATCGGATGTTTCTTCTTGGTCGAACCTTCAATGATTCGAGTGATTTTCTCGCCAACAACAGAGCCGAGCGAGCCTGCTAAAAACTGAAAATCCATAGCGGCAATACCAAGCGAATGCCCCCCTAACGTAGCATAGCCAGTACGTACAGCATCGAGAAGACCTGTTTTTTGCTGGTAAGTCTTCAAACGTTCAAGATAGGTCGAAACTCCTTGAAACTTCAGTGGATCAGAAGAACTCATTGTAGTATCAACTTCAAGGAATGATCCAGCATCTACGATGCTATTGATACGCTCTAGAGCAGAAAGCGCAAAATGATGATGACAATGCGGACAGACCTTGATGTTCTCTTCAAGAGCGAGGTGATGAATCATTTCCCCACAGCTGGGACACTTTGTCCAAAGACCCTCTGGCATCTCTTTTTTACTCTTTGCTCCAAACTTAAGGGAAGGCCGTTTGAAAATAGTCATAATAGGCTAGTGAGGGTACCAGAAGATATCATCCCTGTCAGTAGCAAAGAAGAGGAGTCTAAGTCTTTGCAAATTTGGAAAGGCCAGCTGCGTATTCAATAACAGCAGTATCTTCAATACGCTCGGCTACTTCAGCAGCATTTTTACTACCTCCATAGCCAGTCACAAGAAGAGTATTATCGACCACAAGAGTAAGAGCCGTGTCATAAATTTTCCTCTCCTCAGGAGTAAACTGATGCTTGAGGGGAAGAGTTTTCTCGTGCATTTCTTCGATCATTACAGTAGCGATAGCCTCGGCATGGGCAACACCTTCACGATCTTTACCACTCATACAACCACCTGCATTGATGACGCGAAGACTTAAATCACCAGTTAAACGTGTCGCTTCACGAAATTTATTCACAAGCAAATCGATATGACGAACCATCTTCATTCGATCTTTGTCGTTAGCATTCATGTATTCTTTGCTATTGAAAAGGGAGCGCACAGCAAAACATTGTGCTTCTAATTCTTGAAGCAACTCTTTGGCAGTTATGGAAGTTTCGTTTTTTTCTCCTTCTGCGAGCGCTTTGAGCTTTTGATAAGTTGTTCCTATGAGACCAGAAATTTCAGCATCTGGATGGAGTGTTCCAAGAAGCTGCTCTAATTCTCCTTTATTATGCTCGTGCAATTCATCCCAAGTTCCTAACATCATTCCGGGATCAAGTGCACCGACCGAGTCAAGTGCATAATTGACTGGAAAACGAAGATCAATACAAGTCACTTCAACGGAGGCGACTTTCTGGCTACCATCATGAAGAAGAGAAAAGCTCCTCAGTTCTTGGGCAGCAGTTCTTAGAGACATTCCTTGGTATTGGGAATATGCTCGCTCGTTATGAGTTCCCTTTTTATCACTGAGCGAAAGATCTGACAAATCACGTGGTGTCTTTGTAGGTGTCGTCAAGTTGGTGTTAATAAAAAGAACATTTGAGAGAGCTTCTTCCCCAGCACTCTGCTTTCTAAAGAGCTCATTGACAAAAAGGGGATCGCTCTCAATACCGTATTGAATTAACTGAAGGGCAGAATTTAAGTTAGCTTCCGTGCGTTCTTCCTCCGGCAAGTGAAAATGATCATTGATACCATGTTGAAGGCGTTCATGAAGGAGAAGTGTTTTGGGCATGCCATCCTCTCCCCTCTCATCGAGCACTTCTAGCAGAGAGGTCATGCGAGCATTAATTGGAGCGCGACCATCAGCTCGTGTTGCAGGGATGATACCATGAACACCACGTTCGAGGAGGTCTTTCCCCACAGCTGTATTACTAGCGCTTATTGGTATACTAGTTTGGCGAAAAAACTTTGTTCTTCCTCGAAGAGTCAGCGGTATCTCCCTCTCTATTCTTTCCCATGGCTGAACTTCATTCATCGCTCTAAAACTCCTAGCTTGAATACTCTTAGATGATATTAAACTGGTGAAACGTTCAGCAATGCCAGCAGAGTCAAAAATGCTACGACATGTTTGCGCAAAAATTTCCGGTTTGTAATAATAAATAGGATTAGATTCTGTAGTATTATTTTTGTAGAACTGCGGCGTTTGAGAAAATTTTTCTGGGTCTGCTCGATCATAGACAGTGATTTCACTTGCATACCATTGAGCTAAATGGAGACGAAGAACTGCTATTTGTTCTTCAGTAATATCTGAAGCTCCCTGAGTAACTTCTTCTTCCATGATATCAATAAGCTCTTGAGTAAAAAGATAAGCTCCAGTTGCTAAATTTTTGCGTGGCCGAAGTACATTCTTATCATTGAAAGGATGATGTTGGAGATACTGTGTTAAGCTTTCTTCTTTTAGTTGTAAATGTATGAGCTCATTTTCCAAGCTCTCTAAGTCACAAGTTGCTGCTTGAGGAAGCGCTGCTGCAGAAGCTTGGGAGAGCATCCGAGGAGATTGATTTCTCTTATTTAGAGATGATAGAGAAGCTTTCCGCTGAGCTTGCTGGGCGCGCACTTGATCTCGCAACCAGAAAACCTCCTCAACCCTAAAAGCTGTTTGAGCTATGAGGCGCTGCGACTTTTCATTAGGGTTGGAGTAGATATCTTTCTCCGAGATATTGACCCACTCATCATGATCACTGGTCTCTTGCACTTTTTGATTAGAAAAATCAGAAGCTTCAGAATTATGAGAAGAGCTCGATGTTTGCAGAGGAGGAGAAGGGGAACCTTCTTCTTGGACTTGATGAGATGCTGATTCTGGAGTAGTAGTTATTAGTAGGGAATCATCCTCACTACTTCTTCCAAGAGGGGACTGACTTCGAGAACTTATTGAAGAAACACTTCTCCACAGCGAGCGATTAGGATCATCCCCTTGGTCACTCTGATCATCAAATGTCTCTACTCTTTCCCTCAGCGGAGAGTGAGAAAAATCGTAATCACGCAATGTTACATACTCACCATCTTGATGATGAGCAGAGAGATGATGATTATTAAAAGAAGGACTCTCTTTTGCTTCCTCTTCATGGGAATTTGGTACCGCAGAAGGATAGAGCCTATTGTTAATGGAAGAGAGATCACTCACGTTCTCTGAGGGCTTAGGTTATTACCTGCAGTTAATAAGGTCGATGACTGCTTTTGTTGAGATGTTGGAATCATTGAAGTTATCATTAACTTTCCTTAGTACAAGACTCTTCAGTAAACTGCTGCCACCATAGAGCGAACTTCCTCAGAGCGCAAGCGCGATGGCTAATCTCATTTTTAGTTTTTTGCGAAAGAGTTCCAAAAGTCTTCTCATAGCCTTGGGGAATGAAAATAGGATCATAGCCAAAACCACCTTCTCCTTCTATTTCTCTACTAATCATTCCTTCGATACATCCCTCAAAAACAGCAACGCTCTTACCTTCTCTAGCAAGAGCAAGGAAACACCAGAATCGTGCACTACGCTCGATCCAGGGAATATTTTCCATTCTTTTTAAAACAAGATTAGTATTCTCTAAGTCAGAGCGCTGAGCTCCTGCATAGCGTGCCGAATAAATTCCAGGCTCCCCATCGAGCGCATCGACCTCTAAGCCTGAGTCATCTGCTAGTACCCAAGTCGAGATATGTCTGGAAATTCCCTCTGCTTTCAATCGTGCATTTGCTTCAAAAGTAGTACCTATTTCTTGAATTTCTGGTAACTGGGGAAACTCTGTTTCATCAAGAAGGAGAACATTAGCTCCGAGTATTTGTTGAACCTCTCTCTTTTTGTGTCCATTACGTGTTGCTAGAAAAAGTGTTTTTAACCGAGTATGCATAGCCATCTATTTTTTGTTTTGCCTTTTTTCCAAGGAACCTTAGCAAATCATACTCAAAAATAATTTTTCCCCTAGGAATAAACATCGATAGTATTTAGATTTTATTACCGCAGTTTGCTGCAATTTGCCACCGTTGAAATTCATTTTCTTTCCATGTCTCATTTACCCACTAAACATTATCCTTTTAGAGAGTTTGAACCACGTTGGCAAAAACAGTGGCTTCACTCTGCTGCTTTTCATGCTCTCAATCCTGGAGAACGTGGTTTTGACCCTCAAAAGAAGAAACGCTATATCCTCGACATGTTCCCCTACCCTAGTGGGGATGGCTTACACGTTGGACACTTGGTTGGTTATACGGCAACAGATATTCTCGCCCGCTACTATCGTCTTTGTGGAGAGAATGTACTCCACCCGATGGGTTGGGATGCTTTTGGACTGCCTGCTGAACAATATGCCATCAAAACAGGAGAGCACCCTCGAGTCACAACAGAAAAGAATATTGCTCGCTTTCGCAAACAGCTTCAATCACTCGGTTTCAGCTATGATTGGGAACGGGAGATCAATACAACCGATCCAAGCTATTTTCGATGGACACAATGGATCTTCTTGCAGCTCTATCATGCCTGGTACAATCCTCAAACTGAAAAAGTAGAACCCATCTCTACCTACCAAGGGGAAGATGTTGATTCTCTCCGCTTAGCGTATATAGCACATACTCCAGTAAATTGGTGTCCGGCACTTGGAACGGTCCTTGCGAATGAAGAAGTAATTGAAGGAAAAAGTGAAGTTGGAGGATTTGCTGTAGAGCGTCGTCCTATGCGTCAGTGGATGCTCCGCATTACGGCTCTTGCCCAACGTCTACTCCATGATCTTGAAAAAGTTCATTGGCCGGAGTCAATTAAACAACTCCAACGACATTGGATTGGCCGTAGTGAAGGAGCAGAAGTGATCTTCACTCTTAGAAATCATCCTGAAAAAACAATTGTCGTTTACACCACACGTGTTGATACGCTTTATGGAGCTACCTATTTAGTCTTGGCACCAGAGCATCCCTTACTCGATGAAATAGAGCTCTCCTCCACTACTCGCGAAGCTCTTACTGCTTACCAAAAGAGTTGTAATGCCAAGAGTGATTTAGAGCGCACTGATCTGGCTAAAACAAAAACAGGTGTTCCACTAGAACTTCAATGTATCAACCCGATTAATGGAGAAGCTCTCCCTATCTGGGTTGCCGATTACGTCTTAATGGGCTATGGGACAGGGGCTCTCATGGCTGTTCCTGCTCATGATGAGCGTGACTATCAATTTGCTCAGCAATTTCATCTTCCTATTCGTCCCGTCATTCAAACAGCTCTCAACTCTTCGCTCCCCTTCAGTGGAGTGGATGGTGAAATCATCAACTCCCCCCTCATTAATGGACTCACTCCCCCAGAGGCTAGCAAAAAAATAATTCACTGGCTTCAAGAGCATGGTCACGGTCGAAAAAGTATTCAGTATAAACTTCGTGACTGGCTTTTCTCTCGTCAACGTTATTGGGGGGAGCCCTTTCCTATCCTTTGGGAAAATGGCAAACATCGCTCTCTTGATGAAAGTGAGCTGCCTCTAGAGCCTCCAACAATGGAAGATTTTCGCCCAACTGGTAATGCAGAGCCCCCCCTGGCCAAGGCAAAAGAATGGGTTCATTATTCTGAGAAAGTGACACGTGAACTCAACACCATGCCACAATGGGCTGGTTCCTGTTGGTATTATCTCCGTTACTGCGATCCTCACAATTCCTCGAGCTTTCTTGGAAAAGAGGTAGAGAGCTATTGGAGAAATGTTGATCTTTATGTGGGGGGAACAGAACATGCCGTACTCCACTTGCTCTATGCTCGCTTTTGGCATAAGGCTCTCTTTGATTTGGGGTACCTAACAACAGAAGAGCCCTTTCAACGCCTTGTTAACCAAGGAATGATCTTAGGGAGTGATGGGCAAAAAATGTCTAAGAGCCGTGGCAATGTTATCAATCCTGATGAAGTCATCCAAGAATATGGAGCTGACGCTTTACGTATGTTCGAAATGTTCATGGGGCCTCTTGAGCACTCCAAGCCATGGAGCATGAGAGGTGTTGAAGGCATTTACCGATTTCTCGGACGAATTTGGCGTTTAGTTCTCGTTGAGCAAGGAAAAGGAGAATTTTCTATTCATTCCAAAATTGTGGATCAGTCACTGACGGAGTCTCAAACACGCCTACTTCATGCTACCATTAAAAAAGTAACTCAAGACATCGAATCACTCTCCTTCAATACTGCTATTTCCGAGCTCATGATCTTTGTCAATGCACTGATTCCTCTTTCTCACTGCCCACTGGAATGTATTCATGTCCTACTCCGTTTGCTCAGCCCTTTTGCACCTCATCTTGCTGAAGAACTCTGGTCTTATCTTTGCAATGCATTTCCTGTCGTAAAAAGCTTGGGAACTTTAGCTTCCAACTCCTCCTGGCCAACATGGAGTGAAGATCAACTTCTTTTGAAAGAAGTGACCTATGTTATTCAAATTAATGGCAAAATTAAAGCTCGTCTCAACCTAAGTGCCCATGCGTGTGAAGCCGATGTTCAACAAGCAGCTCTTGATCATCCCTCCTTACAACCTTACCTCACCAAGGGAAATATTCAGAAAATGATCTTTGTCCCAGGACGTCTTCTCAATATTCTCCTCATGCCCTAGAACATTGAAATGAGAATGACGTGGAATTCTAAGACTCACTCTAGTGCTTTTAAAGAAGGCTTCTATCCTTTTTCTTCTCTTTTCTTGATTGCTGGAAGTGGAAACTATCCTCTGCTACTTGCTAAAGCAGCTCGTAGTGCAGGAATAGAAAACTTAAGTATTGCAGCTTTTGAGGGAGAAACAGACCCTCATCTAGCAGATTACGCTACAAAAATCACATGGATGCGCGTTGGGGAGCTTGGCAAACTACTTCGTGCTGCTTCTGAAAGTGGGGCCAGTGCTGGAATGATGGCAGGACAAATTGCCCCTAAAAATCTTTTCCAATTACGCCCTGATTTTAAAACACTCTTCATTCTTGCTCAACTCAAAGAGCGTAACGCTGAAACTCTTTTCTCTGCCTTGGCTCAAGAACTATTAAAAATTGGCGTGACTCTTCTTCCTGCTACGACTTTTCTAGAAGAACATCTTGCCTCAGCTGGTTTGATGGCAGGGCCAAAACCGAGCAAACGTCAACGAGACGAGATCATCTTTGGTTACCAAATCGCTAAGGAAGTTAGTCGTCTGAATATTGGACAAACAGTCATTGTCAAAAAAGGAACTGTTCTTGCCGTAGAAGGATTTGAAGGAACGGATGCTACCATTAGAAGAGGCGGGGCACTAGGAAATGGTGCAGCAGTTATGATTAAAGTTTCAAAGCCAAACCACGATATGAGATTTGATGTTCCTGTCATTGGTCTTCACACACTCATCACCGCCAAAGAATCAGGAATCACGCTCATAGCGCTGGAAGCGTCCTCTACCTTGCTTCTGGAAGAAGAGAAGATGAAACAATCCGCTCATCATTTAGGGATCACTCTCTGGGGTATTGAAAAAAGCGATCCTTCAGCATCTTCATGAATCCTTCATTTTCCAAAAAATAGTTATGAAAATAATCAATGTCGGTGTTGTTGGGGTAGGACACATTGGAGTGAACCATGCTCGCATCTACGCCCAATTACCAAATTGTCGCCTAGCTGCTCTTCTTGATAGCAATCACGATCATGCTCAGAAGATTGCTCACAAATATGGAGGGACTGTTTGCTCTTCTCTCCAGGAGTTTACCAGTCTTGTGGATGCTGCTACCGTGGCTACTCCTACACAATCTCATTATCAAATTGGCTCTTATCTTCTTGAGCAAGGAAAGCATCTGCTCATTGAAAAACCACTTGCTCACACAACACAAGAAGCTCAAGAGCTAGCATCAATGGCAACTGAGCATCAAGTGATCCTTCAAGTTGGTCATGTCGAGCGCTTCAACCCTGCCCTAGAAGCGCTTGAGGCTGAGCTAAAGAATCCACGCTTTCTAGAAGTAACCCGTATTTCTCCCTATCCCAATCGTAGTAGCGATATTGGAGTCGTACTTGATTTGATGATTCATGACTTAGAAATTGTACTGCATCTTGTACGCTCTCCGATTCTTAGTATTGATGCTGTCGGCATTCCTGTTCTCAGCTCTGGAGAAGACATTGCTAATGTTCGCCTTCATTTTAAAAATGGTTGTGTGGCCAACCTAACGGCAAGCCGTATTAGCCGTGATCGCCTTCGTAAGATTCGAATTTTCCAGCAAGATGCTTATCTCTCTCTAGATTATCAAAAGCAAAGCGGTTATATGCTTCGGCTCCAGGGAACCAAGATCTCTCGTCACCGTGTTAAGGTCATCAAAGGGGAGCCTCTACTGCGAGAACTTGCCTCCTTTCTTGAATGTGCACGCAGTGGTCATCAGCCACGCGTTAGCGGGTATGAAGCCACAGCCGCACTCGATTTGGCATTAAAAATTACATCTCAGATTCATAGAAAAAATAGTTCCCAAGATTGATGAGCGGCAAGACAATCCTAACAACAGAACGCCTTCTTCTTCGAACTTGGAGAGAAGAGGATGCAAAAGCTTATTTTCAAATTCATCAAGATCCTAAAGTTACAGAGTTCTTAGCAGGCCCATTCACGATGAAAGAAGTCAATAAATTTATCGAAGCGATGAATGAGCATCAGCAAAAATATGGTTATGCGTTTTGGGCTCTGCAATTAAAAGAGCGGGAAGAGATCCTTGGATTTGTTGGACTTCAAGTCGTTTCTTTTCAAGCTACTTTTACACCAGCTACTGAGATTGGATGGCGCCTTGCTTCTCAATATTGGGGGCATGGGTATGCTACTGAAGCAGCCAAGGCCGCACTAGCTCATGGATTCTATCAGAGCAACCTTGATAAAATTGTTGCTTTTACTTCTCCTAATAATCTCCGCTCCCAAGCAGTGATGAGACGTCTTGGCATGAAACATAGTCCTCAAGACGACTTCTCTCACCCTCGACTACCAGGAGATCACCCTCTTTCACATTGTTTACTCTATTATCTTGAGAAAAATGAAGCTGATTTCTTTTGATAAAAATAAAATGAAGTAGGACCTCTCTCCTTCCAATATCGCATAAAGTACTATTCCTACAGCTCAAAAGCCTCAAGAGAAAGCTCATGATCATGATGATCTCTAGTGTATCAACGACTCAATCGCTACTAAGAGCCCTTTAGCAATAAATTTTTTGAAAAAAATTCCACTCAAAATATTCCTACTAGCTGGCGAAACCAGTGGTGACACCTATGGCGCTGCTCTCATAGAAGCTCTCCACAAAGAAGTTCCTTCTCTTTCTTTTCTGGGAGCAGGTGGTCCGAAAATGGAAGCTCTCCTCACGGAGCTCCAACCTAAACAATCACAAAGTGAATCATTACAAAAGATTGCCCAATCGCTTCAGCCAGAAAGCAAGATGAGAAGCTCCCCACTAGCAAGAGGATTAGCACCTGAGAGAAGTTTTGAGAACTGGACGCATGAAGCTGCTGTTGTTGGCCTCTGGGATGTCCTCAAAAAGTATAACTATTTTCGTGCGAAGTTTTCTCAATTTCTTCTTCAACTTGAAAGAGAGAAACCAGCCGCCATCATCCTTATTGATTATCCTGGCTTTAATTTACGCTTAGCCAAAGCTCTTGCTCAGCGTCAACTTCCCATCAAAATTTTCTACTACATCAGTCCTCAAGTTTGGGCTTGGCATCGAAGTCGTATTCCACAAATGGCCAAGTTCCTTGATTTGATGATTTGTATTTTCCCTTTTGAAAAAGAACTCTACCAATCTTCAGGTTTGAAGACCGTCTTTGCTGGACACCCCCTGGTACAAACTATCATGGAATCGAGAAGAAAAGCTCCTCCCCTTCCCCGTGAAAAAAATCTCTTAGGCCTTTTTCCAGGAAGTCGTGAACATGAAGTTCATCGTCTCTTTCCAATCATGCTCCAAGCTGCAAAGCAAATCATGAAAAGTCATCCAGAAATATCTTATGAAGCTGCTGCTGCAACCCCCACTCAAGCTGCCATCATGCGCACCATGGCAAATAAGGCATCTCTTCCTATAACGATTACTGCTAGTAGAGCTCATGAACTCATGCAAAGGGCTACTTTTGGTCTTGTCTGCTCAGGAACAGCTACACTAGAAGCTGCTTGTTATGGTTTACCCTACGCACTTGTTTATAAGGTTGCTTGGCTCACTTACCTGGTCGGACGACTACTCATCAAAGTCCCCTTCTTAGGAATTATCAATATCTTAGCAAATCGACCTCTTATTCACGAATTCATTCAGCATCAAGTAACACCCAGAGCACTTGCCCAGGAAGCGCTTTCTTTTCTTATGAACCGAGAAGCTTCAGAGCGACTCACAAAAGAAGTAAGTGATACTCTTTCCTCACTTCAAGGAGAGAGTGCCTATGAAAAAGCTGCAGCAACGATGATCAACAATTTGTGTTCCGATGAAAATGTATTGAATTGAAAAGAGCTCACTAAAAAAACTCTCCACAAGCGATCACCGTTTTCCTTTTAAGAAAAGACCAAGGCTCGAAACGAGTTTCAGCGATAATGGAAGAGTCAAGAATAACAATCCTAAGAAAAAAGAGTAGCTTAATAGGATACTACACTCTTCTGAAACTCCACTCGTGCTTACGCCAATTATGAATTACTTAGTTTTTTGATTGTGGTGGATACAAATAAATAATTGTAGCAGCACCTACGCACATCACACCGAAAGGAATACTGAATAATAGGGGAGTAGACATAAAAGCAGCAACAGCCATTGATCCAATATACAAACAAGCACCATATACAGGTACATAACGAGCCTTTTCTTGCGAATTTCCTTCTGAAGAAGTTGCTGAGTCTTGATTTGAGGCTGTTGGGCTTGGGGAGGTCATCTGCTGGTTGTTTCGTTGCGCCATCAGTTCTGAAGAAGGCCATTCCAAATACCCAAGCAGATGAGGATAGAAGAGAGACTGGCGATATTGAGAGTTATCCTTATAGGGGAGGCCGAAGAGCGACTCAAAGGCTCCTTGACGCAGAGCTTCCTCTTGAGGAGTCCTAGGGGCTGCCTCCTCCCCATAGTGAGCGAGGAAATACTCATAACCAGGAGTCCCCTTCATCCTATCTCGCTCCATGATATTATTCTCAATGCGGTCATCTAATACCTTAGCTCCTGTAAGAACAAAGAGCTCTAAGGGGGTGAGGTTCTCCGCAGTA
>JAJZSL010000005.1 GCA_021849805.1 bacterium
CGCTATCGGAGTCATCAAGCTGGTGCTCTCATTTATCTGACTGCTGAGCTCTCCCGGGAGCAGCCTCGAGGTCCTATTGCTGCTGGTTACAATAGAGCGTTTGAATTCTATAGCAAGGCACTAGAAGTAATAGATACTGGTCAATATGAAGACTTAGATACTCGTCGACACTGGTACGGAAAGAATGATTTTGCTAACTGCGCTCGCTTCCTTGACAATAAAGCTACGGCCCTCTTCAAATCTACCGAGGAAGCAGCTGGAGCGAACCGAGCTTCTATTATTGCTGGCTATAGAGAAGCCTTTACTCTCTATGGTCAGGCAAGAAATACTTCCTTTGGTAGTAGACGCCATTACTTACTTGATCAAGCCAATGCGCGTCTGAGGGCTACCGAAGAAGAAGCTGGAGCGAATCGAGCACACATTGTTAGGGGCTACAATGAAGCGTTTGAATTCTATAGACGAGCCTATAGACAAGCATTAGAAGAAGCGATTACAGGAATTACAATTCGTGATCATTACCTCTATAGTCAAGGCATCGTTCGCTTTGCAGCTATAGAAGAAGCAGCGGGAGCGAATCGAGCGCATATTGTCGCGGGCTACATGGAAGCATTTGAGCTCCATAGAGAGGCAGCAGAAGCAGAGATGGCAGGAAATCATGCTCTCTATCTCGGTAATCAAGCCGATGCTCGCTTCAGAGCTACCAAAGAAGTAGCAGGAGCAAATCGAGTGCACATTATTGAGGGTTTCAATGAAGCATTTGAGCTCTACGCTCAGGCAGTAGCAGCGGAGATGGCAGGCAATCATGCTCACGCACGTGAGCTAAGTTCTCGGGCCATTGCTCTCTACCGTAATGCCCTAATAGCAGCAGAGCAGTAGCAGCTTCTAATCAGTGAATGGAGAAAGGGATCTTCTCGTTCAACTCATTTAAAGTGCAAAAGACTAAACTGGTTTTTCAGTCACTATTCTCCAAAATAAAAATGATCAGTAGAAGGGTGTTCCTCTACAAGCTTGATTGTATCTCCATTGCTGTCATCTTTTTGAAGTTTTTCTAAAAGAGCTTTCAATTGTTGCTCCAGAAGGCCCCCTGGATTCCCGCCTCCGCGGGAATGACGAGAAGAGAAGGGGAATGACAAAAAGAGAAGCGGGAATGACAAAAAGGAAACAACAACAACAGAAAAGGAAGAGGGACACAACACTGTGGGAAGTTGGTCAAAAGGCTAACAAAGAGATCTCTGATTTCTTCAAAAAGTGCTCACTAAGGAGATGAGAGGAAACATTGTCTCATTTTATTTTAGACAAGTGTGATTTTCTGGAAGAAAAGTTCTTTTCTAAACTGAGGAGGGAATATTAAGAACGCTGATTTGATTCCAACGGTAAGCATGAGCAATAGCTTCCGTAACGAAGTTCTTTGCAATGGCGACAGCGTCAGGAAGTGATTTTCCTTTTCCTAAAGCAGCTGTAATAGCTGCTGCATACGTGCAGCCTGTACCATGAGTTTCTGCATTACGAAGAAAAGGAGAAGAGAAATAATGTTCTGATTCATCTTGGAGCAGAAGTAGGTCTGTTGCTGTTGTTCCTTGGAGATGGCCTCCTTTGAGGAGTAGGGAACGCTTCACACGGGAGAGAAGTTCATGGCCTACATCTTTCATTTCATCGAGGGAGGAGGGGCGCTTGGTCACAGAGGCTAAGCAGTAGAGTTCATCAAGGTTAGGAGTAATCAGTGTTGCCATGGGGAAGAGCTCTTCACGATAAGCTTCGATAGCATCAGGCTCTAAGAGGGGATCTCCACTGCTGGCAACAAGAACAGGGTCAACAACCAAGGGAGGGAGTTGTGGAAGTTGATCAAAGACTTCAGCAACGGTTTTAATAATGGACTTGGAGAAGAGCATGCCTGTTTTGATGGCTGCAATAGAGAATGTGTCGAATAAAAGAACGATTTGATCTCTTACTAAATCATTGCTGACTGCTTGGATGGAGAGTACTTGGCCTGGTACTTCGGCAACAATACAAGTTAGAGCACTCATGCCGTAACAACCAAATGCTGAGAAAGTTTTTAGATCAACTTGAATTCCTGCGCCTGCTGAACAATCGGAACCAGCAATCGTGAGTACAACAGGTGGATGATGGATCATAGAGCTCCGGGATGATTTGTTGTAAGAATTTCTCTATCGCTCCTCACGTCTTACTAAAAGTAAATAAATTAAGTTCCCTAATGCCGCTACGAAAGCAGCGATGTAGGTCCATGCAGCAGCATTGAGCACAGCATGGACACCCTGAATTTCAAGAGGTGATTGAATAAGGTCCATTTTCTGCAGAATAGTCTTAGCACGGGAAGAAGCGTCAAATTCTACTGGTAAGGTGATCAATTGAAAAAGCATGAGTATTGCATAGCAAGCAATACCTAAGGTAATGAGGTGAGTCATGTGAAAGAAAAATCCTCCTAGTACGACAAAAGGTAATATTTGTGAAGAAAACTTAGTCGCTGGAACAAGTGCTGAGCGCCATTGAAGAGGTAAGTAGTGTTCTTGATGTTGGAGTGCATGACCACATTCATGAGCTGCAATACCAATGGCAGCAATAGAAGTACCTAGGAATGTTGCTGAAGATAAGTTGAGAGTTTTATTAGTCGGATTATAATGATCTCCCATAAATCCCTCGGTTTGTATAACGGTGACATCATCAATTCCAGAGGCATCTAAAATCTGCTGGGCTACCTCTGCTCCTGTGAGGCCACGGGGAGAAGCTATCTTTGTATAGCGATTCAATACAGAGGTAACGCGATATTGAGACCAAAGAGCCAAAAGAAGAGGAAGACCAATGAGTAAAAAATAAGTTGAAATATTCATAGGATCCTTAAGATAACATATTCTCTAAAATTGGAAACTATCAGATAAGAAGAGATCATGCAATCGCTTTGCACGTTGATGGAAATTTTTTTATCATCAATCATCATGGAGCTAGATCACAATCGCTTTTTCTTCTTCTTTTTTACTCTCTTTTGTCTAGTAGGAGTATTGTCTTCTTTCCTTCGAGCAGAAGAACCTTCATTAGCACAAAGTTTCTCTTCTGCTTCTGACCCTCTCTTTTTTCAGCAAGTAGGGGAAGAGAGTGATCTTTCTGAAAATCGATATGAGTTTTTTCAATCAACATCTCCTCTTCCTCTTCCAGCCAAGGTAGGCACTCCAGTATGGTGGCACTTTCTTCATGCTTACTTATTCAAAAGTTTCACTCCTAGTAAGGAGTTGAACAATCAGTATGAAATCAATAGCACGACGGTTCTCTCTTCCCCTCGAAATCACCAAGAAGAGAAAGAAATTCCATTGGATCTTCTGCAGCAAGATTTGAGCATGTTGAAGAACCACCCCCATGAAGTACTTGCTCTGGAGAGAAAGATGAAGCCTGGCCTTCTGCGCTCCTTTCGAGCTTCTTATGATGCCATGGCAGAGATGCCTCATAATATCAAGGAATTTGAACATGCTTCGGGAAATTGGATGGGATATCGAGATGAGCTCGATGATCGTGGTGTTGAATTTTCTATCACGTATACTTCCAATATTGCTGGTAACCCTGTTGGTGGGAAGGTTCCAGGAGGATTCACCTATTGTGATAATTTTGCGCTTGGTTGTCTCCTGGAAACAGAAAAGCTCTTTGGGTGGCATGGAGGATACTTGATGATGAGCGTTCTCCAGCGTGATGGGAATAGTCTTTCTCGTGAAAATATTAAAAATCAATTTACTGTGCAGCAGGTCTATGGAGGGCAAACTTTCCACTGGTATGAGCTCTCCTATCAGCAAGATTGCTGTCAAGATCATTTGAGCTTGAAAACAGGTCGTATTGCAGCTGGTGATGACTTTGCTGTTTCTCCGCTCTACTGGCTCTACATGAATAATGGAATTGATGGTAACCCTCAGTCCATTCCTGTGAATGGAAAATTTTCTACTTATCCTAATGCTGTTTGGGGAAGTCGATTCAAAGCCGATCTAACTTCCAGTACAGTAGCTCGTCTTGGTGTTTATCAAGTTGTTCCAAGAAACTCTATCCATGGATTAAATTGGAATTTTTATCCTGCTGATGGAGTCATGCTTCTTGGGCAGTACAGTTGGAATCCAGAATTTTTCCAACAATCCCAACTCAAAGAATTAGGAAACAACTCAATAACAAGTTCTACTTCTCTCCCTGCAGGATCACCACCCAGTGGATTTGTTGGCCATTACTGGATGGGGGGATATTACTCCACTATGCCCTACCCCCAATTCAATAGCCCCACGTACGTTCCCAACGCTTATGGTCTCTACTGGCACGCTGATCAAACAATCTATCGTCCTAATCGTAGAACTAATGAAGGATTAGTCCTTTGGTCAGCATACACGCTCTCGCCGCAGCAGAATATAGCCTTAATGCCTTTTCAAGTGAATGCCGGAGTTGTGGATGCTGGGCTTCTTCCTGGTCATCCTAACGACTTGAGTATTGCAGGAGTTGCTTACGGAAATGATAGCAGAGATTTTTCAACTCAAAGCCAACAGCAAGGCAGTGGAGCACGTGACTATGAACTCGTTTATGAATTGGGTTATCGGATTGCACTTAGTAAGTTTGCTTATCTTCAACCGGATCTTCAATGGGTACTTCATCCTGCTGGAAGAAGTGAAGTGCCCAACGCTCTAGTCCTAGGAGCTCAAATGGGCGTGATTTTCTAGAGTATTAGAAAAACCTTCCTCTAAGAGATTCCCAATGTTCCTCTAGGAAAGGGTATATTGTGACTTGCCGACGCAAGAAAAAACGCTACAGTCAACGTCTCTCTATTCAATGATTTCGCTTCATCGTTGAGTAAAAAATCGAGTAACGAGCGAAAATGCGGCTAGGTAGCTCAGTCGGCAGAGCAGAGGACTGAAAATCCTCGTGTCGGGGGTTCGATTCCCTCCCTAGCCACAGCTCCTCTTTTTTCAGTAGAGAGAAGTTGAGTTGAAAAAATGGAATTCAAGAAATGCAACCCATGAAGGAGCTAGTTCTCTACTTGGAGAGTTCTCAAGATCAACTCATCATTCAACGATCATGTCTACTGCTCGTATTTTAATTGATCGCACGGAAGGAACAGTCCTTCATTATGATATTCCCAAGGAACTGGAGCATCGTGTTTTTGTGGGATCACGAGTGCGTGTTCCCTTACGCCAAGCAGAGGTTCTCGGTATTGTCTTATCACTCCACGATCATCGTCCACTTATTCAATCTGCTCAGATGAAGTCTATTCTTGAAGTCATTGATTATCGAGCTCTCCGTAAGCAAAGCCTAGAGAGCCGAGTATCCTCCTGGGGGACTCTTCCAGAGGAGAAGCCCTTCATTTCTACTGCTATGATGCGATTAGCCCATTGGATGGAGAGCTACTACTGCGCTTCGCTCGATACTATTCTCAGAGTAATGGCTCCCACAACGATTCGTAATAATTCTCTTACTGCCAAAAAAAGAACGATGGTTTCACTACAGAGAGAACCAACGGACTTCGATTTGGAAAAATTGGCCCGACGAGCTCCTCAACAAAATGCTATTCTTCATTTGCTTCTTGCTGATGGAAAAAGTCAGTCTGCTAGTACGTTATTGAAGAAAACAAAGAGCAGCTACTCCACTCTTCACGCTTTAGAAAAGGCAGGATGGATTCTCCTTGAGCAAGAAGTTGTAGCAAGGGATCCTTTTGCTGGAGAAGAACTATTACCTAGCTCTATTCCTAAGCTCAACGCTCATCAGCAGCATGTTCTCAATATCCTTGAGCAAGAACTCCAGCGAGTGAATGCTCTAGAAGAATCAGTTCTCTCTCTTCCTTTTCTCCTCTATGGAGTCACGGGTAGTGGCAAAACAGAAGTCTACCTAAGATCCATGGAGAAGGCACTTGCTCTTGGAAAATCTGTTCTCATTTTAGTTCCTGAAATAGCTCTTACTCCTCAAACGGTGGAACGCTTTCGCTCTCGATTAGTAGAGAGTAAGGAGAAGCCTTCCATTGCGCTACTCCACAGTCATCTCTCCGAGGGAGAGCGTCATGATCAATGGTTGCGCTTATATCGAGGGGAGGCACGTATTGTCATTGGAGCACGCAGTGCTATTTTTGCACCGCTCCAACATCTTGGGCTCATCATTGTCGATGAAGAACATGAAACCAGCTATAAACAAGAGGAAACACCACGCTATCATGCCCGTGATGTAGCAGTCATGAGGGCACGCTATGAAGGTGCTGTTCTTGTTTTAGGAAGTGCAACGCCATCTCTAGAGAGCATGCACAATGTTCATCTTGGCAAATATCGTCTCCTAGAGCTTCCTGAGCGTGCTGATCATCAACGCCTCCCTTTGGTTCGTGTGATTGATCAGCGATTGCAAGGAAAACAACAAGGAGTTTCTACCGTGCTCTCCCTTCTCTTGCGTAAGGCCATGGAAGAGCGATTAGAGCGTGAAGAGCAAATCATCCTCTTCCTCAATCGACGTGGTTTTTCAAGTTCTCTGCTCTGTCCCCATTGTGGAGTGATCTCCTCTTGTCCTCACTGTAGTCTTTCTTTGACTTTTCATCGCTCTACCAATCAGCTTCTCTGTCATCTCTGTGGTCATCAGCAAGCTCCTATGACTCGCTGCTCCTACTGTCAGCAAGAAGGTATTCTCTATGCTGGTGTAGGAACAGAGCGTGTCCAAGCAGCTGTGGAAAAGGCATTCCCTCAAGCACGTAGTTTTCGAATCGATGCTGATACCATGCGTGGTAAGAAATCGTATCAAGAGACTTTTTGGCGATTCCGTAAAAAAGAGATCGATATCCTCATTGGAACACAAATGATTGCCAAAGGACTTGATTTTCCCAATGTTACCTTAGTGGGTATTATTAATGCTGATACAAGTCTTCATGCACCAGATTTTCGAGCAGGAGAGAGAACTTTTCAGCTTTTAACCCAAGTGGCAGGACGCGCAGGGCGAGGAGACCTCCAAGGAGAAGTCATGATTCAGACCTACACGCCAGAGAGTCCTTCCATTCAGTTTGCTCGACATCATGACTACCAAGGATTTTTTGATCAAGAGATCGCCTTACGGCAGCAATTTGGCTATCCTCCCTTTGAGAAAATGATCTTAATTCAGCTTCGAGGAATCCATCGAGAAGAAGTAGCCGATCATGCCATCAAGTTGAAAAATCATCTTCGATCGCAGTTTTCTGATTCCTCAGCTCATGGCCTGAGAATGGGAGAGCCAGTTCCTGCTCCGCGAGAAAGAGCTCACGGATATTATCGTTTCCATCTTGCTCTTCACCACTCCTCCTTTAAGAAGATGAAGCCACTTTTGCGTCAAGCTCTCCTTCATTGGAAAGCTTCTCCAAGTGTCATCATGACGTTGGATGTCGATCCTCAATCTTTAATTTAGAAGAATCAGAATTGACGCAAGAGAGGATCTTCAATATCCTCACTACCCACTTTCTAAATTAATTATCACTTCTCTTTATCTCTCTTTTTGTGGCAGCTCAACTTACTTACGTTCTCATTACTCCAAAGGCTCTCTATAAGGCTCGTGTTGGTAATATTCTCTCCCGACTTCTCTCACGCTCTGGTTTAGAACTTCTTGGAGCTAGAATGTTCTCTCCTAGTGTAGAGTTCTCTGAAGGACTTGCTGAAAACTTTAGTAGTCAGGAACTCACGAGTACTTTTTTGCGTGGAGCACTTCCTCAAGCTGGCAATCATTTGCTTGCTCTTCTACTCCAAGGAGAAGATGCCATCAACAAAGTAAGTTGTATTGTTGGTGATGATGAGCACATGGATGGTCGTGGAGAAACATTGCGCGACACCTACGGTGATCATGTCCTTTTGCAAGAAGAAGAGGGAGAGGTGCCTGCTCTCTACTACTTTGAGCCTGCTATTATTGCTCCTTCCAGGAGAGAGGAAACGGTAGGGGGTCTTCAATTATTAGCAACATTTTCAGATGTTGACGGTGGGATTCTCGACGTTTCTGATCAATTTCCTGCTGGAGCTAAGCTGGAGAAAACACTTGTACTCATCAAACCAGATAATTTTCATTTTCCAAACACACGTCCTGGTGGAGTCATCGATCTTCTAGCTCGTACCGGCTTGGCGCTGGTAGGAATGAAAGTTCATCAAATGAGTGTAGCTCAAGCAAAGGAGTTTTATGGTCCTGTCCTTCCTGTGCTTGAGTCAAAATTTGCTGATGGACGTATTCACTGGGAGTCCATTATTTCTTTTATGTCAGGTTCACGACCTTCGGAGCTTCCCGAAGAGGAGCATCATCTCCCAGGGAACCAATATTCCATAGCCTTGATCTATCAAGGAGAGGGAGCTATTGCCAAGGTTCGCGAAGTACTCGGTCCTACCGATCCTTCTCGGGCAGCTCATGGAACGATTCGTAGAGAATTTGGGAAAGATATTATGATTAATGGAGCTCATGCTTCTGACTCTCCAGAGAGCGTGCTTCGTGAGACGGCAATTATTAGAATCGAGGAGAATAATTTCAAGTCAGCTATCCTCGCTCATTGCTAAAAATTTTAAAACAATACTCTATCTTATGGAACTATCATCTCGACTTCATCATGTCACTCCTTCCTTAACTCTTGCTATCGATAGCAAAGCAAAAGCCTTACGTGCTCAAGGAATCAATGTTTGCAGTTTTGCTGCTGGGGAGCCTGACTTTGACACACCGGAACATATTAAGGCTGCTGCTGCTGCTGCCTTAGAGAAAAATTTCACACGTTATACGGCTGTTGCTGGCATTTTGGAGTTGCGAGAAGCTATTGCAAAGAAGTTCCTCGCTGACAATAAGATCGAATATCAAGCAGAGGAGATCATTGTCAGTAATGGTGCCAAACAAAGTTGCTTCAACGCTATCATGGCTACGGTAGGAGAAGGAGATGAAGTTATTATCCCTGCTCCTTATTGGACGAGTTATCCTGAAATGGTCCGCCTTGCTGGAGCCCAGCCAGTTATTGTTCCAACGACAGCAGAAAATCATTGGAAGATGACAGCTAGAGACTTCGAAAATGCAATGTCTCCAAGGACCAAAATGATAATTATTAATTCTCCTTCAAATCCTACAGGAGCTATTTACACACAAGAAGAGCTTCGTGCTCTTGCAGAAGTAGCAGCTGATGAAGAGATCTTGATTCTCTCTGATGAAATTTATGAGAAGCTCTGTTACGAGGAAGCTTCGCATGTGAGCATTGCTTCAGTAACTCCAGAAGCTCATGATTTAACCATCACAATCAATGGCTTTAGTAAAACCTATGCAATGACTGGTTGGCGCCTTGGTTACTTGGGAGCTCCTCAAAAAATCGTAAAAGCCATTGAGTCTCTTCAAAGTCATAGCAGCTCCAATGCTTGTTCTTTCGCGCAGTACGGAGCAGTTGCGGCGCTAGAAGGTAGTCAACAGTGTGTCCTTGATATGCGTGATGAATTTAATATTCGTCGCGAGTACATGTTCTCTCGATTACAAAAAATAGATCGTATTTCAGTTCTCAAACCCTCAGGTGCTTTCTACATGCTAGCTGATATTACTTCTTTTGGAATGTCTTCCACTAACTTTTCTGATCGCCTTATTAGTAAATCCAATGTTGCTGTTGTTCCAGGTGTTGCTTTTGGCCATGATAAAACAATCCGTTTAAGCTATGCTGTGGGCATGGATGTCATTAAAGAAGGGCTTGATCGGTTAGAAGATTTTTGCAAGACGCTATAGTTTTTTTAGAAAAATTCTTACCAAGGAGTAAGTATGAGAAAACTTGGCTCTTCCTCTCGCTGCTGAGGTTAACAGCAATAAATAAAGGATTTTCTCTCTCTACCTACATTCTCATTTGTGAATGCTCCTTTGAATGATTCTTGGAGAGTTTTTTGCAAGAAACAGCTTCCTCTTATTGAAGCTGCTTTAAGGAATATTTTTCCCTTATCAACAACAAAGCCCTCTATTGTTGAGGAGGCGATGCTCTATAGTCTTTTTTCAGGAGGAAAAAGGTTGCGCCCTCTCTTGTGCTTAGCAGCAGCTCAAGCTTGTGCTCGTAGAAAATTCTCTTTTCAGCTGCTCCAACCACTTCTCTGTGCTCTAGAATGCTTGCATACCTATTCTTTAATTCATGATGATCTTCCAGCTATGGATGATGATGATTGGAGGCGAGGTCAGCTCACGTGTCACAAAGTTTTTGGTGAAGGAATAGCAATCCTAGCAGGTGATGCTCTACTAACGTTGAGTTTTGAGCTTCTTGCGCAAATGAGTGTTCCCAAGCGGTATTCTTTACAGTTATTTCTTCAAGAAATGGCTCATGCTGCAGGACATCAAGAGCTCATTGCTGGTCAAGCTAGCGACCTTCAATCAGAGGAAAGAACCATAGATCTTGGGGAACTAACACTCATTCATCAGCGCAAGACAGCTGCTCTGATCACGCTTTCCCTACGATTTGGAGCAATGAGTGTGCGAGCAACGACTCAGCAATTAGAAGCAGTAACACTCTTTGGAAAAGCTCTGGGACTGGCTTTCCAAATTGTTGATGATATTTTGGATGAGGTTGAATCCTCGCAAACGCATAGCAAAAGTACCAAGAGAGATGACTTAGTTAAGAAAGCTAGCTATCCTTCCTTACTGGGATTATCAGCTGCAAAAGACGAGGCAGCAAAGCAAACGAGGATAGCACTTCAAGCCCTTGAGCCTTTGGGAGCTAAGGGGAAAATACTCGAGTCGATGGCAAAAGAGCTCCTAGAGAGGAGATATTAGCATATCTTTTATTCTATAGTGTATTAAATTGAAAAGGGCACATTAGGAGCACAGTAATTTTTTCTTAGGATAAGGCTGAAGATCGAAGCGCTATCCAACGATAACGCAAGATTCGAGAACGCAGTCCTAAGGCAAAAGAGCAAGCTGATGGAGGGCCCTTTTCAATTTAATACACTATATATTACAGGGAAACACTCTTTTCGAGGCCTCACGTCGCTGCTCGAATCCTCGAGTATCAGGATACACTACGGGTCGCTCTTGTCCTCCTCTCCTTGTTTCTGGAACTATAGTGGTTAGAACTTTATTTAAAACGATCTCATAGAAGGGTACTCCTCCTAGAAGCTTGCTTCCATCTACGGTGCCGTTATTGCACTCTCTTACTCTCATTGTGCTCTCCTATTCTCATTGTGCTTCTCTTTTTGTCCTTCCTAGCCCCTTTTCCGTCATTCCTGCGGAGGCAGGAATCCAGCAGAACGTCGCTGCGGTATTGATGACTTTATAAAAAAACGGCAAGATGTTTCCTTTTTTTGAAAAACGGTGAGAACTTCAAATCAAAAAGATGAAAAAGAAGAAAATCATGCAAATTTTTTAAGAAAAACCTTTTTTAAAGCTTTTCTAAAAGAGCTTCCAAAACTCCTCCAGAAGGTCTTCTGGATTCCTGCCTCCGCAGGAATGACGAAAAGGGGAGCAGGAATGACGAAGGGGGAAGTAACAATAACAGAGAAGGGAGCAACAATAACAGAGAGGGGAGCGGGAAGGAGACTGTGGGAAGTCGGTAAAAAGACTAAGAAGGAGAGCTCTTCTTTTTGAAGAAGTGATCACCAAGGATATCAAAGAGAACCCTCGCTCAGAAGTGGTTAATATTAGCTATGAAGAGGGAGCATTTAAACTGAACTACCGCACAGGAGGAGTTTACCTCAAAGGGATTAATATTCCCAGGGGAGAGGAATTTCCTCTGGAGCTCCATTTACTCTTTGATAAGAATGAGAATAATCTCTTTGATCAACCTGCTGAAGTACTCAAGGATCTCCCTCAGGTTTATGGAGCCTATACTTGGAGTCTAGAACCTGACTTGGGAGAGGGTAAGCCTCCTAGAAAACGTCTTCAGTTAGAGAGATCTCTCATGCTCTTTGGAGCTTTTGGAGACTTTGATAATCCTTAGGGAATCTTAGGAAGAATAAGAAATTGAGCCTATCTTCCCTTCGATGAGTAAGTCCTCTAGAGAGCGCTTTTTTCTCGATCAGTTGATACAAGGGTATTTTTCAGAAGATTCCCCAGTCGATCAGTGATGGAGCTTAGTGATGGAGCTTAGTGATGGAGCCCCTGAGGGAGGCTTCTAAAAAAAGCAGGAGCGTTTCCAAGAGGTCTTTAAATAGGTCTTTTTTTAATTAGATTGATTCTATAGTGTTGCTAAACAAACTTTCCTGGATTGAGGATATGATGGGGATCAAGTGCTGACTTAAGAGCACGATGGAGGGAGCGTACTTGAGGGGAGGTGGCCATTTTCCACCATGGTAACTTTGCTAAGCCAATACCGTGTTCTCCAGTAATAGCTCCCTTCCATTGGATCACTTGCTGAAAAAGTTTCTCAAGGAGAAGATCAATTTTCTCTTGTTGCTGCTCTTTTTCTTGAGCAGGAATCATAATATTCACGTGAATGTTACCATCGCCAGCATGGCCAAAACAAGCAATGGGGAATCCACTCTCTGCTTGCAAGCGCTCTGTGAAGGCAACCAAGTCACAAAGTCGGCTTCGAGGTACTACAATATCTTCATTGAGCTTGATGAGTCCAGTTGCTCGTAGCGCCATGGAAAAAGAGCGTCTCAAGGCCCACAGGAAATCGCAGCTGGACTCACCGAGGGCTTTTTCTACTTGGAGTGCTGATGTATCAAGTATGTTTTTTAAGCCTTCTATTTCACTGATAACACTCGCTTCTTGTCCATCAACTTCAAGGAGCAAGTGAGCTTTTCCTGGTGGGATATGTTGCTGAAAATTTTTTGGCAGGTCTTCTCGTGCTGCTTTGAGGGTAAAGTGGTCAGCAACTTCAACTGCTGAGGGAAGATATCCTGCAGAGAAAATCGACTGCACAGCCTGGGCCGCTTCTTGCATATTTTCAAAGCCTGCCGAGAGCATGGCTCGTGCTGGTGGTCGTGGAAGGAGGCGCAGAGTGGCTTGGGTAATGACACCAAGCAAGCCTTCTGACCCTACAAACATACCTACTAAATCAAAACCTGTTTTATTCTTGTGTGTTCTCCCTCCTACTTCTACAAGTTCTCCAGTAGCAAGAGCAACTTGAAGTCCTAGAACGTAATGACGAGTGACTCCATATTTGAGGCAGCGTGGTCCTCCAGCATTGGTTGCTATATTTCCACCAATGCTACAGTGATGAAGACTAGCTGGATCTGGAGGGTAGAAGAGCCCTTCCTGGCGTACAGCTTCTGCAAGCTGACCGGTAATCACAGCAGGCTCAACAATAGCGATGGCATCCCCGGGATGAATCTGAAGAATTTTATTCAGCCGAGCTGTAGAGAGCAAAATGCCACCATGAATGGGAGTAGCACCTCCTACATAGCCATATCCTGCGCCTCGTGTTGTCAGAGCAATAGCATGCTGGTGAGCATAAGCTAAAATAGAAGCAACTTCCTGAGCATTACTTGGCTCTAGAGCAAGTTGAGGCATGGCAGAGACAAACCATTCATCCTTGCTAAGTGCTTGGAGTTTTTCTTCTTCAGTAATGAGAGAAGAGGGATCACTGAGCAGGGAGAGCAAATCAGATTTTAAGGAATCGATTTTCTGATTGCTCATAAAAAGTGAACTCCAAACAATAGACTCCTTGCAAATTTCAGGGAGAGAAATTTCTCTCTTTTTAGGAGGAGAAGGAGAGAGAAGCCAAACTTACATTCCCATGATTTCATAACCTCCATCGACATAGAGAACCTGACCGGTGATTCCAGCGGCTCCATCGCTAGCTAAGAAGACACCGGTGTGGCCCAATTCCTCAGGGGTGCAGCTTCTCTTCAGTGGTGCATGTTCTTCATAATGCTTGATCATGGAAGAGAATCCTGAAATACCACGTGCAGCCAGTGTCTGGACTGGTCCAGCACTGATACAATTGACTCGGATTCTTTGAGACCCAAGATCATAAGCTAAATAACGAGTGCTAGCTTCTAGAGAAGCTTTGGCAACCCCCATGACATTGTAGTGAGGAACAACCTTAGCAGCTCCATAATAGGTCATTGCCAAGATGCTTCCTCCTTCGCTCATCAGTGGAGCAGCTTCACGAGTAAGCCCTACTAGGGAGTAAGCACTAATATTATGTGAGAGTAGAAAAGCTTCTCGTGACGTAGCAATAAAATTTCCTTCCAGAGCATCCTTTGGTGCAAAAGCAACCGAGTGGAGCATTAGATCAAGCTTTGGAGTATAGTCGCGGACCTTAAGGAAAAATTGTGTTATCTGCTCATCGCTGGAAACATCACAGGGATGCAGAAGAACATCAGCTCCAAACTCACTGGTTAATTCCTCTACATTTTCTCGAAGACGATCTCCTTGATAGTTGAAGAGAAGCTTGGCTCCAGCGCGATGCCATGCCTTAGCAATAGCCCAAGCAATACTCCGCTTATTAGCGACGCCAAAAACAACGCCTATTTTACCTGCGAGTGGTTGAGATGGTTGAAAATGAGTAGTCATCATCCCCTCATAGTGCTTGAAATAAGATTGCTGAATCAATCATTTTCCTTCAAGGAACTCCTTTTCTAACGTTTTCTAAAAAAATGATTTTAAGATTTATTATTCTTTCTCCATCAGCTAGAGCAAGTAGATGACCGAAATAGAAGCTTCCATCGTCCTGAATATGCTTGCTCACCTTGGGCCTATTCGATTTAAAAAATTAAAGGAGTACTTCGGCTCAGCTCTCTCCATTCTCCAAGCTAGAGAAGATGCTCTCCAAGCAGTTGAAGGCATAGGAAAGGAGGTAGCAGCATCGATTCGAAGCTGGGAGCAACAAGTCGATCTCAGAGCTGAATTAACTCACGTGGAGAATGTCGGTGCTCGTGTTCTTACTCTTGATGATCCAGGCTATCCTCCTCTCCTGCGTGATATCCATGATCCCCCTATTCTCCTCTACTGCTTAGGAACTTTAGAAAAACGAGATCAAGAACAGGGAATCGCTATTGTAGGAACACGAGAAGCCAGTCACTATGCTCTGGAGGCAACCAAGAAGATTGGCTATCAACTTGCTTATGCTGGCTTAACTATCTACAGCGGCCTTGCACGCGGCATTGATACTATTGCTCATCAAGCGGCACTAGCAGCTCATGGACGAACGGTAGCTATTTTGGGAAGTGGCTTAGTGCATTTCTATCCTCCAGAGAATATTCCACTAGCTCAGAAGATTGTTTCCTCAGCAGGAGGAGCTCTCTTGAGTGAATTTCCTATGAATACCCGCCCTTCTAAGCACACTTTCCCCAAGCGCAATCGGATCATTAGCGGTTGTGCTTTTGGGCTTTTGGTCATGGAAGCTGGGAGACGAAGTGGAGCGCTCATTAGTGCTCATGAAGCTCTGGAACAGGGGCGCTCTCTCTATAGTATACCAGGAAGAATCGATCATCCTCGTGCTCTTGGCTCCAATAGACTTCTTCAGCAAGGAGCTAAATTAGTGATGGAAGCAGAAGATATTTTAAATGATTTTCCAATGCTCTTCTCTCAAGTGCCTCGCTTAGAGAAGAGCAAAGCGCCTCCCGCTCTTCATGGAGAAGAGCTTCTTCTCTACCAAACTCTTGGAGATGATCCTATGCCTATTGATGAGATTATTGCGAAATCGTGTTTGCCAGCAGCCACAGTCTCTTCTAGATTGCTCGCTCTTGAACTCAGTCATCATGTTCAGTCAGTCCCAGGAGGTCGATATATCAAGGTGCTCTAGTTTTTTTAAATTATTTTTTCATGTCTAAAATTCTTGTCATTGCAGAAAAACCGAGTGTTGCCGCAGATCTTACTAGAGCTCTTGGAGGAAAAGTAAAAGCAGGTAAAATCGAGTTTTTTGAAGTAGGCGATTATGTGATTACCTCAGCTCTCGGTCATCTTGTAGAGCTAGCACTGCCAACCTCGATGACCAAAGGAAAAGGAATTCCCTGGGGAATGGCCAATTTACCTATTATTCCCAAGGAGTTTGATTTAAAACCGATTGCTCGCTCTGCAGATCGACTTTCCTTGATCAAGAAACTCCTCAAACGATCTGATATCACGCTACTCATTAATGCTTGTGATGCTGGTCGTGAGGGAGAGCTTATTTTTCATAATATTATTGAACTCTCTGGAACAAAGAAGCCGATTCAGCGTCTTTGGCTTCAATCGATGACTCCAGAAGCCATTAGAGAAGGCTTTGCTCACTTACGTCAAGCGGAGGAAATGAAAAATTTGAGTCATGCAGCTCTTTGTCGTGCTGAGAGTGATTGGTTAGTTGGAATCAATAGCACACGTGCACTGACGGCTTTGAATTCAGGTGGCGGCGGATTTCAGCTCACTCCTGTAGGAAGGGTACAAACGCCGACATTAGCTATTTTAGTAGAGCGGGAAGAGAACATCCGGGCTTTTGAGCCTAAGACCTATTTTGAAGTTCACGCTACTTTTGAGGTGAGTGCTGGTCAGTATGAAGGTCGTTGGTTCAATCCAGCATTTCAAAAAGGAGAAGAGAATGATCAGAAACCAGAGAGAATCTGGGAAAGAGCAAGAGCTGAGGAGATCAGTACTAAGTGTCAAGGAAAATCGGGAGTTATTTACCAACAGAAAAAAGCAACAACACAAGCTTCTCCTCTTCTTTATGATTTAACCACACTCCAGCGTGAGGCTAATAGCCGTTTTGGGTTAAGTGCTAAGAGAACATTACAACTTGCACAGCGGCTCTATGAACATCACAAGGTCTTGACCTATCCACGAACAGATTCTCGTTACCTACCAGAAGATATGCTCTCAGGAGTGAGGAAAACATTAGAAAAATTAGAAGATGCTTCTCTTCGCCTCCATGCTACTCACTTACTGGAGCAAGGATGGCTTGTGAGGACTGGGAAGGTTTTTAACAACAAAAAAGTTTCCGATCACCATGCCATTATTCCTACAGGAGCATCGATTGCAAAATTAGAGGAGATGGAGGTTAAAATTTATGAGATGGTCGCTCAGCGACTGGTAGCTGTTTTTTTCCCTCCTGCTCGTTTTGATGTCACCACACGCATCACAACTGTTGAGGAAGAATCCTTCAAGAGTGAGGGGAAAATCTTGACGGATCCAGGATGGTTAGCCGTTTATGGGAAAAAAATAATCGCTCAAGAAGATCCTCAAGCAAAAATCTTAGTTCCTCTCTCCTCTCAGGGCGAAGAGCAAGAGCGTGCGTTTGTCCATGATATTGAATTGAGAGAAGCTCAAACACGCCCTCCTGCTCGTTTTACTGAAGCGACCTTACTCAGTGCCATGGAAGGAGCTGGTAAGCTTGTTGAAGATGAAGAGTTGCGTGAAGCCATGAGCCAACGTGGACTGGGAACTCCAGCAACACGTGCTGCTATTATTGAAGGATTACTCTTGGATCATTATCTCCTGAGGGAAGGAAGAGAACTTGCTCCTACGAGCAAAGGAATGGCTCTCATTCATCTTCTCCGCCATATGGGAATTGCAGCATTGACTTCTCCTGAAATGACCGGAGAGTGGGAGTTCAAGCTCAAAGCCATGGAAGCAGGAGAGATTGAGCGTCCTCTCTTCATGGAGGAAATACGTGCCTTCACCTCTGATATTGTTCAAAAAGCTAAAGGTTTTGAAGATGATGCAAATTCAGGAGCCTTTCCTGATCTTGATGTTGATTGTCCCCAATGTGGTCAACGTCCTTTGAAGGAGAACATTCGACAATTCAAATGTCGCCACTGTGACTTCCGTCTCTGGAAATCTCTAGCAAGTCGTCCTCTAGCACGTGAAGAAGTCTCTGAGCTTCTCAAGAAGAAAACTCTTGGACCCTTAGAAGGCTTTCGAAGTCGTTTTGGAAAACTCTTTGCAGCCACCCTCCTACTTGATGCAGAAGGGAAAATACAATTTTCTTTTGGAGAACGTGCTGATGATCCTCTGGCAACTGAGTCACTCCTGAGCGCTCCAGCTTTAGGAGTTTGTCCCCTGTGCAAAAAAGGGACGATTCGCCATAGCTCCAACTCTTATCTCTGCGATCAATCTCTCAACAAAGTATGTTCTTTCCGAGTGGGGAAAGTCATTTTACAGCGAGAAATCACTCCTGAGCAAGCTACCAAGCTGATAACAACAGGAAAGACAGACCTGATTGCGGGTTTCCTCTCAAAGAAAGGTCGTCGCTTCTCTGCCTATCTCAAACTAGAGGGAGAAAAAATCGGTTTTGAATTTGAACCACGGGAGAAGAAAAAAACCTCTAGCTCTCCAAAAAAATCTCACGAAGTAGTTCCTAAGAGGAAAAGTAAGCGTGTCACTTCTTCAAAGGCTTCTCCAGCAAAGAAAAAATAGAAGGTCACCTTGATGGTGCTCCTCCACTTTTTAAAAAATAAAAATAGCATTCTCTCTATTCTCTTGAGAGGAGAGGAGACCCGCTCTAGTAATTTGACTATATTTTCACTAACGTTGCCCTCGTATATTGCGGCGTTACTTCGGTGCTCGAGTTCTCGAGTAGGAGAGTAGAGGGCGGGTCTTCTATCTCCTCGTTGCTGGAACTACAGTGGCTAGAGCTTCATTTAAAACACTCTCATCATTTTGATTTTGGAGAGTAGTACTAGAAAATCTTTGCTCAAATCTCCAAAACTTTGGAATCATGACTGAGAAGACGGTATCCTTCTGCAGTCACCAAAAGAACATCTTCGTGACGGACACCCCCAAGGCCTGGGATATAGAGCCCTGGTTCCATGGTAAAAACATGACCAGGTCTTAGAATAGCATCTCCAAAACGAGGCCCTTCATGAAGTTCAAGTCCCAGTCCATGTCCTAAACCATGGAAAAAACCGCTCCAGCGCCCTTTCTTTTTTTCTGTGGGATATCCTGCTCGAGTAAAAAAATCCTTGACAGAGCGCTCAATTATTTTACCAGAAGCAGAAGGTTTGATTTTCTTAAGTGCTAATTCTTGGCCTTCTAGACATGTTTGCCAGAGATGCTGCTGCGCTGGAGTTGCTTTTCCGCGAACGAGCGTTCGAGTGAGATCCCCGTAGTAACCGCTTTTGGAATCACGTGGAAAAAGATCAATAATAATGAGCTCATGGGCATAGAGAGGTCCATGACCTCGCTCATGAGGATCACATGCTTGCTCCCCTGCAGCAATAATGGAATCTCCTGCTGGAATTCCTCCTGCTTGATACATGGCAATTTCAACTTCTTGGCGAAGAAGCTCCGCTGTCAATTTTCTTCCTCCCCAGAGCAGTTGATTTTTTTTTCCAATGTTGCTTCGAGTTAATATTTCTACAGCACGCTTCATTCCCGTCTCAGTAATATCAATAGCACGAGAGAGTGCTTTAATCTCCTGAGGTTTTTTAACTGCTCGTTGAGGAAAAAAGGGGCCATTTTGGATGAGGAGAAAAAAGCCAGCTTCCTCTAGAACACGTGCTAGTCCAAGAGAAAAGGAAGCTGGAAGAAGAAGATGAGAGGCTCCTACCTGCTTGAGCAAAGCAATAAGTGTTTGCTCATAAGTAAGGGAAGATGAAGAGGTGATTTTCTCTTGAAGATCACTCCAGGAGAGCACTTCTTCAACATGAGCTTCACGACGACCTCGATCTATTTCTAAATCAGAAAGCACAATTGTTCTCTTTCCTTGGTACTGAAAATAAATAAAGGGATCTGGCGCACGAAAGCCTGTAGCGTAGAACATATCGGCTCCTCGCTCACTTTCATCAATGAGTAAGCGAAGAACTTGATGATCTTCCGGAAGCTTCTTTGTTCTAGGGTTAGAGGGATGTTTCGCTCTAGAGCGTTCTATTTTGTGATACGTCATAAAAAAAGAGAGAGAAAAAATACTTGCTATTGATCTTTTTTGCGCTATTTTTCTTTCTCCTATGGCAAAAACTTCATGGCTAGAGAGAGAGAAACGCAAACGTGCTACTGTCGCAAAGTGGGCAGCTCTTCGTGCTGAATTAAAAGCAAAAAAGGATTATCTTGGTTTAAGTCAGCTGCCTCGTGACGCAAGTCCTGTTCGTCTTTCCAACCGCTGCAAACTAACAGGTCGTCGTCGTGCTTTTATACGACGTTTCCAACTCTCTCGTATTACTTTTCGAGAAATGGCTACCAATGGCCTTATTCCAGGAGTAACGAAATCAAGCTGGTAATTTTTTAATAGGCACCTTGCTATTTTTCTCAAAAGTGGGAAAAAGCAATCTCTTCCTGAGATGAAGCCTCTTTTTCCTTTTCAAGAAGAGAATCTCTTGCTAGGAAGCCTTTGCTAGTTCTATAAGCTTTCATGGCCTTGTATTTAGAGCCTCTTGTCGCTACTCTCCTTCTTAATTCTCGGGAATCGGGAGAAATCATGTTCTTAAAAGGAGTAGCTATTCTGTTACTTGTTTTCTTCAATGCTCTCTTTGTGGCTTTTGAATTTGCTATTGTTAAAATTCGCCCCAGCCAAGTTGAAGCTTTAGTCGAAGAAAAGAATCCTCGAGCACAGCAAACTCAAGAAATCCTTGAGCATCTCAATCCCTATCTTTCAGCAACACAACTGGGCATTACTCTGACTAGCCTTGGACTAGGATGGATGGGAGAGCCCTTTTTTAATTCTTTCTTCGCTCCACTTCTCCTTGCTCTGGGAGTAACTTCTGGAAAAATCATTCATTCTCTCTCTTTTCTCGTGGCCTTCACCTTCATTACTGGCCTTCATATTATCCTAGGAGAGCAATTACCGAAGACATTTGCTATTCGTAAGCCCATTGAAACAATCTTATGGTTGACTCCTTTTCTCAATCTCTTCTATCTACTCTTTCGACCTGCTATCCTGCTTCTCAATAGAGTTTCCAATACGCTACTTCGTCATACGTTTGGAATTCAGCCAGCTAAGGAAACAGAATTATTCCATAGCGAAGAGGAAGTCCGACTCATTCTAGGAGAGAGTACCAAGGTAGATGAAATCACCCCTTTGGGACAAAAACTCGCTCTCAATGCATTCGACCTTCGACATCGTGTTGTTCGAGATATCATGACTCCTCGAGCTGAGGTAGTGACGTTTGATTTGAGTCAATGTTTTGAAGATGAAATCACCAAAGTAGTCTCATCTCAACATACACGCTTTCCTGTTTGCTCTGGAGAATTAGATGATGCTTCTACCTTGGTTCATATCAAAGATCTCCTAGCTTGCATGGCCAACTCTCTAAAAAAACAGATAGCGCCCTCTTCACCCCCCTCTCTCCCTCTCAACGAAGTGACCATGATGTCCCATCGCAAGCAGTTAGCAAGTATTCAGCGACCTATTCTCCATGTTTCCGAAATGATGTCGCTTGAGAAATTATTGAATTTTTTTCTCGATCAACATGCTCATCTTGCTGTAGCTGTCGATGAATACGGAGGTGCTGTTGGTATTGTCACCCTTGATAATGTTTTAGAAGAGTTAGTAGGATCTATTCAAGATGAGTTTGATACTGCTGAAGAAGGACTCCACTATCTTAGTGACCGAGAATTTGAGGTTCCCGGCTCCTTTGCTCTTCATGATCTGCTAGAAATCATTGATTTGAAAATTCAAGAAGCTGATGTAAGCACCGTTTCAGGCTATGTAACACAGCTTCTTGATCATTTACCACAACGTGGAGAACAAGTGCTTGTTGGAGACTATTGTGTAACTGTGCTGGAATGTGATGGCCGGCGAGTCTTAAAACTCCACTTCAAGAAATGAGAAAAATTCATCCTCTCTCTAAAGCATTTAAAAATATTAGAGTTAGGAAAAGGAAATAGGTAGAGAACATGGGTTCCCAGGGAGATAGAGTCTTCTCAATGAAGTTGTAGCCGATTTAGTCCCAGTAGCTAGGAGCGCAATCATACCAGAAAATGTGATTCGAGGATTTTTGAAAATATTCTCAAGAAAAGAAAAGAGCTTGACCTCCTCTTGCAGAAGAAGGAATACTCCACCCTTATTTTGCTTTTTAGCAACTTTAGAAAACGATTTCCATCCATCGCTAGCTTCATGAGTGCTCACCATTCATGAATTTCTAGGCAACCCTCCAAGATCAATGAAAGAGAGAACAAACACTAAGAAAATATCACTCTTCAGTGCTACTGCTCTCAGTGCAACCGCGATGGTTGGCTCTGGATGGCTCTTCAGTGCTCAGCTCAACGCTCAATTAGCTGGAAATTACTCATTCCTAGCATGGTTGCTAGCAGCTCTTCTTGTGATGCCAGTTGGACTTTGTTTAGCACAAGTTGTTTCAGTTTTTCCAGTTCGTGGAGCAACCTCTCGCTCTAGTTCTCTTTCTCATAATTCCATTTTTGGGATGCCCTTTGCCTTTGCCAATTGGTTTGGCATCATGGTCTGTGTTGCAACAGAAGCTCAAGCCACCACACAGTATCTCTCTGCTGCACTAAAAAATAGCGATCTCATGAATGATCATGGATTGACCTTTCATGGGAAACTCTTTGCTCTTGGCATTCTTTTTCTCTACTTAGTGGTCAATTTTTATGGAATTAGGCTGCTTGCCAAGGTCAATAACGTTGTCACGGCTCTTAAAATCCTAACGCCAGTGCTAACAATCTTGCTTTTTCTTGTTGCTCATTTTGATAGGACCAACTTCCAGTTGCCTCTCGATCATCTCTACACTGTTGGATCTTCTTTCAGTGCCATTGTGGGAGCTGGTTTGATCTACTCGTTTAATGGGTTTCAATTAGCCGTTGCTTTTGCTAGCGAAATAGAAAAGCCAAAAAAGAATGTCCCCTTATCCATTATTCTCTCCATTGTTATTGTCATGTTCGTTTACATGGCCTTACAGCTGGCTTTCATGGGAGCTGTTCCTCATCAAATGCTTCAAGAGGGCTGGAGTTCACTGAATTTTCACTCCCCCTTGGTTAATTTAGCCATGCTCTTAGGACTCAATGTACTGATGCTTCTGCTCATGGCCGATAGTGTGATTAGTCCTTCGGGTACTGGGTATGCTTATCTTGGAGGTTCCTCACGGATGTTCTATGCTATGGCTGCCGAGGGTCAAATGCCATCATGGACGATTGGAAAACTAGATCCTCTCTACAACCTTTGTCGTCGTTCTCTACTTATCAATTGGGCAATGATTGCCATCGTTCTCTGGAATGCAGAGAGTTGGGCCTCTCTGATGGTCGTTGTTACAGGATATAACTTGCTTGGTTACATGGCTGCTCCTATCAGCATGGGGGCCATCAAGCCGAAGACACGCTTCTTTGGAGCTATTGTTTTTGTGATTCTAGGGCTCATTATGACAACCATTCCTGCTCATGACCTCCTGCTCATGATCTTATCTCTGCTCTTGCTGATGATTATTTATGGTATTGTTCAATTAATTCACAAAACAAACTTGAAGATACTACTTGGCTTAGTGACTCCTTTTCTCCTTTATTTGATGCTCATTTATGCTTATCAAAATTTCTTTGCCGTAGGTCTACTCTCCCTTCTTTTCTATCTTTTTGTAACAAGTTCTCGATTTGTTCACTTCTGCAAAGAGCACAAGACGGAGAGCCTTTCTCTAGAAGAAGAATAGGGAATCCTTGTTGCTGAGATTTTTCCTAAGTGTGCGCTTATGCTTTGCGCTTATGTTTTAGAGAGAAAAATTTTCCTCAAGACTCTTATGCTTTTATACTGAAGTAAGAGTCCTCTCGGGGAGGCCAAGCTAAACTCCAATCTTCATGCTCTAGTGTTAGATTGGGATTGTAGGCTGGATCACGATCTAGAAGTGATCCCCAACGCTCTCGCATATAGGCAATTTCTCGTTTTGCTCGTTTTTTTTGAGCTGGTGTACGATCACTTCCTCGAGTCTTGGATTCATGATGAAGGAGTTTTGCAAAGGGAGTCCAGAGATTCCAATAACCAGCATCACGAAGCTTCAAACAAAAATCGATATCATTAAAACTCACTGGTAAGTCTTTTTCATTCATTCCACCAACGTCTTCATAAAGTTTCTTCCGTACAGCAAGAGCAGCTCCTGTTACTGCAGAAAAATTTTGAACGACTGCTAAGCGATTGCCAGCAACCGATTTTTTGGGAGAGAAAAATTTCCCACTATGTCCTGCAACACCTTTTACTTTCATGGGACCAGCGATCCCCAGAATAACACCAGCATGCTGAATACGACCATCTGGGTAGTAGAGAAGAGCTCCTACAGCTCCTATTTCTGGCCTAATAGCATGGCTAACCATTTCATGAAGCCACGATGAGTTGAGAACTTCAATGTCATTGTTGAGTAAAAGTAAGATTTCTCCGTGTGCTTGATCTACAGCTCGATTGTTCATCGAGGCGTAGTTGAAAGCTCCTGGCATCTGGAGAAGACGGATTTTCTTCCTAGTAATTTGCTCTTCATAGTAGGCAAGAAGATCAAGTTCTTGAGAATCATTGTCGGCAATAATAATTTCGTAATGAGGATAGATTGTCTGCTTCTCAATACTCTCTAAACAGGTTTGAAGTAATTTTTTCTGATTACGATTGGGAATAATAATAGAAACATAAGGCGCACGATGGGGTAAGCGATAGTGTACTCGCCAGTGACCACCAGGGTGTACATTCTCAATTTTGGAGAAGGAGCATTTTTTCCTAATTAAATGACGCTCGAGAACAGAACGACTTGCTTGGGTGACATACGGCTTGGTCGCAATAGAGTAGGCTGTAGAATGCGCTGAAATGCGCCAGTGGTAGAGAATGCTAGGGAGATGAATAATTTCATGAGGAAGGAGATTCTCTGTAGCGCGAAGCAAGAGATCCCAGTCTTGGGCTCCCTCGACGCCTGCATCAAGGCCACCTAGTTTGATAACTAAGGATCGGCGCAGAACACTGAAGTGAGAACAATAATTTAAACTTCTCAACAGATCTGGATTCCAATCAGGTTTAAAAAAAGGGTCGGAGCGATGACCGTATTGATCGATTTTATCTTCATCAGTGTAGAGAAAGCTAACTTCTGGATTTTTTTTAATGCTCAGAATAATCTCTCCAAGAGCTTCTGGAGCGAGCAAGTCATCATGATCTAGAAAAGCAACAAATTCTCCTGAAGCAAGTGCTAGGGCATCATTGGTCGTAGAAGCGATTCCTTGCCGCTGCTCATGAAAGGAGAGCTTAAGGCGTGGTTCTTTAGTTTGAAGATCTCTGAGATAATCGAGGATCTTTCTCTCGCCAGAAGCATCATCAACTAAGCAGAGCTCCCAGTGTGTCCACAGCTGTGCCTGAAGAGAAGCAATAGTAGCTTGAAGAAAAGAGAGTGGAGGATTACAAACAGGCAGAAGAATCGAAAGGGATGGGGAGGATGCAGGAGAGAGCTCTGAGAGATGAGCAAGGAGTTGCTCTCTTCGCTTCGAGCTTCTTGATTCATGTGCTCTGAGCCAGTGAGTATAAGATCGATTCTTAAAATGACGGAGCTTGCGTTGAGTTAGAAAATGAAAAAAATGGAAAAGAGATTTTACTTGATGCATGCTATAATCATGACTTCCTATCTAACGATGATTTTTCTCATTAACGGATGTTTTTGCAATATGGAAGAGGAAGATCCTGTTCAATTTTCCCTTCAACGATGATTCTCCCTCGTTTCTATCTTCCTCCAGAAGAATGGTTGCTTCCGCAGCCTTTACTTCAGGGGCGTGATGCCTATCATGCCATTCACGTTCTCCGTATTCAAGTGGGTAGTGCTCTTCTTCTCTTCGATGGTCGTGGAAGAGAAGCTCGAGCACAGGTGAGAAGTATTGAGAAGAAGAGACCCTACCGCCTTGAGCTCTCACTCCATCAACAGAGAGAAACAGCTCCTCCAAGAGTTCTTATCACCTTAGCCCAAGCTCTTCCTAAAGCTAAGAATATGGATCTCATTATTCAGAAAGCTGTTGAATTAGGCGTTGGGCGTATCATTCCACTTCTTACGGAGCGAACAGTGATGCGTTTCATCGATAGAAAGAGTGAAGCTGAGAAACAAGAGCGCTGGCAGCAAATCGCTCTGGAAGCTTGCAAGCAGTCGGGTCAACATTGGCTGCCTGAACTTCAGCAACCATGCTCGATCTTTGATTTTCTCAAACGATCTTCTCTAGCTGAGGATCAACTTCTCTTCATCGCTTCGCTAGAGGATCCTAGGAAGTCCTTTAAAGAAGCTCTCTCCTCCTCGTTGCTAACAATCTCAGGATTGCCTGCCCAAGTAACCATGATGATTGGTCCTGAAGGAGATTTCACAGAAGAGGAGTACCAGGCTGCAAGAGAAGCGGGATTTCAGGCTGTTAGTCTTGGACCGCTTGTTCTACGTACAGAAACAGCTGCACTTTACGCTTTGAGCGTGCTCTCCTATGAGCTGCTGGGAGAAGAGTGAAACCTCTCCTTCCAATTTAAAAAACTAAAAAAACTATAAGAGAAGCTATCGTGACCACGAAGGTTCTGTAACCTGACCCAGTCCACTAATAATGGGAGTTCCCTTCCCATGCTGAAGGTCAAAGAGTACGAGCGCCTCCTTGGTACTAAAGAGGAGATGCTCAGAATCGGGTCCCCAAACAGGATTCTCTCCTTGAGCCACAATGCGAGCCCCTCCTGAACGAAGATCCAGGATAGCAACAGCGAAAGAACCAGCTGCACGTACGTTGAAAGCAACACGTGATCCATCTGGTGACCAGTTGGGTTCGGTAGCATAACCAAAACCAGTAGCAAGAAGGTGGCTAGGGCCTCCTGAGGAGCTCATGCGGTAGAGCTGAGGAGCTCCACTGAGATCTGAGGAGTAGATGATCTCTTCTCCATGAGGTCCCCAAGTACCAGAAGATTCTGCTCCACGAGTTCGTGTAAGTCGCTGAACACCTCCTCCTAGACCAACGATGTATAATCCAGGACTTCCATCCTTACTCAACGTACAGACCAAGCGTGTTCCATCAGGAGAGAAGCGAGGACCAGAGTTTGTCCCAGGAAATTTTATCAGGCGGCAACGTGCTCCAGTTGGCAAATCAATAAGGTAGATATCGGCATAACCGCTCTGATAGCCAGTATAGGCCAAGCGAAGTCCATTAGGACTGAGGGAGGGAGAAACACTAATGGCATTGTCATGGGTGACCTGACGTCCATTGAAACCATCATAATCGGCTACATAAATCTCCTTGCGCCCCGTACGTGTGCTCACAAAGGCGATTTTACTCAGCGCAATACCAGGGTGTCCTGTGAGGGTTTCCACAATATCATTGCAAAATTGATGCACCGCCCTTCGAGCATCGCCCGAGTAGCTCTTAGAGAGAACAGTGGAGCCAGCACGATCAACAACCTTGCCTTGGAGGAGTCCAGGGGAGGAAGTCGCACTGATGAGAAAAGAAGCATGATCGGCAGGTTGAAGAGAAAACCAACCTGCTAGTGTTAAGTCATTACTAAGGACTTTGGAGAGGGAGGGAGCATCCATGCCGCTTATTCCCAAGAGAGCAACATTGAGCAGATCGCTCTTACGTACGGTGATGGTGGGAGCCTCTGTAGCTCCTAAGGAGCAAAGGGTCATCAGTCCAACCCAAAGAAAACAGGCTATTGATTTCATGGAAGCTCCCTGAAGAGTTCGCTTGAGAGAGGGTTGCAGAGAAATTTGCATAAGGAAGATTTGCATGGGAGAAGACGATAGAAAATTCTCTCCTCGTTAGGAAATGAAAAAATCTAAATAAAAATCATATAGGGCACTACCATTCCAGCCACAGCACCTATATTTTCTCCAACTTGCTGGCCAAATTTTGCTCCCTTCTCTCCTCCTGCCAAATATCCGATTCCTTCCCCTAAGTACTTCCCTGCATACTCGCAGCTCGCTCCAAGAAGAAGACCAGTAACTCCACCAACGATCATCTGCTTTGGCATTTCAAGAATACTAGACAGCATCGTTCTTCTAAAAAAGAGATCAGCTGATTCCATGCTAAAGGAATGAGTAAATGTCTTGCCTAACGTATCCACCCCATTTGTTTCAATATCACGGGTAATTTCATTATCTAAAATATAAGTATGCGTGCCAATAGCCTTAGGAGGAGTGTATTGACGTAGGGATGATGGATCATGAAAATTCGCGTCAGGAATCAGAGAATCAGGAACTTCATATTTGAAACAACCACTTTCTCGATCTCTGAATGCTCTAATTTTAAAAGGTTGATATTGATCATAGCTTACCATGTAAGTTCCTCCGCACCTCATTTCACTAAGAACATCAGGATTCATCATTGAGGGGGCAGCATATGTATAATTTCTAGTGATTCTTCTTGGTAGGTAGGAGTAGAAAATATTCTTAGCAAGAAAATATCCATCATAAGCCTCAGCACTACTCCAGCCGACTCCATGAGCTTTGATTCTGTTGATAAGTTCAGCAGGAATACTCCTCTCTTGATTGTCAACGTTCTTATTCTCTTCTATCCGCTCTGCAATACGAAAGCCAAGTGTCGGACTTTTCTCTTCAGGATGATAGTTCTTGGGAGGGGCCGCAATGAAGAGGTCATCACTCCAACTATCACTGTAATAGTGGCTCTCATAGGATCCACCTCGAACGAGGAACGTATCATCGGAGTTGCCTCTGCTCAAAGTCCACTCATTGACATTTCCTCCCATGTCAGAGCAGCCATAGTAACTTTTGGTGTGACTAAAAAAATCAACAGGTGTTATTTCTTTGGGAGGATTTGAGGAACCATCGTCCCAGTTGGCTAGATTGGTCAGATCAAAACCATTTCTGCTGGGAGCATTGTTGTGAGCTGTCGGATAGTTCCAATACCATGATTCTACTCTATTGAAATTGTAGTAGGCTGCCTTGACCCATTCATCCTCATTGGGAAGGAAGAAATGAGCATTGCTGTTAGGAAGAATGGCTGTGTTGAGTTCTCCTGGATTGATTTTCTCTTTGATGCTCGTCAAGTTCGATGAACTCATAAGCTCCATGCTTGAGAATGGCATCCACATCCGCTCCCGCTTCAAGAACGGGAGAGCCATGCTCTTTCCAGTTGATGCAGTAGAAGGCATCATAGAGGCTAACAAAGGTTATGGGTAGTTTCTCAAATGCTGGATCTCTGATGGTATAAATATATTCAGAACCATCATCACTAATACGTCGCTCAATCCACTGCTCCTGCATGCCTTCTCTCCAAAGTCCATAAGCATCAATGACTCCGTAGTTATCTGGTCGAGAAGATACTGCTCTCAGAAGCCTTAACCAGTCACCAACAGTCTGTTCATACATTCCTATTCGATAAACATGATCAACACTTCCAAGCGCTATCGGTTTGCCCCAGAGGTAATAGTCTTTTCGTAAGTAAGGTTTGTTTCCAGGGTCGCCCACTACCACCATGCTATCTCCGGAAACAGAGGGAGAGGGGGTATCTTCTTGAGCAAGGAGTATCGATGCGAAGAAGGTGCTGTTCATTGCTAGCAACATGATCATCTTAAAAATGATCATAGAAATATTTTTGGGAACGATCATAAGGAGGGGGAATAAAAATTCAATGAGGGCGAGAGATACTAGATAGTAGCGCTCCGTTGTCAAAAAAAATCGAATCTTTTCAGAAGAGGTCTTTTTATTCTAAACTTGCACAATGTCTTCCTCAGTTATTACCCCCTACTCACGCAAAAATCCTTTTCCTGCACATCTTCTTGCTCAGCGTAGACTCACATCAGAAGGCTCAATGAAGGATACACGACATTATGAAATTTCCATTGCAGGGTCTGGACTGAACTATGAAGTAGGGGATTCGCTTGGTGTTTTTCCGCAAAATGATCCAGTACTTGTGGAGGAGATCTTGCAGCGATTAGGTTTTTGTGGAGAGGAGTCTGTTGCTGATCCTAGTGGAGAGAGGCAATCAATTCGTGATGCACTACTACGCTATTACGCCATTACCGAACCTTCTAAGCAGTTACTCTCAGCCCTGGCTCAGCAAGATAGAGCAGCAGCTCCTTTAGCTCAGCTGAGCGCTCCAGAGGCTTATGAGCATTTAGAAAAATATCTTTGGGGTCGCGAAGTCATCGATCCGCTCCTAGAGTATCCTCACGTTTATTTCACCCCGGAAGAATTCATCAAGCTTCTGCGCAAGTTGCAACCGCGCCTCTACTCCATTGCTTCTTCCCCAAGAGTTTATCCCCAGGAGATTCACCTCACTGTGGCCACCGTAGCCTACCAGAGCTTGGGTCGCCAGCGCTTCGGTGTTTGCTCCAATTTCCTAGCTCATCGTCTTACCGAAGAACAATCAGTTTCCATCTTCATTCATAGTGCCAAGCATTTTCGACTTCCTGAAGATCCGACGCGTTCGATCATCATGGTTGGTCCTGGAACTGGTATTGCTCCTTTTCGAGCCTTCCTACAAGAACGCAAGGCTACAGGTGCTTTGGGCAAACAGTGGCTTTTCTTTGGAGAACAACATGCCAAAACAGATTTTCTCTACCGCGAGGAATTGGAAACATGGCATAGAGAGGGCACACTTCATCGTTTTGACACGGCCTTCTCGCGCGATCAAGAGGAGAAAATTTATGTCCAACATCGGATGCTTCAGCAAGCTCAAGAGCTCTATGCTTGGTTAGAAGAGGGGGCCTATTTCTATGTCTGTGGTGATGCTGCGCACATGGCTAAGGATGTAGAGCATGCCTTAGTGCAAGTCATTGAGCGGGCAGGGGGGCACACAGAGCAGCAAGCTCTTGAATATGTAGCAACGATGAAAAAGGAGAAACGCTATCGTAAAGATGTCTACTAAAGGAATAGATGGGAACCTTCGCTCTTTAAGTTTTCTCACAAAGATTCACTCCTCAATGATATGAAGGAGTTCATTGCTGCTAGGCTCGCTCACACCAGTCATACTTAGTGAATCTTACCAAGAACATTTCTTTTCTATGAGCTCGAAGCATTCTAGCAAAGCAGCCCAACAAGCTATCCATTTCATTGGTATCTGTGGAACCGCTATGGGAGCGGTTGCAGCAGCGCTCAAACAACAAGGATGGAAGGTGAGCGGTTCTGATGAGAAGCCCTATCCGCCTCTCTCTGATTTTCTTCAAAGAGAGGGGATTCCTATTGCTCTTGGTTATCGAGCAGAGAATCTTCCCCAAGAGAAAGCACTCATTGTCATTGGTAATGCTCTTTCTCGTGGGAATGAAGAAGTGGAGGCGGTGCTCAATAAAAAACTCCTCTACACCTCCCTTCCAGAGCTTCTGAGAACTCACTTTCTTCAAGGAAGACATAATCTTGTTGTGACTGGGACTCATGGTAAAACAACAACAAGCTCCCTCCTTGCTTGGATTTTTCAGTATGCTGGAAAGAATCCTTCCTACCTCATTGGTGGCCTTCCTAATAATCTTGGCCAAGGAGCTTCTTTTCGTGATCCCAAGCGTTCATCACATGTGATTTTGGAGGGGGATGAGTATGACACTGCTTTTTTTGATAAGCGCTCCAAGTTTCTTCACTATCTTCCAGAGCTCCTCATCATCAATAATATTGAATTTGATCATGCTGATATTTTCTCCAATTTGGAAGAGATCAAAAAGAGCTTTAGACAATTGATAGGAGTTGTTCCCTCCGAAGGGATGATCCTCTTCAATGGAGATGATCCCAATTGCCATGATGTGATCAAGCAAGCAATGGCACCAAGTGTAGCAGTGGGCTTTTCTCCCGAGGCTGGGAATCGTATTTTGCATCCTCTTCAAAAAGAGGGTCACGTTGAGTTTGAGCTTTTTGGAGTGGCCTTTGAGCTTCCTATGAGTGGAGAGCATAATATTCGCAACGCAGCTATGGCAGTCTCTGCAGCTCATTTCTATCAGATTCCTCTTCCTCTCATTCAAGAAGCTTTAGCCAGCTTTCAAGGGATCAAACGTCGTCAAGAAATCATAGCCATCAAGCATGGGATCACCCTCATTGACGACTTTGGGCATCACCCCACAGCCATTCATGAAACATTGACAGGCCTGAGTAGTCGTTATCTCAAGGCTCGACTTTGGGCACTTTTTGAACCACGGAGTAATACCTCTCGAAGAGCCATTTTTCAGCAACGTCTTCCTGCGGCCTTTGCTCCTGCTCATGGAGTCATTATTGGAGCTATCTCACGTGCTTCTTTGCTTGAGGAGAAGGAACGCCTCAACCCACTGGAACTTGTTGATGCTCTCCGTGCTTTGGGAAAAAAAGCTTTCTATGAGCCTTCTGTTGATGCCATCATTAGGAAACTAAAACCACTCCTCCAACCTGGAGATGTGGTCGTGCTCTTTAGCAATGGCTCCTTTGAAGGACTAGCTGAGCAGCTTCTCGAAGTCCTTTAATTTCTTTAAATCCTTTAGAAAGCCTTAGATTTCTAATCTTCTAGTAAGAAAACCTTCTTCTATGTCTTTTCCCGAATCTTTTGGGGTGAGTTTTTCTGATTTTGAGAATCTTGCTAATCAATTTCAAAGATCTCCGAACAAAGAGAACACACGTGTTATCCTCACTAAGGACGCGAGTGGACTAGAAGTAGAAGAAGCCTCTAATCGATATTCCAGATGGGAGCATTGGACCATGTTTCGTTCGATTTCTTCCGATTGTGCAGCAGTGAGAGCTGATAGAGAAGTCATAGAAGCCTTTCGAAAAGTCTTAGAAGAGAAATATCCATTTCTAGACAATACTTTTTTTCAGCATCATGGACTCGATCCTAGTCAGAGAAATTCTTCTCCAACATATTCTCCCTTAAGCGCTCATAAGATTGAAGTTGTTCTTCAGGAAGCCAAATTGAAAGATCAAGTCGACAAAGAGACGAAGGCGAAAGAATTCAGTGATCAAAAGGAAAAAGAGCTAAAGGATATATACAATAAATTCGGGAATCTAGAAACAAAAATCGAAGAACTAAGCAAGCATCTTCAACAAGATATTCCTTACGATCGATCAGTTTTAGATAACGAAACCTTACCTGAAGTACAAAGTTACAATCAACTTTTATCTTTGAAAGAGAGCTTTTCAGGTATTCAAAAGGAATTTAATCAATCGTTTATAGAATTTTTTGAATCTTACAGTAATTACCCAGAGCAGCTAGACTATTCATCGAGTATGATTGATAGAGACCTTGAAGAACAAAAAAAAAGAGTGGAACAACTTCTAAAGAAAGCCAAGAACAATCTAAATAAATATTCCGATCAAATAGAAGAATTGAGTTCAAACATCACTTCATTAGTAGAAATAGAAAAGTCTCAAGAGGAAGAAAGAAGTAATCTTCCACCTTGTGATGATTTTCCGGCTCCATCTCTTTTGGATAAAGCACTCTTGGATATTTATCATCAACGAGCAATTCTTCGAGAAAATGGATATAATACTTCTCTAGAGCGTATTCAACTAGCTCAAGAAGCTGATTTAATCAACCTGGAAGCACTATTACCAACATACCACGGCTTTGTTGGTTTCTCCAATCCGACAGGAGCTTGTGCTATCAATACTTCCTTACAGCTAGTCAAAGTCGCCTTGGAGGAGGTTCGTGATACTCCTGCTTGGGAAGGCATCAAGGCTAGAGTGGGGCAGCAGATGCCTCATTTACTCAAGTTCCTCGATGGAGAGCTCAAGAGCGAAGGGGATCTCAAAGAATTACGCAAAGAAGTAGCTCGTCTTCTTCATGAAGATTTTTGGTATACTCGTTTCTCTGGTCGTGGAGTAGGCTCAAGTCAGCTTGAGCATGGATACTTTATGGGAGCTAAGGATAACCATGCTACAGCAGTCCTCTTACATCGTTTAGGAATTCCTCCCTTTTCTTTTAGCAGGGAGAAGAGGAACACTCATGGAGCTCCAGGAACAACACATGCTCTCCAACGACTCGAGTTGCTGCAATCTTCAGAAGTAACAACAGCTGCTGCACGTGTTAGTAACTATTTGAGTCATCATGGAACAACAGCATGGAGACACGGTCAGCCCCCTTCTCCTCTTCTCTATGTTGATTTTATTGACTCTCAATTCCGGGGAGTTACCAATGCATTAGAACCAATCATGCTGAAAGATAGCGATGGGAAAGAAGTTATTTATGAACCAGTCAGTATCGGTTGTTCTTATGCTGATTCTACTCAAAAGGAAGGTCATGCTTGGACTTTTGTGAAGAAGAATCATTATTGGTACGAAATTAATGATGCAGACATATGTCCTATTCCTCGGAGTTTGGAGCAATCGCTGCAAGAGTACTGTAGCAAGTGCAAGTGTACTATTATATACCGCAAAAAAGGTAGTGGGGACCAAGCTGAAGAAACAGCTCCCCCTTCCGTTGATTGTATTGAGGAATTTTATCAACAAGCTTCAACTTTCCAGAGAAGGAAAGAGCATGAATCATTCGTAAGTAAGATTCATCAGTCTTTCTTATTAAAACTTGAGGGTGTTACCAAAGAAAATTTGCAACAAAAAATAGATGCTTCTAGCACGAATGTAGAGAAATACTACTTAGAGAAGAAACAAGATGCTGAAAAAATTCGTGAAGCATTGCTCAACTCCTTCAATACTTTTCTCTAAAATAAAATTTGAGGACATTTCCTTTTGTACCCTTGATGAGCACTTTTTCACATCATCATTTTCAAAAAGATTTTTCTTAAAAAATCTGCGTATTTTTCACCTTGAGTTTTCCAACTTTTTTCAAAAAAAGAAACGTCTTGCTGTTTTTTTATGAAGTCATCAACACTGCAGTGACACTCTTCTGGATTCCTGCCTCCGCAGGAATGACGGAACAGGGGCAGGAATGACGTCTACGGAGATGGAAGGGGGCTTCTAGAGGCGTCTCCTTTGAGTCATCATTTTTATTTTGGAGAGTAGCGATTTGAAATATTCTCAATCTCTTTTTCTTACTGTTGTCATCTAGAAGATTTCTCTATGCTTGGACTCATGCCCAATCAATTCGAGCTTCAAGGAAATAAGAAAGCATTTCAGATCAACATGGATCCCTTGATCTATGGGACATTCGCTGAGATTGGAGGTGGGCAGGAAGTGGCTCGACGTTTTTTCCATGTCGGTGGTGCTGCCGGTACGGTTGCTAAAACAATGTCTGCCTATGATATGACTTTCTCCGACGCCATTTATGGTCGCTCAGGGCGTTATGTGAGTCGGGAGCGACTTGGCAAAATGCTTGATCATGAGTACAAATTGCTCCTTGAGCGGCTTGGGAGTAAGAATGGTACCTCAAGAACATTTTTTGCTTTTGCCAATACCGTTGCTATTCGCTCCTACAAGACCAAAAATGAATCTCATGGCTGGATGGGGCTTCGCTTTCAGACAACTCCTCTCGGGGATCCTAACGAAATTATTTTACACCTTCGCCTCTTGGATGATGAAAATATCGATCAACAAGAAGCCTTAGGACTCTTGGGGGTTAATTTGATTCATGGTGCTTTTTTTCTACGCAAAGATCCACGAGCTTTTATTACCTCCCTCTTAGATGATCTCTCCTCTGTACGTCTTGAAATTGATATGATTCGATTTGGAGGTCCTGAGTTTAGAATGCTTGATAATCGCATTATGTGCTTGGAGTTGGTGACCCAAGGTCTCGCTCAGGCTGTTTTATTCAATAGCGATGGAGATGTGATTCAAGCTGCTGACAAGTTTCATAACAAACCGTTGCTCGTGGAGCGTGGTAGTTTTCGTCCTGTCACTTTATTAGCCAATGATATGTTGGACTGTGCGCTCAAGCATTTCTTAAGCCATGAAAAACTAGCAGGAAATCAACCAGAGATTCTCATGGAGATTACTATGTCTAATTTGCTGAGTGAAGGAGCTCTCGATCATCAAGATTTTATGGATCGAGTTGATATGCTCAGTGCACTGGGAAGAACAGTCTTGATTTCCAATTATGGAGAATTCTATCGACTCATTGAGTATCTCACCCGCTATACCAATCAGATCATTGGCTTGCCTTTGGGCATTCCAAGTCTCTATGAGCTCTTTGATGAAAAATATTATCATGATCTTGAAGGGGGCATTCTCGAGGGGTTGGGTCGCCTCTTTAAAACAGGTGTTCAACTCTATGTCTATCCTACCTATCATACCGATGGAAGCTTGCTTCATGCTGCCTCCTTTCCTATTGAGCCACGCCTAGCCGATCTCTACCACTATCTTCTGAATAATAAATTCATTGTTCCTCTCGATAGCTGCCATCCTGAATATTTAGGAATCAAGTCGCTCCACGTTGTCACTAAGATCAAACAAGGAGATCCGAGCTGGAAGAGGATGGTTCCTGCTGAAGTTGTAGAACTCATTTTAGAGCGCAAACTCTTTGGTGTGAAATGATCTCCTCACTCTCCGAGACCATTGCTGCGATTGCTACGCCTCCGGGAGTAGGAGCTGTGGCTCTACTGCGGATTTCTGGAGCAGAAGCACTTCTTGTCGCTGAGAAGATTTTTCGAGGAAAGGTAGCTCCCTCTGCTATGAAGTCTCGTTATGCCTATCTTGGGGGAATCGTTGATGGAGAGGAACTCATTGATGAAGTTCTCCTCACGCTATTTCGAGCTCCTCGAAGCTATACGGGAGAAGATCTCGTTGAAATCAGTGGTCATGGAGGAGTTTTTATTACCAATCGTCTTCTAGAAACAATCCTCAGAGCAGGAGCTCGCTTAGCACGTCCTGGTGAATTCACACAACGTGCCTACCTTCATGGTAAAATCGATCTTGCCCAAGCTGAGGCTGTCATGGATCTCATCACTGCCCAAACACGCTATGCGCAGCACGTAGCTCTTGAGCAACATGCTGGTTACCTCAGTGAAGAAATGAAGAAGCTTCGAGCAGAACTTCTAACACTGGTTTCTCAACAAGAGGCCTCCTTTGATTTTCCCGAGGAAGAACTGGATCTTCAAGAGAGCGATTTCCTAACAGCTCCTCTTAAGAGCATCATCACGCAGGTCAGTGGACTCATCAAGAAGGCTCAAGAAGGTCATCTCTGTCGTACAGGCATGCTACTAGCTCTTTGTGGAGCACCTAATACAGGAAAATCAAGTCTTCTCAATAAACTCCTCCGTAGTGATCGTGCTATTGTTAGTCCTCTTGCCGGAACAACACGCGATACCATCGAAGAGGAAGTCCTCCTTCAAGGAGTTCCTTTTCGCATCATTGATACGGCGGGCCTACGATCCACCGAAGACCCACTGGAGCGCGAAGGTGTCCTTCGTGCTCAAGCAGTATTAGAGAGGGCAGATCTTCTTCTCCACCTTGTTGATGCCACCCAGAGACCAGAGGAAATCACACCTCTGGGCCAGCAAGAAATACTCCTCTTCAATAAGATTGATTTGCTTGAAGATCGATCTGCACTCAAACAATCATTCCCTGAGGCTCTTGAAATTTCCTGTAAAACAGGGGAGGGTATTGAAAACTTGATAAAAAATATTCTAGAGCGTCTTCTTGGTCCAAAAACAACACTGCTAGAACCAGCTGCTACTCCCTTAGCAATGAATACACGCCAGCTAGCGTGTCTCCAGCGTTCCTTGGAGTCCCTCCAGAGAGCTCTCTTGCTTCAAGAAGAAGGTTCTAGTGGAGAGTTGGTAGCCTTGGAGCTTCATGCTGCGCTAGAAGCAGTCGGAGAAGTTTGTGGAAATGTCGATAGTGAAGAAATCTTAGGAGAAATTTTCAGCAACTTTTGTATTGGGAAGTAAGAGCCAGCTCAATGGCTTCTCTAATATCTTGAGCCACAAAGTCAGCTCCTGCCTCTTGATTCTCTCTACCATAGCCAGTGAGGACTAAGATAGTACGGCATCCAGCAGCCTTCCCTGCATCAATATCGCTCTTGCGATCTCCAATCATGAAGGAGGATTTTAGATCAATGCCTAATTGACTAGCAGCTTCTAGAAGCATGCCAGGAGCAGGTTTGCGTCGAGCGGAAGGACTCCAAGGAAGATCAGGAGCCATGTAAGTAGCATCAATGAGTCCACCGAGTTGACGTTGTATTTCCTCCTGGACTTGCTGAAATTCTTCTTCTCCAAAGTAACCACGCCCAATGCCACTTTGATTAGTCACAATGACAATAGAGTAACCATCTGCTTTGGCTTTTTTCAGTGCTTTGGCTGCTCCTTCGATGAGCACAACATCTTCAGGACGATGGCAGTGATCAACTTCTTGAATCAATGTTCCATCACGATCCAGGAAAAGAGCGCAACGCTCCTGCTTCTCTACTTTATTCATGAAGAGAAGGAGTGATGGCTCAGGAAGCTTTCTTCTAGCTCTTGAGGAGAGCAAGTGGCTGTTCCTAACTTACCAATAACGATTCCTGCTGCATGATTAGCAAGCTCTGCAGCTTCCTCTGGAGTGGTTCCAGAGGTAATACCAATAGTGTAGAGGGCAATAGCTGTATCTCCTGCTCCAGAAACATCAAAGACTTCTTGAGCACGTGTTGGTGTATGATAGGGAGGATGACCGTGACGAAAGAGCATCATTCCTTGTTCCCCAAGTGTGATGAGAAGAGCTTGAGAGTTCCACCGCTTCAGAAGTCTCTCTCCGACCTTCAAAAGAGCATCATCCTTCTCTACCGGAAAAATAGGTGGAGTCAGTGGCATGGCTGCAGCAGCAAAAGCTTCTGCTCGATTTGGCTTAATGGCAGCAACACCAGACCACTCGAGGTGATGATGAGGATGAGGATCACTGGTGATGATATGATGTTTTTTTCTTTTCATCACAGCATCGATGAGCTCTTGGCAGAGGAATCCTTTCCCATAATCCTCAAAGAGAATAGCATCCATGTCATCGATGAGTAGCTCAAGCCGTTCAATGGCTCTCTTGAAGATGAAGGGATGCGAGCGATATTTTTTTTCACGATCAACCCGAACTACTTGCTGATGTTGAGCAATAATTCGTGTCTTAACAATCGTTGGGATTTCCTCAGAGGAAATAATTCCATCGGTTTGTAAACCTTCCTCATGCATGAGCTTGCGGAGTCTTTCTCCAGCCAGATCATCACCAAGCGCACCAAGGACATGAACTTCTTGGCAGAATTGCCTGAGATTTCGTGCTACATTAGCAGCTCCGCCAGGGTAACCATGCTCGCGTTCTACTTCGACAACAGGAACAGGAGCCTCTGGAGAAATACGGACGACATTTCCCCAAACAAATTCATCGAGCATAAGATCTCCTAGAACTAAGATTTTTTTCTTAGCAGCAGTCTTAAAAAAATGATGGAGTTTCTTAATGTTCATCGAGCATTCTTCAGTGGTAAAAGTACATTGCATGATTGACAGTCTTGAGCAGCTAGTGGAAGAATGCCACACTAACATAGTTTTTCAAACTTCCAGGATGAAAATTTCTCTCTCTTCTCCCCCCTTGATTCATGGTCGAGTGATGACTCGACGCGCTCTAGTGAGTTCCTACATAGGAATTCTTCTCTCCTTTTCTCTGTTTGCTCCCTTGGTACTTCAAGCAGCTTCACTTCAAGTAGTCTCTACTTCTTCCATGGAGTCGGCAGCAATTCCAAGCTCGATTCATCTTTCTGATTTTCCTGCAGCATCAGTTCAAGATGTTGTTGTACCTGTTCCTAGTGAAATTTTTCTTGTCCTAGATAAATTAGGAAATCCTAATTGGAAGGCTCAGCTTCAACTTCAAAAAATACAAACCCCAGATGATCGTGTTCAAGTTGCTCTGCTCTTGGGTTCTGTTATTTCAGAGGGATTCATTGCTGTGGAAGCAGAAGATACTGAGCGTGTCAAAGAATTGGGCCGAGATGTTCTCACTCTTGCTGATGCTATTAATGTTCGAAAATCAGTGCTGATACGCAGTAAGAGTATCATTGAGAAAGCTGATCATCATGATTGGCATGGCATCCGTGTTGAGTTTGATGGAGCTTTGCAGGACGTTCGTGCTGCTATGGATGAAATGAATGATGAGGACCTTGCTCAATTGGTCAGTTTGGGAGGATGGCTTCGTGGTACTCATGTTCTCACTTCCATTGTGGATGAACATTATAGCGTTGCTGGAGCAGAGTTACTTCATCAACCTGAATTACTTCATTACTTTGATCGCTGTGTAAGCAAGATGTCTCCGCGCTTGCGTAAAAACCCTTTAGTAGCCCGTATTCACGATGTTCTCAACCAGATGACTCCGATCATTGATACCAAGAAACCGGAGATTTCTCATGAGAAAGTCAAAAAAATTCATTTACTCACCGAAGATCTTCTCCAAAAGATCACTACCGTTTCCTAAACTTTTTTTGACTGAAAAACATGATGATCTCTGCTCCTAAATCATTGTTCTTTCTCTGGATGGGCCTGACTCTTGCCCTCTGCTCGGTTGCTTCTGCTACTGTTGATGATGCTCTCTGCTTTGCTTACGAAGCAGCTTCTCCTTATGCTAAGCAATATGCCATTCGTAAGGATGCATGGGGAGGTGATTTGGGAGTTGGAGAAAAGAAAGCAGTAATGGCTCAGCTCTTCCAAGGAAATGATTACTGGTTTTTGATGGCTTCTGATGTTCGAGGAGCAAAAATCTCTGTCCATCTCTACGACATGAATGGAAAATTAGCAGAGTTAGAAACATGGCAACGCTCTCACGAGAAAAAACATTATGTTGCTGCAGGAGCTCATATTATTCCTCAGAGAACAGGAACCTACTTTGCTGTTGTTGAGGTCATCAAATCCTCAGAGGAGAGAACTCCTTGGGCACTGGTTTATGGGTACAGGGATCGAGAGAGAGATACCAAATAAAATAATCATGAACGCGAGGTTGCTCTCTAGACCTGTTTTTCTCTCTGGAGGGGAGAAGATGATTGTTTTCTCTCCCCCTTATTCTTCCGTGTGATTGCAGTGACCTTGAAAACAAATCCCCAGAAAAAAGAAAAATACCAAACTAAAACCTTAGAGTTTGAAGATGCACGCTCCTTGCATGCTCTCTATGGAGGTAAGGAACATCTTCTTCGTAAAATGGAAGAAGTCTTAGAAATAACGATGGTTACTCGTGATGGGTGGTTGCGTCTTCATGGTTCTCCGAGGGCTATTAAACAAGCTGAAGAGATCTTCAAAACGCTGATGCAGCGTCAGCAGCCTGGTTTCCTCATCAGAGAAGAGGAATTTCTAGAAGTTCTGGAGCAATGCTCTCTCAAGAACACTCCCCCATCCCCCATTTCTCTTCAATGTTCTCTACGAAAACCACCCATTATTCCTAAGACGGAGTCACAGAGGATCTACCTTCGCTTTATGGAAGAGTATGCTATTACCTTTGGGATTGGTCCTGCAGGTACAGGGAAAACCTACCTAGCCATAGCAAAAGCTGTTTCTGATTTGAAACAAGGGAAAATTAGTTCTATTATTCTCTCTCGTCCTGCTGTAGAAGCTGGCGAAGCGCTCGGGTTTTTGCCTGGAGAGCTGCAAGAGAAAATTTTCCCCTATTTGCGTCCGCTCTATGATGCTCTCCACGATATGCTGGAGCCTGAGGAAATAGAATGTTATTTGGAAAAGAATATCATTCAAATTGCCCCTCTGGCCTACATGCGTGGTCGTACTCTCAATTATGCTTTTATTATTTTGGATGAATCTCAGAATACAACAAAGGAACAGATGTTTATGTTCCTCACACGTATGGGAATGAATTCTCGCTGTGTGATTACTGGCGATCCTACACAAATCGACCTTCCGAGGAGTAAACCGAGTGGTTTGATTGAAGGTCTTCAAGCTCTTCGCTCGATTCGAGACATCGGATTTCACTATTTTCAAGAATCAGATGTCGTTCGCCATCCCTTGGTCAAAGCCATTATCCAAGCATATCAACAACATCGCTCTCTTTCCTAGACTATGGTCAAGTATCTAGAACATCGTCAACTAGCAGCACGGGGTCTCACTTGTGGAAAAATAAGACGACGAGTCAAACAGGGAAAAATCATCTCCTTTCTTCAAACGCACTGGAGTGTTTGCTCTCTTATTTTGCTTGCCACAATGGGAGGGCTTTGGGGGATCATGATGCTTGGGAAGACGCCTCCCACCTCCGAGCAATTACTCTTTGCTTTCTTCCTTTTTCTAGGACCGCTTTTTCAACTTTGGATTGGAGATCAAGATTTTTTCTTTGATCACGCTCGCTTGATACTCATTTTTGGTACCTTACTCTTTGAGCTGCTTCTCTTGGAGTTCATCCTCTTGGGAAGCATGGATGGTTCTTGGTGCGCAGCAATCTTACCACTGCTTTTTCCTTATGCGTTTGCTCCATTAACTCTAACAGCCCTTCTGGGAAAAAAAGAAGGCCTCTTTGCTCTCTTCTTTGGAGGGCTATGGGGAGCTTTTCTGGTAGATCATTTCCAGAGTATCAATCTTTCTTTCTTCATTATTTCACTCCTCAGCGGCCTTCTTGCTGTTGTTGTGACCTTGGAGTTGAGAAGGCGCTCCCGTTTTCTTAGAGCTGGTGTTTATGTTGGCGTGGCTACATTGATCTTAGCCCTTTTTTTCAGAAAAATAGATATTTTCTCTCTTCATTGCTCCGATACCTCTTCTTGGGTTCTTCTTCTAGCTCAAAGCATGGCAATCTTAGCTAGCGCACTTTCTACATCAATTATCGTCAGTGGTCTCTTACCTCTTCTGGAGTATCTTTTTGGTTTCACCACGAATATTTCTTGGTTAGAAATGGCTGATCTCAATCATCCTCTCCTACGCCGCTTGAGCATGGAGGCTCCTGGAACTTATCAGCATAGCCTTGCTATGGCCACTCTTGCAGAAGCAGCTGCCCAAGCCATTCATGCTAATCCTGCTATCTGCCGCGTAGGAGCTTATTTCCATGATATTGGAAAATTAGTGAAGCCAGAGTATTTCATCGAAAATCGACGCTCTGATGAAGATCCTCATCAAGAGCTCACTCCCACCATGAGTGCTCTTATCATTGCTGCTCATGTCAAGGAAGGAGTTGACTTAGCACTCAAGAGTAAATTGCACCCTCGCATCATTGATATCATTCGCCAACACCATGGAACAACCGTTATTGACTATTTTTTCCAACGTGCTCGTCAACAAGAAGAAGATAGGCGTACTGGAGGAAAAATCATGAATATTCGTCTGGAAGATATCCCTGCTGTGAGCATGGATCAGTTTCGCTATCCTGGTCCCAAGCCTCAAACAAAGGAAGCAGCCATTATTGGCTTAGCTGATGCTGCTGAGAGTGCAACTCGAAGCTTGGAGCGTCCAACACCACAACGTATCGATGACCTTGTTCATACACTTCTCAAAGAGCGCTTAGAGGACAATCAATATGATGAATGTCCTATCACCATTGGAGAACTTCATAAGATTGCTGATCGTCTTGTCAGTACACTTCTGGGTATGTTCCATACAAGAATTGCCTACAAAAGAGAAACAACTACTAGAGCCTCTTAATGCAATGCTACTAGTGTCACACACTGGTGATCATAGCTGACGCTGCTCGCTACTACTTTTTTAAGCATAGTCAAATGACTTAGAAATGACAGGAAATGGACGTGATCTTTTTTAAAAAAGGCAGCGTTCTCCTCCCATCACCTTATCGTTGAGATAGTGCTCGGTCTTCGGCCTTGCCTTTTTTTTAAAATCTCTCCACTCTTTCCTGAAATTTCCAAGTAATTTGACTTATTAAATCAATTACTTTGTTAACAGTGCCATATAGCGGCTACAACTTCATTCAAAACGCTCTAGAGATTGGAGCTGCTTGTTTCCTCATCAAGCCTCCTTGATTACTCTCACTCTGGTAGCTGGGTTAAAATTTCTGGCGGTCCTTCTGGTTGAATGAGAATAGTGTGCTCAAAATGAGCTGAAGGAGAGCCATCTGCAGTCACCACCGTCCAGCCATCGGAAAGGATCTTGATCTCTGAAGTTCCCAAATTAATCATCGGTTCAATGGCAAGTGTCATTCCAGCTTTGAGCTTGGGTCCAGTGCCAGGACGCCCAAAATTAGGAATCTGAGGCTCTTCATGAAGCTGACGTCCCACACCATGACCTACAAATTCTTTCACAACATTCAACCTTGCTCTCCGTGCTTCTGCTTCTATGTACGCTGAGAGATCACCAAGAGGACGCCCAGCAGTAGCTAGAGCTAGAGCACTGGAGAGCGTTCTCTGGGTGACTTGACAGAGGTGCTCTTTCTGCGCAGAAATCATGCCGCAAGCCACCGTGCGTGCCGTATCTCCAATCCATCCATGAAGGATCACTCCTACATCAATAGCGACAATATCACCGTACTCCAACCGACGGCTTCCTCCAATACCATGAACGACTTCTTCATTCACAGAAATACAGATTTGACCTGGAAAACCTCGATATCCTAGAAAAGCACTCTTGGCGCTTCTACTGGCAATCATCTTCCCTGCAGCAAGGTCAATCTCTCCAGTTGTTCTTCCTGGTTCTACCAGAGAGGCCAGCTGATCAAGAATCATGGCTGCTGTTTGACCAGCAAGACGCATTTTTTCAATCTCAGGAGCTCTCTTCAGTGGAATCATAGAAAAAACCCAATGATATCGTAGGAAGAGTTAGAGAAAAGAGCAAAAAGAAGTTAAGTGGAGAGAGTCAAGATGATCAAAGTCCAGCGGGAGAAGGGAGCTTCTCCCGCTGGACCTCCTTTATTAAGCTCCCTTGACCATACTTACAATCGAAGACATATCTTCAGCAGCAGAACTTGAGTTCTTCTGAAGAGAACCAATGAGGCTCTCCATACCTTGGATGTTTTGATCGGTAGTTGTTGTTCCTTCTGAGAGTGCTTGACCAGCAGCACTCTCCTGTTGAGAGGCTCCTTCCATTTCCTTTGCTTTAGTTGCCGATGGTGCTCCAGCCAGATTGCTGGCACTCTCCCCAAGGCTTTGGAAGATCATATTCATTTGCATATGATTCATCGTTGTCTGCATCCCAGCAGCACTAAATCGCTTAGTAAGAAAAGCCCTAGAGAGGGGTGAGAACTTTGAGGATAGTGGCGATTGCATCCTCTCAGCCGCTGCTTGGTTCGCAGTAGCAAATCGGATATTAGATGATCGCTGGATGGGGTTTGTTTCTGTTAAAGCACTGGCATTGTTATCATATGCTCCAAGCAGCTTGTCTTTTAATTTTTCTATATCCTCTCCCTCCCCATGTAATTTTGCTATATCACTTCTGGCTTGTTCATTGGCAGCATTAGCATTTTCTTTAGCTTCCTCGGCAGCAGTTTGCTTAGTAAGATTAGTCGGATCTTTTTCTGCTATAGCAGCTCTCCGTTCATATTCTTCGGTGGCGGCAACAGCTTTTCTGGAAGAAGTAATAGCAGTTTTACTATTGAGAAGGTCCTCAGTTCTCCTTTGAGATGCTTTTGCTTGATCAAGGAGGTCATCAGCTTTTTCGTTGAGTTTAGTTGCATCAGTCCCCTTAGCTGCTGCAGCTCGAGCTTCTTGCTTTTTGGCAAGCGCTGCTTGACATAACTCTTTGGTCTTATTGTTTTGAGCATAAATGCTCGAGAATTTGTTAAGCTGGCTATTGGCTCTGCTGCTTTGATTCAGAGAGTTTGTTGCTTCTCCCATTTTTCTTTCTTCATCGATAGGATCGCTGGTACTGAATGCTTGCCCTGTTCGATTGAGCGATTCCTCGGATTGTGCTGTGGCCTCAGTAGTTTGTTGCTCTGTCTCAACATCAGCAGCTTCATTCCCTTCTCGAGCAGCACTGAAGGAAACCATTTGACTAGCTACAGTAAAAGCAAGCGATGTTCCAAAGCCAGCGAGTGCTTGATTTAAGTATTCAGGACCTGAGTCGATCGTTGATTGACCTGATGAATATTGAGAAGCATAAGTCTGCATAACAGAGTAATCAAGAGCATCTGTTTGAGCATCAAGGTCACCTGTAAGGCTCACTCCAAACTGAGCAAGCATATTTGCAATCTCTGATAAGGTCAGCATATCACCGGTAGTACTCATTCCAGTAGTGCCTCCAGTGCCTCCAGTGCCTCCAGTGCCTCCAGTGCCTCCAGTGCCTCCAGTGCCTCCAGTGCCTCCAGTGCCTCCAGTGCCTCCAGTGCCTCCAGTGCCTCCAGTGCCTCCAGTGCCTCCAGTATCTGGGACAGGTTCTCCTTGAGGATTAGTTTTGATAGCGTTTAGATGTTCTTGAAGTGTTGTTGCTACTTTATCGGTTAAGTTGGTTAAGTCAGAGGGGTCAACTTCATCAGGAATAGGCAAATCAGGCATGCCCTCCAGTGTCGTGAGGAGTGTTGTTTCACTAAGACCACCGGTAGTCGTTCTCCCATCCATAATCAAGGTCGATGCAGTTTTGGCCACAACACCTGCTGTTAGCGCTTTGATTGCTGTTGTTCCTATTTCAGTAGCGTTCTGAGCAGTAGCTTGGGCCGCTGCTTGAGCAGTGGCTAAACTATCAGCTATGTTCTGCGATGGGTTAGGAGGATTGGAAATATTAGAGGAAATCGTAGAGGACATAAAAAAGAAGAAAGAGTGATTTTATTAATATTTTTGGTAAGGAAAACGCTAAGGAGAAGGAAGGAGAAGCTCTTCTTCTTAGTCATGAAGATATGAAATTATGATGAAAGCAAATTTTCCTTGAGCTTAATGATTTGATCATTGAGATGACTGTAGCGCTCTTTTTGTTCTTCAGCCCGATGAAGCGCAGTTTCAAGCATCATCATAGCTTCCTTTTCTTTCTTGCACTCTAAGTAGCAATTGAAGCTGCGCAGCAGTGAAATCGGGTCAGATTCATCCAAAATAGCAACAATTTGGTAGCAGCCAGCTGCCTTTGAAAAGAGCTTCATAGCTTCAGCACAGGCGGCAACTCCAAGCCATGCTCGCTTATCGTAACAATCCAAGAAAGCCATCATTTGGAACAAAGGATAGGCTTCTTCATATTTCCTTTGAGCATAGAGATGATGGCAAACCAAGTAGACAGCTTCCATGTGTTTCTCACCTAAACCATGCTTGAGATAGAAAGGAGGTAGTAGGGAGCGTAGATGAGGATCCCATCGGAGGGTCATGCGAGGAGCTACCGAAGGATCCTCTGTTATTGAAGTGGTTGCTGATTGCTGCGTTGTTATCATGGTTTACTTAAAGTTAGGAACAGTCCTGATGAAATATTCTTACTGTTTCAACACGTTGTTCACTTGCTATTGCTGTTTTAATTTGCCATTCCAAAATTTTAAAAAAGGCTTGCCAGAGCATAAGAGAAAAAGAAACTTGAGCAACAAGAATATTTGACTGATATTTGACGGCAGAGGAGCGTTTTTTTTAACAGAGAAAGAAAAGGAAAATTTTTCTGGCCATTGTGAATTCTTTTCAGTAATAATAAATGGCTCTTCATGAAAGATTCTTTCTAAAGAGTTTCTTTTCTAGAGAAGAGTAACCACTTTCCCAAAAAGTTACTCTCTTCTCTTCCTCTGTTTATCTAGCTATTTTCCCCACTCATTTATGAAAGTTCGAGCTTCTGTCAAACGTCTTTGCGAAAGTTGCAAAGTTGTGCGTCGCCAAAATGTTATTCGTGTGGTTTGCAAAAACCCTCGCCACAAGCAACGACAAGGTTAGCTCTCAACGTTCATTTTTTTATCATTTCCTTATCTTAAATTTATTTTATTATGCCACGACTTCTCGGTATTGAAATTCCAGGCGACAAGCGCATCGAAGCCTCTCTCACATACATCTACGGTATTGGTTTTAAGACTTCCAAAAGAATTTTGGAGCGAGCTAACGTTGATCTCAATCAACGTGCTAAAACACTCACTCCCGAGCAGATTAGCTCCATCATTCATGCCATCACTGATGAAAAAATCATGATTGAGGGAGATCTTCGTCGAGAGATTCAAGGTAATTTAAAGCGCCTACAGGCCATCAATTGTTATCGAGGAATTCGCCATCGCCGTGGCCTCCCTGTACGTGGTCAGCGCACACAGACAAATGCACGTACACGCAAAGGGCCTCGCAAAACAGTTGGTATTGTGCGCGCTAAAGATTAATTGTTGATTTATTCTTTTACTCGCACCACTTTTTTATTTTTTTGTCTCTATTTTCCATGTCAGAAAAAACATCACCACAACTTGATACGCCATCCTTAACACCTCACTTGTCGGAGTCTCTTCCTACCAACCAAGAAGTAGTAACAACGATATCAAACCCGCTCTCTCATGAGAGCAGCGGGATGAGTGGTGAGCAAGCTCGGACCAGTAGTGAGCAAGCTCGGACCAGTAGTGAGCAAGCTCGGACCAGTAGTGAGCAAGCTCGGACCAGTAGTGAGCAAGCTCCTAAAGCAGCAAAAAAAACCGTGAAGTCTTCCAAGACTTCCAAATCAAGTAAAGCAGAGGAAGCCGCTACTCCTGCAGCTCCAATAAGCTTCAACCTTGATGATCCTATTGAACCTCCTAAAATTGTGAAAGCAAAGGGGAGTAAAAATGTTCTTCAAGGTCTTGCCCACGTCCAGGCAACGTTCAATAATACCATTGTTACGATTACAGATCTTCGTGGAGCAGTGATTGGTTGGTCCAGTGCAGGAAAAATGAATTTTAAAGGATCTCGTAAAAGTACTGCCTATGCTGCTCAAGTCGTTGCTCAAGATGCTTGTCGCCAAGCAATGGGTCATGGCCTCAAAGAAGTTTCAGTTCGTGTTAAGGGACCTGGAGCTGGCCGCGAATCAGCAGTGCGTGCCATGCAGGCCATTGGTCTTGAAATTTCTTTGATTCAAGATGTCACTCCCGTTCCACACAATGGCTGTCGCCCTCCCAAGCAACGCCGTGTCTAATGAACAGCTAGCTTCCATGTGAGGCTAAAATTTTTTCCCTAAAGCTCCTTTTCTTCCTTCACTTCTTACCTTCTCATCTATCATGGCTCGTTATACAGGACCTAAGACTAAAATCAGCCGCCGCTACGGTGTTCTCCTTGGCGGATCACCTCGTGCTTTTGAAAACAAAAACTATCCTCCTGGCATGCACGGTCCCAAAGGAGCACGTCGCAAAGTCTCTGAATATGGAACAGCCTTAGCAGAAAAGCAAAAGCTTCGTTTTCAATATGGTGTCCTAGAAAGACAGTTTCGTCGCTATTTTGAAATGGCTTCTCGTCGCCGTGGAATTACTGGTCTGATTCTCTTGCAACTTCTTGAAACACGTTTGGACAATGTGATCTACCGAATGGGCTTTGCAAAGACACTCTCTGCTGCTCGTCAGCTTGTTTCCCATGGACATGTCTTACTGAACGGTCGAAAGACAGACATCTCATCAGCCACCCTAAAAATCGGTGACATCGTAAGCATCAAAGGAAAGGTAAACTCTCGTCAGCTGGTAGAACGTGGACTTGATCAAACTCAAATTACCGAACCGCCTTCCTGGCTTTTAGTCGATAAGGAAGAGCTAACTGGCAAAGTGCTCAGCATCCCTACACGAGAAGAAATCAACCCTCTTGTTAATGAACAACTCATAGTCGAGCATTACTCACGCTAGAGATTTTTCTGCTGTGGATATTTTCTTGATTTTTCTAAAAACATGATACACCTCTCTTTTGCACTAGCACAGGCTGCAGGGACTCCACCACCTTGGGCTCAATATGCTCCCTTGCTTTTCTTAGGTATTATTTTTTATTTTTTGCTCATTCGTCCTCAACAAAAGCAACGCAAGGAGCATGAATCTTTGATTAGGGGGCTGAAGAGCGGTGATAAAATTGTCACAAGTAGCGGTATTCATGGAATCATTACCAATGTCAAAGATCGTACGTTCTTAGTTCGCATTGCTGAGAATGTCAAAATTGAAATCGATCAAGTAGCTGTAGCAGGTCTCCAGAAGAGCGATTCTAAAGATGAAGAAAGTTAAAAGGGCGATGGGAGCAGTCAGTTCTGCGTAGCGCTCTGAGTTTTTTTTCTCTTCTAGAGCGTTTTAAATCAAATTGTAGACCATGTTTAGGGGTGTCCAGAAATGTGGAGATCAAGGCCCGCTGTCCTGATTACACGAGGACTCGGGCACTGAAGTGATGCCGCCATGTATAGTCCAATTACTTAGAAATGACAGGAAATGGACGTGATCTTACTTAAAAAGTGCAGCGTTCTCATCCCATCACCTTATTGTTGAGATAGTGCTCGGTCTTTGGCCTTACCTTTTTTAAAAATCTCTGCACTCTTTCCTGTAATTTTTAAGTAATTGGACTATAAGATCTACCTCCATTGCCGTCCTTCCCGTGAACGCAGGAATCTAGGAGAGTGTTGATGATTTTATGAACAATGGCAGGACTTTCTTGTTTGGAAAGAGTTGAGAAAATTCAAGGTGAAAAGGCGAAAAAGCAAAAAACTACACCGATTTTTTTAAAGAAAGATCGCTATGTTTCTCAATAGGATCTCTGTTTCCAAAAAAGATCAGCTGCATGTTCCCAATTACGCTGGGCAACATGATGACGTGCCCTTTTTCCCCACATTTCTCGGAGCTTCTGATCGAAGGCGAGTCTTTTAATACCCTCTGTTAGGGCATTAAGATCAAGACCCTTGATAATAATACCATCGTGATCATGATGGACAAGATCCTTAGGGCCTCCAATATCGGAAACAATCACGGGTAGTCCACTTGCCTGCGCTTCAAGGACAACGTTTCCAAAAGTATCCGTAGTGCTTGGGAAAACAAAAAAATCAGCAGAAGCATAAGCTCTAGCTAAAGATTCTCCATGTAAGGCTCCCAAAAAAATCCCTTCAGGAAGAAGTTCTCGCATTGTCTCAAGATAAGGTCCATGACCAACAAAAAGTGGTCGCACATTCACACCTTGCGCTAGAAGACGTCGAAATGCAGCAGCAAGAAGATCAAGATTTTTTTCTCGAGAGAGACGACCGACATAAAGAGCGCCAACTTCTTGAGCTAATAATCCTCGCTCTCTCCAGAAGGAAGAGTCTCTCTTGGAAGGATGGAAGAGAAGTGTGTCAAGACCTCGTGGCAAAATCTGAAGCTTCTCTTTGGAAAACCCACGTTCGCTCCAGCAATGGCGATAATGTTCGGAGTTAACATAGACAAGATCCATTTGAGCATAAAACCAGTGCATATAATTCCAGGTGAGTGTTTCCATGAGTCCATCTTCAGTAAGGATGCGAACATATTGTGGAAAATCAGTATGATAAATTCCAATGGTTGGTAAGCCTAAAACCTTAGCAGCACAAAGCGCTGCCAGACCTACAGGACCAGGAGTACTAATCATCACTTCGGTAAATTTTTTCTGCTCTAGGTAATCAATCATGGGCAAGAGTGGAGGGAAGCTTAATTTTTGTAATTCATACTCTGGCAGCTCAAACTCACCGATAGGCTCAAAATTTTTAATAGGAATAGCAGGAAGAGGAGCTGCTTTCCGAGAAACCACTACGGTGAGATCATAACCGAGAGCAACAGCAGCAGACGTCATTTTCTGAATGGTCGTGGAGACACCATTGACGTCATCAAGGGTGTCGGTGAACCAAGCAGAACGACGATGGTTCAACGATTCGGGTAGGTGACCGCGCAGAAGAATTCCCACTTCGCTGAAACGTTGAAGGGAAGGACGCCGAAAAGCATAAAAATAAGGACTCAGTAGCGTCAAGAGTGGGATCACCGGAGCAAGCATTTGAATGCTCTCTAAGAAAAAACCATTTTTGAGCTGTGCCAAAAATTGAAGAATAAAACGATAAGCTAAACGACTTGCTAGAAGATCGGCAATTTTGAAGACACGACGACTTATTTCCTTCTCTTCATCAAGGTAACGAGTCAGATCAGTCTTGATGGGAGTTGTCGAGAGAGCTTGTGATAACTCTTTCCAAAGGGAATGATTTCCAGAGCGTGCTAATTCAAAGATTTTTCCACTCATGATTCCTTGCATCAGGAAACTCATCTTCTCTCTTGGAGAGAAAACAGTAGGGTCCTTACCTTCCATAAAGCGCTCAAAAGCTTTTTCTAAAAGTTGTAGACTAGGATGAGTATTCATGGTACTCCAGTGTTCTTTTGCAAAAGAAAAAGCAACTTGGTAGATATCCAGTGCCAAGGAAGCAGGAGTACCACTACAGCCAGAGGCTTCAAACTTTCCTAAACCAAAGGAGTGAAAAAAATCTTCAAGCTTCCAGCCTCCTTGAGTTTCTGTGTAGATCGTTCCCATCATTCTGCCTCCATGATCATCAGAACCTCCAAAAAAATATTTCCTCCATGGCTCTGGATGAGTCGGCATAACGCCTGTTTTATCGACAAAACGTTCGATATCCTCTGGGGTAAGAGAAAAGAGAAAATGTGTTCTCTCTTCGAGTAGGGAATTGTAGCGACTACTCCTTCCTTCGATATGTCGGAAGAGCAAAGCTGTTTTCATCAGATGCTCTGCCTTGAGCTGATCGAGGAGTCCCAGAAGAGGAGCTACGACTCCATGAGCAATTTTCTCTTGAGCAAGGTAGCCTTGAAGTTCATAGATATTTTCTCTTAGTTCTTGAATAATGCGATGTTCCTCTTCGCTGATATTCCAAACGAGAAGGGGAAGGTGGCATCCATCTTCCGGAAAAAGAGCAGTAACTTGCTCACTGAGGAAAACATTTTTTAAATCAGCTATTTCCAAACATCCTTCAATAGAATCATCATCGGTAAAAGTCATGAAGTCCATACCAGCAGAGCGTAGTTTCTTATAGAGTTCTCGTGGTTTGGACATGCTTGCTGGTATGCCCAAACGCCTAAGAAGCCATTGGGAAGAGCGTTTGCTATGGCAGGTGTGTACGTGGAGATCAATTTTGGACATGATAGTGGGAGAGTAGAGAGGAGAGCATGGGTAAAAAAATCAGACTCGAGAACAAAAAAATCATTTCTCCAAGGTCACTATTCTCCAAAATAAAAATGCTTAATAGAAGAGCGCTCCAAGGTACACCTTCAACGAAAAGTAGTTCTCCTATTTTTCGTGTTGAGAAAATAGCGTATTGGCTCCAGGGGGACTCTCCGAGTGATAAAACCACTCCATGTTATAGTTCCATCCTGCTCTACTGGGAGTCAGTGGAGCGTCGATGAAGCCATGATCGCTGGGGTAGCGCACGCGATAGGTTCCCTTCCAGAGCACAGAGGTGTGCTTAGGTGAAAAAAGAAAAAGATAAGGTTGGTCTTGATAAATCGTTTTTTGAAGTTCATGGGCGAGCTTCATCAAAGAAGGTCGAGCATATTCCGAGCGTATTTTCTCAAGAAGTTGATCAACATAAGCATTACTATATCCTGTGTAGTTGAGTCCTCCTGAAAACGATTGGCTGGAGTCCCAGAGCTCATACTGATCGCAATCATCAGGAAGTGTCCATGCTGAGAGGGCAGCATCAAAATCATGATTTAATAATTTTTTGAGGAAAATCGTCCATTCATAAACTTCGATATGCATTTGAATACCAATTTTTCTGAAATCATCTTCTAGTAGCGTAGCAAGATCAGCACTCATACCATTCCCATTGCTAGTCATGAGAGTAAAGCTAAAGTGTTTTCCTCCTTTAGAGCGAATTCCATCAGCTCCAACGCTCCATCCAGCCTCCTGCAGAAGCCTTTTTGCTTCTTGAGGATCATATTTAAGAGGTTCAATCGAAGAGTCAAAGCACCACATACGAGGAGTAAAAATTCCACGGGAGGGAACTCCATTTCCATAGAGCAAGTATTTGATGATGACTGAAACATCAACTGCATGAGCAAGAGCGCGGCGAACCTTTCTATCAGCAAAGAGAGGGGAGCGCTCATTCCAACCAACATAGCTGTAGCTATCCCCAGGAGAGGAGAAAATTTCATAATGTGGATTGGTAGAACAGTCCTTAAGAGCCCATGGAGGAGCTTCCCAAAAATCGATTTGATGCGTTTGAAAAGCTAGACGAAGTGTTAGTGGATCAGGGAAAACACGAAAAACAATAGAATCAAGCCAAGGAGCTCCTAGAAAGTAGTCCTTATTTTTCCTCAAGCGGATATATTCGTTGCTTTTCCAAGTATCAAAGCAGAAAGGTCCTGTTCCTATAGGATGCCGATTGAAGGAACTTCCCCAGTGTAGAGGATTTTCTTTCTCCAGAAGATGGGCTGGCAGAATAGCCACCGTCCAACTATTGAGGGCTGGTGAGAAAGGATGGCGATAATGAAGAAGAACATGCCATGGATCCGGCGTTTCGATCTTGGAAATCAACTCAAAATAGGAACGAAAACGAGAAACAACACGATCATCCATGATAGCATGATAAGTAAAGGCTACATCAGCTGAGCTAAAAGGAGCTCCATCATGCCAGCGGACATCATGGCGTAGTGTGAAGGCAAGTAGAGGTTCTGCCGTGAAAGGATGTTTTTGAATTTCTGAAGTTTTTTCTATCGCTGGCAGCAAAAGCATCTCTTTTGGAAAAAGTTGACTGATTTCCTCGGCCACTTGGTAACCTGGTTCTTGCAGAGTAACAAGAAGCTCTGTAGGATTTTCTCCTAAACGAAGAGAGCGAATGTTCCAGTGAGGATGGAGCAATTTTTCCTTCTCCAGCATGTTTTTGGCAGCTTGAGCTTGCTGGAGAGTATGAAAATAAAAAGTAGTGATTTGACTCCAAGACCAGTCAGTAGCTAGGGATCCGGTGAGCTCTAAGTTTTCGTTTTCTTTGAGTAGTCCATTGAAGAGGAATCCTGTCACCATGGCAGAAGCAGCATCATTTTGTTGTAGAGGATTCAGTGTCACTGCTTGAGCGCTCATTCCTAGGGACATTTCATTTTTCTTCGTTCTACTCAGTGATGCTGTATTGAGGAGAGCTATGAGGAATAAGAAGAGTAGGAGAGCAGGGATCCCATAGAGGAGCAAACGAAGTTGATTCACTATCCTGTTATATTGAAAAGTTGATTGCTTGAAAACCAAAGAACTGGAGAGAAGGAAAGAGCTGGAGCAAAAAATGAGCAAAAAATAGTTCGCCTTTCGTTGGTTGCTCGGGCATGCTTACTCCCTTTTTAAAATAGACTTTTTAAAAATTTTCTTCAATCTATGCCCTCTTCTCTTCGTAAAACTAGAATCATTGCTACTTTAGGCCCTGTTAGTGAAACTCCAGAGCGTCTTGAAGAAATGATGCAAGCTGGAGTCAATATTTTTCGCTTAAACATGAGTCATGCTAGGCATGAGAGAGTACGTGTTTTAGTTCCGATGATTCGTACTATTGCCCAGAAGCTAGGGCTCATCATCGGTATTCTTCTGGACACTCAAGGGCCGGCTGTGCGCACTGGTGATCTCCCTTCCAAGCTCGAGCTCAACGTGGGGGATATTTTAGAGTTTACGGTACGTGGAGCTCAAAGTGAGGAACTCTATTCGGTCAATGTCAACTACGATGGTCTCATTGATGATATTTCCGAGGGAGATGTGATGTTGGTTGATAATGGGGTCTTGCATCTTAAAGTCTTGAGTAAAAAGAATCATCGTATTCGCTGCGAAGTCCTCACTCCTGGTCCGCTGGGCTCTCGTCGGCATATCAATCTTCCTGGAGTCCGCGTTAATCTACCTCCACTCACTGAAAAAGATATCGCTGATGTGGCTCTTGGTTGTGAATTGGGAGTTGACTTCATTGCATTGAGCTTTTGTCGAGCTCCTGAGGATATTTTGGAGATGAAGCGCGTGATTGCTCAGCATCAAGGAATCGCTCGTGTGATTGCGAAAATAGAGGATCAATGCGCTGTAAAATGCATTGAAGAAATCATCGAGGCCACCGATGCTATCATGATTGCTCGAGGGGATTTGGGAATCGAGTGCCCCATGGAAGAGTTGCCTATTATCCAGCGACGAATTATGAAGAAATCGATTCAGCTTGGGCGTCCCGTCATTGTGGCTACACATCTTCTAGAATCGATGATTGAGAATCCTGTTCCAACACGTGCTGAGATTACTGATGTAGCTAACGCTGTCTTTGAACAAGCAGATGCCATCATGCTCAGTGGAGAGACAACGGTGGGGAAATATCCTCTGGAATGTGTGCGTGTCATGGATCGGGTGGCACGTCGTATTGAGCGAAGTGGCTATGCCTCCTATGCCAAGGAAGAAGAGGGAGAGAACACGCATCAAAAAACTGCTCGTGCTGGAGTCTCTCTAGCCAATTCCCTGCCTCACTCTGGAATTGTTGTCCTTACACCTCATGGCTTCATGGCTGATTATACTAGTCAACTCCGTCCACAAATGGCTCCTATTTTTGCCGTGACCTCTTCCCCCATCGTGGCTCGGCAACTTCTTCTCAACTGGGCAACTTATCCTCTCGTTGTCTCCATGGATCAAGGAACGGAGCAAACGCTCCAAGAAATTGAAAAAATACTCGTGGAAAAATCGTTGTTAAAAAAAGGAAATCCTTTGGTTGTGCTCAGTGATCTCATCGAAGGCAACGACCATGTGGATTCCATTCAAATTCGGAGAATTTGAATGATCTTATCTCTAAAAAATCCAAAAATGGATGTTCCATATTGACATGAAGCAGTCTTCTGTTAGTTTTGATCTCCTATGAAAAGTTCTCCCCGCTTCTTCATGACTCTAGCAGTACTTTCTTTAAGTACCCTTTTTCTTCTTCCTAATCTTAAGGCTGATACTAGTAAAGCTGATACTTTGTATTCAGATCAAATCTTTGATATAAGCCCTCCTCTCATAACCCTAGATTTATTGGGGAGCAATACTAATCCTTGTTATTATGAATGTTACAATTTCAGGATTGATATTCATAAAATGCCAGATTCATTCATAGATGAAGTTTTTACGATTGATGCGACTAGTCCATCGAGTATTGGATATATTGATTTAGATGCAATCGACTCGAGTATAGGCACAGATCACGACCTTTCTACTAAAGGATCAATTTCTAAGTACCTACACAATAATCTCCGTGAAATTAAAGTATCTTTTTACTATCAAGGAAATCGTCGAATGGAAATTAGTATTGATTACACCCCTGATGATTCATCGTCTTTGAAAATTATACCAATGGATGTTGATCAATCCAATCCAGATTATCTCTATAATAGATACTTTCAAACAGAAGGAACGGGATTTTTCACGGCAATTTATACTCTAAGAGCGCCAGAAACTGGTTGGGGTCCTTGGTATAAAAAAGCCGAAAAAGTAAAATTCATTGTCAAGTATCGAATCTCTGAGAATTGCATATATTCGATTCTTCCGTTCTCGGGACTATAGATTCCCTTCCTACAGTTTAACAGCCTCCTGTCACTCCTGGAAGCACTCCTCCACTAGAGAATTCTCAACAGCCTCCTATCACTTCTGAAAATACTGTTTCTCAGAGATCGCTGTAAGAGAAACAGGTAAGCAGGTAGCAACAATCAAAAAAATAAAGAGTTAGAAAAAGGAACTCTGGGAAAAATCTATTATTGCCCTAGAGCTCGTCAATACCCCAGAACTCTTTAATGGAGAGTTCTTGCTAGCCTAATATCTTCTAGAATTTGAGATTTTAATTGCTCTAGGGTAGCGAATTTTCTCTCTTCCCGAAGGAAATGGACAAATTCTATCTTCAATTCTTCACCATAGAGATCACCTTGGAAGTCGAGGAGATGAGCTTCTAGGGTGATTGGGTGATTGGATGAATCAATTGTTGGGCGCACTCCCAGATTGACAAGAGCTTGGTAGGTTGTTCCCTTCCACGAAGCGCTAGCCAAGTAGACGCCATTGGGAGGAAGCTGCAAATTGCCCACAGGAAGATTAGCTGTTGGAATGCCTAGCACTCTTCCTCTTCCTGCTCCAGGAATCACACTCCCACTCAACGTATAGGGACGGCCAAGAAGTGCTGAGGCGCTCTTGAAGTCTCCCTGATTAATCAGCTGGCGAATACGCGTGCTGCTCACCATGGCCCCCTGGAGATAAATAGGAGCAATTGTTTGGAGGGAAAAGTGAAATTTTTCTCCCAACTGAGCTAGCAAAGCTACGTTCCCTTGGCCTCCTTGACCAAAAGACCAACTTGCACCAACATAAATCGCTTTTAGTTCCGATGAATGAATGACTAGCTGATAAATAAAATCCTCCGCACTCATCGCTGCAAGAGTTGCTTCAAAGGTGAGTAAGAGAAGAACATCGACCTCTAGCATGTTGAAGAGTTCGATTTTCTCAGCTCTCTGAGTGAGGATCCTGGGAGCCTGATCTGGTCTGAGGAAAGCAGCAGGATGTCTATCAAAAGTCATCACCACAACTCTACTCCCAGATTGTTGAGCTTCCTCTTTGGCAGCGCCAAGGAGAGCTTGATGCCCTCGATGAACTCCATCAAAGGTTCCTCCTACAAGAATAAGAGGTTCTGAGAGGGTTGAAAGATCCTCAATGGCATGAAGAATGATCATAAGAGCGCAAGAGCAATGGTGAAGGAAGTATTGATGATGAAGAAAGTAGCCCAAGATGACCTCAGATTCTTGACGATCATCTAATTTGGCTGCTCTTCGATGATTGTACTCAGGGAGAGTGTTCTTTCTCCACGTTGAATGGTGAGAGGAACATTTTTTCCTACTTCTACTTGGGCAACTTGTTGGCGTAAGTCGATCCAGTCTTTAATCGGATGATTGTTAAAAGAAATAATAATGTCCCCTTGCTCCAGGCCAGATTTTTCTGCTGGTGAACCTGGTAGAATCGCAGCAATCAGTGCACCAGCTGTTCCTGGAAGACCAAGTTGCTTGGAGAGCGAAGAGTTCAGTGGCCTTAGAACAACGCCAAACCAAGGTCGGAGTGCATGACCGTAATGAATAATATCGTTATAAACACGACGTGCTACATTGGAAGGAATGGCAAATCCCAATCCTTCTGCTCCACCGCTACGACTGATGATGAAGTTATTAATTCCAATAACCTCTCCATGAATATTGACTAAAGGACCTCCCGAGTTTCCTGGATTAATGAGAGCACTCGTTTGGAAAAACTCATTGATTGTCTCACTGAGAGCTCGTCGACCTTTGGCACTGATGATTCCTTCGGTGACTGTTTCTTGAAGACCAAAAGGGTTTCCAATAGCCACAACTCTCTGGCCAACATTGACCTGATCGGAGTTTCCAAAGGGAAGAGGTGTGAGACTTTCTGCTTCAATATGGAGAACAGCGATATCAGCTAGTTCATCAAAGCCAAGAAGCCTAGCGGGAAGAGTACGTCCATCATCAAGTTCAACAGTGATATCAAGAGCTCCTTTGACAACATGCCAATTGGTGATGATATCCCCTTTTTTAGAAACGATCATCCCAGAGCCCATCTTGTTAGGAGAGGAAGAGTGCTTTGATGAAAATCCAAAGAATTCTCTCAAGAGAATTTCTCGATCGGGAGCATCGGTAGTAATAATACTCACCACGGAGGGGACCACACGCGCTAGAAGGTTGATGAATTCTTCATCCAAAGCTTCAAGAGAAGGATTAGCAGGAGGAGACTCCAATTTTTTTGGAGCTTGAGATGGCTGTTGAGGAAATAAGGGAGGCTGCTGGTAGGTGATCTCTGTGGGAGAGGGGGAGCGATGGAGCTTCCAAGAAGAAATTCCAACAACAAGGAAGAGCAACAAAAAAAAGAAAAAGAGGAATCGAGCTAAATGATAACGATTCAATCGGTGAGGATTCATAAAAAAATGACAAAAAAGGAGTCTCAAAATTTATTTGATCCGCCAAGGTTATCAAGATTGGAGTTACTCTTTTGCAAGAATAGAGGTTGCTCAATGATTCTCTCCTGGTGTCCTCTTGGATTATTTCATAGCTCTCCTCCTTCAGAGAGTATCTCTTCTACCTGGCGGATTTGCTCATCTGCCTTCCTGAGAATTGATCGGCTATAGAATTTTTAAAACGCTCTAGAGGAAAATATTTTGCTTGAACATCATCTAGTCCTTTTTAAGAATCAGTGCGAAGTAAATTCAAGAAGTGATCATCGTGATCATCAAGCATCTTCAAATCTAAAAATATTAAAAATCAAGCAACATCAAAATTATGGCTATTCCCATTGACGGCTCCAGTACAAATGTAAATTCGTTTTATGATGTCAATAGATCAGAGAACAATTCACTCCCGCAGCAGAAGAACCAAACAACTATTGGGGGACATAAAGTTGAAGTCCTCTCAGAGTCATCACCGATTTCTTTTCAAGATAAGGCTTCTCTACTCGGGAAGCTTTTTAAAGGTAGAGAGCTTCTTGGTGTGCAAGAAATTGTTGCTAGTTCCTCTTCAGAAGCATTAGTACAGGATATTATCTCGGCAACAAGAGCATTTCTGACGCGAGAATCTGATAAAATAGCTGCTTCTCGTTCTCTTGCCCAACAGATCAGTCCGCTTGCTAGGAACTATCAGGAAACCAGTCAATATAAATTTGCAAGCAAGGATGTTCAAGAAAGCATCGATTCTTGTGCTCAACGTTTTGAAGATTCCCTGAGGGATTTAGACCAAGCAGAAGCTGAAAGTCAACGCTTGCTCCAGTCCCCACCAAGCTTAAGCGATCTTCCAGGAAAAATTGATCAGCTTAGTTCCGTTCACAATAATGTTGCCAATAATGCTACTAGTCTTCTTATTTTCCTTGTTGTACTCGAGGTACCAGAAGCAGTTAAACTCTTCAGTGGACTTCAAGCAAGTAATACTCAGTCGTCCTTAAATTCTTCTTCAACAGAGCAAGAGGTATCACCAGCTAGCAGTAGAACGGCTTCTAACTCTCCTAGTAGTGGAACAGTCAATAATAGAGGTGCAGACTCTAGAGAAGAAAATCTTAAAAACGAAGAAGAAAAATCGAGAGCAGAAAAGGCAGGAAGAAGACTCGATGCAGAAAAAGAGGGAGAAAAGGAAGCTCTAAAAAAAGCTCTCGAAGAAAGAAAAAGAGCAGCAAATCAAACATCTTCTCTGGCTTAAGTGAGATTTTCTCCTAGAGGGTATCATCTTATTTCTTAGAATTCATTGTATCTGCCGAATAGATGTATTTTTGGTAAAGGAGTGATTTTATTTCACTACTCTCCAAAATAAAAATGGTAAATAGAAGGGCACTCCTCTAGAAGTGTCCTTCTATCTACGGTAGCCTCATTCCTGTTTTCGTGGGAATGAGGATGTGTGAAGTTGATAGAAAGATTAAAAAGCAATCTCTGCTTTTTGAAAAAAGTGCTCACCAAGGACATAAGAGGAAAGTTCCTCAAATTTTATTGTGGACAAGAGCGATCTTCCCAGTCCTTTGTCAGAAGAGTCAGAAGAGCTTGGGGTGACCGACGGGACTCGAACCCGCAACAGCCAGGACCACAACCTGGAGCTCTACCATTGAGCTACGGCCACCATAAAAAGAGTTCTCATAGTAAATTTTTCTTCTTCATTGTCAATCTTTGTGGTCAATTGCTTTTCTGATGAAAGTTCATAGTAGTCTTCTTCGAGAACGTTTTTTGGTGGTTAAAAAACCACTGGGATTCGCCACACTTCCATCAGTTCAAATAGAAGAGGGGTACTTTTTATCACCATCTGAGAGAACTTACTCTCTTAGGAGTCAAGGTGGTCAATTTTTTTTGATCCTTGAAGAAAAAAAAAGAAAGAGCTTGCAACGCGCTATGGAATTGACCGAGGTTCAATTTAAGGCTCTCTGGCCCCTTACCCAAGGTCGGCGCCTTTGCTTTAAGCGCACGTTCTTCTCCATAAAAAAATGTCAAGTTATCATGGATACTTTTCTAGGAGAGCATGCTCCTTTAGTTTTAGCAGAGGTGATTTTTCCAACAATGAGTCAAAGTAAAAAGATAAGCCACCTTCGTGAACTCAGTTTTTTGGGAGAGAACATCACGCACCAAAAGGAATACGAGCCTGCTTTCATGGCTCTTTATGGCAGGGTAGAAGTAGGAGGGATTACTCAAATTGGAGTTCTTCCTTATCTTTTCAAGGAAGATGAATTACAAGTACTCATTATTACTAATGCATCAGGTAACCGCTGGATTGTTCCCAAGGGTTCTCAAGAGCCTCAAATGACTCCCCACGAAGTCGCTCTCATGGAAGCGGTGGAGGAAGGTGGTGTTTTGGGAACAGTACGTCATGATCTCCATATTTCTTATCCAACAAGTGCAGGTCGTTTTTTAAAGCTCTACACAATGAAAATTTCTAAATTATTGAGCACTTGGCCAGAGGATCGTTTTCGCCAACGAAAATTACTCCCTCTCAAGCAGGCGCTTCAACTCATCGATGATCCTAGTCTCTTACGTGCAATGATACATCTTGCAAGATTGATTCAACAGTAGTTTCGATCTACTTTTTCTTACAAGAATCCTTGTTTTTTATGATCAAGAGTGGAAAAAAATTTTCTTCGAAAAAAGAACTCCTTCTCTCCCTACTTCACGAAGGAGCGTTCCGTTTGGGAGAAATTCTCCTTCGAGCAGATTGGTCTCTTCGTCACTATGATGATCGATCATTTTTAGAGGAAGAACTGAAATTATACACACAACCTCAAGATGCTCGCCAAATCAGCCGTTACGATCTTCAAGGAAAAATTCGTCCTCTCAAAACAGCTCCCAATCTTCTTCGAGGATGGTTATTGAAATTAAAGAGCCTAGAAGAAGTCCTCCTTGCTTTGGATTTTTTTTATCCGGCGGCCCTTGATCTCTATCGAACATTTTTAGCAGGAGAACTTTCGAGCACCCCACTGCGCTCAACACTCAATCGCCAAACAGGGATGTATCGTATTACTCAGTTGTTAACCGATGAACAAGCTCAGGAGCTTATTGGTCAGATGTGCTGTTCTGATCATGGATGTTTAAGAAAAGTTCTCTGGTCCATTGCTCCTGATGAGGAAATGACCACACTTCCTTTAGAGAAAACGAGGGTGGATCAAAACAATAATTCTTCATCACTTCAAGAAATTCCACTTCTCTGTCGAGAAGCCTGTAATCTGCTTGTTGCTGCAGCACGCCCGCTTGCCAAAAAAAATCTTCCCTCCTCCTAAATGCGCTATCAACTCCTCCCTAGGATCTATCGTGCACGTTATCTCTTGCCGATGAGCGCCCCAGTGATAGAGGATGGGGCAGTTTTGATCCACAACGGAGTTATTCTTGATGTAGGCAAGTATTCTGATCTTAAACCCCATTATGCTTCTGTTGCCTATCATGATCTCGGTGCTGTTCTTCTTCTGCCCGGGCTTATCAATGCTCATGTTCACTTAGATTATACAATGATGAGAGGAAAGCTAAGTGCAGGAGATTCCTTTGTAACTTGGATTCAAAAGCTCAATGAGAGAAAGGCTTCTCTTCATCAAGAAGATTATTTCAAGGCTATTGTTGAAGGAGCGCACGAGCTCTCTACTTGGGGCTGCACGAGTTGCTGTAATATTGAGTCCTTTGCAGATTTGATTGAAAAACTTCCTCCGCTACCCCTACGCACTTGGCACTGCCTTGAAATGATGGATATCCGAGGAAGAGAGCAGGGGGAGCAAGGGCTTGCTCTCTTAGAATCTCTTTTAAGAAAAAAAGAAAGACTGACGACCTTACTTGGTATTTCACCACATGCTCCACTAACTTGTTCTCAAAGGCTCTATGAACGTGCCGCTTTCCTTGCTAGAGGACATCAACTTCCTTTTTGTACTCATCTGGCTGAATCCCAAGAAGAGCTAGAGATGTTTGCTCATAGTAGAGGACCATGGTTTGATTTTTTAAAGCGCCTTGGAAGAGAGATGAGTGATTGTGGTGAGGCAACAGCAGTCCAGTTGCTATTGAAAAACAATCTTCTTCCACGAGGTTCGCTTTTAGTTCATATGAATTTTCTCAGTGTAGAGGATCGTGCTTTGCTTGCAGAGCGTGGAGCTGATTTTTTTGTGGTGCATTGTCCAAGGACACATCAGTTTTTCAAGCGTCCTCCTTTTGATTGGAAGTTTTTTTCTCAACATGGGTATCGTTTGTTGCTTGGGACGGACAGCTTAGCTAGCAATAGGGAGCTTAATCTCTTTGCTGAAATGCGTACCATGGCTGCAGTAGCTCCTCAACTAAAACCAGAAGAGATCATTGCTATGGTGACACTTTCTCCTGCTGCTGCTCTTGGAATGGATGGAAAATTGGGAAGATTAAGTCGTGGAGCTTTTGCCGAAATGATCACTATTCCCTTTGAAGAAAATCTTGCGTATGTTTATCAAGCAGTTCTTCAAAATCAACAACCTCCTAACATTATTTCCCTTTCTTAACAATGCTTTCAGTTTCTCGATCTGATCACCGATTAGTCCATGCACTCCGAGTCATTAACATGCAGGCAGATATTGCTCCTCAAGCCATGGGCTCTCTCCTTATTTCTTTTGGAAATACTCAAGTGATTTGTGCAGTTAATATTGAAGATGGCGTTCCTCGCTGGATGAAGGAGCAAAAAATCACTGGAGGATGGCTAACAGCTGAGTACTCCATGCTTCCTTATTCTACAAAACCAAGGAAGAGTAGGATGGCTCTGCAAGGGCGATTCGATGGACGTTCTATGGAGATTCAACGATTGATTGGCCGTTCTCTACGAGCAGCTATCGATCTGGAAATGCTAGGAGCACGTACTATCTCTGTTGATTGTGATGTTCTCCAAGCTGATGGAGGTACACGTACAGCAGCTATTACGGGAGCTAGTGTGGCTATAGCGCTTGCTCTGCAGCAGCTTGTCCAGAAGAAGGAACTCGTAGCTCACCCAATGAAAAAATTAGTTGCTGCTGTCAGTGTTGGAATATTACGAGGAGAAGTGCTCCTGGATCTGGATTATTCAGAAGATCGAGATGCTCAGGTCGACTTAAATCTAGTGATGAATGAATCATTAGAGTTTATTGAACTTCAAGCTTCTGGGGAAGAGAGTGTTTTTCATCATGATCAACTCTCCCTCATGCTTGAGTACGGGAGGGAGGGAATCAGTCAACTTCTCGAGAAACAGCGTTCTTTTTTAGAAGAGAAACAGATTTTTTTCTAGAAAAGTTCTTGACGCATTAGGAGAGAGCAGGGCACTATGAATGTCCATTTTATGTCTCGTCAATGTTCTATTACTCAATCCTCTCCAGTTCGTGGATCTAGGATTCATCGCCGTGGTCTTGCTAAGAAAAAAGGAGGAATCGGTATGCATGTTACTGCAGTGACAGCTCGTTATTTTTCTCCTAATTTAAAAACAAGACGCCTTTGGGTTCCTGAACTCAAGAAGTTTGTGACCCTAAAGTTAACTGCACGTGCCTTAAAGACAATTTCTAAACGTGGTGCTTATGCTACGCTGCTGAAAGCTGGGATTATTACAACTCACTAATTTTAATTACAAGAAAGGAAAAAACTATGTCATTTAGCGTTATTAGCAAAAAGAGTGGAAAAACTTATTTTCTACATTCTCGTCTTCAAGAACTCAAAGGCGGACAAAAAGTAACTCTTTACTACTTTGCTGGTAGTGCTGGTAAGGATGCTATTGATCATCTTCCTGAAGGGTATGAGGTTTCTGAGAATGCTCGTACGGGTCTTCCATTATTAAAGAAGAAAAAATAGGTTTTTATTTCAAAATATTTTTTATTTCTTTCTCAAGAGAGAAAGACCATATTTTGGTTCTTCTTAAATAATTAAGAGTTTTAGTTTTCTTATTCTTAGCTTTTTTTAAGTCGAAACTGCTACTTTTTTCATCATCGGGTAAAAAATTCTAGTGGACTGATGTCTACTCTTCTTTTTTAATCAGAAAACCTTTTTTGTTGAAATTTTTTGTTGACTAGGGCAAAGCGTTTAAGTTATCAGCTGCCCTTATTTCTATAAGCTCATCGGTTGTATCTTGCCCATCAATGAAAGTTAGGAAACCTCTCTTTGATTTTTCAAGTGCTCATTCTCTTCTCCTTGATCAGGTAGATCATTAGTAGCATTTTCACTAACGTTGTAGCCGCGCATGGTGGCATCACTTCCGTGATCGAGTCCTCGAGTAGGAGAATAGACTGTGGGTTTTGAGCTTCTCGTTTCTAGTACCTCTAGATCGGCTAGAATTTCATTGAAAACGCTCTAGTAGTAGGATAGTGATTTATCGTCAACACTGTAGTGATGCTCTGCTGGATTTCTGAGTTCACAGAAATGACGGCAACTTTTTTGAAATGAGGCTTCTAGACTAAAAGCTTTCTTAATCATTTTATTTTGGACAGTAGTATGAATAATCGATATTTTTAAATTCTTGTTGTTATGACTTCTCTCCCTTCTTACGCGCATCCTCAAGCACTTGTTTCTACCGAGTGGGTTGCCAACCACCTTGATGATCCTTCTCTCTGTTTGATTGAAAGTAATGAAGATATTCTTCTCTATGAAACAGGCCATCTACCAGGGGCGATTCATATTGATTGGAGACGTGATCTTCAAGATGCCTTAATCAGAGATTATATCCAGCCTGATGCATTTGCAGCTCTTTGTTCTCGCCATGGAATTACTCCCCAAACAACACTTCTCTTCTATGGGGACAAAGCAAACTGGTGGTCCTGTTATGCCTTATGGGCTTTCCGACTTTTTGGGCATAGCAATCTTAAAATCATGGATGGAGGGCGAGATAAATGGATTTCTCAAGGACGCCCTCTTGTACGTGATAGCTCGGAACGCTTAAGAACTCATTATCCAATTCCTGCCAAACGGCTAGACGAGGAGATTAGAGCTTTTTATGAACAAACCTTGCTTCATAGTCAACACCAGCTTCCTCTCATTGATGTTCGATCTCCTGGAGAATTTTCTGGAGAAATAACTCATATGCCAGAGTATCCTCAAGAAGGAGTGTTGCGTGGTGGTCATGTTCCAGGAGCTAAGAGTGTTCCCTGGAAGCGAGCTGTTCATGACGATGGCACCTTCAAATCGCGTCAAGATCTTGAAAAAATTTATCAGCACGAATTAGGTCTCCAAAAAGAGGATGATGTTATTGTCTATTGTCGTATTGGAGAGCGTTCTAGTCACACATGGTTTGTACTCACGTATCTTCTCGGTTTTACCCGTGTTCGTAATTATGACGGTTCATGGACAGAGTGGGGAAATCGTGTGAGAGCGCCCATTGAGCGACTTTAGAGTATTGTTTGAGGGTAGAAGATAGAAAATCGCCCCAGTAGAAAACCTGCGTATTTTTTGGAGTTTCTAAAAATAACTTTTCTCTGTTAGTACTGAGCAACAAATCGAAATGTTAGTTGCAAGTTCAGTTTCAAAAATGCTCTAGGAGAACTCTTGAAAATATCGTCCTAATTTTTTTTACGCTTCTGACGTGCCCTTTTTAACTTAATGTACTATCCTACCTTTCTTTCCATACAAGCTCTACTTCCTGTGGTAAAGAAGCACTCAAAAATCAGAACTATTTTTCTTAAAAGTTGGAGGATCACCTAGCCATGAATAAAAATCATGAAACACGCATGGAGAAAATTGTTAGTTTGTGCAAAAGGCGGGGCTTTATTTTTCCTTCCTCAGAAATTTATGGTGGGCTTAATGGAGTCTGGGACTATGGTCCTATGGGAGTCGAGTTAAAGAAAAACTTAAAAGATTTTTGGTGGAGGCGAATCGTGCGTGAAAGAGATGATATTGTAGGAATGGATGGAGCTATTTTGATGAATCGAGCTGTTTGGCAGGCAAGTGGTCATGAAACAACTTTTTCTGACCCAATGATTGATTGCAAAACATGTCAAGGGCGTTTTCGCGTGGACCAAATTCATGCCCTACCTTGCCCCCAAAAACCAAGTAAGATGGTAGCTTCCTGCGAAGGAGAAAAAACAGAACCACGTGATTTTAACTTGATGTTTAGTACTCATGTTGGCCCCATGGCTGATGAGGCTAACAAGACCTATCTTCGTCCAGAAACAGCTCAAGCTATTTTTGTGCAATTCCGCAATGTTCTTGAAACCTCGCGTCAAAAGCTCCCTTTTGGTATAGCTCAGATTGGGAAAGCTTTTCGCAATGAAATCAATCCTCGCAATTTCATTTTTCGCTCTCGTGAATTTGAACAAATGGAAGTAGAATATTTTTGTCATCCCAGGGAGGGTTTCTCCCTCTTGGATACTTGGCTAGAAGAGCGTTTGCGCTTCTATGAGGATATTGGTATTCCTCGCTCTAAAATTCATGTTCATGATATTCCTGATGGGGAACGTGCTTTTTATTCCTTGAAAACTTATGATTTAGAGTATGAATTTCCCTTTGGCACGCAAGAACTCGAAGGAATTGCCTATCGTAGTGACTATGACTTGACCGAGCACATGACCAAGAGCGGAAAACCACTTGACTACTTCGAGGAAACAACAAAAGAAAAATTTATTCCTCACGTTATTGAACCAAGTGCTGGAGCAGACCGAACGGTATTAGCACTACTTTGTGAGGCTTTTGAGGAGGAAGAAATTTTCAGCGAACAGGGAGAAAGAGAAGAGCGCTTGGTTCTTCGTTTTCACCCACGCATTGCTCCTATAAAGGTTGGCATTTTTCCACTTCTTAAAAATAAGCCAGCTCTTGTTCAAAAAGCCCATGAAGTCAAGCAGATGTTACGTCCCCATTTTTCTGTTTTCTATGATGAAGCAGGTGCTATTGGACGTCGCTATCGTCGTCAAGATGAAATTGGAACGCCTTTTTGTGTGACTATTGATTTTGAAACAATTGGAGAATCTTCTCCTCATCTTCAGGAAACGGTCACTCTACGAGAACGTGATTCGATGAAGCAGCGCCGTCTTCCTCTCCAAGAATTATTAAGCTACTTGCAAGAGCAAATTTTCTAATCTGCATGCCTCTTTCTCAAGCCCCTCTTCCGCTACTAGAGCATGCTCTTGGTGAAGCAATTAAAAAATTAGATTTAGACCCCTCTCTTGCTCAGATAACTCCTACCAATAATCAGCGCTTTGGAGATTATCAGACAAATGCTGCACTGATTGCTGCTAAGGAATTGAAGAGTAATCCCCGTGATCTTGCTAACCAGCTTATTGCAGAGCTCGATCTTGAGGATTACTGTGATCCACCCGAAGTTGCAGGAGCCGGTTTTATTAATTTTCGTTTAAAAAAAAATTTCTTAGAACAGCAGGTAGCTTCTTTGCTCCATGACCCTCGTCTTGGAATACCTCTTTCAGCATCTCCTAGAACCATTGTTATTGATTTTAGCTCCCCTAATGTAGCCAAGCCGATGCATGTGGGTCATATTCGCAGTACTATTCTAGGAGAGAGTCTTCTTCGTATTGCTCGATTTCTAGGACATAGAGTTATTAGCGATAATCATCTTGGAGATTGGGGAACACAATTTGGCAAAGTCATCTATGGATTAAAGAATCTACCTCCTCAAGCAGAGCTTGCTGAGGAATCTCCCATTGAAAAATTGGTACGACTCTATCGCCAAGTCACAACGTTGGAAAGGGAGGATGCTCAACTGAGAGATGTTGTTCGTAAAGAACTCCTCAAGTTACAACAAGGCGACTGCGAAAATCGAAAACTTTGGGAAGAAGTTGTTACACTTTCATGGAGGGAATTTGAAAAACAATATGCTCTTCTTGGTGTTTCCTTTGATGAGCATCTTGGTGAGAGTTTTTACCACGAGGCTCTGCAGCCTTTAGTTCAGCGATTGCTTCTCCAGGGAATTGCCAAAAGAAGTCAAGGAGCTGTTGTTATTTTCTTTCCTCATCATCCTACTCTTCACGATAAGCCCTTCTTAATACAAAAGAGTGATGGAGCTTTTCTGTATGCCACGACAGATCTAGCCACCTTAGAGTATCGAGTAACAAGGTGGCATCCCGATGCTATTTGGTATGTTTGTGGAGCACCGCAGCAGCTTCATTTTGAGCAGCTCTTTGAATCATCTCGTCGATTAGGTTTTCATTTAGAGCTTCGTCATATTGCTTTTGGAAGCATTTTAGGAGAGGATCGCAAAATGATGAAGACTCGAAGTGGAGATAATATCGAGCTTGGGAGCTTGCTCCAAGAAGCGATTGATCGAGCTTGGAAGATTATTGATGAGAAAAATCCTCTTTTTTCGCAAGAAGAGAAAAAAAAGATTGCTCAAATCGTTGGTTTAGGAGCACTCAAGTATGCCGACCTCATGCAACATCGGATGACTGACTATGTTTTTTCTTGGGAAAAGATGCTAGCTTTTCAAGGAAATACAGCTCCTTATTTGCAAAATGCTTATGTTCGAAGTCGCTCCATTTTTAGAAAGGACGAATCGCTGCAAAGCTTTTTCCCCAGCACTCTCCTCCTTGATGAGGAGGTAGAGCGTACACTTGCTCTGCAGCTTTTGCAATTTGCAGAAGTAATACCAAATGTTCTAGTTGATGCTCGACCCAATATTCTCTGTTTGGCGCTCTATGAGCTTGCTACAAAGTTTCATCGTTTTTATGAAGAGTGTCCGATCTTAAAAGCAGAGAAAAAAGTAAAGGAATCGCGACTTGCTCTCACTGAAATTACCTCACGCATGCTTCAGTTAGGGTTGAATTTACTGGGAATTGACGTTCCCGAGAAAATGTAGTTGACAATATTGAGTGAAACACTTGATTTCCTCCTCGGTATGCGCTGCTGTCATAGTGATACGTAAGCGGGCTTTCTTACGAGCAACAGTAGGATAACGAATAGCAGGAACCCAATAACCAGCTTGACGAAGTAGAGAAGCTGCCAAGAGTGCTTTCTCTTCTTCTCCAAAGATCAGTGGCAGAATGGCACTAGAAGCTTTTTTCTTCAAGAGGGCGGTTGTGAGTTGATGGATATTTTTCCATAACTTGAGGGCTAAGAATTCTCCTTCTTCAGAATTAATGATACGCACTCCTGCACGGGCCGCAGCAATAAGGGGAGGTGGAGCTGCTGTTGTATAAATGAAGTTACGTGCATGATGAAGAAGGTAATCGACAATAATCCTAGAAGCACAAAGATAACCGCCAGCAGCTCCAACTGCTTTGCTCAAGGTTCCCATTTGTAGATCCACGCGATCACTAAGTCCTAACTCACCGACTAATCCTCCTAAGCGATGATATGGTTTTCCACGAACCCCTAGAGCATGTGCTTCATCTACAAAAAGCAGAGCTCCATAGCGATCTTTTAGATCAACGATCTCATGAAGGGGAGCAATGTCTCCGTCCATACTAAAAACCGACTCAGTCACCACGAGAATATCACGTTTTGGAGAGAGAGCACGTGCCCAGCGCAAGTGCTCTTCGAGATGATTGATATCATTATGACGAAAGACTCGGATGATAGCTTTGCTAGCACGAGCTCCATCAATCAAGCTAGCATGGGCAAGTTTATCTAAGATGATAACACTCTCACGCTTCATGAGCGTGGTAATTGTTCCTGTGGCTGCTGCAAATCCTGAAGGAAAAAGGAGTGCTGCTTCACATTGTTTGCTCTCGGCTAGCTCTTCTTCTAAGAGTTGATGTTCTTTTGTATTTCCAAGGAGAAGTCGTGATGCTGTCGCCCCATAGCCAAAATAAGGAGCAACTTTTTGAGCTGCTTCTCCAAGAGCAGCATGATTGCTTAAACCCAAATAATCATTAGAAGCAAAATGACAATAATTAGAACCATCAATGAGCAAATGGACTCCTGAAACTTTTTCAATTAAAGGAGGGGAGCGCCACAAGTTTTTTTTCTTGAGCTCATAAAGTTCTTTAAGAAGTTGCTGCTCTAGTTTTTGAGATGAGGAGAGCTCTTCAAGAAGATCATTCACAGAGAAAGGTGAAGCAACGTGTTAACTTTTTATGATTTCAAGAGCATGAGCTATTCTTCGAATAACAGCAGGTCCTTGATAGATGAGAGAGGTATAGATTTGAAGAAGACTAGCCCCAGCTCTTAAGCGCTCTAGAGCACTTTCTTCATCATCAATACCACCAGAAGCAATAATAGGGAGCGAACTCTGAGCTCGAATTTGCTCTAATATTTTTAAGGAACGTGAGCGTAATGGTTTTCCACTAAGACCTCCTTGTTGGTCTCTCTCTTCTGCAATCATGGTGTGATCCAGTGTTGTATTGGTTGCAATAAGTCCCGAGAGTTTCTCCTCTTGAGCAAGATGGAGAATGGCTGTGAGATCTTCTGGAGTAAGATCAGGAGAAATTTTAATAAACAGAGGAGATAACGTTCCTCCTTCCCAGTCTCGTAAGGTTTTAATAATTTTCTCTAAAGCTTCTCTGCTTTGGAGATCACGTAATCCAGGAGTATTTGGAGAGCTAACATTGAGGACATAATAATCGCCTAAGCCATGAAGCTGCTGAAAGCTGAAGAGATAATCAGCTGCAGCCTCTTGGAGTGGAGTGATACGAGATTTTCCAATGTTGATACCAATGGGAATATGTGGCCAGCGTCCTTGCTCCTTCATTTTTTTTAAGCGAGTTGCTACAGCTCTTGCTCCTTCATTATTGAATCCAAGTCGATTAATAAGTGCCTCTTCTTCACGAAGGCGAAAGAGCCTTGGTGGTGGGTTTCCTGACTGCGCATGAGCTGTAATTGTTCCAATTTCAACAAATCCAAATCCAAGTGATTCCCAAGCTAAGAGGGCAACGCCATTTTTATCCATTCCGGCAGCAAGACCGATTGGGTTGGGAAAACTTATTCCAGCAACAGAGCAAGGGAGTAGAGGAGGAGGACCTTCCAGAAAATCAATTGTTTTTTTAAGTAACCACGGTCCTTTTGAAATTTTTGATCCAGCTGTAAGTCCCCCTAGAACAGCCTTGTGAGCTAATTCTGGGTTCAAGCAAAAGAAAAAGGGACGAGCTATTTTTTGATAGAGCACGGATGTAAATAGAAAGAGATGGTAAGGTTAGAAGATCCTGAATGCTATAAAAGCTCTTAAAATTATTGCTTATAGGAGAATATTTTTTCACCCATACATTTTTTTAATCAAATCCTCATAGCGTTCTAAGATGAAGTGTCGTTTCAGCTTATAGGTAGCCGTTAATTCTTCTCCAACTTCAAAGGGTTTAGAGAGAAGTTCAAAGCAGCTGATACGCTCAAACGACTTAAATCCGTACTCTTGGCTAATGAGGCGCTTGATTTCCGCTTGTAATAGTAAGCGAACTTTTTTTTCTTGAAGTAACTCTTCTGCAGAAGTGACCTGGAACCCTTCTGCTACAAAAGCACTCAAGCATGGAAGAAGTAGAGCTCCCAGCTGCTTTTGGTCTTGACCTAGGACCATGCATTGTTCAATGAAAGGAGATTCCAAAAGACGTGATTCTATGGGAAGAGGCTCTACATTTTCTCCACTTCGTAGGACAATGGTTTCTTTAACTCGTCCAATAATTTTCAAACAATCATTCCAAGTCATCATTCCAAGATCACCAGTACGCAACCAACCTTCTTGGAGCACACGAGCTGTTTCTTCTGGATCTTGATAATATCCCTTCATGATTTGAGGGCCACGAGCATAGATTTCTCCACAACGTCCACGTCCCAAATGATCATGGGAGATATCAGGATAGAGAATTTTTCCTGTGGCCAGATCAAGAATTCGAATTTCTGTTTTTGGTAGAGGAGGACCAACAGTGCCGATGATAAAATGGTTTTCTCTCCGCACAGCAAGTACTGGAGAGCTTTCTGTAAGACCATATCCTTCAAAAATACGAATACCAATATTGCTAAAAAAAGTATCAATATAGAGAGGTAAAGCACCACCTCCGGAAATAGTAGCTCGAAAAGATCCTCCGAGAGCTTGACGCAGCTTCTTGAGCAAAAGTGGATCAAGGATTAGAAAGGGAAGAATTCCTAGTATCCATCCAAAGAGGTGAAGCACCTTATGAAGTTGTTCCTCTTTCCAAGATGGTTTGCTGAGCAAAAGCTTCTCTCCTCTAAAATAGCGCAATGCTGAGCGTACTAATCCTGAAGATCCAAGAGCTAGATGGAATAAAAATTGTACGAGTTGATTTTCTTTTTTGATGGAGGTCATCATTCGTTCGTAGAGCAACTCCCAGAGTCGTGGTGCGGAGGCCATCACTGTTGGCTGGACAGCTTGTAGGTCCGCACTGAGATTCTTTACTGAAGTGTAGTAAAGAGTAGCTCCATGACTGAGGAGGAGTAATTCAAAAATTAGTTCATAGCTATGCCAGATTGGAAGCAAGGAGAGGGCTCGCTCCTGATGAGAAAAAGAAAAAGTAATATTCTCGATTTGTGAGCTCAGAGAGCGGTGGGTCAGTTGAACTCCTTTGGGGGTGCCTGTTGTTCCTGATGTGTAAATAAGGGTAGAGAGATCATTTTCTCTCAACAATGCTACCCGCTGCTCCATCATGTTGCTTCCATTTTTTTTTAATGAAACTCCCTGATCTTCTAATTGCTGAAGCGTTAGAAGAGTGATGCTCTTTGTGCAACACGCTTCCTGACTGCTTTTCATTAAAATAATCGTCTTGAGTAAAGGAAGTTGATCTCTCCTGGAGATGATTTTTTCAAGAAGGCTTTTACTCTCAACAAAAAGTAGAGCAACACGAGCATGGTTGAGAATATAAATGATTTCAGCAGGAGTGATATCACTTCCTCGAGGAACGCTAGCGGCACCAGTACATTGGATAGCTGCATGGACGAGCATCCATTGAAAACAGTTATCACTAAAAATTCCTACATGCTCTCTAGGTAGGACTCCTAAGTCAATGAGTGCCTCTGCTAGTGTACTAAAACGTTCGCGCCACTGAGCATAACTTACTTTTTCAAAGAAACTGTTACTATTTTTTGTTGCAAAAGCAGGGCGTGAACTCCAACGATCTCCTGCTTGTAGAAAAAAATCAGCAATTGTTGCTGCAACAATTCTCTCCGACATTATCCAACGTAGGAATCCTCATGCGAGTGAGGATCTCCATGGTGAATATTATGAAAAGATGAATCTAACGAGCATACCAAATTTTCTTCGAGTCTTTTTTCTTGAGGAGCAAGAAGATCAAGTTGTTCCTGAGAATCCTCATCCATGAGCCCTAGTTGCTGATCAGAAACTTTGAGGGAAGCTGGATGATCCATATTCTCAGATTCCATCGAAAGAGAGGGGTTGCTATCCTGATGCTCCTCCTGATGTTCTACTAAAGAAGAGACTTTCTTTTGAACTTCTTCTTGAACTTCCTCTTGAGAAGTAGAATCTTTCTGCTGAGTGGCTAGAGAAGATCTTCTCAAAATTTCTGAGTGATCTTCTCTCAAGGAAGGAGTCGCTAGAAGTGACTGAAGCTCTCTATCGAGTTCTTCTAATTCGACTTTAAGAGCAATGGCTTTTTTGAGGAGAGCAGGAGGTGGAATGTTCATCGATAAAAGTAGCTGAGTAAGCGTTATGAAGTCCCTGTAGAAGTTATGCTGTTCTAAAAATGATACGTGCCTTCGTTAGATCGTAAGGAGACATTTCGACTGTTACCTTATCGCCAGGAACAATACGAATAAAGTGTTTGCGCATTTTTCCTGAAATATGCGCTAAGACAACATGTCCATTGGAAAGGCGGACACGGAACATTGTTCCAGGAAGCACTTCAACAACGGCCCCTTCGGTGGTAATAACTTCTTCTTTTGCCATGGGTAATCTGATCTTTATAGCAAAGAGATAAAAAGTTTGCAAGAGAAGGGTCTCCATGAAATAGCTCAATGGAGCTGGCCACAGTTATCAGCGCAGCGTTTCCTAGTGGGCTTCTTCACTTTCATGATCGGGACGACACTTTCTCCACAGTATCCATTTTCAAGTTGAAGAGATGGTTGATCTACTCCTGGAGTAGTAGATTCACTTTCTGGCTCCATGATTCTTGGTGTTGGACTTGAGGGAGTAATCATTCTTTCAACATCTTCAATAACTGGTTGAAGATTCTCTGGCATGGAGTGCTCATGTTCAATTCCCATCGAGTGGAGGAGATCATCGATTCCCTGATGAATCGTTCCCAAGAAATCACTCACAAAGCCACATCCTGCTCTCTCCAAAGAAGAACTGATCATACCTGCTACATCAAAACCAATGTTATCTCCTAACATGCAAGCAACATCAAAGAGCGCATGGACGATTGTTCCCGCTGCTGCATAGTAGTCTCCACTTATATACTCGTAAGCAATAACGCTTCCCATGTAGAGGCAATAAGGGAGGATCATATAGGCTCCTACATATTGAAAAGCTATTGCTTCAACAACTTCTGTACCTCCATTCCAGAAGACCCACTGCGTAGCACTCCAAGCATTTTTAAGGAGATTGATCTCCTGTTCACTATTTTTTATTGATGCTTCTAGGATCAAGCTCGTGAGATCAGCATGTTCCTCTGCTCTTTTGGATGGTTCAATAACTCGACAAGCAATCCGGAATCCTGTGGTGTTATTCTTCGTCGTGATTGCCAGCTCATGATGAGTTTGACGATGCATTTCACTTGATCCGCAAGCCCAGGAGCCACCACGTGTGTAAGAATAAGAAGTTGTTATTCCATTGCTGTTTTTATCATGTAAAGAGAAAGTCCATTCATTGACATCTCCCCCCATATCAAAAGTTCCATAAGGTCCTGGAGTATTCTTGAAAGATCCTACAGGAGTCAGATAAGGAGGTTTTCCTGTTGTATAGGAAGGAGAGAACCAGCTGTTTGCTCGGTAGTAGTTGGCTGCTTCTATACTAGATCCCAAGCCATTCCAAGGTTCAGACATCGTTTGAGTAGGATAGTTCCAATATAAAAGGGAATCAGTATCTTCAACATTAGGAAGGGGATCCTGGGGATCGAAGCTGACAATCTTTTGAGGATGGTGGTGGTAGTAGGCTGCCTTATACCATTGATCCTCGCTAGGTAGAAAAAAAGAACCTCCTGGGATGACATCAAGAAAAGAGCCTCTTTCATCTTCATCAATCATGTAAGAGCCAGCGTTAATCAGTAAAGCCCCCTCTTCTCCAGAAGGGCATCCCAGAGTAAGCCAATTGCAAAAATAAGCGCAGCAGAAAAGATCAACATAGGTAATGGGAAAATTCTCTCGACCTGGAATTGTTGAGTACTCAAAGCAGGCTAATGATTGATTCCAAATACGCTGGAGGCATGCTACATTTGGGTCATCTTGCATGCGCTGATCAAAGAGATGATGAGGATCGCTTTTTTTAGCAACGCTACTGAGAAATATTCCATATTGCTTGGCAGTGACTTCATAGGTGCCTATTTGGAAAGGTTCTTCTAGAGCGCCTAGTCCAGTTTGAGGATCGGCTTTATTATTAAGATCATCAACGATAACCAGTGAAATTTCTTGACTTAAGGGGAGATCTCCGATTTCTGCATGGAGTGCTGGTGAAACTAAAAGTAAAAAAGCGAGAACTATTGTTTGAGTGAGGGAATTCATAGGAGAGAGATTTTAGAGCCAAAGAAAAAACGTGCTTTCTCTTGCTTGCAAAAAATTTGCTCTCCCTTGTCCTGATTAAAAATTTGCTCTCTTTTCGCTTCTGCTATGCTTGAAGCAATGAAGGCAGATACTAGCAAGAAAGAAATCGCTGAAAGAAAGATTGCTTTAGGAACAACACTCCTAGGACCACTCTCCGAGCATGGCATCGCATTGAGCCGCTATACCCAGGCTCCAACTTCCCTCTTCACGGCTTCTTCTTCAAAGAATAGTACGCTATTGCTGCTGCTCAATATCACTGGCCATGCAGAGCTCGTTTATTATTCAATCAAAGAGCCTCTTGAAAATTACCATCTCCCCATCGCTCCATCAAAAGTACTTCTCCTAACAAAAAAAAATGGTTGTTTCTTCCTGAAGAGGACTGCGAGGAATGAAGATCGCTTTTTAATATTAGAAATGACACGTTCTTGGTTGAAATCTCTGATGAAGAAATATCCATGTTCCATGAGGGAAGAAGTTACCTCCTTTCTTCAAGGTGATGATAGAGTAACAATGCCGCTTTTGAGGCCATTTTGTACACATATTCATTCTATTGCAGAAGAACTTTTCTTCTCGGTGAATCTAAGAGAGAACCCAAAACTTTGGATTTATGCTAAAGTAATAGAGCTACTTTCACACACGTTATTAGATTCTTCAGAGTCGTTCTGTTCTCATCGTCGAGAGTATCTTGCTTTGAAAAGAGTGGCCGCTGTCAAAAAAAAGTTAGCTCACGATCTGGAGCATCCTCCCTCACTTCTTCAGCTAGCTCGTAGCATCGGTTGTTCCTCCTCTTATTTAAGTCGTACTTTTTCTCAGTATACAGGAATAACAATGAGTACTTACTTGAAGAACAAACGACTTGAGCATGCTGCAAAACTACTCAGGAGTGGTAACTATAACGTTACAGAAGCTGCCCTGGCAGTTGGTTACTCGAGCTTAAGTTATTTTTCTAAAGCGTTTGTTGAAAAATTTAGCACCTGTCCTTGTGCTTTTGGGGTGCAGCAACGAGAGAAAGAGCATGGAGTTCTCTCTCATCTACATGAGAGGGCCCCCCGGTCATCAGCTCCATACCACGATTGTTTTTTGGAAAAGCAATAACTTCGCGTACGGACTCCTCTCCTGCTAGGAGAGCTACGAGTCGGTCCAAGCCAAGAGCAATGCCGCCATGGGGAGGGGCTCCATAGCGTAGAGCGCTGAGAAGATGTCCAAAGAGCCTTTCCTGTTCTTCATGGTTAATGCCAAGAGTCTTAAAAATTTTTGCTTGCAGCTCTTGCTCATGAATTCGCAAGCTTCCACCTCCGATTTCCACTCCATTGAGAACGATATCATAAGCTTCTGCTCGGATTTCTGCTAAATTCTCTCCGAGTAGTAGTTCTTCATCTTCTGCTTTAGGACGAGTAAAAGGATGATGGACAGCATTCCACTTTTGTTCCTCAGTGCTATAAGAGAAGAGAGGAAAGTCAACAACCCAAAGAAAAGAGAGATCATGAGGATACAGAGGAATTTTCTGCAGCTCTGCTGCTTTGAGGCGTACTCGGCCAAGGGTGTGACAAGCAACTTCCCAAGCATCAGCAGCAAAGAGAAGAAGATCTCCCTCTTCCACGTGAAGTTTACAACGCAGGGCTTCTTTTTCTACATCAGTAAGAAATTTAACAATAGGAGATTTCCATTCTCCCTCTTCTACTTTGATGAAGGCAAGCCCTCTTGCTCCAGTGCTCTTGGCAACTGTTGTGAGCGTTTCTATTTGTCCTGCGCTAATAGAGGCGAATTTTTTAACATTGATTGCTTTGATGACTCCCTGATGATCGAGTGCTCCACGAAAAACCTTAAAGTCAGTCTTAGTAAAAATAGTACTAACATCTTCAATCTCCATTCCAAAACGACAATCTGGCTTATCACTTCCATAACAGTTCATAGCCTCTTTGTAGGTCATCCGTAAGAAGGGAGTCTTAATCTTAACACCGCGCGTTTGAAGAAAAATTTCATAAAATATTTTTTCAAAAAGAGTAAAAATCTCTTCTTTAGCAAGGAATGAAGCTTCTACGTCCACTTGGGTGAATTCTGGTTGGCGGTCTGAGCGCAAATCTTCATCTCGGAAGCAGCGAGCAATTTGAAAATAGCGATCTACTCCAGCAACCATGAGGAGCTGCTTGTATTGCTGAGGTGCTTGAGGTAGAGCATAAAATTTTCCTGGAGATAAACGTGCTGGAACTAAGAAATCACGAGCTCCTTCGGGGGTGCTTTTACAAAGAATAGGTGTTTCCACTTCCCAGAAACCATGTTCATCAAGCAGAGAACGAATGATCTTGGTGACATGGTAGCGCAAGCGCAATTTTTGCGTCATTTCAGGACGACGAAGATCAAGGTAGCGATAGGTGAGGCGGAGATCTTCATTGCTAATACGCTCTTCGATGGGGAAGGGAGGAACTTCAGAGCGATTGAGTATCTTGAGGGTGGAAGCAACCAATTCAATAGCCCCCGTTGGAAGCTTTTGATTTTCTGTTCCTGGAAGACGAGCTGCTACGCTACCAGTAACAGTAATGACATCTTCAGAGCGAAGCGTGTGAGCCAGAGAAGCAGCTTCTGAGTGTGTTTGAGGATGAAAGACGACCTGAGTGATTCCTTCTCGATCACGCAAGTCAAGAAAGAGAACGCCTCCATGGTCACGACGCGAAGCAACCCATCCACTGAGAGTTATAGTTTGACCAATGTCGTTGAAGTTTAAACTGCCACAGGAACAATCACGATAATGCATAGAGAAATAGAGCTACTTACCATAAGTCATTATCGATGAAAATCCACAAAAACCTTTTGGAAAACCTTTGGCAAAAAGAGAGAAGATGCCACTCTTTATTCAACAATGATTTTTAAGCGAGTATAAAAATATTTTTGGGTATATTTGGCAAAGGCTTCCGGTTGATAATCATCGCGATCATAGCAAATAAAATAAACGTAGGAAATTCCTGGGTAAGACGTTGCTTTTATCTTCAAGAGAAGAGGGTTTGATGTCTCCTCAAGACCGCTCTCTGTTCCATCATCTTCGATGCAATCAGGAGTCCAGCTTCTTGGAAACTGAGAACTCCAGTGCATAAAATAAGAAATATCTCCCAACCAAGAATCATCTCCATACCATATTTCATAACCAAGAGCATCTTCAAGAAGAGGAGAATGATGATAAATGCTTGGTTGATTAAGGTCGCTGCTGTCAGGAATACGATCTTGGTAGCCGATATTGTGGTAGATAATTGTTCTATTACTGGGGTCTTCAATAGGATTATCGATGGTGATGTGAAGTTTTTGATTCTTTTTTAAATGCAGAGGATGAGTGACAAAGAAAGCCCGTGCCCCTCCAGCTCCTTTAAGTACTTGATCTAAGCTCATAGGGAAAATGATTGGCTCAGTATCTGCTGTTTCTGCTTTCAGTGAGTACAAGCTCAGAGAAATCGTGATGGCTAAGAGAAGGGAGAAGCGATTCATAAAAAAAGTCCTAAAATAAAAAATTTTTCAAGAGGCTTCTAAGTAGTTCATGGGAATGTCCCTTGGCGTGATTGCAATTCTCCTGCTAACTTTTTGAAAAGATGCTCAGGCGTTATTTCTTCCTCTTCACGGGTGTTCAGATGCTTGATTTTCAGTAGTGGCCACTCTGCACCAATCACAATAGCAAGAGTAGCTCGAGCAGCTTGAGCATTGCTAAACTGCTTGCTCACGCGTTCTGTAGAGAGAGGAAAGAGGACTCTCCATCCTTCTCTACGTAATTGGCTCGCTAGCATGATAGCCTCTTCACGGTAAGTTTCATCAGCAATAACGAGATAAATTTGGCATGGAGCATTAGCTGCAAGATAAGAAGCTTTTTTTTCTGCAGCAGAAGGAATGCTGGTAATAAAATCAAGAAGAACCGTATCTCCCATACCAAAACCAACAGCAGGCATGTTGGCAGCTCCATCAGAGAGATGATGGATGAGATGATCATAGCGTCCTCCTCCAGCAAGAGCACGCAAGCCTCCCTGGAGGCTGAAAGCCTCAAAAACAACTCCCGTATAATAAGCAAGGCCACGTACAATAGAGAGATCAACTTGAATGTAATCACGGAGGCCACGTGCGCTAAGCTCTTGAAGCAATGGTGCTAGAGAAGGAGCTTTAGCTTCTTTTATGAATTGCTGCAGCATTTTTACAGAAAGTGAGGAAGAGCAGGCAGCTAATTTTTCTTCTGTTTTGGATTGAGGTTCTCTTTCGATTTTATCAACGATATGAAGAATCTCCCTCATCTTTTCATCAGGAAGGTCATGGTCCTGGAGAAATTGCTGCCATACCAGGCGATCACTTAATCGAATAACAACATCACGAGGGCCCAATCCAACGCTCTTAAAAATATCAATCAATAGTCCAATAACCTCTGCATCAGCAGCTGGAGAACTCTCCCCAAGAAGATCACAATTGAGTTGAAGGAATTCTCGTAATCGCCCGCGCTGTGGCTTTTCATAACGGTAACAATGACCAATATTAAACCAGCGGAGTGGTTTTAAGAAAGAACGATGATGTGATCCAATAATCCGAGCTAATGTCGGTGTCATTTCAGGACGCAAGACAACAGAACGTTCGCCACGGTCACGAAATGAATAGAGTTGGGAGAGAATTTCACCACCACTATTTTTCTTTTCATAAAGCTCGGCAGATTCTAGTGCTGGCCCATCAAACTCTACAAAACCATAGCACTTTGCACTTCGACGCCACTGAGTGGTGATATAGTCACGTTGAGCACAATCATCAGGTAGAAAATCACGAAATCCAGGAAGAGGTTGCATAGAGAGTAGTGTGGTCAGAGAGATTCTTTAAAAATATTGGCAACAAAGAGAAAGATTTCTTAAATCAAGGATCGCATGGAGAACTTGAAATTTTTGAATCAAAAAAACAAAGCTTCCAAGAGAAGATTATCAGGCACACTCTCTGTTTAGGTAGGAATATTCAATATCAATTTGTTTTTTTAAAAAATTTTAATAAAAAGATAATTTCGCTTGCACCCGCGGTGATGAAACAGTAACACCTACCTCCTTCTTTTATTCTCTATTTGAAAAGCTCTACGTTCCGATGACAACTCAGCAACAAAAATCTAAAAAAAACTCCTCTCAACAAAAAACTTCAAAGGCTCTAAAACAAGCTCCCAAGAAGATAAGAGCAGCTGTTCATAAAAAGAAAGTAGAGAAAAAGATTGCTCCAAAGGGAAAAATTTTTAAAAAGTCATCAAAGGTATCTTCTCAAAAATTGATTTCCTCTTTGTCCACGGGAAAAACAAAATTATCAAAAAAAGTTTCCAAAATTTCCTTGCAGGCAAAGAATGTTAAAAAAGTTTCTAGCTCAACATCCAGAATAACTTCCAAGTTAGCTTCTACAAATAAAAAGAAAAAGTCAGCTCCTGCTCCCTTGGTTTTTACTCAAGTTCAGCGCAGTCCACTGCAGCAGCAATTCGTAACTCAACCACTTAAGAGGAAGGGCAAAAAACTAGATCCTTTTCTAGAAAAGCAACGGCAGCGACTTCTTCAACTCAAAGACATGCTACTTGATTCCATGAGTGGCGTTGCTCGTGGTAATTTGCGCTCAGGTTGTGATACTTCGGCTTTTGGAATGCATCAAGCTGATGCAGGAAGTGATGCTTGTGATCGTGATTTTGCACTCAGTATCCTTTCTCAAGAACAAAATTCACTTTATGAAATTGATGAAGCGCTCAAACGAATTGATGATGGCACCTATGGAATTTGTGAAATTTCGGGCAAGACGATTCCTCGTGCTCGTCTTGAAGCACGTCCTTTTACTCGCTATACAGTAGAATGCCAGGCTGACTTAGAGAAACGGCAGCATTTCTCGGGAGCTCGTCTTCCTTTGAGCGCTCTTTTTGGCGCTACGGAAGAGGAGAGTGAAAATGAAGAAGAGCAAGAAGAGGAAGAAGGTTTTGTGGATATTGCTAAGGATTAGTAATGAGTATGAAAGTAGCTTCTAGAGCTCATTGAATCATTTTTAAATATTTTACTTTTGATTAAGACTTATTTCGCATAGAATTATCCTTCATTTATATGGCTCGCGATATTATCACTCTGGAATGTACGGAAGCAATGGCTGAAGGGAAGCCTGTTTCACGCTACACAACAACACGTAACAAAAAAAGTTTGAATACACCAGGACGACTTGAGAAGAAAAAATACAATCCTCATCTCCGTCGTCACACCCTCCACCGAGAGACTAAATAATGTACACTCAACCCAAGACTCCGAAACGCCGCTCGAACTTTCGTCGAGCTAACCGCTCCATGCCACATCGTCGCATTGATATTGCTATCGATACTATCGATTTCAAAAATACAGATTTACTTAAAAAATTTGTAACAGAACATGGTAAAATTCTCTCACGAAGGACAACTGGTGTTGCAGCACATCTTCATCGGAAAATCACAAAAGCAATTAAGCGTTCTCGAGCTGCACTGCTTATGCGCTAGTTTGACTTGAGAAATTCAGTACAGTTTTTTAAAAAAGCTTTTACTTAAACGAATTTTCTTGAGCTTCTATCAAGAAAAATTTGATACACTCTAGTCCCGGTCTCGAAGGTGTAGTGTTGGACTTTTAAGTCACTGTAAAGTTGAATCAGAAGCGCAAGTACTAGGGGCTAGCTCATCATAAAGTTCTTCTTGCTTGATCTCAATGGCAATCGTTATATGATAGGGAAAATTGTTTACAACTTACTTTCAGATATTTCAGCTTCTTGGTTTCTGATTCATGAGTCGTGAGCAGCAGAAAATAACTTCAAAACCACTATGAATAAATCAACACTTCAATTGCTCGGTAATGTCTGCTTTGTTGCAGGATTCGCTTCTATTATTGGATCGATCTTAATTTGGTATCTCATGAGTGGTAATGCTCCCTTAGATTGGAACAATGCTGCTGCCTGTGCTCAGCGAGCTTATGGAGAGCGATTTGGTATTTTTGTTGGTCTTTGGGCTCCTACTTTTTTCATTTTATCGCATCGCTTCTTTGCGCATGCAGACCGAGCTCGCGAAGACAATCTTTGATCTTTTCTCGAAGCTAGAAAATCACTACTAAAATCACCACTTTATCCAATCATTTTTTGAAAAAATAAAAGTCGTCTTCATCACAATAAAAAATAAAAATTGTCGAGCCATCAAAAAAATTCAATTAAGATTATTCATTCAATTATCAACATTAATTACTGAAAACATGAACATAAATATTATTTCCTCTATTGTTGCTTCTTTCATTCTCACGGGTATTGCATTGGCAGAAGAACCATCTTCTGCACCGGTGACGCCAGCTGTTCCAGCGACAGCAGCTTCATCACTAAACTCAGCAGTATCAGATACCTGTTGTTCTGCTGATAAGAAAAATAGTTGTACTATGGATCAACCTTGTACCAAAGATGCTGCATGCTCGCATTGGACGGAGAAGAAGTCTTGCCATGATGTTCTAACTAAGGAAGAACGTCATCGTGTTTGTGCTGCAAAAGCAGCAGCTATTGCTGCTGATCCTTCTCTTGCTGGGAAAGGACATAAAAAAGAACTCTGTGATGCCATTTGCAAACAAGATCCTAGTATGAAGCCAATCATGGAAAAACTGAGAAAACATTGCCAGGAACACAGAAAATTGAAGCAAGAGAGTGTTTCTTCAACAAAATAATTTTTTGATAAAATTTCCTTAGGAAAAATTTTCTCCAGAGAATTCGTTCTCTTTTTTCACTAAGAGTTTTTAAAGAGCCTGGATAATGATTATAATCCAGGCTTTTTATTTTTCTGCTTGTCAAGAGGGTGAATTTCTGAGAGCCTTCGCAGCTTACTAAAAATATGACAACTACAGATACAATGGCAGCAGTTCGGCTGCACGAAAATGATACTGGAAGCGCTGATGTTCAAATCGTCAGTCTCACAAAGCGAATTACTCTTCTTACCGAGCACCTCAAACATCATGTCAAAGATCATTCTTCTCGACGTGGATTACTAGCACTTGTAGCCCAGAGACGTTCTTTACTTGACTATCTGAAGAAGAAAGCCAATAGCCGCTACCAATCACTCATTGAACAACTCGGACTTAGGAAATAAATTTTGCTAAGATAGAGGTTTGTTCTCTTTTTTCTTGTTTTTCTGAAGGCTCTAAAGGGAATTTTACCGTAGCAGTCTTCTCGAGAAGAGTTTTTATCACTCTAAAAAGGAGGGACTCTTTTTTCCAAATTATTATCGTCGCGCAACGGATAGGCTCTTATCAAACTTGCTTTCAATCTAGTTGCTTCTCATCTACTACTATAAAATTAAAATTATGTCTCAATATAAAGTGATCGCTTCGGTTGGTCGTTCTCCTATTACATTTGAATCCGGTAAAATGGCAAAGCTTGCTGATGGAGCTGTTCTTCTTAGCTACGCTGATACTGTAGTGATCACAACAGCTGTGAGTGCTACAACGATGAAAGAGGGGCAAGATTTTTTCCCTTTAACGGTCGACTACAAAGAAAAAGCTGCTGCTGTTGGAAAAATCCCTGGTGGCTATTTCAAGCGAGAAGGGCGCCCAAGCGAAAAAGAAATCTTAACAAGTCGCATGATCGATCGTCCTCTTCGTCCTCTTTTCCCCAAAGGTTATTTTTATGATACTCAAATTATCAGTATTCTTCTGAGTGCTGATGGAGAGAACGATCCTGATCTCTTAAGCATTAATGGCGCTTCAGCTGCTTTGTCTATTTCTGATATTCCTTTTGAGGGACCTATTGGAGCAGTTCGTATTGGCAGGCTGAATGGGGAATTTATTGTTAATCCTACACATCGTGAACGTGAAGAGAGTGATCTAGATCTCGTGTACGTAGGCGATGGTCAGAAAGTTATCATGATTGAAGGGGCTGCTCATGAATTACCAGAAGTTGATTTCATAAAAGCTTTGGATGTGGCTAGAAGTAATGTTTCTCTTCTTATTGAAGCTCAACGTGAGCTGATGGCCAAAGTTGGGAAGACAAAGAGAAGTGTTCCTCTCTTAAAAGTTGATGAAGCTCTCTTAGAAATTGCTTACCAAGTTGCTGGAGATCGTATTGAGGCAGCACTTTATACCCCTGGGAAATTGGCTCGAGGAAAAGCAGTTGAAGCGTTAAGAGGAGAAGTTCGAGCAGCAATACTCGAGAAACACCCTATAGCGACCGCTTTTGAAATCGCACAAGCTTTCGATTATCTTCAGAAAAAAGCATTTCGCATCAGTATCCTTGATCGTCAGCAGCGATGTGATGGGCGTGGTTTAAAGGAGCTTCGTCCTCTTGCTAGTGAGACGGGACTTCTCCCTCGTGCTCATGGTTCCGCTCTTTTTCAGCGTGGAGAAACACAAGCGCTTGCTCTTGTAACTCTTGGTACCATTGATGAAGGACAAACGATTGATGCTTACGGAGGGGGAGAGGATACAAAACGATTCTTGCTTCATTATAACTTTCCTCCTTTTAGCGTGGGAGAGACTGGCCGATTTGGAAGTCAGAGTCGCCGTGAAATTGGTCATGGAGCTCTTGCAGAACGATCAATTTTTCCAGTCATACCATCTCCAGCAGAGTTTCCTTATGCCATTCGTGTGACTAGTGAAGTCATGGAATCGAATGGATCGACTTCCATGGCTTCTGTTTGTGGTGGTGTTCTAGCTCTTCTCGATGCAGGAGTACCACTGAAGCGTCCTGTAGCTGGTATCTCTGCTGGATTGGTCACTGAACAAGCAGAAGATGGAACAATTTTACGTCATACCATTTTAACAGACATTATCGGTTCTGAGGACCATTTTGGTGATATGGATTTCAAACTATGCGGAACAAGTAAGGGAATTACAGGATTTCAGCTTGATTTGAAGTTACCTGGCATTACGCACGAGTTAATGTCAGAGGCTATTGAGGATGCACGTCAAAATCGTATGCTCATTCTTGAGCATATGGCAGAAACATTGCCTACGGTTCGAAGTGAGATGAGTCCATATGCTCCACGCATTGAAACAGTAAAGATTCCTGTTGATAAAATTGGACTTCTCATTGGACCTGGTGGCAAGACAATTAAAGGGATCGTAGCTGAAACAGGAGCTGAAATTAATATTCAAGACGATGGTTCCGTTAATATTTATTCCAGTAGTGCAGAGAGCCTTCAGCGTGCTAAACAAATCATTCAAGGAATGACGCGAGAAATTCTTGTTGGAGAGCTCTATGAAGGAACTGTTGTTTCTATTAAAGAATTTGGCTGTTTTGTTGAAGTTCTTCCTGGTAAAGATGGTCTTTGCCACATTTCTGAGTTAGCAGAAGTACGTATTAACAAAGTAGAAGATGTTGTTAGAGTTGGTGAAGTTATTTGGGTCAAGTGTATTGGTTTGGATGATAAAGGTCGTGTAAAGCTCAGTCGCAAAGCTGCTATGAAGGAACGCGATGCTACTCTAGCTGGCAATTCTTCTCTCTAATCGACTCACGAAGTAACTGAGGGATCACAGGAAATAGCTTGGAGGAATAGATGAGATCTTCTTTAGCAAAATAGAGTATTCTCACCTTATGACATTCTCCTTGAGATAGCCCTTTGATCTTCGTTCTCTCCTCTTTCAAAAAAATCTAAGCTCTTTTCTGAGTTGAAGCTTCTGGGTAGCCACAGTGTATTAAATTGGGGAAGGCACATCATCGGCTTGCTCTTGTTCCCTAGGACTATGTTTTCAAATTTTGCGTTATCATTGGATAGCGCTCGGTCTTCGGCCTTGCCTTTTTAAAAAATCTCTGAACTCTTTCCTGTAATTTCTCAGTAATTGGACTATATCATAAAATTTTCGTTTGCCCTTAGCTCTCATCCCTAAGTACCGTAGAAGACGTTCATGCATCTGAAGTCACTCGAAATTATTGGATTTAAATCGTTCGCAACAAAAACGATTTTAGACTTTCATCATGGAGTGACTGCTGTTGTTGGTCCCAACGGCTGTGGAAAATCCAATATTTTGGATGCGATTCGTTGGGTGCTTGGAGAGCAGTCAGCCAAAGCTCTGCGTGGTGGCGAAATGGCTGATGTCATTTTTAGTGGAACCGATACGCGTCAAGCTCACAATATGGCTGAGGTTTCCTTAGTTTTCGGAGATTGTGAAGAAGAATTGGGTGTCTCGTGGAATGAACTCCGTATCACACGGCGTATCTTTAGAGATGGAAAGTCAGAATACCTCCTCAATGGAGTAGCCTGTCGACTCAAAGATATCCATGAAACATTCATGGACACTGGTATTGGACGTAGTGCTTATTCGATTATGGAACAGGGAAAGCTGGATCAGATTCTCAGTAGTCGTCCAGAAGAGAGACGTTCTATTTTTGAAGAAGCAGCTGGAATTACTAAGTTTAAATCACAAAAAAAAGAAGCTCTTCGAAAGCTTGAGTACACAGAGTCAAATTTACTTCGTGTTACTGATATTATTAAGGAGGTAAAGCGTCAGATTGGCTCTCTACAGCGTCAAGCAGCTAAAGCACGTCGCTATCAGCAAATAATGGGAGAGTTACGTGTGCTCGATACTCATGCAGCCCATCATCATTACCAACGACTTGAAAAAAATATTCAAGAGCTTCTTGTTTCTCTAGAGGAGATGTCTAGGCAACGTCTTACTCAGGAAGAGAGAATAGCCTCTGAGGAAGAACAAGTTGTTGTTTCAAGAAAAGAACTAGCTACTTTGGATCAGAGGTTAGAAGAAAAAAGAGATTACTTACAAACAGTACATAACCGAATTTTTTCTGGGGAAAGCCGTATTCAAACACATCAAGAGCGTCAAGAAGAGCATCAATCCTTTATAGAGCGAGCTAGAGTAGAATGTGATAGTTTTTCTCAACGCATTCGTGAAGAGGAGAAAGCCAAAGATCAAATGGAAAAAGAGCTCCAAGAGCTCCTTCATCACCTCTCCTTAGAGGAAAAACTTCTTCAAGAAAGTGTCAATCGGTGCGCCATGAGCTTGGAAGAGAGACAAAAGGGGGAACTTATTGTTAAGAAACTCTCAGATCAAATTCATCATTTGGAAAATGGTCACGCCGATCTTCGTGAAAAAATTTCTACACTACTTGCTCGTCGAGATTCAGCTGAGCAGCGTTTGACACAAGTGCGTGTGCAGCAATCCGAGGTCGATAAGATTTTCATGAACCTTAAGGAACGAGTTTCTACGACTGGAGAAGCTCATGCGAAGATCAAGCAACGAGTTGACGATCTTCAAAAAGAATTAGCACTAGCTCAATCTTCTTATGAATCCAGACAGTTGGATTCTCAGCAAGCAGAACGTGATTGGAATGAAGTGAGCAAGCAGCTTATGGAGCGTCGATCACGAGAGGAAGTGCTCTCTGAGTTAGAACGACAAGGAGAAGGCCTAGCAGAAGGAACGCAAGCAATATTACATGGCTTGGATCAGCCTGATTTTTTTAAAACAGGAATTTTGGGAACACTTGCTTCTCTAACAATAGTTGCCAGTGAAGATGTGGCTGCTCTTGAAGCGGCTCTTGGGGCAGCAAGTCATGCCGTTGTTTTTAATAATGAAGAGATAGCTCAAGTAGCTCTAAGAAGTGTCAAGGAAAAAGCTCAAGGGCGTGCTGCTCTACTCCTGTTAATGCCAGAGAAGCAACATCAGGAGAGAGAAGAGAAAATTTCATTAAAAGAACTTCAAGAGCTTCGCTTCAAGATGGCTGATGAGACGATTCAATGGGCTTCTTCTCTCATTTCAGCTGTTGAACCTCTCGATGCAGCTCTTCATAAGTTGTTAGAAGGAGTCCTGGTTGTTGAAAAGTTAGAAACAGCTTTTTGTTTAAAAAAGATGTATCCTCATTTGGCTTTTGCTACACGCGATGGGGAGTTTATTTCTCATCAAGGCCTTCTCTTTGGAGGGCATGATGGGAAAAAATCTTCCTCGGCACTTTTACGACGCTCTCAAATTACCAGACTAGAGCGTGAAATTGTTTCTCTTCAAGAGGAGGAGAAAAGATTAGCTGCTGCTCGTGATTTTTCAGTGAGCTTGCTTGGGGAGGCTTCTAGTAAACTAAAAGAATTGCGTGAGTCCCTAACGCATCAGCAAATGCTTCTTGCAACAGCTCAAGGAGATGAACGCTTAGCACGTCGAGAGCTAGAAGAAACAGAGGCACGTTATAGAGCTCTTGGCCTAGAAGTTCAAATGCTCAACGAGCAGATCCATCATTGGGAAGAGCAGTCGACTCTTCATGAAAGGGAACTTGAAGAATTTCTTGAAAAATTAAGAACGTTTCACCAGGAACACTCCTTAGCTCAACATCGTATGGCTACTTTGCGTGATGCTGAATCAGATGCTTCAAGAGCTCTTGCTGAAATTCGGCTGCGTGTTGCAACAGAGCGTCAACGTCAAGAAATTCTCACTCAACGAAGCGCTCCGATTCAAGCTCGTCTTCAAGAATTGAAACAGTCTATTGATCATCGTCAACGTGATATTAACCAGTATGAAGAAAAGAGGAAAAATCTTCTTCTTCAGTCCCAAGAGCTTACTCAAAGTCTAGCAGTATGGAAGGGAGAACGTGCTCAATTAGAAGAAGAAATCACAATATTGCTTCGTCAACGTACTGAACTACAAAATAGTTTAGAGGTTTTAGAATCGACGTTGCGTTCGCTGCGCGATCATCTTTTTAATTTGCAAGATCGTCGTGCTCAAGAAGAGGTTAAACTTGCTCAACTTCATCTTCACATTGAGAGCACGAGTGATCAAATAACTCGACGCTATCAAGTAGATCTGAAGTCCTTTCAGAGAGATGAATCAAAGCTCCAGAGCGTGTTTCTTGCGCAGCAAGGCAAAAAGGATCTCTCTCTTCTGTTGCAAAAACAGCATTCTGATGATTTCCTCTCATCAACTTCAGAAGCTAAAGCGCCCAATGGAGTGCTCCTAGCGCTTTTCCAAGAAGAAGGAATCAGTGAGGAAGTTTTCTGGGAGAAGGTTCAACATTTCATTGAGGAATTGACTGCACGTCTTGATGGCATGGGACCTGTCAATATCGATGCTATTGAAGAATACGAAGAGCTCGAAGAGCGCTCTCTTTTCTTAGAGAAACAGTATACCGACCTCATTCATGGGAAAAAAGAGCTGCTTGAAACAATGACTCGCATCAATAAAACAACACGAGAGCTTTTTGCTACAACCTTTGAGCGTATTCGAGTGAATTTTCAAGAGATGTTTGCTGAGCTTTTTGGTGGTGGTAGAGCAGACCTCATTCTTGCTGATGAGAGTGATCCCCTCGAGAGTGGCATTGAAATGGTAGCTCGGCCTCCAGGGAAACAGCTGCAGTCTATTTCGCTACTTAGTGGTGGAGAGAGAACAATGACTGCCGTTGCCCTTCTTTTCGCGATTTATATGGTTAAGCCAAGTCCTTTCTGTGTCCTTGATGAAATGGATGCCCCTTTAGATGAATCCAATATCGGCCGTTTTATTAAACTCCTCGATCGCTTTGTTGGTCAAAGTCAATTTTTCGTCATTACTCATCACAAACGAACGATGTCCCGTGCTGATATGATCTATGGAGTTACCATGGAAGAGCAAGGAGTTACCAAGCTCTTGAGTATGAAATTTCAAGGAAAAGAAAATCGAGAAGAGTAAGTAGATGAGCTGCTCTCTGGATCCTCGAAGAGAAATAGGAGAAACCTTTTTTTGAAAAATATAGCACTCTTAGAAAGTGCGATGTAGAGTGTATACCCTTGCAAGAGGGCATGCCATTAGATTGCTCTTTTTTCTTAAGATGGCGTTCTCAATTTTGCTCTATCGTTAGATATCGCTTCGATCTTCAGCCTTGTCCTAAGAAAAATTTTCTGTGTTTTTAGTGCACCCTTTTCAATTTAATAGATGATAGGATCAAACTAATGATCGATTTTTAGCAATGAATAGCCGGCAGTTTTTTTTACTCATTTTTTTAAATGTACTCCTTTTCTGTACAAAGCTTTCTGCTCAAGAGGAGATTGTCAATGGGATGGCGGCTATTGTGAATAATGAAGTCATTACCTTCTCTCAGGTTCGTGATCTTGTTGCAGCTCAAGAGAAGGCTGCTGCACAAACGCTGCAAGGAGATCAACTAGCAGCAAAAATTAAAGAGCTACGCCAATCAGCACTCAACGACCTCATCAATCGAACACTGATTCTCCAGGAATATAAAAAAAAAGAGTTTACGATTCCTCAGTATGCTATCGATGATGCTGTGGATAAAGTGATTCGTGATGAATTTGGAGGAGATCGATCAGCTTTTATTAAGACACTGCAAAGTCAAGGTTACTCTCTTACTCGCTTTCGTCAGTTGCAAAAAGATAAAATCATTGTTAGCGCTATGCGTAGTGCCAAAGTCAAGGAAAACTACGTCATTTCTCCTACTAAAGTTCGTGCTTTCTATGAGCAGAACCGAGTTGCCTACACAACTCCAGAACAAGTAAAACTCAGGATGATTGTCCTACATGAGGGAGATCAAACAGGAACAATGACCAATGTTTCTAAAAAGGCAATGGCAGAGGAAGTACGTCAAAAAATAGCTTCAGGAGCGGAGTTTGACCGTATGGCTCAGATGTACTCCGAGGATTCTACTCAAGATTCAGGTGGTGATTTTGGTTGGGTAGAGCGCAATACACTCAATGAAACGCTCTCTCAAGTTGCCTTTTCGATGAAAGAAGGAGAAGTTAGTCCTGTCATTACCCTTGATAATAGTTACTACATTTTAATGGTAGAATCGCTTCGTCATGCCTCTGTCAAGCCTCTAAGTGAGGTTCAGCCAGAAATTGAAAGGCATTTAGTGGAAGCAGAGATGCTGCGAGTTCAAGAGAAGTGGCTTCAAGATCTCCGCGAGAAAGCTTATATTAAAATCTTGTAATCACACTGTCATGAAGACTTCTCCTCTTCTTGGTTTGACGGTGGGTGATCGTGCTGGTGTTGGTCCTGAAATCGTGGCCTCTGTTCTTCATTATCTTCAAGAGCATCCAGCTTTTCTTCATGGTTGTGAGGTCAAAGTACTTGGAAATCCAACACCTTCCCTGTCTGGTTACCCTACCTCAGCAACTTCCCGGGAAGCAATTGATGTTCTAGAAGAAGTATCAAGATCTTGTCTTGCTGGGAAGCTTGCAGCAGTGGTGACTGGTCCTGTTCATAAGCACCGTCTCCATGCAGAGGGATTTGCTTTTCCAGGTCAAACAGAATTTTTTGCAGCACGCGCAGGAGTTGACAATGTGGCAATGCTCCTAACAGGAGGGAGCTTAACTGTTGCTCTGGTAACAGCACATATTCCTTTGAGTGAAGTATCCGCTGCTCTGAGCGTGGAGGAGATTGTTCGTGTTGGCAAATTACTTGTTGATTTTCTAGCACAGCGAGGCATGAAATATCCACGTCTTGCTGTTGCTGGACTCAATCCTCATGCGGGAGAAGAAGGTGATCTTGGAAAAGAAGAACAAACAATTATTACTCCTGCCGTCAACTTACTTTGCCAAATTTTCCCTCAAGCCAGCATCGTTGGTCCCATGAGTCCTGATACAGTTTTCTGGCAAGCTTCTCAAGGAACTTACGATGCCGTTCTCTGCATGTATCATGATCAAGGTCTCATTCCACTGAAGCTTCATGCGTTTGATTTAGGAGTCAATGTGACTCTTGGCCTTCCTTTTCTTCGAACTAGTCCCGATCATGGGACAGCTTACCAAATTGCAGGAAAAGGAATTGCTTCTCCTCAGAGTTACTTAGCTGCCGTGAAGCTCGCTGTTGAATTTATTTCTAGAAAAACAAAAGTGTAATCGTTCTTGCTAGGGATTCAAACGTTCGATGAACCATTGATTTTCTTTTTTAAAATAATGAAAACAGTCGTGGAGTCGATTGTGACGACCTTGCCAAAACTCCATAGAATGTGGAGCTACAAGGTAACCACTCCAAAAAGAAGGAGTAGGGATGGTTTGATTTTTAAAGTGTTGCTCCAGTTCATGAAAGCGATCTTCTAATTCTCGACGACTTGAGAGAGGCTTGCTCTGAGAAGAAGCCCAAGCTGCAAGCTGGCTTTGAGAAGGGCGAGTTTGAAAATATTCTTCCGTTTGGGTTCGTGATAATAGAGTAGCTCTACCACAAATTTTAATTTGACGTTCCAGTGGTGCCCAATAGAAAAGAAGCGCCACTAAGGGATTTTCTGAAATTTGAGTCCCCTTCAAACTAGTGGTATTGGTAAAGAAACGAAAACCAGTATTGTCATATCCTTTGAGCAAAACCATACGAGAGGTTACCTCAAGATTATTACTAGCCGTTGATAACGTCATTGCGTTAGCTTCTAGAATGGAAGAGCAAGCAGCAGCTTCTTCAAACCAATGGCTAAATTGCTCCATCGGATTTTCATGAAGATCAGAACGTCTAAGTGCTCCTCGATCATATTCGCGGCGCTGAGAGGAAATAAAATCCATTAAGAGAAAAAGTAGGATGTTTCCTAAGTTTTATAGTCAAATTACTTAGAAATGACAGGAAATTGACGTGATCTTATTTAAAAAATGCAGCGTTCTCATCCCATCACCTTATCGTTGAGATAGTGCTCGGTCTTCGGCCTTGCCTTTTTTAAAAATCTCTGCTCTCTACTTTCTGGTTACTATCCATATTGAAAGGTTAAAAAGAAGAGTCCTATAAAAAAATCACTTTGACACCAGCTCCACCAGTGATATTGATAACACCCCCTTTTCTAACAAAAGGGGTACATTCTTTGCATTAAGCTTCAAAGAGACAAGAGTTCGGGAGTTTTTCCTCTCTCTTTATTTTTAGGTTTACCTTGGCTTACGTGAAGATTCTGTATATTATTAAATGTTCCACTATTTCTTTATCACATTTTTGAATCACAACTTGCTCTGTCCTTTGGATTGAACAAGCCCATGTAGCTCAGTTGGCAGAGCACGTCCTTGGTAAGGACGAGGTCACCGGTTCAATCCCGGTCATGGGCTCAGAAGAGTACAACAACAACCACTACAAGAATAAAATACTATGGCTAAGGATACATTCCAACGCAACAAGCCGCACGTTAATGTCGGCACTATTGGTCACGTCGATCACGGTAAGACCACACTGACGGCTGCAATCACAACAGTGCTTGCAAAAACTGGTAAAGCTCAAGCACGAGCTTATGACCAAATTGATGCTGCTCCTGAAGAAAAAGAACGTGGCATTACCATTTCAACAGCTCACGTTGAGTATGAAAGTGATGCCCGTCACTATGCTCATGTTGATTGCCCAGGACATGCTGACTACGTCAAGAATATGATTACTGGTGCCGCTCAAATGGATGGTGCTATTCTTGTTGTCAGTGCTGCTGATGGCCCTATGCCACAAACGCGGGAACATATTCTCTTGGCTCGTCAAGTTGGTGTGCCATCAATGGTTGTTTTCATGAACAAGGTAGACCTTGTTGATGATCCAGAACTGCTTGATCTTGTTGAAATGGAAATTCGTGATCTTCTTAGTTCCTACGATTTTCCAGGTGATGAAATTCCTATTGTCAAAGGAAGTGCTAAAAAAGCTCTTGATGGTGATGCTGAAATGGAAAAGCAAATCTTAGCACTTATTGATGCTGTTGATAAATATATTCCATTACCAGAGCGTCCAAAAGATCAGCCTTTCCTTTTACCTGTAGAGGATGTTTTCAACATTGAAGGTCGTGGAACTGTTGCCACTGGACGTGTTGAGCGTGGTGTGCTCAAAAAAATGGAGGAAGTTGAAATTGTTGGACTCAAGCCAACGGTCAAAACAACGGTAACTGATATCGAAATGTTCCGCAAACTACTCGATACTGCCGAAGCAGGTGATAATGTCGGACTTCTTCTTCGTGGTATCAAAAAGGAAGATATTGAGCGTGGTCAAGTTATTGCTAAGGTTGGTTCCATCAAACCACACAAAAAATTTAAGGCTGAAATCTATGTCTTGAGTAAAGATGAAGGTGGTCGTCATACTCCTTTCTTCTCCAACTACCGCCCTCAGTTCTACTTCCGTACTACAGATGTCACTGGAAGTGTTAAGCTCCCTGAAGGAGTCGAAATGGTTATGCCGGGTGATAATGTTTCTATTGAAGTAGAGCTCATTACTCCTATTGCTATGGAAAAAACCATTCGATTTGCTATTCGTGAAGGTGGTCGTACTGTAGGTGCAGGACGTGTTGCCGAAATTCTTGACTAATATTGGTCGTTAGAAAGTAGAAAAAGGAGGTTTGAAGTGGAGAAAATCAACAGTGTCTCTTCCTTATCTCCTCTTCTCTACTTTTCATAGCAGATAGGCCAGTAGCTCAATTGGTAGAGTAGCGGTCTCCAAAACCGTTGGTTGGGGGTTCAAGTCCCTCCTGGCCTGAGTGCGTAATCGCTTTCTACTCTTTTTCCTTAGCTCCTGTGCTTAGAATCAGTTTGTAGTTTTTTTACTGTTTTCATTCCCCCTTACGATTTTTCTCATGTTTAAAAAAATTAGCAATTATATCCAAGAAGTTCAAATAGAGCTCAAAAAAGCGCAATGGCCTTGGAACAACGAGGAACATGGAATTGCTCGTTTTAAAGAGCTTTGGAATTCAAGTTTAGTTGTCATTATTGCTATGCTTCTTATTGGAGGATATATTTCTTTCTTTGATTTCATCACCATGAATATCATTGGGTTTTTAACACGTCCTTAATTTTAAATTTAACTTTTATTTCCTTATGCCTCTGGCCCCTAAAGATCAATGGTTTGTCGTTCATGTTCTCTCCGGACAAGAACAAAAAATTCATGACAATATTGTCAAACGAATTAAAACGGAAGAATGTGGTGATGTCATTTTTGAAATCTTAATTCCTACAGAACGTGTTCAAGAAATCAAAAGAGGGAAAAAAACAGAGACAACACGAAAGTTTTTCCCTGGGTACTTGATTATCAATATGCATCTCTTTGATGAACATGACAAGATTATGGAAAAGCCTTGGACATTCATTAAAGAAACTCAAGGAATTATTGGCTTTGCTGGAACCAAGGACCGACCAATTCCTATGCGACCAAAAGAAATTCAAGCAATGCTTGCTCAAATGAAAGAGCGTGAAGAGAATGTCATCCAAAAAATTGTTTTTGAAATTGGTGATAAAGTTAAAGTAGCTGATGGTCCTTTCCAAAATCAGCAGGGAATCGTTGAAGAAATTGATCCTGAACGTGGAAAGCTACGTGTTTCTGTGAGTATTTTTGGGCGTGATACTCCTGTTGAATTGGAGTACTGGCAGGTAGAGAGAGCATAATTCTGCTCTTAGAAATTTCTTAATTCTATGGTAAAAAGAAACCAAGATGCTCTCGGAATCTTAGCAAACATATTTTATTGAGTTTTTCTTTATGTCTTTTTTGAATCGAGGTTCTTGATAACAAATGAAGAGAGAACCATCTGTTCTTCTTTTTATTGATCAGTGATGCAAGCTCGATGGATAACTCCTCTTCCAATAGATACCCATGTTGCGCAGGAGCTCGCAGAGAAATTAGGATTATCATTTCCCATTGCTGAAATTCTCCTGCGCCGTGGATATTCTACTATTCAAAATGCTCGTGCTTTTCTAGAACCACGACTAGCAGCACTGCGACCTCCTGAAGAGATTCCTAATATTGGAAAGGCAGTTGATCGTCTCGTTACTGCCTTAGAAAGGCAAGAAAAAATAGTTCTCTATGGAGACTATGATGTCGATGGAATTACTTCATTAGCTCTCTTGTGTCGTTCGTTAAGAGCGTTAGGTGGTTGTGTTGATTACTTTATTCCAGAGCGTGCAAGTGAAGGTTATGGATTAAGTTTTTTAGGATTGGATCGCTGCTTTAAGCTCTTAGAACCTTCTCTTCTCATTGCTGTTGATTGTGGCACTAATTCATGGAAGGAGGCTTTATGGATCAGAAAACAAGGAGTTGATTTAATGATCGTGGATCATCATCTTCTTGAAAAAAAAGAGCATCCTCCTACTGATTGGATTTTAGTGAATCCACAGTTGGGTTTCTCTTCTCACTCGCTTTGTAGTGTAGGGTTGGTCTTCAAGTTGATTCACGCTCTGCTCAAACGTTCTCCGGAGTCTTCTTTTGACCTGCGTCACTATCTTGATCTTGTAGCGTTAGGTACAGTAGCAGATCTTGTTCCACTCACAGAGGAAAATCGAATTTTTGTAACACATGGTCTCAAACAGCTTGCTCAGTCGAAGTGGTTAGGAATTCGAACACTCATGGAGCTCCTTGACCTCAAAAAACCTATAACAACCATGGATATTGGTTATAAAATAGGACCTCGTCTCAATGCTGCAGGACGTCTTAATTCTGCATTGGAATCTCTTGAGCTTTTGATGACAGAGGATCCCCGCGAAGCAATCCGTATTGCGCAGCATCTTGACCATCGCAATCGTGAACGTCAAGTTATAGAACGTGCTCTCAATTTGGAAGCTGAAGAAATTGTAACTTCTCAAATGGTGATATCCTCTCCCAGAAGTATTGTTTTAGGACGTTCTCATTGGCATCATGGCGTTGTTGGTATTGTAGCTTCTCGGATTTCTAAACGTTGGCATCGTCCTACATTGATCATTGGTTTTAATGAGGAAGGGCTTGGAAAGGGGAGTGGCCGTAGTATTGAAGGGTTCTCGCTTGTAGAAGTTTTGAGTCAATGTGCTCCTTATTTAGAATCATTTGGTGGTCATGCCATGGCTGCTGGTCTCACTTTAAAGAAGGAAAATTTAGAGCTTTTCAGTAAAAAATTTGAAGAACTAACGGCTTCTCTCCTTACCGAGGAGCAATTAATTCCTTCTATTAGAGTTGATGCTGAAATCAACCTGAGCCAGTTTGACCCCTCTTGGCTCTTGGATCAAGAGCGCTTAGGGCCTTTTGGTATAGGAAATAAACAGCCTCTTTTCTTAGCACGTTCACTAGAACCAGTCAAAGAACCACGAATCTTAAAAGAAAAACATTTTCTTTTTCAATTTGCTGGTAAAAAACAATCTCCTCTTCCTGCCATTTTCTTTCATGGAGCACTTGATCCGCTTCCTGAGCCACCATGGGATATGGCATTTACTTTTGAGTGGAATCATTACCAAGGAAAGAAAAGCGTGCAACTGCAGGTTGCAGCGATTCGATCAGCTTGTTTGGAGAGTTGATTTTTAGAAAAATTGTCGTAATTTTATATTGTTTCTTCATGAAAGTTCATGAAGTTGAAACACTCAATTATCTTAACAACGAATCATGAAAACTATGAAACTTGTTTATAACCCACTCACTGAATTAAATGAAGTTCAGCATAGACTCAACAAGCTCTTTGCTCATAACATTAGTTCTAACAGCTTAGAAGAGGATTTGAAGGGATCAGAATGGACGCCTCTCGTTGATATTGTTGAAAATGAGAAAGAGTTCCTCATTAAGGCAGAGCTTCCAGCACTTAAGAAAGAAGAAATACGAGTCTCTCTTGAAAAAAATATTCTTCGTATCGCTGGAGAACGACACGCTGAAAAAGAAGAAATGGGCAAAAAATTCCATCGCATTGAACGTAGCTATGGTTCTTTCTCTCGCTCCTTCACTATTCCCGATGTGATTGATGAAAGCAAGGTCACAGCAGACTTCAACGATGGGCTTCTTGTTTTACACTTGCCAAAATCTGAAAAAGCAAAAGAGAAGAGGATTGAAATTAATATTAATTAATCTCTTTTTTTAAGAGAGATCATAAAAACCCTCCTCGAGGTATTTTCCTCTTGGAGGGTTTTTTCTGGAAGCGCTTCCTTGGGTTTTTGAGAAGCTCAAGCAGCAGCTATTTTTTCCTCTCTCTACTATCGTTACCCAGCAATTGTTACTCTTCCTTGACTTTTCAGGATGTCTCTCCTGCAATCTTTAAGCAGTTTTATTGAAGTAATTTCACGATCATTAGAAAAAAATTTCACTGACACTATCTGCCAGAAGACGTCCTCGAGGAGTTAAGAGCCAACGATTATCTTTTCGGTAAAGCAGATTTTCTTTTTCCATTTTCTCCATGGCATCTCTCCATGGTTCTGCTTCTTGAAAATCAATTCCATAATGAGTTCGCAAGCCAAAAGCAGCACGTTCTGCTGCTAGTGTTGCTTCAGAGAGTTCTTCTTGAAAGTCATGGGTTGTTTCTCCTGCTTGAGTACTTGAAATGTAGAGAAGTGTATCAGCAATATTCCGCCAACGAAGACCCTCCACGGTAGAAAAAGCGCTTGGTCCTAGTCCTAGATAATTGGCTCCAAGCCAGTAGGCCATGTTATGTTTTGATTCAAATTTTTCTTGAGCGTAGTTAGAAATTTCATAGTGCTTATATCCTGCATTCTCTAGTAGTTCAAAGGCTAACTGAAATTGATCTGCTTCTAAATGCTCATTTGGCTTCATGACTCCATGCTTTAATAAATGGAAAAATGGTGTTCCCTCTTCATAGGTCAATCCATATGCAGAGAGATGTTCTGGAGCTAAGTCAATAGTCTTCTTTAAGGTTTTTTCCCACAAAGAGAGAGATTGTCCAGGGATACCAAAAATCAAATCAACAGAAATATTTTTAAATCCCACCTCTCTAAGAAGATCAAAAGACTCCTCTGCTTTTTGAGCAGAATGAGTGCGACCTAATGTTTTCAAAAGCTCATCATTCCAAGATTGAACACCCATGCTAATGCGATTGACTCCTGCTTGATAAAGAAGTTTTGCTTTATCGGTAGCCACGGTTGCTGGATTCATTTCAATGCTCCATTCTTCAAGATGAGAGAGATCGAGGATCTCATGAAGACCGCTGAGCAGTCGTTCCATTTGAGTAAAAGACAAGGCACTTGGAGTTCCTCCGCCCAAGAAAATGGTGCGTACTGAGAGTAGGGAACGATAACGCGATGCTTCTATTAAAAGTGCATCGAGGAATGATTCAACCCGTTCTTTTCCAGCTGACTCTTTATAAAAAGCGCAGTAAGGACAGATATGAGGACAAAAAGGAATGTGGATATAGAGATGCTCAACCAAAATACGTTGATTCTATACCTTTGATAAAGAAATGTTAGAATTTTCTGCTCATTTGTTCTTTTTTTCTTAGTGCTAGTATCTTTTTTATCGCTATTAATAGGCTAGGGAAGAGAACAATCTAAAAAACTTATTCCTTTCAACGATTCTTAGGAAGAAAACTTTAAAAGTTACTCCACGGAAAATACAAAAAGTCCATCATTTTCTTAATCTCTATGCCTACTCTTTCTACACTTTTTTGGTTCCGCCGAGATCTTCGGCTCTCTGATAATCCAGCTCTCGTGGAAGCAGCAACACGAGGCTCTCTAATGCCTATTTATATTTTGGAGGAAGAAGGGGAAGGTATTCCTAGTATGGGAGCTGCAAGTCGTTGGTGGCTTCATCACTCTCTAGAGAAGCTTCAGCAATCTCTTCATGGTCAGCTGAGCATCTATCGTGGAGATCCCCTCTTCATCATCACAAAACTTCTTGAAAGTCAAAAATTCGATGCTCTCTATTGGAATCGTTGTTATGAACCTTGGCAGAGGAAGCAGGAAGAAGCTCTTGAAGCAAAGCTCCGCGAGCTGGAAATATCATTTCAGAGCTTTCAAGGATCACTCCTCTGGGAACCATGGACCGTATGCAAGAGTGATCAAACTCCTTACAAGGTTTTTACTCCTTTTTATCGTCATGCTTCCTCCATCCCAGTGCGTAAGACGCTTCTCAAGCCATTGGAGATGAGACTCCTCAAAGATGAAGATCATTCTCTTTCGTTGGAAGAGCTCAATTTATTACCAAAAATTCCTTGGTATCGTGGTTTTGAAAAGGAATGGGAAGTTGGAGAAATGGGAGCACAAAAAAGATGGAATTCTTTTCTCAACGATGGATTAGCAGGTTATAAGGAAGGACGTAATCACCCTGGTAAAAAAAATGTTTCTCACCTTTCAGCTCATCTTCATTTTGGAGAAATTTCTCCACAACAGCTCTGGGAGAGTGTGAAGAATCTTGGTTCTGAGGTTCCTAACAAAGACAAAGAGCACTTTTTAAGTGAATTGGGATGGCGTGAATTTTCCTACTCACTTCTCTTTCATTTTCCAGAGCTACCATGGAAAAACTTTCAAGTGAAATTTGACCGCTTTCCATGGAAAGAGAACCAAGAGCTCCTCTCCAAATGGGAGCAAGGAAGAACTGGTTATCCTATTGTTGATGCAGGCATGCGTGAGCTTTGGCAGACAGGTACCATGCACAACCGTGTTCGTATGATTGTAGCTTCTTTTTTAGTTAAGAATCTTTTAATTCACTGGCATCAGGGAGCTGCTTGGTTCTGGGATACACTACTCGATGCTGATTTAGCTAATAATAGTGCTAGCTGGCAGTGGGTGGCTGGTTCTGGAGCTGATGCTGCTCCTTATTTTAGAATTTTTAATCCCGTGCTTCAGGGTGAAAAATTTGATCCCCAAGGAACATATACGTTACAATTTGTACCTGAACTTAAAACATTACCACTAAAGTTTCTTTTTAAACCATGGGAAGCACCCAAAGAAATACTCCGTGAAGCAGCAATAGAGTTAGGAAGAGATTATCCTCTCCCTATTGTTGATCTTGCTGTTTCAAGAGACAAAGCTCTAGAAGCTTATCATCAACTATAAATTGCTACTCGATTTTTTTTAGTATCAATAGTCTTCTCATCACTATCGGCAGGTCAGTAGTAATATGCTCTGAAATCGTGATAGCCTCAAAAATTCCTATGCATGGTGTACTAAACTGAAAAGCAAATCATCAGCTTATTCTTGTTCCCTAGGACTGCGTTCTCAAATCTTGGGTTATCGGTTACTGTTGGATAGCGCTTCGATTTTCGGTCTTGACCTAAGAAGAAATTTCTCTGCTCCTAATGTGACTTTTTCAATTTAATAGGCTATATCATTTTTCTAAAACTCATCCGTGAACAGTATACTTTCTCTCTCTTTTCTTGGAGCTGGTCAGATGGCAGAAGCACTCATTGCTGGTTTTCTTGATGCTAACTTAACACTTGCTTCAGCTATTACACTCTCTTCTCAACGTGGCATATCAGCTCAAAATCTTGCTCAGAAGTATGGTCTCTCTTTTGCTTCTAGCAATGAAGAGGCGATCATGGCTTCTTCCCTGATTTTTCTTTGTGTCAAGCCAGCTCAAGCTCTTGAAGTTCTCCGTGCTAATGCTCCGCTACTTAAAGATAAATTGATTATTTCTATCGTTGCTGGCATTCCATCTCATCAGCTCTTTGATGCTTCAGGGACTCATGCAAGGATTATTCGAACAATGCCCAATCTTGCTGTTGGAGTGCGTCAAGGAGTGACGACGATCACTCCTCATTGTTCTGCCAGGCGAGAAGATATTCTCGTTACTAAAGAATTTTTTGGTGCTCTCGGTGCCCTTTATCAGATTGAGGAGGATCAAGTCAATATTGTTACGGCGTTGAGTGGTAGTGGACCAGCATTTGCGCTGCTCTTTTTCCAAGGACTTCTCCAAGCAAGTATCCAGCAGGGTCTTCCTGCTTCTAAAGCACGCTCTCTTGCAGCACATGTTCTTGCTGCAGCTTCAGCACTCATGCTCAAGACAGAAGATTCTGCGACTTCTGTGATTACTAAAATTGCTAGTCCTCAAGGAACAACAGAGGCTGGTCTTGAGGTCCTTAAAGCAAAAAGTTTTTCCTCTATTGTTGCCACTGCTCTTGTTGCTGCAAGTAGAAGAGCAGAAGAGTTAGCGCTATCGTGCTCTTAGTCATGATGGGAAAAATATGACAGATATTAGAGGGGATAGAATGAAGAACTTCAAAAAATTCAATTTTTTAGTAGTGATTTTCTACTTCCTAGCCTTATTTCTGTCTTGGAGTTCTTCTGCATTTCCCCAAGCAACGACAGAACATGCTCTTCTCTCTCAAGAAGCACCAGAAGTAGAATCTCTTTTTCAACAACAAGGAGAGAAGAAGAGTGAAATCTTTCTTAAAGAAGAAACAGCACGACCTCTCTTTGAGCAATCTATGCAGTTTCGAGAGTCTCCTGTTGAGTTAACTCGCAAGGCTCTAGTAGCCATGCATCAGAAGAAGTTTTCTGAGGCCAAAGAGCTCTTGCGTCAATCGATCGCTCAAAAGCTCGATGATTCAGAGGCCTGGCTTCTGCTTGGTATGATCGATCTTCAAGAGAAAAAAAATGAAGCAGCCTTTGCTGACCTCATTCAAGCAACACTCTATGACCCTAAGAATGCTCGTGCCCAGCATTACCTCGGTATTGCAGCAGGTCGTCAACATTGGTCTGAAATTGCTGAGGCTTCTCTGCGTAAAGCTCTAGAACTTGATCCTAACTATGGAGAAGCTCATTTTAATTTAGCTGTTTACTATCTCCAACATCATCCTCCTGCAATTGAAGTAGCACGGCGTCATTATCAACGAGCTCTCGATCTTGGTGTAGCGCATGATCCAAACGTAGATCGTATCATGCAAAAATCGATTGCTAACTCCAAGGAAAATACTTCAGTATCGGCATCTCCTCCCTAGTTTGTTCAACTAAAAAAGGGATTTGCTTCTCGTTCTGCTTCAACAGTAGTTATAGGACCGTGACCTGGAGCCAAGATTGTTGTGAGGGGGAGCGTTAGAATGCGCTGGGAGATGATCTGCAACCCACTTCGATAAGCTTCCGCAGGAATACCACCTATTGAACGTGCAAAGAGTGCATCACCAACAATAGCTATGGGCCTTGAGAGTCCATCTAGAAAGTAGGTTCGGCCTCCTGGAGAGTGACCAGGAGTAGAAAATGCTCTTATGCTGATGCACTCATCAAGATGATAGAGAAAATCAAGTGGAAGAGCATGAGCTCCTTGAATGATTTCAGCTTGATCTATCCATGCAGGGAGCCCTGTTTGTTGCTGAAGTTCTCGTAGTTTAGTAACATGATCATGGTGAGCATGTGTTAGAAAGATCGCTTTAAGCTTCAGTTGTTTTTCTTGAAGCTCTTCTAGAAGACTTGAAAGTGATCCTCCTGTATCAAAGAGAAGAGCATGATGATTTCTCTCACTCCAGAGGAGATAAGAGTGAACTTTCATATCATGATAAAAAGTCGTGAGGATTTGAAAATTGTTAGGAATATCCTCTACAGGTAGTTGAAAAGGGACTCTTGCTAGGTGCAAAAGTTTTTCTGAATGTAATCCAAGAGCAGGAGCAAGGGCACGAAGTGTTTTTTCTTCATAGTGACCTTGAAGTAGCGTGTGAATGTTATCTTCAGAAAGATTGCTCATATGTGCTAGTGTGGAGGCCTGAAGATTTTGTCCTCTCATCGATTTGAGGATAACATCATGCCAAGTATCTTCTAAGGGCTCTCTACGTATACTCATTTTCCGATCTTAAGTTGTCGTTTTAGAATAAAATAGAGAGCAAAGAAAAGACTCAGCGTTGAGAGAAGAATCACGCTCACATTAAATGTTAGGATATCAATAGTGAGGCCAAGATAATATTTCAGAGGGCCAAAGAAAACATTCGGGTGAGTATGATTGCGATAATCAGCTTGTTCTATTTCAGCTTTAGAAACAAGATCGACCATTTTTCGGTTTACATAGAGTTGTTCGATATTTATTCCTGTATGACGACTCACAAGGAGTCTTTGATTCAAAGGTGCCCCTGAAATAACTTTGTCAATTAAAGAGAGACGATAGTCAATTTCATCAGCTGTTTTCCCTGTCAGTCCACTGAGGATAGCAAGTAGTTCTTTTAAGTCTTCTAATCGATTCAATTGAGCTTCATTCGGGTTACTGAGAGCAGTAATTTGATTGATTTGGTTTTGAATTCTAGCCTGTCTTATAGCAAGAGGATTGAGTTTTGCTTGAGCATAAATGAGGGCTTCATAAGACCAACGCATGGGCATAAATTCACAAATAAAAGGAACCTGCAAATCGCTACGTGGTTCTATGGCAGAGTCTGGATGGCGATTGAACCATTGTTGAATAGAATAGATGAAATCAAGATTGCGATTCATCTCTTCATATTTAATCAAAGCTCCTCCCAAAATAATTTGAGGGATAAGAACAACTGGGATGATGTTAACGGCTGTTTTCCCTTCAGAAGTCAGTGATGAAATAAGAAGTCCCAGAGAGATGCCGCTAAAAGCAGTTAGAAACATAGCAAGGAATTCAATCATGAAAAAACCGCGGACACCGAGCATGGTATTCCCAAGGAGGCTAAAGAGTGCACATTGTGCAATAGCAAAAACACTCAATGTACTTGCTTTAGCAAACACATAGTAGCCAAGTCGTACATGGAGATTACGCTCTCGTAAGAGTAGAGGTCGATCACGAATAATATCATCAACACTATTGGTGAGACCTAAGAACATTGCTACAACAAGAGAAAGGAAAAAATAGGTTGGAATATGAAATGCTGATGCAAAGTCATAGCTATCACCCTCCGAGTACCGTAGGACGACTCCAATCAGGAAAGCGAGAAGAGGAGCTTCTACTAAGGTTGTAAGCAGGTTAGCACGATTGCGTAATTTACTGATGAAGGCGCGCTGGAGAAGAAGGAGAAATTGAGTGATTTCATGACGCCAGCACGGAGGTTTCCATTGATCTCTTAGCAAGGGAGTTTTGTGTGTCTGAAAATTTTTAGGAAGTGGTTTTGAATATTCTAGAGAATGTTGTACTTCCTTGATCAATTGATACGTTTCAAACTTGTCACGCCAATAATCAGGAGAAAAGCGCCGTGCAGGGACTAATTGTCCACGATTATTTTCTTGATAAATGAGGTCTCCACTAAAGTCGCGTAAGGGAGTTTCTAGGACATCAAAAACAAATTCAGGACGTACTGAACCGCATGTCTTGCAACCTCCTAGTTCTGCTTGAAAAAGCTGTTCATCTTCTGCTTCTGCAAAATAGGAAAGCATTTCGTTAGGAGTTCCAAAGAAAACTAATTTTCCACCATGATCGAGGAGGAGGGCTTTTTGAAACATATGAAAAAGTTTTGCAGTGGGCTGATGAATGGTTACTAGAACGATTTTGTTGTGAGCAATACCACGAATAATTTCCATCACATGTTCTGAATCTTTGGAGGAAAGACCAGAAGTTGGTTCATCAAAAAGATAAACGTCTGCTGTACTAATCATATCCAGTCCAATGTTGAGACGTTTGCGTTCTCCACCGCTCAAAATTTTCTGACGCGCATCTCCCACGACATTTTTACGCCGTTCATTAAGCCCTAACTCAGCTAATTTACTATCAATACGACGTAGTCTCTCTCTTCGAGATAGGTGTGGAGCTCGTAGTGCTGCTGCAAAAGCAAGATTTTCTTCAATGGTGAGCTGTTCATCGAAGGCTTCGTATTGAGGAATGTAGGTGATATATTGGCATAAGCGTTCATGCTGAGCATAAAGCGAGAAGTTATTGAGTCGTACTTCTCCTTGGATTGGCCGAAAATCACCAGCTAAAGCGCGTAACAAAGTACTCTTTCCTGAACCACTTGCACCCATAACACAAATCATTTCTCCACGCTCCACGCTAAAATTCAGATTATCTAGAGCAATATCTCCACGATAAAAACGACATCGAAGATCTTTGACTTCGAGGTGATAGATGATATTACGCTCTTCCTCAATGAGGCGATCAGTGAAGTTACAGCGCAAAATCTGTCCTGGATTGATCTCGATGGTATCTCCATCAAAAAGATCAACTCCGTTGCGCACGGGAAGATCACGTACAATAATAGGACGATCTGCTTTAAGAACGTGAATGTATCCTCGACGCTGAGGATAGTCACAGGAAATTTTTAGAAGTACTTCCCCTTCACTTCCAGGAGAGAGGAGAATATCATTTTTTTTTAGAAGCCCTGGGTTATTGGAAACGAGATATTCTGATTTAGAAGCTCGGAGCGGAAAATGACCTCCAAAGGAGTGAACGTAACCTTTGAGTTCTTGAAGATGGAGTTCTCCTCCATTAGTAAAAAGAATATGGTCATCAAGGTGAGCTTGAAGATACGTTCCTTTTTTTAGCTCAACACCATTGAGCGTAGCTTCAAGATGTTGGAGTACGTTGATTTCTACCTTCAAACCAAAGGAGACCTCAAGGCTGCTATCACGATTTTGAACTTTATCAAGGCGTACTTCTTTTTTGTTAATAGCTACAAAAAAATGAAGAAGAGAAATATTCTTCTTAGCATTAAAATAAAAAATCAGATCTTGAGTTGTGATGACTTGCTCTCCAATTAAAATGCGCTGTCCAGGATAAATACGGCAGAATTCTTGAGGTTTCAGTAGGCGTCCTTGAACGGTAATAGCACGGGTTGTTTTATTTTTCAGAATCATGAATTCATGATAACGATACATGAGCAGGTGTTCTTCTTTGGAGAGCCCGCGTAGCTTCACATCATAGTAATTTGGATCTCCAAAGCTGATTGTTTCTAGCTCTGAGGATTGTTTATGAACTGTTGTCGACACTGCTTCTTCGCCGGCGTTTAATTGATAAACAATATCAATAGCCTGGTTAGCCATTCCTAATTTGATCATAAAATCAGAGTAGGCATGAACTTGTTCCTCTTTCATGCCAGATCGGGAAATAAGGTCGTAGAGTTGAACCCCAAGTAAGATTTTACGATCATCATCAAGACTATTGGAGAGTTTACTAGCCATTGCAGAGAGATCTTGCTGTTCCTCGAGTGCTTGACAAAAAAGCTGGCGAAGTTCGGAGTAAACAATTGCAGGGTAGTCATAGCGCAAGAATCCAAGAATGGAGTCAATTTCCTCTTCAAGAATTTCTCTATCGATTTGAGTGAAGGCTGCTAGTACTTTAATCAATGTTGGAAGGAGATTAGGAGACTCAGTAACCGTGCGAGGTTTTCTCCTTAAGCGTCTCCAGAATCGATGAAGTGCATAATGGGTACGCGTGAGTAGACGCAATCCTTGTTGAAGAAATGGTTGTAGAGTCATGAAAAATTATCAACAATAAGATCAGTTGGCATGACCAATCACAATACTGATCAGCCTGAAGATCAACTAAACTTAAAAATCAACGCAAATTACTATGAATGTTACCGATGCTATTCTTAATCGCCGTGCTATCAAACATTACGATCCTACTCATCATCTTTCGGAAGAGGAAATTGAAAAATTACTCTCCTTAGCCATGCAGTCGCCAACAGCATTTAACCTTCAGCATTGGCGCTTTGTGTTAGTTCGTGATCCAGCAATACGTCAACAAATAAGAGCTCTCGCTTGGGATCAAGCTCAAATTACCGAGGCATCTCTACTGATTATTCTTTGTGCTCGTCTCTCTGTTTGGGAGGAACCGCAACGTTACTGGAGTAAGGCACCCCAGGCTGTTCAAGATTTTATGTTTCCAGCAATCAGAGCGTATTATCAAGGAAAGCCTCAAGTTATTCGTGATGAAGCCATGCGTTCTTGTGGTTTAGCTGGGCAGACAATCATGCTTGCTGCTCAAGAAATGGGGCTAGATTCCTGCCCCATGGATGGATTTGATTTTGAAGCTGTGGGGAAGGTTATTAATCTGCCCGAGGATCATATTATTAGTTTTATGATAGCTCTTGGCAAAAAAACCACGGATGCTTGGCCAAAGCCTGGACAAATTGATTACAAAGAAGCAGTCTTTTTAAATCAGTTTCCATCAGCCTGAAGAAAAAATAGTGCTAAACAGCTTGTTCCCCAGTTTCAGCAGTCCGGATGCGGATAGCATTCTCTACGTCAAAAACAAAAATCTTTCCATCACCAATCTTTCCTGTCTTAGCTGATTTCATAATAGCCTCAATAGCTCCTTGAACAGCTTCATCGGCGAGTACAATTTCTATTTTCATTTTTGGAAGAAAATCGATCGTGTATTCACTACCACGGTAAATTTCAGTGTGCCCTTTTTGGCGTCCAAATCCTTTGACTTCTGTAACAGTCATTCCTTCAATACCAATTTCATTTAAAGCATCTTTGACTTCTTCGATTTTAAAGGGCTTGATAATGGCTTCAATTTTTTTCATAAAATTTTAATAAGTCTAATATGAGGTGAGGGTTAAAATTGGAAAAGACTAAGCAGAGTGTGAGATCTTAAAAAGTGATCCAGTGCCTATCCATGCTCATCCATTGAGTATGTATCCTTCTTCTCCATGATCACTGATATCAAGTCCTTGTGCCTCTTTCTCTTTTTCTGGGCGAAGTCCGAGTATGAAATCAACAACTAAAGTGACAATGAAGCTGGCAACCACTGCGTAGAGAAGAGTTATCAAAATGGCTTCCGCTTGAATGAACCAAAGGGTTTTGCTTTCTAGAGCATGCTGGAGTCCATTTTGAAGTGTTGTTGGAGATAAAAGATGAGGATTAGCACTAGCTGTGGCAAAAATTCCTGTTAAGAGGGCTCCAAGGGTTCCCCCAATCCCATGAATTCCAAAGCTGTCAAGAGCATCATCATAGCGGAATAATTTTTTTAGACTTGTGCAAGCCACGTAGGGAACAATCCCTGAGAGTAATCCTAAAAAAACAGCTCCAGTGCTAGTAATAAAACCACATGCTGGTGTCACAACCACAAGACCAGCAACAGCTCCAGAGCAGAAACCTAGAACGCTTGGTTGGCCGCGGAACAATAACTCTAATGTTGGCCATGTTAGCGATCCAATACCTGCTGCAAGAGTTGTTGTCATGAAAGCATTAGCTGCTATGGAATCCACGGCAAGAGCACTCCCTGCATTGAATCCATACCAACCAATCCACAAGATACCAGTTCCCACTACAGTCAGGACAAGGCTATGGGGCATCATCGGTTCTTTTCCATAACCAAGGCGTTTGCCAAGAAGGAGGCAGAGGATTAAGGCAGACCAACCAGAGGACATATGAACGACAGTACCACCTGCAAAGTCGATTGTCGGTAGAGAAGCATTTGGATTGAGCAAACCACTCATCAACCCATTATCACCCCAGACCATATGAGCTAATGGAAAATAGATCAGAAACATCCAGAGAAACGTGTAGAGAAGAACCGCCAAAAACTTCATTCTCTCAGCACTAGCTCCAAAAATAAGTGATGGAGTAATAATGGCAAAAGCCAATTGGTAAATAGAGAAAATATTCTGAGGAATCCAAAAAGAGTAGCTAGTGTTTGGTAGAGCATTGACTCCTTGAAAGAAAAAATATTCTGAACCTCCAAGAAAAGGAGAGTGAAAATTATGACCAAAGACCAAACTGTAGCCACAAGCCCACCAGAGCAGGGTAACAAGCCCAGCAATACCAAAGCACATGGCTAAAATGGAGAGAACATTTTTTTGACGAACAAGTCCTCCGTAGAAAAGAGCAAGACCAGGTAACACCATAAAGAGTACTAAAATCGCAGCAACCATCATCCAAGCTGTGTGTGCAGGAGAAGCAATAGGAGCAATTCCTGTAGGAGTTGGATCATCATTGTGTACCATGGCCTCAAGAAAGGAGAGTCGTTGTTGAAGACTAGGAGAAGCAGAGGCTTGATCAATCAAAGCTCCCTGAGAATTTATCACCGAGCAGAGGAAGAGAAAGCAAAAGGTTAGAAGAGGCATTGAGAAAAATTTGAGAATAGTTTTGCAAACAGGGTTATTAGCTATAAATCTCTCTGAAGAAAAGAAAGAAAAATTGGAAACATGAAACTTCTTCCCATAAAGCCAACAAAAATCATTGGTATCCTTCTGCTCCAAAATGAAGAGTTTTTCCTGAAACAAGTTATTACGAATATTCTTCCTTTCTGTGATCAATTATTCCTTCTTGATCACCATTCTTCCGATGGGAGCTTTGCTATCATGGAGCATTTTAGAGAAGAACATCCTCAAAAAATCGTTCTTCATCGTATTCATCATCCCAGAGAATCTCATCAATTTTTGAAACCTTTTGTTGGAACAGCAACTTGGGTCTTTGGAGTTGATGGTGACGAGCTCTATGATCCAGAGCGACTCTTCCTCTTTCGAGAAAGACTTCTTCAAGGGGAATTCGATGATCAGTGGATGCTTCTAGGTCATGTTCTCCATGTAGCACATCTTCATGGAAAATATGCTTCGGGGTATTTAACACCACCTAGCCGTAGCATCACAAAGCTTTATAATTTCAATGCAATCCAATCGTGGGAGGGGAAGGTTTTAGAACGGTTGCATGGAGGTCATCCTTGTTTTCGTTCTGGATTTCATGAGCAGAAAAAAAGAAAACTCTTTGAAGAGGAAAGTTGGGAGGATGCTCCTCTACGTTGTCTCCATCTCTGTTTTATTCGGCGCAGTTCTGTGAATAAAACGAAAGTTCGCAAAAATATTATGGAAAACTATTCTGGAGGATTCTTTACTTGGATGAAGGAGAAAGCGAAGTCTCTTTTTTCTAGCGCTTCTGGTAGATTTCATGATTCCACTTGGAAGAAAAATCATTATGCTCGAGGGGGGAGAGTTCTTAAGGAAGTCACTTCTTTTTTTAAACAATCAGCTAGCAATCAATAAAACTCCTATCAAACCATGAGCAACATTTCTCCTAGCAGGCAGCACACTCCAGCCCCTTGGGATCTGGATCTAGAAGCGCAAAGTGAGGAACAGGCGCCCCTCCTGGCTTCTTCTATCGCCAGTGGGCACATCAGTGATACTACTGGAGGGCAGAGAGAGGAGAGGAGTGCTCTAGAGGCGCTGGGAAGAAGATCTTCCTACGGTTCTCTAGGTGAAGTGGCCCTTCTTGGGGGGAATCAATCAAGAGGTCCTATCACCACCGCACTTGCTCCAGCGCTCAGTGCTCCCCAGCGAGCAGAAGCACTTCTAGCCAGCTTAGAGAGAGAGCGACAAATAGTCCGTACCATCGAGCAAGACATCAAGAAACTGCATTATGCCGATACAATCTCCTTGGTGATGAGCTTGGATTTTAATCAAATGGGAAAGGATGAATTTAGTGGTGAAGTTGGGAATTTAGCAATTTATAACCAAGGAGAGTCTCAAGAGACCAGCTACTCATTTTCAGAAGCTCCCTTTGTCCTCAACAAGAATGAAGGAGAGAGAACTCCTTTTGAGATGAATCTTCTGCCTTTAGAAGGAGAAGAGGGAGTGCAACCGTATCCGATCACGCCTCCTCTAGCACTTA
>JAJZSL010000002.1:0-273389 GCA_021849805.1 bacterium
CTTAGAAAAATCAGCCCTGACTTTTCCGCATCAGAATAGCAAACCACGCTCCCCTCTATCAAGGAAAATAAATTTCTCTCTCCTCTCCACAATAACAATGATCAATAGAAAGGTACTTCTCTAGAAGAGGTCATTCTATAGTGTATTAAATTGAAAAGGGCACATTAGGGGCACAGCAATTTTTTCTTAGGAGAAGGCCGAAGATCGAAGCGCTATCCAGCGATAACGCAAGATTCGAGAACGCAGTCCTAGAAAAGAGCAAGCTGATGGAGTCTCCTTTTTAATTTAATAAACTATATCTCCGCTGTGGTCATTCCCACTCCCTTCCCGTCATTTCGCATCTGTCTTGTTATTGCGCTCTCTTCCCGTCATTCGGTCTACTACTTTTCATTCTGACACCTCCTCATCCGTCACTTCTCTCTCGTCCTCGTCATTCCTGTTCCCTTTGTTGTTGCCTCCCTTTGTTGTTGCTCCCTTTGTTGTTGCTCCCTTTGTTGTTGCTCCCTTTGTTGTTGCTCCCTTTGTTGTTGCTCCCTTTGTTGTCATTCCGACCCCTTTTTCGTCATTCCTGCGCAGGCAGGAATCCAGACCACGGTCAATACTCATGGTGGGAAGTAAGCGAAAAGTAGTATTCTGGTCCCCATATTGCTCTGGGGGCTTTCTGTCACTGGTGCTACTCTAAGGGTTGATGTGAAGAAAGCCACTGGGGGCACGATGGCCAGTGTTACTTCTGAAAACTCTTTCCAATGAGAAAACAATGGCAGAGGCCATCGTCCATCACGAGGGTACGAGGGAAGCCCCACGGCGTTCTGGATTCCTGCCTCCGCAGGAATGACGAAAAGGGGGCTAGAAATGACAGAACGAGAGCAAAATAACGAGAAGAGAGTAGAATGATGAAAAGGGGGGCTGGAGTGACGGGATAAGAGCGGGAAGGAAAAAAGGAGGAAGGAGGAAAAGAGAGCAAAATAACAAGAAGAGAGCAGAGTAACGGGAAAGAAGTCTGGAATAACGGTAAGAGAGCGAAACAACCAGGAGAATGCGGAATGACAAGAGAGCCGGAATGACGGGAAGGGGGCGTCAGAATGAAAAATAGCAGGCAGAATGACTGGAAGAGATCGGGAATGACGGCAATAGACGATGGAATCAGGCTTCTAGGGGAGTCCCTTGCTGCTCATCAGTTTTATTCTGGAGAAGTCCTTGCAGTCTTTCAACTATTTCAAATTTCAAGTTTAGAGTGTTTTAACTAAAGCTAACTGTTGATGACAATGTCACGGGGATGTTCATCTCCTCGAATATGGGAAACATACTGCACTAGTACCCTTCTCTTTTTTTGCCATCAAACCTTAGTACTCTCTCTCTAAAAGATGAGAACATGGAGGAGATTAGAACTTCATCTTCACCATGGCTGCGTGCTCTTCATCGGAGCAGGGAGCGTTGAGTGGAACATTCGTAGAAGAGGTAGGAGCACCAACAAGATTGTTGTTCAGTAAGTACTCTTCGAGCTCCTCTCCACTGATATCAGCCAACATAACTCCATTGATTTCCACGCAAGGAGAGAGTGGCTGCCCACTCTTCTGCTCCATTTCGAATCGGAATGCTGGATTTTTGATGATATCCTTTTCGGTATATTCTAGGGAATACTTGGCCATGATAGCGCGGATACCGTTGCTCCAGCCGCAGGTTGTCTTGAGGTAAGCAGTAATATTCATGGAGAAGGGGTGTAATGAGTAAGATGAATGTTAGTGAGAAGAGTTTTCGCCGGGACGATATTCTTCTTCAGCGGCTTGCAGAGCAGCCCCAAAGCTGACCATGTCATCGGTACTACGAAGAGAATCAAAAGCATCTTTTTCTTTGAGCAAGGCCTCATCGCTATAAGAGGTAGCCTTGATGGAGAGTCCTAAGCGACGTTCTGCTTTATCAATTTTGATAACGCGAGCTTCTACTTCATCTCCTACTTTGAGGACATCCTTTACTTTTTCAACGCGATCTTCACTAATCTGAGAAATGTGAATGAGACCATCGATTCCACCATCAAGCTCTACAAAAGCTCCAAAGTTAGCGATTTTGCTGATTTTCTTTTTGATGATGTCACCAATTTTGTAATGACGATCGATTTCTTTCCAAGGATCTTCCTCAAGTTGTTTGACGCCAAGGCTGATTCGCTGATTGGCTTTGTCAATATCAATGACAACAGCTTCAATCTCTTCATTTTTTTTGAGTACTTCACTGGGGTGATTGATCTTCTTATTCCAAGAGAGATCAGAGACATGAATCATGCCATCAATTCCTTCTTCGAGTTCTACAAAGGCTCCGTAGGCGGTCATGTTGCGTACTTTTCCTTTGACTTGTTTGCCAATCATGAAGCGTTGCTCGATTTCATCCCATGGATTGGACTCGAGCTGACGAACACCTAAGGAGATTTTTTGGTCTTCCTTGTTGACTCCTAGGACAACAGCTTCTACTTCTTGGCCCAAGGTCAAGACATCTGAAGGTCGTAGAATACGCTTGGTCCAAGAGAGCTCAGAAACATGAATGAGACCTTCAATTCCCTCCTCAATGGAAACAAAAGCTCCATAAGGCATGAGGTTACTAATTTTCCCTTTGACTCTAGCTCCTGTTGGAAAGCGTTCTTCGATTTTTTCCCAAGGATTGGATTGAAGTTGTTTGAGTCCAAGAGAAATCCGCTCTTTTTCTTTATTAATCTCGAGAATGACAACTTTAAGAAGATCTCCTGGCTTGAGAATTTCACTGGGATGAGTCAATCGTGCCCAAGACATATCGGTAATGTGGAGCAAGCCATCAATGCCATCAAGGTCAAGGAAAGCACCAAAATCTGTAGTGTTCTTTACAGTTCCTTCAACAATATCTCCCACCGTTACCGTGGAGAGGAAATCTTGACGGCGTGTGTTACGAACAGCTTCAATAAGCTCACGACGGCTTAGCACGATGTTCTTGCGATCTTCGTTGAGCTTAACAATTTTGAAATCATAGGTGTTACCAACAAACTGTTGAAGATCTTTGGGAGGAGTAATATCAACTTGAGAAGCTGGGAGAAAGGCTTCTACTCCTACATCGACGGTGAGACCGCCTTTAACAACAGATTTGACTTTACCTTGAATGATTCCTTCTGCTTGAAAGAGTTTGCAGATTTTTGCCCAGTTCTGACGCTGCGCTGCTTTGAGTCGAGAGAGCACAACCATCCCTTGGTCATTCTCTAAGCGGGCAAGGAGGACCTCTACCTCATCTCCTACTTCGATTTCTTCTGGATGATCAAATTCCGAAGAGGAGATGACTCCTTCGGATTTGTAGCCGATGTCGACCAAAAATTCTTTGGGCCTTTTTTCTAAAATGTATCCTTTAACAATACTACCTTCGCGGTAGTTTTTAACGGAGTTGGAGATGAGTTGCTGAAGGTCAGCGCTGCTAGTAGTTGTCATGTAAAAAAATCCAAGAAAAGAACTTCAAAAATTGAAATTCCTTGCCGTTGCCCTTTCAAAGCAAACGTTGGAGCCAAGTACGCTATCAAAAAAAGAATTGATGGCAACTAGAAACTTATTTCCTTGACTCATTGTTCTTTTAAACTAGGTTGCGCTCTTCTCTTTAGTAAAACTCCTCCCATTTTAAAAAAATCTCCCGCAATAGATCTTCTGTAACTATTTTTTATTCCTTCCTTGCCAACCCTCCGATCTGACTTTTAACCCATGAGAAAATATTCTCCTCTCTTCTTGTTACTTTTCCTTGCTTCTTTGCTCTCTTACTATTGCTTCAAGAGAACTTCTCCTCTTGAATTCAAAAAGGTCGTTTCTACAAAGGTATCAAATTTTCTTGATCACTTAGAGCAGCGTCCTGACCTTCCCAACGCGATTGCTTCCTCTCCTCTTCTCTCTCACTCGTTCTTTGCCAAAATTCTTGGAAAGAATAGTCAGCGTCATACTACCTTCTTGCCTTATCCAGCAGCTCCCGCCAAGGAACTCTCCGCACGAGAAGCAGTCGATTTTCCTGGAGCACGCGTTCTTGATTCTGCGGAGGAAGAGGTCTCTTTCTTTAAGGTGCGTCAGCGGCTCTTGGATGTTTCTGCTTCTTTTAAGTATCCGTATCTTCGAGTAGAAGAGCTTCTTGATAAGGAGAGTGGTAATCTTCTTCTCCGCTTAGAAATGGTTGCCAATACTTTCATGGTCGTTTTGCCAGAGGATCAGAGTCCTGAAAATTTCTTGTCGCTTCTCAACCCAAGGCCTACTGCTATGGAGCGTCTTAGTCAAACTGAGCCCATTTATCGTGTGACCTATGATCCCAAGGATGTTTCTCTAGAGAGTCTTCCCAATGCTCTAGAGCAAGTCGTTCGTGTTTCTGGAGGAAAATTTCAAGGAGAAGCCGATTATGTTGTTCATACTACGCAGCGCCCAAGCAATCCTCTCTACTACGATCAGTGGGGGCTCTGGAAGGTTAATGACATCGACTTTTCGAAACAACCGTACGATCAACTTGTCAATCGTTATGCTGCTCATTTGGATCAGTGGGTTCAAGGAAAAGAAGACATTTTCGATGAAGATCATGATTTCTCCACGTTGATGCCATGGCAGCACTATGTCAAAGCTATCGATTTTTCTAAACAAGTTTGTGCGTACCTGCGTACCGACAAAGTTAAAAAAAAGCTACGAAGTCAACCTAGGGATGCTTTTTCTACTCAGATTGGTATTAATGCTGAGGAGGGGTGGGATATTCGTACTTCAGCAGCATCAACGGTGGTTGCTGTTCTAGATACGGGGATTCGCTACACGCATCACAATCTTAGTAATAATATGTGGCATAATCCCCATCCAGATCCTCAGATCAACGATCTCTATGGTAAAAACTTTTCAATTGCTCCTGATGATCCCAACTTTTTCGCTAAAAGTGGTGACATTACTGATGATATGGGGCATGGCACACATTGTGCTGGCATCATTGGAGGAGAGGTCAATCCTATGTTAGGAGTAGCTGGTGTAGCCTGGCATGTTCAGCTGATGGCTTGTAAAGTTTTTGGGCCTAGTGGATCTGGTGCAATGAGTGATATTATCGTGGCTATGGACTATGCCAAGGAACATGGTGCTCAGGTGATCAATGCAAGCTTGGGAGCCAATGTCCTTGTCTGTAAATCAGGTCGAGAAAAAGGAGATATTATCTACTTTGATGGTACTAGTGGGAAAGTCATGAGGAGAGAGTTAACAAGTCTTCACGACAAAGGAATTATTTTGGTTGTCTCTTCGGGTAATAGTGGAGTTGATACTAAAAATCCTGGTTATTTTTATAATGATGACCATAAAAATAGATGGGTTTTTGAGAGTGAGCCAGCCTGCTTTAGTGATGATTTTGATAATGTCGTTTCTGTGGCTGCTACTGATTGTTTGGAATATTCTGAAGCAGGAAATGGTTTTTTGACACAAGAGCATTTGGCCTTCTATTCCGATAGTGGTCTCGATGTCACTCTGGCAGCTCCCGGGAGCTTTATTTTATCAACCTACAATCAACATGATGATTCCTATGCTATTTTGGATGGTACATCCATGGCAGCTCCTTTTGTATCGGGAGCATTAGCCCTTATGAAGGAAGAGTTCCCAACATGGAGTGCACAGCAGCTCATTGATCATCTAGTGGCAACAGCTGATCCTCTTCCTTCTCTTAAGGGTAGGCTAAGAGGAGGGCGTCTCAATCTTGCTCGTGCTCTGCGACCAGCTCCAGATCAGCCAACTCAACCTCCTGCTCTCACGCCACCACCACCACTTCCTCCTCTTCATTAAATACAATGCTCAAACTTGGAAGAGGATTTCTATCTTCCGTCAGGATTTTCTACAGTTTTCTTCTTTCATCAAGTAGCTATGAAGCCGCTCTTAGAGCATAGTGACTTTGATCAAAAGAAGAGCCTCTACGCTCTCTTGCTAAGAGAACTATCCGATGAGCTGGGGCGTTTGGGATTTCCGAGCTATCGAGCTCATCAGGTCATGGAGTGGCTCTATAAGAAGCGTGTTACCTCTTGGGATCAGATGCTCACTCTTCCACTTGCCCTTAGAGAGAAGCTCGTAGAGCACTACTCCCTTTTGCTTCCATCAGTAGTCACCGTTAGTGGGTCAGCAGATACTACTCAAAAATTTCTCCTTCGTCTTGCTGATGGAGAATTGATAGAAACAGTCTTGATTCCAGCTTCAAAGGCTCTCCAGGGAGCATCTTCAAATCGTCGTACCTTGTGTATCTCGAGTCAAGTTGGGTGTGCTTATGGATGTCGCTTTTGTGCGAGTGGACTTGATGGTTTTAAGCGTCATCTGAAGGTAGAGGAAATCGTTGCTCAAATTTTAGTCGTTGAGCAATTTTCCAACCAGCGTATCAACAACATTGTCTTCATGGGAATGGGGGAGCCTTTTGCAAATTTTGACCATCTCCTCCGAGCTCTTGAGATTATCAATGCTCCTTGGGGGATTCATCTGGCAGCTCGTAAAATCACCGTTTCCACCAGCGGGCTTGTCCCACGTATTCGCGATTTTGCTCATCGTCCAGAGCAAATTAGACTAGCTATTTCCCTACATGGAGCTAGTGATCAAGTTCGCTCTCAGATCATGCCTATCAATAAGCGTTATCCTCTAGCAGAGCTCATGGAGGCTTGTGCCTATTACGTCAAACGCAAGAAGCAGCTTCTTACCTTTGAGTATATTCTCATTGCAGGAGTGAATGATCAGCTGGAAGAAGCAACTCGTCTTGCCAATTATGCCAAACCACTTCGTGCTAAGGTCAATCTCATTCCTTACAATCGTGTTGAGGGTCTTCCTTGGGAACGACCTGCTGAAGCTGCTCAGCAAGCCTTTCTTCATGAGCTTCTCCGACATGGAGTTGCTGCAACAATTCGTTATCAAAAAGGTCATGATATTGATGCAGCTTGCGGACAGCTGCGTCGTAGGGAGCTTCTAGCGACTCCTGCTTAAAAGAGAAGCTGAGCTAAGGAAAAGGCGATTGTTGAAAGAATCGTTGATGGGAAGGATGAATATTTTTCTCTTGTTCACTTATTGCTTCGCTGAATAGCATAACTCTATTTTCCCCATGAATGTTCTAATTCTAGCTGCAGGTTATGCAACGCGCCTCTACCCCTTGACGGAGAAGCAACCTAAGCCGCTTCTTCAAGTAGCTGGTAAGCCGATGATTGAATGGGTGATTGATAATTTGGAGTCAACACCTCAAGTGGATCGTTTCTTCATTGTGACCAATCACAAGTTTGCAGCTACGTTTCAAGCATGGGCAGGGGAGTATGCTCAGAGAAAACCAACCTTATCTCTTCAAATTATCGATGATGGTTCTTCCAGTGATGAGGATAAATTAGGAGCTATTGGTGATTTGCACTATGTCGTGCACCAGGAGGGAATCGCTGACCAAGACTTACTGGTCGTAGCAGGGGATAATCTCTTTAGTGAGTCAGTGAGCGCTTTTGCAGCGGCTGCTCAAGCCTATCCTGCTACTGTGGCTCTCTACGATGTTGGAGATCTTCAAGCTATCAAAAAATATAACAATATCACTACTGATGCTTCTGGAAGAATTACTCACTTTGAAGAAAAGCCATCGCATCCTACAGGAACGCTTACAGGCATTGCGCTTTATTATTATCGTGCGGATGTGTTGCCCCTCATCGATACCTATATTGGCGAAGGGAACAATCCTGATCAGCCAGGGCGCTTGATTCAGTGGCTCTATCCCAGAGTCGAGGTGGGGACTTGGAAGGTTCCTGGTATTTGGTTTGATATCGGAAGCAAAGAGACGCTAGAGGAAGCAAATAAGATTTTTGCCCGTTTTTTAAAATAAATAATGCTTCAAGAGCACTTTTTCATTTTCACTCAAGTAACCAATGATTCTCTCTTCTTTTGAAAAAACAGAGGAGAGTTCCAAGAAAAGAGCAAACTAGATGAGTTCTCTTTCTTCAGTTGCATAGACGACAATCTCCAATGAATATCGATACCAAGGAGCTAGATCTTCTACCACTAGTTTCAAGCTCATCAACAAATTCTCGCCTCAACAGGGGAGGAGCTCTTCCCTTTCCACCCGATGGTTTGGAGGGAGTTGTTCCAGCCAATCTTAGTAGCTCTACCTCTCTGCAGGCTCACTTCCAGCGAACGCCAAATGCTACGCTCAGCAGTAATGAGATTTTCTGCGATGTAGCGGTCCTTCCTGTTGCTAAAGAAATTCCTGTGGCTGCTCCCTATTCTCGTGGTGCAAAGAGGCTCCCTCAAGCTACCGCAGAAGTCATTGTGGAATCTGCTAATGAGGAAGTGGAGGAAAATGATCACGAACATGTTCCATTTCCACTCTCCCCCTCCAGGGCTCGGTCTGATGATAGCAGGATAACTTATAGTAACCCAGAGGATCAAAGGTTAGCCTCCTTCGATATCACTGGGCTGAGCGAAGAGTTGCAAAGTATCACTCCTGGGGAAGTGAGGACTTTTTTGGGAACGAAAGGAGAGGTCTCAGCGCTGCGTTATGCGATGAGTAAGTCTCTCTCAAGGACCCCTTCAGCATGGACTCAACAGGAGCGATACAATAGTGCGATGAATCAAATTCTTCCTGCTTTTAGAAAGAGATTTGGTCTGTTTTCTAGAACAAGCTTAGAGAAAAAGCTACCGCAGTTTGCTCATGTAGTAAGACTTTGGGAAAACTTGCGCTATAAGCCTGGACTCACTACTGAAGAAAAAATCTTGCTTGAGGAGACATCGAAGAAAATAACAAATGCTTTCTTACTACTGCTGACCTACGCTCAAGATGCTCCACAACGGCCATCATCATGAAGGAGGGAGTAGAGATCCTTTTTTAAGAAAGTTCAACTTTCAATGTTTTCTTGCGCGAGAAGCGATCAAAAAAATGGAGTTCTCCATGTTCCATGGCATATTCGTGGATAAGTTTAGTGACCTTCACATCAAAACAACAATAGTGAGCAATCTCCATGAGTTTTCCTTCACGCCACCAGCGGATAGCATCGAGACCATCAGCGATTTTACCAACTCCAAGGGTTGCTGTTGCAATAGAGTCCAAGGAGAGACGATGACCAGCAGCCCGTTCAACAACATCGAGTAGGTCAAGAGTAGGTAGGTGACGTGCTAAGTCCAAAATAGTGTATCCCATGAGAACTTCATAATCAAAGCGACGACTGTTGTAACCAACAACAAGGTCCGCTTTAGAGAGTTTTTCAATGAGCTGGGGAACTCTTTGTTCACTAAAAATTTCATACTGACCAGTTGCTCTACTATAAGTTACCCCGAGTGATACTTTCATCTCCGCCTTGCGATCCCAGCCTCCGACGTCATTAGCAGTCCGCTGTGTTTCAAGATCAAAATAGAGGATGTTCTTCATAGGGAAATTCTAAAAACTGGAGCGAAATTATTTTTCTGCTGCTCCAGTGTGCTCTTCTCAATTTAATATACAATCACTACTGTCCAAAACAAAAATGATTCATAGAAGAGAAATAGTCGAACATCCTTATTTCATCTCTATTACCGTCATTCCCACGAACGTGGTCAACTCTCATGTTGGGAAATATTGTCTATGCTGCTCTCAGTGTTGCTCTGGGTGCTTGATTTCAGAGCTGCTTGATAGCGCTCTTAACAATGAAAATGATGAACAAAGATCGTACCAGACGCTCTCGCCCATCACAGTAGAAAGAGAAAACTCAACGGCGTTCTGGATTCCTGCCTTCGCAGGAATGACGGAGAGAGAGCAGGAATGACGGGGGGGTCTAGTGACGACGGGGGGGCTAGTGATGACGGGGGGTCTAGTGATGACGGGGGGTCTAGTGATGACAAGCCTAGTGAGGAGGGGGCCTAGTAATAAATCTCTCGTTCTTCAATGCCATCTTTAGTCTAACATGAGACTTTAGCTAGATCTTAGAATCACTAGCGCCTTCTTGTACACTTCACTAGCTCCCTCTTGCATCCTTGGATAGCGCTTTCTTATACCCTTCGTCTCCCTCTTGCACCCTTTGTTTCTCTCCCACACCGTTTCGTCATTCCTGCGGAGGCAGGAATCCAGAACACGGTCAATACTCACGTTGGGAAGTATCGTCTGTGCTGCTCTCAGTGTTGCTCTGGGTGCTTGATTTCAGAGCTGCTTGATAGCGCTCTTAACAATGAAAATGATAAAGAAAGATCGTACCAGACGCTCTCGCCCATCACAGTAGAAAGAGAAAACTCAACGGCGTTCTGGATTCCTGCCTTCGCAGGAATGACGGAGAAAGCAGGAATGACGGAGAGAGAGCAGGAATAACAGTGTGTGAAGTTGGTAAAAAAACTGAAAAAAATTCTCTACTTTTTCACAAAGCACTCACCAAGGAGATCAGAGGAAACATCATCAAATTTGATGTTGGATAAGTGTAATGTACAATATTCTCTTGCCACTTCACCGTTGAGTTACCCCTCCCCTCTTGGGTAGGGAAGCAAGCAGGGATGCTTTGAGAAGAACTTTTCCCATAGAAGTGATTGCTATCTTCTGATAAATTGAGTAGCTGCTCCGTACTGAAACTACTGCAACGGAAACACTACAATTTTTATGATTAATTTTCTTTGGTTGGGATTGCTGTTGCTTGGCATTTTTACGGCTCTTCTAACGGGGCAGTGGGAAGCTCTGAGTGCAGCAGCTCTGGAATCCTCCAGAAGAGCAATCATGGAGATTGCACTTCCACTCAGCGGCATCATGGCTCTCTGGCTGGGATTAATGCGATTGGCTGAGAGGTCAGGATTACTTGAGAAGTTAGCATGGCTACTACGTCCTCTGCTCAAGCTGCTTTTCCCGGAAATTCCACTTCATCATCCAGCCATGGGCTCGATGCTCATGAATATTGCAGCCAATATGCTAGGACTAGCCAATGCTGCAACTCCTCTTGGTCTTCGAGCAATGAAGGATTTGCAATCACTCAATCCCCATCCTCAAGTGGCAACCAATGCTATGTGTACTTTTCTGGCCATGAATACAAGCTCTCTGCAGCTTATTCCTACAACAGCTATTGCCATTCTTGCTGCAGCAGGAGCACTTCATCCCCAGGCTATTATTGGAACAACACTTGTTGCAACGACTTGTTCCTTCACCGTAGCCATTCTCACAGCCAAGCTGCTTGAGAGGCTACCTTGTTTTAAGTTACCTCTGGAAGCAAGTCTCCCTTCTTCATTTCCCGCTCCCTCTAGCTCAATCACAGAAGAAAGTGATGCTTCTCTGCGTGAGGAGAGAGCAACTTCTTGGAGAGAACATTCTTTTTCTGGAGTTGGGAAGTTGCTCTTGTTTCTTTTTTTTGCTTGTTTCCTCTACGCCTTTGTTAAGCTTTTTCATCAAGCTTCCGCAGGCTCCAGTTCTTTTTTTCTTGGTGCCATCAATACCTTTTCCATCTTGGCTATTCCATTTCTGCTTGGTTTCTTCCCACTCTATGCCTTTCTCTCTGGTGTTCCTGTTTATGAGCAATTTGTAGAAGGAGCAAAAGAGGGCTTTGAAGTAGCTTTGAGAATTTTTCCTTACCTGGTTGCTATTCTCGTTGCTATTGGTACTTTTCGTGCTGCAGGTGGCATTGATTTCCTCAGTCAGCTCTTGGCTCCTTTACTCGATAAAATCGGACTTCCTGCTCAATTACTCCCCTTAGTTCTTCTTCGTCCTCTTAGTGGGAGTGCTGCTACCGGACTCTTTGCAGAAATTGTAAAAGCAGCTGGTCCCAATAGCTATGTGAGTCAATTGGCGGGAACAATTTTAGGAAGTACAGAAACGACGTTTTATGTCTTAGCGATTTATTTTGGTTCTGTGGCAATGAAGAAAAGTCGTCATGCTCTGGCTACCGGCTTGATAGCTGATGCCGCGGGAGTAGCAGCATCAATAATGATCTGTCATTTTTTCTGGAAATCTTGAGTTTTTGAAAAAATAAACTTATCTTCCTGAAGTGTTCCAAGTTATTTTCAACTCTCTTAGTGCCTCCGAAATGAGCGCTCTTCCCAAGGATCTCCAACTTGATTTGCTTGCCGAATTTCAAGTGCTACCAGAAGATTTTGGGCAATGTGAGGAAGAAAAATTTGGAGTGATTCGTCGCAATGGGAGGACACTTTATCGTTATCGTTGTCTCGATTATCGAATTTACTTTGAGTCGCATGCTCAGGGAATTCTTGTGCATCGAGTGCTCCATAAGAATACGCTGCGTGATTTTCTCTTTCGCTCGGAGTTACCGATGACGGAGGATGAACAAGTAGCCGATGCAACGGCATTCTGGAACTTAATTGATGAAGGAAGTAAGCAACCTCTTCCCTCCGCTCCATCTCCCTCTTGAGAGGGAATTACAAGAAATATTGAGTCTACGTTTTCTCTATCATGCCACAATCTATTCCTCCCACGGAGCATACCGATCTTCTTAATGCCGCGATCTTAGCGATTTCGGAAGATCAAATTTTTGGTTTTCAAGAAGATCCTTTTTCAGTCATTGCCCAGCGTTCAGGACAACCTCTAGAGCTCGTCTTAGAGAGGCTTAGAGCCATGTTAGAAGTTGGAACGATTCGGCGAATTCGCCAAACACTTGTAGCCAATAATTTAGCTGATGGAGCACTTGTAGCTTGGTGTGTTCCTGAAGAGAAGCTGACAGCAACGTTTGATTTTTTGTTTCAAAAAGATCCTTTCTCTGGTCATGTTGTGATTCGATCTACCGATGAGAACATTCCAGGGGCTAAATATCGGCTTTGGACAACACTAAAGGTACCAGCTGGATTTTCGCTCCAAGAGCATTGCGAACTCTTGCTCAAGAAAACTGGAGCAACTTCTTTTCTGCTTCTTCCAGCTAAGGGGATTTTCACACTGGGAGTAGGACATGTGCGTCGCAAAAAATGCGAGCCTGGAGATCGATCTCCCACTCCTGCAACCATGATGGTTCCAAGCGTTGTTCATCTCTCTGAGCTTGAGTGGAAGGTATTGACGCTGCTCAAGAGAGATTTTCTTCCTGAAGAAATTTCCCCCTTCCCTTGGCGTCGTCGTGCTCAAGAAGCAGGAGTTTTGGAAGAAGAATTCTATGCTGTGGCTCGGTCGTTTGAAGAGAGAAAGCTGCTTGGGCGTTTCTCCACTTTTCTAGAGCATGTCAAGCCTTCTGCTGCAGGAATCCGTGTTACTCGTTTCAATGGTCTCTTTCATTGGGCTGTTCCGCCAGGTATGGAAGTTGAGGCAGGGGCTCAAATCGGGCGCCATGATATCTTAACTCATTGTTATTGGCGTGAGGCAGGCCCCGACTTCCATCATGTCAATATCATGGGAGTGGCTCATGGAACTGACCGCGCACGACTCATGGAGCATAAAGCTGCCATTGATGAACATCTTGCCTATTGTGGTATTCCCTTGCTCTACACGAATGTTTTTTGGGGAGGGAGAAGTGAAATCAAACCATCAGAAATTTCTCCTCAGATTTATCAACAGTGGAGAGGCACCCTTCTTGATTGATAAGCATGAAGTCCATTCTACTAAGATAACATGATGACACTGCCAGCCGCTCTACTCGGTTCTGCTCTCAACCAGAAAGAACGGGGTTTGATGGGGTGTCATCTTCATGTTCCTGCTTCTTGGAGAAAAATCTCTCTCTACAGCAAACTATTCGTTTCTCTCTGGCTTCCTTTTTTCTCGCTATCTCCTCGTTATTCTTGGAAGAAGAGGAGAGGTTCGAGAGGTTCTTTTAAGAAGAAGGATTTGGCTCTATGCTCTTCGTATAACTCTACTCTTGCAGAGCGCTACCGCTCCTTTGAAAAGAAGCCTCTTTTTTTTCTAATCATGGCTCTTTTAATGATGACAGCACATGCTAGAAATTATTATGTGAGTGTTTCTGGCGATGATGATGCTCCAGGGACAAAAGAATTACCGTGGCGCTCTATCGATAAGGTGAATAAGAGTGAGTTGAGAGCAGGCGATGGAGTTTATTTTCATGGAGGAGAAAAATTTGATGGAAGTCTCCTCTTGAAAAAGAGTGGAAATAATGAAGCTCCCATTATTATTGCTTCCTATGGTTCTTCTCGAGCTACTCTTCAATCTCATGCTGAGCATACAATTTATGGATACAACGTAGGAGGCTTTCGTATTGTAAATCTTCTCTTGCTCAATAGTGGGAAGCAAGGTAGTGGCATCATTTTCTTTACTGATGATCCAACGGGTAGAAAGTATCCAGGAGTTTCTATTAGTCGTGTTGAAATTGCCAATCAACCAGAGAAGGGGATTAGCTTTGGTTCTTGGACATCAACAAATCCAGGATGGGATTTTCTATCTGTGAGCAATGTTCATCTTCATGACAACGGAACTGGTATGGAGACTTATGGATATACAGCGTTTGGAGTTACTACCCATGCCCTAGGATCAATCACTGTCTTCTCTAGTGAGTTTGATCATAATGAGAGCTCTGGTTTGGTGGTTTGTGGAGCAGCAGGAGGAATGATCGTGAAGTCTTCGTTTCACCATAATCAAAGTGTAGGAGGATGTTGGACTTGGGGAACGTCGAACATAATCATCGATTGCTGTATTTCTCATGACAACTTCAAGGGAGATGCTAATGATGGTTTTGGCTTTGATTTAGATGGAGGATCTGAGCATTGTGTCATTCAACGGTGTCTCTCCTATCATAATGAAACTCCTGGTTTCGTTATTTTTGATTACCCTCAATCTGCATGGACAGCAAATAATGTCATTCGCTACTGCATTAGTGAAAATGATGTTCGCTCTGATTCTTCGTGGGGAAGTTTTGAAATTTTCCCCTGGGGAGACACGCCTATTGAAAATTGTCATATCCACAATTGCGTGGCCTACCTAACGAGTCGTGCTGGAGAAAGCAGTGTCAGCGGTTTTGAAGCTTATGGTCAACAAACTCAATCAGGTTATTATAGCGGAAAGACTTCAGGATGCAGCTTCCGCAATAATGTTATCTATTTAGATCAAGCTGGTTCTGATATGCTTTTTCTTACTTGTCATCTTGGAGCAGTAGAAAGTGCTCAAATAGCCATCCAAAATAATATTTACTATTCCTCTGCCCAGGAGGGAGCCATTTCTTTTCTCGATCATCTCTACACCCATGTTGAAGATTGGAAATTGGCTTTTCCGCATCAAGAATCTCTTGATGGAACGAGGCTAGAGAGAGTCGTTGATCCTTCTTTTTGCTCAGTAGGTCATGGGTGTGAAATCACTGACCCTCAAGAAATTGATAACATGATTTCCTATTGCCCAACTTTTTCTTCTCCTTGCCGTGGTAATGGATTAGATCTTTCTACTCTTTTTGGTTTTCAAGAGGCTTCTGCGGATTTTCTGAGTAAGGATATTCCTCGTGATGGTCCCTTTCCTATTGGAGCAATCCAGTAGGATAAGAGCACGATATAGTCAAATTACTTAGAAATTACAAGAAAGAACGCAGAGATTTTTAAAAAAGGCAAGGCCGAAGACCGAGCGCTATCTCAACGATAACGTGATGGGATGAGAACGCTGCATTTTTTAAATAAGATCAAGTCAATTTCCTGTAATTTCTAAGTAATTTGACTATATACTCAAGGAAATGATGATCATGGAGGAGAAGCCTATGCTGCTCGATGACTAAGAAAAAAGAGCGCTCTTTACTCTTCCCTCTTGGATGACTATGCTCGTTTGATGTCTTCAAAGAACGTGAGGATTGTTTGGGGTAGGTCTCAGAGTCGGACTTTTCAGGTTGTCGTCAGGTTGTGTCTAGCTGTTGCCCTTCTTCAAGTGATAGCTGCTATTTTTCTTCTAGCTCCTGCTTGGGTAGGCCACTTGGTAAGCCAGTTCGCTAACAACGAGAAAATGGAACCTGTTTTTTCTCCAGAGAAGATGTTGTTGCCAACACCCGTTGAAAAAGCAACGCCAGCTCAAAAGAGGATTCTCAAGGAACCTATTGCTCTCTTAGAAAAGGAGACTATTGAGAAAACAATCTCCTCTGGCATGGAGAGTGGACTACAAGTAGGAGAAGCGCTTTCACTGGTGAGCATTCAACATCTTCCTGGTTCTCAAGGAGAGCATACGCTCAAAATTGCTATGAAATCGCGCATGCATGAATCCATTGCCATCTCAGAAGTCAAGGTCCAAGTCTATTTTTATGATCAAGTAGAAGGAGAAATTGTAGCTAGTAAATCACCTGTTACCTCTCACTGGCTCAATCCAGCTGTTGATTGGAGCCGAGGTAATCCTCAACTACTTGAGGTTACCTATGAACCAGATAATAATAATCCTGATACTCATTATCTCGGCTATGTCGTCGCTGTTTATTATCGAGGTGAGTTACAAGCTTATCGCGCAGATCCTCCATCGATTACGAATCGATTTCCTATCAAGGTCTATATAGGCCAAGAAGATTTTTAGAGTATTCTTCACTGCATGGTGTTAAGAATCGGAGGAAGAAAAGTTTCTCTTACCAACCTTGGATCACACTTCCTGGCAAAAGCTCTTTTGCTTTTTCAAAGACTTCAGGGCTTTGGTAGGCTTTAACAAAGTTTTTTATCAACGTTGAATCTTTTTCTCCTTCACGAGCCACAATGATATTGACATAAGGGGAATCTTTTTCTTCAACAAAAAGTCCATCGCGTGATGGCAGAAGATTGATCTCAGCGGCATAGCCTGTGTTAATAATAGCAAGATCGACATCTTCTAGTGAGCGTGGTAGTTGCGCTGCGTCAAGCTCAATGATGGAGAGATTTTTAGGGTTTTCAATGATATTTGCTGGTGTTGCTCTAGTGCCAACTCCTGGTTTCAAGGTGATAAGGCCTTGTTTTTGGAGTAGAAGAAGAGCGCGGGCCATATTGCTAGGATCATTGGGAATGGCAACCTTGGAGTGATCTTGAAGCTCGTTGAGGTGATGAATTTTCTTAGAGTAACCTGCAATGGGGAAGACAAAAGTCTTTCCAACAATGGCAAGATGATAGCCTCGATCCTTTATTTGAGCTTGAAGATAAGGCTCATGCTCAAAAGCATTCAAATCAATGGAGCCATCATTGAGAGCTGTATTGGGAATGGCATAATCAGAAAAAGTGACTACTTCCACATTGACGCCATATTTTTCCTTAGCAATTTTTGCAACTAAGTTGATTAAATCAGACTCACGCCCAGCCATCACCCCTACTCGCAGGGTGTTGCTCTCTTTTTTTCTCTGACAACTAGAAAGTAGAAGTATAGCTAGCAAGATGAGGAGGGGGAGAAGTCGTAATTTCATGGGGGAAGAAAAGTTTTTTAATAAGGGTGAATAAGAGCAGAGTTAATAAGTCTTATACTTAAGATGACCGGTGGTTGTATTTTGCTACCAAGTGGTTGCCGCCATACTGGATTCCCTGAACAAGAATAACAAGAATGAAAATCGTTGCGAGCATCATTGGTAAGTCAAAGCGTTGATAACCGTAACGAATGGCAATATCGCCCAAGCCACCTCCTCCAATAGTGCCAGCCATTGCTGAGTAGTCGACTAGGTTCACAAGTGTCATGGTCATGCTATTGAGAATGCCAGGGAGTGCTTCAGGAATGAAAATTTTGATAATAATCTGCCTGGGACTCAATCCCATAGCATGAGCTGCATCGATGAGTCCTGCTGGCAACTCCATGAGAGCTCCTTCAACAAGGCGAGCAGTCAAGGGAATGACTCCTACACTTAAAGGAATAATGGCTGCGACTGTTCCAATACTTGTTCCTACAATCAAACGTGTGAGAGGAATAATGGCTACTAAGAGAATAATGAAGGGAACGGACCTTCCAATATTGATGATGATTTCTAAACCGTGATGAAGCTGAGGATGCGATAAAATTTGATTTGGTTTGGTAACTTCAAGAGCAATACCTAAAGGGATTCCAAAAAAAGAAGCCAAAAGAGCAGAGCAGAAGACCATGAATAACGTTTCAAAAAAGGCATGAGTAAGAATAGCGAGCATAGAGAGGATGGTTGTAATTATTGGCAGGAAACTAAACCATACTAAAAATCTTAGTAGTTCTCCCTTACTTTCAAGAACATTGATTTGAAGAGAAGGTTTTTTTAAGCATGGTCACTGATGAGGCAATTCCGTGAGATAACCAAGGATTTCCAGGGCAACATGGTTTTCAATGAAAAAACGTCGAGCGGCTTCGTATTGATCGGGATGGCCAAGAAGTTCTGCAAGTAAATATCCGAATTTGACCCCTCCTGCATATTCGATATCAGCACTGAGAATGTTGATATCAATTTCAAAGAGGCGACTGACTTGAGAAATCAGTGGTTCATTCACCGTCATACCAGTAAAACCGAGTTTTACTAAAGGATGACTTCGAGCAAATGGTTGTGAACTGAGGCGTTGTCGATAGTCCTCAGGGATGTTGAGATGAAAAGTAGATTCAATAAAGTCACGAGCTAGTTCCGTTTTAGCATTTCCAAAGAACCAAGAAAGTGGTCCTTCCTCAATCACATGTCCTTCATTAATAATTGCTACGTTATCACAAATGGCTTTGACAACATCCATCTCGTGAGTGATGAGTAAAATCGTAATGCCTAATTGGATATTGATCTCTTTGAGGAGTTTCAGTACGGAGCGTGTGGTTTGAGGATCGAGTGCCGAGGTCGCCTCATCGCAAAGAAGGATTGTGGGAGCAGTTGCCAGAGCACGAGCAATGGCAACACGTTGTTTCTCGCCTCCTGAGAGCTTTGCTGGGTAAGCGTGAGCTCGATGACTGAGTCCAACAAGAAGAAGGAGCTCTTGAACTCGAGCATGAATCTTCTCTGGAGAAAGTTTTTCCAGTTCTAGTGGTAAGGCGATATTTTGAAAAACAGTTCTCGATGATAAGAGATTGAAATGCTGGAAGATCATTCCCATCTTACGGCGCATGAGACGAAGTTCTCTTTTATTGAGTCGAGTCATCTGCTGACCATCAATAACGACTTCTCCTGAAGTAGGTGGTTCCAATAAGTTCACCGTTCGAATCAAGGTACTCTTGCCTGCTCCAGAAGCTCCAATCACACCAAAGATTTTTCCTGACTCCACATGAAGATTCACATCACGCAAGGCGTGCAAGGTTTTCTTTCCTTGACTATAGACTTTATGAATTCTAAGAAGATCAATCATTGAATATTCAGTTGGGTAAACGCGTCCAAAGAATGGTGGTTCCTGGAGCCTGGGGTATTAACATTATTTTTTCTAAAGAAGCGGGAAGAATAAAAAAAGATCCAGGCTCAAAAACCTCATGCTGACAGAGGAGACGACCGGTTAAGCAAGTGATAATAGCAAAATCATCAAATTTCTGCACTGCTCTGGGTTGTGTTAAGTCCCATTTTTCTGCATGAAAGGAATGGGAAATGATGGAGCCATTCTTCTGAAGAGAAAAAGTCATTTCTTTCTCAAAATCGAGAGAAGCTAATGCTTCTTGGAGATGAAGCGGACGCTCTTGTCCAGTAGAATCAAGTCGATTCCAATCAAAAAGACGATAGGTGGTATCACTATTCTCTTGAATTTCAAGAACCAAGTTTCCTCCACCAAGAGCATGAGGAGATCCACTGGGGATTAAGATAGAGTCACCTTCTTGAGGAAAGAGATGATAAAGTGCTTTCTGTGGCTCTCCTCTTCTTAAGGCAGCTTGAAAAATTTCACGGGTGATTCCTTTTTTTAAGCCGACGTAGGAAAAAGAATTTGGTTGACTTTTGAGGAAATACCAGAACTCTGTTTTTAACTCACCACCAAAAGCAAGAGCACTCTGAGCACTAGGATGTACTTGAAGTGATAATGTTTCAGTGGCATCTAAGATTTTACAAAGTAGTGGAAAGCGTTGGGAGCAATGATGGCGATACTTAGCGCCAAAAATCAATTCCCGCTGCTCCTTCCAGAGTTCATGGAGTGTTTTTCCTTCTAGCGGCCCTTCCTTGACAATGCTTTGGGCTTCGGGGCGATCTACAAGAGCCCAAAGCTCTCCAATTTTTTTATTTTCTGGAAGTGGAATTCCAAGCTCTCTCTGGATAGAGCGTCCTCCCCAAGGTCGCTCCATGAAAAGGGGTTCAAAGGTAAGAAGAGAAGGAGCGCTCATGAGAGAGAACATTATAGCAGAGGTATTTCCCTGAGGTCAAAACAGCAGATTCATCAGTCATCTGCTTGTCTCTTCTCTAAAAAAAGCTGTTTCTTCTTTAGGGTGTTGTATAAAAATTATTTAGTTCTGCTCTCAAGCAGGAATCAAATCATCATGCGCTTATGTCTTTACCTATTCCTCCTCTAGGTCCCAATCCCAACACGCTTTCTGGTTCTTCCTTCCATGGTGATCTTCAACGTCTTGAAGAGGGAAATTATGTTGGGATTTCTGTGGATGATGTCACCGGAAGTGAGCCAAAGCCCTCTTTTCTTGCTGCTTGTTGGCAAAAGCTTCTCCACTCAGTTTATACTTTTTTTAGCTATGTTTCCTATTTCCTGACTTGCTGTTTTCGATCCGGTTCTTTTAGGGATGTTACTGCAGGTGTCTCTTCCCCAACAGAAGATCAGGTGTTAGCAGCCTCTCTCCTGGAGGATTTTGGAAACAAGTGGAGGCTTCTTCGCGAGTATCAAGCCTTTTCTCTAGGAAGAAGAAGATTCTATGAGCACCAGCAAGAGTTTTTACTCAGTTATCTTGGGGCTTTGGTGGAAGGAATCGATGATCTTATTATTAATTTAGGTCAAGCTCCGTTGTCTGGACACTCTCTGGAGGAGAGTAAATCGATTGTTCAAGGAGAAGGAGAAGAAGAGCATGCTCAAGCTAGTCGACTTCTTGAAAATATCCTTGAGCAGGTAGAGCGACTTAAAAAAAATGCTGACTATAGAGAGTTCGCAGTATCCCTTGAAGATCAAGTAGAGAATAGTAAAAATCTTCCCAGTGGGGCTGTTGAGCTTTCAGTTCAAATGATTGTACTAACAATCCGAGAACAATGGCGTCATTTTAACCTTGAGTTAGAAAAAATGGATAGGCTGACTTCAAAGCTCCAGCAGTTGTTCTTTCAAAACAGCAATTCTTCTCTTGCTCAGACCGCCACAGTAGTCGAGCCTGCAGGAGCAATTGCCAATATTCCTCCTGCTAATATTCAAACTAGCGGAATACAAAGAGAAGAGCTTCAAGAACTATTCGGACTCCATGATGGTTCATTAGCCCAATTGAGAGAAGAGAGTCAACGTTCTCAAAGAGGTTTTGAAAACAATATGCTTCTGCTACAAGAGAAAGTTCAAGGACATCTGCGATTCATTAGATCAGAAGTACACAAGATCAAGATGAAAAAACTTCAAGAAGAAAATCAAAGAGCCAATCAAGCGCGACGAGAGTCCTTGGCACGAGGAGCCGGTCGATTCTAAGTGATGTTTTTAGCAAAGCTAAGGCTTCTGAACACTCAAGAAGTAGAAGACTATTACTCTTGTCCAAAATAAAATTAGGTGACGTTGTCTCTTATTTCATAAGTGAGTACTTTCTAAAAAAAGCAGACTTAGAGAGCTTGAGCAGCAGCGTTAGCACTAGCCCATGCCCACTGGAAGTTGTAACCGCCCAGCCATCCGGTCACATCAACAACTTCTCCAATAAAGAAAAGTCCTCGAAGGGAGCGAGCTTCCATGGTTTTAGAGAAGAGATCACTGGTAGAAACTCCTCCTGCCGTGACTTCTGCCTTGGGATATCCTTCGGTTCCCAAACATTCTAGTGGCCAGTGATGAAGAAGATGAAGGATCTTGGCGAACTCTTTTTGGTGATAATGTTTTGCTGATTTTAAAAAACCGTAGCGCTCGCTCCATGTTTCTGCAAAGCGTCTTGGCAAGTAGCGGCTCAAGAGATTGGGAAAGAGAGCTAAAGAGGAAGCTTCTTTTTTGAGTGACTCCCTCTTTTCTTGTTCTGGTAGAAGATCCACAAGAAGTTTCTTCGCTGGCTTCCAGTAGGAGGAAATTTGCAAAATAGCTGGACCACTAACACCACGATGAGTAAAGAGGAGGGCTTCTTCAAAGCGGACACCTTCTTCTGAGAGTGCCACAGGAAAGGAAATTCCTGCAAGATTTTTAAAGAAAGAGCTCTCGCAGGCAGGTAGTGTTAAGGGAACAAGAGCGGGACGCAGAGGAGTGATGCGCATTCCAAATTGTTGAGCAATCCGATAGCCAAGGTCACTAGCTCCTAGCTTAGCAAAGGAGAGGCCTCCTGTTGCAATAACGAGAGCCTCTGTGCTGAAATTTCCTTGAGAAGTCGTCACCTGGAAACGATCTGTTTTAGTAACGTTGTGAATATGGCAAGAGGTCATGATCTCTACCCGATGAGTGCGACATTCCGTCAGGAGCATCTCAATAATGACTCGTGAGCTCGTAGAGCAAAATAGTTGACCTAGTTTTTTTTCGTAATAGGTAATTCTATGCTCTTGGAGCAATTGAAGAAAGTCCCAGGGAGAGTAGCCTGCTAGTGCTGACTGGCAAAAAGAAGGATTCTCTGAGAGGTAGTTCTCAGCAGAAGCATGAATATTGGTGAAGTTACAGCGACCACCACCTGATATTTCTATTTTTTTTCCTAATCGCTCCTGATGCTCGATTAAGGCAACGCGACGTCCTCGTGCTGCAGCTCTAAAAGCGCAGAACATCCCTGCAGCTCCTCCTCCCAGAATGAGGACATCGAAGTGGCGTGGAGAAGAGAGCATGAGGATCTGGGGGGGCTAAACTGTGGAGAAAAAAATTACCATAGTGACGTTCTCTTTGAAACCAGATACGTTTGCGTTCATGGAAAAACGTACTTTTAAGGCTCTTGGAGTCTCGCAAGAAATTATTAATGCTGTTGCTGAGCTTGGATTTGAAGAAGCTTCTCCGATTCAAACAGCAGCAATTCCCATCCTCCTCTCGGGAGTTGATGTGGTTGGTCAATCTCAAACTGGGTCAGGAAAGACAGCTGCTTATGCTATTCCAGCTATTGAAAAAATTGATCCCAATATCAAGGAGGTACAAGTGCTCATTTTGTGTCCTACACGTGAACTTGCTACCCAGGTAGCTGATGAAGTCTACAAACTCACAGCTTTTAAGCGTTCGATTCACTGTGTTCCCATTTATGGAGGAGCTTCTTATGAACGCCAATTATTTGAATTGAAGAAAGGTGTTCAAATTGTTATCGGAACACCTGGTCGTCTCCTTGACCACTTGGAGCGAGGGACGCTGAAACTTCATCAGCTCAAGATGGTAGTTCTTGATGAAGCTGATCGTATGTTGGATATGGGATTTAGAGAGGATATACAGCGGATTTTGGAGAGTACGCCTCAAGAACATCAGACAGTCTTCTTCTCAGCTACGCTCTCAAAGCCCATTCGTGATTTAATTCATCGTTTTTCAAGAGATCCTCAGATGGTTAAAATCGAGCAGAAGGAACTCACCGTTCCCACTGTAGAGCAATGGTTCTATGAGGTCCAACCTCGCATGAAAATAGAAGCTTTCATTCGCCTCATTGATTTTCATGGATATAAACTTGGAATTATTTTCTGCAATACTCAACGTATGGTCGATGAGCTTGCTGACGCTCTTCTTGCTCAAGGTTTCTCAACCGATCGTTTGCATGGAGGCATTGCTCAAGCACAACGCACACGGGTAATGAACAAGTTTAAAAACTCGGAGTTTGAATTTCTAGTTGCAACAGATGTTGCTGGACGCGGTATCGATATTGATAACCTGGAACTCGTGGTTAACTATGATTTGCCTTATGATCCAGAGGATTATGTTCATCGTATTGGACGTACTGGGCGTGCTGGAAAAAAAGGAATGGCGATGACCTTTGTCAGCGGTCGTGATATTTATAAACTCCAGTTTATTGAGCGCTACACCAAGACAAAGATTCAACGTGGGACGATTCCAACAGCTCTAGAGGTCGAAGGTAAGCGAGTGGAGTCTCTCTATCATCAACTTCTCAAAACACTCGATACTGGTCTTTTCAAAAAGCACGATCTCCTTATTGATCGTCTTCTAGAAGCTGGTTATCACTCTACCGATATTTCCTCTGCTCTCTTCTCTCTTTTGCTTGGTCCCTCTTCTGAGGCTTCTGTAGGCCAAGAGAAGCTAGCTTCCTTTCAAGAGAGTTCTCCTTCACGAAGAGATCAGGAGCAGAAGAAGAGTAGAAAAAACTTTAAGAACAGAGAGTCGTATCGTCGCACTGATTACCAGAAAGAGCACTCTAGTTCTCGAAGAGATCGTCATCATGAGCCCTTCTTCTCTAAAAAATCAACGAAGCGTCCAACTCGAAAGTATACTAGAGCATCATAAGATGTTCTTCAGCTTGCTTAAGTTTGACGGTGTCGTCTTTTTCTAATGCTTATTTTGTATGGAAATCTGGCTAGAAGTTATAGTCAAATTACTTGGAAATTGCAGGAAATGGACTTGATCTTATTTAAAAAATGGAGCGTTCTCATCCCATCACCTTATCGTTGAGATAGCGCTCGGTCTTCGGCCTTACCTTTTTTCAAAATCTCTGCACTCTTTTCTGTCATTTCTAAGTAATTTGACTATTTAACAACTTTTCGGCAGTCCAGAGGTCTTCTTGGTAAGTGACTTTTAAATTTGGTTCATGATTTTCAAGAAGTAGTGTTTTTATTCCATGAACTAGTAGTGAGGAAGCTTCATCACTAGGTTCCTTTGGAGTCAAGGAAGGGGAGTCGATGATACGCTTTAAGTCGGTGCTTCGGAACACTTGTGGTGTTTGTATCGACCAGAGAGATCGACGATCCAGCGTTTGCTCAGTCCATCCATCTTGATCAACACGATGAAGTGTTTCTATCACTGGTCTGCCTAAGGCAGCTGCACCAAAGTGATGAGCAGCGGAGCAAACATGATTGATTTTTTCAGGAGTAATGAGGGGACGGGCAGCATCATGAATAGCAACAAATTCCACTGACTCATCAAGTGCTCTGAGGCCAGCACAAACCGACTCATGCCGTGTTCTTCCTCCAGGAACAAATTGGATAGCTCTTCCTAGCATCTCTAGGTTTGAAGAAGCTACTATGGCGCGAAAGATTTTTTCTTCGGAGTGAGGGACAACAAGAAGAATCGAGTAGACCAAGGGAGTCCTTGCAAAAGCTTCTAGACTGTAAGTAAAGAGAGGGCGGCGGTGAAGAGGTGCTAATAATTTATGACCACCAAAGCGATGACTTGATCCTGCAGCAAGAAGAAGAGCTACTGTTTTTGGAGAAGAAGTCATTGTTGAGAACTTACTAAAAGTGACTCTTAGCAATGATAGAGAAACTTTTCAATTTCTCCTGCTAGCAAATCGCTCAGCAGCCATGACCGTATTCTGCATGAGCATCGCAATGGTCATGGGTCCTACGCCTCCAGGAACAGGCGTGATGGCATGGCATTTGGAGGCGAGAGCAGAAAAATCAACATCTCCAACAAGTCGATAACCAGAGGGGGTCGATCTATCCACAAGACGATTGATGCCGACATCAATAACAGTAGTTCCTGGAGAAATATGCTCAGCACCAAGAGCATGAGGGCGACCTAGTGCAGCAATGAGAATATCAGCACGGCGTGTTATAGAAGCTAAATCCGGGGTTTGCGAATGAGCAATAGTGACAGTAGCATCACCTCCTAGGCCTTTTTGAAGAAGAAGAAGAGCCATTGGTTTTCCAACAATAAGACTACGACCAACAACAACAACATGAGCTCCGCGTGTGGAGATGCCGTAAGCATGAAGAAGATAACGACATCCCAGTGGGGTGCATGGAATAAAGCCACTGGAGTCCTCCATGACTAATTTTGCAACGTTGAGTGGGTGAAACCCATCCACATCTTTTCTAGGATCGATAGCCAGCGTCACCTCTTTTTCTTGAATGTGCTTGGGGGGAGGTGATTGAAGAAGAATGCCATGAATATTTGGATCCTTGTTGAGTTGCTCGATGATACGCAGTAGCTCTTGTTGGGTTGTTGCTGTAGGTAATTCCAACTTGCGTGAATGCATTCCCAGGCGTGAGCAGGTTTGATCCTTACTGCGAACATAGGCTTGGGAAGCAGGATGCTCCCCAACTAAAATGACAGCAAGACCTGGAGTCATGCCTTGTTGCTTTAAGAGGGCAATGCGATTTTTGGTTTCTACTTCGAGAAGAGCAGCTGTTTTTTTTCCATCAAGCAGGATCATAGGTCAAGGGCTTCTTTTTTTAAGAGTTCTTCGAGCTTTTGACGCTCTGGTTCTAAATTACTAAGGGAGGGATCAATGCTCCAATAAGAATCAAGCACAATATCAACACGAGAAAAAGGAAGAGGAATTGGAAAGGAATCCCATGTCTTCAACCGCATGGCATGATGGTAGTGAGCATGAAGTGGTAAAATAGGTAAGGAAGTTTTTTGTGCTAAGAAAATCACTCCTGGTCCTAGAGAATATTTGGGGCCGCGTGGACCATCAGGAGTAATGGCTAGATCATATCCTTCTTCTAGTTTGAGCGTTAGTTCGCGTAGTGCTAAGAATCCACGGCGTGAACTCGAACCTCGTACAGAGCCCATCCCAAGCCTAGCCATCACCCTGGCAAGTATCTCGCCATCTTTGCTAGGGCTGGTCAGTACAACAACTCCCCGACGTTGGTGATGGTGATATTTCCTTAAGAATCCCAGAGCAATGGCAGGAATACGATTGTGCCAGAAGGTCATAATTACTGGTCCAGATGGTGGTGATGAGAGAAATCCAGCACGATCAAGAACTCGTAGCCGGAGTGTTCTAAAGAGAAGACGAGCGATGAGTGTAGCAAGAGAAGCAAAAAAATATTCTCGAGGGAATGCTCTCTTCAACATAAAGTTTGATACGCCACGCAACGCTCCTCAACAATCATCAGTAGCGATTATTCTTTCTCAACACGCTGAAGCGTAGGAAGAGGTTCTCTCCAGCGATATGCTTCTGGCAAATAAATGCCCAGCTGATCGAGAACTCGAAAAACAACGGTGTCAACCAAGGCTTCTACTGTTTGAGGTTTGCTATAAAAAGAGGGAATAGCTGGGAGCAGGATGGCTCCTGATTCAATGGCAGTGACGCTATTGCGAGCATGGATGAGGTTCCAGGGAGTTTCACGAAGGACGAGGATGAGCTTTCGTCTCTCTTTGAGGAAAACATCTGCTGCTCTCAAAATCAGCGAATCACTAGTTCCTGCGCTAAGACGTCCTACAGTAGCCATGGTGCAGGGAATAATTACCATGGCATCAAAAAGAGCTGAACCGCTTGCAAAGGGAGCACTCATCGAGTTCTCTTGATATTGATAAGTTCCTTCAGGGATCTTCAAGGCGCCGATTTCTTGAGCAATAACTTGTTTGGCATAAGTGCTGAGCACAAGATGGAGCTCATGCCCCTTTCCTTCTAAATAGTTAAGAAGACGTTGAAGATAGAGAGCCCCAGAGGCTCCTGTTCCTGCAATGAGTAAACGCATTTTCTGAGATTAGAACATCATGATCTTCTGGTAAAGGGGATATCATCACTCGTTGGTGAAATGGAGAGAGTAGGCCCAGTACAATCGAGGCGAACTTTTATTTTTAACTTTTATCTCTAAGTTCACTTTCATTAAAAATTTCACTGCTCTCCAAAATAACAGCGATCAATAGAAGGGCACGAGAGCATTTTCATTGAAGTTGTCGCCACTGTAGTACCAGCAACGAGGAGCACAAGCCCCATACGCAGACCAGCCGTTTATTCTTCTCCTCGAGGGCTCGAGCACCAACGTGACGCCACAATACACGGCTAGAACGTTCGTGAAAATGCTCTAGCTCCATTTCCAGACTTCACGACCTCTCACTACGTCCTTCCCGTTCTCCTTTCGTTACTCTCGCCTCTTTTTCGTCATTCCCGCGAAGGCGGTAATGACGAAAAGGGAGCGGGAAGGATAAAAGGAAGCAACAACAACAGAGAAGAGAGCGGGAAGGACACTGTGTGAAATTGGTAGAAAGACTAAAGAAGATATTTCTGCTTTTAAAGATATCTCTGCTTTTTGAAAAAGGGCTCACCAAGGACGTAAGGAGAAAGGTCCTCCAATTTTATTTTGGAGAAGAGTCGTGTTAAATTTCTTTTCTCTTTCTCTAAAATACTCTGTTAAACTAGTGAGTGATTCGTAGATAGCGCTTTGATCTTCGGCCTTCTCTTAAGCAAAAACTGCTCTATTTCCAACACTTCTCCCTTCAATTTAATACACGATCATATAGTGATAGTTCTTGCTATTAGGTTGAGAAGTGGAGTAGAGTAACTGACTAATTTTTTTGGCTATGAGCATTATTGAGACTATTGAAAAAGAGCAAATGAACAGTAAGATCACTCCTTTTGAAGTGGGGGATACCATTCGTGTTCACACACGCGTCATTGAGGGTGATAAGGAGCGTATTCAGATCTACACAGGTATTGTCATTGCTCGTCGTGGGAGAGGAATTAATGCTGCCTTTACAGTTCGTCGTGTCTCCTATGGAGAAGGAGTGGAGCGTATTTTCCCACTTCATTCCTCTGGGATTGCTAAAATCGAAGTCGAGAAACGTGGTTCTGTTCGTCGTGCTAAGCTAAACTATCTACGCACACGCAAAGGAAAGTCAGCAACAACAGTCAAGGAACGTTCTGCAGAAAAATAGGTTATCTCTCCTCGGAGAGGTCAGCTATAGAACCTCCAATAGTGGTTTATTTGACTTTTAGCTCTTCTCTTCATGAAGATGCTATTGTTCGTGAAATATTGATCATCATGAGTCCTTCTTCCTCATTGTTGAAATCTTATCCCACTCTCGATGAAGAAAAACTTCTTTGGTCACAAGGAATACGACCTCTTGCAGGAGTTGATGAAGTAGGTCGAGGACCTCTTGCAGGAGCTGTGGTTGCTGCAGCTGTTATCCTCCCAGAACAAATGGATGATCTGCTCCAAGCATCATTAGCTCAGCTCAATGATTCAAAAAAAATATCTCCCTCTCTTCGTCAAAAACTCTACACTTTTCTCACGGAGCACGCGGAGGTTATTTATGCACTGGGGGAAGCAAGTGTGCTAGAGATTGACGAACTCAATATTCTAGAAGCTAGTGCACTTGCAATGCGACGTGCCGTAGTTGCTTTGAAGAAAAAGCCAGCCTATGTTCTCGTTGATGGTTTACCAGTGAAAAATTTCCCATTTCCTCAGCATGCTCTCATTGGAGGAGATGGGTGTTCTTTAAGTATTGCTGCTGCTAGTGTGATTGCAAAAGTTACGCGAGATCGTATGATGGAGGAGCTGGATCTTCTCTTTCCTCATTATGGATTTGCTCGTCATCGTGGTTATGGTACTAGAGAACATTTAGAGAACTTGCGCCGCTATGGACCTTGTCAATATCATCGACGTAGTTTTAAACCCGTGGCGCAAGCCTCCCTCTAGCTCGCGAGGAGCAATAGCACTAGGAGCTTGGGGAGAAAGTTATGCCGCAAGAGTATTGCGTCGCCGTGGTGTAAAAATCCTCTATCGTAATTATCGAGCTCCTCAAGGAGGAGAAATCGATTTGGTTGGTCGAGAAAAAGGAACCCTTCTCTTCATTGAGGTGAAAACCCGTCGTCTTGAAAAAAATTTCTCTCCTCGAGATTCTATCAATCGTAAAAAAGAAAATTTGATTAAGCGTGGAGCGCTCTCTTGGCTACAACTCTTAGGTTTTCCTGATATTCCTTTTCGCTTTGATGTGGTTGAAATTATTCTTTCTCAGCCAATAGAATTTCGCTGGAATCAAGATGCATTCTCTCTGCCTCCTTCTCTTCACTATTGATTGTTCATGAAGCCACGTTCCTCTTCCCCTTCTCTAAAAAAAATAGCAGGAGGTCCTGAAGATGCTCTCAGTGGTCTTGTAGAACGAGTGACTTTTCATAATCCAGAAAATGGGTTCGCTGTTCTGAAGGTTCATGTTCAAGGGCAACGTGGTCTTCTCACTGTCCTAGGAACAGTTCCTTCCGTGGCTCCAGGAGAGTGGATTACTGCTCAAGGCATTTGGGAGCGTGATCGAGAACATGGGCTTCAACTCAAAGCACGTACGCTGAAGACACAACCGCCGACTTCCCTGGAGGGGATTGAGAAATATCTAGGTAGTGGTTTAATTAAGGGTATTGGTCCTATTTATGCCAAGAAGCTTGTTAAGAAGTTTGGAGAAAATGTTTTTGAGATTATTGAACATCACTCCAAGCGTCTTCAAGAAGTTGAAGGAATCGGCAGTGAGCGACGCAAATCAATTAAAGTAGCTTGGGCTGAACAAAAAGTAGTACGTGATATTATGCTTTTCTTGCATGCTCACGGAATCAGTACCAATCGAGCTGCTCGTATTTATAAAACATATGGTGAAGGAGCTATTGAAATCATTCGCAAAAATCCTTATACCCTCGCTCGTGATATCCATGGTATTGGATTTCATTCAGCTGATTTGGTTGCCAGCAAGCTTGGATTTGAACCTGATTCCCTCTTGCGTGCTCGTGGTGCCATTGATCATCTTTTGAGTGAAGCAACTGGTGAAGGTCATTGTGCTTTACCGAAAGAAGAGTTGATTTTTAAAGCTCAGGAACTACTAGCAGTTCCTGAGGAAATTATTCTAGGAGCTCTTGAGCGCCACCTTCATGACATGAAAGTAAGCTTGGAGAAGATCCGTGGTGAGGAACTTATTTTTCTACCTCATCTTCGCACTGCCGAAGAAATCATCGCCAGCAAGCTTCAACAGCTTGTTCATGCCCCTAATCCTACTCCATGGATTGATCCTCAGAAAGCAATTCCTTGGGTTGAAGAGAAAACAAAACGCCTACTCTCGGAGAGTCAACGTGAAGCATTAGCCACTGCACTGAAGCATCGTGTTGTTGTTATCACTGGTGGTCCTGGTGTTGGAAAAACAACACTACTTCAATCTTTACTCACCATTTTAAAAGCTAAGAAACTCCGCTGTCTTCTTGCAGCTCCTACAGGGCGTGCAGCTCAACGGCTCAGTATGGCAACAGGATTAGAAGCAAAGACAGTGCATCGCCTCCTGGAATTTGTTCCTGCTCGTGGAACATTTGCACGTAATGTTGATCATCCTCTTGAGGGAGATGCCCTCATTATCGATGAGGTCTCCATGGTTGATGTTCCGCTCATGAGTTCTCTCCTTTTAGCTCATCCACCTGAGGCACGGTTAATTTTAGTTGGAGATGCCGATCAGTTGCCTAGTGTTGGTCCAGGTTTAGTTCTTCCAGATATTATTCGCAGTGGTTTAATAAAAGTTGTTTGTTTGAAGGAAATTTTCCGTCAATCGCAAGGGAGTCAAATCATTCAAGCGGCTCATGCTATCAATGAAGGTATATTGCCAGATTGTTATCCTCATCAGGAGCAGTCCGATTTCTTTTTTCTAGAACGTGAAGATGCTCCACAAACGCTTAGTTCGCTCATGACCTTGATGAGTGATCGTATTCCTAAGCGCTATGGCTTTGATCCCATTGATGATCTTCAAGTGCTCGCTCCCATGCATCGAGGAAGCTTGGGTGTTCATGAACTGAATCTTCGTCTTCAAGAAATACTCAATCCCAAACATCCAGATCGTCTCGAGCATCAAGCATATGGACTTCTTTTTCGTGAAGGAGACAAGATTATCCAAACAAGTAACAATTATGAGAAGGAAGTTTTTAATGGTGATATTGGACGCATTCTCTCTATTGATCCTGCTCAGAAGAATGTAAAAGTTCGTTTTGAGGATCGTCGTGTGACCTATGATTTTTCTGAACTTGATGAAATCACCTTAGCCTATGCTATTACAATTCATAAAAGCCAAGGCTCAGAATTTCCAGTGGTGCTCATGCCGCTTGCCATGCAGCAATATCTTTTGTTGCAGCGCAATCTCCTCTATACTGGTGTCACTCGTGGAAGAGAGCTTGTTTTCTTAATTGGGCAGCGCAAAGCGCTCATGACTGCCACACACAATGCTTCTACACGACGTCGTTATGGAGGTTTGTTTCATCGACTAGATACTACCAACCTTCGGAAACACGACTAACAATGAGCTCTGCTGCTCGCTGGGCGGCAATAGGGTAATTGATATTCTGATCGGTAACAAGATCAGAGTTGATGTTGTCTGAATTAATGAAGAAGGGGACATGACCTTCAGCTCGACCTCTCAGAAGGATAACCCCCGTAAGTCGATCTTTAACAACAAATTCAATGGTCAGAATAAGGTCAAACTCGGAAGTCTGCATAACATTGCTAGCGTAGACACGCATGGGCTGACGCTTCACGCTAACAATAGTACCCATCAAATTAGCATCAGCACGATCTGGTGTTTCAAGGCGATAGGTTCCATCTTGCTGAAATTGCTTAGCTATTGCATCAGCTGTTTGAGACTCTAGGCGAGGAATCAACGTGTCATTCTTGAGTGTTCCTACAGAAATAGAATTCACTCGCCTCATGGTTGTAGGTTTGATTTCACCAAGGGTATAGCCACATCCTGCAAGGAAGAGAGTAACTCCTAGAAGAAAGAAGAGGGAGAGCCCTCGTAGGTACTTTGATATAAATCTCAGATACATTCTCTGACGCTTAGGGTCTCTTTGTGAGGTTTGATCGTATCTTGGAATTTCAACGATCAGCTCTTTTGCTGAGAGCAAGAGATAAGCCAGAAGAGCAGATGTTCTCAAAGTTATCATGATTTGGTGAAGGCAATCTGAAATAATGAAGCTCAAGGAGAAGGAGGATTTTTTGGGCTGGACGCGGGTGTTAGATCACTAAAGGTTGTGCGCATTTGTGGAACAGGAGTTTCTTGGGGATGAGGCGTTATTTCTTCCTCTGGAGGTCCACTATAGGTAGAAAGAGCTTTTGTTTCTACTTCAACTTCCATGTTGCGGCGCATGGCCATTTGGCTTCCAGAGAGAGGAGTTTTCTCTCCGACATGCAGAGCTTCTTCTCCAACAGAGCTCTTGAGCTCTGAAAGACGAGTTTTGGCTATCGAGGCGCTACTGGTTTGAGGATACTTTTCAATGACTTGACGATAATAGATAGCTGACGACTTGTAATTTTTAGAAAAATCATAAAAACGAGCAATACGTAAGAGATCCTTACTTTCTCGAGTTACCAGTGATTGAATATTCTCACTTGCTTGGTTGGATTTCTCACTATTGGGATATTGAAGAAGAAAATCTTCAAAGTTATGCTGACTCTCCTTCAGTGCAGAAAGATCTTGAGACCCCTCGCGCGTTCCCAGACTCATGTAGACATAGCCGATTTGATAGAGTGCTGAATCACAAATAGGACTCGTGGGATATTTGTCGATTAAGCGCTGATAAGCAGCGATGGCTTCTGCCGTTTTTCCTTGGCGTTCTAGGGAAAGGGCAAGATTAAACTGCGTTAAGGCTCCATATTTGCTATAAGGAGCATTAGCTAAAATTGATTCATACATCTCCTCCGAGCGCTCGAGATCAGTGAAAAGAGGGATTCCCAAAAACTTGACTTTTTTCCCTTTCAAATAAGCATTAGCAATGTTGATCTGCCCTGCCACTGCTTCTTGAAAGTGAGGCGTCTGAGGATATTTTTTCAATAAGGTCGTATAAGCCTTAAAAGCAGCATTGTCATTCCCTTTTCTGAGGAGAAGCTCTGCTATTTGAAATTGAGCTTCAGCTGCCTGTGAAGAAAAAGGATGATTTTTTACGACTTGTTCAAAATGATGAAGAGCCTCCTCAGTGGCTCCAGAGGCTAGAGCATGTTCTGCTAGAGCCATCTGTTGGGAAGGATTCCTGCTTTCTGAAGCTGAAAGAAACGAAAGAAAAAAGAAGAGAGCAAGAGCAAAAAAACCAATTTGCCTCCTAAGCTGAGTAGCAATCATCGATGTCTATTAGTGAGCAGAGTCAAACCAGTTGTCAATTTCGTTTAGCACTCTCTCTCGAATATCATCTTGCTCCATAAGAAGTTCATGTTGTGCTTGGGGAAGGGTTATCTTACTAGCAAGTACTCTTGGAGAGAGGCGTTTTAGAAACTCATCATGAGCACTATTGACAATGATTTGATCACTCCCAGCTTGGAGCAGAAGCAGTCTGGTCTTGCTGACACGATCTGCTTGTGCTAGCAATTGAGGAGTGATGCGTAGCGACTCTTCCAACCAACGCCAAGAAATTCCTCCGAGAATGGCCTTGGGTTCGCTTTTGACAAAAGAAGTCATCATCGACCATCGTGGTTCGCTTGAAGTATAGATATCTTTCTTTTTGGAGAAATTATAATCCGTTTCTCCAGGAGCATATTCTTCTCCATAGCCCAGGGAACAAGCCAGGTAGCTAAGGAGGAGAAGATTCTCTTCAGCATCGCTGTAGGTGTAATAATCATGATGAGCACTGAGTATATCATCAGCCGTAGCATTGAGTGTTTCTTCTAGATTGTAAGCAAGATAAGAACCTGTATCAATTTTGAACATGGGAGAAGTCATTGCGACCGCTTCAAAGGGAGAGGTATGATGTTCCAAATAAGCTGTTGCAATAGCTCCTCCCATGGAGTGAGTGAGCAGGAAGAGCCCTTCCTTTTGCCGATGAGTGGGTAGAACAATTGTTGTGAGGAAAGTCTCTAAATCGTTGACGTAGTCATCAAACTGCTCGATATGTCCTATCTGAGGGTTCTTGGCAACAAGATGAGGGGAGAGTCCTTGTCCTCGGTGATCATAAGCAAAGATGGAGTAGCCTTTTTGATAAAGGTCATAGAAAACCTCTCCATAAATCAACCATGACTCACATCGCCCTTGCAGGATCACAATGACTCCTTTGGGGTTAGGATGAATCAAGCAGACAGCACTCAGTTGGTATTTCCCATCGGCACTGGGAAAAGAAAATTGAACTTCGTGCTCCGCTAGAAAAGGAGCAACGTGCTCGTTGTAATTGGAAGAATAATTTTGCTCAGGGATAGCATAAGAAGCAGTAAGGGCACAAAAATAAAATAAAACGAGAGGGAGGTAACGCTTCATAAGGACGGTGGAAGATAAATGACTTTGACTAGAAAGACAATAGTAGAGTAACAGCTGTTTTAGGAATGCTTCTTTGGTGGCTGATTTTTCTATTTCATGAGCATCTCCAGTACGTACAGTTATAAAGTTCGCTTGAGGATTGACATTTTTCCTCAATATATCGATAGTGTCGCCCCTCTTTCTCACTTTTATGGAATCATCTCTAGAATCGATACGCAATATCGCCATCATTGCCCATGTTGATCATGGCAAAACAACCTTAGTCGATCAGCTTCTCAAGCAAGCAGGAACTTTTCGTGCTAACGAAGCAAAAGCTTCTGAAGAGAGAATCATGGATTCGATGGATTTGGAGCGTGAGAAGGGAATCACTATCAAGGCGAAGAATGCTGCTTTCCACTGGAGAGAGTATCATGTCAATATTGTTGACACTCCTGGGCATGCTGACTTTGGTGGGGAAGTCGAGCGAATTATGAAAATGGTCGATGGGGTGCTTCTTCTGGTGGATGCTCATGATGGACCGCAAGCTCAGACAAAATTTGTCTTAAAGAAAGCTCTTGCTCATGGAGCAAAGCCGATTGTGGTCATTAACAAAATCGACCGTGACAATGCTCGCCCTCATCAAGTTCTCGATATGGTTTTTGAGCTTTTTCTAGAACTGGGAGCTAACGATGAACAGCTCGATTTTCCTGTGGTCTATGCTAGTGCTAAACAAGGCTATGCCAAAGCAGAGGTCACCCAAGAGAGTAGCAACATGGAGCCCCTCTATGAGGCCATCATTAAACATATCCCTTGCCCGAGAAAATCAGATCTCTCTTATTTTCAAATGCTCGTTTCCAATTTGGACTGGAGTGATTACTTGGGAAGAATTGCTTACGGTCGAATCATCAGTGGCAAGGTAAAAGTTGGAGACCAAGTTGTCTGTATTCACCAAGATGGGAAAAAAGAAAAAAAGAATGTTACGGCCCTCTTTGGACATCGAGGTCTTGCTAAAGTTGAACTCAAGGAAGCTTCCGAAGGCGATATTATCGGCTTAGCTGGCTTTGAGGATGTTTTCATTGGAGAAACGATAACCGATAGTGAAGAGCGCTTGGCACTTGCTTTTGTTGATATTGATCCTCCCACCATTACGATGAAGATTTGTATCAATGATGGACCGCTAGCTGGAAAGGAAGGGAAGCTAGTCACAGCTCGTCAAATTGGTGAGCGCTTACTTCGTGAAACAAGAACCAATGTATCGATTGAAGTCAAGGACACCGAAACAGCTGGTCATTTTCAAATTAAAGCTCGTGGAGAGATGCAAATTGCCATCATTGTCGAGCAGATGCGTCGCGAAGGTTTTGAGCTTCTTGTCTCCCGCCCAGAAGTTATCTTCAAGCGTGATGATCAAGGAAACCTCATTGAACCACTGGAGAGCGTATACATTGATGTTCCCAAGGAGAATTTAGGCGATATCCTCCAAAGTTTGGCTGCTCGGAAAGCTGATATTATCTCCATGGAGCATCAAGCTCACAGCGTCACTGTCGAAGCACTGGCCCCAACGCGTGGACTCATTGGCTTTGAGACAGATCTAGTCAACGCCACCAAGGGACATGGTATCATGTCGCATCTCTTCAAAGAATATACTCCTTACAAAGGAGAAATTCCTACTCGCAATAATGGTGTTCTCATTTCCATGGAAAATGGAACAAGTATGGCCTATGCCCTGGATACTATTCAAGAGCGAGGTCGCCTCTTTATTGGGCCTCAGGAAGAGGTTTATGTCGGAATGATTATTGGTGAGAATGCTCGCCCTGATGATATGCCTGTTAATCCTTGCAAAGCGAAGAAACTCTCGAACATGCGCAGTACTGGTGATGGGAAAGGAATTTCACTGACTCCTCCACTGAAAATGACCCTGGAGCGCTCCCTAGAATATATTGCCAATGATGAGTATGTCGAAGTGACCCCCTTGAGTCTTCGTCTTCGAAAGAAAATTTTGGATCCTACTGCCCGTAAGCGCATGAGTACAACTCCTGTTGTGACGGAGTAGAGATTATTTTTAAAGTTGACCATCTGATTATTGTTGAATATCCTTTTTGGGAATTGAGAGAAAAATCTCCCAACCTAAAATTTGCTAATGAAGACTTCTAACTAGAACTTCTCACTTTTACCCTCTCATGAAATTTCAGAAACTCACTTTTTTTTGTTCTCTTCTTCTCCTCTTCACCAGTCATGCTCTGGTGCAAACAGCCCATGCAGCTGATCCAAGTTCTTTGATTCAATCAACAATTGAAGATGATCACCTAAGGAAAATTCATGTTAGCCTTCAATCAAGTGAACTCATCAAGCTAGCTCAGTCTGCTAACAATGGTACTCTTCACTATACTCTACCTAATAAAATTACCTTATTAGCAGGTGAGAAAATGCTTCTTGCTCTAGATTTGAACAGTAGTCTTTATCAAGGTCGCCTAGATCAAGCTGCTTGGGAGAAGGATCGTACTCTTAGTAGCAATCAAATATTAAGCTACGAAGATGATCAATCAGAATGGCATTTCTTGGGTAACACATTTTACCATTTTCAAACACACACTCCAGGATTAGTTAACATTCCTTATCGTATTAAAAACATCAAAGGAAAATATGGGTTTGATGCTGATTCGCTAACCTTTGATATGGCTGTGAGTATTCCTGTTGAGGTTGTTGATCCTCAAACTTCACAATAAGCCAGAAGACTCAGATGCAGTTTCTATGGGACGTCAGTGGCTCTTAGCAAAGCGTGAGGTTTCTTCACTGAAAAAATCGAAAGCTACAGGAAAATTTGTTCGTGAAATCACCATCGCTGCGCGTCACGGAGGAGCTGATCCCCATCATAATGCTCGTTTAGCTGCTGCCATTGACAAAGCTAAAAAAGAGAGCGTATCACGTGATGTCATTGAGCGTGCCATCCAGAAAGCTTCTGGTAGTGGTGATGAAAAAATGGCACTTGAACATATTGTTTTTGAAGGATATGCCCCTCATAAAATTCCCGTCATTGTAGAAGTTTTTACCGATAACAATAATCGAACGGCTCCCGAAATTCGTGTTCTCTTTCGAGAAGCTCAACTTGGAGTTCCAGGAAGTAACAAGTTTCTCTTTGATCATGTTGGTTTAGTAGAAGCCTACACAACCAATCTTCAAGCTGATTTGGAAGAAGCTGCTATTGAGGCAGGCGCTAATGAGGTGGAGCCTCTGAACCATCATCAAAATGACGATATACCGCAGGAGGCTCTTGGAGCTAGGTTCATCACTGAGAGAACAGCAGTGCATGCTCTTGCTACCTGGCTCTCCGAGCATGGTTGGAAAGTAATTACCAGTGAAATCGGTTATGTTGCCAAGAATTTTCCTCCCTTGACTGAAGAAGAACGCTATAACGTTGGTCTCTTTTTAGAGAAGCTTCAAGAACATGATGATGTCCATCGTGTTTGGGCAGCAATCAAGTAGTAGTCTCGTTGAGATCATCTTTGGTTGGATTAGAACTTCCAAGAGTTTCCAAACTTCAGGATGGAGTGTTCATCTGAATATTTCATGCCGGCCTCCTCCTCATGATCAGTATGAAATACCTGGGTTAAGAGAATCCTTGTTTGGTTTTTTTTAGTGATCTCCTCCTTTACTGCTATGTTGCTAAAGGTAAGTTCTAGAGCCTTGATCAAACTCTTGCCTATCATTTTCTAAATATTTTCTGATGATAAATCATGACCATGAATGAGAAGTTTCTCCTACGTAAAATCATTCATCTGGATATGGACTGTTTCTATGCTGCTGTAGAAATGAGAGAGCAGCCGTGGCTAATAGGTCACCCGATTGCTGTTGGTGGAGATGGCCCTCGCAGCGTGATCACTACCTGCAACTATGAAGCTCGTCGTTTTGGCATTCACTCTGGAATGTCTGGCAGACTGGCTAAGAAGAAATGTCCAATACTTCGATTCTTACCTGTGCGTATGGAACTCTATGAACAGGAAGCAGTCCGCCTGAGAGCTCTTTTCCGGGAATATACACCACTCGTTGAGCCGTTAGCTCTTGACGAAGCTTTTCTCGATGTGACCAATCATAGCAGGTATGCTTGGGATCTTGCCAAAGAGTTAAGAGCTCGCATTATAAAGTCAACAGGCTTGAGTGCTTCAGCTGGTATTGCTCCCAATAAAATGCTCGCTAAAATCGCTAGCGAATGGCGAAAACCGAATGGTCAATTTGCTATTTTACCTCATGAAATTCCAACATTTATGGCTCTGCTACCGATTGAAAAAATCTGGGGAATTGGTCCTAAAAGTGCTCAACGTCTTCACTCCTCTGGTATTAGAAGCTGTGGTGATTTGCAGCGTCTCAGTCTCCTTCAAATGACCGAACAGTTCGGGAAATGGGGGAGAGAACTCTACTACCTTGCTCGTGGAGAAGATCATCGTGAAGTGGTGACTCATCGGATTGCTAAGTCACTTAGTCATGAGAAAACTTTTCCTCAGGATCTTATGACCTTACGAGCTTCTTCTCAAGCAATGCATGCTCTGGCCTCCGAGATGCTCTTAGAGTACCATCTCAAAGCTCCAGAGCGATCGATTCATAAAGCCTTCATCAAAATAAAATTTGCTGATTTTAAAAAAATCACCAAAGAGTTTTCCTGCTCCCAGGCTAACGAGGCAACCTATCAATGGCTTCTGCAGGAAGTTTATCAGCGGAACCAGCAACCGATACGACTACTGGGGGCAGGCATTCGATTTGCTGAGGAAAAGAAATTTTTTCAAGCAGAACTTTTCTAAAATCTTTCCCAAAAAGTCAGAGTCATTCTTCCTCCACTTTGAGATAGAATATACTCTAGAGCGAGGATAAGAGACGCTGAAGAATGGTGCTCACGGTTCGTCCATCAGCTCTTCCTGCTATTTTGGCTTGTGCCACTTTCATCACAGCTCCCATCTGGGCCTTAGAAGTTGCTCCTACTTCCTCAAGAGCCTCTTGAATGAGGGAAGCGAGTTCTTCTTCTGAGAGCTCTTGAGGCAAGTAATGGCGAATGAGAGCAATTTCTCTCTTTTCCTTTTCAGCAAGCTCAAGGCGACCTCCTTGCTCAAAGCTCCGAGAAGAATCTTCACGCTGTTTAATCTGTTTGCGCAGTAGAAGTAGAACATCCTCATCGGTAAGCGTGGTTGCTGCTCCTCCTTTTTCAAGGGCTGCGTATTTTAGTGCAGACTTGAGCATGCGCAGCGTTGCCACTTCAAAAGTGTGGCGAGCTTTCATCGCCTCTTTGAGATCGGAGTCAATTTTTTCTAGAAGATTCATGATCTATAAAAGCTCTTTTAAGGGCGCTGCTTGACACGGAGCTTGGCTAATGAGCGTTGTAGAGAATCCTCTAGAGTAGCTAATTCCTCTTTGGAAAGCCGATTTGCTTTGATCACTTCTTGAGCTTCAGCTATTTCAGTGAGAACTTCTTGCTCATTGATCTCTCCTGCTTCCATGGCCATGTCTGTAAGAACAGAAACACGATCTGGACGCACTTCCAAGAAGCCTCCTCCCACAGCAAAACGGATCTCCTTTCCTTGTTGGTGGAAACGTAATTCTCCAGGAAGAATCTGCGTCATGAAAGGGACATGTTGCGGGAGAATGCCAAGTTCTCCTTCCACACCAGGAACGAGAACATCACTCACCTCTGCTTGAAAAGCGAGTGCTTCGGGAGTGACGATTTGAAGGTGCAAGGTGGACATGCTGTTTAGTTTTTCTTAGCGGCAGCAACAACTTGATCAATAGTTCCCTTCATATAAAAGTCAGCTTCATCAAGAGCATCATGCTCTCCAGCCAAAATTTCTTGGAAGCCACGGATTGTTTCAGCAACAGAGACATACTCACCAGGAGTACCAGTGAAAACTTCTGCTACATGGAAAGGTTGGCTGAGGAAACGTTGAATCTTACGAGCACGATGGACTGTGAGCTTGTCCTCTGGTGACAATTCATCCATTCCTAAAATAGCAATAATATCTTGCAAATCTTTGTAGCGCTGAAGAACTTTCTGAACACCAAGAGCAACACGGTAGTGCTCCTCGCCCACAATATCAGCAGCAAGAGCTTTTGAGGTGGAAGCCAGAGGATCAACAGCTGGATAAATACCCAGTTCAGCAATTGAGCGCTCCAGGACAATAGTTGAATCCAAGTGGGCAAAGGTATTGGCAGGTGCTGGATCCGTCAAATCATCAGCAGGAACATAGACAGCTTGAAAGGAAGTAATTGATCCTTTTTTTGTAGAGCTAATGCGTTCTTGAAGATTGCCCATTTCAGAGGCTAAGGTTGGTTGATATCCTACGGCACTGGGAGTACGTCCAAGGAGTGCTGAAACTTCAGCGCCTGCTTGAGAGAAGCGGAAGATGTTATCAATGAAGAGAAGAACATCCTGATTCATTTCATCGCGAAAATATTCTGCCATCGAAAGAGCACTCAAGGCGACACGCAGACGAGCTCCTGGAGGTTCATTCATCTGTCCGTAAACTAAGGCTACTTTTGATTTTTTCAGTTCTTCTTGAACGATAACACCTGCTTCGCTCATTTCGTGATAGAGATCATTGCCTTCACGAGTGCGCTCTCCAACACCAGCAAAGAGAGAGTAACCACCATGTCCCTTAGCAATATTGTTAATGAGCTCCATAATGACAACAGTTTTCCCTACTCCAGCACCACCAAAAGCTCCAACTTTGCCACCTTTAATGAAAGGGCAAATAAGGTCAATGACTTTGATCCCAGTTTCAAGAACTTCAGCTTTTGTGTTCTGGTCAATAAGAGCAGGAGCATCACGATGGATAGGATAATATTTAACAGCCTCAATAGGACCGCGCTCATCCACAGGTTCTCCAGTAACATTCATGATACGCCCAAGAATACCTTCTCCTACAGGAACAGAAATTGGTTGTCCCAGAGCTTTGATGGGCAATCCTCTCTGGAGTCCTTCGGTAGAGGACATGGCGATAGCACGCACCCAGTTTTCACCAAGCTGTTGCTGAACTTCGAGAATAACTTTAAAGCTAATACCTTCATAAGAATGCTCGACTTCTAGTGCCTCATTGATTTTTGGAAGAGGTCCATTCTTAAGATCAAATTCGGCATCCACAACAGGACCGATGATTTGAGTGATTTTACCAATATTATTCAGTGACATAAGTGAAGTTAAAAGTTGAAGTTAAAAGTTGATGGAGAGGCATGAGATTCTAAAAGAAGAGAGAAGAATGATTCTTTTTCCAAAAATTAGTTAAGGACCATTTGAGCCGTGGTGATTTCTAGGAGCTCCGTGGTGATACTAGCTTGACGTGCTTTGTTGTATTCTAAGGTCAGATCTTTCACCAGTTTCTTAGCATTATCGGTAGCAGCTTTCATGGCAACCATACGAGCACTCTGCTCGGAAGCACGCTCTTCGAGGATTTTTTGAAAAACCTCAAAATGGAAAGAATAGGGTAAAATAGCATCGAGCACACTCTCTACAGTTGGCTCAAAGAGATATTCTCCGGTAGCTTCTCCATCGGGAAGTGCTTTTCTAGAAGAAGAGGTGCTGGAAGCAAGAGCAGAAGGAGTCTCTCCACTTTTCCTTTCCATGGTGATAGGAAGTAATTGGAGATGGAGAGGACGCTGTATCAGAGTGTTAATAAACTTAGGATAGAGAATGGTGACTCGATCGACTGCGCCAGAGAGAAACTGATCTAAACAGAGTTGGGAAATAGGCTTTGTTTGGGCAGAGGTAGGATGATCGGGTAGTGAAAAATCAGCAATCATCCGATAGCCAGTGCGCTGAAGAAAAGCAGATCCTTTACGTCCTAGAGCAATAAAGAGTGTTGATTGATGGTCCAGGAGAGCAGCATCTCGGAGTACGTGAGTATTGAGAGCTCCACAGAGTCCTTTGTCAGAAGTGAGCAGAAGGACAAGTGTCTTTTTAACATCACGTCGAGCCAGTAGAGGATGAGCTTCCTCATCGATATGATCGCACAAAGAGACAAGAACATCATTGAGGACCTCTCCATAAGGACGTCCAGCTGTTGCTGCTTGTTGAGCACGACGCATCTTAGAAGCGGCAACCATTTCCATGGCTTTGGTAATTTGAGCAGTACTCTTAACCGACTTGATGCGGCGGCGAATGTCGCGGGTATTAGGCATGTTTGAGAATCAATTCGTTTGGAGGATGAAGCTGCTAGAAGAAGTTAGAATCAATCATGAGCATCTATTCCCCTGAGAGCTAAAAAACTAATCAAGAACAACAATGTTTCTGAACTCTTCAAGAGCTTCTTGGAATTCTTTTTCTAATGCTTGATCAAAAGCTTTTTTTGTGAGCAGATCGTTGAGGAGGGATCCCTTACGGGTGAGTAAGAACTCCTCCATTTTTGCTTGATACGCTTTGATTTTCTCAACAGCAACATTATTAAAATATCCCTGTTGCATGGCCCAGAGAATGGCTGCTTGTAACTCCACGGAGAGAGGGTGATGTCCAGCCTGCTTGAAAAGCTCGACAATACGCTGACCACGGTCCAGTTGAGCTTTGGTACGAGCATCAAGATCACTTCCAAATTGTGCAAAAGCTGCCAATTCACGATACTGAGCCAGATCTCCTTTGAGCTTTCCTGCGACTTGTTTCATCGCTTTAATTTGAGCTGCAGAGCCAACACGAGAAACAGAAAGTCCCACCGAAATAGCCGGACGAATACCTTGATAGAAAAGATCTGTTTCTAGATAGATTTGACCATCGGTGATGGAAATCACATTGGTTGGAATGTAGGCCGAGACATCTCCTGCTTGTGTTTCAATAATAGGAAGAGCTGTGAGTGATCCATTGCCTGCTTTCTCACTGAGGCGTGCAGAACGCTCGAGTAAGCGGCTATGCAAGTAGAAAACATCACCGGGATAAGCCTCACGTCCAGAAGGACGCTTGAGAAGAAGAGCAATTTGACGATAAGCTACAGCATGCTTGGAGAGATCATCAAAGATGATTAAGGCATCCATCCCATGATCCATGAACCATTCTCCCATCGCTGCTCCAGCAAAAGGAGCAATGTATTGGTCAGCAGCTTGAGTGGATGCTGTGGAGGAAATCACAATGGTGTACTTGAGTGCATCATGAGCTTCGAGTGCACTAATAACACGAGCAACGTTGGCGACACGTTGACCAATGGCCACGTAGATCGAGTAGAGAGGACGGAAATGAGGATCTCCACTCTCTTCACCAGCACGGTTAATGCGGGCTTGGTTAATCATTGTATCAATAGCAATCGTAGTTTTTCCGGTGGCACGATCACCGATAATAAGTTCACGCTGACCACGACCAATAGGCACCATAGCATCAATGGCCATGATTCCTGTTTGGACTGGCTGGCTAACACTCTGGCGCTTGATAATACCAGGAGCAATTTTCTCTACAGGATAAAACTCACTACTACCCAGATCCCCTTTTCCATCAAGAGGGCGACCGAGAGCATCAAGAACACGACCAAGAAGTTTTTTCCCAACAGGAACTTGAAGCAAGCGACCAGTAGTGGTGACTTCGTCTCCTTCACTAATTTTTGTGTAATCACCAAGAATAATCGCTCCTACTTCGGTCTCCTCTAAATTGAGAGCCAAACCATAGATACCCCCAGGAAATTGCAACATTTCATTGAGCATGACTTCACTAAGGCCTTCAATTCTGGCTACTCCATCACCTAGCTCTCGGACAACGCCCACATTACTTTTAGTAACAGCGGAGGAGTGAAAGGCTTCAATTTTTTGTTCTAGTTCTTGTAGGAGAGTACTCATAGTGGAAGTTAAAAGTTAGCGGTGAGTTAGCATGAAAAAGAAGTAAGAAAATAGGAAAGAGAAGATATTGGAGAAAAAATGCTACTTGATTTTTGGGTTGTTGAGAAAAAAGTGATTTCTGGTGGAGTTGTAGTAGGATATCCTCAGTCAGTAGTCTCTAGAGAGAGGTAGGGGCTTTTATCTTCTCTAGTTTGGCGGCCACACTTCCATCCCAGACATCACTCCCAAGACGGATGCGCACCCCTCCTAGAAGAGAAGGCTCGAGTGCCACTGCAATAGTTGCTTGATCATCACGTGCTCGAAGAGCCGCCGTTATTTGAGCTTCTGAGCAAGCATCTAGAGGAGTAGCACTTTGGATGAGAGCTTCGTGAGTATTGAGCTCGAGCCGTACTAAGCGCATCAGTTCTTGAAGGATGGCATCAACAAAACGTGGTCGTGAGCTCAGGAGAGTATCAGCTAGGGCTAAGCATGTTTTTGGATCAAGACGGCCGTTGAGAAAAGAAGCGTCAAAGAGTCGACGGGCATGGTGCTTTGCTTCACGAGAAAGTTTCATGGCTCTATGCAGGTGTTCAGTTACGACGTGAGTACAGCAGCAGTTTCTTTGGCGAGGCGCTGTTGATCTTCTGGAGTAAGGATTTTTCCAGTTACCTTAGCAGTGGTTGCCACAACGAGTTGGAGCATTTCACCTTTCACCTCCTCAATCATGCGCTGACGATCAATAGCCATGACTTCTTGAGCTCGAGCAAGAATGTTCTCAGCTTCCTTAATGGCACGTTGTGTCTCCTTGGCCATAAAACTTTCTGCACTAGCATGTGCTTCTTGAATCATTCTTTGGGCATCGAGATTGGCTTTGCGAAGAATTTCCTCATAGCGCACTTCTGCTTCTGCTAATTGCTTTTTGATTTTCTCAGCATTAAGTTGAGCTTCTTCAATGCGGTGGCGGCGCTCTTCAAGCATCGCAAGAACAGGTGCAAAGGCATAGCGACGCAGAATAGAGTAGACAATGAGAAAGAGAATCGTTTGAGCCAAAAACTTTGGCCAATCGACTCCAAAATTTTCGAAGAGATCGGTAAGTACTTTCATGAAATCATTCTCTGCAATGGAGTAAGAATCCTTTTAAGAAGAAAAGGTAACAACTTGTATAATGAAGAGTTGGGGAAAAATGACGAAGAGGAGGATCCCTTAAAAATTTACTAGCAATGAGAAGTCACTGAGGAACTCTTTGAAGTAGAGCTGCAACTGCAAGAGCAAGTAAAATTTTTAAGGGAATGAATGTTATTGACCAGTGAAAGCACGAATGAGTGCGTAGATCGCAATCGATTCAGCAAGAGCCATGCCAATAATGGAGAGTGTGAGAACACGGCCGAAGGAGCCTGGATTACGGCCAATAGCCTCAACAGCCTTAGCTCCAATAAAACCGATGCTCAAAGCAGCTCCAGCGCCTGCAACACCAAGGGTGAAGCTACCGGTGATGCCTGAAGTAGCGGCATCAGCTAATAGTGTAGGAATAATCATAGATGTAGGTTGGTTGTATATGTATGTTCGTTCCCGCTCGCACACTTGGCACGATCCCGAGAACAAAAGTGGTTATAGAATTGTTGGTTAGTGATTTTCAGCTTCCTCTTCCTCATGACTTGTGGAGAGATTGAGATAAACAGCACAGAGTAGAGCAAAAACAAAAGCTTGAAGAACTCCAATGAGAAGTTCCAGAAAGTAAAAGGGAACAGGTAGAAGAACACTCGTGAGCTTAGCCAGCCAAATGGGGAAGTGTAAGGTTTCTCCCATGGCCATCATCGTGTTCATGAGATTTTCTCCTGCAAAAACATTTCCAAAAAGTCGCAAGGAAAGGGAAACAGGACGAATAAGAATCGAGATCACCTCAATAATTCCTACAAAGAAGAAAATAGGCATCAGCAGAAAAGACATGATTCCTTGAACACCACCTTTGACTCCAAAGAGATGTTTTAAGAAAGCTCGAAGACCTACTTCTTGTAATGTCCATAAGAGCCAGAAGAACATAAAGACCACGGCTAGGCCGATGGTGGTGTTCATATCAGCAGTAGCTGGCCTGAGAAGCGGTAAGAACTCACCATTGTTTTCTTGCCAACCCAGAGAACCAACTCCAGGAAGCAAGCCAAACCAATTGGAAGCAACAATGTAGAGAAAAAGAGTGGCTAGAAGAGAAAAGGCTTTTCCAATCACATGCTTGCCGACAATTCCTTCAAAAAACTCATAAAGTCCAGCAACAATAAATTCAAAAAAGTTCTGTCTCCCTGAGGGAATAAGCTCCATGTTTCGAGTCGAGGAGTGCGCCCACCAAACCAAGAGGACCATCAGCAACAGAGAGACAAAGATCGAATTGGTCAGCCAATCTTGAGTCATCCACTCTTTCAGTGCCTTAGCAAAAATTGGTTCCGCTTCCATAGGAACAATCGATGCGAGAGTGGAGAGGAGCATGTTGAGAAACTAAGACAATAACGTTGGGATCAATGAAAAATAGAGGTTCGAGAATATAGAGCTCTCACACTATTTTGACAAGAGAGATTTTTTGCTTTTTATCTTCTCCTCTTCTAAAAGAGGGGCTATCCTCTATCTTTTTTTAGATCGTTAAATCAAAAAAAGTCAAAAAATCTATTTAAGTGCTCCACTGTTTTTAATGATTCTTTTTAATTTTTTCTAAGAGTTAGGAAAGAGTTAGAAAAAACTGGAGAGACTTCTAAGCTGCGAGAAAACTTCTGAAGGTTTTATATTTTTTCTTCAATATTCTATTATCATTGAACTCTCAGAGGAGCCACAACGAGCATTATCGCATCATCAATACCAATGAGCATGTACTTTCCTTCCAGTGATTCTTCCTCCATTGGATCAAATATTAAGTCAAATTCTACGGACCTGGAATCCTCTTCAGCAGCCAGCTCTTCTCAACAATTGGCAACATGGAGTGGAGTGGGCTTAACCATTCCTAGTCCAGACGAACAACAGGCTAACCGCACAATTTTTCAAAAATTCTGTGATAAAGCTTATGCTACCTTTCTTGGCGTGCCACAAACATTGCTGAGGATGTACCATTCAATAACAGGTTGGGCTGATCCTGAAGTTCTCAAGACTCGTAGTGCTCGCATCAACGCTCTCTTCTCTGGAAACAAAAAAATAGCAGAACTTGAGTATCAGAAATTAGAAGCACAAAAACGGCGGGATAACTTTCTCGTTCTTGGAGCTGAGATTAAAATATCTAATTTAAAAAAAGCAATAGCCTTGGAGCGAGGGGATCATGAAGTTGCTGAGGCTTATAGAAATGCAGCAGTTAGTTTTGAGAAAGAGTTTTCTTTGCTCCAGAAGCAAGCAGAAGAGCTAGAGAAAGGGGATACTAGTGGGGTAGCAGAGATTTATGCGAGGGCTGCAGAAGCGAGTCATCATGCTGCCAAGGCCTATGGAGAACAAGCAGTGGTCTTAGAGCGAGAGGATCATGGAGTTGCTGAGGCTTATCGAAATGCAGCAGTTAGTTTTGAGAAGGAGTTTCTTTTTCTTAAGCAGCAAGCAGAAGAGCTAAAGAAAGGGGATACTAGTGGGATGGCAGGGATTTATGCGAGGGCTGCAGAAGCGAGTCAATATGCTGCCAAGGCCTATGGAGAACAAGCAGTGAGATTGCCTCAATATGTAGAAGATTTATCAATTCCTCAATGTTACGCTTACATAGCTCAGAATTATGCTTATCAAGCTGATTCTCTTCATAAGAAAGCGAAAGTCTTTGGAGATACTCAAGACATAAACAAACAAACGGAATTAGCGAAAATTTATGAACAGTCAGCTCAAGCTAATCGTGCTGCTGCTCAGGCCTATGAAGCACAAGCAGTGGCCTTAGAGCGAGAGGATCATGGAGTTGCTGAGGCTTATCGAAATGCAGCAGTTAGTTTTGAGAAGGAGTTTCTTTTTCTTAAGCAGCAAGCAGAAGAGCTAAAGAAAGGGGATACTAGTGGGATGGCAGGGATTTATGCGAGGGCTGCAGAAGCGAGTCAATATGCTGCCAAGGCCTATGGAGAACAAGCAGTGAGATTGCCTCAATATGTAGAAGATTTATCAATTCCTCAATGTTACGCTTACATAGCTCAGAATTATGCTTATCAAGCTGATTCTCTTCATAAGAAAGCGAAAGTCTTTGGAGATACTCAAGACATAAACAAACAAACGGAATTAGCGAAAATTTATGAACAGTCAGCTCAAGCTAATCGTGCTGCTGCTCAGGCCTATGAAGCACAAGCAGTGGCCTTAGAGCGAGAGGATCATGGAGTTGCTCAGGTGTATGGAAATGCAGCAGTTAGTTTTGAGAAAGAGTTTCTTTTTCTTAAGCAGCAAGCAGAAGAGCTAAAGAAAGGGGATACTAGTGGGATAGCAGGGATTTATGAACAGACTGCGAAAGCTTCTCAAATGTTAGGTGAAATGTATTTGAAGAAGACAGGTTATTTATTAAGTGGATCGAACAATCAAATCTGTGATCGAATTATCGAAGCGAGTAATTATGAAGTTTCTTATTTCCAGCATCGATATCGAATATGGGTGTCGAAAGAAAGTGAAGAGGGTGTGCGTGCTGCTCTTTTGGCCTATAATCAATGCGCTATTGAAACAATCAGGAAGGCTAGAGAGCATGATTTAGCAATAATAAATACTCCATCCAATCAATCCTTATTAGAGGATCCAGAGCAATCAGAAAGCAATTTTTTTCAAGAAGCTATGTCTTTGGGGGAAAAAGTCGAAGCCATGCTTTTTATTCATCTACAGATGATTGAGAATAGCGATAATGCTCAAAAAGAGCAAACATCAGAGATTTCAAAACAGCTCTATTCAAAAGCCAACGCATTTCGTTTAGAACAATTTGAAGCATTGGAAAATAATGATTTAACTTCAGTAGAAGAGAAGAAAAAAATGGCTATAAATTCTGAAAAGGAAGCATATCACGGTTCCTTTGGAGGAGTTGATCCAATTTCTTCTACTTATGAGATCACTCGAAAAATTTTTGGTGATGATGAAAAGTATGATGCATTTGAAGCAGAGCGAAGTAGATTGTTCCGGTTGCCACGCAATGCTCAAACTCCTCAAAAAATTTCTTCCCCTATCACGACAGAGGAAACGTCAGAGAAGAGCCATCATTTGGACTTATCTTCTGATTCCGATGATGAAGAGGAGTCTAGGCGATAGATTCGTGTTCACTACTCTCCAAAGTAAAATGATTTGGGCATTTTAAATAAAATAATAGCCAATGGCAGTAGAAGAAACAAGGAGCGCAGAAACTCAGTATATACCCAGTACTTGCAGCTTTGAGTACCAGAGCAGCGCTATAATATATGGCTATAACTTAAGTTAAAATGCTCTCATAGAGGAGCACTAGCCTAGAAGACTCACTCCATCTATAGTTCCGTCATTCCTCCGAATGCGGGAATCCAGGAGAGTGTCGCTGCAGTGTTGATGGTTTTATAAAAAAACGGAAAGATGGTTCTTTCTTTTGAAAAAAAGTTGAGAACTTGAAATCAAAAAGGCAAAACGGCAAAAAAGCAAAAACCATGCGGATTTTTTTAAGAAAAATCTTTTTGAAAATGAGACTGTGAAAAAGCGCTCATCAAGGATATCAGAGGAAAGGTCCTCCAATTTTTTTTAGAAAAGAGTGATTTGTGTTTATTCATCGTGAAGTTTTCAGAAAGAGGGCTTTCTAAAAAAGAAATCGTAAAAAATTTTCTCTGCCATCAAATGGGAGTTCTTCTCTCAAGCTCTAGGGTGAGCTTGGCTGTAAGCTTCTCTTAAGCGTTCGGTAGTAACATGGGTGTAGATTTGGGTAGTGCTCAGGCTAGCATGTCCTAGGAATGCTTGGATACTTCGTAAATCTGCTCCACGATCAAGCAGATGAGTAGCAAAGGAGTGTCGAAGGGAGTGAGGGCTTAAGCTTGCGGGGAAGCCAAGATCGCGTAAATATTTTTTGAGCATTTGCCAAACAGCCGTGGCACTGAGGCGAGAGCGGCTTTTATTCAAGAAGAGAGGGCCGCTGCTCACTTTTGCTAGTTGACAGTAGTACTCAATGGCTTCCAGAGCGAGCTTTCCCACTGGCAAGAGGCGCTCGCGAGAGCCTTTTCCAAGAACACGCACGCTCTCCTCAGTGATATTGAGGTCATCGATATCGAGTCCCACAAGCTCGGATAATCGCAATCCAGAAGAATAAAAAAGTTCTAATATAGCCTTATCACGAGCATGCATCCAGGGAGGAGCTTGTTTTGATTTTTCTCTCTGTGTGGGATGTTCTAGAAGTTCGGTGACTTGAGGGAGTGTGAGAAAATGAGGAAGTGATTTTTTTAATGGAGGAAGAGAAATTTCTAGGAGTGGATTGCTCGCGTAGTGATGATGCTCAGTGAGATAATTAAAAAAAGAGCGAAGTGCCGCAAAGCGCAGGCGGATGGTCGCTCTAGAGGCTTCTTTTTTCATTAACTCAAGAAGATAGTTGCGACAATCATCAGCACTCACTTCTTGCCAAGAAAGATTTGGTTGGAAGAGATGAAAGTGAGCAAGAGCCTGCCGGTAAGCTCGCACTGTTCTTGGAGAATAGTGACGAGTGATCTCTAAGTAGGAGAGGAAATCAGATGCTAGCTTCTTATCGGTAGAGGAAGAGTCACTGGAAGCAGAGGGCATAAGATTTTTCTCGTGGAGGAGAGCTATTTTTACTGAAAATGGTATGTTTAGAAATTCATGAAAGCAATCCTTCCTAACAATGAGACTACTTTGGCGAAGACGATCGGGTTTCTTCGACGTGGTTACTCCAAGGTAGGAGGGGCTGAAGTCTATTTAAAACGGCTTGCCAGAGGACTACTAGAGCAAGGTTACCGCGTCCTTTTGCTCAATGATGGAGCTTGGCCTAAGGAGGACTGGCCGGGAGGAGAGACCATCTTCTTCCCACAAAAGGGATGCTCTTCCTTGGCACAAGAAGCCTTAGAGCTCAAGAGGCGAGGAATTGTTGATTTGCTCTTCTCCTTAGAGCGTATTCCTGGGTGTGATCTCTTTCGGGCAGGTGATGGAGTCCATGCTGCTTGGCTCAAGCATCGTCAAGAAAGAGAGCCAGCTTGGAAGAGTTTTTTCACATCATTGAGTCCTCATCATCGTCGACTTCTAGCGCTTGAGAGGAAGCTTTTCTCTCCTAATTCCACTACCAGAATCATTGCTAATTCTTCCATGGTAGCTCAAGAAATTGAGAATCATTTTCATTTTCCAGCCGATCGTATCAGCATTATTCCTAATGGTGTTCCCCCCAAGCCTCTCCTCACAATGGAAGAGCGCCATGCAGCACGAGAAGCTCTTGGAATCAAGCCTGGAGAGTTTATTCTGCTCTTTGTTGGTTCTGGTTGGAAGCGAAAAGGAGGGGCTATTGCCCTAGAAGTTCTCAAGCAGATTGAGCAGGAGGAGGGAGGAGAAAATCTCCATTTATGGATTGTTGGAAAGGGAACCCCTCAAAAGAGTTTTTCTCAGAGGATTCGCTTCTGGGGAGCGACTGCGAATATAGAGCCTCTCTATCGTGCTGCCGATCTTTTCATTCTACCCACACTCTACGATCCTTTTTCTAATGCTTCTCTAGAAGCTCTTCTCTTTGGTTTGCCAGTGATCACAACGGCTTTCAATGGTTGTGCCGAAATCCTCAAAGAGGGAGTACATGGCTCTGTGATGAAGAATCCTAATGATGTAGAAGCTTTCAGGAAAGCTGTTCTCCACTGGCAGAGGCGCTTGGAGAGTGACGAGCAATCGGTCCTTCGTGCCGCCTGTCATCAGCGTGCTCTCTCCTTGGATATGGAGCTTAATCTCAAGCGCACCAGAGAGCTCATTGAGCAAGTGCTCCAGGAGAAGAGGTAGGAGTTAGGGCATCGGGAAGAATCTCCACAAAAAGAGGGCAATGATCACTTGCTCTATTCCAGTAGCTTGGACGAGCAATCCCTGAATGTTCTTTGATGAGAGCTGGGGAGAGCACTTCATTGATCATCATATAATCAATACGAGAATATTCATCACTCTCTTTCCAATACTCAGTCCAAGTTTCTGCTCGATCATCCTTGAGAGGCAGGGCTTGGAGGAGTCCTGGTTTTTTTTCATGACCAAGTAGTGTGAAAAGCGGCTTGGAGTTCTTGGTATCATTAAAATCTCCCATCACTAAGAGAGCTGTGTTTGAATCAGCAGTGAGGATTTCATGGATGTAGTTGCGTAAGTAGACTGCTTCCGCTTCGCGCAAGGAGTCCTGATGATATTGAGCAACTGGTACTTTGGATTTGAAGTGGACGCAGAGTAGACGGAGGTGACAGTTGGGCCGCAGCTCCACGACGACATCCAAGATACCGCGAGGACTATGTTCCATTTTCCCATGGAGCAATAGAGGGATGATCGGTTGGGAGTGGCGTTCTAGAATAGGAAAGCGACTTAAGAGAAGAAGATGACGTTCTTGATCCCAACCTTGGAGATATTCTGAGTAAGGATAATCGAGTCCCACTTCGTGCAAGTGATGCTCGAGATCTTGGACTTGGCGAGCATCTCCAATCTCCATGAAGCCGATGATGTCAGGATGTAGTGAAGCTAGGATCGAGGCTAGTGCCTTTTTTTCTTCTTCGGGTTTACCTGCATTCTGACGGAAGCGACCATTGATCCAGCGTGGCATGGTCAAATAGTTCTCAACATTATAGGAAACAAGGAGAACCGGCTTACTACTGGAAGGCGTTGACTCTGCTCCTAGAGCGACTTCTTCTGCTTCTAAGCCCAGGAGAAGAAGTGTCGTGGCAATGCAAAAGCAAAGAGAGAGAGAAGAAAGCTTCTGAGGTAAGGGGAGAAGCAGCACAAGGAGAGTGACTAGCTTTCTTTGGGGGGGACTTCAGAAGAGAGCGTCGGAGCTGGAGGCGTGGGAGAGGCCCCCGTTGGCTTGGCAACTTGATCTTCAAATTCTTGTTTTGCTTTTTTAAATTCATGAACACTCTGACCTAAGCTTCGAGCAATTTCGGGGAGGCGCTTTGCTCCAAAGAGTACAAGCACAATAAGCAGCAAAATAATTAAGTCCGGTCCACTAGGAATACCAAAAGCAAGAAAAGAAAGATTCATAGCGAATAGATATCAGTATGGGAGCTTGCGTGCAAGGCTACTTCTCCGCTTTTTATAACTTGACATCACCGAGGGGAGTGCTAGAGGCATTTTCCCTCTCTTCAATCTAATAAGCTAAAAGTTAAGTTCATCAGATAAGTTGATCACTCTTGTCCAACTTGGCCAAAATTTTATTTTGGAGAGTGGTGAAAGTTCCTATAACAAGGTTCATGCTCTTTCCTCCTCTTTTCTCTCTAAGGTTCTTTTGCTTGGTTGGGTATTGTTTCTGTTTCTTGAATAGTTGTACAACTCCTCATTTAGAGGACTCCTCTTGGAGGCAGCCACCATACATCCCATCACTTAAGGAGGAGGAAAATTCGCTCCCAAGTAGCAGCTATTCCTCGCAGCATGAAGCAGTAGAAAGCGAAAGTTTGAACGCTCAATCTTTTTCCACTGACAAACAAGTCCCTCCTCATTCAGGTTTCTTGAGATTCAAGGAGCATCATCATCTTGTTGAAAAAGATTATCTCCAGCAACATCAGGCTGCTTTTCAGGCTGCTTCTTATCCTTCGAAACGATGTATGCTTGAGCATCTTTCCTCTGAAATAAAAAAATATGCCACTCATCAGTCTCCTCTCTCTAGTGCAAGAGATCATGAAGCAAAAGCCCAACATGATGCAAAGCAACTTCTCAATCTCTCTCCTAAGGCGCAAGGAGCGCTTAACCATGATGAATCGATATTAGAGAAGAACTCGAGCAAGATGAAGCCAAGTAAAGTGAAAAAGTTTTTAGAGAAGAAAATTTAGAAATTTCAGAGGGGGGAGGATAATGTTCTAGACAAGAGTGGTGTATATTGATCTCTTTTCTCTTCTATGGAACCCATCACTGATCAATTAGAACAACTCATCGCAGGCACGCTCCATCTTCATAGCAAGGCGGAGCTCGCGAAAAAATTAGCTCTCTCAAGACCCTTGAGGGTTAAATTAGGTGTTGATCCTACTTCCTCTGATCTGCATTTAGGACACACTGTTGTGTTGGAGAAGTTACGACAGTTTCAAAATTTAGGTCACCAAGCCGTTCTCATTATTGGCGATTATACGGCAATGATTGGAGATCCCAGCGGGCGTTCTCTCACTCGCCCCCCTCTCTCTCACCAACAAGTTCTCGAGCATGCTCAGAGCTACCAGGTACAAGCTTTTAAAATCTTGGATCCAGAAAAAACAGAAGTCTTCTTCAACAGCCAGTGGTTTGCTCCGCTTCCCTTTGCTCAAGTCATCGCCCTTCATGGACGTGTGACCTTACAGCAGATCCTCCAGCGAGAAGATTTTCGCAATCGTCTTCATCAAGCTCAGCCGATTCATCTTCATGAGCTTCACTATCCGCTCATGCAAGGGTGGGATTCTGTCATGGTGCGTGCTGATGTGGAGATAGGAGGATCAGACCAGTTGTTCAATTTGCTTCTTGGGCGTGATTTGCAGCGCTCTGAAGGACAAGAGGAACAAGTGATTATAACACTCCCCCTTTTAGTAGGACTTGATGGAGTTGAAAAAATGAGTAAGAGCTTAGGAAATTATGTCGGTATCGAGGAATCACCCAGCACCATGTTTGGAAAAATTATGAGTATTTCCGATGAACTCATGGAAAGCTATTACACACTCCTCTTGGGTGAGCCCCTGGAGAAGAGTGTTCATCCCATGGAGTCCAAAAAAATACTTGCTCAGCGACTGGTCAGCCGCTACCACACAGCATCTCTAGCTCATGAAGCTCGTGAAGAATTTGAACTTCGCTTCTCCAAACGTGACTTGCAATCAGCCAATCTCATCAACTATTTTCCTTCTCCAGATCAATCAAGAGATCTTCTCTCCTTAGCTCTCCATGCTTTTGATCAATGCTTTGAGTTAAAGAAATCACGTAGTGAGGTCAGGCGTCTGATCGAGGGAGGGAGCGTGACCTGGTGTGGGGAAAAAATAACTGATCCTACTTTTGTTATTGACGAGCAGAGTGAAGGAGTGCTCAAACTCGATCGAACACACGCTCTGAGAGTTCGAGTTCTTGAGAAGGAATAATTCTCAGCTCCCATGCTGAGGATCTCATGCATCATTGTTGATCATTGAGTGAATAGACTAAGAGATGACACAAGTATTATTCGGTCCCTTCGGGTTAGTGTCCTTCATCACAGCACCATGAATATCAAAGGTAACATCATAGTTAAGTGTACCATCAGGATTCATCGGATGTAACGCAGAGGAAGGGGCAAGGTCTGTTAGCTCGGCATCATTTATCTCCTCTTCATGAAAGGAGGAGAAATTTATTTCATCAGGAGAATCACTCTCACTCTCCTGGAGAAGAGAAGGAATAGGTTGGTCCTCCTTTATTTCTTCCTCTGCAGGAAAGCTATCGCCCCTAGGAGTCGTTGCTAACGTTGTCTCAGTGGACATAGTGGTTAGTGGAGACTCTGATGGAACTTGAGGTCCTCTTGATGGTGACTCTAACCGTGATTGATGAGCTAGCTGAGCGGCTAATTCTCTAATCTCCCGATTCTCCTCGTTGTCTCTAGCCCACTTTTCATCTCGTTGCAGTGACTCCCAATCAGCATTAAGAGAAGAGAGATCAGGTCCAAAATAAATTTTATCACTAAAAGTTTTTAGTTCCTTTTCATCAATTTTCTTGCCTTCTAGGAAATGAGTTCTCACTGATGCTGCACGTGCATAGAACTGAGCATTATTCATTCGTTGTTCTAGTGTATCCTTCCACTTCACTAAACGATATCCAATCCTTGGAGGTAAAGTGGCCATTTTTTCTTGATCCTCTCGATGAATCCACAAGTAATGAAGAGCTCTGCAGACATCACGAAGCTCTTGATCTCTTCTTTCTATGATCTGAGCAATGGCATCTTCGATCTGTTGGGATCGCTGAACTCTCTGGAGGTTTAGAAGGCATTCTTTTTTATTGTTTACGTGAGTGACTGCTTTTCCTAGCGAAGTATCTATTCCTTTTAGGGTGATATTAAGAGGAGCAGATGGAGTAGGAGGATGGGATTCCCTAGTTAATGGAGATAGAGAATGCTCTATCGTATGATCTGAAAATTTTACTCTTCGCCCTGGCGTTTGAGCAGAGGAATTGGCTGGAGGTGCCATTTCTTCATTTGAAGAGGCGGATGATTTAACTTGAATTGTTCCCATAATAGTTAATGAAGTTGAGGTTCAATGAGGTTCATTTTTCTAGAAGAGTTCCTTGGCTTAATGGTAAAAAAGACGGAACCAATTTCGTAAATTTTTCTTCATCAATTGCTCCGGGGAGAGTTGATGTTCTCGAAGAGTCCCTCCTTGAGGAATAGCAGCTAGGAGGGCATCTAGTGATAATGTCGATAGCTGATAGCTCGTGGAGCTTATTCCAACTGTTTCTGCTTGATGGGCATCACTAGAAGCCGTGCTAGCAAGTCCTCGATGAGCTGCAAAAGTAGCAGCATGCTTATTAAAGAGATTGAGGGAAATGGCAGCGTTGAATGTTTCAATAGCTGCAAGATGAAGATCCTTGAGAACATGTTCACGAATGCCAGCTCGAAATCGATCAAAAGGATGAGGAGCTACGGCAAGACCACCACGTTGCTCAATAGCTGCAATGACTTCGTGAGCTCGTCGGCCTTTCATCATTGGAAGGGTTGTTCCAAGGCAGAGGAGATGTCCCTCCTTGGTGGAGACTTCAACACCTGGAATAATGAGAAAACCATCCACTGCTTGCCCATCATCACGAAGAAGACCTTGACGACGTAAATACTCCACTCCTTCACAAGTATCATGATCGGTAATGGCAATGCCACTGAGTCCACGTTTCTTAGCAGCCTCGACCATCACTAAGGGATCATCGATAGCATCGCGTGAGAAAGCAGTATGAAGATGAAGGTCAAAGGAGTAGCGCACTAGTTGATGATTTCAGAACGTTCTACTCAGTACAAGTCTTCTAAAACAATGGAGAAATGAAGAAAACTTTATAGTCAAATTACCTAGAAATTAGGGAAAAAGAGTGCAGAGATTTTTAAAAAAGGCAAGGCCGAAGACCGAGCGCTATCTCAACGATAAGGCGATAGGATGAGAACGCTGCACTTTTTAAATAAGATCAAGTCAATTTCCTGTAATTTCTAGGTAATTTGACTATACTCAGCCTGCTTGCGAATGTTCCTGGTTATAGTACTATCTTCAAATGTCCTTGCCCACAATCTCCTCCTCTGCCAATCATCAGGGGAATCATCAAGAAAAAACAATCTCCTCTCCTTCGATGAGAGAAAAAGTTGTTATCATCGATTTTGGATCACAGTATACTCAGGTCATTGCACGTCGAGTGCGAGAGAGCCATGTTTTCTCTGAGGTTCTACCTCACACTACCTCAGCTTCGCTTTTAGCTGAGGATTCTACTCTTCGAGGAATTATTCTCTCGGGTGGTCCTGCCAGTGTTTATTCTAAGAAAGCTCCTTTACTTGATGTTGGTATCTATGAGTTGGGAATTCCTATCTTGGGTATTTGCTACGGTATGCAATTGATCGTCCATGATCTCGGTGGCACTGTAGCACGATCAGCCTGCCGCGAGTATGGCTCTGGTGTGTTGACTCTCAAGGGTCGCTCTCCTCTTTTTGAGAAGGTGAAGCCAAAGCTGACTGTTTGGAACAGTCATGGCGATCGTATTGAAAAACTACCTCCTGGATTTTCTGTGTTAGGCTCTACGGCTAATTCCCCTTATGCTGCCATCGGAGAGAAGAAACGTCATCTTTATGGACTTCAGTTTCATCCTGAAGTTGCCCACACAGAGGAGGGGAGAGTGATTCTTGAAAATTTTCTTTTTAAAATCTGTGGAGCTCAAGCAACTTGGACGATGGATTCTTTTGTTGAGCAGAGTTGTGAGAAAATCCAAAATCAAGTAGGCAACCATTCGGTTATTTTAGGATTGAGTGGAGGAGTTGATTCTTCCGTTACAGCAGCTCTCCTACATCGTGCTCTCGGAGATCAACTGACCTGTATTTTTGTAGATCATGGCTTGCTACGCGCAGGGGAGGGAGAGGCCGTACGAGAAATTTTTGAGAAAAACTTTAATATGCGCCTTAAGGTGATCCGTGCGCAGAAGCGTTTTCTAGCAAGACTTCAAGGAGTGACCGACCCTGAAGAAAAAAGAAAGATCATTGGTAGGGAGTTTGTTCGCGTTTTTGAAGAAGCAGCAGAAGCTCTCAAAAACTCTCCTCATGCTAAAAAACATCCTTTTCGCTTCTTAGCACAAGGGACGCTTTATCCTGATGTTATCGAAAGTGTCCCCATTGGAAACAATCCAGCTTCCCTCATCAAAAGTCATCACAACGTCGGTGGTCTTCCTAAAAAAATGAAGCTAGCGCTCTTGGAGCCCTTGCGGCAGCTCTTTAAAGATGAGGTTCGTGCTCTAGGACGTCAATTAGGGCTTCCTAGAGAACTCGTCGATCGACAACCATTTCCAGGTCCCGGCCTTGCCATCCGTATCCTAGGTGAAGTAACCCCCAAACGACTCAATATTCTTCGTGCTGCCGATAACATTGTCATCGAAGAAATGAAATCAACAAACTGGTACTACAAAGTCTGGCAATCCTTCGCTCTCCTCCTGCCACTCCAATCCGTCGGTGTCATGGGCGACGAGCGAACCTACGAACAAACCATCGCCCTTCGTATCGTCGAGAGCCAAGATGGCATGACTGCCAACTGGGTTCATCTCCCCTACACAATCCTCTCCAACATCTCCACCCGCATCATCAACGAAGTCGATGGTATCAATCGTTGTGTTTATGATATTTCTAATAAGCCACCAGCCACTATTGAGTGGGAATAAAAAAATGCCTTATCAATTCTACTGCTCTGGCAAAGAGCTTTGTCGCACTGGTGCTCGCTTCGTCGAGTATCTGGATATACACTCCTCCTCTGCGCGCCAGCGCTCCTTGCTTCCTTTGAACCAAAATACCATACTCCATGAAGAGAAAACAGGAGAGTAGTAGCAAAGATCCTCGTTGTAGAGATTCAAGCTCCCTGTTGGAATCACCCTCAGGTCTTCTTTATCGTCGAGCTATCTACCCTGGTAGTTTTGATCCTCTTACCAATGGTCATCTTGACCTCATTGAGCGAGCATTGAATATTTTTGACGAAGTTATTGTGGCTGTGGCTACCAACAGTTCCAAACAACCCTTATTTTCAACACAAGAACGCCTTGCGCTCTTGCACGGTGTTCTAGGAGAGAGACCTGGTCTTCTCATTGAATCTCTTGATGGGCTCTTAGTTGATGCTGCTGCTAGGAGGAAAGCTTTTGTTGTGATTCGTGGATTGCGTGCTATTTCGGATTTTGAAGGAGAATTTCAAATGGCGCTCACCAACCGTCGACTAGAACCACGTATTGAAACGATGTTTCTAGCTCCTCGTGAAGATTGTATTTTTCTAAATTCACGTCTTGTTAAAGAAGTTGCCTCTTTAGGGGGGAATATCACGCCCTTTGTTCCCAAGCTCGTTGTTGAAGCTTTAGAGAAAAAATTTCTTACTAACAATCTTCTATGATTCAAGTACACCTTCAGCAGATTCCAGAAAATGGTACACTTCATCTTTGGGGAGAATCTGACCCGCACGCTCTTGGTCTTCAGGAAGCTCAAGCAGAAGCTCTCGGACCACTACGCTATGATTTGCAAGTTGGTCTTTCAGGGAAGAGCCTTTTTGCAACAGGAGTGCTGACTCAGAAAATCAAAATGAATTGCGTTCTTTGTCTAGAGCCTTTTGAGTTTGAACTTCAAACAACTCAATTTGCTCTGCAACGTGATTTAGAAGGAGCAGAGTTAGTTGACTTGACCGAAGAGGTGAGAGAGGATATACATCTCCTCCTGCCTATGCACCCTCGTTGTGACATGGGTGGAGAAAAAAAGTGCTCACTGCCATTTTCAAAGAAGCTATTGAGCTTTCAAAAGCATTTGGAACATGGCCCAATGGAGAATTCTTCTCAACGAGAAGACTCAATTTGGTCGGCACTTGATGACCTTAAAAATATTCATTAAATCTCATGGGAGTCCCAAAACGTAAAGTCTCTAAAATGCGCCTTCGTACGCGCAAAGCAGCCAATCGCTGGCATGCTCCAAGCCTTGGAAAATGCCAGTCCTGTGGCGCCCCAATTCATGCTCATACAGCCTGTTCTTCCTGTGGTTTCTATCGCGACCGTCAAGTTCTAGATATTTCTGTAGCTTAAGGCTAGCGTTGAAGAACGAGCAATTCTTCCCAAAAGCTGATTTTAAAAAGCTACTTAAAACAAAAGGCTCATGAAAATTGTCCTTGATGCTATGGGTGGAGACTATGCTCCTAAGAGTACGGTAGAGGGAGCAGTGCTAGCGCTCAAAGAGTATCCAAAAATTAGTCGCCTTTTTCTAACAGGTGATCAAATGGCTCTTACTGCCGAGCTCCGAAAGTTCAACTGTAGTGATCCTCGTCTTCAGATTGTCCACACAACGCAAGTGGTGGCTATGGATGATAAGGCTATTGATGCCGTGCGGCGCAAGAAAGATTCTTCGATTTCACGTGCTGTTGATCTTCTCAAAAATGGAGAAGCTGATGCTCTTGTCAGTGCCGGACATACGGGGGCTGCTGTCGCTGCGACGACCATTAAACTCCGAATGCTTGAGGGAATTGAGCGTCCCGGCATTGCCTCTTTTTTTCCTACGGAGAAAAATACTTGTATCCTGATGGATGCTGGAGCCAATGTTGATGCGCGTCCGGAGCATATGCTTCAGTATGCGATCATGGGTTCAGTGCTCGCTGAACATTTCTTAGGTTACAAAAATCCTCTCCTTGGACTCATGTCCATTGGTGAGGAGGATGTCAAAGGAAGTGAATTTACAAAGGAAATTTTCAAGCTCCTGAAATCGAGTTCTCTTCATTTTCGGGGCAATATTGAAGGGAATGATCTCTTTAAGAACCCTGTAGAGGTGGTACTCTGTGACGGTTTTACTGGTAATGTTGTTCTAAAAACCATGGAAGCTACTGCTGGTGCTGTTTTTCATTGGTTGAAGAAAGAACTCTATAAAACTCCTGTCCGTCTTCTAGGTGCCTGGTTAGCACGCAATGCTTTTCGTTCTATTCGCAAACAGACAAATCCTGAAATGTATGGAGGTAGTCCTCTTTTAGGAGTTAATGGTATTTGTATTATTGCTCATGGTTCGAGCTCTCCTCTTGCTATCAAAAATGCCATTCGGGTAGCTCTTGAATTCATTGAGCATGGGGTCAATCCTAAAATCGTTCAAGCCTTAGCAGAGTATCGCTCCAAAGAGCATCCCTAATGCTTTTTTGTTTGATCGATTTCCATGACCAACAACAGAGAACGATCCTTCACGCGTTAAATATTTTTCAGGACTTACTTCTTAGTACATTATATCTTGCATGCAACAGAGAACAAACCACCAGTTATCAGAGTATTCCTTAAAAACAGATCGTTGTGCTTCTATTTTGGGAACAGGAAGCTATCTCCCCGAGTATATCATGACCAATGCCAAGTTAGAGAGCATGGTGGATACTACCGATGAGTGGATTCGTACTCGCACAGGAATTCGTGAACGACGAATTGCAGCTGCCCATGAGACCACCAGCGACATGGCAGCAGCAGCAGCAGCAGCAGCATTAAAGAATGCATCGATAAGCGCTGAGGAGGTTTCAATGATTATTTGTGCCACCGTAACGCCTGACATGTTCTTTCCTAGCACAGCGTGCTTTGTGCAGTCGAAAATTGGAGCTCTTCATGCTGTTTGTTTTGATGTGAGTGCTGCTTGTTCTGGATTTCTCTATGCTATGGAAATTGCACGACAATTCATTGCCAGTGGTCAGCAGAAAATTATTTTGGTTCTTGGAGCTGATAAGCTCTCAACAATCGTCAATTGGAAAGATCGTAACACCTGCGTGCTCTTTGGTGATGGTGCCGGTGCTGCTCTTCTGGGACATCGTGAAGGCAGCGGTGGAATTCTTGCTACCTCCATGGGGAGCAATGGATCACTTGCTAACATTCTCTACACCCCAGGAGGTGGAAGTGCCGCTCCTACAACCTCTGAAAATGTCGATCAAAAGCTAGCAACCATTCACATGAATGGACGTGAAACCTACAAACATGCTGTCAAAGCTATGGTCGACTCTTCCGAAAAAGTCCTCGCGCAAGCTGGACTCACCATCAACGACATCACTTGCATCATTCCTCACCAAGCCAATCTACGAATCATCGAAGCCATCGCTGATCGATTACACGTTCCCCTCAACCTCTTCCACCTCAACCTCGATCGCTACGGCAATACCTCCGCCGCTGCCGTCGCCATCGCCCTCCACGAAGCTGCTCAAACCAAAAATTTTCGTCCAGGTGACCTCATCTTATTAGTGGTTTTTGGAGGGGGGTTGACCTGGGCTGCATCGATTGTTCAATGGTAAAAATGCCTTATCAATTCTACTGCTCTGGCAAAGAGCTTTGTTGCGCTGGTGCTCGCCTCGTCGAGTATCTGGGTATACACTCCTCTTCTGCGCGCCAGCGCTCCTTGCTCTTTATCCAGATCAGCGAATTGCTAAGGCATTTTTGTTTTTTTCTCTACTGCTCTGGCAAAGAGCTTTGTTGCGCTGGTGCTCGCCTTCTCGAGTATCTGGGTATACACTCCTCTTCTGCGCGCCAGCGCTCCTTGCGCTTTATCCAGATGAATGAATTGCTAAGGCATTTTTGTTTTTTTCTCTCTACTGCTCTGCTTTCTCTTGCTCTGGTAAAGAAGTTCTTTAGTTTTTGTTAATTTTATTTTTTATCATGAATACAATTTTAGTTGGTTCTCAATGGGGTGATGAAGGCAAAGGAAAAATTATCGATGTTCTTACTGAAGAGGTCGATCTTGTGGTTCGTAGTCAAGGAGGGAACAATGCTGGTCACACTATTGTTCACGGTGAGAGAAAATATATTCTTCATCTTATTCCTTCTGGGATTCTACGGCCTAAGAAAGTTTGTGTTATCGGTAATGGTGTTGTCATTGATCCGATCGCTCTTGTTGAGGAAATAAGTGGATTGCGTTCTCAAGGAATTAAAGTCAATGGTAATAATTTACTCATTAGTCAAAGTGCTCATATCGTTATGCCCTATCATCGAGCTCTTGATGAAGCTCGAGAACAGATCAAGGGAAAAAATAAAATAGGAACAACCAAACGTGGTATTGGTCCTGCTTATGGCGATAAAGCTGCACGTGTCGGTTTACGCATGGCAGATTTGATGAGGCCTGAAATTTTTGAGGAAAAACTACGTCTGCGTCTTCAAGAGAATAATCTTCTTCTACAAAGTTTCGGTAGAAAAAAGCTCTCCTTCTCCAAGGTGTTCTCTCAATACCAAGAAGCTGCCGTGTTTCTAAAACCTTTCCTTACTAACACTGTTGCTTACTTACATGAAGCCATCGCAGAAAAAAAGAAAATACTCTTTGAAGGAGCTCAAGGAACATTTCTCGATTTAGACCATGGAACTTATCCTTTTGTAACCAGCTCCAATACAACTTCAGGAGGGGCTTGTACAGGATCAGGAGTTCCTCCTAATGCCATTGACTCTGTTGTTGGTGTGATGAAAGCTTATACTACTCGTGTGGGTGAGGGACCATTTCCAACAGAAGATAGAGCAATGAGTTGTATGCTTCATGAGATGGGTAGGGAGTTTGGGGCCACAACGGGACGTGCTCGCCGCTGTGGTTGGTTCGATGCTGTGGCTACGAGCTATGCCACGATGATCAATGGAATCAATCGTCTTGCTATTACTAATGTTGATGGATTGGATCAGTTAGAGAAAATTTTTATTTGTACAGGCTATCGTCTATCAGGAAGTAGAAAAATTCTTACTATTCCTCCAGAGGATGCCCAAGAATTAGCTGGTTGTAAGCCTGTTTATGAGACTATGTCAGGATGGATGGTGCCAACCAGTCATCTTCAGTGCTATTGTGATCTCCCTTTAAATGCCCGTCGTTATCTAGAGCGCTTAGCAGAGCTAACTGGTGCTCCACTTTGGATGGTAAGCGTCGGTCCTGGTCGTCATCAGACTCTTTGGATAAAGTGATGAAAAGAATCTTAGCATGGAGCATCTTCAGAGCACTATGTTGAAGAGACAATCTAGCTCATGAAAAAAAAATTACTCCCTCCACGTCATATCGCCATTGTGATGGATGGAAATGGACGCTGGGCTAAAGAACATGGTCTACCAAGAATCAAAGGACATGAACAAGGGGCTCACTCGGTTGAAGAGTCCATTGCTGCTTGCTTGGAAGCAGGAGTAGAATTTTTAACACTCTATGCTTTTTCTTCTGAAAATTGGAAAAGACCCCAACTCGAAGTTCAAGGGCTGATGCTTCTTCTGGAGCATTATCTTCACCATAAAATCGAGGAGATGAACCGACATGAGATTCGTTTTCAAGCTATTGGTCGCTTAAGCGAGCTATCCTCAAACATTCAAGAACAGCTAGAAAAAGTAAGAAGAGCTACAGCTCATCACTGTAAGCTAACATTGACCTTGGCACTCAATTATGGAGCACGCCACGAGATGATTGATGCTCTTAGAGCTATTGTTGGAAAAGTCATTCAGGGTGCACTAACTCCTGAGGAAATTACTGAAGAAGTATTCTCTCAACATCTCTATACAGCTCATATGCCTGATCCAGACTTGCTGGTGAGGACATCGGGAGAGCATCGCCTTTCTAATTTTCTGCTCTGGCAACTCAGTTATGCTGAATTTTATATTGTGAAAAAGTACTGGCCCGATTTCAAAAAGAATGACCTTCTAGAGGCCATTGAAGCTTATCAACAACGAGAGCGTCGTTTTGGAGAAGTAAGGTAGGCTTTCTTTATCCTAGAGCTTGAGCTCCTAATGTCTGGGCAGATTCATCGATGAGAATTATCAAAGAGAATGATAGCCCTCCTATCCCACAACGTTACCACGACAAAAGCTCCGCGTTGGTCTGGGTTCCCGCCTCCGCGGGAATGACAAAAAGAGAGCAGGAATGACAAAAAGAGAAGCAAAATGACAAAGTAGGGTTGTAAGGTCTGCAGATCGGACTAGGAAGTGGAAAGTGAGGTGAGAGTCATTCTGGGTGTTGAGAACGTGCGTTGAGAGTCGAGAGGAATAATAAGTGTCAAGAAGGCAAATCATTGTTTTACTCCCTTCTTTTTAAAGTAGTCTGGCTATATTTGTATGATCAAGATGTCTTCATTAAGATAAAATTATGTCTCTCTTAGAAAAACAAACTTCTTCTTCCTCCTCTTTCTGGATATTTCAAGAAAATAGAATGAAACCTTCTCATGGCGGTGTTCCGCTCAGTGATCGTGGATTTCGCTATGGACAGCATTTCTTTGAAACGATTGCTATACGGAATGGCCGTCCTCTTTTTATTCAAGAGCATATAGATCGGTTAGCTCGACTTGCTCTGGAGCATCATTTTGGTACTGATCCCTTCTGGAGGGAGGAAGTAAGAGCATTCTTGAGCACGACATGTTTTGATGATGGTCTCTTACGACTTTTTCTTACGGCAGGTGATGGTGCTCTAGGAGCTCCAATAGAGCAACCTCGTCTTTTTGCTTTTTGGGAGAAATCGACTTTTCCCTCGATGGAAGAAATAGAGCGAGGAGTCAGCATTATTTCATTGCAGAAACATCATGGAGATGAATATTGGGGAATCAAAAATGGAAATTACTGGAATCATCTTTGTGCTCTCAAAGAAGCTCAACGAGCTTGTGCAGCTGAAGGATTAGTTTTCAGTAGAGATGGTTTTCTCATTTCTGCAACGATGGCCAATGTCATTGTTTGGTTAGAAAAAAATCGAACCATTCAAATGATGACCCCCCCTCGTTCTCATGGAGCTCGTGATGGTGTGGTTCTCTCTTGGGTACGTGAGCACTATCCTCAAATAAGTGAAGGAGAGATCACTCAAGGTGATCTTCTTGATGCAAAAGCCATCCTTTTGACTAATTCACGTTTGGGAGTGATGCCAGTTCTTCAGTTAGATGGAAGAGCGTTACCCAATCTCTCTTGGGCTTTAGAAGTAGCAGAGAAGTATCAGGCTTTCATAGTTCAACAAAGCATCGTTCACTAAAAAGGTACGTTCTCTCTTGAGCTAAGTGGAAATAGCGTAGCGTGTATTGAATGGAAAGAGTGGGAAGAGCCCATGATATCAACTTGCTTTTTTCTTAAGACAGCGTTCTCATCCCATCACCTTATCGTTGAGATGGCGCTCGGTCTTCGTCCTTGCCTTTTTTAAAAATCTCTGCGCTGCTAGAAAGTCTCTTGCTAGTAAACTTTTTCCAATTGAATACTCTATCGAAGGAAACTTCTCTTCATGACTTCCTCTGCTACTGCTCACGATATCTTTGCTAAGGCTCGACGCGCTCCTGCACTTGCCAAGCTACTTGATCACTTAGAAAAGCCGAGTATAGCAAGGGACTTCATGCTCAGAGAGGTGCATCAAGCTGCTTGGTCCTTTTTGTGTGCAACGATTTTGAGTACACAGCAGAAGAAACGTCCTATTTGGATTGTTTCTCCTCATATCAAAAGTCAGGAGCATCATTTTGAAGAACTCCGCTCTTGGTTTCCAGAAGTTGTTTTTTTTCCTAATCTGGAAGTCAGTGAGGAAGGTATTGGACTCCCTGATCCCGAGCTTCTGTCCGAGCGATTGGCTGTTTTAGGAAGACTAGCTCAAGGAGAAATCATTACAACAGTACTCTCTAGAGAAGCTTTTCATCAGTTCGTTCCCACTTCCCAAAAACTTCAACAAGGATTGATAAAAATAGCAGTAGCTCAGCGAGCTTCTCCTACAGAAATCATGGAGCAGCTTCTTAAATTGGGCTTCTCGAGGACTTCTCAAGTTGGATCCCGAGGAGAGTTAGCTCTGCGCGGAGGAATCCTCGATCTCTTCCCCTGGCAGAGCAACCTTCCTTATCGAATTGAATTCGATGATATAGAGATTGTTTCGATTCGAACTTTTGATCCTCATTCTCAACGCTCGATTGCCGAAGAGCAAGTTTGCTCGATTCAGAGTGCTGAAATAGAAAAAGGAACAACCCCTCTGAGTTCTTTTATTGGAAAGGAGGATCTTCTGCTTCTGCTCGGAGATGATACTGAAGAAAAAGAGATTTTTGAAAATATTGTAGCTACTAAAATTTATATCACCGATAACTTAGAAGCACCGCTGAAGATGCGCAGTAGGAAAAGCTCTTCTCTTGAAGTGGCCTGCTATCCACTTCCCTTTGCTTCGTTTGGTGCTGGAGACTTTGTGATGCAGGAGGCAAAGAGAGAAGAATTTTTCAAACAACTCTCAAATTGGCAGGAGCAATCCTACGATATTATCTTCTCGAGCAGTACCGAGGGAGAGCAAGAACGTTTCTTAGAGCTTTTAGAAAAAAGAGGTGTTCTTTCCAAAGAAAATCGCGTCGCCTTTCACCTTGGAGAACTTAAGAATGGTTTTTCTTTTCCAGAAGCTTCCCTTGTTTTTCTTTCTGATGCCGAAATTTTTGGACGTTCTGCTTCTTCGCAATGGAAGCGCTTTCATCGACGTGAAGAAGAATCACGACGCATGCGCTCAGCTCTTGATTTCACAGAATTTTCAGAGGGAGATTTTTTAGTTCATCTTGATTATGGGATTGGGCTTTATGAGGGAATGCAGCTTTTGCCGGCGTTAGACGGAAGTAGCTCGGAGGTTTTAGTGCTTCAATTTGATCAAGAAGCACGTCTCTTTGTCCCACTGGAGGAAGCATGGAAGGTTTCTCGTTACGTCGGCGTGGGGAAGTACATTCCCAACCTCTCTTCCCTAAACAACGAAAAATGGAAGAAGACACGAGCTGCTGCCGAGAAATCGATTTTTCTCTACGCAGGGAAGCTACTGAAACTTCAAGCAGAGCGTCAAACTCAGTTAGGTCATGCTTTTAGTCCCGATACTGCTTGGCAAAGAGAATTTGAAGCAAGCTTTCCTTATCGCGAAACGGAAGATCAGCTAAGAGCTGTTGCAGAAATTAAAGCTGATATGGAATCTGTAGAGCCAATGGATCGTCTTCTATGTGGGGACGTTGGTTTTGGAAAAACAGAAGTAGCACTCCGAGCTGCTTTTAAGGCCCTTATGGATGGGAAGCAAGTTCTTCTCTTAGCTCCAACCACGGTGCTTGCCCAACAACATTATCAAACAGTACGAGAGAGAATGAGTGCCTATCCCGTGAAAATAGAGCTCCTGAGTCGTTATCGCAGTGCTGCAGAACAACGCCAAGTCGTTAAAGCTTTGGCAGAAGGTTCACTTGATTTGGTTGTAGGAACTCATCGATTGCTCTCTCCTGACATCACTTTTAAAAACCTAGGTCTGGTTATTGTCGATGAAGAACAACGCTTTGGAGTCAAACACAAAGAAGCTTTCAAAGAACGGTTTCACTTGGTTGATATGCTCACACTCTCGGCGACACCAATTCCAAGAACGCTCTATCTCTCACTGATGGGAGCTCGAAAAATGTCGCTTCTCCAGACTCCTCCTTCCAATCGCCAGCCCATAGAAACACTTGTTCTAGCTTATGATGAACGATTGATTCGTCATGCTATTGAAAGAGAACTTGCTCGTGGTGGACAAGTTTACTTCCTACATAATCGCATCACCAGCATTGAGAAGGTTGCTTCTAGATTACAAGAGCTGCTCCCCAAGGCCCGTATTGCCTGGGGACATGGCCAAATGGAGGAGAAGGATTTAGAGGAGATCATGCAGCGTTTTGTGGCAGGTGATCTTGATGTTCTTGTTTCTACGACGATTATTGAGAGTGGACTTGATATTCCCAATGCCAATACCATGATTATTGATCGAGCAGATCGTTTCGGGTTGGCCGATCTCTATCAGCTGCGTGGCCGCGTAGGACGCAGTGAAAATAAAGCCTATGCCTATCTTCTTCTTCCACGAAGTTTAATGATTCAGGGAGAAGCACGTCGTCGTGTTCAAGCCATCAAGGAGTATTCTGAGCTTGGTTCTGGTTTCAAGATTGCTATGCGCGACCTTGAAATTCGAGGAGCTGGGAATCTTCTAGGAACTGCTCAGAGCGGGCATATTAGTGCTGTTGGCTTTGATTTTTATTGCAAAATGTTACATCAGGCTATCAATCAGCTCAAGGGAGAGGAGTCCTCAATTTCTTTATCAAGGAAAGAAGTTGTGCTCCATTTAGATTTCGTGATTTCTTCTTCTTCAGCCTGGAATCAAGCAATCCGAATGCACGTTCAAAGAGAAAAGGAAGAAGGAAAAAAATTTCTTCAACCCAATTTACCTGCTTTTCTTCCAGAAGACTACTTTCCAGAGGTAACAATGAGGATGGAAGGGTATCGTCATCTTGCGATAGTAGCAGATGATAGAGCTATTGAAGAGCTTGAGGCATCGTGGCGCGATCGCTTTGGGCCGATCCCAGCACCAGTAGCTCATCTTCTGATCGTGGAGAAGATTCGAGCAGCTGCTTCAGCATGTGGGATTACCAGAGTAGAAACACGTGGTCCAAAGTTAATGCTCACGCGCGGAGGGGACTTTATTTTACTAGGACATCAATTTCCTCGCCTCAAGAATATGAAAGCTGAAGCGAAATTAGGAGAAATTCTCTGCTTTCTTCAATCACTGAGAAGATAGTAGCATTTTTTCATCGTAGATTCTCTGGCAAGGAAAGGCTTTTAATTTGCTCGGCATCATCTCGATGGCAAATAAGCAAAGCATCACTGGTTTCAACGACAATGAGATCCTTCACCCCACAGAGTGCAATTGTTTTTTGGGATGAATGATCTATAAAAACAATATTGTTACTGGAGTGATGGAGTAGGAGAGCGTTAGAAGGAGCCTTGATAGTGTTTCCGTGAGCATCGACCCCCAAGTGAGCAGGCAGAGCAGTCCAGCGACCAACATCATCCCAGTCAAAGAGTGCTACGGCTGCAATCACTCTTTCTGCCTTTTCCATGATGGCATAGTCGAGAGAGACTTTTGGAAGCTGAGAAAATTTTTCTAAAAGGCATGTTGCTACAAGAGGACTTTTGAGGAGCTCTTGAGCAAAAGTAGCAAAGGCTGGTTCTTGGCGCTGACATTCCTTGAGAAAAGCAGTGCCTTTCCACAGGAACATCCCTGCGTTCCAACCATGGTGAGCGCTTGCAACAAATTCCTTGGCTCGAATCAGTGGCGGTTTTTCAACAAAAGAGTTCACTTGATGGAAAGCCGTTTGTACGTTGCTACTAGTAAAAATTTTTTCACCAAGATCAAGATATCCAAAACTAATAGCAGGATATGTTGGTTTGATTGAAAAGGTGATCAGAGCAGAAGTAGTTGCAGCCATCAGTGCTGCTTCCATAAGCTGTATTTGAAAAAGTGCAGTATGATGAATCATCGCATCAGCAGGAAAGAGTCCAACAATAGCTTCTGAATGGTGACGGAGGGCTATTGCTGTAGCAAGGGTGGCTGCAGCCGCTGTATCTCGCTTTGCTGGTTCAGCAATGATATTTTCCATGGGATGCTCGGGAAGCACCTTGCAAGTACTCTCCCACTGAGCTTCATTAGTCAAAATGAAGATCTGCTCTGGCGGTACAATTCCCTCAAAGCGTTGAACTGTTTGCTCCAGCAGTGTTTGATCACTGAATAAACGAAGTAAATGCTTTGGTGTTCTCTGACGACTCAGTGGCCAAAAGCGCTCTCCACTTCCTCCTGCCATAATGAAAACAAAAAGAGGTAAGGAAAGTTCTCTAGGGAAAGGATGAGTCATTGTCATAGGAAGAAAGATTCACTCATGGAATTATCTTATGCTGATTTTTTTAGCATCACGATAGGCATAACGATTTCTTGGAAGATTGATTTGAGGAGCATGTTGAGCTTCAAGGAGTGATCGTACTCGTTCAACTTCATAAAATCCGATCTCCTCAAAATCGTGCTTCTGAAGCCATGCATAGATAACACGACGCTGTAGCGCAAGTGGAAGTGCAGTTATATCATCAATTTCTAGTTCCCCCTTTTCTAGCCAGGGAGTAACTTGGCTTTGAAGATGCTCCTGTTCTGCTGCTAGAATTGTGGCAGTTCTAAGAATGGCATGACGGTAGCTTGGACCTATGATTTCATCAAGCAGAGGGAAGAGCTGATGACGCAAGCGATTGCGTGTTGGTATTACTGAGTCGTTGCTGGCATCATGACGAAAGGCGAAAGATTTTTCTTCAAGATATTTTCTTAACCTCTCCTTGGAGAAGGAAAGGAGTGGTCTAAGAATGGTAATGACTCTATTTTTGAGCATGCGCTTTGAGGAAGGTGTCATTCCTGTTAGTCCAGCTAAGCCACTTCCGCGAAGAAAATTAAAAAAACAAGTCTCAACTTGATCATCAGCATGATGTGCTAAGAAGAGGCTGTTGAGCTGATATTTGTGGGCCATGACACCAAAAAATTCATAACGTGCTTCACGAGCTGCTGTTTCTAGAGAAAGCTTAGTATCTCGTGCACGAGCCTGGACATCTTCGATGCCAAGTTCAAAGGGAAGTTGAAGTTCTTGAGCAAGTTTCTGCACAAAGAGGGCATCTTCATGAGCATCGCCTCCTCGCAGTTGATGATTAACATGGAGAATAATAAGATCACGATAGCCTGCTTCCAAGAGAAGGTGGAGCAAAGCAATTGAATCGATGCCACCGGAAACACCTATCAAATATTTTCCCTCTTTTGGCAGTAGAGAGAGATGAGGTTCCATTGATTCTAAAAGAGTGGAAGCAGGAGCGCTCTCTTTTTTCATAAGGACTAATTAAGGAATAGAAGAAGCGCCAAAGTAGAACTGAAGGGGCTCTGGGAGTAGGAGTGGACCGTTAGGTTGAGTGTGTGTTTCCAAAAGAGCAACATAAAGTCGAGGTAATGCTGTGCCTGAACCATTGAGTGTATGGCAGAATTCATTTTTGCCTTCCTGATTTTTATAACGAAGATTCATCCGGCGTGCTTGATAATCTCCACATTGAGAGCAGCTGGAAACCTCTAGAAAAGAGCCTTGACCAGGAGCCCAAACTTCTAAATCGTAAGTACGCATGGAGTGAAAACCAAGATCACCAGTACATATCTCTAGGACACGATAAGGAAGCTCAAGCAGCTCAAGAGCACGCTCTGCATCACCGGTAAGTGTTGCTAGTTCTTCATCGGCTTGGTCTGGAGAGCAAATTTTTACGAGCTCGACTTTATGAAACTGATGCATACGAATAAGGCCTCTTCTATCTCGCCCAGCTGCTCCAGATTCACGACGGAAACAAGGAGTGCAAGCTACTAATTTTAGAGGCAATTCTCTTTGGTGAAGAATTTCATCACGATAAAAATTGGTGAGTGAAACCTCTGCTGTTGGCGTGAGAAACTGGAGTCCACCGTCAACTCCGTACATTTCTTCTTCAAACTTGGGAAGCTGTCCTGTCCCCTCCATAACTTCACGATTGACGAGCAAGGGCATCCCCATTTCTTTGTAGCCATGTTCTTCTGTTTGTAGATCAAGGAGAAAATTAATTAGGGCACGCTCGAGACGAGCTCCTTTTCCTGTCAAGCAGACATAGCCACTTCCACTAAGCTTACTAGCACGATTGAAATCAAAAAGACCAAGGCGCTCCCCAAGAAGAAGATGATCTTCGTTTTGCTTGTTCCTTGGTTCTCCCCAGCTTCGAACGACAACGTTCTTAGAAGCATCAGAACCATCAGGAGTATTCCTATGAGGAAGATTGGGAACATTTAAGAGGAGAGTTCGTTGCTCCTCCTGAAGCTTACGAGAAGTCTCCTCGAGCAGTTCAAGTTGATGGGCAGAGCTTTTGACTTCTCTCTCAAGGGCATCGGTTCTTTGATGGTGACTTTTGAGGATACCAATTTCTTTACTCAAGCGATTGCGTTCGGAACGCAGCTGTTGGACTTGAGTTTCTGCTTCACGCCTTTTTTGATCGCAAGCGAGAACAGCATCAACCATCTCAGAAAAAACGGGGTCCCGACGTGCAAGTTGTTCTTTTACAAAAGTGGGATCTTCACGAAGAAGTCGAATATCTAACATAAAAAGAAAAATAAGGACAATTTATTACTGGAGCCTGGTGATAGTTACATGGTCAATTTTGATTTCAAGAGCTTTTGCAGCGATATGAAGAAAATCTTCAGCAGGATCGGTGAGTAAGACTTCAAGTTTGTCAGGAGTAGACGTGTTGTGAGTCCTTGCAAGACCTTTTGCGGTGAGTAATGACTTCACGGCAAGCGCACAGTTCTTCGCAGAATCGACAAGGGTGACATGAGGACCAATAATGTGTGCAATTAATTTTTTTAGTAGAGGATAATGGGTGCATCCTAAGACGAGCGTATCGATGCCTTGGCAGAGTAGTGGTTCTAAGTAACGCTGTAGAACACGATTGGTGATCTCATCTTCAAAGAGCCCTTCTTCTGCTAGTGGTACAAGTAGTGGACATGCTAGCGAAATAATATGGGCTTCTGGAGACAAACGATAGATGGCTTCTTGGTAGGCATTACTGGCAATAGTAGCCTTTGTCCCAATGACCCCAATGGTTCCATAACGTGTTGCGTGAACGGCAGCGACGGCACCTGGTTCAATGACTCCTTGGATAGGGGCTGCATAAAGATTTTTTAAAGTGGGAAGAGCAAGTGCTGATGCACTATTGCATGCTACTACAATCATTTTAGCTCTTTGTTCAAAGAGAAGATGCGCAATTTCCTTGCTATAACGTCTGATTGTTTCTGGACTCTTGCCGCCATAAGGCACACGTGCCGTATCACCAACATAGAGAATCTTTTCATCAGGGAGATAGCGCTGCAATGCAGCTACAACAGTAAGTCCTCCTACTCCAGAATCAAAAACTCCAATAGGACCCTCTGAATCTACGTTATTTTGTACTTGAGAATGTTGCTGATTGGTCACGTCTTTTTTCTTAATCATATACTGCACTCGGCGGGAATTGAACCCACAACCTCTGCCTTCGGAGGGCAGCGCTCTATCCAATTGAGCTACGAGTGCAAAAAATTCTTTGCAAGGAGAAGGATGTTAGAAGATGCTTTGTGATTGCTTATCTAGCAAGATCTTTCCCATAGCTCCATGATTGCAGAAAAAAAACACCGACTTATTATTGTTCCAGATGATGGAATAGAGCCATTTGTCAAAGCAATCGCAGAAGCAAAAAGAAGCATCGAGATTAAAATGTTTCAATTCTCCGAACCGCGACTCATGGAAGAAGTTGCTCGGGCCCATCGACGTGGGGTGGCTCTTCGAATCATGCTTAATCCCTCTCGCTTCACTGGAGAACATGATAATGATGAAGCATTCCAATTTTTTCATCAAGCTGCTATTCCCGTTCAAGAAACAGCTCCTCGTTTTCTCATCACTCACGAAAAATCGATGGTAATCGATAAGAAAGAGGCTTACATTATGTCGCTCAATTGGGCTCCAAAATATTTTGGTCATACCCGTGATTATGCTTTAGTAACAACTGATCATCGGGAAGTTGAAGAAGTATTAGATTGTTTTAATGCTGATTGGAGTCGCTCTGATTTCCAGCCACCAGCTCTTTCTAAGTTAACCTGGAGTGTTGGTAGAGCACGCGAATCGGTTATTGAATTCATTCACTCCGCAAAAGAATCTCTCTACATTCAGCATGAAAAATATGTTGATATACCTATTATCGAAGCTTTGCTATCAAGGAGAATAAAAGCAAATGTCACTATTCATGCTATGGCTCTTCCCATCCATTCTTTGCGTGATTTCTATCGTCTTGAAGGGATTGCTGGACTACGGCTGCTTGAGGATGTAGGTGTCCATGTGCGCAAACTACATGGGATGCACCTACATGCTAAGCTTATTATTGCTGATGAAAAAAGAGCGCTCTTAAGTTCTTTCAATTTCTATCCCAAATGTTTTAACGAACGTCGTGAGTTAGGTATTTTCTTTGATGATCCAGTGCTGATTGAAAGAGTCGTGGAGATTTTTAAAAAAGATTGGCAGCACTCCAAAAAAATAGACCTCTCAGAAGAAGGAATTCAAGCAGATCTCCAGGAAGCTGAAGCCAAAAGAAAAGCAAAAGCAGCTGGGATGTTTAGCAGCCCTAGCTCGTAATATCATTATTCAATTAAAAATAGTTGCACTTCTTCCTTGCTTTTGATGAAAGAACAAACTCCATCTCATGATGTCCTCTCTTCTAGAAAACAAGGAAAGAAATTAATAACCAATAATCTTCTAGAAAAAGAACTAGCTCCTAGCATCACTCTTCATCAGCTTGCATCAACTTTTCTTTTTATTGGAGCAACAAGTTTTGGGGGAGGAGTTACCGCCTATATTCGTCGTATCATTGTTGACGATCGGCAATGGTTAACCAACGAAGAATTTTTTTCAGGATTTTCGCTTTGTCAACTTTTGCCGGGAGCCAATGTTGTCGGTATTTCCCTCTTCATTGGGCATCACCTTGCTGGAGTACGTGGAGCTCTTGTGGCTACATGCTCCTTACTTTGCCCGCCAGCGTTTCTTTTCTTTTTATTAGGATATCTTTATTTTTCGCTAGGAACATTTCCTTCTCTAGAAGCAGCACTGCAAGGCGCTGGTGCTGTTGCTTGTGGAATGATGGCAACAATGTTTCTAGAAGCCATCGACCATGTAGAAGGTCATCTCATCGATATATTGATTTTTGTAACTACTTTTCTTCTTGTTCACATTGCTCATATTCATGTTCCTTACGTGATCCTTATGATTGCTCCCATTGCTATTTGGTGGCATCGTCCTAGAGAAAACTCATGATCACTCAAGTCTATGGTGAGTTAGCAAAACTTTTCTCCTTTCTTTCTCTTTCTGCTTTTGGTGGTGGCAAGGTTGTCTTACCAAGTATTCATCAAGCTGCTGTGGATCAGTATCATTGGATGACCAACAAGCAATTCCTCGATCTCTTTAGTATCAGCCAAGCTGCCCCTGGTCCATCTACCTTAATTGTAGAGCTTGTAGCAATAAAAGCAGCAGGCTTTCCTGAGCACGAACTCTTTTCGTTTCTACCAGCAGTAATCGGCTCTCTCACTGCTATTTTAGCAATGTTTCTACCAAGCTCCCTATTGCTTCTTTTTGTTTTTCAATACTGGAAGAAAATTCAAGGAACAGCATGGCAATCTACGTTCCAAAAAGCACTCATGCCCATTACAGCTGCGCTCATTCTAGAAGTCACTTGGATTGTCGCTAAGGAAGCCATGAACGGATGGATGACGCTGATGATAGGAATTGTTTCTTTTCTCTTAATCCTGTGTACGAAGATCAATCCAATTTTGATTATGGCTTTAGCAGCACTAGCAAGTTGGTTCTTTTGATGCTAGTTGCTTTCTTCTCCTTGATAAGGCAAGAAGAGAATAAGGAAATTTTCAAAAAAAAACTTGCCATAAGTTTTCAGATAGAGAATAATCACGCTCCTTTTCGTCTAACTAAGACGATTTCCTCTCACCTCATCGTATTGTAAACTCCACGTTTCATGGCTAAAGAAATTGTTGCTAAAATTAAATTGCAAATTCCAGCTGGAAGTGCTAATCCAGCTCCTCCTGTTGGTCCTGCTCTTGGTCAACAGGGTGTTAACATTATGGCTTTTTGCAAGGAATTCAATGCAGCTACACAAAAACAAGCTGGTGACATTTTGCCTGTGGTGATCACGGTCTATAAAGACAAGAGTTTTACTTTTATAACAAAATCACCTCCTGCTGGTATTTTACTTAAAAAAGCCGCTGGGATTGCTTCCGGTTCTAAGGAGCCAAACAAAACAAAAGTCGGTAAGTTAACCAAAAAGCAGGTGATGGAAATCGTTAAGATCAAGATAGCTGATATGAATGCTAACTCTCCAGAAGCTGCTTTTCGAACACTCTGCGGTACAGCGCGCCAAATGGGGATTGAAATTGAATCTTAACTTCCTGAATCTTAGTTTCCTTGAGTTCTAAATTCTATAATTTTAAATTCTATTTTGAGCTCTCTCATGGAGTTTGCCAAGAAACCGACAATAAAAATTTAATCTCTTTTTCCCTAACTACCAATTAATCATTCTAACTAGCAGGAGATCGATAGAATCGCTTGTACTGCATCACTCATGACTAAGAAGAACATTTCCCCTAAAAACAGTAAAAGTAAACGTTATCGAGCAGCCGCAGCACTTTTCGACGTAAGCAAAAAGTATCAACTAGCGGATGCTTTTGGCATTCTCAAGAGTATGCCGGAAACAAAGTTTGATCAGACAGTAACGCTTTCTATCCGATTAGGAGTTGATCCAAAGCAAAGTGATCAAATGGTTCGTGGCACCTCCGCTCTCCCTCATGGCAGTGGTAAGAACGTTCGTGTTTTAGTTTTTGCATCTGGAACAGCTGCCTCAGCTGCTCTGGAAGCTGGAGCTGAACATGTCGGGTACGAAGAGATGATCAAAAAATGTCAAGAAGGTTTTTCTGATTTTGATGTAGCCATTGCTACTCCCTCAGCGATGGTGGAAGTAAGAAAATTAGGAAAAGTGCTTGGACCTCGAGGATTGATGCCCAATCCTAAAACCGGGACTGTTAGTGAAGACACAGCTCAAGCTGTTAGGGAGGTAAAAGCAGGGCGTATTGAGTTTAAACTCGATAAAAATGGAAATGTTGCCATGCCTATTGGAAAGTTTTCTTTCACCAAAGAAGCATTACTAGAAAATGCGAAAGCAGTCATTGAAGCTGTTATAAAAACACGACCAGCAACAGCAAAAGGATCTTTTTTAGAAACAATAACTTTAGCAGCCACCATGTTGCCAGGAATTAAAATTGATATGGCACCCTTCCTCAAACAAGTACGTTAATCTTTTTCATGAGACTCGAAAAATCTACTATTGTTGACGACGTCAAGGAGAAAGTCCAAAAATCTCCCTTTGTTATCTTGTTAGAATATGGAGGAATGAGTGTCCCTCATTTTTCTGAATTACGCAGTCGCCTTGCTGCTTTGGGGGCATCTTGCTCCGTTATCAAAAACACCTTTTTGCGACGAGCTCTTCACGATACGGGAGTCAAATTTTTAGACCAATACCTTTCAGGACAAACAGCCCTTGTTGCTGGGGAAGGAGACGTGTGTGGAGCTTCAAAAATTTTAAAAACATTCCATCTTGAATTTGGAAAGCCAACACTACGAGCAGGAGTTCTAGATAGCGATTTCATTTCTGCTGATCAAATCATGGAGTTGGCCTCTCTTCCTTCCAAGGAAGCTCTTCAAGCTCAGCTCTTAGGACTTCTTCTCATGCCTGCCACAAAACTGGTTCGTACACTTAACGAACCAGCAGCTAGTCTTGCACGGCTCCTTTCTGCAAAAGTATCTCAAGAAAATCCTTCTTAATAATTTATTCTCCACTCTCTAACAACCATAAGTGTTTCTATACATCAAAAAAATGATCTAAAAAACCATCAAGTCAGCATTTACCTTCTTTAACTTTAATCAGCCTTACTTCAATTTCAACTTTCAACCATCATTATTATCCAAAAATAAAGACGGCCTAACCACTCTCTCTCAATAACCTCTGGGTTAAAGAGAGAAAAAATTAACACGATTGTTGTCGGATTAGTGGCTACTAATCTCAAATGCTTGGAAGCCCCCAAGCGCGACACTATCAAACTCTAATCATATTATGTCAGATAATCAAGCCATCGTCGATCAACTCAGCCAACTTACTGTTCTTCAAATCGCAGAACTTGTGAAAGCTCTTGAAGAAAAATGGGGAGTAAGTGCTGCTGCTCCCGTTGCTGTAGCAGCTGTTGGAGGTGCCAGTGCTGCTGCTGCCGCTCCTGTAGAAGAAAAAACATCTTTTACTGTTATGCTCACCGAGGTTGGAGGTAATAAAATTGGAGTTATCAAAGAGGTCCGTGCAGCAATTGCTGGGCTAGGTCTTGCAGAAGCTAAAGCTCTCGTTGAGAGTGCTCCAAAGGCCTTGAAAGAAGGCGCTACTAAGGAAGAAGCAGAAGAGATTAAGAAAAAAATTGAAGCTGCTGGTGCCAAAGTTGAAATTAAATAAAAACGTCTCTATTACCTGAAAATTATTATCACGAGTAATTCGTGCTCGTGATAATCAGGTGCATCCGCTTCCCTCTTTTGAAGAGTACCTCTTTTTTTCTTGACATATCAAGTAGAATGAAAAACTTCAAAAAAAATAACAAGTGACAAACTCATCTATGTCTGAACGCATCTATTTTGGAAAACTTAATGAGGCTATTGATCCTCCTAATTTAATAGAACTTCAAATTAAGTCCTATGAAGAATTTTTTCAAAAAGGTGTCGATCCCTTGAAACGCCGAAATATTGGCTTGCAAGCAGTATTTCGTGAGTTTTTTCCTATTTATGGTTTTGAAGAAAAGTCTCACTTAGACTTCGTGAGTTATCATCTTGAAGAGCCAAAAATTGGCCCTGTTGAATCTCAATTGGAGGGGTTAACCTATAGTGCTCCACTCTACGTTACGTTTCGCTATAAGGATGAAAGAGTCACCAAAGAAGAGAAGGTCTACATGGGTGAAATTCCGTTGATGACACCACAAGGCACTTTTATCGTCAATGGAGCAGAACGTGTTGTCGTCAGCCAGTTACATCGTTCTCCGGGTATCAGTTTTGAGACTGATGTTCATCTCAATGGAAAATTACTCCAAGGGTTTCGTATCATTCCCGATCGTGGTTCATGGATTGAAATTCAATTCGATACCAATGATCTTTTGTACGTCTATCTTGATCGTCGTAAGCGCCGTCGTAAATTTTTGGCAACTACTTTTCTGCGAGCTCTTGGCTACCCTACAGATGAAGAAATTGCAGCACTTTTCTATAAAATAGAAAAACTCAAGTTAACTTCCAAATTAAACGAAGATGAAATTGAAACAAAAGTTTTACTTCAAGACTACGTTCAGGGAGAAGCAATAATTGCACGTGCTTATGAGCCGCTGACACTTGCTATTGTTCGTGATCTCATGGAAGCAAATGTGACTATAGTCAGTGTTGTTGACACTAGAGAAGACGATACAATTATTAAGTCATTGAAGAGAGATCCTGCTCATGATGAAGAAGAGGCACTCAAAGAAATTTATCGAAAGTTGCGTCCAGGAGATCCTCCAACTGCACAAAATGCAAGAGGGATGCTTAAACGTCTTTTCTTTGATGCTAAACGTTACGATCTTGGTCGAGTAGGGCGTCATAAAATCCAACAAAAATTAGGCCTCAAAACAAACAATGAAGAACGACTTCTTTGTAAAGAAGATATTGCAGAAGCTATTGCTTATTTACTGAAATTGCGTCGTGGAGAAGGCATGATTGATGACATTGATCATTTGGGGAGTCGTCGTGTTCGTACTGTGGGAGAACTTCTTGCTAATCAATGCCGCATTGGTCTCTCGCGTACTGAACGATTGGTTCGTGAGCGTATGGCACTTTATGATCCAGCTCTTGATCACATTACTCCTCAAAAATTAATTAATCCTAAATCCTTGAGTGCTGTCGTGCGTGACTTTTTTGGTCGTTCCCAATTAAGTCAGTTCATGGATCAGACTAATCCACTTTCTGAGTTAACTCATAAACGCCGTCTCTCTGCTCTTGGTCCGGGGGGATTGAGTCGTGATCGTGCAGGTTTTGAGGTTCGTGATGTTCATCCAACTCATTATGGTCGAATTTGCCCTATTGAAACACCAGAAGGTCCTAATATTGGACTGATTAGTTCACTGAGTACTTTTGCTCGAATTAATGATTTTGGTTTTATTGAAACTCCTTATCGAAAAGTAGTCAATAATCATGTTACCAATGAAATTGTTTACTTAACAGGAGACCAAGATGAAAATTTTTACATTGCTCAAGCAAATTCGTTAATTGATGGGAAAGGAAAACTCCTTGGAGATACTGTCCTTGCTCGATTTCGTGGTGAGTCGCTTGGAGTAGAGCCTGAAAAAATTGAATATATGGATGTTTCCCCCAAGCAGCTCGTTTCCGTAGCAGCAGGGCTTATTCCATTCTTAGAACATGATGATGCAAATCGTGCATTGATGGGATCGAATATGCAACGTCAGGGAGTACCACTGCTTGTTTCTGAATCACCTATTATTGGTACAGGTTTGGAGGGTCGTGTTGCTCGTGACTCTAAAGCAGTCGTTCTTGCTGAGGCAAATGGTAAGGTTGCTTCCGTTGATTCATGTCGCATTATTGTTACTAAAAACGGAGAGCTTCCAGAAGGCAAAAAGAAAATTAAGCATGCTCCGGAAAATGGAGTTTTTGTTTACGAGCTTAGGAAATTTATGCGCTCAAATAGTAGCACTTGTATTAACCAGCGGCCTATTGTTAGAAAAGGTCAGAGCGTTAAAGCAGGTGATGTACTAGCTGATGGACCGAGCACAGAACAGGGAGAGTTAGCTCTTGGAAGGAATGTCCTCGTTGCTTTTATGCCATGGAATGGATATAATTTTGAGGATGCGATCATGATTTCTGAGCGTGTGGTTAAGGAAGATATTTATACTTCCATTCACATTGATGAATTTGAAATAGGAGCTCGTGATACAAAGCTTGGTCCTGAAGAAATCACTCGTGACATTCCTAATGTGAGTGAGGAAGCGTTGAAGAACTTACGAGCTGATGGGGTTATTCGTATTGGAGCAGAAGTTAAGCCAGGTGACATCTTAGTTGGAAAAATTACTCCAAAGAGTGAAACAGAATTAGCTCCTGAAGAGCGTCTCTTGAGAGCTATTTTTGGTGAAAAAGCAGCTGACGTGCGCGACACATCACTTACTGTTCCTTCTGGAACATATGGCATTGTCATGGATGTTCGTGTTTCCTCTAAAAAAGAAGTAACTAAACTGAAGATTACACCTGTTGAAGCTAAACGTCAGCTCAAGGTCATTCAAGAAGATTACAAAAAACGGAAAGAGGAACTTCACGAACTCCTTACTGAAGCACTATCAAATATTCTTTTGGGAGAAAAAATTCCACTTGATGTTGTCAATGGTGAAACAGGGGAAATTATTATTCCATCTAATCGTAAAATTACCAAGATGCTACTTAGAAAACTAGCTAGTGTCTATAACCACGTTGAAATCGATCCAAGTCCCATTCGGAATAAAATTCGAGAAATCATGGGGCAGTTTGAGCATCGCTTTGCCGACCTCGAAAATGAAAAAGATGAAAGTCTTGGTCGTATTGAAAGTGGTGATGATGTTGATCCTGGTATTATTAAACAAGTCAAAGTCTATGTAGCCAGCAAGCGTAAGTTGAGTGTTGGAGACAAAATGGCAGGTCGTCATGGTAATAAAGGCGTTGTTGCTAAAATTGTTCCAGAGGAAGATATGCCTTATCTTGCTGATGGAACTCCTGTAGACATTGTTCTGAACCCACTTGGCGTTCCAAGCCGAATGAATGTAGGACAAGTTTTAGAAACACACCTCGGTATTGCTGCAAAAGCTTTGGGATTCAAGGTTGCAACACCGGTTTTTGATGGTATTTCTGAAGATCGTATTCGTGAATATTTGAAAGAAGCCAAGGAAAAAGAAAATTTCTCTTGGATTCAAGAAAACGGAAAGTCAACTCTTTACAATGGACTCACGGGTGAAGAATTTGATCAGCAAGTCGTTGTCGGAATCATCTACATGATGAAATTGGGACATTTAGTTGCTGATAAAATTCATGCTCGCGCTGTTGGACCGTACTCATTGGTTACTCAACAGCCTCTTGGTGGTAAAGCTCAATATGGTGGTCAACGCTTTGGGGAAATGGAAGTCTGGGCACTACAAGCTTATGGTGCTGCCTACACGTTACAAGAACTCTTGACAGTCAAATCGGATGATGTGCAAGGAAGAACACGCATTTATGAAAGCATTGTTAAAGGCGACAATTCTCTAGAAGCAGGCGTTCCTGAGTCGTTTAATGTTTTGATTAAAGAGATGCAAGGTCTTTGCTTGAACGTTTCGGTAGGTCAGAGAGATCCTTCTCTTGCACTTACTGAAAATATCTAAGATAGAACGTTTGCCAACCCACTGTTATACCATAGGAAAACTTAATCGTTAGTTATGATTGAACAAGAAACAACCGACCTGTTAGAAAATCCGTTTAGTAACTCTTTTGATCAAGTGCAGATCACTGTAGCTTCTCCAGAAATGATGCGCTCTTGGAGTCAGGGTGAAATAAAAAATCCTGAGACCATTAACTACCGTACTTTTAAGCCTGAAAAGGGAGGTCTCTTCTGTGAGCGTATCTTTGGTCCAACCCGTGATTGGGAATGCTCCTGCGGAAAGTATAAAAGAATCAAGCACAAGAATGTCGTTTGTGATCGTTGTGGCGTTGAAGTAACGCTCAGTCGTGTCCGTCGTGAACGCATGGGGCATATTGATCTTGCTGTTCCAGTTTCACACATTTGGTTCTACAAATGTATGCCATCTCGCATTGGTCTTATGCTTGATATGACGGGTCGCCAACTGGAACGTGTCATCTACTACGAAGATTATGTTGTTATTGACCCAGGTAAAACACCTTTGGAGAAGGGACAACTCCTCAGTGAAAGTGAATTTCATGAAGCTGAAGATCAATATGGAGAGGATTTCAGATGTAGCATGGGTGCAGAGGCTATCCAGAAACTTTTAGAATCGATGGATCTTAAAAAAGAGCATATTGCTATTGAAAAGCAAATGACTCAGACCAAGAGCAAGCAAATTCGAAAAAAGTTGGCCAAGCGCTTGAAATTAGTTCAGGGATTTTTGAATTCAAAAACTCGTCCTGAATGGATGATTCTCAATGTCCTACCGGTCATTCCGCCAGACTTACGTCCGCTAGTTCCACTGGAAGGAGGACGCTTTGCAACCTCTGATCTCAATGACCTCTATCGACGTGTTATTAATAGAAATAATCGACTCAGAACATTATTACAACTTAAGACGCCAGAAGTTATCATTCGTAACGAAAAGCGAATGCTTCAAGAAGCTGTTGATGCTGTTTTTGATAATGGGCGTCATGGTAGAGCTGTTACGGGTGCTGCTAATCGTCCGCTTAAGTCATTGAGCGATATGCTCAAGGGGAAAGGAGGGCGCTTCCGTCAGAATCTCCTTGGAAAGCGTGTTGATTACTCGGGACGTTCTGTCATTGTTATTGGTCCAGAATTAAAGCTCAACCAATGCGGCTTACCTAAAAAAATGGCTCTTGTTCTCTTCGAGCCTTTCATTATCCGCCGCCTCAAGGAACTAGGCTATGTCCATACCGTTCGTAGCGCTAAGAAACTCATTGAGCGTCAGACTCCTGAAGTTTGGGATATTTTAGATGAAGTAACGCGTGGACATGCCATTATGCTCAATAGAGCCCCAACACTCCACCGACTTTCTATTCAAGCTTTCGAGCCAATTTTAATCGAAGGAGAAGCAATCCGTGTTCACCCCTTAGTTTGTACAGCTTACAACGCAGATTTTGATGGAGATCAAATGGCTGTTCATGTCCCTCTCTCAATTGAAGCTCAGCTAGAAGCACGAACACTGATGCTTGCTCCTAACAACATCTTCTCTCCATCAAGTGGTAAACCGATTACTAATCCATCACAAGATATTCCTCTAGGATGTTACTATCTTACTCAAGCTCCTCGTATTTTGCTTAATTCTAAAGAAGAGCGTCTTCCTCTTTTCGAGAGTTCTGCTCAAGTTGAAATGGCTCTCAGTGAAGGATCGATCAAAGTTCATACTCGTATTCGGTTACAAAATCCTGATCGTGGAAAAACAACAGTCTATGGTAATAGTGAGCTCTCAGTCATTGAAACAACAGCAGGCCGTGTTCTCTTCAATGAGATTTGGCCTAGTGAGCTTGGTTTTTATAACAAAGTAGCAGGTAAAAAACAGCTTAGTGACATTATTTGGCGTTGTTACAAAGCTGTTGGTCAGCAACGTACCGTCGAAACCTTAGATCGCTTGAAAGAAGTAGGATTCCGCGAAGTAACTCGAGCTGGTGCTTCTATTGGTATCAACGACATGATGATTCCTAAGGAAAAAGCAACTTTAATTGAAAGTGCAGAAAAGCAGATCGCTGAAGTCCAAAAGCAATATCGTCGTGGTATTATTACGGATGGAGAGCGCAAGAACAAAGTTCAAGATATTTGGACTCATACAGGTGAAGAAATTGCTAATGCTCTCTTTAGAACTATTGAGCATAATGATGGTCATCAAGAAATGAATCCGCTCTTCATGATGGTTGATTCTGGAGCTCGTGGGACTCGTACTCAAATTAAACAATTAGCTGGAATGCGTGGTTTAATGGCCAAACCAAACGGTGAAATCATGGATCAGCCCATTCTCTCTAACTTCCGTGAAGGTCTCTCCGTTCTTGAATATTTTATTTCTACTCATGGAGCCCGTAAGGGACTTTCTGATACGGCTCTTAAAACAGCTGATTCTGGCTATCTTACACGTAAACTCGTTGATGCAGCCCAGGATGTCATTATTACTGAAGATGACTGTGGAACGGTTAATGGTATTGTTGTTCATCCGATTTATGAAGGAGATGAAGAAGTTGTTAGCCTTGCAACACGTATTATGGGACGTGTTAGCTGCGAATCAGTGAAAGATCCTATTACTGGTAGTGTTATTGTCAAAACCAACCAACTCATTAATGAAGAAATTACCTTAGCACTCGAAAAAATTGGTCATGAACAACTCAAGATTCGTTCTGTTCTCACTTGTGAAAGCAAGCGTGGAGCCTGTGTTCGTTGTTATGGCAGTAATTTGGCTACAGGAGAGTTGATTTCTCATGGTGAAGCTGTTGGTATTATTGCTGCTCAGAGTATTGGTGAGCCAGGAACACAATTGACGATGCGTACCTTCCACGTTGGAGGAACAGCAAGCCAAACTTTCAAACAGCCTATTATTAAGTCTAAAAATGAGGGAATTGTCCGTTTTCATGACATGCGTACTGTTCAAGCATTAGATGGTACTTTTATTGTACTAAGTAAAAATGGGACAGTTGGTATTTATGGAAAAGATGGAAGAGAGCTAGAAAATCATGTAGTTGTGATTGGTTCTGTTATTTCTGTTGCTGATGGAGCATCTATTAAGAAAGGAGTCCCTTTTGTACAATGGGATCCTTACAACATTCCTATTATCACAGAAAAAGCTGGTAAGGTTGAATTTCGTGATATGATCCCTGGTGTAACAATTCGAAAGGAGATTGATGAGGAAACTGGGGTCATGGAAACGGTAGTTATTGAACACAAAGAAGATCTTCATCCTCAATTAGCAATTGTTGATGCTAGTAAGCAAGTTCTTGCTAGCTATTCCATTCCTGCAGGAGCTCACTTGGAAGTCAAAGAAGGAGCAGCTATTCAAGCTGGTCAACGTCTTGCTAAAACTCCTCGTAGAATTGCAAAAACAAAAGATATTACTGGAGGTCTCCCACGAGTAGCTGAATTATTCGAAGCTCGTCGTCCTAAAGAAGCTTGTGAAATTGCCCGTATTGATGGTGTTGTCGATATTGCTGGAACTGTTCGTGGCAAAAGAAAATTAGTGGTTCGCGATCCACAAACAGGAGCAGAAGAGGAGCATCTTATTCCACTTTCCAAGCATATTATTGCTTTTAAAGGCGACTTTGTAAAAAAAGGACAACAGTTAACTGATGGTCCTGTAGTACCACATGAAATTCTTGATGTTTGTGGGCCTCAGGAGCTCCAAGAGCATCTTCTTAATGAAGTACAGGAAGTCTATCGTTTGCAAGGTGTTGAAATCAATGATAAGCATATTGAAATCATTATTCGTCAAATGCTCAGAAAGGTTAAAATTACTGATCCTGGTGATACAACGCTACTCTGGGGGGATCAAATTGATCGTTTAGAATTCGAAAAAGAGAATTCGATTGTTATTGCTAAGGGTGGTAAGCCTGCAGAAGCAATGCCAGTACTTCTAGGAATAACGAAGGCTTCTCTTGAAACAGATAGCTTCATTTCAGCTGCATCGTTCCAAGATACAACCCGTGTTCTTACTGAAGCGGCAACTCTTGGTAAAGTAGATCGTCTTCTTGGTTTTAAAGAAAATGTTATTATGGGGCACCTTATCCCTGCTGGTACTGGATTTAAGACCAATCGACAATTTGACTTGGCATTATCCGATGAACTTTCAGCAATAGGAGAAGCTGAAAAAGAAGAAATTTAACCATCCTACAACGTACTCAAAATCTATTTCTCATGTCTCTTGAACTCATGACTGAACTACTCGAAGCTGGTGTCCACTACGGTCATCAAACAAAGCGCTGGAATCCTAAAATGAAGGATTTTATTCTCGAGGAAAAAAACTCTATTTATATTATCAATCTAGCAAAAACAATTGACCAGTTAGCGGAGGCAACTAATTTTCTTAGCAAGCTTTCGAGGAATCGTGGGAAAATTCTTTTTGTTGGTTGTAAAAAACAAGCTCAAGAGGCTGTTAAAGAAGCTGCATTAGCGTGTGGTCAGTTTTATGTAAATCAACGCTGGCTTGGAGGAACCTTGACCAATCTTATAACGATTCGCAAAAGCGTTAGTAAGCTACTGGAGTTTGAAGCACTCGAAAAAACTGCTGGATTCCATAAAATTAATAAATCAGAAGCTAGTGCTTTGCGACGCGAAGCCTCTAAAATCCGCAAAAATCTTGATGGTGTTCTAGCAATGGAAAAGTTACCTGACGCTATTATTATCATTGATACTGTTCGTGAAAGTATCGCTGTTGCTGAAGCTCGACGCCTTCATATTCCCATTGTGGCGATTGCAGATACTAATAGTGATCCTGAAATGATTGATTTTCCGATTGCAGGTAACGATGACGCTATTCGCTCTATTCGTATTATTCTTCAAAAAATAGTAGATGCTATTCTCCTTGGAAATACTGGCGACCTTTTGGCTGAAAAAAAAGGCTTTACTTCTGAGAGTGAAAATCTTCTAAAACATGATTCATCCGTAGAAGAGGAGTATGTTGTTTTGAATAGTTAAGAGGAATTGAAATTTTTAAAAGGAAGTCTTACTTCTAACAAAAAGAATATATTTTAATATTAAAAAATTTTCACAATTTCATTTATGATAGACCCTAACTTAGTCAAAAAACTCCGAGAAAAAACAAATGCCGGCATGATGGATTGTAAACGTGCTCTTGAAGAAACCGGAGGTGACTTTCAACAGGCAGAGACTCTTTTACGAACAAAAGGAATTGCCAGTGCTGATAAGAAATCAGCACGCGTTACAAAAGAAGGAGTGATTGCTTCTTATATTCACTTACAAGGAAGAGTAGGTGTCCTCATTGAAGTCAACTGTGAAACTGACTTTGTCGCTAAAAATGAAATCTTCCGCGAATTTGTTAAAGAGATAACGCTTCAAATTGCTGCAGCTAGTCCTTTAGTAGTCAGTCGTGATCAAGTTGATACTAAGATTATCCAAGCAGAACGCTCTATTTATGAAGCTCAAGTCAAAGATAAACCAGCAGCTATTGTTGATAAAATTGTCGCTGGGAAACTTGATAAATTTTATGCTACTGTATCACTTATGGAGCAAAATTTCATTAAAAACCCAGAGCTCACTGTTAAGGATTATGTTGCTTCAAAGATTGCTGAGCTTGGTGAGAACATTATCATACGACGTTTTGTACGATATGCAGTAGGTGAAGATCTTGGAGAAAATTGTTCTTCAGAGCATTCTTCTTGCCACCTTGGGTAAAGAGTCAAAGAATCAAAAAGTTTTCATATTCATACTTTTCTTCCTACAATGCTTAGTAGGTTGCTTTCAGAAAATCAGATTATCGCTAACATGTTGGCTACTGAAAAGTGCCAAGCTATCGAAGAAATAGTCGATTTTCTTATTGAAGGTCACTACGTTCAAAAAAAAGATCGAGAAGAAGTTCTTGCATCATTGTTTCAACGTGAGGAGACAATGAGTACGGGCATTGGATTTGGAGTTGCTGTTCCTCATGTTGCTTCGAATTGTGTTAAGCAGCTCACGGTAGCTTTTGGTCGTTCACAGTCAGGTATTGAATTCGAATCATTAGATAACAAACTAGTTCATTTTATTGTTCTTCTTCTAATTCCTGATCATGAGCTTGAAAAACATCTTCAAACTCTTTCTGCGATTGCTAAATTTTTTAATGATCGATTTGTTCGTGATTCTCTTGTGAAAGCTTCTGATGCAACAGCAATCATGAATGTTTTTCACCATGAAGCTCACTCTCTTTGAGTTTTATCAGTCTGAAACTTAAAGGTTCTGAGTGCTAGAGTGTGCTTAATACATGAAGAAAATTTTTTAGATATGCTCTAATAGGCTATAGTCAAATTACTTAGAAATTACAGGAAATGGACTTGATCTTATTTAAAAAGTGCAGTGTTCTCCTCCCATCACCTTATCGTTGAGATAGCGCTCGGTCTTTGGCCTTGCCTTTTTTAAAAATCTCTGCACTCTTTCCTGTAATTTCTAAGTAATTTGACTATACTCGCAGTGGCTAAGATGATATTTTCTTTCTAATTTGGAGCAACTCAGTGAGTATGAGGAGCTATTAGTCTGATTTTCCGTAGGAGTAAGCTCCAGGAGAATGGACTGTTCGACAGTTCCGGCGATAGGATTGTCATTTTCTTGGTGAAGAGAAATCATTTCAAGATCTGCTTGTTTACCGATGGTAACTTTTTGCAAAAGAACATCTGTGCTTCCTTTCGATTCAATGCTGATTTTAAAACAATTTCCCCCTTCTTCTTGGTCAATATGAATCATTGTTACTATACCCTCTGCTTGTCTACTTGCAGCGATTTCAGCATGAATAGTACCTTCCGGAGCATCATCTAGAATGTTCTTAAGAATGACATCCGTTGCAGTGTTGGGAATCGTTTGACATAAAATAGGAAGAATACTCGGAGCAGCAGCTCCAAAAAATTTTTCTAAGACAGCTATATCTTCCACTTTTTCTCCATGAAGAAGATAACAAATACGGTTAATATCTGCTTTGAGTGTGTATTTTGGATCAGAGCTGTCGTTGAGCTGCTGATTTTTTTTCTCTAAAAGTTGAGCAAAATTGCTTCGAACTTGTGCACTTGCTTGAAGTGAACCTTCTTTTGGTAAGAGCTTTTTACTCTGCTTGAGAGAAGAGCGAGAAAGACTGTTGAAATCATCAAAGCTTAGAGTTGGAATTGAAGAATTGGAAACTTCTATTTCCTCAGAACTAGACTGAAAGATAGTTTTTCTTGGAGGCACTTCCGTAATGAATTGAAGTGGAAAGGTAGTTGCTGCTTTTTTCTGCCTAAAAAATGATCCTATAAAAGAAGTCACCTTTGAAGACCATCCATGATGTTCATGATGATCAGCAGAAAGAGAATGTGGCGAATTCTCCGTAGAAGAAGAGATATTTTCTTCCAAGCTCAAAGAGTCGGAAGAGGGAGAAGTTGAGCGAGAGGAAATTTTTGAATTCATAAAAAATTATTTGAGAAGGAGCAATGAGTTTTTAAATTGAGGAAATAGGAATAGAAATACTAATCTTCAAGTGTCTAGAGAAGTATAGAATTCAAGAAACTTCGATGATCTAAGCATAATATCATGGTTGGAGAAACTATTTCTTGGAAAGGATCAAAGCAAGTTTTTCTCAGAGGAGAAGAATCTATATTTTCATACTGAGGTTATTTTTCTTTTGAGTATTGAATAGCTAGCTCCTCGTTTAATATCAAATGATTTCTCCGGCAATAGTGAGTAGGCCTTTAGGCTCTTCTCGATCTTCCTTCACGATTGTATCAGGAATTAGAGCGCTTTGTGGCTAGTGAGAAAGAATGGTAGAAGTTTCTAGCACTCTCTTCTTGAGGAGAGAAAAATCATTGATTTTTTGCTTTCGCCCTCCTAAGAATATTCAAGTTATGCACGACAATTCTTATCACCATTCCTACTCCCCACCTTATCGCCATCATCCTACTAGCCAAACACTCGAATCTCGCGAGATTCAAATTGAGCGTAAATTCTTTACTGCTCAAATCCGAGAAAATGAGAGGGGTAAATTTTTGCGTCTTACTGAAGAAGCACAAGGTCGTCGTAATACAGTCATTATTCCAAGTAGTGGATTTGCTGATTTCGCTAATCTTATTAGCGAAATTTTATCGACTCAAGCAGCCGAGGAACAAAGCAAGGGTTAGAGTTTGATGAGACTTAGGTAGCACTATCACTGATGCACTAGAGAAAACGAGTCGTGCAGAAATCCAGTTTGCATAACGAACAAAGAAGACGTTGAGTGTAATAACAGCTCTATAATGTGCAGCTATCATTTGACTATATGACCCCCTAGAGATCAGATCGTGTTTTGATTTCTAGCTGATCTTTCTTTCTCACAACACTTCTTGAAGGCAAAACGCCACTCCAAGAAACCATGGGATAGATGCAGCTTTCTTTTCCAAGAATGGATCCAGGGCTTAGCAGTGCATTACATCCAATTTCAACATAGTCGCCTAGAATAGCTCCAAACTTTCTAAGTCCAGTAAGAATTTTTTCTTTTTCTGTTCTAACAACAATTTCTCTTCGATCAAGACGAACATTAGAGAGAATAGCTCCTGCTCCGAGGTGAGTACGAAAGCCGAGAATCGAATCGCCGACGTAGTTGAAGTGAGGAATTTGAACTTCATCAAAGAGGAAGGCATTTTTTAATTCGCAAGAATTTCCAATAATTGACCGATTCCCCACAATGACGTTTTCTCGAATGTAGCACCCTTTGCGTAGCTGGCAACCTTCACCAATCCAAGCAGGGCCTTTAATCATAGCTCCTTCTTCAATAATGGTGTTCGCACCAATGAAGACCTGCTCGCCAAGAAAAAAAGTTCCATAGCCAATTCCATGATTAGCTGGTTGAAGGGTTAGAGAAAGATAGTCAGCAATTTTTGAAAGAATCGTCCAAACGGGTTCTTTAGTTTCCAGAAGGTGATGGTGATCCGTGTGATCAAAATCGAAGTAAGTATCAGGATAAAACATGAGAGAGAATAGTGTGGGGTATGATAATGGATGAAATTGAAAAGAGCATTCTGCCAGTTTGCTTTTTTTCTCTAAGAATGCGTTCTCAAATCTTCCATGATCGTTGGCGTTGTTCTAAGAAAAAATTTCTCTGCTCTGAGAGAGCTTTTTCTGACGCTCTCTTTTCAAGGGAATAAACGATCATGGTGAAAACGCTATGAGCAGAAAAATAGCAAGTGGAAATTTCGAATGTTTCTTAGCAAAAGTTTACAGACTGAGTATTATTGCAGCCACTGTTTTTTTGCTATTTTGGGAATCAATGATGATTCTGAGAAAGGAGGTTTCTTCTCTTCTTGATTGGGTAGCAGTAGGATAGAGGCTTCAAGGAGGGCAGTAGCACTTCTTTCTCCTTGAGCATTAAGAGTCTCTCCCAAAATGTAGACGCGGAAAGCTCGTGATTGGAGTGTGCAAAGAGAAATGAATTTTCCAAAGCCTTCTTCGCGTGCTCGATCAAAAACAGCTGCTAGAGGCTTTCCTCCAATAAGTACATTGGTGGAGAGAGAAGGTGTGTAGGTAGTAGCATTAGCAAGCAGGGGAGTCATGATTGATAGATCGGAGAGTTTTTCATAAGGGCGTTGTTTTTGAAGGTATGCTGCTAGCTCTTGAGCTGTGGTTAAGGAGATGCTGGAGTTGGTGAAGCGTTGGTCAGAAGTAGGAGTAATTTGATAAAAAAGGGAAGTGAGTACTTGAGTGGAAGCTGTATTCACATTGATGAGTCCTTGACGCCAAAGAGAAGAAGATGCAGAAGTTTGTTCATCTCGGGCGATGGCTGCTGATCGATTATTAGTCGTAGCGACTGTAAAAAGGTCGATAAGGTCAATAGCTCTTTTTCCTGGAGTGTCCCAGTAAGGGAATTCTGGTTGTCCTACACGCAGTGTTCGTCCCCCTCCTGAAGCATAGATGCTAGCCCTATTCTCGCTGGAACCAGCAGCTGGAGCAGCTCCTAGATCGTCAGCTTGGGCAGGATCATTGATGTTACCAAGCTCGACAATCGAATTCATTGGCCCATGCCGTAAGAAGAGTGGAGCTGTCTTTGAATCTCGCCATGGTTCATAGGGAGAGATAACTTCATCAGGAGTCATGGAACGAGAGAGTGGTTTATTACCTGGAGTAGGGTTCAGTGGAACAAAATCTCGCTCTTTCCAGGATTTGTAAGGATCAAAGAGCCGTTCTTCACTCGCTACCTGCATGGCCCCTTTCCAGCATGTTTCATTGAGATAACTTTTTTCGCTGGAATAGGACTTCCAAAGATAGTTGCTCAAATAGTTTTCTCGAGGATCTCCTACAAAGCGAAAGTGTCCCGTATGATCTTCTTGAGTGGGAATAAAATTACACTGCCAAAAATTGAAGTGATCTTCCAGTGATTGAGCATCGTGTTCAAGTCCTCCCAGTGCCGACCCTGGACCAACTGGAGGAGAACGACTCATCATGACCAAGTGATCATTCCAGTAAAAATGAAAGGACTGATGCTCGCTAGGATGAGCATTTCCTTCTGGTCCGCTAAGCCAATAGGGATGCTCGGAGGGTAAAATAGGTTGTGAAGAGTTCCATACTTGGATCACCGAGGGGAAGCGAAGAACGATCGACTCGTTGGGACGTAGAGGTAGTAATGTGGAGGCTTCTTCAACATAGTCCTTGAATGCTCCTAAGGTTGTTTGGCCAGCGTGGAGTATTTGACGATTTTTTATCTCCAGTGTTGCTCTACCACCAGCTGGAATCATTGTTGTGTAAGGATTCCAGAGTTGAAGAAAATATTGATTTTCAATGGTTATACTATTGCTTGTTTGTTCTAGGAGGCGACAGCGTTCTGCTGTTTGAGTAACCAGTGGTGTTAAAGCAGCTCCTGCAGGCTCCCCTCCGTTCACCAAAATAGGTTCTGCTTCTGGAGAAATATAATTGACAATACAGGCAGCAAGACGATTGAGGTAGCGACGTTCTTCTGCAGCTCCCAGATTTCTAAGACTAGGATCCCGTTCTTTAAAATGAGGGAAAGAGTGATCGATGAGCATGGCAAGATGCAGAGCGCGATCGGAGGGAGTTTGTCCATAGAGTCGGTTGGTCGCTAGATCATTGAGGTCATATTTGAAACGGCCAGCCTCAGGGAGCCCTTCTGGAATCAAGTCTGGTAGGGAGGTCGAAACTGTTGTTAGAAATTCTTTTTTTTCATCATAAGCAGCTCGATTTTCAAAAAGAGCTCGCCATCCCTCCAGACTAAGAAAAGAAGTAGAGAGATGTTCTACTTTTTCTTCTTCGAGCTTGTTAAGTAGTAGGGAAGAGGAAAGTGAAGCAGAGCCATGATCCCAATTAATGGGGTCATCTCTTGGTTCTCCTCGATGGAAGAGGGGATGAAGGCGTGCCTCTTCATCAAGCATCACATAGGCATAGCGTGCTATCGGATGACCGTGTTGATCTTTCAGGAAAACCCAAGGAGCAAGGTATTTTCCATGTGCAGCAAGGAAGTGATAATTTTCATTAAGGTCAACATATTGGCTCTTATCTGCTGAAAAAAGAGGTTGAAGGTAAGAGTCAAAACGATTGTTCTCCAAGATAGATTCATCCTTGAGAAGCGTGAGGTTGCCTGAGACAAGAGGAATGAGTTCTTCTTTTTTTCTTAAGCCATGACTCCCTACCACTAGGATAGGAGCAGACTCTGGGATGGAGAGAACATTGGTTATTCCAACTAAAAAGTTGGGATGGTTGCTTGTTGCAAGAGCAAGGTGCTCTCTAGCGGCGTAAAGCCCTGATTCTGCTGCAAGCATCGCTTGATACCTCTGAAGATCGTATAGGCTCTTTTTTCTCCTGAACTGAACTTCTTGAGCTAGTGTGAAGAGTAGGAGGCTAGAGAATCCTAGAACAATAAGAACCATCAAGAGAGCAGATCCACAGGAGGTGTATGTAGAAACTGATGTTCTTGATTTCAAGGTTTCGGGGGAAGAGCAATTGTTGTAGAGAACATGTTGGTTGCTACTATTTTTTTAGAGAAAGAAGCAGGAGATGGATGCTGGAGTGCTATGTTGATTTCAAGAAGCGAGGGGGATTGCTCATAAGATCCTTCAGAAGAAGAGGAGACCTGAGTCCATGCTCCATCGATGAGCCAAACGGGATGGATCTTCCACTCCAAAATAGAGGACGCCATGGGAGGAGAAGCAGTGATCTCCTTCAGAGAGATGCTGGAGAAGAGCATGGTGATATTTTCGTGCTCAAGGGCAGTGCGTGTTTCTTGAGCATTAGCTAAGAAGCGGTAACAAGTAGCAGAAGAAGCATTTTGCTCCTCTTGTATCAAAAAGTATCCTACAGCACGTAAATCCTCTTCTGAGTTGAGAGAAGAGAGTGTTAAGAAAATAAGATTTTTTCTGCAACGAGGATCAACGGTTGGTAGATTGATAAAGAAACTACGCTCTAGCATGACGGAGGAGTGTAGATCATGCGTGATTTGCTCAAGCAGAGAGGAGAGCTGAGAGGTCTTTTTCTCTTCGTCTGCCTGCTGTTGCCACTTTTTCCAAAGACTACTACTGAAACTAAGAAAAAGAGTGATAATGGAAGCAAGGAGCACCATTGAACAAAGTAGCTCTAGCAGAGAGAAAGCTCTTTGATGTATGGAGATCTTAGAGCGTGGAAGTATTGCTAGGAAAAGTGCGGCCATACAACATTGTCTCTTTTCATGATGGATGAAGACGAGGGAGCTTCCCTAGAACGTTCGTGAGAAAAGATGAAGATGATCATTGTTTTTTAGTCGATCCTTGTTACCTAAAATTCACTTGGTAGTAGGAGAGAAAGAGTCACGTGGTCTCTCTCTTTTTCTGGCTTTTTTGCTGGAGAGCTAACATCAATGAAAATCTGACTCAATCCTAATACAGGAGAGGGGCTAGTGGAGATTTTAACAATGCTTTTTATTGGGACCTTTCTTAAGGATGCTTCTCTCCCTCCTTGCTGATATTCTCGCTGCTCTAGGAGACCAGCGGGTTCTCCCATCTTAGTATAAGCAAGATAATATTCATTAGGAATTTTTAGATCCAGAGTGATCGAGTCAACAGCAAGGTTTTTCCACTGAGGACCGATAGCTATTTTGCTCTCCGGGGAGGAAGCTTGAAGTATTTCTGCAATGCTTTTGGCAAGATATAGTTCACTTTCATGGCGCTCTCTGCTCTCAGCGATTCGTAGAACTGTTTTCCAGAGATGAAGAATCGTTACCATTGCCAAGGTGACAAGGATGATGGTGATGGAAACCTCCAGTAGAGAAAATGCAGAAGAAGGTGCATGCTTCATGAGGAGGAGCTATTTGGTGTAGAGCATTGAAAAATTTCTAGTGCCGTGCATGGCATCGTCGCTCTGGTGTTCACCTCCTCGAGTGTTTCTATAGAGATGCCAGTTGCTATTTCCCTCGCTTCTTGCACTGCATGACAATAATTTTTCACATGCGCTAGGATGGTTATCGTTTTATTTAAATTGCTCTAGGGTTGATGCTCTAGGGTCGATTCTTGAAAATTGGAACATGGAGAGAAGAGTCCTCAAACGCTATTTCCAGCGATGTTTCGGGTAGCGAGGAGCAAGTTCTATCTTGATTTTGGGATAAGTTTCCCTCCAAAAAGAATTTAAATCATCAGTAATTTGGAGAAGACGCTTATTAGGGGCTAAAATTTCAAAAGTGATGGCAACTCTCCCATCAGCTAGTCGAGGAGTATTCAGAAGTCCGAAAAGGTCTTGGATGGTTGCACGCAGTGTGACCTTGCCACTGCTCTGATAGTGAAGAAGAGTGCTACGGCCTGAGGGAAGCTGATAACTGGCAGGAGCTAATTGTTCGAAAGCACGCTCTTGTGCTGGAGTGAAGAGTCGCTTGAGAAGAGGTAAGAGAGGGCGGTCTTTCACCTCTCGATAAGCAGTCGCTCCTGCACACCATAACTCCAAAATATTCTGGTGATGCTCCTCACTCCAACGTGGCCACTGCCATTGAGGATAAAAATGAGATAGCCATCCTAGACGTTCCAACCAAGGATCTAGGTGCGCTTCCCAACTGGGTAGTGGAAGATTATTCTCCAAGAGAGCCAGAGCAAGAGTTCGACTTGCTTCTAGAGAAGGAGTAGCTTCTCGACAAATAGACTCAATGACTAAATCCCGATAAATTTTCTCTTCCTTCCAGAAGAGACGATGGAGTGTTGTGTCAAAAAACAAGAGGCGCTTCTCCTCAACATCATTGGGAAAGAGTTCCCGCAATATTTTTTCATCGAGAGCAGAAGCTAGAGAGAATTGAGTACGAAGATCTCCAGACTCTTCACCAATTTCAGTAATCTGGGCAGCAACAAAGAGTCGGCTTGCTGCTGCAGCACTGTTTTTTATGAGGAGCCCGCGACGTCCATGAACCATATCAGCAAGGTTTGTTCCCATATTTCTTCTCCGTGCGACTTGATCTGCAAAACCGAGAAGAAGAGACTTGATGAGCCCTTCATCAGAAGTAGAACTACTCTCAAGAGAAAGACCCTGAGTCTTTGCTAAGGAGCAGAGTTGTTCAAAAATTTGGTTTGTTTCCCTTGCTGCAGGAGCATGGATAGCATATTGGCGACACGCTTCTGCTCTAAATCCATGGCGCTTAGCCCAGCTAAAAACACCAAAGAGGACTAAGAAATCTGAATCACCTCCTTCAAAGAGATCTCTTCGTTTCTCTTCTGTTCTACGATCTGTGCGCAGTAGCAGTGGACGTGATTGAGTCAAGGCTGCCATGAGGGCCACTTGTCGTACACAGCCAAATTGCTCTGCAGCAAGGAGCATGCGTGCATAACGGGGATGCACTGGAAAAGAGAGCATCTCTCTTCCTAAGGAAGTTATTTTTCCATCATGGTCAAGAGCTCCTAGATCATGGAGCAGCTGTGTTGATTGTTGGATGGCATCTTCTTGAGGTCGATCAAGCCAAGGGATGGTTTCTCTCTGAGAAAAATCCATGGCTTTGAGTATTAGTAAGACTTCAGATAGGTCGACTCGCTGGATTTCTGGTGTTTGGCGGAGGGGGCGACGCATTTGTTCTCGCTCGCTCCAGAGTCGAAGACAATAACCAGGAGCCGTTCTTCCAGCTCGCCCAGCACGCTGGTCGGCAGAAGCACGGCTGATTTTTTCAATCAAGAGAGTATTCATCCTCCGACGTGAATCAAAACGTGCTATGCGAGCTAGTCCCGAATCAATCACCCCTTCAACGCCATCAATAGTCAATGATGTCTCCGCTACATTCGTAGCAACGATAATTTTCCTTCCTTCACTTTTACTCAAAGCAGCATCCTGCTCCTCTGTTGAGAGTTCTCCGTGTAAGGGAAGAATGGTGATGGAGGAGGGAAGTTGAGCTCGTAGGGTAGTGATTGTTCTTGAGATTTCATAGGCTCCTGGCATGAAGACGAGTAAATGACCGCTCGTGCACCGGAGTGCTTTTTCAACTCCTTGAGTAGCAAGATCCCAAATTTTTTCTTCTTCTCTGCATTTTTCTAGGTACTCGATGGTGACGGGATGACTTCGAGTGGAGGAGCGCAAGAGTTCACATGGCTCTAAGTAGTCTGCTAAAGCCGATGTCTCCAAGGTTGCCGACATGATCACGATCTTCAAATCAGGGCGACTGGTTTGCTGAACTTCTAAGGCTTGCATAAGACTAATGTCACTGTAGAGATGACGTTCGTGAAATTCATCAAAGAGCAGAGCTCCTACTCCTTGGAGGGAAGGGTTGGTGAGGATTTGACGCAAGAGGATTCCCTCGGTAACAAAAAGAAGCCGTGTTGATGCTCCGCACCGTGTATCGTGACGGATACAATAGCCAACTTCTTCCCCCAAGGAGCTCTGGCGCTCGTGAGCAACACGAGCTGCTAGAAGGCGAGCTGCTAGACGTCGTGGCTGCAAAATCATGATTTTACCGGAGCCCAGAAGATCACTCTCTAAGAGCATTTGTGGAACTTTTGTGGACTTGCCACAACCAGTAGGAGCTTCGATGATCAAGCGATTGCTCTGCTGCAGCGCTCGAAAGATATCCTCTCGCAATGCCTCTATGGGAAGATTGCTGTAGCCAGGGGGAGGAGAAGAAATGGACATCAGGAATGCTAGTGCAGAGGTCGACTATTGGAATGAAAAGAATGTTTTCAAAAGTATGATCAAAAACTCAACGAGCCATCTCAAATACTACTTCCACCAAACTCCCTCCGAGGGAAGAGGAAGAGCATACTTCGGATTGAAGATTGGTGGGTCTCCCCAGGTTTTGGTGTAGGGGGGATTATCTTTTATGTTTACTAAATCAGTAGCATCTAGTTGTCCGAAATTAATTACGTTTTTATCTATCAATTTAATAAAACAATAATTAGAGGAACTAGCTAATGGTGCATACTCTTCCAAAAATTGGTCAATTTCTATTGTTTGTCCTACTTGAGCTATACCTATAATAAATCCATCAGAATATTTAGTTTTAATATATTTCTGATCGACTTTATTAGGAAGTCCAAAGGCATTTCCTAGGTATAAATGTGTAGACTTACGAAAAGTATATATATACAAATCCTGCTGCAGTACAAATTTTTTGCCGATTGCTTCTGAGTAAGGCTCCTGGTGGCTGAGGTCCACGGTTCTATGGCAAGAGGAGAAGAAGAGACAAGTAGTGTAGAGAGTGAAGAAGAAAAGGAGTCTTCGACTCAGGGAGAACTTTTCTTCAGAAAGCTGGTCGAATGGAAGGAGCATAATAATTTTTAAAATTGTGTGCTTGAAAAGGATGTTTCCAATCAAAAGCAGGGCCTTCAATCAGTTCATAAGCCTTGTTCCTATTGCTCAGATTGAAGGAGGGAATGGGATCGGAGGGGACTCGATAGTTGATTGAGGAATGCAAGCCGTAGCGATTTTGGTCAATGAAGACCTGCCCTCCTAAGGCTTGAACATCCATTCTTGATTTGACATCGTCATGAACAAAAGGGAGTGCTCCAAGAAGAAGAGAGCTCCCATTGCTGTAGGAGACAACATGAATCTTCCCAGCAGCACTAGCATTGAACGTATCTGCGGCTCGCAGAGAGGTGAGATCGGTGATTCCTAGGTTTTGGCCAGCAGCTCTGATGAGATCAAAGAATATTCCATGAGTTGGGTTAGGGATCGGAGTTACTTGATCTACGTGAAGATGATTAGAAACATTTTGGGACATTTCTTTTGACATAGCATCATTCATATTCACTCCATTAATACTATAATTAACTGCCTCGGAAGAGGAGGTGATGGAAGTATCGCCGAGGTTTTGATCTAAGAGACTGAGGCCAAGGCCACGGAGGATACTCATTCCTAGGGAGGGGTCGGATTGTTCGCGTGCTTTTTCAATCATGTAGCCAGCATTTTGATATTCTGTCTCATCGAGATACCCTCTGCTATGAGCACTCTCCACACACCTTCCATCAGGGTCGATCCCATTGACCGGATCACCATGACAATAATCATAGAGATTCAAACTTGCGGCATGTCCCAGAGGATCTGGAGAGAGGAATCTCCCACTCTTCGGTTCGTAATACCGAGTTCCCAAGTAGTAGAAGCCACTCCAATCCAGGTAGCGATCTCTCCATTGAGCAACCAGATCAGTATTGAGAGAAGAGCCAGGCATGGCTCCATAGCCTCCAAGAACATTGCCCCAAGGATAGAGACCAGCATCGGTCGTGATTGCTAAGGAGTCTCCAAAGTAGTTATTGATAACTCCATGGAGGTTCTGGCCATTTTCTTCATAGGTGGCCTCTAAGCCGCCGATGCCTTCTGCTCCACCGTAGAAGCCAGAGCGATCTGGTCCATAGAGATTCCAAATGGTCTCTAGTCTGCTTGAGGGAGATATTGCAGAGGGCCAGCTGGAGAAGCTTTCATGAACGTAGGAGTGCCCTAGCTCGAGAAATTCAATTTCTGGATCATAGTAGTAGCGTAGCTTTAAGGGAGTGGAGGTTTCACTATTGCCACTAGCATCTGCATACCTAGTTTCAATACGTCTTCCCAGTCCATCATAGCTTGTGGACCAATTGTAGCCTTGATCTTTAGCATTCCGCTGAGAGATTCTTACTAATCTTCCAAAGCTATCCCAGCTGAGTGATTGCGTTGTAAAATTTTCACTATGGCGCACTGTCACTTCTCCAAGACCATCGTAGTCCATGCTCCATGGATAATTGTACCAGTCGCTTGAGTAGTCGATATCCAAGGTAGGTTGATGAAAACTGTTTTCAGATTTTACGATATATCCACTAGAGCCTGTCAATGTTTTTCCACTAGGGCTTATGGAAGAGGAGTCTCGAATTCCTAAATTGTCAAATGAGTAGCCAGCGGTGTGTGTTCCAGCGGCAAGGAGGCTCGGATTGGCTGATTCCAGCAAGGTATATGGCTCTTCAATAAGATTTCCTCGACCATCATATTTGTAGTTGCGTGTTTCATTGTCGATACCTGCGATACTATAACTAGCTATTTTTTTACCTTCTCTCCAAGAGAGACTTTCTACTGATCCATCGGGAAGCTTTGTGTGGATAATATTTCCATAGTTATCACGAGTTAGCGTTGTGTTACCTGCTGGCGTTTGCTTCCAGAGAAGAAGTCCATGATCTCCGTAGCCATAAGAGCAAGTACTTCCTCGCGCTTGAGAACCAGCTTGGAGGTTGTTCATTTGGGCACCAGTCATCATTCCCAGCGCATTGTAGGAAAAATGATAAGCTGGTCCAGAAGCTCTTCCTGCTTCTCCTGGAGCTGCTAGTTTCCAGTTCAGTCCTATCCGCCTTCCAGAGTCATCCCATGTCTGCTCCCAGGAGGAAATGATATTTCCATTAAGTGATGTAGCTTCACTACTGAGATCGCCTTGAGCACTATAGGTTCTAGAAACTAGTGTGGAAGGGCCTGTAGAAGGATCACTATAGCTTTGAGCTACGGAGGTGAGTAATCCTCGTGGATCATAAGTATAGCATGTATTTTGATTTTGCTCTGGGACTTTGGAGCCATTGGAGGTGATGGTGAGGGGGTGACCCCAGGCATCGTAGGTGAAGGAGGTGCTAAAACCGCGAGGATCCTTGATGTTACTCAGTAAGCCATCTTGGTACTCATAGGTATGATGGCGAGTTATCGAGCCATCACTTCCAAGGAGAGCATCAGCAATTTTCTGACCTGCTTGGTCATATTCATTTTCCTCAATGAGTCCCTCGGGCATGATTCGTTTGAGGATTTCACCAGCAGCATTGCGTTCGTAGTGTACTTGAGCATTATCACTGGAATCCGTGAAGGGGAGCATTTCAGTTTCAAGTTGATTCAAAGAATTGTAGCTAAAAGAGCGCTGGATTCCATTATCATCTCGATACCAGAGAAGTTGACCACCTGGTAGGTAGGAAAAGAGTGTGCAACTTGTCGGATGCGTTATGATGAGTGGTCTTCCTTGGAGATCGCTTGTGGTTGTTGTCGTGATGGCATTGATTCCACTTCCCATCGTTTTGCTCACACTTTGATGGTCCCCGGAGTAGACCTTGCTCTCCTCATAAGCCACACTCCCATCAGCGTTAAAGAGAGTTGTTAGAACCGAACGTCCGATCCCATCAATAAAATCATTTTGCCATTCTCCTTGTTCATTCACCCAGCTTGTGCAGCCCGGTTTGTAGAAGTAGTTCTTTCCTCGAAGGGGACCATGTTCACTTTTGAGACGCCCTAATCCATCGTACGTATCATTCCAAGTATTACCAGCAAGGTCTCTTTTACTCGTTAGATTTCCACGTCCATCATAACTCTGGGATATACTTCCTAAGCTCTTTCCAGCTCCATCCAAAAGTGCTCGAACCATGGTGTTGCCATCGTACGTAATCTGAGCATGTGTTCCATTGGAGAAGATTTCTTCAACTAAGCGACCCGAGAGATCGTAGCGATAGGTGCTTGTCCTTCCATTAGCTTGTGTAACTGATAAAAGTTGGCCTTTGGAGTTATAAATATTACTTTCGATTCCTCCTAGTACCGTTTTGTGAGTAGCAATCTTTCCGCCTGGCTCATAGGTGAAGGATTCGCTTGCTGCACCGCTACCCAAAGAACGCGTTAGCATATTGCCAAGCGCATCGTAGCTCATGGTGGTAATATTTCCATTAGGATCAGTAATAGAGAGGCAGTTGCCAAGTGCATCATAGCTGTATTGGGTGGCTGCTATACCAACACTAGTGACACCTTTTTCACTAAGGCCACTGAGCCAAACTCCTTGGTGAAGGAGGTGGCCAGCTCGATCGTAGTCGTAGTAGGTATAATCAACGGGGTTAAAACGAGTCCCTTGTTCCCACTCAAGTTCTCCGTTCCAGTTGTAATACCAGCTATGCCATTGAAGAGGATTGCCAACTTTATCAAAAGTTTCCTCAAAGGTAGGATGCCCGAAGGCATCATAGGAATATTTCTTCAAGATTCCCTCTGCATCCAATTGAAAAACGATCTCTCCACGAGCATTCGTGTTCATTGTTGTTGTGATATTGGGATCATCAGTTCCACTATTCTGAGTCATGGAAGTGAGAAAACCATATTGATTGTAGCTATAGCTGGTCGTGAAGCCATCAACATTAACAGAAGCTGGAAGACCAAAATTACCGTAATTGAACTGAGTGGAGCTTATCGTTTTTCCCTCGGCTCTTCTGGTAATTGCTGTTGGTTGGAGTGGGTGGCTGGAATCAGTATAAGCGTAGGAGGTAGTATTCCCCATGGGATCGCTCAGAGAGGTCAGCATATTGTTTGCATTATAGATGAAGCTGCTCTTAGCGTTTTCACTAGAAGAATAACCAGTGATATTTCCATTGAAGGTCTGGCTGATGAGGTTTCCTTGAGTGTCATATTCAAAGCTACTGATCAATCCTCGAGAATCAATACGGCTGGTAAGGCAGCGCAGAAGGGGATTCCAATTCTGCACAATGGTTCTATTACCTGGATCATGAATTTTGCTGATTTGACTATTAAGAATGGAATAAGTTGTAGTGCTACCGAGCGCATTTTTCACACTCGTCGTGCCATTGATGGTGTTATCAGCATTGCTGCTACTCACGCTATAAGTAAAGCTAGCACTCAAGGTCGGTTTAGGATTCGTGCCAACAGTAGACGCTTGGCTTATCACCCGCCTTTGCTCGTCATAGCTATTTTCTATAATGCGACCGTTCGGTGTTTTCTCCTGTGTTAAGAGATGGGTGGAGTAGAATTTTCCATCAGCATTTTTTGCATGCTGGTAGGAGTAATTGATCACGGAGTTATCAGCAAGAGTGACTTGTGTAAGATCCCCCAAGGAATCGTAAGCATATTTAATGGTTCTTCCATCCTTAGAAGTGACTTCTGTGATATTTCCCAAGGCTCCATAATGGAAGTAAAGGCTATTGCCATTGTTGGAAGTAATATTGATTAATTCTCCATAATCACTTCTCTTGGGATCTGCTCCATAAGAGAAATGATAACCATTGCCATTGGTATCACTCCAACTATCTAAGTAGGGACGAGTTCGATTAATTTCTGGTGATTCTAGTGAAGGAAAAGAGCGAACCTTAAAGGTGCGTAGCGTTCCATGAGAGCTTTGTAATAAATAGGTATTCTCCTCTTTTTTAGTAATGAAGTTATTGAAGAGATTGTGACTCTCAAGAGTAGAACCATCATTAGGGTTCATCAGATTCGGATTGTCACTTAAGGTAGGCCTCCACGTTTTCTCATTAGCCTTGTAGCGATAAGCAATAACCGATCCATCCTCTTCTGCTGCATAAATCAATGCTGGAGGAGTGGTCTCATTTCCATCTACTGAGAGAAGAAGATAGTGAAAGAAATTTAATTTCCATCCTCCTCCAAGATTATTGCCAGCAATGTTTTTAGATCCATAGAGGCGCCTTACTTCCAGCGGCATTGGGCCATTGAGCTTCAGATCAAGAGCATTAATGTAGAATTCCCCAGTAACAACATTCACCGGATCCATGACAAAATTAATCAGTTTCTCATAGTACGAAGGAGAACCCATATATCCATGATTGTTCAGCTCTGTATTGAGAAGAGATAATGAGGCAGAGGGTTGAGTATTCGGATGATTCGGAGTTGGTTCTGCTCCTGGTGAACCATTAGGAGCTGATGATGGTGGGGTCGAATTGTTGCTTTGAGGTGGTGGTGTTGGCTCGTAATATGGACTGCTAGGATCATGAGTCATATCATACTCATGATCGTTCTGTGTATTATTAGTCGGATCAATATCATCACCATCGTTATCATCATCCATACTGGAATTAAGGTCGACAATCGGCGCAGGATCATCACCACTAATATCGTTTAATGGAGGATTGTTGCTAGAGATGGGATCATCCAAAGGTTCTCCATAGCCACCATGATCGACAAAGCTGCTATCTGAAATGATGGCTCCAGAAGATCCAGAAGATAGGGTCAGCGCTCCCATGCCAGTATAGTGACCATAACTAATAGCTCCTTGATGGCAGAGAACAACCCCTTCTAGATGATCCTTCAGCGTGCTCTCTATACTGTCCCAGAGGCCATACTCTTTTGTTGCACTCAGGAAGGGAACGGGATTCCCATTGATACTATAATTATCTTTTGTAAAGAGACCAACATTCGCTGCGGGGTGAGCTGCGATACCGGTTGTTTCACTCCATCCTTGTGCTATATCCAAAAGTCGTAGGGTGGAAATAGCTCCCTTTTGATTAAAAAACTCATTGATAATACGATGTTCTTGAGAGGAGCTCTCGAGGGTAAAAAGACGTTCCTCTCCATTAGATTCAAAATAAAAGCTCGTACCAGAGTCATTGTGAGCTGTGTTATTCCAAAGATCGACATCTTCATGAAAGAACATATCGACTCGTGGATAAACGAGGTTAAAGTCCATTTCTCCCTTGCTATTTTTGACTGTTATAGGATTGCGATGACTGTCACGTGCTGGACTTAGCTTGCTCAGTCCTTCTGCTCGTGTAGTAATCGTGTGAGTTTTAGTAAGACGCTCTAACTGCTGACGAAATTGACTGCAGTAGTAATAGTAGGCTCTTCCCATGAGGTGGAGCATTTGTCCTGTGGCTATTTCAGGATCAATGGGAAGAGTTGGGTTCTTTTTTATCTTTTTTTGATAGGCCGTATATTTTGCTAGTTCAAATTCTTTCATCCTCTCGCTAACACGACCATAATTTAAACTCAAGGCAGCCATATCACCTTTTTCTAGGGGGCGCTCGATGCTATTTGTTAAGCACTCTCCTCCTATTGGGAATTGTTCAAAGTAGTTGAGCTCCTTGCTTTTTGCTTGCTGATGATGGGTGGAGGAGATGATGTAGCTTAAACTTCCATCATGAGTGCCTAGGTTGGCAGTAATTTTTTGAGGACTTTGAAAATCTCCTTGATCGGGATTGCTACCTTTGAAGAAGGTGTGCGATTTTTCCTCTTCTTGGTTATTATTATAAGCTTCGAGTGATAGGGTAATGGTATAATTTCCATCAGGATTAATGTGATGGTAGAGTAAGAGGCGTCGATCATGAATATCGACATAACGCATGATTCCAGTTTCTAGGAGTACTGGATTATTCGGATCACTTGCTCCTTTACCATTGCGATTGCTAACGATCTTGATCTCCAGTGTGTCAAAAAGATCCTTAAGATACGCTTCTAGCTTTTCGTTATGCTTGAGTGATGCCACATCGAGAACTTCTGTAATATTGTCTCCTGTGATGAGTGGCGTTTGCCATGGTCGAGGAAAGTCACTCCAATCGGTATAGTAGTGAGGCTGATTGATAAATGAAATCCCCACATCGTCGAGGGAGAGATTATTTTTTGCTAATTCCTGCTCAGCGAATAAAGGAAAAAGAGTCCCCGGATTATCATTGCTTAAGATTTCAGCATCGTTTGTGTTCAGTGGATTTCGAATTTTCTGATTGTTGAGCACATAGCCAAATAGCCATTTTGTGGGAGTATTGAATTCACTTGGAAAGTAGTTCCAAAGATTTTTTCCTTCTTTGACTTGAGTATCTTTCATCCATGGGAAAAGATGAATCCAGCTTCCATTCACGTAAGTAGTAACCCAAGGGTAATTAATAGGAATAAGCTCGGGAAGATTAGCAGGAACAAAGGCATTGATGGCTCCTCGGATTTGAGTGTGAAGTATTTTGCTCAGTTGCTCATCGAAGAGAAGAGTTTTATTATTCTCTGGAAAGACATAGGCTGCAGGATATCCAGCTCTTCTCAAGAGGTAGATGAGTAAGGCGCACTGTTCTAGTGGAGATCCTTGCCCTTCGAGATAAGTAGCTAAGGCATCACGAGACATGCCTTGTGGATTGATAGAGAGAGCACTGATACTATCACTCGTATTATAGCCGATGGCATCGGTTAGTTCGATTTCGTTTTGAACATAATTAGCCAAAGCCATAGGATCTCCTCCTTTTTCTTCAACGATACTATCAAGTTGGGGATGAATTTTTAATTCAGGGCTCACTCCAAGGCTCAAATACTGATTTTCCTTGGGTGCCAGAAGGGTGTCTGATACTTGAGGGGCTTGGTGAATGAGTTCATCGACACTTTTTCCTAGGTAAGTACTTGGAAGAGGTATTCCTTGAAAATAAGGAAGATGGAGAAACGTTGTTCTCCAAGAACCAGGATCATCAAAATCTAAGGTGTAAGTAAGATTATAAGTATGGGCCTTATGAGGATCCGCTTTTAAGTCTTCTAGAGAAAGTGAAGACTTCATTTGTTGACTGGCTAGAGAAACATATTCCCAGGATCCCTTTTCGTCAGTGGTTACTTCTTCTGCTCCCAAAATACTTATTTTATAATAATAAGAACTGTTGGCTGCACGGTGTGTTATGAGAAAAGGATAGGGAAGATCCTCGCCCCAAGTCTCTAGAAGATTGTCTGAGAGGATATATTCAATTTGTGTGTCAAAATCGATTGGAATTTGATGACTGTTATCAACGATATGATAATCAATGGTATTACCATGAGCGAGAAGATCACTAAAAGGAGCTTGTGCTGGATGCGCTGGGTCTTTTTTATCTAGGCTCGAGGGAAGTGAGTATCTTCGTACGCAAATGGGGGCAACCAGCGTTGCTCCATGATCAAAAGATTTTTTGTCATAAATTTCAATCAAGAGATCATAATCATCATGAAAATGTAGATTTTTTCCTCCTGCCGCTATTCCAAAATGATAATCTTCATTAATATATAAAGGGCTACCCCCACCTTGACTTCCAAAAGCAACAAAGGGAGGTTGCCCACCTGTTACTCTGTTTTCTAGTTTAGGAAGTGTGTTTACTGCTGTATAAGCAAGATGATTAAAGCGTAAGTCAAGATGATAGCAGGGATTATTAAGTTCTGGTACCGAGGAGACATAACGTAAGAACCAGGGATAAGAAGGATATTGGTCTGCACGAAAACATTCTCGAAAATCATCAATTCCATCCAAAGAAATAGCGGTTTCCTCATCCATAGCAATCATACTGCTATAGCAGAGTCCAGCGCCATCAAAACCTCGATAGTAGCGATTGCAGGGTAAAACGTTGAGTTCTAGAACAGCACTCGTACTCTCTCCCAAGTTATCATAGGCTACTGCGGTGATATGATAATTCCCACTTTGAGGAATAGAACAAGAGAGCTCATAAGGTTCCTCTCTAAGAGTAGCTATGAAACCGACTTCATTATCATAAAATACTACCTGCTTGATGAGGGTTCCCTGAGGATGCGTTACATGAGCAATCAGGGTAACATTAGCAGGGGCTCTGTAAGGACCAGTAGCTGCAATACTAATACTGAAGGGAAGATCGGGAGCAGGTTGATTTTTCCCTGCATCGCTATAGGAGAGCAGGTTGATTTTGTTATCAGAGTACCCGCTAGCATGAAGTATCTCTTCTACTTTGGTTTGATATTGGAGTGGAGAAGTTGTTTGCTGAGAAAAAGTATCTTCTTTTTTTGTGGGTTGACTCTTATCGCTAGATTGTTGTTGAGCTTCTGTTCTTTTGTCTAAAGAAATTTCATCATCACTATTCCAAATGCTCCCATCTTTTTTATAGGCAATGGTCGTAGTATCGCTGCAAGAAATACGAATAACATTTTCTAGAGGTCCTGCGGAGGTTTCTACAGGAAGGAAATACTCTTGAGAAGTTACTCCAACACCAAGTTGGCCATGTCGATTTTTTCCTTTTCCCCAAAGTGTCCCATCTTTTTTTAAAACAATGGTGAAATCTGCCTGCTCTTTTTGCTGAGCAACTTCCTTCATGACGATGGAATGATCCGGCAACTTAGAATTTTCTTCCCCCTGTTTTGAACTAAGAGCTCTATGAGAGAATAAGAAGGTGGAAACAAAAAGAGGATAAAGAACTCTTTTTAAGCAGAAAAATTTCATGAAATAGTTCAAGGAGAGGGGGCGCAACTTGCCTGGTAAGGTAGGCACAACTTTCATGTTGTTTCCTCAAAGTCAAGAAAATTAACCAACAAAAATAAATCATTATTTTATTGACTTTCAGATATTTACTGCTCTTTAAGGAGGCATCCTCTTCCATGCTATTCCCGTCGATAGAACTGGTGCTCTCAAAAACTAAAATTTTATAGGGTTGACGTTTCTTAGTTGATGCTATGATGAGAGAACAATGTTGTTTTTTTTAATAGCATCGACGATATCTTTTCTCTTAGCTTTCTTTGGTAATACTTCTGAAAAGTTCTGCGCTTCTTTAACCTAAGTTTCAGCAATTAATGCCTACGGAAAATCATCCAGAAGTAGTTCGCATGGAAGAACGTGATGGGCATTTGAAAGATTGGGGACTTTGGGGGTCTTATCTCAGTGATCGTCAATGGGGGACGGTGAGAGAAGATTATTCAGCGAATGGAGATGCTTGGTCCTACTTTCCTTTTGATCATGCTCACTTACGTGTTTATCGCTGGGGAGAGGATGGTCTTCTGGGTATTTGTGATAGTGATAATCGACTCTGTTTTTCTCCTGCTTTTTGGAATGGAAAAGATTCTATTCTCAAAGAACGTCCTTTTGGACTTTCCAATCCTCAGGGAAATCATGGAGAAGATGTGAAGGATTATTTCTATCATTTAGAAAATACTCCTTCCTATTCTTTTATGAGTGGTCTCTATAAATACCCTCAGCAAGCCTTTCCCTATGATCAACTTGTTCAAGAAAATAAAAAGCGTTCTCGTGAAGAACCAGAATATGAACTAGTTGATACAGGAATTTTTGAGGAGGGACGCTATTTTGACATTTTCATCGAGTATGCCAAAGCAGATGTTGATGACCTCTGTATTAGGATTCGTTCCATCAATCGAGGTCCGGAAGAGTCTCCTCTTTTTGTTTTGCCAACACTCTGGTTTCGTAATGTTTGGTCTTGGGGGCAGAAGGATGTCATGAAGCCATTGTTTTATCTTCATGAAGAAATCATCCATGCTCAACCTTGGGGACTTGAAGAATATCTTTTTCTCTATGATGGAGAACCAGAAAAAATTCTCTTCACGGAGAATGAAACGAACAACGAGCAACTTTTTAAGTCAAAAAATGCTTCACCCTACCTCAAGGATGCTTTTCATCGTTATCTCATCAATCACGAGCAAGCAGCCGTTAATCCTCAGCAGCAAGGAACTAAAGTAGCTCCACTCTACTACCATCTCTTAAAACCTGGTGAAGAGTGGGTGATTCAATTGAGGCTTTGTACAAAAAAACATGCTCTCGAGCAACCCCGTGCTCACTATTTTGGTCCTTCCTTCGATCTCACAATGAAAACGAGAGAAGAAGAATGCTTGAGCTATTATCGAATGCTTCATCCTAATCTCGATGAGGAGTTTTTTTTAATACAGCGCCGCGCTTTTGCTGGTCTTCTCTGGTGCAAAAAATTTTATTACTATCCTCTGATTAATTGGCTTCGTGGAGATCCCACAATGCCGCAGCCACCGTCTGCTCGATGGAATAGTAGTAATGCTTTTTGGAAAGAATTACATGCCCATGATCTTATTTCCATGCCAGATTCTTGGGAATACCCCTACTTTTGTAGCTGGGATCTGATGTTTCATTCTGTTGCTTTTGCACTTATTGATCCAGCAGTAGCAAAGAGGCAAAGTATTTTACTGCGAGGAGAGCGCTATACTGCTCCTAATGCTCAATCTCCTTCTTATGAGTGGTCCTTATCTGATGCAACACCACCTGTGGATGCTTGGGCCACATGGCGAATTTACTCCATTGAAAAAGCTAGAAGAGGTCTTGGCGATCATGCTTATTTAAGGAAGGCATTTAACAAACTTTTATTAACTTATGCTTGGTGGGCAAATCGTGTTGATGCTACTGGCGAGAATGTTTTTGCAGGCGGATTCTTAGGTCTTGATAATGTGAGTGTATTTGATCGACGCTATCGTCTTCTTGATGGAAGTACCATCATGCAAAGTGATGGAACAGCATGGATGTCGATGTTTGCTCTCAATATGCTCACCATTGCTATGGAGCTTGCTAAGAGAGATGGAGAGTATGAGCATATTGCTGATAAATTCTTAAGTGACTTTGTTTATTTAGCTTCAGCTACTAATAATATCGGAACGCAAGGATACAGTCTCTGGAATGAAGAAGATGGTTTCTACTATGATGTTATTAAGCGTCCCAATGGTTCCTCAGAGCATTTGAGGGTGCGTTCTTTAGTCGGGCTAACACCACTTTTTGCTGTCGAGAGCTTTGATATGCTCACCGTCAAAGAATCTTCAACTCTCCTGAAGCGTTTTGATTGGTTTGCTCATCATCGTCCTGAACTAATGGTTGAGCTAAAGCACCTCGAGGAAATGAGAAATGAGAAGAGGATTATTTCTCTAGTTCCTCCTAATCGACTGGTGCGTTTACTCAGTCGCCTCTTCGATGAAGAAGAATTTCTCTCTCCCTATGGTATTAGGTCACTCTCCCGTTACTACCACGATCATCCCTATACTTTTAGGGAAGGAGCAGATTCTGGAACGGTCCAGTACGCTCCAGCAGAAAGCACAACAAGTATGTTTGGAGGAAATTCCAATTGGCGTGGTCCGATTTGGATGCCCATGAATATGCTTCTCATTGAATCACTGCAGAAATTTTCTTACTACTACGGTGACAGTCTCAAGGTTGAGTTTCCAACAGGCAGCGGTAACTTTATGAATCTTTGGGAAATTTCACTGCAACTGGAAGGTCGTCTCATTGCTATTTTTACTAAAAATGAAGAGGGTAGGCGTTGCTTTCATGGCCATGTTGATCTCTTTAAGAGAGACCCTCATTGGAGGGATCAAATTTATTTTAATGAATACTTTCATGGGGATACAGCTGCTGGCCTAGGAGCAAGTCATCAAACGGGTTGGACGGCTTTGATTGCTAAGATGATTCAACAAGTTTCTTCCTATCAAGGGAAGTGATTACTCTGAAGAAGGAGGAGAGAGCTTTTCAAGTTTTTCTGTATTTGGCAAAAAAATGGTCAAAAAGCCCAATAGCGGGAGGAGAGAGCAGAGATGGAAGACAAAGCTAATGCTCGTATGATCGGCCAGAGCTCCTAGGACAACGGAGCCAATGCCAGCCATGCCAAAAGCAAGCCCAAAGAAAAGTCCGGAGATCATACCAACGTTTCCAGGAATCAGTTCTTGAGCATAAATTAAAATGGCAGAAAAAGCAGAAGCGATAATTAGTCCAATAATCGTACTGAGGATAGCAACGCCTAAGAGTGAAGCATAGGGAAGGGAAAGAGAAAAGGGAGCACTACCAAGGATAGAGAACCAGATAATTTTTTTGCGACCAATACGATCTCCTAATGGTCCTCCCAAGAGTGTTCCAAGAGCCATTGCGAAAAGAAAAAGGAAGAGAAAATATTGTGCTTGTGCAATGGAGAGATGAAATTTTTTGATCAAGAAGAAAGTATAGTAGCTCATCATACTGCTGAAGTAGAAAAATTTTGAAAAAACCAGAATGATCAAAATAGTAATCGCAAGGCCCAAGTGGCGAGTTGAAAGATGTTGGTATTTCTCTCTAGCAGCAGTCTTATTTGCAAGGCGATGAATATTTTTAGAAAACCATTTTCCAACTTTTTCTAGAATAAGAATTGCTATGAGAATTAGCAGACCAAGCCATAAGATCTGAATACGTCCATACGGTACGATAAAGAGTGCAGCAAGAAGTGGCCCAAGAGAAGTTCCCATGTTTCCTCCTACTTGAAAGAGAGACTGAGCAAGTCCATGTCGTCCACCAGAAGCCATGTGTGCGACACGTGATCCTTCTGGATGGAAAATAGAAGCTCCCAATCCAATGAAAACAACAGCAAGAAGTACTTGATAATAATTATTTGCTGTGGCAAGAAGGAGTAGCCCCAACAGAGAAGAGCACATTCCCAAGGCGAGAGAATAAGGTTTTGGATAGCGATCTGTATAAAATCCAATCATCGGCTGAAACACAGACCCTACGCATTGCATCGTTAGTGTGATGATTCCGATTTGAAAAAAACTCAAGTGGAATGAATTTTTCAGCAGAGGATAAATTGCTGGAACTAATGATTGTAGTACATCAGTGGTTAAATGGCAGAAGGAGAGTGCAACTAAGAGCAGAAGGAGAGTTTGTTTTTTGTTTTTCTCTTGCTTCCTAGTTTTGCTTTGAGGAGAAAGGATAATTTTTTTAAAATTCATGAAATAAAATTAATCAATATTCATTGTTCATGTGTGCTTAGGCTTCTCTTTTTGAGAAGAGCGATTGCCTTTCATGATTTTAATGAGTAGTTCTGTTAGCAGTACAGAAGTGGAGCGTTGACCTTGCAGCAAACGGACATGAGTGTTACGACAGGCTAGAAATCCATCAAGGAGCTCTTGACGTTCAAAAGCTACAGCATTTATTGCACTGATGCCTAACCCGTAAGCATTGAGTGTACCATCTTTTTTTCTAGGAAGATGATTAGTCGCCTCAGCAGGTAGTTTCTGGAGTATTGCCGAGAAAAAAGCAGGCTTGGCGGGAGGTTTTATTCGATGACGCTCCATGAGTTCTTTGACAAGAAGAAGGTTTCGCACTGTTGGAGTAATAGCAGCGAGAAGTAACCCTAAAGCTGATTCACCTTGATATAAAAGTTGTTCGAGTGTTTTCAAAGCAATAGGAAGGTTGCGTTGTGCTAGAGCATTACTTAAATCAAAAATTCCTCCAAGGCGAGTAAGAGGAACAAGTTGTTCAACTAATTCTTTGGTAATATAGTTACTAGCACCTGCAGCTGTACCCAGCTTGAGTAATTCGATCTCTAGCTCTCCTGAATTAGCCCCAAGGCGTGTTGCCAATATTTCAGCTGCTTGAGGATCCAGAGAGAGAGCATGAGCATGAGCACGCTGAATCATCCACTCAATGATGTCTTCTTCACTAGCATTGAAACCAAAGTCCGGCTTGTCACAAAGAATCAAGGTTGCTAGGGAAGAGAGTCCTTTGTAGAAAGAGCGACGTTTATCAGGTTGAGGAGCACTCATGAGAAAAGTCACTCCCTCTAAAAGGCCTGCCTGAAGAAGCACAAGTAATTCTTCTAAGGTAGATTGGACTCTTGGAGAACGCCCTGTGGGAGTTTCTTTGAGACAGGAAATATTTTTGAGCCAAACTAATTTTTTTCCTCCTAAGAATGGAAAGGTCAAGAGTGCTTGAATCGTTTTCTCCAGAGCATCTATGGTCTGATCAACAGCATCACTGCTTGCTTCAATGATCTCTAACCCAAAAATATCATGAGGGTCAGGAACTAATTCTAAGACTTTTTCTTGAGCTCTACGACGCACTTGAGATTCATCGTTTCCAGTAACAAAGTAGAGTGATGATGAAATTTTCTTGATGGAGGAAGATCCCATATCAATGTTTTTGAGTCTTTTTCTTAGTAGTAGTCTTTTTCTCTGATTGAAGCTCTCTGATTTGATCGCGCAGAAGAGCCGCTTTTTCGTATTCCATTCTACTGGAAGCAGCAGCCATTTCTTTTTGTAGCTCTTGAATAAAGGCTTCTCTCTCTCGTGGCGCTTTCTCAAGAGGATTATTGGAATCATTCTGAAGCATCACTCGAAGACTCTCTTGAAGTGGGCGTTGAACACTTCGCGGAGTAATTTTATTTTTTTGGTTGTACTCCATTTGACGGCGTCGACGATATTCCGTCACTTCTAAAAGAGCACGGATACTATCCGTCACTGTGTCAGCAAAGAGATAGACTTCTCCATGAAGATGACGAGCAGCACGTCCAGCTGTTTGAATAAGAGAAGTCTTGCTACGAAGAAATCCTTCCTTATCAGCATCGAGAATGCAGACTAAGCTAACTTCTGGCAAATCGAGTCCTTCACGAAGTAAATTAATACCGACAACAATATCGCATTCTCCGGCGCGCAGTGATCGTAGAATTTCGACACGCTCGATGGTATCAACATCGCTATGGAGATAGGTGACGCTAAGACCTACTTCTTTTAAATAATCACTAAGATCCTCAGCTGTTCGTTTGGTGAGTGTTGTGACGAGAACACGCTCACTACGTTGCACACGAAGGCGAGCCAGCTCAATGGTTTCATCAATTTGTCCACGAAGAGGCCGAAGAATAATACGGGGATCCAAGAGCCCAGTGGGGCGAATGATTTGTTCTACAATTAAAGGAGTGCCTTGAAGATCAACAGGGAGTTTTTCTTCAGCTGGATTGGCATGAATGCAGGAAACTTGGTCAGAGCTGATTTGAGAAGCTGCTAGAAAATGCTTATTCCCAACAAAGCTATTGTAGAGTTCAAACTTACTGGGAGTAGCACTGATATAGAGTTTTTGTTTTTTAATGTTCATGAACTCATCAAAACTCAAGGGACGATTATCTAGAGCGCTAGGTAATCGAAATCCATAATCTACTAAAGTCATTTTACGAGCACGATCTCCCGCATACATGCCACCAATTTGAGGAATGGTCACATGTGATTCATCAATCATAATGATGGTTTCCTCCGGTAAGAAATCCATGAGTGTATAAGGAGAGGCTCCTGGTTCTCGGGCTGTAAGATGGCGTGAATAGTTTTCAATGCCACTACAGTATCCCATTTCCTGCATCATTTCTAAATCATAGTCCGTTCGCATTTTTAAGCGTTGTGCTTCGAGGTATTTGCCATTTGCCTCTAGCCAGGCAAGACGATCTTTTAGCTCTTCTTTAATAGTGATGATGGCTTGCTGAAGTTTCTCCTTTGGTGTTACAAATTGTTTTGCTGGAAAGAGAGTCACCTCCGCTAGCTCTTCTTGAGCACGTCCACTGAGTGGATCAAAGTAAGAGAGCCGCTCGATTTCATCTCCAAAAAATTCAATTCTAACTGCTCGTTCTTCTTCTGCGGCTGGATAAACTTCAACGACATCACCCCGAACACGAAAGCGGCCGCGTGCAAATTCCATTTCATGCCTTTCATAGAGCATCTCGACCATACGTTGGAGAAATTCTTCACGGCCAAGATGAGCTCCTTTCTTCAAGATGAGGAGCATTTGGAAAAAATCATCTGGAGAAGCCAATCCATAGATGCAAGAAACACTTGCAACAACAATAACATCTTGCCGCATCATCAGCGAACTAGTGGCAGAGAGACGTAATCGCTCGATTTCCTCATTAATGGAACTATCTTTTTCAATGTAGGTATCAGAGCGTGGAATATAGGCCTCGGGCTGATAATAATCGAAATAACTCACAAAGTATTCCACAGCATTATGCGGAAAAAACTGCTTGAACTCTGAGTAAAGTTGTGCAGCAAGCGTCTTATTGTGTGATATCATCAATGTGGGACGATTGAGATTTGCAATAATATTAGCTGCTGTGAATGTTTTCCCGGAACCGGTCACTCCTAAGAGCGTCTGATGGAGGTTGCCAGAACGCAGCGAAGAGCTCAGTTTTTCAATAGCCTGTCCTTGATCTCCACACGGCTGATAGTTGGCTTGCAAATCAAAGAGCATGGGAAGAAATCATAGTCTGAAATACTCTTTAAAGCGAGAAGAGAGTTTTTTTCGATGCATCAGAGAATGATCCCGTTTATGATAGCTGCTTCACCATGAAATCACGTGATCCTGCACTCAGATCTCTTTGGAAAAAAGTAGAGTCCCAAACGCGTTTTTCTCTTGAGGATGCCATGACTCTTTATCGCTCTAGCGATCTTGCTGCTCTGGGTGCTATGGCTAATATGGTCAGAGAGCGACTCCATGGAAACAAGGCGACCTATATTTTCAATCGTTACATTAATTATTCCAATATTTGTATTTTGAATTGTCAGTTTTGTGCTTTCGGAGCTAAAAAACGCGATGCTCATGCTTTTCAACTAGCAATTCCTCAGATTGTTGAGGTCACGGCTCAAGCATGGAAGAGGGGAGCTACTGAGATTCATATGGTTGGAGGATTGCATCCTTCTCTCCCAGCAGCATGGTATCTAGAACTTTTGCGTGAAATACGAAAGATAAGTCCTACACTTCATCTCAAAGCTTTTACTGCTATTGAAGTAAGGCACTTGGCCTTTCGTATTTTTAAAAAACCATTACGTGAAACCTTAGAACTACTGCGGGAAGCAGGCCTTAATACACTTACAGGAGGAGGAGCTGAAATTTTTGACCCTGTCATTCGTGATCGTATTTGTCGAGGTAAAGAAACAGCTCAAGAATGGCTTGAAGTTCATCAAACCTGGCATGAAATGGGGATGCGCAGTAATGCTACTATGCTCTTTGGCCATTTGGAAACAATCGAACATCGAGTTGATCATTTGTCTCGATTACGTCAACTCCAAGACCAGACTCACGGGTTTACAGCTTTTCTTCCTTATGCTTTTGTTCCTGAAACAACAGCACTTGCTCATATTCCACCTGCTGGTGAAGAGGAGTGTCTTAGAAACTTAGCGGTTGCGCGACTTTTTCTCGATAACTTTGATCATATCACGGCTTATTGGATTAGTTTTGGACTACCGCTTGCAGCTCAATCACTCCACTATGGTGTTGATGATCTCCATGGGACTATTGAAGAAGAGAAAATATTTCATATGGCTGGAGCTACAACGCCAGAAGAGCAAACGGTTGAAAGCTTAGAAAAGGCTATCTCTTCTGTTGGCCGAACTCCCTTCCAGCGAGATACATTTTATCGGATTATTCAGAAATCTTCATTGCCTACTACTGGATGACTCCTAGAGAAGAAGATTTTCGCTTAGGAGCTGTTTCCTATTTGAATACATTGCCTCTGATTGAAACATTAGGTTCATCTATTTATAAGGATGTTCCTGCTAATTTAATTCACGTTTTTAATCAGGGAGTTCTTGATGCTGCACTACTTCCTATTTATGACATTTTTCAATTACCCGATCCAGAAGTTGTCCAACATATTGCCATTGCAGCTCGAGGAGATGTCTACAGCGTGATTTTAGCCTACCAAGGGGCATTAGAAAAAGTCCGCCAAGTAAGCCTAGATCCCTCTTCGCATACATCGAATCAATTAGTAAAAGTAATTTTAGCTGAGTTTTACTCTCTTTATCCCCATTACATCGAAGAGAAGAGAGCAGATGGAACATTAGTTGAAGGGAGTGCAAAAGTGATTATTGGTGATCCTGCGCTTCATTTTCGTCAACAAGCAAGTTGTTCTATTTTGGATCTTGGAGGAGCTTGGTATCATTTCACCAAGTTGCCTTTTGTTTTTGCTATGTGGTGCTTAAATAAAAAAACAGTTCAACGAGAATATTTAAAAAAAATGCTTCTCACTGCTAAGGAAGAAGGTTTACGGTTACGAAACGTCATTGCAGCTAGAGAGCCCAATCCTGCTTTGGCACTCTACTATTTGACCAAATGTATTCACTATGATGTTGGTCCTAGAGAGTTAGAAGGTATCACTCTGTTTAAATCACTTTTGAAAAAACATGCTCTTGACGGAGGCGCTATTGTATAAAAAGTTTGTTGATGCAGACTAGATCTACTCGAATAATCAATATAATCGATAGCTAATAGATGATGACTAAACTCGGAGCTCCTCAAAAAATTTATTCTAAAGAGAGATCTTTTGTTCGAGATCAGATTCCACGAACAGCTTCTGGAATAGAGATCTATACTCGTTTCCAAAACTACGCTTTTCGCTCCAATCCCCAAAAAAGTCCCATGGCTCGAGCTCTAGTAGCTCATGGCTATGAAGTCTCTAATCATCCTCTCTATCCTCAGTATACTGATACTGATTGGTTAGCTTCTCATGTCTCCATGAGAGGTCTGAGTATTGTTTTTCGACAGCCTACAGAGAAAGATCTCTTGGTTTGCTATATTAAAAGGGAGGGAGAACATCAGAATATGAGATCATCTCTTCTTGGTATTGCTCAATTTTTTAGTTGTTGTCGTTATGACTGTCCTGATCTTCGTTATGTAGGAGGTCATCTTGAGAAGCAAAACAATGACATAAAGATGCGATCTCCTCTAACAATGGATCGATTAATTTCCTTCTATCATCACCATCTAGGAGATTTGGAGGCCTACCAGAGAGCAGGAACATTTTTTATTTATGCAGAGCTTCACCGTGATCAACGCTTTGAACATTTCCCTCTTTGGAAGAAATGTCGTTAAAGAAGCTTTTTGACCTTGTGAGAAAACTGAGTTATTGCTAGCGGATGGCTAATTCTCAAGAAACCATAGAAGAGGATATAACACGTCCTTTAGATCAAGCAGGTCAAGAAGGTGTGATTAAAGAAGGTGATACTTCTCAAACTGGAGAAGTGCCTCAAGCAGCACCCACAGAAAACATGACCGAAGAAGAAGAGTTCACTGCCCACCGAAAGGATGAACATCGTCTTGCAGAACAATCAGAAGAGGAGCCAGTTTCACTGGAGCAATTTGCTAAGGAGCTTACTTCAACATCTTCTCTTCCAAATGCAGTTTCCTCATTACCCGTAGCGTCACCTTCAGCAAAGGAAGAATCAGTGCTTCCTCCTGCTTTGGGAATCAGTACAAAAGCTAGTGCGCAACCTCTCGTGGATCCTCTTGATCTAGAAGTGGAATTGTCTTTTTCCTTAGGAAAAAAGTTGGTTCCACTCAAGGAGGTGAAGACGCTTCTGGAAGGCAAGTTTCTTTCTCTTGGTGGAACAGATTTTCAAGTAAGTATTTTGCTTGAGAAGAAAGTAATTGCTTTTGCCCAGCTGGTCTTAGTGGAGGGAGTTCCATCGTTGCAGATTATCAAAAGTGTTACTCCTTGATATGTTCCTGTTTGATTAAAAGAAGAATGCCTTTAGGAAATGAATCCTAGAATTTTATCCCGAAGGGTCCTGTCACCAGGAGGAGATATTGACACTTCTGATCTACAAGGAGTCGGGCTTTATCGTGGAAAAGAGATTAAGAAATCAAAATTTAATGATGATCTAGAATTTGGTGTACATGATGAGGCAGACGATCAAGACGGTCAATCGGCAAGGAGTGATCATGTTGAATTAAAAAGTGCTTTTCAAAAAAAAGAAAAAAATGCTTTTGATGATCAGCAGAAGAGTCTTCCTGATTTTGATGAATTTGCTAGCTCTCCTGATTTTCAAAAATTCATGGCTCAGCTTAGGAGAAGTCAGCGAGGTGGAAATTATCAAGAAGTAGAAAATACGTTAAATTCTCTTTTTGAAGATCCAACGCTTAAAAATGCTGCTCTCAATGTTGCGCTCCGGTTACTCGGTGACCAAGCAGCTGATACTGACTTAAAAGAACTCTTGGAGCAAATGCTTCATGATTTGAATGAGAGCCATGGAGCTGAAATTCGAGCTGGTTATAATGTTTCTCAAGTTGCTGCATCCAGTATTAGTAATGAAGCTGAGCTTATCGCTGCACTTCGAGACTTCTATTGTCAAGTTATTTTTGGAGATCAAAATTTAATCACTAATTATCGAACAATCATGAATTCTTTCCCTGAGCTCGATAAAATCAAACGGGATCAGAAAAAGAAAAAAAAGAAACAAGAGGAAAAAGAAGAAGAGCCCGATGGAAAAGAAGGTCAGCAAAGGCTTGAGAAAGCATTAGAGTTTCTTTTGCGTTCTCTAGCTGCTGAACTAAAATCAAATGCTCCTTCGCTAGAGCCTCCTTTACTCAAGGCGGTGATGGATGGCTTGTGTCAAATGGAATTTTTCCGTAACGCTTATCGCTCTTTTCTACAAATGCTCACCAAAATGAACATTACTAACGCTGCTATCCCCGTAAAACCTTCTCGTCTTATTAATGAAATCTTGACTTGTATTAGTAAGGAAACGCTACTCGATGATGAGTTCTTACGTATTGCAGAAAAATTTTCTGTTCCTCCACTACAGCTCTCCATTGAGTTTCTAACACGTATCTATGAGATGATACGACTTTTTCCAGAAAGAATTTTCCCATCAACAGTCAATCGCGATCATTGCTTGAAAGCCGTACAATCTTCTCTTGATTCTGCTATTGCTCGAGAGAGTGAAGTGGCATGAAGAAGCGACTTTTTAATAACTAAGAGAATAATCCATTGAAAATCTCATGACGATTTCAAGTACTATTGAACAATTTCTTCAACAATGTGGCCTCCATGGTATCAGTATGGAAGAAGGAGGAAGCTTGAATCTGACTATTGAAGCAACTGGTAAACTTCAACTGCTTCATCGCCCCCCTCATTTTTTAATAGGAATCAATAGAAAAGTAGAAAATCTCTATTCCTTAGATGCACGAAAAATTCTTGCTCGTGCTCATTATCGAGAAAAAAAAATCAAACCTCTCCACATGAGACTTCATGATAATGTATTGGGAATTTATTATATTTTCGGAGAACGAGAAATTGACTCTTCTCTTTTGTCAACGGCTCTAGATTCTCTCACCGAGCTAATAGAACAAATATTCCAAACGCTCTAAATTTTTTAATGGAGTTTAAACCGATTTCCCCATTTGATTTTAGAAGTGATGGGCTGACGCTCTTACCATCAGATCGCCCACAAAAGCTTCCTCCACAAAAGCTTTCTCCTCCTTCTCTGGGAGAAACACCCGCACTCACAAAATTACAGGAGCTCTTCCAGAGCAATCAGCTAGAAAATCTTGAGTTGAATTCGATGGCACTTGCTCAAGAAACGCTTAATGTTCTTGCTCAAGAGACACTCAAGTCCTTGATAGCTGATACCTCTTCTTTACTCAAAGCTGCAAACGGCATTGCTCCCATCCATGAAATCGAAGAGGTGGCTGCAATGTTCAATGAAGAATTGATGAACCAAGAACTTCTTGCTGCTTTACGAAGGACAATTCTTGGAGGCTGAATGTTGATTTCAAATCATCAAAAATGCTCTCTACATGTCTTATGTTACAAGAAAAGCAATATACTCCTCGAGAACGCTTACATGCACTCTTAGATTTATTAAGTTACTTTTACATGACTTATGGAAAACCGGAGCGAGCCTGTTCTTACTTGCGCTTGCTCACGAAACTAATGCCCGGTGACCATCGTCTTTTAAGATCACTAGCACGTAGTGAAATGGAATCAGGCAATGCAGAGGTTGCCAGAGAAATCTTGGAGCGTCATTTGACCATGACCATGACATCAGAAGAGAGGGCTGCCACGCTCCTTCTCTTGAGTAGGGTTTTTTTGAGGTTAGAACAACTAGAAAACTCTTCTCAAGCTATCGCTCAATTTTTAGAAATCAAAAAAAGAAACTAAGAGACTAAACTGCTAGCACCATCAACTATTCCTTCGAAAAACCAGATTATTTTTTGATGATTTCTTTTTTAAGAAAGGCTGTTCATACTCCAAAATTTCAAAAAGCCAACGTGGAGTGATTCTACTCCTTTCTAAGCAAACCAAAGAGCTCTTTAATGAATGAATTTCTAGAACAGTTTCAAACGTGGATTACACGTTCTAAGAAATTTGGTGATTTCTATATAGCATTTCTCATTGTTGCTATTATTGCTCTTTTTATTCTGCCAGTTCCCTCTTGGCTCCTCGATGGTCTGATTTCACTTAATCTTACCATCTCCATCATTATGCTCATGATGGCTCTCTATGTGCCTAACGTCTTGGCGTTTTCCACTTTTCCAAGTTTACTTTTGATTACAACGCTCTTTCGATTGTCACTCAATATCACCTCCACACGCATGATTCTGTTGGACGGTTACGCAGGAGAAATTATTTATGCGTTTGGAAATTTTGTTGTAGGAGGGAACTTTGTAGTTGGTGTTGTCATTTGGATGATTTTGCTCGTTGTCCAATTTATTGTTGTCACCAAAGGTGCAGAACGTGTTGCAGAAGTCGCTGCTCGATTCACTCTTGATGCCATGCCCGGTAAGCAAATGAGTATTGATGCTGATATGAGAGCTGGGGTCATTGATATCAAGGAAGCTCAGAAACGACGTCATAATGTTGAGAAAGAGAGCCAAGTCTTCGGTTCCATGGATGGTGCTATGAAATTTGTTAAAGGAGATGCCATTGCAACGCTCATCATTGTTTCCATCAACGTGATTGCTGGAATTACGATTGGTGTTTTACAAAAAAAAATGCAGTTAGGCACTGCAGTACAAAATTACTCCATTCTCTCTATTGGAGATGCTCTCGTTTCTCAAATTCCTGGATTACTTATCACCATTACAGCAGGTATTATTGTTACTCGTGTTGGTTCTGAAGAAAAAACGGGACTTGGAACGGACATTTTCTCTCAGGTTCTAGCAATTCCTAAAGCTTTGTTGATTGCTGGAACAATTCTTCTCTTTTTTGCTATTGTTCCTGGATTTCCAAAAATCCAATTTGGATTTTTATCTATCATCGTTCTTGTATTCGGTTACATGCTCGATCATGGATCAATACCAATGCTGAAGAAAGGAGGGAGCCTGCTACTTTCTCCTGGTGCAAAAAAACCATCAGCAGCCCCGGGAGAGCCTTCAGTAGGAGATGGAAAAGAAACTTCCCATGAGGAAGAGTTTTCGATCACTGTTCCTGTTTTGTTAGAAATCGATGCTGCTATTCAAGAATTCATTTCTCCTGATGCGCTCAATACAGAACTCATCCAAGTAAGACGTGCTCTTTATCATGATTTAGGTGTTCCTTTTCCTGGAATCCACTTGCGTTTTAATGAGAATCTCAAAAAAGGAGAATACCAGCTCTTATTACAAGAAGTCCCTATGTCCTCAGGTCTTTTGCGTCCAGAATTTCTCTATGTGCGTGAAAGTCAGGAACACCTCTTAGCTTTTCATATTCCCTTTGACCCTGTTCAATCCCCTCCAGATCAGATTCCTGCTGTTTGGGTCGCTCTAGCACAAAAAGGACTTCTAGAGCAAATCGGTCTTACTGGAATGGATTCCTCTAAGCTTTTAAGTTTTCATATTTCTCTTGTACTCAAAAAATATGCTGCAGATTTTATTGGTCTTCAAGAAACCAGAAAACTTCTTTCTCAAATGGAAGCAGACAATGCAGAAGTGGTTCGCGAAGTTCAACGGGTTTTGCCTCCGACAAAAATTGCAGAAGTTCTTCAACGTTTAGTTCAAGAAGAAATTTCTATTCGCAATCTACGTACTATTTTTCAAGCTCTTATTGAATGGGCTCCCAAAGAAAAAGATGTATTACTACTCACCGAATATGTACGTATTGCTCTTCGTCGTTACATTAGCTACCACTTCAGTGGTGGAAGAAATGTTCTTGTGGCCTACATTTTGGAGCCAAGTGCTGAGGAACAGATTAGGAAATCTATTCGACAAACCTCTGCAGGTAGTTTCTTGGCTATGGAACCTGTCATGAGTAAGAAGCTTATTGATGCTGTCAAAAACCAAGTGGGCGATCTTGCTCACAAGGAACGACCTCCTGTTCTACTGGCTTCTATGGATGTACGCCGCTATATGAAAAAACTTATTGAGCTTGATATTCCTCAGTTAGCAGTGCTCTCTCTTCAGGAAATAACAGAAGAAATCAATGTACAGCCTCTAGGCCGCATTGGGATTAATTAGAGCGTTCAACTAAAGTCATAACTGTGCATGAGAGCATCATTCCAATGATCATTTTCTCATGGTTCTTCAACAGCATGAAGAATAATCATTTTAATTCTTTCATTTTTTTTTTCTTTATTTATAACGATGCTTTTTCCATGAAACAACAATGCTTGTTATTCTCGATAATGCTCAAGAAAGTCTCATGAGCATTTGATATTATGAGTCTCGAAAAACCATGGCTGCTTAAAGTCCTTAATGGGCCTAATGCAGGAGCTCAAATTTTGATTTCAAAGGAAGTTACCATTGGTACTTCACTTCAAAGTGATCTTATTTTAAATGATCCTCACATTGCTGCTACCCACTGTAAGATTGAAAAACTCAAGAAAGAGGAGGGATTCCAAGTTATTGCCTCTGATGGAGCTATTTTTATTAATGGTATTGAAGTAAGTGAGAAAGAGAATCTCTTAAAGCTAGGAGATGTCTTAACACTTGGAAGTACGCATTTGACGGGAGGTCCTAGCGAAGAGCTTTGGCCGCCTATTAAGATTCCAGAAATTAAAGAAATAGGATCAGCTCCTCAACAAGAAGAAAAAAATTCTCTTCCTAAAGAAACTTCAGGAGAACTCAACATAACCAAGAAAAAAAGCTTTTCTAATTTATCACTTACGATTCTCGTTGTTGTAGGAGCTTGTGTTTTTATGGGTTTGGCGCTCTTTAAGTGGATTGCTCATAAAAATCTCATGCTTCCAAGAGCTCAATTCCAGCCATCATTTTTTGATCAAGATGACAAAAGTCTCCTCACCAAGCAACAGGCTAGTGCAGAAGCTGTCGTAGCATTGTTGAAGAAAAAATTTCCCAAAAATACTATTAAAGTAGTTCAAAGAAATGAAGGAACGATGCTTTATATCTACGTGCATGATCAACTTCAAAACGACTATGTTCGCAAGACCATGAATGAAATGAGCCTCCCAATAGCTTGTAACATTATTAATATTAGTGACATTGATGATAGTGGATTAGCCATGATGAAAGCGCTCCATTTTGCTGTTTCCATGGCTGTTGATGAAAATACCGGCAAAGTAACCTGGAATGGTTATCTCCCCAATGAGGAGCTTTTTAATCTCATGAAAAGCCAGATTCAGCGAGATCTTCCAGCTATTACCGAAGAAGAGTTTCAGATTATTCTGGGTGAAGATGCTCGGGAGAAAATACGTGCCATACTATCGAAAAACTATTTTTCAAATATCACTATAACGCCTGAGCGTGAAAATATAACTTTAACAGGTATGATTGGAGTAGGTGAGAGCATGCGTTGGGAGAAAGTATTAAAAGAACTTGATGATGCTTTTAAGCAGCGGATTAAATTCTCCAACATGGTTACTATTAATTCTGGAGCCATAAGAGCACATGGATTTTTTAATGCTCCAGTTGTTTCTATTTCAATCTCCTCATTTCCTTATGCCATCCTTCAAAATGGAGAGCGCATTTTCCTTGGTGCAAGAGCCAATAATGGTTACGTTGTTGACTCCATTACTAGCAATGGTATTGAGCTAGTTAATCATGGTGAACGGAAAATTGTTCCTCTCATGGGTCAGTCAACAACTGCAGAAATCGATTTTTGTAAATAAAAACGTATGATCAATAGTAAAAAACAGGTTATGGAGATGGGAGTTTCTCTTCAAAACGATTGCAATGGACAGTATCGGCAAATGCTTCGCAATCGCATTCTTGCTTTACGTCAAAAAACAGAGCACAAACTTACTGAAGAAAAAGATCATCCAAAAATGAAACGTCTTGAAGCAATGATGCGAGCCTTGATGATTGCTGATCGGATTTTGGATAAATTATTTGCTGCAGAGCCTCATGAAATGAATGCTCAAAGTCGTATCGTAGAATAGTTCTTATGAACTTCTCTCATTGAGAGAGGAAGTCAGGGAGTATCTTTTCAAAAGACCTAATTGCTACTCCTTGTATGGCGGAGGGGGTGGGATTCGAACCCACGAAGGCTTGAAGACCTCTCCGGTTTTCAAGACCGGTGCAATCAACCACTCTACCACCCCTCCAAAAAGTCCTCCCTCATTGATTTTAGGTTTAAAATGACGGAGAAGGAAAAGCTATTCTACGCTATCTTTCAAAAACTTGAAAGAGAGTACTGCTCTCTTGAGTTTTTCTAAAAATGCTATAGATGGTAGTTTTAATTTTTCGCATGTTGACCCAATTCTAAAATTCTTAAAAACTCTTTTTCTTTTAGTGGCATCACACTAAGGCGAGATTGTTTGAGTAGTGGTATTTCCAAGAGATGAGGATCAGCTTTTATTTGAGCTAAGGAGAGAGGATGTTTTAGGGTAAATAATGCTTTAAGATCAACAGCACTCCAATTCTCTCCAGGTGAGGTTGGATCAGGATAAGCGGTTTTAATGACGGTGGCAACACCGACGACACTTGGGTTACTCACACTATGGTAAAAAAGTACCTGATCTCCTAGATGCATAGATCGAAGATGGTTGCGTGCCTGAAAATTTCTTACACCAGTCCATGACGTTGCTCCTTCTTTGAGAAAAGTATCCCAGCTATAAGCGGTTGGCTCTTGCTTCACTAACCAATAATGTGCTCCTTGAGAGGCAAGCGAAGATCCTGAGTGATGATTTGTTTCCAATTTTTTGGTGACCATAGAAATCTTGTCGTACTTATTAGTGCTCTTTAAAATAGAAGAAAATATTCAACGTAAATCACTCTCATGTCTATCTTATCACCATCGGGTCTTTTTATTACATTTGAAGGCTCAGAGGGATGTGGCAAGTCAACCCAGATTAGCGCACTTGCAAAATATATCACTCAAAAAAAAGGGGATCGAGAGCTTCTTCGCCTTCGTGAGCCTGGTAGTACTGAACTAGGAGAGAAAATTCGTTCTCTTTTAACTCAAGAGGAGAGCGGAATTTCTATGCGAGCAGAAACAGAACTTTTGCTTTTTGCTGCAAGTCGAGCACAACTGGTTGGTGAAGTGATTGCCCCAGCTCTCCAGCGAGGTGCAATCGTTCTCTGCGATCGTTTCCTAGATTCTACTACTGTTTATCAAGGAGTAGCCCGTGCTCTTAAAGCAGAAGATACAGCTGTTGTGAATCGTCTTGCCACAGGCAATTTGCTTCCAGATATTACTATTCTACTCGATCTTGAAACTTCTCTCGCACAGGCTCGTATGCTCAAGCGCAATAAAAAGTCCTCAAGATTTGACCGCATGGAGCAGGAGCCAGTATCATTTTATGAAGCTGTGCGCTCTGGATATCTAGCACTAGCACAGAGAGAACCTCAGCGTTGGATTATTATTGATGCTTCTAGAAAACGAGATCGTGTGACCGAAGAAATCATCAGTAGCCTCCATCAACGAGGAGTGCTATAGCCAATTTTTCGCTCAGAGAATTAAGACAATGGCCTTTTCAAAACAAAGAATTCTTACACTATTTCAGAAAGCTATTCTTGAAGATCGTCTGGCTCATGCTTACTTATTGTGTGGTTCTTCTAAGGAAGAAGTAGGGATTGTCAGTGAAGAGGTAAGTGCATTGATTTTGAAGTGTCATTTAATGCATCTTCCAGAGCATCCAGATTTTTATCAATTAGAGCCAGAATCTAAAGCTCGTAAAATTCTCATTGAACAAGTACGTCACCTTCAAGAGGCTCTTCACTTGAAAGCTCAAGAAGATAATTCTTATAAAATTGCACTTATTCATGATGCTGATCGCATGGTCCCCGCAGCAGCTAATGCTTTCCTCAAGACGTTAGAAGAACCTCCGGAAAAAACAGTTCTTTTTTTAGTTACCTTACTACCTCAAGCTCTTTTAGAAACAGTTCGGTCACGATGCATCACTATTTGGATACAAGAAAAAGAGCATGCTATTGAAAATCAGTATGCCAAGGAGACTCGAAAAATCTTAGATCAGTTTTTCCAAAAAAAAGAAATACTTGGATTAACAGCTGCCTTTCAAAGTGCACGTGCGCTGGAAGAACTCTTATCTCAAGCAAGAAAAGCAGCACTGGAAGAAGTAGAAGAGGAGTTTGAAAATGAAAAAAAGCGTTATGCTCAAGCAACAGATGGTTCTTGGCAAGAGGAGCATGAAGAGCGTTTCAGAGCAGCAGCAGAATTGATGGCTCTGGAAGTTCGCTCATTATTGCTTACTGCCATAGAAGATTACTTAGGAGCTCATTTAAGGAAGCTTTATCAAGCAGAGGGAGGAGAGAGTCGTCATGAAAAAATAGCCTCCTTACTACGTGCTCTAGACGTTGTTCAGGCTCTTGGTCATTTTCTCGAGCAAGGAATTCAAGAATCGTTGGTTCTAGAAACCGGGTTCATTGAGTTAGCTCAGGCTCTTGAGGGGACTTCACTATTGACTCTTAGCTCGAGTCGATGAGTAGGAAAAAGTTCGAGAGGCTACTACTATATAATAAGCCGTGGTAGCACCAACCCAAGCGCCAGCGACGCAATCACCAAGAAAATGATAATTATTAGCAAGAAGTCCGATAATAATGGAAAGAGCAACTAAAAGGCCTAAACAACGGAAATAACGATTCGAATAAGTCAGCCAAAGCGCTGTGAGGAAAGCAAGAGCAACCGTGGTGTGACCCGAAGGGAAAGATTGATAGATGACTCCTTGATGGAACCAGTGGAAACCATAAGCATGATCGTGAATGAGTGAAGGGTTATTATTGGTCCAAGTACTAGGCCAATAGCGACCAAAAGGAGCTTTAAGAGCATCTTTGATAAAAATGGAAATGGAAACACTATTGGCGATGATTAAACCTGGCCATGATTTCTCTCTAGGATCTCTTTGTTTAGAAAATGACCAAGCAAAATAGAAATAGTAGAGAGCACTCCAAATCATGATTAAATCAACGAAGTGGGTTGCATAATTGAAGATAGGGAATCGTTTAAAATTTTCATGATCAATCCAAAATGCGAAGGTGAGATCAGCCCAAAAATAACAAAGAAGGATCAGAAGTATTGTTGTGACCAGAGAGAGTAGCGTCTTTCTGAAAAGAGAACTTATAGAGTAATTCATAGAATAGAGGAGGAGAGGTTGATTGTTTAAAAGAGATAAAGAAAACTTTTTTCAAGAAAAATATCCTTTTCTACTAGCATCACTAATCATTTCTTTAGCTACTTGCCAGAGCACACTTGAGCCATCACCAATTTGCTGATTTTTTTGGAGAATCTCCGTGGGAGTCAGTGAATATTTCTTCCAAAGTTTGTGTTCAGAGTGACAATGAAGCAGCATCGGCATCCAGCGATCAATACTAGTAGCGAATTTAGCTTCGGGAGTTTCTCGCTTCTCAAATTCCATCCAAAGTAAGAGAAGTTTCTTGCCTTGATCAGAGGGTAAGAGTCCAAAGATTTTTTTTGCAGCTTCCTCTTCTTTTGATGCAAGTTGGCTATCAGCTTCTTTATGATAGTGAAAAACATCTCCACAATAAATCTCAATGAGATCATGAAGGAGTAGCATCTTGATAACGTGGGAGAGATTGACTTTCTCATTGGCATACTCTGCTAAGATCATGGCAGCTAGAGCGAGATGCCAGCTATGTTGAGCAGCATCTTCAAAGCGATCTTCTTGGAGGATTTTTGTTTTGCGCAGAATGGTTTTCAAGCTATCAATTTCAAGAAGAAAATCGATTTGTTCTTTTAATCTTTTTTGGGAAAAGGGTTTTATTTTCATAAGAACAACCTGATTGAGTAAGTCATTTCAAGGCTTCTTGATAGGAGAGGATGGTTTTCTCTAGTCCAAGGTAGAGAGCATCCACAATCAAAGCATGTCCAATACTTACTTCATCGATCCAAGGGATCCTCTTTTTTAAAAAATGAAGATTTTCTAAATCTAAGTCATGACCTGCATTGAGCCCTAATCCTAGCTCTCGAGCTCTTTGAGCAGCCTGGAGATAGGGTGCGATCGCTTTTTCTCTAAAACCAAGGGCATATTTTTTTGCATAATCTTCTGTGTATAGCTCAATACGATCGACTTCTAGTTCAGCAGCTCCTTCGATCATCGTGAGGTCAGGATCAAGAAAAAGAGAAGTTCGAATTCCTGATTTTTTAAAGAGAGCAATATATTTTTTTAATTCTTCCTGCTGCTCAAGTGTATTCCATCCATGATCAGAGGTGAGTTGTCCAAGGGTATCGGGAACAAGGGTAACTTGGTCAGGTTGCACTTCTAAGACAAGATCTACGAATTTTTCATAGGTGGGATTACCCTCAATATTAAACTCAGTCGTAATTTTTTTTTTAAGCTCACGCACATCTGCGTAGCGAATATGGCGTTCATCAGGACGAGGATGAACTGTGATTCCATCGGCCCCAAAGCGTTCACTATCGATAGCTACTTGGAGCACATTGGGAAGGTTGCCTCCACGAGCATTTCTCAAAGTGGCAATTTTATTGATATTGACCGAGAGTTTTGTCATGAATTTTTTGAAGTTTTAGAGAAAAATGATGGCAGCTAAAGCTCAAAACCATAGCGTAGGTAGAGGCGATGAGCCTTATTACGGGTGTAGCTGCTATCCAGATGCACTTGATCACAATGATATTTTTTTGCTCCTAAGGTGTAAGGTGTGGACGTAGTTCCAAATAAGCATCAAAACAAGCACTTATTTCCTCAGAAGAGGTGACACATTTTATGGGCATAAAATGTTGGTTACGCAATTTTTATTGCAAAGAGATGAGCAGGGTGAGTGAGAGGATGAAGTGATACAAAGTTATGAGCGCCTCTCCAGGAGTACGATTCCTCCGTGAGAAGATCATGGACTCTATAGGAGTGGTTCGGCGGAATTTTTAAATAATCAAGAGGGAGTGTAATTGTTGATTCTTGCTGAGCGTGAGGATTGAGATTCACGATGACTAGAAGGTGATTCTCCTCTTCCTCCGAGGATCGTAAGTAGGCAATAATGGAGCTATTATTGCTAGGACAAAAGCGAAGGTAGTGCATGCTTTGAAGAGCACGATTGTTGCGGCGAATCTCATTGAGACGTGTGATCCAAGGTTTGATGTTGCCAGGAGCATTCCAGTTGCGTTCTTTAAACTGATATTTTTCAGAATCGAGATATTCCTCTTTTCCTGGAAGAGCTACATTTTCACAAAGCTCAAAGCCACTATAAATTCCATAGAGAGAAGAGAGTGTCGCTGCTAGAATAGCTCTAATCATGAAGGCAGGGCGACCTCCTTCTTGAAGGTAAAAGGGAAGAATATCAGGTGTGTTGGGAAAGAGATGAGGACGGAAGTACTCTTTCATTTCTGACTCAGTGAGCTCGTTGAAGTACTCCTCAAGTTCTTCTTTGCTGTTACGCCATGTAAAGTAGGTGTAGCTCTGAGTGAAGCCAACTTTTGCTAATTTTTTCATCATTGCTGGATGAGTAAAAGCTTCACTTAAAAAAATGACTTCTGGAAATTGTTCTTGAACGCGAGCAATAACCCATTCCCAAAAAGCCACTGGTTTAGTATGGGGATTATCAACACGGAAAATATGAACTCCCTGAGAAGCCCAAAAAATCAAAAGGCGGAGCATCTCCTCCCAAAGCTCACGCCACTGGACATTATAGAAATTGAGAGGAAAAACATCTTCATATTTTTTAGGAGGATTTTCAGCATATTTGATGGAACCATCAGGTCGATGGAAGAACCACTCTGGGTGCTCTCTCACATAAGGGTGATCAGGAGAACAGTTGAGTGCAAAATCAAGCGCTACTTCCATGCCTCTGGCTTCGATCTCTTGGAGAAGCCATTGAAAGTCCTCCAGTGTTCCTAAAAGAGGCTCGATAGCATCATGACCTCCAGCTTCAGAACCAATAGCATAAGGAACACCAGGATCTCCAGGGAGAGAGGCAAGAGTATTATTGGGTCCTTTACGACCAGTGATTCCTATAGGATGAATGGGCGGGAAGTAAATAACATCAAATCCCATCGCTTTGGCATCATCGATTCGTCCTAGAGTATCTCGAAGAGAGGAGCCAGTCTCTTTTTTTCCTTCTGCGGAACGTGGAAAAAATTCATACCAGGCTGCAAAGCTAGCTGCTGGGCGATCCACACGCAGAGAGTGAAAAGGTGTATAAGTTGTCGAGAGAGAACGATCTGGATAGCAGTGCATCAAGGTGAGTAAGGATTCTTTTTTTAAAAACTCTTTCAAAAAAGTAACCGTTGGTTCTCTCCTTAATTGATCGGCATGGAGGAGGAGATCTTCTCTCGCCTTAGCTTGCTCTGATCGTTCTGCAGCGCTGCGTAGGAGAAGGAGCCCCTCTTCCACTTCGACTTGCAGATCATGAAGGCCTGCCTCTATTTTTTTCTCAAGATCACTTTTCCAAGACTCAAAAGGATCGCCCCATCCTTCAATGGTATACTCAAATAATCCAATGGTATTGGTTTGAAACGATGCTTCAAAGCGATGATTACCCAGGTTCCTCATAGGAACTTCTTGCCAGAGTAAGGTATTTTTAGGACGCCATTTCAGTAAGGCTCGTAGAGTATCATGACCTTCTTTGTAGATGGTTGCTTGGAGCTCCACGGGCTGACCTAACGTACGTTTGATGGGGAATTTTCCTCCTTCAATGGAAGGAGAAATATCTTCAATAATAATGCTTGGAAAAGGAGAGGGCACGTTAGTAATCGTAATGGGTACTCCTAGGGGGGCTTCAACATCCAGAAGGACTCATGGAGGATAGAAGAGAGAAGAGTTTTTCAGAGCGATAGCTGGGATGGAGTTGCTCTAAGACAAGGTGCAGTCGCTTGAGTGCTGTGGGAACATGTTCTAGAAAATGAGTTTTACCACGATGAAGCCCCAAGTAGCCATAGCAACCTAAAGCCTGCATAAGGCGTTGAGCAGCACACTTCCAGAAAACTTCTTCAAGATCAAAAGGAAGAGAGTAATTCTGTTTTTCGATTTCCTGTTCATAGAAATGAAGTAATTCTTTTTGCTGGGAGCTAGTGAGTGTTACGTAAGGGTCAAAGAGTAAAGAGGCCAGATCATAAGGAGCAAGACCGGCCCGCATTCCCTGAAAATCAATCAAATAAGCTTCCTCACGGAGCAGGAGAATATTTTGAGATTGAAGGTCACGATGAATGAGCTGGCGAGGAAGTTCTGCTAAATGACTGGAGAGATCTTCCAGAGCCCTGCAAGCAAGTAATTTTTCTCTGGTGATAGGATCAACTTTAAGAAGGGATCCCAGAGCATATTCAAAAAAATAGTTTTGCTCAAAGCGATAGAGCTCTTGATCAAAAGGTTTCTGCAAGATGATTCCTTCTGCTTGAAGTTGAGAAAGGGGGAGAGCATGAAGTCGTGCAATCTGAGTGAGAGTACGCTCATACCAAGGACGTCGTAGTTCCCAGGAAGTAGTACGAATACTCCAGAGAGTCTGATTTCCTAGATCCTCAAGCCAGAGCAAAGAATCCCCTGCGCTTTCTCCTAGCAGATGAGGCACGGAAATTTTTTTCTTTTTTAGAAAAAGAGCATGGTGACCATAGTGGTTATTCTCTTCTTTTTCGCGATTATAGTGAACAATGATCAGTGAATTACCATGGTCATTAGTACAACGATAGAAGTGACGATCCGAGCCACTTTGCTCAAGAAGTGTTAAAGAACTGTTTTTAAAGTGAGAAAAACGTTCTTTTGTTTTTTCTAGAATATGGTGAGCAGAGATCATCTTCTAGTGATGATGATCGGGGAGAAGCTCGATGGCAAGCGCTCAAGGTTTTTCTCCTTTTCCAAAACTTGCTGGTGTTCATAGTTGTGCTTTTGACATCAAGATGGCAATAGAGCGCGGTTCTAGTAAGTAAGAAGAGTTTTTTAGAGGAGGGGCATCGCTCCAAGATAGAATATCATTGGGGAATTGTAGGAAAGTATCAATACAACGCCGCCAGGGGGAATGAGAAGAATGGCAAGGGGGAATTTGAAACTCTAATTTTTTCCAGTAAGTATTGATCATGAGATGAATCATCACCTCTTCCTCCACATAGTGCATGGTGGCTGCTAGAGCATGAGATTGAGGACCAAAGTCAGGAGAGTGAAGTTTTACTCCATGCCACTGAATTGATTCTTCGGTGAGCATCTCTCGTAATGTTTTGCGATGTTTACCACAGAGGTAGTGATGGTCTAAGCGGAAGCGAATTAGTTGTTTGGTGAAATGATAAATATCTTGATGTTTTTTCAGTAACGACCAATCAAACCATCCTAGTTCTCCAGATTGACAATAGGCGTTATTATTCCCATGTTGGGTTCGTCTGACTTCATCACCAGCCAAGATCATCGGTGTTCCTACAGAAAAAAAGAGGACTGTTAGAAAATTTTTAATTTGGCGATTTCTTAATTTTTCTACTTCAGGATTGTCTGTTGGCCCTTCTATACCACAGTTCCAACTGTAGTTGCTGTTTGTTCCATCTCGGTTATGCTCTCTGTTGGCTTCATTATGTTTCTCGTTGTAGCTAACAAGATCATTGAGTGTGAAACCATCGTGGCAGGTAATAAAGTTAACACTTTGATTAGAGCTACGCTCTTCGTTCTCGTAAATATCGGGGCTACCAGTCATCCGATAAGCAAAGGAGCGAATGATATTATTATCACCTTTGAGAAAAGAGCGCACATCATCACGAAAGCGGCCATTCCATTCATTCCAAGCATCACCAGGAAAACAGCCAACTTGATAGAGCCCCGCAGCATCCCATGCCTCGGCAAACAATTTGATATTGGCTAAAATAGGATCTGATTCAATATCCCAGATTGTTGGTGGATAGGACATCGGCTTGCCTGATTCATCACGAGAGAGAATAGAAGCAAGATCAAAGCGGAAACCATCAACATGCATCTCTTTAACCCAATAGCGTAAGGAATCTAAAATAAGACGGCGAACAATTGATTCGTTAGCGTTTAAAGTATTACCACAGCCGCTAAAATCAGCATAAGTTGATTTATCTTGACCTAGGATATAATAAGTTTCGTTGGCAAGACCGCGAAAAGAAAGCGTAGGTCCATCTTGATTGCCTTCTGTTGTATGATTGAAGACAACGTCAAGAATGACTTCAATGTTGGCACGATGGAGCGCTTTAACCATGGCTCGAAACTCATCGAGTGCAGCTAGAGGATTTTTTTCTGATGCATAGTGAGGGTGTGGTGCAAAAAAAGAGAGTGGCTGATACCCCCAAACATTTGTTAACCCTTCTGGTGCATCTTGAGGATCGAAAGCAAAGACCGGAAGCAATTCTACAGCAGTGATTCCCAAATCTCGAAGATAAGGTATTTTCTCAATAACTCCTAAGTAGGTTCCTTGTTTTTGAGTAGCGATATTGGCATTGGGATTACTCGTGAAGGTCCCTACGTTCATTTCATAAATAATCGTTTTGCATAAGGGATGTCGCGGATGAACATCTCCTTCCCAATCATAAGCTGAAGAATGAACAACAACATTCTTAAGGGCACTGGCACTATTATCACCAGGAAGTGCAGCAGCTCGACGTGATCGTTTTGAAGGAATGGCTAAGCATTTTCCATAAGGGTCAAGCAATACTTTTTGAGCATCAAATCGAAGGCCTCCAGAGGGATGAAAAGGACCATACATCCTCCAAGCGTAAATTTGACCTTCGCCAATTCCTGGAATAAAAATATGCCAATAATGATAAGATCTATTTTTTTCAGGAGTTAAGCGAAAAACATGAGCTGGTTGAAGGTCCTCAAGAGAGTCAAAGAGCAAGAGTTCAGCTTCTTTAGAATGTTTAGAGAAAATACTAAAATTCACTCCATAGGCATCAACAGTAGCTCCCAAAGGAAAGCTTTGGCCAGCGCCTTCCCCAAAAGCAACCGTGATTTCTTCAAGCATATCCGAGAGAGGTCTCTTGATCCTGATCCCTAGGAGATAGAACTAACCTTAGTTAAGCGACGCAAATGTCGGCTAGCATGACTATAGCTACTTTTGAGATAAGTCTGTGTAAGATCCCATGCTTCTTCAACTCCCATGGTTCTTCCTCCCAAACAGAGGATATTGATATGATCATCTTCAACCCCTTGTTTAGCAGAAAAATGATCTCCAATGAGTGCAGCTCGAACTCCTGAAACTTTGTTAGCGCAGACACTAACCCCAACACCACTGCCACAAACGGCAATGCCACGAGCAATGGTTCCTTGAGAAACAGCTCTTGCAAGAGGAATCACGTAGTCCGGATAATCATCTCCTGAAACAAGAGAAGAAGCTCCAAAGTCGGTAACAAGATATCCTGCAAAACGAAGACGTCGAAGAAGTTCTTCTTTGAGCTCAAAACCACCATGGTCAGAAGCAATACCAAGAGAGAGATGGAAGTTCCTTTGTAAGGATTTATTTAGTTCATCAGCTGCACTCTGATCTGCAAAAAGTGTTGCCTTCTGCTGGTCGATTGTTCCTGCAGGAATAAATGATTCACGATTGATGAGATGACCTAATGCCTCTACTTTGTCAGCACCAGTAACAACCCAAAGTATTTTTCTAGATCGATTGATAGCTGGATAAGTCAGTGTCATTCGTTGATGATGCTGATAGGTACCAGTGATGGCTACATCTCGATCAAGGACCTTCAAAACGGGATCTTCTGGAATTAAGGAAGCTGTGTGACCATCAGCGCCAAGTCCAAGATGGATGACATCAAAAATAATAGGAAAACCAGCGATGGATTCAATGAGACGTGCATATTTTTTAGTGGCACTTCCGAGATCCGTTTCTTCAACAGGCATGGCGTAAATTTGATCTGCTTTCAGAGGCACACAACTTAATAAAGTTTCTTGTAAGTGTGTTAAATTACGATCAGCTGATCCACGAGGAGCAATGCGCTCATCAACTTGGAAAAGATGAACACTTTCCCAAGGGATACGCTCGCCAGCAAGAGCCTTTAGCATCATCCAAGGTGTTTTACCACCACTGAGAGCAATGATAAAACGACCACGTTGCGCAATAGCTGAACGAGCTTCTGCAGCAATAAAGGCAGCAGCTTCTTGAGCAACAGTACTAGCATCAGGAAAAATATTAATATTCATAAATTTGTTATTCTGGATGATGCCATCCTCCTTTTGGAGCGATCGTGGTATTGACCTCTTGAGGTCCCCAAGTATGAATGGGGTACTGATAGAGTGGAGTGTCTGCTTTGAGCATTGGATCGACAATACGCCATGCTTCCTCGACATAATCCTCACGAGCAAAAAGTGTTGGATCACCAGCGAGGGCGTCCGTGAGAACGCGCTCGTAAGCTGTCATTTCTAAACTATCTGGGTGATGATTGGCAACGAGTTCGACTGGAAGGTTTTCTGATTCACAATCAGGATTAATCGTATTGATTCCCATAGCAATCGTGACTTGAGGACTAATACGAATACGAATATGGTTTTTTGAAATTTGATAATTTGTATAGGAAGTAGAAGTTGATTTAAGAGGAATAAAAATTTCAGTACACTCGATAGGGAGGTTTTTCCCGGCCCTCAAGTAGATAGGGACTCCTTTCCAGCGCGGCAATTGAACTTCTAATTCTAAGGCAGCAAAAGTCTCTGTTTTTGAGTCCGCCTGCACTCCTGGTTCTTGGAGATATCCCTCAAATTGTCCTCGGAGAATATTTTTTGCAGAAAGTGTGGGGATAGCTTTGAGTATTTTTACTTTCTCATCTCGAATCGACTCGCTATCGAATGATTGAGGTTTTTCCATGAGTAGATTGGTAAGGAGTTGGAAAAGATGATTTTCTATGACATCACGCACAGTACCTGTTTTGTCATAAAAACTACCTCTTCCTTGAACACCAAAATCTTCTGCCATGGTGATTTGTATATTGTCAATATATTGGTTGCTCCAGAGAGCCTCAGGAATGATATTGGTGAACCTGAAGAAGAGCATGTTGTGTACGGGAGGTTTCCCCAAATAGTGATCAATACGGAAGATGCGTGATTCATTAAAGGCCCTGAGCAAAATAGAATTTAAATTTTTTGCTGATTGCAAATCAGTACCAAATGGTTTTTCAATAACGATGCGGGAATTTTCTTTTGCATATCCAAAGGAACTGAGTTTTTCAACAACAAGGCCAAAAAGAAGAGGTGGAATCGCTAAATAGTGTGTAGGGCAAGCTGCTTGATCTAGTTCTCGGGAAAGGTGCTCATAAGTTTGAGAATCGTTGTAATCTCCATCCACGTAATGAAGAAGAGAAGAAAGTTTTTCCCAAGCTTCAGGGTCAAGACCTCCATGTTTCTGAAGACTATCTTGAGCACGCGCTTTGAATTGATCTAAATTCCATCCTGATTTAGCAACTCCAATAACAGGTATGTTCAAGTGACCACGTTTAACCATGGCCTGTAGGGAAGGGAAGATTTTTTTGTAGGCGAGATCGCCAGTAGCTCCAAAAAACACAAGAGCATCAGAAGGTTGCTTTTTCATGATAACAAAGATAGAGAGCGTGTTTTAGTAAAATAAAGAGTGCAACAAGATTTCTTGAATGTGCTTCGATTTTTTCAAGAGCATGATGAAGAAAAGCCTGACAATGGAGAGCGAGTTATTTTTTCTCGAGATGCCCTCCAAAACCAAAGCGCATTGCTGAGAGAATTTTATTCTGAAATTCGGCTTCTCCACGTGAGCTGAAGCGCTCATATAATGCTGTTGTGAGAACCGGAGCAGGAGTTCCTTCATCAATAGCAGCTTTAATAGTCCAGCGTCCTTCTCCAGAGTCAGAAACGCGACCTGCAAATTGACTGAGTTCAGGGTCTTTAATAAAGGCTTCAGCAGTGAGATCGAGTAACCAAGAAGCAATAACACTTCCTCGGCGCCAGACTTCAGCAATTTCAGGAAGATCCATGTCGTAGCAATAGTGTTCAGGATCTCTTAGGGGAGTTGTTTCAGCATCAATTTCATGGGTTCTCTTCCCTACATTAGCATTTTTGATAATACTTAAACCTTCTGCGTAGGAAGCCATAATGGCATATTCAATACCATTGTGAACCATCTTTACAAAATGCCCAGCTCCATTGGGTCCACAATGAAGATAGCCTTGCTCGGCAGTTCCTTGATTGATGGGGCGTCCTGAAGTTCGTGGAATAGTACCAAGACCAGGAGCTAGAGTAGCAAAAATAGGATCTAAATATTGAACAACCGGTTTTTCTCCTCCAATCATCATACAATAACCACGCTCTAACCCCCAAACACCACCACTAGTTCCGACATCAACATAGTGAATCTGTTTGAAAGAGAGTTCTTGAGCTCGACGAATATCATCGATGTAGTAAGAGTTACCGCCATCAATGATGATATCTTCTTTTTCTAAATGAGGAAGCAGCTCTCCAATAGTTTCATCCACAACAGCAGCAGGAACCATGAGCCAAATCACACGTGGGCTATTCAATTGAGCAACCATCTCCTCAAGCGAATAAGCAGCTGAGGCACCTTCCTTGCTCAGTTCGTTGATTGCTTCAACAGAGCGATCAAAAATAACAGACTGATGACCATGACGAAGAAGACGACGGACCATGTTAGCACCCATACGACCAAGACCGACCATACCAAGTTGCATTGTTTTTTTAGTAGTATTCATGATTTTTGATGTGTTGATGTTGAGTGAGTGTTTTCAATGAGTATAAGAATAAATTGATGAAGCAAGAATAGTCTACGAAGTCAGCACTGAACTACTTTTTTGTAATGCATCCATTGCTTGAAGAATGCCACGAGGGTTTTGAAAGATAAAAGTGCCAGCAACAAAAACAGTAGCTCCTGCCCTTTGAGCAAGAAGGATGGTTGTTGCATCGATTCCTCCATCCACTTCAATCTCAGCAGAATGGTTCTGCTCTTGGAGTAGGCGCTCAACTTGGGTAATCTTTGTCAGTGTGAAGGGTAGAAAATGTTGGTTTCCAAAACCAGGATTAACCGTCATGACGAGTACAAGATCTAGCTCTGATAGAATAGCCTCTAGAGCTGAAGCGGGAGTAGCAGGGTTAAGAGCAACTCCAATTTTTTTACCTAAGCTTTTAGCTTTTTGAAGGGTACGGTGAAGATTCTTGTTTCCTTCGTAATGAACAATAAACGAGTCAGCTCCCGCAGCAGCAAATTCTTCTAAGAAAAGATCAGGATCAGTAACCATAAGATGCACTTCTAAAGGAAGCTTGGTCACCGGTCGTAGAGATTTAATAATAGGCTCTCCCATCGAAAGATTAGGAACAAAGTGTCCATCCATGACATCGATATGAATGCGATCAGCTCCCGCTTGTGCGGCAATAGTAACTTGGTTACCTAAGTTAGCAAAATCAGCAGCAAGAATAGAGGGAGCAAGTCGACGTAGAGAAGTATTCACAAAGTCAATAGTGGAAGGAGAAACTAGTCGATAAAATCAAAGAAATATAAATTCTTCTTAGATTTTATTTTTTCGATAGAGGCTGATCAGGTGATTGGTAGAGCTATCATGGTTGAGCATTGGTTCTGATGAGCTCTGAAGTTGAGGAATAATTTTTTGAGCAAGTACTTTTCCTAATTCAACTCCCCATTGATCAAAAGAGTTAATGCCCCAAATAGCTCCTTGGGTGAAAACATTATGTTCATAGAGAGCCACTAATTTTCCAAGAGTTGACGGGGTGAGTACATCAGCTAGCAAAATATTAGAAGGACGATTACCTTTGAAAACTCGATGAGGAAGAAGTGATGTAGGAGTGCCCTCAGCTTGGACTTCTTGAGCTGTTTTTCCAAAGGCAAGAGCCTGAGCTTGAGCAAAGACATTGGAAAGGAGAAGGTCATGATGAGTTCCAAGAGGGTTAAGGCTTTTGTAGAAGGCAATGAAATCACAAGGAATGAAACGTGTTCCTTGATGAATTAATTGATAGAAGGAATGTTGTCCATTGGTTCCAGGTTCTCCCCAATAAATTGGTCCTGTATTTACAGTCACTTCTTCTCCATGAAGAGTGACATGTTTCCCATTACTCTCCATAGTGAGTTGTTGAAGGTACGCTGGGAAGCGCTTTAGGTATTGCTCATAAGGAAGAATGGCTACTGTTTGAGCTCCAAAGAAATTGTTGTACCAAATTGATAAAAGTCCCAAGAGTACAGGCATGTTTGCTTCAAAAGGTGCATTTTTAAAATGTTCATCCATTTCATGAAAGCCAGCAAGTAATTGGTAAAAATGATCAGCTCCAATGGCAATCATCGTAGAAAGGCCAATGGCAGAGTCCATGGAGTAACGACCACCAACCCAATCCCAAAATCCAAACATATTCGCTGTGTCAATTCCGAAAGCAGCAACTTTGGGAGCATTTGTAGAAACAGCAACAAAATGTTTGGCAACGGCTCTCTGATCTCCCCCTAAACCTTGGAGCAACCAATCGCGAGCGCTGTGAGCATTGGTCAATGTTTCGAGTGTTCCAAAAGTTTTAGAAGCAACAATGAATAAAGTTTCTGCAGGATCTAAATCCCGTGTTGCTTCTACAAAATCGGTAGCATCAACATTAGAAATAAAGCGAAATGTCATGAAGCGGTCACTGTAATGACGAAGTGCTTCGTAAGCCATGACTGGGCCGAGGTCAGAGCCTCCAATGCCGATATTAATAATATTTTTGATCGGCTTTCCGCTATGCCCTCTCCATTCTCCAGAACGAATTGAATGAGAAAAGCGGGCCATGCGTTCAAGGACAGCATGCACTTGAGCAACGACATCTTCTCCATCTACCATGATTTTTTCTCCCTTAGGAGTGCGAAGAGCAACATGAAGTACAGAACGATTTTCAGAAGTGTTGATTCTCTCACCACGAAACATCTCATCAATACGGTCACGAAGCCCTGACTCATCAGCCAAGGAGAGGAGGAGTTTGATGGTTTCTTCGGTAAGATGATTTTTTGAGTAGTCAAGAAAGAGACCTGCTGATTGCAAGGTCCACTTTGTACCCCGCTCTGGATCTTGATGGAAAAGTTCTTTCAGGTTCGTTTGATCAAAAATTTTTCGATGTATAAGAAGTTTTTTCCATGAAGTCCGCTCGATAAGTGGAGAAGATAGAGAAGTCATAGGCATAGTTTTTTGAAAAATGGTCTTCTAGCAACTCAACATATGGGAAAGCTGATTGCTCAAGAAGAGAAAATCCTTGAACGCCGCAGGTGAGTTTTTTGATTTTTTAGGGTGAAGGAGATTATTGCTCTCTTTTGTATCTTACTTGTGTGAGGAACGGGAAGCTAAGGCTGCTTTTAGAGATGGTTTTCTGATGTTCGTTGATTTCTTAGAAGCTCTCTTGAATGAGGGTGTTCGTTTTTTCGTAGATTTTGGGATTGCTCTCAGTTGGCCAGGAAAGTGCTCCCATAAGCGAAATCCTCCAATAAAAGCGTTAGAGTTAGCAGCTACAGTACATCCTAGAGGAATGGCAGTAAGGATTTGTGCGTTTCCACCACCAAGAACGGTTTTTTCAGGTTGAAGTGCTGCTTGGAAAATTTCAACAATATGGAGTACTTCTTTTTGCCACTTTTTCTTGCCATATTTTTTTAAAGCATGAAGACCAACATAATCTTCAAACGTCTTTTTTTTGTAAGGAAGATGAGCTAATTCCATAGGAAGGATCACCCCATCTTCAATCATCGCCGATCCTAAACCAGTTCCTAAGCCAAGAAAAAGCATGCGACCACCTCGATAGTCACCGAGTGCCTGCATGGCTGCATCATTGATCATTTGTACTGGACAACTAAAAGCTGCTTCGTAATTAAAATCAACCCATCCTTTAGCAAGATTAACAGGTTCCTTCAGTGGTTTTCCTTCTTTAGAAACAGGCATGGGGCAGCCGATAGAAACAACATCGTAATGCCATCCTTTGGCTAGTTCTTTCACTCCATCGACCATCATTTGAGGCGTCATTGTTGGTCCTGAGATAAATTTTTTCTCTACTTTACTATTGGTGCATTTAATTTTGACTTTGCTTCCACCAATATCGACAACAAGAACGGAGAGTTTAACATTTTTCATTTTTTCTAAGAGAGAAGCACTCACAAATAATCAACTATCTCAACTAAGCATTGCAAGAGCTACTTTTAGAATTAATGATTGATATCAAATCTTTCCATGAAGCAACAAAAGATGCTGCTCCTTCTTCTTGGAGTTTGGCTCCAAGTGCTTGGAGATCGATTCCAGATTTTTTAATTTCTCTAAGCATTGAGGAGGCGCGCAAACCATCCGAGGAGATCACATCAACAACATGACCATGATCAGCAAAAGCAAGGAGTGTCTTCTCGGGCATGGTATTGACGGTAAAAGGTGCAGCTAGTCCTTCAATGTAGAGAGTATCAGAAGCTTTTGGGTCTTTTGTTCCTGTGCTTGCAAAGAGGAGTCGTTGAATAGCAGCTCCAGAATTTAAGAGTCTAAGATAGCGTGGTGATTGAATAAGATTGCAATAGGCATGATAACTCTCCATCCCAACGGCAATACCAAGCTGATCTTTTAGGTTCTCGGGAACTCTAGAAGCTATGGCAACATCCCATCGGCTAATGAAAAGAGAAGCTACAGATTGAACGTTGGGATTTAATCCTGCAGCAAGACGACGTTCGATACCTCGAAGATAAGCCTCTGCTGCTGCTAGATAGTGCTCACAGGAGAAAAGAAGTGTTACATTTACAGGAATGCCAGCAAAAATGGATTCTTCGATAGCAGGCAGGCCTTCTTTTGTTCCAGGAATTTTAATGAAGAGATTGGGACGTGCTGCACGATGATGAAGTTCTTGAGCAGCTTTCATTGTTAGCTTGGTGTCATAAGCTAGAAGAGGAGAAACCTCTAGTGAAACCCATCCATCAGTACCATGAGTGCGATCGTAAATAGGACGAAAAAGATCAGCAGCTGCAGAAAGATCTTCTAGGGCTAAATCAAAGAAAAGTTCTTCTCCTCGGCGGCCTTTCTCTAATCCTCGAGTAATGGAGGAATCATAAGCCAAACTATTTTTAATAGCATGATGAAAAATAGTAGGATTCGAGGTTAATCCTGTTACTGAAAGCTCCTCGATGTATCTCCTCAATGTCCCATCATTGAGTAAATCACGAGTAATATTATCGAGCCAGAGACTTTGGCCGAGTTGATGAAGTTGTTCTGTTGCTTTCATAGTTATCAATAGTTTGATGGATGTGAGAGAAATGAAGGTGATAGAGGGATTTGCCTATATTGACTGGTGTTAGGAAAAGGGAGAAGATTTTTTTGAGAAGGTTTATTTTAAGAAGATTGCTTGAGTGTCAATAAGCGTTCTATCAACTCTTCCCATATTTTGTGATAGGGCATCTTTAGAACATCACCGATTATTTTTTATAAGCTTGAGCATTCATAGAGTTCAAGAAACTGAACTTTTAAAAGTGCTCTTCAATAAAGTTAGCAAAAGCACCATAAGTCAAGAACTAACGGAATTAAAAAAATCTTTAATATTTCATTTTTCCTCATGTCGAGAAAAAATATTTGCACCTGCTGTTTTTTTTGATCATAACGCGGTCTTACCGCGAGATTGTCTCAAGGACTTTTTCTACTCACTTATTTAAGATGAACAATGAAGAAAACCACCTTCCCAATAAGTTGCTGCTATGACTCCCAAACAAAATAAAAAAGTAAATAAAAAAGTTTTAGAACCTATAGAACCTAAAAAAAAGTTGATACCTACTGCTGTCAAAAATCAGAAAAGTCAATTATCATCTCTCCCTCTTACTCATGAAAACATTGCATTACGTGCTTATTTCCTAAGTCAGTCTCGTCGTTCCCTAGGAGTAGCTGGGGACGCAGAAGGAGATTGGTTAGAAGCGGAGCGACAGCTCTCTGAGGAATCTCTGCAGAAGAATAAAGATTAGTTCGATATTCTTCGAAAGTATTGAGAGCATCTTGAAAATTTCTAGTCGCTCCTTCTAGTATTATTCTGGTACTGACTTCCTCGAGTATTTGTTTTTGAGGATGGTTTGATCGAAGTTGCTAAGATTGTTTGAAAGTATGGCTTGGCACTTTCGCGTCCGACAGGGTAAACCTCTGGATGAATAAAGCCACTTTTTCTGAGCATTTCATGAAGTTGAATGTTCGAGAAACCAAGCCAAATATGACCATAGAGTTTTCTTGCTTCCTCATGATAATGGTTGGCAAGGTCGAGAATTAAAATTTTTCCTCCTGGTTTGAGAATCCGAAAAACGGCATCAAGAGCTCGTTGAGGAGTACTTGTGTAGTGGAGTGTTTGGCTGAGAAGAGCAAGATCAATAGAGTTCTTCTTAATGGGAGGATTTTCAATATCACCTAAGCGATACTCTAAATTTTTAAAACCGTTTTGCTTAGCGATTTTTTTTCCAAAGTCAATCATTTTGGGGAGGTGATCAACAGCAATAACTTTCTTAGCCGAGCGTGCCAGTAGTTGAGAGAGAGTGCCTTCTCCAGAACCAAGATCTGCAATGACCAACGGAGGAAGTAAGCGCAAGAGTCCATGCGCTAAGCCTTGCCAAGAGCGTCCAGGAACATAGGAATGTCCAAATTTTCCAGCTAATTTATCAAAATACTCTCCAGCTTGATCTCTCCTTTTCTCCAAAATGAGTTGGAGTGCTCGTTGATCCCGAGAAGACTCAAAAACTTCTTCTCTAGCAGCAAGAAGCGTTTTCTCAAGCAGTTTCAAAGAGGAGGTTAAAGCAGTGTAGTAGCTATTTTTTCCAACGCGGCGATCGCTGACTAATCCTTGTTGACGCAACTGAGCAAGAGAAGCAGAGATACGAGATTGTGGCATTCCCAAAATTTCTTGAAGTTCCGCTACAGTTAATTCTTCTTCCATTAACAGGAGTATGAGTCGCAGTCGTGTTGACTCAGAGAGCAACCGCATTGTAGAGAGGAGTGAGGGCATCAGGAAAGGTCGTTGAGGAGAGAAAACCGTTTTTCTAAAAGTAGCAACGGAAAATCTGAAGAACTATCATATTGACATATACAAATATGTTCATTTATTTTCAAGCTTTCCTCGGGGGTTGCTTAGAAGAAAAAAGAAGAAAAAACGGAGGGCTTGATTTTTCTTGTTTAGAATTTCCCTGCTTTTCCTATTTGAACAATAAGTTTTAACTCCTGGAACTCTACTTAAGTTATGTCTAAGAATTTCATTTTTTCGTCTGAATCGGTTACTGAAGGGCATCCCGATAAGGTTTGTGATACTATTTCTGATGCAATTTTAGATGCTTCTTTATCGCTTGATTCACAAAGTCGTGTTGCTTGTGAAACTTATGCCAAGAGCAATATTGTTGTGGTGGGTGGTGAAATCAAGATTCCAAAGTATCAAGGAGAAAGCATCGATAGTTTACTCAATATCAATAAAATTGTTCGAGATGTGGTTCGCGAAATTGGCTATGTCCACGATGATGATGTTTTTCATGCCGAGAAAATTTTTATCAGTAATATTCTCACTTCTCAAAGTGATGACATTGCTCGAGGAGTTGATGTGCTCAAGAATCGTGGAAAAACAATTCGCGAACAAGGAGCTGGAGATCAAGGTCTCATGTTTGGTTATGCTTCTGATGAGACTCCAGAATTAATGCCTGCTCCCATCATGTATGCTCATCGTCTCAGTGCTGAATTAACGCGCTTGCGTAAATCAGGAAAAGTGAAGTGGCTTCGCCCCGATGCAAAAACACAAGTTTCGGTGCAATATGAAGATGGTATTCCCAAACATGTTCTCAATGTTGTTCTCTCCACACAGCACACACCAGAGATAAGTCATCAGGAAATTGAAAAATTTATCATCCAGCAAGTCATCATGAAGGTGATTCCTTCAACCATGCTTACCAAGCAAACAACATTTTTGATCAATCCTACAGGACGTTTTGTTATTGGTGGTCCTCAAGGAGACACAGGGCTAACGGGAAGAAAAATTATTGTTGATAGTTATGGGGGAATGGGACGTCATGGAGGGGGAGCTTTCTCTGGGAAAGATCCAACAAAAGTTGATCGTTCTGCAGCCTATATGGCTCGTTATGTTGCTAAGAATATCGTCGCTGCTGGCTTTGCAAAGCGTTGTGAACTTCAATTTGCTTATGCTATTGGATGTGCTGATCCAGTGAGCGTTCATATCGATACTTTTGGAACAGCAGTGATCGACGAAGAGGTGATCCAAGAAGCTATTCAAGAAGTCTTCTCCTTTAAGCCTGCTGAGATTATTGATGTTTTAAAATTAAGAAGGCCTATTTACACCAAAACAACCAATTATGGTCATTTTGGAAAAATTCATGATCTTCAGAGTATGACCTGGGAACGAGTTGATAGAGTGCCTGCACTGAAAAGAGCAGTAGCTGCTCTGAGGAAAAAGAGAGCTATAAAAAAGAGAGCTATTTAAGTTCCTAAGGAATTTTCGGATTTTCCTCATAAACATGTAAGTTAACAAAACACTATACCAATTGATAAAAACAATGACTGACTTCAAAGTAGCTGATCTATCGCTAGCATCCTGGGGGCGCAAAGAAATTTCTATTGCCGAAGAAGAAATGCCTGGACTCATGAGTATTCGAAAAAAATATGCCTCCCTAAAGCCTCTAGAGGGAGTGCGTATTACAGGATCGTTACACATGACCATTCAAACAGCTGTTCTTATTGAAACACTTCAGGAACTTGGTGCTCATGTTCGTTGGGCAAGTTGTAATATTTTTTCAACTCAAGATCATGCTGCTGCAGCGATTGCAGATCGTGGTACTTCTGTTTTTGCCTGGAAGGGTGAGAGTCTTCAAGAATACTGGTGGTGCACTTATCAAGCACTCTCGCATCCCAATGGTAAAGGTCCCCAGCTTGTTGTCGACGATGGCGGTGATGTCACGTTGCTTTTGCATAAGGGGTATGCACTAGAGCATGGAGAGAACTGGGTTCACACTCCTTCTAGTAATGAAGAGGAGCAAGTCATTAAAGATCTCTTAAAGAAAGTTCATGCTCAAGATCCTCACTATTGGAGTGATCGAGTTGGAGATTGGAGGGGAGTTTCAGAAGAGACGACGACAGGAGTTCATCGTCTCTATAAGCTTCAGGAGCAAGGAAAGCTGCTCGTTCCTGCTTTTAATGTTAATGATTCTGTGACTAAAACGAAATTTGATAACCTCTATGGTTGCCGTCACTCTCTTATTGATGGGCTCAACCGAGCCATGGATGTGATGATTTCTGGGAAAGTTGCTGTTGTTTGTGGTTATGGTGATGTTGGTAAGGGATGTGCTCAATCACTCCGTGGTCAGGGAGCTCGCGTTATTGTCACCGAAATCGATCCTATTAATGCTCTTCAAGCAGCTATGGAAGGGTATGAGGTAACAACGATTGAAGAGACGTTAGGACGTGGAGATATCTATGTGACGACAACAGGAAATTTCAAAGTCATTACTCTTGAACATATCAAGAGGATGAAGGATCAAGCGATTATTTGTAATATTGGTCATTTTGATAACGAAATTGAAGTTGATCGCTTAGTTACTTTTCCTGGTATCAGAAAAACAAATATTAAACCACAAGTAGATAAATACACCTTTCCAGAGGGAAATGAAATTTTTCTCTTAGCAGAAGGGCGTCTGGTCAATTTGGGATGTGCTACTGGTCATCCTAGTTTTGTGATGAGCAATAGCTTTAGTAATCAAGTATTGGCTCAAATCGATCTTTGGGAAAATCGCCATGACTATCAGCCTGGAGTCTATCTCTTACCTAAAAAACTAGATGAAGAAGTAGCGCGTCTTCATCTCGAGAAGATTGGAGTCAAGTTAACGGTCCTCACCCAGGAACAATCTGAATACTTGGATATTCCGATTGAAGGTCCCTATAAGCCGGCTCATTATCGCTACTAAGTTTTTTGAGTTGAGTGTTTCCTCTCTTCTTCAAAGGTTTCACGATTGGGTTTACTCTTGCTCTTCCTCTTGGTCCTATTGGTCTGCTCTGTATCCAACGCTCCTTGAGGTATGGTTTTAGGATTGGCTTGATGACTGGGCTGGGAGCAGCGACAGCTGATGCTCTCTGCGCCATCATCATTGCTCTTGGGCTCACCTCTTTCTCTCAACAAATAGCTCCCTATCAAAAATGGACTCATTTTTTAGGTGGATTTTTTTTATTATTCCTTGGATGGCAGCTCCTTTGTAAAAAAGAGGACCATCATTTTTCTAAAAAACAGAATAAGGAAAGGAGAGGGAGTGCTTCTGCTAGCTCCTATGGGAGTGCTTACGGAACAACGTTTTTTCTTACGATCATCAATCCCTTAACACTTTTCTCCTTTATTGCTCTGGGGGCTGCGTTGGGCTTAGGAAGTTTTCATCAAAAAAAACTGGATATTGTCAATTTTGTCCTGGGTGTTTTTTGGGGATCTCTTTCATGGTGGCTGCTTCTAAGTGGTATAACGACCTTTCTTCTTCATCGTCTTATTAATGAAAAAACAAGGAAGCTCATGGACAAAATTTCAGGGTTACTCTTTCTCATCTTGGGAGTGACTCTCTTTTTTACTTAGGATTTGAGCAGGAGAAGAGGAGAAACTTATTTTTTTCATGAACTATCGAATCAAGCCATCAACACTAAGTGGAGAAATCACTATTCCTCCTTCAAAGTCACACACCCTACGTGCCATTTTTTTTGCTAGTCTTGCTCAGGGTGAAAGTCATGTTCATCATCCGCTCGACTCTCCTGATACCAAGGCCATGGTAGAGGCTTGTCGCCATCTAGGTGCAAGAATCAAGAGAAATAATGGGAAAATGTTTATTGCTGGTGTTGCTGGGAAGCCTCATGTTCCTTCAATCACGATCGATGCAGGAAACTCAGGAATTGTCCTGCGATTTATCACTGCCATTGCTGCGCTGAGCACAGAGAAAATAATTATTACTGGAGATCATTCAATTTGCAGCAATCGTCCGATTTTACCCCTGCTCCAAGCACTTGACCAGCTCCAGGTGACTACTACTTCCCTCAGAGGTAATGGTTATGCTCCTGTGATGATTAAAGGTCCGCTTGAGCCTGGAGTTGTTCATATCGATGGAGAGGATTCACAGCCAGTTTCTGCTCTCTTGATTGCTACAGCTTTTGCTTCAGGAAAAACAACGATTCATGTTACTCATCCTGGAGAGAGACCATGGATTGATCTTACGCTCTCTTGGTTTGATCGATTGGGAATTCAGTATTGCCGGTCTGGATATGATCAGTATGAAATTTTAGGTCCTAATCTCTACAAGAATTTTGAGTATTATGTTCCTGGTGATTTTAGCTCCGCAGCGTTCGCTCTTGCTGCAGCACTCATTACACGTGCGGAGCTAACCCTCAAAAATCTTGACCTCAACGATCCTCAAGGAGATAAGGTCATTCTATCCATGTTAGAGAAAATGGGAGCTTCTTTTCTTTTTGATTCAGAAGAGAAATCTGTTCATGTCAAAAAAATTGATCGCCTCCAGGGAATGGATCTCAATCTTAATGATTGCATTGATGCTTTGCCTATTTTGGCTGTTCTTGGTTGTTATGCTCAAGGAGAAACATGCCTTCGTGGAGTGGCAATAGCACGCAAGAAAGAGAGTGATCGTTTATCAGCCATCACACAGGAGCTTCGAACAATGGGAGCTTCTATTATAGAAAAAAATGATGAGCTTCTTATCCAAGGAGCCCCTCTCCATCCTGCCATGGTCGACTCTCATCATGATCATCGTATAGCAATGTCTCTAGCCGTAGCTGCTATGGGTATTCCAGGGGAGAGTATGATTAGGAATGTCGATTGTGTTTCAAAAAGCTACCCTCACTTTTCCGAGGACTTTGAAAAAATAGGAGCAGCAATAACAGTGTCACCATGAACCTTGTTTTGATTGGTCCTCAAAGTTGTGGCAAAACTTCTGTAGGAAAGAAGTTAGCACAGAAGCTTGGAAAAAAATTTGTTGATACCGATGAATTGCTTCTTGCCAATTACTGCAGTACTCATGATCAAATTTCCTCTCCCATAAGCATTCATGAGATCTACCAGAAGCATGGTGAGTCTTATTTTCGCGATTTAGAAACGCAGATTATCTCCACGTTATCTTCTCTTGAGCAAACAATCGTGGCTACTGGTGGTGGTTCCGTGATGAGGAAGGAAAATAGAGAGGAGCTCAGAAAGATTGGCCAGCTTTTTTACTTAGAGCTTTCTTCTCAAGCATGGCGTAAGAGAATGAAGGAGAGGAAACTTCCTTGCTTTCTTCAACAAGAAGATTTCATCGAACACTACAAAACGAGAAGATTGATCTATCAACAGGCTGCTGATGTCATTATTCCAGCTGATGGTCTATCGATTGATCAGCTTCTAGAAGCCATAATCTCTCTGCTGGAACATCCTTCTTCTACTTGATAAGTGCCATTCTGATCAACAATGGCATGAGTGAGTTTGCTATGCGGCGAAACGGTTGCTCCGGGAAGAAGAATACAATTTTTTAGGGAAGCATGAGCCCCAAGAGAAGCATGAGCTCCAATAACAACAGTTCCTTCCAACCTTGCAGAAGAGTCAATATTAGCGCGAGGATGAATGAATTGAGGCCATGCTTGCTCCTGTTTTTTTGGAAGGAAGGAAGGAACCCATTCTTCATGAGCAATGCGTAAGTGTGTATCCAAATAGGAGGGCATTGTTCCAAGGTCGCTCCAAAAATAATCTTCAGCAGGGAGAAAGCCGGTAATCTTTTGCTTCTTCTCAATAGCTTTTTGGAGGATTGGAATAATAGAAATAGGGCCTTGAGGCGGAATCCAGTCGAGGAATTGGGGCTCCATGAGCGCTACTCCAGTATAGACCATCGGTAGAGAGTAGGATGTAGGCAATAGAGGAAGAGTACTCCAAGTTCCGCTGAAGCCCTCAATGAGTTGACTTTTCTGATGGTAGGAAATATTTTTGGCTCCTCCTTCGTGGCGCAGAAGTAAGGTGACCATTGATGCTGATCTCAAGTGATGATCAATGAGCTCTTGGAGTGGAGCATCGGTGAGAATATCTCCATTATGGAGTAGGAATGTTCCCTTTTGGAGTAGGGAACGAGCATTGCGGAGAGCTCCACCAGTATCTAGAGGAACATGTTCATGAAAAAGCGAGATTGTTTTCCCTGCATACTGACCTACTCCAAAGTTGGGATTTTCAAGCTCTAGCTCAAAAGCTTCATAGAAAGACTTAGCAAGATAGCGAGCATTGAGGGCAAGGTGTTCGATTCCTAGTTCAAAGAGATGATCAAAAGCAAAGGTAAGAAGTGGTTTTTGAAAAACTGGTAATAAGGGTTTAGGAAGATTGTTTGTCAAGGGTCTTAACCTCTTTCCCTCACCAGCTGCTAAAATGAAAGCACTATGGACTTTTTTCATGATGATTGCTTGAGCATCATGATAGTTTCTCTTTTTATAAAAATGAATGCTATTCCTCACTCATGGAAACGAACATGGAAGTTCGTGAGCGCTTATCTTCTTTTTCTTTTCCTCTACTCAGGTTGTGCTCGAGATAGAAGTCATCAAATTATCATCAGCATCCATGATCAAAAAATGATTCTGCTTGAAGATCAGCATAAAAAAGCTTCTTACTCCATTTCCACCTCAAAGTATGGAGTGGGCGATGAGGTTGGCAGTTATAAAACACCACTGGGTCATTTTGTAATTTGTAAAAAAATCGGAGAAAAGTTTCCGAAAGGAGAGGTTTTTAAAAATCAAAAACCAACAGGAGAGATCTTGCGTCCCAATGCTCCTGGACGTGATCCTATTGTGACTCGGATATTTTGTCTTGCTGGAAGGGAAGCTCACAACCGTAATGCTTCCAAACGCTCAATCTACATCCATGGGACCCCGGAAGAGAAGTGGTTGGGAGTACCAAAGAGCTATGGTTGTATTCGAATGAGTTCCGCCGATGCTGTGGCTCTAGATAACATAGTTGGTTTGGGAACAGAGGTTCAAATCATCAATGGCCCTCTGAAATAGAAGGCTCTTACTTAAGTTCGTCGTTGTTACTTTTCTCCACTCGGCTATTTTAGAAAATTTCTTCTCTCACTACTGATTATTTTTTCTTATGCATGACTATGATCATGGCACATCTGCCTCTCAATTGACTTCTAAGGAAGAACTTCTCTATGCCCTCACCAAGGCTAGAGAAGAAGGCTCTCTCCTCCCTGCTTCCCTTGCCAACATCGAGAAGTTACTTGGGCAAGCTTCTGTGGATTTACCAAAGCGTGTGATTGGAGAGCTCGTTGCAAAGAAAGCCTGGAAGGAATTAAATAATCGATTTTTCTGTACACTTTCTTTTGGTACGGGTGGTCTTCGTGGCAAGACCATAGGTGATGTCATAACAGCTGCTGAAGAGGGAGAGAGGCTCCCAGATGGGCGCCCTCAATTTCCCTGTGTTGGTACTAACGCTGTTAACAATTATAATATTATTAGAGCTACACGCGGTTTGGTGACTTATGTACTTCAATGGCATCAACAAAAGAAACGTGACTCCAAAAACTACAACAAAAAATATCTAGGAAAGCCTAAAATTTGTATTAGCTATGACACACGTTTTTTTTCAAAAGAATTCGCAGAACTAGCAGCAAAGGTAATCAGTGAACATGGCTGCGACGCTTTTCTCTTTTCAGCTCCTCGCTCTACACCAGAACTTTCGTTTGCTCTTCGAGAATGTGGAGCCATTGCTGGAATCAATATTACAGCGAGTCACAACCCATCTGCGTATAATGGGTACAAAGTTTATTTTGAAGATGGAGCTCAAATCATAGAACCTCATGCTTCAGCTATCATTGCTCTTGTTAATAAAATTGAAGAGGAGTGCTACGATCCGCTCCCACCTGAGGAATGCGGGGAGATTCATTTTTTTAATGAAGCTATGGATGAGGCTTATCAACAAAAATTACGAACGCTCCTCTTGCAGCCCTCTCTCTTTGAGCAACCTTTGAAGGTTGTCTATACACCCCTGCATGGTGTTGGAGGGAGTATTCTTCTACCGTTACTGAGCAGTGTTGGTATAGCCTGCTTGCCGGTATCCTCGCAAATGAAGCCTCATGGTCTTTTCCCTACCGTTGAACTTCCTAACCCTGAGAGTAAAGAGGCATTGACCCTGGCCATCGCTTTGGCTCAAGAAGTAAAGGCAGACCTTGTTATTGCAACCGATCCTGATGCTGATCGTATGGGAGTTGCTGTACCACACCCCTCTGGCCATCTGGAAACATTGACAGGAAATCAAATCGGCTCTCTCCTTGCTTGGTATCGTCTTCGAACACTTTTCCAACAAGGTATTCTTCATGAAAAGAATAAGAATCATGCTCTACTCATCAAGAGTATCGTGACAACAGATCTTCAAAAGGCCATTGCAGCGCGCTATGGAGTTCGTTGTGTTGAGACCTTAACAGGCTTCAAATACATTGGAGCGAAATTACTCAAGTATGAGCAACAATTGCCAAAGGATCTTCAGCGTGAATATCGCACTCTTTCCGAAAGTCAGAAGCGGCAAGCTCAACTTGATTACTCAAGTTATTTTGTCTTCGGAGGTGAAGAGAGTTATGGCTATAGCCTCGGTGATTTTGTGCGTGATAAGGATGCGCATGCAGCAGCTTTGGGTTTTTGTGAAGTGGCTGCTTATGCTGCCAGAGAAGGGAAAAGTCTCTTAGAGCTTCTTGATCAACTCTACTGTGAGTATGGATTTTATAGTGAGCTTGGAGAGTCCCTCGCTTTAGAAGGAGCAGAGGGGTTTTCTATGATGGAGTCCTTGATGAATTCCTATCTGAACGATCCTTTTGAAGAAATCCAAGGAGAGAAGGTAAGAGCTTTTGAAAATTATGCAGCGGAGGCGATCTATGATAGTGATGGTGATCTCTTGCCAAAAGAAGCAATGCTTCTCTTTAGGCTGGAAGGGGAGAATCGTCTTGTTATTCGTCCTTCAGGGACAGAGCCCAAGATAAAATTTTATCTTCTTCAAGCCCATAAGCCATCGGAGGGTTCCTTTCCTTTGGAAGAGCTTCCCAGGATCAAAAAAAATCTTCAACACTCTCTCCAAGAACGCTGGGTTTGGCTTCAAGAAGATTTGAAAGAGAGAAAAAAAGTAATAGAGAAGAATAAGGAGTTATCGTTGTTGAAAAAAAACAAGAATTACTAAGTTCTCTAAGTTCTTAGTAGCCTTTTCCCATTTCATCAACGCTAGAGAGTGGTTAGCTCCTGCGCACTTCTCCATGACCACGGATAAGGTATTTGTAACTGGTTAGTTCTTCAAGACCCATCGGTCCACGTGCATGAAGTTTGCCTGTACTAATTCCAATTTCTGCTCCAAAGCCAAACTCGCCACCATCCGTAAATCGTGTGGAAGCATTCCAATAAACTGTGGAGCTATCCACTTCACGTAAAAATCGCTCAGCATGTTCTTCCTGCTCTGTAATGATGAGGTCACTATGATGAGATCCCTGTGTTTGAATATGCTCGATGGCCTCCTCAAGAGAGGAAACAATTTTTATCGCTAGTATTAGAGAAAGAAATTCTGTTTTGAAATCTTCTGGTTGGGCTTTTTTGAGTTGATTAGCAAATTCTTTTTTGAGTTCAGTCGGAAAGAGATGGAGAACTTTTTCGTCACAGCGTAGCTCTACACCGGCTCTGAGTAAGGCTTCACCTGTTGTTTGAAGAAGAGCAAGAGCAATGTGAGGGTGCACCAAGAGTGTTTCAAGAGCATTACAAACTCCTGGGCGCTGACATTTGCCATTGAGAATAATGTTTTTTGCTTTCTCAAGATCAGCTGATGCATCCACATAGGCGATGCAAATCCCATCATCATGTTTGATCACGGGCATACGAGCATGACGCTTCACCGTTTCAATAAGGCCTTTTCCACCACGCGGAATCATACAGTGAATATAGCGATCCATTTCACAGAGTAGCGCAATAGCATGACGATCTACTGAAGGAACAAACTGAATCGATGCTTCAGGGAGTCCAGCTTTCTGAAGGCCTTTTTGTAGAGACTTGGCAATAGCTTGGTTGGAGTGGAATGCTTCTGAACCTCCTCGTAGAATCGTAGCATTACCAGCTTTTAGACAGAGTGTGGCAGCATCAGAAGTAACATTAGGACGCGATTCATAAATGATTCCAAGGACTCCAAGAGGAACACTGACCTTCTCAAAGAGCATGCCGTTGGGGTGCTTCCATGATTTTAAGACTCTTCCGACAGGATCAGGCAATGTTGCTGTTGTGCGGATACTTTTCACCATTTTATGAAGACGATCAGTATTGAGCATCAAGCGATCGAGCATGGCAGCTGAAATATTTTTCTCTTTTGCTTGCTGGAGATCAGAATGATTAGCTTCCAAAATTGATTGTTCATCATCAAGAAGCTCTGTTGCCATTTTCAGGAGGGCGTCATTCTTCTGACCAGTGGTTGCAATGGCTAGCGCATGAGCAGCAGAAATAGCAGCTTCACCTAAGCTGTGCAGTTGTTCTAAAAGTGGAGACGTGGCTTCTGAAGAATGGATCATCAGGAGATTTCATCATTAAGAAGAAGGGGGCTGCAAGTGTATAAAGTTTTTCCTCATGCTTTTCTCAAGGAGGAAGAAACTTCTTGGTAGCCTTTCAAAAGCAGGCTCAATCTAGGAGAAGTGCATCAAGAAAAAAGAGAAGATTCCCTAAAATCACTTTTCAAAGAGGAATCAACCTCCTAAATTTGATGACTCCTTGTGGGTTGAAAAAAAGGCTCCAGCAGTTATGTTAGCCAACTAATATTCAACCCATAAAAGGGAGCTTTTGATTTTTTTATGAATGGTCGTCGATTTTTCTTCTGCTTCTCTACCCTCGTACTGTCGGTAGTTTTACCTTCTTGGGGAGTCGACTCCATCATTGTGGATAATGAAACGGGTACTATTTTGGAAGAACATGGACTCAACCATCAAGTTCCAGTAGCTAGTTTAACCAAGGTAGCCATGGCGATGGTCCTTCTAGATTGGGCTGATCTTGAGAAAAAAAATCATCATGAATTTCTCAATCAACTTGTTGAAGTTCCCTCTGATCTCTCTCTAGAAGGCCTTACCAATCATCTTGGCTTACAAGCGGGAGATCGCTTGACCTTGCGCGATCTGCTCTACCTAGCACTCCTTATTTCTGACAATGAAGCTGCTCTTCTCATTGCTAACGAAGTGGGGAAAACTCTCCCAAATCATCATCAGCTTCCTCCTGTTGATAATTTTGTGGCACACATGAATGCTCTTGCTAGGGAGTTGAACATGAGGAACACTCTTTTTCTTAATCCAAGTGGTCAAGATAGGCCTTCTTCTCAGCTTCAGCCTTACTCTACGGTTGCTGATATGGCACGGTTAGTTCGTTATGCTTATCAAAAACCAGGGCTTCCTTTCTATGTAGCTCAGCAATCTCGAGAGATTCATCTGGAACGGGAGGGGAAGACATTTGCAGTCACAATTCATAATAGTAATATTCTCTTAGGCCGTGATTTCATTGATGGTGTTAAGACGGGATTGACCCCTCTGGCTGGAGAATGCCTCCTCTTAACAAGTGAGCATCGACCAGAAGTCAAAAGAGTGGGAGATACCATTTACACCGCTCCACGTCGTATCATTGTGGTTTTGCTCCATACTAAAGATCGCTTTCAAGAAGGCTTAAAGCTTCTTAATCATGGTTGGGAACTCTATGACGCTTGGGCTGCTGCAGGAAGATTAACAAAAGGACATCAAACACTCTAAAGCCTATTTTTTCTTGATATTCCCATCGGTTGAATCCTTATTTCTCTAATTTGATAGCAGGAGAAAAAACATCACTATTTGACAAGAAACCTTATCATTATAGACTCAATGTTCTTCTTGCTTGAGTCTCTTAAGGATTTGTCTCTTGAGGATTTTTTAAGAGATTTTTTAGGATTTCTTTTCTCGAGATTCCTTCTCCTGCAAGGCAACAGAGGGAAGAGAGCACAATAACAACCAACTAAAGCTACAACGAACCACTCCAAAAGCCAGACCACGCCAAGAGACTTTCTTTTTTTATGATGAACTATCGCCCCGCTCTGCTAACTTTTCTTCTTGTTGCTCTTCTTGGAACATCCGGTTGTTCCAATCTCACTCCTACAGAAAATGGTTTGCTAGCTGCTGGTGCTGTGGGAGCCGCTAGTGGAGTAGCTCTTGGAACGACTGTTAGTCCTGCTATCTCTATTCCTGTTTCCATTGGCTCGGCCCTCCTAGCAGGAGGAGGAGCTTATCTCTATGCTAAAAATCGTGCCACCATTGATCAGCGTCGTATTGCCGAAGCCAGAGCACGACTCTACTATGCACGGCTCAACCAAGAAGAACAAGGAAGGGTAGAGCGCTATCTTGCAGTGAATGCCCCCAATACTTCTCGAACACAAGGACAAGCTGTCATGCTCTATGATACACAAACTCAATCGATGAGTTCTGATGTCTATGACATGAAGAAAATTCCGCCAGTAGGCTCCTCCACTTCCCTTGGTAGTAGCCAGGCTACCTATATCGGTTCAGGGAACCATTAACTCGTTGCTACATCCCTGCTCAGGGGAGAAGGCAAAATATTTTTTAGTGATGCAAGTATCGCCCTTTTTCTCTTCTCCTTCAGCTTCTGCACTCTTGGCAGTGGAGGAGAGTCAAACATCAACCATGAGTGATAGAGAACCTGCTCCGATCTCCGTCACTCCTCAGGAGGCTGAAGCTCAACTGGCTGTTCTGAGAACACGCTATTGGAAAGAGCTCGCCGACATTGAACAAACAAGGAAAAATTCTTCTCAAAGCGCAGAAGAAGAAGCTCACCGTACTCAGAGCACTCACCTACGAAGGGGAATGGCTGGGGCTCTCAGTGGTGATGTAGAAAAAATCAAACAAGAGAAAATCGCTCATGCCAACGTGCTCGCAACACGGCAGAGGATGATAGCTTCTCTTCAATTCAAAAAAGATACGCTAGTTTATAGCAGAGTCGACCTGGAAGAAGTCCTCGATCATTACGCACGTTATCAAGCTTCAACAACCTCACCAGGATCAATAAGTCAAGCAAGAGAGAAGATTGTCCGTTCCTTTCAGAGTGAAGAAGCGCTGCTCCAGAGCTTGGGGAATCTTGATGAAGCCACGGATGATCAACTCCAAGTAATCTTTACTTCTGCTGAACTTGCTCATCGGATTCGCACGGCTACTCTTGCTCCTTTTGCAAGACGTTCTATCCAAGAGCAAGAGGAGGAACTCGAGAAGATCGAGCATTCTTTGGCTACTCTTCCCAGTAATGAGCAGAGTCTTACTCCTGCTCATCCCTCTCTTGCTCGCCGAATAGCCCAAGATCGAGTGAGCTATTTTGCTGCTCGAGCTACTTCCCCCCAAAAGGCAATCATGGTCGCTCTTGCTAGTGCGAAGAACCTTGAAGAAGAAATTGCTCAAAGAGAAAACATACTTCAGCGACTTGAGAGCTATCATCATGAAGACTACTCCAAACATTGTTCAGAGCTTCAGTGGCAAATTCGCTTATTAAAACAAGCTCACCGAGCTTACCATCAAGTAGCTCTCGATCACGCTTTTGAGTTTCATCTTGATGACAATCTTCAAGAGCAGGCTGCCACACTGGATGGGGCACTGGTCAGTGAGTCAGCGCAAGAGGCACTTCACTCTCTCCGATCCCTTCTCCCTGCCCAAGAAGAGCTCACCAAGAGTATTTCTGTGCATCTTCTCTTGAAAACAATCCAAGAAATTCCCGAAAATCAACAAGACTTTTTTCTTTGTGGAGTTCATGGGGGGCTTCAACTTGTAGCTCCAGAAGACCTCAAAGAGCAGACCCCACGTTCTATTTTCAAGGGGATGAGTCTTCTGCGACTGGCTATTTTCCAGGAGTATGGCTCGGAGGGGTTGCATCGATTTGATCTTCACTTTGATCCTGAAATCAGTAAGGAGCAGACTATTCGTCCTAGAGATCTCCTCCTCTTTCTTCAAGAGGAAGATCTTAAAAATCCCAAAGCTTTTTATCTCTCTTCTGTTAATTCAATGGATCAGCTCATGCAACCACGAGAGGAAGCTCTGGAGGAAGCGACTATGATAAAGGCTTCTAGTAGTGCTTTTAGCTTGAATTCAAGCAAGGATACTCCAGTAACTAGATTCACCAAAAAACAAGAGAGAGAGCATATTTTAGAAGCAACTCAAGCTGCTATTCTCGAGATGTTCAGTCAGCTTCCCAAAGAAGAACAGCAGCTCATTCTTTTCAATTTTCAGAGGTGCTTTAATAAAGATGGCGAAGTTTCCCTTCCGCTTACCATGAAAAATCTGAAACTTTTTCTTCAAGAGGAGGCTCAGAAAAAGGGGTCCTTTTGGGGAAGAGTTGATATTCTGGGACCAGCTATGAATAGTCTGGCTTGGCAGTTATTCCACGCTAGCGTCACTCCCATAATTATGGGGCCCCATCTTGGATATTGGAGTCGATTTTTCATCCTTTTAGGAATGGGAATATTTCATGATTTAACGATGACTTGGCGCCAAGCACGAGTCGAATAGGGAGAGGAGAAGAGCTTGGTGTTTTCTCTCCTCCTTCATCAATTCAACAACAGTCATCTCCCTGTTTTCTTTTGCTTGCCTAGAGAGTATTTTCCGACACCAGCTTGGATTGATGCTTGGGAGAGGGGAGAGGTTCTTCCACTTGAAGAAAAAGGGATGGAGGCGACTGGGCAAGCTTGGATCTATCAAACATGGGCTCTACTGATAAGAGCAGCAGTTCCTTGTTCCTTGCTAGAAGGGTTGCCTCAACTCCCTCCAGAAGGGGGAATCATCATTGCCATGAGCGGCTCTTTCCCTTCTATCATGGCTTTGCTGGAAGAAAAGAGAAAACAGCAATCAAAGCCACGATCATGGGTACATCGGTTTTTTCTTGTTGATATTGTTGCTGATGGGCTTCCTCATCCTGTTGCTCGGCTACATGTCGTTCAAAATAGAGCTCATGCCCAGCGTTTATCGCATGCTCTCTTCATGCCTCACTGGCCTCAGCCAAACTTGATCCCACGGGATGAACATCGAGGAAATCGTTTTGAAAAAGTTGCTTTCTTTGGTGATATAAAAAACTTAGCTCCTGAGCTTCGCTCTAAGCAGTGGCAAGAGTCTCTGAAAAAAAAATTAGGCATCACCTTGGAATTACCAAGTGCTGCTGCTTGGCACGACTATCATGACATTGATGGAGTGATTGCTGTTCGGGATTTTTCTCCAGCAGCCTATCTTCAAAAGCCAGCCACAAAGCTCTACAATGCTTGGCATGCTGGTGTTCCCTTTATTGGAGGAAATGATAGTGCTTATAGAGCTGATGGAACTCCAAATGAAAATTACTTAGTCGCCAATTCTGCTGCAGAGGTTTTTGAATACTTAAGAAGACTCAAAGAAGAGGAATCCTTTCGAAGAGCTCTTGTCGAAAAAGGCTTTCAGCAAGGAGCTGCCTACACTCAGGAGGCTACGCTCCAACGTTGGAAAAAATTAATCCAAGAGACTCTGCCTGCACTTGCTCGTCAATGGCAGAGGAAACTAGCATGGGAACATGCTTATTTTCTCAACATGCAGAAGTTGCATTGTTTCTGGGATCGCCTCTTGCGCTAAATGATACTTACCCCAGAGTCAAGAGAAATCCTTGCTCAAAGCTCAGCTTCAATTTCTCTTTCTATCTTACTCCAGGAGTTTTCATGATTTTTCCTAGCATCAGTAGAGAAGCTCAAGCTCAGAGAGTATTGATAGTCAAATTACTTAGAAAGGAGAGGAAATTGACTCGATCTTTTTTAAAATGCAGCGTTCTCATCCCATCAGGTTATCGTTGGATAGCGCTTCGATGTTCAGCCTTGCCCTAAGGAAAAATTTCTCTGCTTCTCATGTGTTTTTTTCAATTTGATCCACTCTATTTGGTTAAAATTCTCCATTGAGCTCTATGCAAAAATCAAGTATGGATAACGTTCTATGTCTCAATTCTCTCTTTCCCATTTTTCAGAAAACCTTCCCGTCAGTGGCACCATTGCTATTACGCAAGCAGCAACGGGGTGTGGTCTTGGCCTCTTAATTGCTGATAAAATGAGTGAGCGTGCTCGCCATCGCACTTCTCTTTTTCTTCTAACAACGGGGGCACTCCTTGTTGTTCCGCTGATGGCTAGTTTTCTAAATCGTCTTCGTCAGCGACCTCATTCTAAGAGTAGGGCCTTACGTCAACTCGAGTCTATTCGAGCTGATGTCGGCTTTTCAGAAGAAGCCTCGTGTGTCTAAGGAGCAATCTCTCTACATCAATCGTGGATTAAGCTGGCTTGAATTTAACAAGCGTGTTCTTGCTCAAGCTTGGGATAAGGAGAATCCTCTCTTAGAGAGGCTTAAGTTTTTGGGTATTGTTAGCTCGAATTTGGATGAGTTTTTTGAGGTCCACGTGGCTGCACTTCAGCAGAAAATTCAACATGTTCAATTGCATAAAAATTTTGATGGATGGACACCTCAAGAGGAATTAGTAGCGCTGATTCCCAGCATTCATGCTCAGGTTCAAGAGCAGTATCGCTGTTGGGATGAGCTTCTCCTAGAGCTTAACAAAGAAAATATCTATTTCTACAACTACACTCAACTCTCTCTTGAGGAGCAGCAATACTTCACCAACTATTTTGAAGAATTTATTTTTCCGGTGCTCACCCCCTTGGCAGTTGATCCACGCCACCCTTTCCCCCAACTGCTCAATCTTAGTTTAAATTTCCTAGTAGAGCTGGAGGAAGAGCATCTTGGAAGCAAATTACTTGTGGTTCAGATTCCCTCAATGCTTCCTCGCTTTATTCCTCTTTCTCACGCTTGCTCTCCTGAAAATCTTTCTAAGAAAGAGCATCATTTTGTTTTGTTGGAAAGTATCATGGAGCACCATCTTCAAAACCTCTGCTACGGTTTAAAAATCAAAGGAATTCATCTCTTTCGCCTTACCCGAAATAGCAACTTCAATATTGGAGAAGAAGATGCTGAAGATTTATTGCATGCTATTGAGGAAGAGCTACGTCATCTCCACTCCAACACACCTATTCGTCTTGAGGTTGATGCTTCTTTTCCAAGGGAGCTAAAAAAATTATTCCTCTCGTTTTTTCAACTTCAAGAGAGTGATCTCTATGAATGTTTGGGGATAATGAATTTTAAATCCATGATTCCACTTGCTCTAGAAATCAATCGACCCGATTTGCGCGAGAAACGTTTTCGAGCTAGGCGTGTTGTTTCCTTAAGCAGTGAAACGGATATTTTCTGGCACCTGCGTCGAGGTGATATTCTTCTCCACCATCCTTACGATAGTTTTCAAACAGTGATCGATTTTTTAGGCTATGCTGCTGAAGACCCCTACACCATTGCGATCAAACAAACACTCTATCGTACCAGTAGTGATTCACCGCTTGTCTCCTCCCTAATTACTGCAGCACGCCATGGTAAAGAAGTCACCGTTGTTATTGAACTGAAAGCACGATTTGATGAAGCAGCTAACATCAAATGGGCACGAATGATGCGACATGAAGGTATCAATGTGATTTATGGACTAGCTGGTCTTAAAGTTCATGCTAAAGCTTTGCTAATAGTACGCCAAGAAGGAGAGTGTATTCGGCGATATGCTCACTTAGGAACTGGCAACTATCATCCTGCTACAGCACGTCTTTATACTGATCTTGGCCTCTTAACAGCACGCCCTTCTCTCACAGCTGATGTTGCCTCCATGTTCAACCTGCTCACAGGAATTTCAAAATTACCCCAATTTCAAGAACTCTCCCTAGCTCCTTACACACTGAGGGATATGTTGCTTCGATACATTGACCGTGAAATCCATCATGCTCAAGCAGGTCGCAAGGCAGGTCTTTTTATCAAAATGAATGCGCTTGTTGAAGAGAGCATGATCCAAGAGCTCTACAGGGCTTCTCAAGCTGGTGTCTCCATAAGATTACTCATTCGTGGTACCTGCTGTTTGCGCCCAGGGATTCCAGGAATTAGTGATAAGATTGAAGTACGTAGTATTGTAGGACGTTTTTTAGAACATAGTCGGCTTTTCTATTTTGAAAATGGAGGGGAGAGTGAGATTTTTTTAAGTAGTGCCGATTGGATGCCACGAAACTTATTCCGTCGTGTCGAAGCATGTTTTCCCTTAGTCTCCGAAGGAGTCAAAGTGCATGCGAAAGAGATTCTAGAATGGTTTTGGCAAGATAATGTCAAAGCACGCGTAATGGATCAGCATGGGAATTATCACCCTCTTCCTTCCTCTAATGCGCGCTTTAATGTCCAGGAAGCATTTCTATCAGATACAAAAAATCCATGAAAGAGCCTATCGTTGTTTCAATCGAGATTGGCGTTGACTCCAAGTGAATCAGCAGGAAAGATCAACTGAAAATTCGAGGAGCTAATGACTCTTTGATCACCTTTTTCTATCCTTTACTTCTTTTCCGACATTGATGCTCCTCTCTTCTTTATTCCCCTTTTTAATTTTAAAACCAATGCTTGCTACTGGAATTGTCTATGCTTTTTTGGAGTCTACATTTGAAGGAAAATTAGTTCTCCTGGTTCTTTTTGTAGGATCGATTTTTAGTTGGTCCGTGATGGTGACAAAAATTCGAGTCTTAAATTTTGCTAAAAAACAATCAGCAGATTTTATGAAAATGTTTCGTCGTGATCGACAACCTTTGCAGATTTTTGAACAAGAAATTGATTTTCAAGGATCCCCTCTCTATCAAATTTATCAAGCAGGTTGCCATGAGCTTTGTTTTCAGCTGCTTGGTTCTATTGAAGTCGATGAAACCTTTGGGGTACGACTAGCAATGGCACCTCGTATGAGTCCTTCACAAATGCGCTCTGTAACTGCTGCCATGGAACGTGCCGTTGGAGAGTCAGCTCTCCAGTTAGAGTCACAAATGATCATTCTCTCTACGGCAGTAAGTGGAGCTCCTTTTGTTGGACTTTTGGGAACAGTTTGGGGAGTGATGGATGCCTTCGGTGGGATTGCTGCAGCAGGAACAGCAAACCTTGCAGCAATGGCGCCTGGTGTTTCCGGTGCTTTGATTACTACTGTTACAGGGCTACTAGTGGCTATCCCAGCTATGTTTGGCTACAACTTTTTAGTGACGACCGTTCGCTCCATGATTGTTTCCTGTGATAATTTTGCAGCAGAGCTCTCTAGTGAGCTGGAGCATCGTTATGTTTCCTATGATCCTCTTGAAAAATAATATCTCCTAATCATGCGCCGTTTCTCCACTCATGGAGCGCTGCATACGCTCTCCGAACTGAATGTTACTCCACTCTTGGATTTGGCATTTGTGTTGCTCATCATTTTTATGATCACCACTCCATTGCTTGAAAATAGTATTGATCTTGTTGTTCCAAGTAGTGCTACTGCCAATCATGACGTCAACCTCTCCAAAGTCCAAATGGTTTCAATTGATCGGAATCATGTCATCAAAATTAATCAAGAAGAAGTTTCCCTTGATCAGCTTCTCAGGCGTTTGGAGCAGCTTAAAGCTATGGACCCCACACTTTCTCTGGTGGTTCGTCCTCATCGTGATTTACCAATACAAGAGTTTATTTCTCTTATGGATGTTCTGGAGAAAGCAGGTATTTCTAAAGTTGGTGTCATGACTCATCCCCAAGAAGAAGAAAAAAGAGAGTTTTCCTCCGCACCATGAAGAATACTTCGCCTCAATTTTCAAAGACTTTGGTGTTCGTTTCTTCTATTCATGTCTTTTTTATACTTGTTATTATTTTTTTCTTGAGACAGTCACCAAAACCACAACAACTTTCTGAAGAAAAAATCACCTGGCTACAAACAGCCTCATTTTCATCCAAAGCTTCTTCTTTCTCGTCTGCTCAACTTACTACCTCTACTCCCCCTTCTGCAGAAGAAGAAAAAAAACAGCCTCTAGAACATGACAAGGAAGAGCAAATAGAAGCCAAAGAAATTTCCCCGTCACCTTCTCCAGACCAATCTCCCCTAGAGCCAGTTCCAGAGAATCTTTTGAAGGAACCTCTAGAAAAACATACTGATACTGCCACTGAAGGTTTGCAACCACTTGTGGAGAATAAAAAAGAACAACTCTCTGGAACATCAACACCAGTAGAAAATTCAAAATCTCCCCTAGAGCCAATGACTCCACAGGAGTCAACATTGAAGGCAATATCAACATCAAAGCCAAAGCTAACAACTGCTCCAAAGCCTAAGCAACTACCAAAGCCGACCCCAAAGTCATCGCCAAAATCTAACGCTCATCTCGTTTCTAAAAAAGAAGCTCCCGCATCAGCAACTTCTCAACAAAAACAATTTCCTCTTCATAAAAATCACTCGAAGGAACAATCTCTCTCTGGAGAAAAGGAGAAGAAGAATCCGCGTACTTCAAGTACAGAAGAAGGTCATTCAGCAGCGAAGGATGCTTTTCTTCAAAGCAAAAATGGACAAAAAAATACTACTTCCAAGGATGTTAGTGGAGGAGGTGGTATTGATCATGGAGTACTCACTGCCTATCATGAGTTGATTCATGATCGATTTTATAGCCAGTGGGAACAGCCGACAACGATCCCTACCGAGCATAAGCACGATTTTCTTTGTACTCTTGAGCTGACTATTGAGCCAGATGGAACCATTTCTCATGTAGCTCTCTCAAAGCCCAGTGGTAATCCCATCATGGATGCTTCCGTTCAAGCAGCAGCAGCAAAAGTTTCTAAAATTGCTCCACTACCTCGTGGCATTACTGCTGCCGGTGCTCCCTATGTGATTAATATTAATTTTGAGTTGGAGTAGCATCACTTTCGTTTTCTACAGGAGAAGGAATAAATACTTCTTCAAGTGGTTTTTTTCCTTCGTAGAGATCCTTTGCTATTCCACCAAGAGGCTCTCCAATGTACCGATGAGCTACTTTTGATGCTGATTTGGAGGATGTTGAGAGAGTTTGAGAAGTTTTTTGAGCAGCTTCTCTCAATGTTTGATAAGCTTCAGTGACTCCTCCAGCAAGAGCTCTGCCTGCTCTTGCAACTGCTAAAGTGGCTTCTGATAAATCGACAGGCTTCTCCAATTCATCATTCTCAGAAGAGAATAAAGTAGAACGATATGGCTCTGGAGCTCCTGAAGAGCTACTTCTTGAACGTCCGCAGGTTTGATCTTTGGAAACCTCTTCAGAAGTTTGAAACTCCCTGTTTCTTTTTGTTAAAGGACCTTGAGAATCAAGGTCATCTTTTGTAGGGAAGACTTCACCATCATTTGTATGGCTGTAGTGATTAAATCGAAGAGAACGTCCATTACTTTCTGTTATTTTACCAAGATTAGTATAAGAGCTCTTTTGCTTTAAAATACTTTTTAATTCTTTTGCTGAATCAGTTGGAAGAACAGCCTCTACTTTATCGAAAGCTGACTCTAAGGAAGGAGTTCTTGTCACAGTTGTTGGAGACGCTTGTGCTCTTGGAGAGGAGAGAGGCGAAAGTAATGGTGATGGAGAATCCTTCGAAATAGTGTTCATTGATTAAATCAACAGAAAGTTAGTTTTGCCATGAGAAGACTTTATTTAAAAAAAATTGTAGTGAAGCAAAATAAATCTTTCAACTAATAATGCTTAACTATAAAACTTGAATAAGGGAGGGAGGGCTTTTTTTAATGGTTTCGTGTTGTTAGAATTGGTTAAAAATTGGTGAATATCCATTAAGTTTTCTCAAGCTTTTTTCTTCAGGCTTTTTAAATTATTAATGATTTTAAAAAAATGAAACCCATTTCCATCGCTCGTTTTGATCAAGATATTTGGATTCGTATTACAGGTCGTGGAAATTTCAAGTGTAGCGTAGCTTTTAAACAGCTGATCATTGAAATGATAACAAAGGGGTATTATCACTACATCATTGATTTGAGAGAATGTGGACAGCTAGATTCTACCTTTATGGGAACGATGATAGGAATTGCCCAGCGTCTACGGCAATATCATCAAGCCTGGCTTCGAGTTGTTAATGTGAGTCCTAGCAATCAAGAAACCATGGAAAATTTGGGTCTTGATCAGTTTTTTTTAATTCAACCCTTATCTCTCAAAGAGGAACTTCCTCCTGATTTAAATACTTCTTGTTTTCAGGAATCCTCCATTTCTATTCCGTTAGCTGAAGAAAAAGTAAAATTACAAGAGGCGCTCGTTTCTGCCCACCAAGCCTTAGTCGATCTTAACAAGAGTAACGCCGAGAAGTTTAAAAATGTTTTTGAACTCTGTTTGCAGCGATAAAGTAGCTCTTTGCAAGGAGTGCAAACCTTCCGTTCTATCATTAGTGAGAGCACATCGCCCATGGAGTTCTTTAATATATGACACATAGTTTATTAAATTGACTCTTCTTTTAGTAGAGACGATGTTGATTTTGGACGTTATCTTCTTTGAGCTTGATCCTAGAAACTAGGCTCTCAAGTATATTCTTCTCCGCTCAAGGCACCATAGTTGAGTATTCATGTTTTCCTCTTTTGGATTTTACCTCACGATTTTTTTCCTTTTAGTCATTTCCATTGCGCTTGCAATTATTCTTAAAGTTCAGCGTCAACGTGTTTCTGAATTAAAAAGATCACATCTTGAGATTCGCCAGGAGGAAGATAGAGTTTTCGATTTTCTTCATGGCTTAGGAGAAGCCTTCTCCGGTGGTGCCCACTCCTATGAGCTCTATCGTCTCATCGTAGAAGGAGCAGCTCGTATTTTAGCCGCTCAAGGAGGAGCTCTTTATCTTATAGATCGCGAACGAGAAATTTTAGTACCTGCTTTTCTAACGGAGGGGACGCCTCCTCTGGTAGTGATCCCTGAATTTATTACTCAATTGAACTCTTCGCTCTACTCACGTTATCGTTTACTCAATCGATCAGAGGAAGCACTTAAAAATTTTTTGAAATTACATACAGTTTCACGGCATGAAGGATTATTAGGAGAAGCTTGGAGTTGGAGCAAACCAGCATTTCTGGATCGTCAAGCATTATCTTCTTCACTGGTTTCCCAAGGCTTAGACACTGTTCTTCTGGGGCCATTGATTTATGGAGGTGCAACTCTTGGAGTCCTAGGAATAACTAATGGAGCTAATGCTTCCTTCTCTCAAGGAGGATTAGAGCTCTTTTCCGCGATTGCAGAACAGTCTGCATTTGCCCTCTATAGTCAAGCAGTTTACAAAGAGGCTGAAGAGAAGCGATTGCTCGATCATGATTTAGAAATTGCTCGCGAGGTTCAAAAAATTCTTCTTCCTTCAGAGTCACCTCTTATTCCAGGCTACCAAATTAGTGGTATTAATATTCCAGCTAGAGCCTTGAGTGGAGATTATTTTGATTATCTCTCGATTGATGAAGAGCACGTAGGAGTAACCATTGCTGATGTTTCCGGAAAAGGAATTCCTGCTTCCTTGATTATGACTCTTTGTCGTAGTGCACTTCGTGGGCATGCTGCTGGAGAACCTTCTCCTTCCTCAGTCCTTCATCGTGTCAATGCTCAGCTCTACTCGGACATGCGAGAGGACATGTTCATTAGTATGGCTTATGTCACTATTAATTTTAAGACCAATAGAGCTCTTCTTGCACGAGCTGGGCACGATGCTCCACTTTTTTATCGTGCAGCTGATCGTTCTATCGAGCGCTTGAACCCAAAAGGAATGGCTGTTGGTATTGACAGTGGAAAAGTCTTCGATAAATTTTGTAATGACTTTTCTTTTCATTTTGAACAAGGAGATTGTCTTCTACTCTATACTGATGGAGTAACCGAAGCGTTCAACTCTCAAGGACTTCAGTTTGGGCTTGAGCGCCTCATCTATCATCTTAGAGAGAGTGCTTTTCACAACGCTCACGAGCTTTTGAAAAAACTAACTGAAGACATCAGAACCTTTGTTCACCATCAACCTCAACATGATGACATCACTCTTATTAGTATTTTAAAACTGTGAAAAAAACATCGCACCACCATCAAGACCACCAAAACAACCATCAAGATCATCATCAGAAAACGGAGTCAGCTCCTACTATTGCTCCTGTAGAAAAAGAAGAAGCTGTCGACCCTCTCTCTAAGCTGCAAGCCGAAGTTACTACACTACGACATCAGGTAGAGCAGTATCGTGATCAAGCGTTACGAGCTGCAGCTGATCTAGAGAATTATCGCAAACGTATGCTTCGCGAAAAAGAAGAAGTTCTTCGTTATGCTAATAGCTCTCTTTTGGAAAAATTTCTTCCGATTGTTGATAATTTTGAGTTAGGGCTTAGTGCAGCTCGGACTGCTGCACAAAAAGATCCTCAAACCATGGAAATTATTAACGGTTTTTCCATGGTGGAACGCCAGTTTCAGGATTTTCTTCAGAATCATGGTATGGAGCCCATTAATGCCATTGGTCAAACTTTTGATCCTAAGCTCCATGAAGCTCTCAGTCATCAAGCTGATGAGCAGCTACCTGAAGGTCAGGTGATACATCAACTCCGGCGTGGTTATCTTCTAGCAGGTCGTCTTCTGCGACCAGCAAGTGTTATTGTGAGCAAAGGAAAAATCAATGAGTAAGCGCGATTATTACGAAGTGTTGGGCGTTGCTCGCACAGCAGGACAAGAGGAGATCAAGCGAGCTTATCGTAAGTTAGCTATTAAATATCATCCTGATAAGAATCCTGGTGATGCTGCTGCTGAAGCCGCTTTTAAAGAGCTTGCCGAGGCCTATGATGTCATCAGCAGTCCTGATAAAAGAGCTGCTTATGATCGCTATGGGCATGCTGCTTTTCAAGGGGCTGGTGCTCGTAGTGCTGCAGGTGGCTTCCATGACCCCTTTGATTTATTTCGTGAGATGTTTGCTGGACAAAGTAGAGGGAGCATGGGAGGTGGAATTTTCGAACAATTTTTTAATGTAGGAAGTGAGCATGCTCCACGAGATGGTAAGCAACGAGGCTCTGATCTTCGCTATGATCTTGAACTCACGCTAGAAGAAGCTTTTTCTGGCTGTGAAAAGGAAATTGAAATTCAAAAGCTCGATACTTGTCGTAGTTGTGACGGTAGTGGTGCAGCAAAGGGCTCTAAAACGGAGCGCTGCTCACTCTGTCAAGGACGTGGACAAGTAGCCACATCACGAGGATTTTTTCAAGTTGTTCAGACTTGCCCTCAGTGCCACGGTTCTGGCCAAATCATCGATAAGCCTTGCAAGAAATGTCAAGGCGAAGGATGTGAGGAGCGAACATCGATTATTCATCTTAAGATTCCTGCCGGTGTTGATGAAGGAGCACGTCTTCGTTCTTCAGGAGCTGGTGAAGCAGGTATTCGTGGAGGAGCTCAAGGAGATCTCTATGTTATTATTCACCTCAAAAAGCATCCTGTTTTTCAGCGTGATAACATGGACTTGTATTGTCAGATTCCCATTCCTTTTTCTGTAGCCGCGTTGGGTGGAGAAGTTAAAGCCCCAACTCTTAGCGGACCCATTGAGTTGAAAATTCCTGCAGGTACCCAGAGCGCATCAACGTTTTGCCTCCGTGGTTCTGGCATGCCATCTCTTCAGAACACACGTCGAGGAGATCTTTATGTGCGTGTCGAGGTAGAAGTCCCAACACGACTCAACCATGAGCAACGACAAGCCTTAGAAAAGTTTTCTCAACTTTGTGGAGAGGAAAATACACCACTCCATCGTAGTTTTACCGAGCGGTTAAAGGATTTTCTCAGCTAGAACTTTATAGTGAAAATACTTCGGACGAGTACCCTGCTATGAATCCTTTTTATTTTGGAGAGTAGTGTCGTCTCCTAGGATATGGATAGAAGAATTTTTCAATCTACTCTAATAGGTCAAGGCTACGGTAGTGAAGATTCACTCTGCTAAGCATGGTGATGGTAATCCCTTGATGATATCTCCAGCAAGTACTTGGTGCTCTGAAAACCAACCACGATTGACCTCCAGAACATAGAGAATGTTTGAAGAACTACTTGGAACAAGTTGTTCGCTTAGTGGCTCAAGATCGTGAATCTCAATAATGCGACCATGAGAGTTTATGTAGGCTACACTGAGTGGAAGGGTCGTTTTTTTCATCCAAAAATGAACTTGTTTTGCTTCTGGGAAAATAAAAAGCATTCCCTCTGTGGCTTGAAGAGATGTTCGATTCATTAAGCCAGTTTCTCGAGAAGATTGATCTGTAGCAAGTTCTACATCAAGTGTTCCATTACCAATACTCAGTGATGTTCGAGCAAGAGCTCTTACTCCTGAAGTTATTCTTAAATGAGGAGCAATAGGCGCCGCTTCAAGAATCAAAACAGGAAGTAGGAGGAGTGAGTAGAGCAAGCAGAAAAACAACTGCCTGGCGATTGCTCCTTCATAGAGAGAGCTCATCATCTTAGTCACTACTACTCTTTTAGGGAGAGGAGGGTGTTTGCTCCATAGGGATCATATCAAAAGGAGCAGTACTCATTTGTGTAAATCCAGTGAAAGGAAAATCAAGACTGATGATGGTAAAGGTCATGATTCCAATGAGCATGGAGAGTAGCACAACCATGAATCCATGCGTCTGACTTGGTGAGGAAATCATAAAAAGAGTAATAACAATTAGGGCTAAACCACCCAAAAGAAAGAGTATCCAAAGGAGAGGTAGCAGTCCAGTGCACGAATCTTCAATACGAAGTTCCCGGTATTTTCTTAATTTTTCTAAATTCTCAACACTCATTTTGTAGTAAACAGATTCCCTTTTTGAGGCGAGGGAATAAGAGAGATAAATCTTGGAGAGCTTATTAATAATTTCATCTCCTAGAGGAGTATCTTTCCCTTGCTCCACAATTTTCCATTCTTTCTCCAAAATGGCTTTCCGATACTTAACACAAAGCTCCTGAATGTCATGATTTGTTGGAGCTCTCAGAGCTTCTGCACTGAAATAGAGATTTCTGAGAGCATTTGATTCTTCATGAAGATTGCGGGAGGTGTCTTCATATTCATGCCATGTTGTTGCCACCATGAAAGCTCCCAAGATACCAAAAATAGTTCCCACAGGACTCAAGATCGCTTGAGCAATATCATGGTGGGGATTGCGCTTGTGAGGAGCAATCAACTTTCTTGCTAAAAAATTACCTACTAATGCTAGGAAAGCCGGCAATAGTAAACAGAACCAGAAAAGTCCTGGAAGCGTTGCTAGAACATGTTCAAGGTTTGTGACAGTCACATAATGAACTTTTGTCGTGGAAACAAGAGAATCAAAGCTTAGGAGGCCTGGAACTGGAATTGAGAGAAGCATGACCAGGTATTGTTATAACACTAAATTCAATAGATTCTACTTTTAGACCTTGACGATCTATTTTATCAAAATGAAGCGTATTGCTACTAACAGCATAAGGAAGGAAAGTCCATGAGTAGGGTTCTGGATCACCGAGATAGCTAGGTTCGTTGGGATCCATAGGCTCTCTTTCGCCGCTTACAGGGGAAATCAGCGTCAAACTCGACGGTCCAAATCCGTCACCAAGATTAAAACCATCAAAATGCCAGCTCTCTCCAATACTCCCATTGTTGTTAAGAATAATCTTGAGTCTTCTATCCGCTGCAACTTCATGAGTGCCACTTCCTAGTGTCATCGAATCGCTTCTGGTTAAGATAACGTTTCCGCCTTGATTGGTTTCTGCAGAGAGTGGGGAGGAGAGAAAGGCTACTGCTCCTGATACAAAAAGCAAGGAGAATAACAAAGAGTGACGGATGAATTTCATAAGTAGGAGTGGAGTAAGTAAAAATGAGCCTTTGAAATTAATAAACTGACATCAAGAGTACAAGCAGAAAAACTCAAAAAATATTGTTTTCTCAACAGCATTTCCTCATTATTTCCTCTAATTGTTAAAATTATCCAATAGCCGCTTTCAAAATAGCCATTCACAACATGCAAATTACACGACCAAGAGCCAGTTCTGAACCATCGAGTTCGAGACAAGAAACATTTGATGTTAATAATCCTAAAAGCTACCCCAAAGTACCAACACATCCTCTTCCTAGCTCTCATTCGGGAACTCAACAAAAAGAAGAGGGCAATTTTCAGGGAGAAAAGATTGCTTCTGCTTCTTCTGAGATCATTTTTGATTCCAGAGAAGGAAAAACGGGAGCTGAGGATGTTAGGCAGCCTGAAGCTAGAAGAAAACCTAATCTTAGTATACTTAAAGCAATCAGCATCTTCAGAAGAGAACCAACTCATGGAAGAACCTGAAGAAATTCCAGTCGCCATAGGGTATCCATTGATTCCAGATGTTGAGTCAAGGCAATTTGTTGAGCCAGGGAAATTTAAAAGAGTAGAAACAATCATGAGGGATCCTGAGTCAGCCGCCTCTGCTCCTCCCGTCTCTATGAAAGAGACCGCAGGGAAGATCAGTATTGAGCGCACACTCAGTGAAGAGACACTTTTAGTCAAAGAACAAGCTCTTGATAGAGAGATTCAATCCTACGAAGAGGAGAGAGCAAAAGTTCACCAACATCTTCGAACCTTTTATCAGAACAATGACCTGGATCATCCCGCTCTTCCCTCTTACCAAAAGGCAAGTGATTTCCTCAAAGAGGCTATTACTCTTTTAAAAGAAAGGACTCCTGAAGCACGCTTGAGAGCACAATGTAGAAGAATGGAAGCTCGTTTTTACGTGGAAGCAGTTACTTCTTCCAGCCAATCAGGTACATTCAAATTAGATGTTCTATCACTCATTAACCGCATTTTAAAAATTTTAGAATCGGTTGGAAAAGAACCTAACAAATGGGAGCCTTCTCATATTCAAAATATGCTTCAAGTATTTAATCAGTTTCTTCTCAAACGTTCTGATATCCAGAATGGAGATCCTGGTTTGAATGACATTAGAAATGAAGTTCTTCGTTGTGAAAGGATACTGAAGCAAAAATAGTGCATTACAATCTTTAAAGATAAGGAGTTCCAGCTCCTCCAGTTTCCTTGGACGCTTCTCTTCCAGCGAGAAGAGATTCTTTCTCGAGCACTCTCTTCTCAAGAGAACACACCCTTGATGAAGAAATTCTTTTTCTAAAAATGAATTGCTTTTTGGTCCTTTTGCACTAGAATCACAGCTCGCGTTTTTACTAGTAAGCGAGCCGCTAGCCAAGGTCACTAGCTGATGGACGGCCCTTGAGAAGTTAGAACGTTTTCTTTTTCTGTTTTCTCTGAGTTAAATTAATGTCGAATTTTTTTCCACGCTGGTCCAATTTATTACCTCTGAAGCTGCTTGTCTGCTTGGTATTCATTGTTTCCGGGCTTGTGGGAGGTATTTGGTATTACTTCACTCCCAAGTATACGCGTGTTGGCTATCAACCTGATCAGCCTGTTCCTTTCTCGCACGCCATTCACGTACAGCAGCTCGGGATGGATTGCCGTTACTGTCATAGTTTTGTCGAAGTAGCGGGTCATTCTAATATTCCCACCACCCAGACTTGTATTAATTGCCACGGTCAAGGGAAAATAAAATGGGATAGCCCTCGCTTAGCTCCCGTTCAAGAAAGCTGGAAAACAGGATTGCCAATTCCTTGGGTGAGGATTCATAAAGTGCCTGACTATGCCTACTTCAATCATGCTGTTCATGTGAATCGTGGAGTGAGTTGTTACAGCTGTCATGGTGCTATTAACGAGATGTCCATTGTCTATGAAGCTAAGCCCCTGAGCATGGCTTGGTGCTTGGAGTGTCATCGTGCTCCAGAAAATTTCCTGCGTCCTCCCAGCGAAATCTACAACATGCAATGGCATCCTAAATCCTTTGATGAGCAGCAAGAGATGGGAATGAAATTTAAAGAAGAGTGGCAAGTCAATCCACCGGTTACTTGTGGAGGATGTCATCGATGAAAAAACTGCTTTCAAACTCCACTCAGAGAGCAAAGAGCGGCGTCGTGTCGGTGCTCGATACTTCTAGTATGATCTCTATGCCCAGCATCTGTGTCTCTTCACTTCTTGTTATTCATCTGCCTGAGCGAATTTTAAAGCAGATTTTTATCTCAGAAATCGTGTTTTAATCATCCAGCTAAAAGAATGAAACGTATTTTTCAACATCCAGCACGCGATACTCAGCCGACTCTTTGGAGAAGTCCTGGGGAGCGTAAGAATAGTGCTTCTTTTAACGAAGGATTGAAACGTGAGTTTCCAGCTGGCGCCCATCAGGCTCAAGAGAAACATCAAACACAAGGTCTCTCCCGTCGAGATTTTCTTCGCTTAACAGGGGCTTCTGCTGCTCTAGCAGGAATAGGGCTAACCGCTTGTCGTCGTCCAGAGGCTCATCTAGTACCTTTTGCCCGTTCTGCAGAATGGACGATTCCTGGGAAGTTTCTCTACTACGCAACGAGCATGCCTTCCCCAACAGGAGCCATTCCTCTTATTGTAACTACAGCAGATGGACGTCCTACTAAAATTGAAGGCAACCCCCTTCATCCTCTCAGTAATGGATCCACGGACGCCTTTGCCCAGGCCTCCCTTTTAGACCTCTACAATCCATATCGCTCCAAAGAAATAACCTTAGATGGTAAGAAAGTTACTCCCCAAGCATTCGATGCCTTTCTTACCAAGGTACGCGAAGAGGCACTTGCAAATCAAGGTGAGGGGATTGCCATTGTTCTAAATCAGGTCCATTCCCCAACACGTAATCGATTGCAGGAAGCCCTGAGAAAAGAGTTTCCAAAAATCATGTGGGTGGAGTATGAACCGCTCTCTCATAGTGCTACTACAAAGGCTGCTGATTTGGTTCTTTTGAATCCAGCAGTCAACTCAGCCCTTCCAAGTGGCATACGCCCTCGTTATTTTTTCGAAAAAGCCGATAAAATTGTGGCACTGGGGGCCGACTTTTTAAATCCCTCAGTAGCAGGTTTTGGAACTGCTCAAGGATTTTATGAACGTCGCAATCCGGAGCAAGAAATGAACCGACTTTATGTGGTCGAGAATCATTACAGCTTGACTGGAGGTATGGCGGACCATCGCTTACGTCTGAAAGCAAGTCAGATTGGGGCTTTTACGGCAGCTCTGGCAACAGCGATTGCTCAAAAGACCAACAATAAGGAATTGCAGACGTTAGCTTCCTCTGTCATGAGCCAGCAGGAAAACCAGAAATTTTTAGAACAGGAGAACATTCAGAAATGGATAGGTGCTCTTGTGGATGATCTTCTGGCCTCTTTGGGTAAAAGTGTTCTTTTGTTGGGAACTGATCAACCCCTCTCTGTGCAGATATTGACCATAGCTATGAACCAAGCTCTTGGTAATTTTGGAACCACACTCCAAGGAATGGTAGCGCATCCTAGTCTCTCTCCTGATTCCATGACAGAGCTTGCTGCGGCTATCAAGGCGGGTTCGATAAAGACTCTTCTTCTCTTGGAAGTTAATCCAGTTTACACGGCTCCCTCTGAGCTCAGCGATGGAACAAGTGTGCACTGGAAAGATTTAATCCAATCAGTCCCAGAGACAGTACAGCTTTCTCTTTGCGAAGATGAGACGAGCAAAGCATGTCACTGGCATCTTCCGGCTGCTCATTATTTAGAATACTGGGGTGATGTGCGTAGCAACGATGGTACGCTCTGTTCGATTCAACCGATGATTCTTCCGCTTTGGAAGGGACGCTCTGAGTTGGAACTCTTCCAAGCGCTCCTAGGACAACCAGAACCAAAGGGCCCTCAATTAATTGAAGAAACCTTCCAGCAGCTTTCACAAGATCCTTCTCCTGCTGCTTGGAATACATATTTGCATCAAGGTTTTTTAACCGGTAGTTCATGGCCTTTGATCAAACCCTCTTGGAATTTTCAAGTAGCCGAACAAGCAGTCAATGCTGCTCTGCGTAATGAGATGTTGACTTCTTCGAGAAGCAGGAATTCTCAAGAATCAAAAGAGACAAAAAACAATTTTGAATTAGTCTTCCTTCCTAGTTCTAGCGTCTACGATGGTCGCTATAGTGCTAATTCTTGGTTGCAGGAGACACCAGATTTTGTTACCAAGCTCACCTGGGACAATGCTCTACTGATGAGTCCTGCTGATGCGAAGCGTTTAGGGCTTACCGATGGTGATTATGTTCAAGTGAGTGCTGGAGCAGCGTCGATCGACATTGCAATTCTAACATTGCCTGGTCATGCAGATGGCTCGGTGAGTGCTGCTCTTGGTTATGGTCGCAAGAATGTTGCTCCTATTCTCAATAATGTTGGTTTTAATGTTTATCCACTACGCACAGCTGCTTCCCCGGGTTATACTACTTCTGTTTCTATCACTCCACTAATTGGTAAAAAATATGTTTTTGCTCAAACACAAGAACATCACAACATGGAGGGACGCGACCTTGTGCGTGAAGGAACAAGAGAACGCTATGAGCAAGATCCTACCTTTGCTCAGAAAATGGGAATGGATGCTCATATCCCTCCTAGCGTAGGACTCTATACGCGTCCTCCTTTTACTGCGAAGGAACAATGGGGAATGTCCATCGATTTGAATACGTGTATTGGCTGTAATGCTTGTCTGCTTGCCTGCCAAGCTGAGAATAATGTTCCAGTCGTTGGTAAAGAGCAAGTTCGCCGTGGTCGTGATATGGCATGGATTCGAATTGATCGTTGGTTTGCAAGTCCTAGTGGTTCAGAGGAAAATCCTGAAATGTTGCCTCAAGCCATCATGTGTCAACAATGTGATAATGCTCCCTGCGAGACGGTTTGTCCTGTCAATGCTACCGTCCATAGCGAAGATGGCCTCAACCTCATGGCCTATAATCGCTGTATTGGTACTCGCTATTGTGCTAATAACTGTCCTTGGAAAGTCCGTCGTTTTAATTTCTTTGACTATAATCAACGTCCCCTTGATGAGCTTTACTATGGACCACTGGCTCCCAAGGGAATGGCTGACAGCCTTAAGATGTCCAAGAATCCTAATGTCACGGTTCGTATGCGTGGCGTCATGGAAAAATGTACATTCTGTTTGCAGAGGATTGAAGAAGCTAAGATTGGACGTCTTGTCAAAGCCGGTCCAACCGATGCTCACAAGACGCCGATAGCTCCTTTTAAAACGGCATGCCAACAAGCTTGTCCGTCCGAATCGATTGTTTTTGGAAATATCGCTGATCCTCAGAGTCCTGTTTCTAAGCGCAAAGCAAGTCCCCGTGACTATACCATGCTCAAGTACTTGAACACTAAGCCACGGGTTACCTACCTTGCTCGTATCAAAAATCCTAATCCTCACATGCCCGATGCTGCCTTTATTGGTCTTGCCAACGGGATGATCCATCAGGGTAGGGGAGTGGAAGCTCATGACTTAGGACCAACACATTTTGACCATCATGGTGCAGAGGCAACTTCTTCTTCCCACAATAGTTAAATTTTATGTCCACTAGCACGACCACTCTTCCATCCCATCTAGTATCTGCTCAAGAAGAGCAGATCAAGCGTCCTCCCTTAGTGCTCAATAAGCGCACCATGGGGTGGATTAGCAGTTATGTTAGTACGATTGTAGAATCCAAAACTCCTCGTTGGTGGTATATTTCTATTGCTATCACAGCTCCCATTGCGCTACTGACACCGCTACTGCTCTGTTATCTTGTTTCCACAGGTGTTGGTGTTTGGGGAAATAACAGTCCGATTGCTTGGGCATGGGACATTACGAATTTTGTTTTTTGGATTGGTATTGGTCATGCAGGAACACTCATTTCTGCTATTCTATTTTTGACGCGACAGAAGTGGAGAACTTCTATTAATCGAGCTGCAGAAGCGATGACACTCTTTGCCGTTGTTTGTGCAGGCCTCTATCCACTTTTCCACGTTGGGCGTGTTTGGAAGGCTTATTTTCTAGCTCCTGTTCCCAATTCCAATGCTATTTGGCAAAATTTTCGAAGTCCACTCCTCTGGGATGTCTTCGCTGTTTCAACTTATTTTACGGTCTCAGTGCTCTTTTGGTATACCGGCTTAATTCCTGATTTAGCAACAATTCGAGATCGTTGTACAAGCAAGATCAAAAAGTTTTTTTATGGCATTCTTGCTCTTGGCTGGCGTGGAGCCAATCGCCAGTGGCGTCACTATGAGATGGCTTACCTTTTGCTAGCAGGTCTCTCCACCCCGCTCGTCCTCTCTGTACATAGCGTTGTATCTTTTGACTTTGCAACATCAGTTATTCCTGGATGGCATGCGACCATTTTCCCTCCTTATTTTGTAGCAGGAGCGATTTTTGGCGGTTTTGCTATGGTACTGACAATCATGCTTCCAGCTCGTGCTATTTATCCGCAGCTTCATGATATGATTACCCCTATGCACATTGATAAAATGTGTAAGGTCATTTTGCTAACAGGATCCATTGTTGGCTACGCCTACCTCATGGAACTCTTTATGGCTTGGTATGGAGCTAACCCTTTTGAGCGTGACGCTTTTTGGTACCGTGCTTTTGGTCCTTACTGGTGGGCCTACTGGAGCATGATGTTCTGTAATGTTATTTCGCCTCAAGTATTCTGGTTTCCTTGGTGTCGTAAAAATATCTTCGTCGTGTTCACCATTTGCATGTTTGTGAATGCCGGTATGTGGTTTGAGCGATTTGTTATCATTGCAACAACGCTGGCTCGTGATTTTCTTCCTTCTTCTTGGGGGATGTTCCATCCAACTTGGGTCGATATTTTTACCTTTATTGGTACTTTTGGACTCTTCAGCACACTCTTTCTACTCTTTGTTCGGTTCTTGCCGATGATTTGTATGTTTGAAGTCAAAGCTGTTTTACCGGAAGCAAACCCTCACTACGGAGAAGAGCATCATTAAGTTTTCAGCAATGACCATGAGTGCTACTCCTCTCACTAATCAGCCTTCTTCAACACGAGCACTCTTTGCTCTTGGTATTGAATTTGAGAACGCTCGCGATCTTTATCATGCTGCAGAGAAAGTTCGTGATGCAGGTTATAGAAAATGGGACACCTACTCACCATTTCCAATTCATGGTATGGATGAAGCCATGGGACTTCAAAAATCCTGGCTAAGTTCGCTGGTCTTCATTGGTGGAATGACAGGATTTACCTTAGCATTTTTGATGGAGTTTGGTGCTTCTTCTTTCCTCTATCCTCTAGTTGTTGCTGGAAAGCCAACCAATCTGTTCACCATCCCGGCCTTTTTTCCAATTATGTTTGAGTTAACGATTCTTTTTTCTGCTCTAACAGCAACTTTTGGAATGTTCGCTCTCAATGGCCTTCCTCGTTGGAATCATCCTAACTTTAATTGGGATCGTTTCAAAAAAGTTACCGAAGATAAATTTTTTATTGTTATCGAAGCAAGTGATAAGAAATTTTCTCTTCTAACAACAACTGCTTTTCTAAATACCCTTGGAGGGAGTCCTGTGGACATGATTTATCACGATGATGATTTCAACGATCAAGAGCCCTCTTCTCTTCTGATGGAACAACAAGAACAATAAAACGACTGATTGCTGATTTTTCCCGTGTTACTTTTTAATTGATTGAACCATGTTACGTTATTTTTTTGTTGGTTTTTCGCTTTTGATCTTACTGGTTGTTTCCATCACTGGGCTTCGTGGTTGGAAATCAAAGCGTCCTCCTATTGAGTTATTTCCTGATATGGTTCGTCAGGCTAAATATAAACCCCAAACAGAGAGTGAGTTCTATGCTGACAATCGCTCTGCTCGTCAGCCTGTGGAGGGAACTGTTCCCCTTGGCTATGCTTCTGTCTCAACTTCCTCATCCAATGGTACCATGGGGGATCTTGGTCCCTACCAAAATATTCAATTCACTGCTTCCTCTGACTATGTGGCTACAGGTCGTTTTGGTAACCAATGGGGGACGGGAATACCTTTTGAAGTAACGGCTGCCATGATGCAACGTGGACGAGAGCGCTACAACATTACATGTGCGGTTTGTCATGGAGCTACAGGTGCTGGGAATGGAATTGCTTCTAAGTATGGACTCAATGGAATTGCTAATCAGCAGCAGCAGCGTATTCGCGATATGGCTGATGGAGAAATTTTCAATACAATCACCTGGGGAAAAAATACAATGATGGGTTACGGTTCTACAATTCAAGTCCCCGATCGTTGGATGATTATCGCGTATCTGAGAGCCTTGCAACGTTCTCAGCGCACGACTTGGAGTGATCTTCCTACTGAAGAACAAAAAAATGCCTCTTCTTGGAAATAAGAAATCTTCTCATGGAATTTCTCTTTCAAAGCATGAGTGTTGATATTTAACAATAGTTTTTTTTATAGTCCTCCTTTATGCAACAGCATATTCCATATAACGAATCAGTAAGCAGTAGTGCAGAGCATCACTCACATGCTCAACGTGAAAAAAATAAAGAGTTAAAACTTCAAAGTCCTCATGCATTCTTTGATTATAAGCATGTTGGAAATAACTTTTTTGGCCTTGTTATTCTTGCTTTTTTTGCTTTTCTTGGATCCCTCTTCCTTGGGTTTCACCATCCTGAGCAATTTGCTTTTTCTTGGCTTTTTGCGTTCGTCTTTTTTTTCACAATTTGTATCGGTAGTCTTTTCTGGATTTTAGTACATCATGGAATTGATGTGGAGTGGAGTGTTGTTGTCCGTCGCCAAATGGAAAATGTAGCGAGCCTTCTTCCCCTGCTAGCTCTCTGCTTCCTGCCTTTGATTTTCGTTGCTCCTCTGCTTTGGAAGTGGATGATTCTTCCGCATGGTAGCGATCATGTTTTAACCGAGAAATCTGCTTATCTTAATCTTCCTTTCTTTTGGATAAGAGCGGCTTTTTATTTTCTCTTTTTTTCTATAGTTTCTCTTTGGCTGCGCAATATTTCTGTTGCTCAAGATCAACATGGAGATGCTAAATATACGGTCTTAGCACGGAAAATCACTTTTGCGAGTCTTCCTTTTTTTGGTGTTTGTTTAACTTTTGCAGCTGTAGATTGGCTCATGGGGCTTGATTTTAAGTGGGTTTCAACAATGTGGGGAGTTTATATTTTTGCTGGTTCAGCACTCAGTGCTCTCTGTGTCATTGTACTCATTGTAACAGCACTTCGCTCATTAGGTTATTTTCAAGAGGTAGTTACGGAACGTCACTATGCGCTCCTGGGTCAACTAATGACAGCATTCACGGTTTTTTGGGCATATATTGGCTTTGATCAGTATATGCTGATCTGGTATGCCAATATTCCCGAGGAGACGAGTTATTTTCTGCGGCGTAATACAGAGAGCTGGTGTGTGCTTAACATCATTCTTCTTTTTGGACATTTTCTCATTCCCTTTTTGCTTCTCCTCTTCCGCTCTCCAAAGAAACGGCCTCTCTACCTCTGTGGTGTTGCTTCTTGGATTTTGCTCATGCACTTACTCGATATTTATATTATTGTTCTTCCTATGATGCATCCGGAGGGGTTTCGACCTAGCTTTCTCGATATTCTCTCTCTTCTTGCTATAGGAGCAGCGTTGGCAGCTCTTTTTCTCAAACGGCTTGGAGATGTTCCTCTCTGGCCGCTGCGTGACCCGCGCTTGAGGGATTCTATTCACATTTCTGTTTAAAGAGGGAAACTTGTTATTTTCATGAATTCTAATAATAGCAATCATCAGACTTCAAAAGAGGAGGGCACTTCTTCTTCACAAGGCAAGAATAGCTTTTCCTGGCCGCTTTTCTGGGTAGGAATTGGCATGTTTATTCTTTTCCTAGCTGCCATTACTCTTGTGCTTCTTTGGAATCCTCAACCAGCTAGTGATGATGATGAGAGAGCTCTTTTGAGAATTAAAAATCTTACGGCTTTGAATAAGGCTAATGAGGAGAAGCTCACGACATATGGCTGGGTTGATCAGTCTCAAGGTTTTCTTCATATTCCTATTGAACGTGCCATGGAGCTAGAAAGAGAAGCTCTCAATAGTCCTAGTCGGAAGCCTCATCCGGTCTATCCTATTGCTCCTATTGATCTTCTTCCTAAGCCAGCAGGGATGCCTAAAACGACGAACTAGAACCTGCTACTTAATATAACGACCATATTTTCTCCATATACTTTTAAGAATACTTAGAGCATTTAAAAAAATGATCATTCTCTATTCTTCCTCAATTCTCTCGCTTCACTTCTATCGTTTGAGATGCTTCTCTTTACAATAGCTTTTAAATAACTCTAGAAAGCAACAAATATATTTTTCTTCTTCTGTTGAATCCATGAATGACGAAATGACTTCTTCTTCCCTAACATTCTCTCAAATTCTTAGTGCACCAGTACAATTTCCTTCACTGTTACGCTCTCAGATCGATCATGAGCTTGTAGGTCCAGTTCTTCTTTTTGTGAGAACATCCTTCTTAAGTTTTTTAGTAGGATCCCTCTTGCTCCTTCTCTGTAGTTTAAAACTCGTTCTTCCCTCTTTTTTAGATGGAGTCAACTTTCTATCCTACGGGCGTCTTTTTCCAGTAGCAATTGATCTTTTACTCTATGGTTGGGCGATACCAGGTGGTCTTGCTCTGATTTTTTGGTTAACTGGCCACTTGAGTGGAGCAACACTCCCGTACAAACGAGTTCTTATTGCTGCTACACACCTCTGGAATAGCGCTTTATTTTTTGGCTCTCTAGCACTGTTGATTGGGTATAGTACCTCTGTCCCTTTACTAGAGTATCCTACTTGGACATCATTCCTACTCTTTGTCGCTTTTCTCCTCATGGGACTCTGGGTGATTTTTATCCTTAAGGAACGTCGATCTTCACTATTTTATGTTTCGCAGTGGTATCTACTCACGGCACTGGCTGTTTTTCCCTGGATCTATGGAACAGCCAATATGCTTTTGACTTGGGAAAAAATTCAAGGTTCTGCTCAGGGACCGATTCAAGCTTGGTACACAGGTTCCTTGATTCAGTTATGGCTCATCGCTCTTCCACTAGCCATCACCTACTATATGATTCCAAAAATCAGTGGAGTCAAAATTTACAGTTACTATCTCGTTCTTGTTGGTTTTATCTCCTTGCTTTTCTTTGCAGGCTGGAGTGGTCTTAGTGCTCTGCTTGGAGGCCCTATACCTGCTTGGATGAGTAGTGTTGGTGTTGTTAGCAACATCTTACTTTTTTTACCAATGATGGCTGTGGTTCTTAATATTTATCACATGTTCCAAGAAATTGATAAAACTACACTCCACCAAAGTCCAACTCTTCGCTTTGTTGCAGCAGGAATGATTTTCTATGTTCTAGGGTCTGCTCTCTCCATCCTGCATGCTATTCCCTTTGCTAACGCTATTCTCAATTTTACTGATTATACGCGAGGACTCTTTTTCTTAGTACTACTAGGATCCTTTGGAATGACTTTTCTTGGAGCCTGTTACTATTTTATCCCACGCCTCACAGAGCTTCATTGGTCTTCGAGTAGCTCTATCCAATATCATTTTTGGTTGACGATCATCGGTATTGTTCTGTTGATTTCTGCAATGACCTTAGGTGGTCTTATTGAAGGAGTTGCATGGAACGATCCGGCTATCAGTATAACGAATATTATTTCTTATGCAGCTCCCTTTCGTTGGCTTGCTGTTCTTGCATGGGGGCTTTTACTTCTTGGTTTCTTCTTCTTCGTACGCTTACTCCTGTTGATGCGTTGGCAGATGATCGAAAAAAGAGTGCCCAACTCTCTATAATTTTTTTATGTCATGAATCGATTCCAATCGCTTTTTATCATTATTGCTTCTCTCTTTTTCTCCACTTGGTTGGGTATTGTCGTCTATTCTTATTTACAGCTGGGACACTTAAAGTCACTTTCAACTAGTGATGGATTATTTCCATTACAATATAGTGGTCAGGCTATTTTAGGTGCTCAAGTCTATGCAGCAAATGGATGCATGACCTGCCATACGCAGCAAGTTCGACAAGTGGATCTTACTCGTGCTGATATTGAGCGGCAATGGGGAAAACGCCCTTCTGTTCCACTTGATTACTTGCGTGATCGTACAGCATTTCTTGGGAACACACGCCTTGGTCCTGATCTCAGTAATGTAGGCTTACGCTTAGCTAATGCTCAGTGGCACTATCAACATTTATATGAGCCCAATATCATCACCCCTGACTCTATTATGCCTTCTTTTCGCTATCTTTTTCGCATGCAAAAGATCCAAGGAGAAACTTCTGCTCAAGCTGTTTGTTTAAAAGGACCTCATGCTCCCCCTCCAGGTTATGAAGTAGTTCCAACAGAAGAGGCCAGAAACCTTGTTGCCTACTTGCTTTCTCTTAAGCATGACTATGATCCTTCTCTACCAAATCAAGCAGCTGAGAAATAAAAATATTTTTTGAATTCACTTTTTAAAATAGTATCAAATTTTTGATGGAACAGAACCCTAACAATCATGACAGTGCTCCCTTCCAGAGGGATCATGAACCAAGCAGCGATCACTCCTATCCTCCCGATCAGCTAGATCCTAGCAGAGATCTTCTAGAATTAGAGGCTGGCAACAATGATGTTCAGTCACATGAAAAAAATAATTTACTACGTCCTCTTCCGCTTTGGCTGGTTACGCTTTCAATGATACTCTTTTTTTGGGCTGGTCTTTATCTTGCCTATTACAGTGGTGGTTTCAGATCGAATGTCTACAATGCAGATCTCGTGGCTTGGAGTGGCGGAGGAGCAAGTGCAGCAGCAGCGCCCCCTGATTTGAGAACTATTGGGAAAAAAGTATACACCCAAATTTGTATCATTTGTCATCAAGAAACAGGTCTTGGCGTTCCTGGACAATATCCTCCACTGGTAGGTAGTGAATGGGTTCTCTCCCAAGGATGGCATGGGGATAATCATCTCGTAAAAAATGTTCTCTACGGTATGCAAGGACCAGTGACAGTGAAGGGAATGCCCTACAACAATGCGATGGCTCCTTGGAATCAGCTCACCGATGAGCAAATTGCAGGAGTATTAACCTACATTCGTTCTGAATGGGGAAATAGTGCACCTGCACTCACTCCTGAATTTGTTGCTAAAATTCGTGCTAGTACGCCTGTGCGCAGCGAAGCTTGGACCATGCCAGAGCTACAAGCTATCCCACGTGAAGTATGCACTCCTGCTGCTGGAGGAGCTCCTGCTGCCAAGTAAAATTTGTTTTTATCTCATGTTCACTACATTAAAAAAAATCTTCTTCTCATCAATTAGTTTTCTTCTTCTATGGACCATGCCATCTTCACTTATGGCAGAGTCACGTCTTGGTCATATCTACTGGACTCCCCAAAATGCCACACTCAATGGTCTTCAAACAGACGGGATGCTCTCTTTTATTTTCTGGCTCACGACTTTTGTTTTTGTTGCTACTCAAGCTTTCTACATTTATTACCTGATTAAGTATCGTCGCCGTCCAGGTGTCAAAGCGCACTACAGCCATGGGAATAATACGTTGGAAATTATTTGGACAACATTACCTACCTTGATTTTCCTTGGATTAGCCATTTACGGAAATCGTGTTTGGTATAACATTCACCGTCCAGCCCCTCCAGATGCTCTCAATATTGAAGTGACCGGATATCAGTTTGCTTGGGACATGCGCTATCCTGGTCCCAGTGGTATCTTAGCGCGTTCTGATGTTCGTAATATCAGTAATGAAAACAAATTTGGGATTGATCCCTCGGATCCGCACGCTAAGGAAGATTTTAGCACAACAGAGATGGTCATTCCCGTCGGAAAGCCAGTGCATCTCTTTCTGCGCTCTCGCGATGTGATTCACTCTTTTTATGTTCCAGAATTTCGTCTGTATCAAGATGCTGTTCCAGGAAGAACAATAGCTTGGGTCTGGTTTAAGACATTACGCAGAGGAAAATTTCAACTTGCCTGTAGTCAGCTCTGCGGTAAAGGGCATTATAACATGAAAGCTCCTATTCGTGTGGTAAGCCAGGAGGAGTATGACAAATGGTACTCAGAAAAGATTAAAAATCCGAACATTGTTGTTGGAAAGACATCTCTTGTTTCAAAATAAAAATTCAAAACTTACTTCAATTTTATTATTATTTCATTCATGCATGTTTCCATTGATCCTACTACCAATATTGACCTTAATCACAATATCTTGCTTGCTAAGCAAAGCAGTCATCAACATGAAAGAAAAGGAATCGGACACTATCTTTGGTCTTACGATCATAAGATCATAGGGCTACAATATTTTTGGACGGCCTTCTTTTTTCTACTGGTGGGTGGAGCGTTAGCAATGGCTGTTCGTTTTCAGTTAGGCTTTCCTAACCATCCTGTTCCATTGATTGGACGTTTTTTCCCGTCAACGCTTGCTTCTGACGATGGAACGATTATTCCAGGTGGCTACAACATGCTTGTTACCATGCATGCGACCATTATGGTCTTTTTTGTTGTCATGCCTCTGCTAATCGGAGCTTTTGGGAACTATTTGATTCCACTGAAAATTGGCGCTGGTGATATGGCCTTCCCATTACTTAATGAACTAAGTTACTGGCTTTATGTTTTCTCAGGTTTTTTTATTCTAGCTGCTTTTTTTGCTCCTGGAGGGGCTCCTGGAACGGGATGGACCGCTTACGCACCTCTCAGTGGCGTTGCTGCTTATAATCAAACCCAAGTAGGACAGAGTCTCTGGGGAATTGCAATTTTCATCAACGGCCTTGCTTCCATTGCTGGTGCTACTAATTACATTACAACCATCATTACAATGAGAGCGCCAGGAATGACCATGTTTCGTCTTCCCTTAACGGTATGGTCTCTTTTTATTACGTCAATTTTACTCATTTTTGCAGTTCCTGTGCTCTCAGCAGCAGCAGCAATGCTCTTTTTTGATCTTAATTTTGGAACAAGTTTCTTTAAGCCTGCAGGAGGTGGTCAGCCACTCCTCTGGCAGCATCTCTTTTGGTTTTTTGGACATCCAGAAGTTTATATTATGATTTTGCCAGCAATGGGTCTTGTTTCTGAAATTATGCCCGTTTTTGCACGAAAGCCAGTTTTTGGATACAAAGCGATGGTCTATGCGATGGCTTCCATTGGCTTTCTTGGATTCATTGTTTGGGGTCATCATATGTTTGTCAGTGGCATGAATCTGACCTTAAGTGCAACCTTTGCTGTTTCTACCATGGTGATTGCTGTTCCCTCAGGAATCAAAACATTCAACTGGCTTGGTACTATTTGGAAAGGTTCTATCGAGTATACAACTCCAATGTGCTTTACACTAGCCTTTGTCTCCATGTTTGTCGTTGGAGGGCTCAGTGGTATCTTTATGGCTTCAACGCCAGTTGATCTCTTTGTGCACCATACGTATTTTATTGTTGCTCATTTCCACTATGTCCTCTTTGGAGGGAGTCTCTTTGCCATTTTTGCAGGTATCTATTTTTGGTTTCCAAAAATGTTTGGGCGAATGCTTAACCCAACGCTTGGCATGATTCATTTTTGGGCAACATTTCTCTTTTTTAATTTGACTTTCTTCCCTATGCACAATCTTGGTCTGGGAGGAATGATGCGTCGTATTGCTGACCCGACTGTTTATGAGCATCTTCGTCAACTTCAGCCGCTCAATGTGCTCTGCACGATTGGTGCTTTTGGACTGGGATTATCAACACTGATTTTTTTCGTGAATCTTTTCTATAGTTTGCTCTATGGACCCAAAGCGCCCAATAATCCTTGGTTGGCAACAACACTAGAATGGACCTTGCCATCACCACCTACATTCCATGGTAATTTTCCAGTCACTCCTACTGTTTATCATGGTCCTTATGAGTATAGTATTCCAGGAATGGAGAAAGATTACTTACCACAGAATGAGAAAGCTCCTTCATCAATTCGGATGGATTTTCATTAAAATAAGATCTCCTTATCCAGTTTAAGAAAAGTTTTCTCAAAGTAATGAATTCGCAATGTTGCAGCAATCGATATTATTTTTCACTAACGGCTTTATATTTCTTCGTTACTTTAACTCACCTTCATGCTGCTCTACAAACTCATTACCAATCAGGACCTCTCCATGGAATTACTGATGTTACTGGAGTGCGTATTGCCCATGTTACTAAAATCAGTGGTTCTGGAGCACTGCATCCAGGTATTGGACCAGTTCGCACGGGAGCAACAGCAATCCTTCCTAATGATGATATTTGGAATAAACGGCTCTCTGCTGCTACAGAAACATTGAATGGCAATGGAGAGTTGACAGGAACACATTGGATTAAGGAATCCGGTTATTTAGAGACCCCTATTCTTATCACAAATACACTAAATGTGGGTCAGGTAAGTGATGGTGTGATTGATTGGATGATCAAACGTTATCCTCAGATTGGTATTTCCGATGATGTTCCCATTCCTGTTGTTGGTGAGTGTGATGATCAATTTCTCAATGATATTCAAGGTCGTCATGTTAGCTCCAAGGATATTGTTGAAGCTCTTAATCATTGCTCAACAGGACAATTTCAGAGAGGTAATGTTGGTGCTGGTGTAGGAATGATTCTTTTCGGGTTCAAGGGTGGGATTGGATCAGCATCTTGTATTCTTCCTCAATCGCAAGGGGGTTATGTTGTTGGAGTACTTGTTAATGCTAACAATGGTTCGCAGCCTCTTAGTGATTTATTGATTGATGGAGTTGGTGTTGGACGAATCTTAGAAGCAGAAAAACAATTGCCGAGGAGAATCAATCATGTTAAAGAGGCGATTGATAAAAAAATTCCTGATGGAAGTATTGTTGTTGTGTTAGCAACAGATGCTCCCCTAGAAGCAAGAGAGCTTCACCAATTAGCAAAACGTGCCATTCTTGGATTAGGAAGAACAGGATTGACTTCTAATATTTCTAGTGGCGATTTTATCATTGCTTTTAGTACGACTCATTGGATCTCACGAAATAGAGAGCATCAGTCGCAAACGCCAATTGAAATAAACAATGATCGATTAAATGCCTTATTTGAAGCAACCGTACAATCAGTCGAAGCAGCTGTTGATGATGCCCTCTTTTCTGCAAAAACGATGATTGGTATCAACGATCGTAAAATTGATGCTTTACCTCTTGAGCGCGTTGCTCAAATCCTTAAGGATTCTCCTTCGAGAATAAAAAATTATGAATAGTAGCCCCCAGCTAAATTATCCATCCTCCAGCACGCTTTTTCTTCATCTCTTTGCCATAATAACAGCAGGATGTACCTTTCTACTACTCTGTAGTGGTGGTTTAGTTACTTCTAAAGGAGTTGGAATGTCGGTTCCTGATTGGCCAACTACTTACGGCTACAACATGTTTCTCTTTCCCATTTCACGTTGGGTTGGAGGAGTCTTCTATGAGCATAGTCATCGATTATTAGCTTCTGCTATTGGTTTGCTCACTCTTCTTCTAGCTCTTCTAACCTTTGTTTTAGAAAAGCGTCGTTCTCTCCACTATCTTGCTACTGCTATGCTCTTTGGTGTGATTCTACAAGGTATTCTAGGCGGGCTACGTGTAACGCTCTATAAGGATGAGCTTGGAATCTTCCACGCTATTCTAGCTCAATCATTCTTTGGTCTTCTTCTTATTTTCTCTGTAATGACTAGCCGCTCTTTTTGTGAGGGAACATGGTCGAGAGATGGCTCTTCGACTTCACTTCGTTGGTTAGCACTTTTAGGAGTTTTTCTGATCTATTTTCAACTGATTATTGCAGCGACCATGCGCCATAGCCACCTTGGACTTTCCATTCCTGACTTTCCAACAGCATACGGGCATCTTCTTCCTGATCTTTCTGCACAAGCACTCACTCGTATCAATGAACATCGTCTTGCTCAAGGAATCATGCCAACAACAGCACTACAAATTGTTCTTCAAATGATTCATCGTGGTGGAGCGACGTTGCTTTTTGGAGTGGTTGTGCTCCTTATTATTCGCAGTTACGAATTCTTTCCTGCTAAGCATTGGGTTCGCTCTTGGTCCACGCTTTGGGGAGTCATGCTTGTTGTTCAAATGATTCTTGGTGCTTGGACGATTTGGTCCAATAAGGCTGCCGATGTGGCTACTGCTCATATGGCCCTTGGCGCTCTAACATTAGGGATAGCTTTTCTCTTTACCTTTCGGCTATTTACGGCAAGTCAATAAATTGGAGAAAACGCTACAATAGAAATAAGTGATCATAAAAGAGAAAACTAATTTTCTAACATTCACTGCTCAAAGATGTTGGTGAATCGAATAATCGAGAACTGTTTTTTAAATGTCAGAACAATCATTATATCAAGAGGAGTTGAATGCTTCTGCAGATAAAAAAGGATCTTTGGAGCGTCGAGGTTCTGATTTTATGGAGCTTGTCAAGCTTCGCTTGTCACTGATGGTCCTTATTACAACCCTAGTTGGATTTCTTTTAGGTTGGGTAGGTAAGATGGATTATTTTTTGCTAATAGCTACGTTGATTGGAACGGGATTGAGTGCTTCTGGTGCTTCTGCACTCAATCAGTGGTGGGAGTATGAATTTGACGCTCTCATGAAGAGAACAAAAGACCGTCCTCTTCCGTCAAAACGCCTGCATCCACGTGATGCACTTCTCTTTGGATTACTCTCTGTTTTTACAGGAACATCCCTTCTTTTCTTTTTTGTGAATGAACTTTCTGCTGCTCTAGGATTTGTCACGGTTCTCATTTATGTTCTTGGATACACACCGCTGAAGCGTCACACATCACTCAACACTTTATTAGGAGCTGTTCCTGGAGCCATTCCTCCACTTCTGGGATGGAGTGCAGCTACGGGAGAAATGGGATTAGATGGAGTCTTTCTTTTTTTACTACTTTGGTTCTGGCAGCTGCCTCATTTTCTAGCTATTGCTTGGCTCTATCGTGAAGATTATGCAGCTGCAGGTTTTCGGATGCTCAGTGTGGATGATCCAGAGGGAGCGATGACTTCTCGCCAGGCATTTCTTTATGCTCTCGGTTTGCTTGCTGTTTCACTATTACCAGGGCTCATTGGAATGGCTAGTGCATCTTACGTTTTGCTCGCTTTGATTCTAGGGGGATTTTTTGTTTTCATAGCGCTCCTCTTTATGATTCATCGGACTGCTAAGTGTGCAAAAAATCTTTTCCTCGCTTCTATCATTTATCTTCCGTTGATTCTAGGAGCACTACTTCTCTTTAAAAATTAATTTTATGCCCAAGAATCTACGTTATCTCCTTGGTGTTTCTATCCTGCTGTTTGCCTTGGCTCTGACTGTAACTATTTTATGGTTGATGCACTTGCGTGGGCCAGCATTGGCACAATAGAGGTCTATTAGAGTGCTCTCCTCTTAGAGGAGTAGGGGATTTCTAGAACCTCTTGAGAATTGTTCTTCTGAGAGGAAGTATAGTCAAATTACTTAGAAATTACAGGAGAGAGTGCAGAGATTTTTAAAAAAGGCAAGGCCGAAGATCGAGCGCTATCTAACCGATAACGTGATGGGATGAGAACGCTGCATTTTTTAAATAAGATCAAGTCAATTTCCTGTAATTTCTAAGTAATTTGACTATAAGTGAGAAAGAGCATGACTCCCCTCTGAAAACTTGAACAAACATGGATCCTTTGTTGTCTAACAAATTGAGGAGACCAACAATGAATTATTTTTCTGAAAATAGTGATCCTACTCTGCAACAATATCTACGTACCATTGCTCAATATCCACTGATTTCAATGCAGAGGGAGAGAGAACTTGCAGATTTGATTGAGCAAGGAGATAGAGGAGCTTATTGGGAGTTAGTTCGATCGAATCTTCGACTTGTTGTTAAAATTGCTAAAGATTTCACAAATCTTGGCCTGCCACTTTTGGATCTCATTTCCGAAGGAAATCTTGGTCTCATGAAAGCTGCTAAGCGCTTTAACCCAGCTCGTGGTGGAAAGATGAGTACCTATGGAGCTTTTTGGATTAAGCAATCCATCAAGCGAGCACTGGCTAACCAAAGTAAAATGATCCGTCTTCCTATTCATCTTGTAGATAAATTAACCAAAATTCGTCGCGTTGCCGATCTCCTCACTAAAGACTTAGGAAGAGAAGCAACTCACGAGGAAATCGCTCAAGAAATTGGTATGCTTCCCTCCAAAGTAGCTCAATTGAAACTTTCATCACTTCTCCCTCTCTCCTTAGAGGAGCCCATTGACGATGAGAGAAGGGAGCTAGGTGATATCGTGAAGGATGAGTTAGCTGTTGATCCTTTTGAGCAACTTAAGAAAAAAGATCAATATCGTGAACTATCAGCAATATTAGATCAACTTGATGGCCGTGAAAAAGCTATTCTCACAAGTCGGTTTGGTTTGGATGGCTCAGCTCCAATTACCTTAGAGGAAATAGGCAAGAGGATGGGAGTGACCCGCGAGCGCATTCGTCAGCTTCAAAAGAGTGCTCTCCTGAAAATACGCTCAGCTTTTGAGCATAATGATTCCATGAAGAAGACTCCAGGGATGTTGTTAATAGCTGCGTAGCATGCTCTCAAAAATTATAGTTATTGATACTTTTCTCCAAAATAAAATATGAGGACTTTTTCTCTTATGTCCTTGGTGAGCACTTTCACTCATCGTCATTTCCGCGCATCCTCAGGAATGATGGCAAGGGAGATAAAAGGAGGCTTCTCTCGACTGGTATGGCACTGTTAATAAATTATTTGATTGAATGAACTCTTTTAAAATAAAAAGGAGATTTTCCAGTGAACACGCATTATTTTGCATGATCAGAAGAGTTTTTTTAAGAAGACTATAGAACCTCTTATTCTAGCACACTGTAAGAGGCCCGACAGACCACCTAAGGAAGAGCATTATATTTCTTTTGTGGCGTTCTTTATGTACTAAGAACCGATATAAGCTGGAGAGACTTATCTTTTTGCTTTGGCTCTTGGCATACTCTTTATACACGATTTAAGTACTGGAGTGAAAATGGTCTATTTTGGTCACTTTTATACCAGCTTCAGCAAAAAAACCTTAAAACTCGATTTTAGTTGGGTTAATAGCACCACTGTTATGTTACATCGCTATGGAGCAAGCTCTTTAAAAAAAGAGGCCCGTAATCCATAGGTAGAGGCCGTAAGGGAATAAGTAAAAAAATTCCTGTTGTTCTTTCTTCTACCTATCTTAATAGTGCCTGCTTATCTGAAGATCAAAGAGCAGGATGATAGCGTATGCTTTTCAATTGAAAAAACGATATTCAAACAGGTAACACATCAGCAAGCTATATAGACAGCTTCAGAAGTTTAGGAGCAAAAGACTGACTTCGCTGAGCTAATGCCTTAGAAATTTTGACTTTTTACTCCTGTTTTAAAACTAGGAAGAACTACTTAGCTTTTGAAGTATTTTCATATAGAATAATACAAAAACCTACGGCCAAGCAAGCAAGGCCTCCTAAACTTAAAACCATCTCAAGCTCAGGAAAAATCATGATTGCAGCGTATAGGATTAATCCAAGTTCAGAAAGCCTGCCGCCATAGTTATGATGAGATGCGACCTCTTTCACATTTCCTTCTGAAGAAGTTGCTGCATCTTGATTTGAGGCTGTTGGGCTTGGGGAGGTCATCTGCTGGTTGTTTCGTTGCGCCATCAGCGAAGAAGAAGGCCATTCCAAATACCCAAGCAGATGAGGATAGAAGAGAGACTGGCGATATTGAGAGTTATCCTTATAGGGGAGGCCAAAGAGTGACTCAAAGGCTCCTTGACGCAGAGCTTCCTCTTGAGGAGTCCTAGAGGCTGCCTCTTCCCCATAGTGAGCTAAGAAATACTCATAACCAGGAGTCCCCTTCATCCTATCTCGCTCCATGATATTATTCTCAATGCGGTCATCTAATACCTTAGCTCCTGTAAGAACAAAGAGCTCTAAGGGGGTGAGGTTCTCCGCAGTAAGATCCGAGCGCTTCTGCTGGAGTTCTAAGCGATCGATATACTTCTCTAGGAGAGGTCGATTGGAGCGCAAGTCCTCCATTTCAAAGAGAAGTTCACTCAATCCCCAAGCTTGGGTATTGTAGTGCTCAGCGGCAGCTATACCCTCTCCCTTGAAGTTGCAATAATCAACCAGGGCATAGAGTCCAAGAGGGTGACCAAGGCTATCTTGCAGTGAAGCCAGTTCCCGAAAGTTCTTCTCCATGATGGCTCCCTTCCCAGGAGGAAGATTCGCAAAGAGGTAGGTCTCCGATTGAGGATCAAGAGCTCTCTCCAAACGATCAATAAGAAGGGTATACTCTACCTTGATGACATCTTCTCTCTTTAAGAAGGTCAGGAGCTCTTCGAGTTCTCTCTTGCGAGTCCGCTCAGCGGGATTGATGATTTGAGAATCTTCTTTCGTCAGGTTAGCTAGGTCTGCCTCAAGTTCCTCTCCACTTCTCCAGGGAGAGGGACCCAGAGCTAGGGTAGGAATGCTAAAGCCACGCTTCTGCAGCTCGCTGCGCAATGTCGGCCAATCTTCTAGGAATTTCTTCTCCCCAGCAGGAATATCAGGATACCAGATCGCCTCAGAGGCTCCAAGGTAGAGAAATCCACGAGCGTCCCAACGCAGCAGGCTTGGCTCTTGGTAGGCTACTCCTGCCTGCTTGGCCTGCTCCATAGCCTGCTCCATGTGGTCTTTATACTCCTGGTAGTATCGAGAAGTAATGGCTTCTTGAGCTTCTGGACTGATAGAAAAAGGAGAAGGGCTACTGCTCTGGGCAAGCAGCGCTCCAGGAGCAATCGCTAGAAATCCTAGAGTTAGGAGCATGCTCAAGAGGGCTCCTGCTAGAGGCTGATGGGAGAAGGGAGAAGCGCTCTGCTGGGCAGAAAGCTGAGAGGACTGAGGGGGTCTCTTGAGGACTTTGAGGACCTTAAAGACCTTAAAGACCTTAAAGAGAGAGTCTAGAAGCTCTCCTAGAGGCTTGTTGATCAATGGTTGTGGGGGGGAATTCATAGAATGGGGAGAACGATAAAATTAAAATGATTTAACTGCAAATTAAAATGAGCGTTTTCTAGGAGTTTTCTAGGAGTTTTCTAGGGTTGAGCAGAGCACTTGGGTGATGATCAATGAAACAATTAGAAATGATGGAGCATGCTGATCAAGGAAAAATCACGTATTCGAAAATTATGAAAACAGATCACTGCTCTCTAAACTATCCGTCATTTTATTGAGAATGTTCTTCTAGGCTGAGGAGAATTTTTCTCTCTCCTTCTTCTTTTGACTATAAAAGAGTGAGAAAGCTCTGTTAGTTTCTTCTGTTATGCTTTTTCTCTTGCCGACCCCCATTGGTAATCTCGGGGATCTCTCCTCTCGTGTGATTGAAGTTTTATCAACATGCCAACTGCTTATTGCAGAGGATACACGTCGTGGAGAACAGCTGCTAACTCATCTTAAAATCAGAAAGAAAATAGTGAGTTTTCAAGAACATAATGAAGATCAGCGCTTACCCTGGCTGCTGAAGGAACTTCACAAAGGAAACAAGGTAGCACTGATTACCGACGCAGGAACCCCTTCTATTAGTGATCCAGGATATCGACTCGTGCGTGCCTGTGTGGAAGAGAAAATTCCCTATACAGTGCTTCCTGGGCCTTCAGCTCTTACAACAGCTTTAGTTGGTAGTGGATTACCTCCTGTTCCTTTTTATTTTGGTGGTTTTCTCCCAAACCAAAAATCGAAGCGACAAGCAGAAATCCGAGCTGCTATGCAGCGTGGTAGTACATCAATTTATTTTGAATCACCCCATCGCTTGTTATCTTCTTTAAAAGATTTCATCGAACTTTCATCGACGATTTATCTTTGTGTGGCCCGTGAGCTGAGCAAAAAATTTGAAGAATATGTCCACGGAAGTCCAGAAGAAGTCTGGGAATATTTTTCTAAAAAGGGAGTCAAAGGTGAAATTACCTTAGTGCTACATCCCGATCCTACTTGGCCGAAGAAGAGAACTCTTCATTCCGAGAAGAGACCCATATTGCGGAACTTTGTGTAGCGTTCTTGAAGAAGTGTCGAGAGTGATTTTTTCTTCAGTTCTCCCAAAGCTCTGAGGAGAGTTTTTTTCACTTCAGCAGCAGCAGTAATGACATTGTGATGAGCTCCACCAAGCGGCTCTGGAACGATTCCATCAATGAGCTTGAATTTTGTAAGGTCTTCTGCTGTTAACTTTAATGCCTCAGCAGCTTGAGGGGCATGTTTGCGATGTTTCCAGAGGATGGCAGCACATCCTTCAGGACTAATCACCGAATAGTAGGCATTCTCAAGCATGAGCACTTTATCCGCAACCCCGATCCCCAATGCTCCCCCAGAGCCTCCTTCACCAATAATAACAGAGATAATGGGGGTTTTTAGTAACATCATTTCTCGTAAGTTAACGGCAATGGACTCGGCAATGTGACGCTCTTCAGCGCCAACACCAGGATAAGCTCCTGGAGTATCGATGAGAGTAATAATTGGGAAAGAAAATTTTTCCGCTAGACGCATCAAACGAAGTGCTTTGCGATATCCTTCAGGATGAGGACTGCCAAAATTGCGTAAGACGTTTTCTTTTACATTGCGTCCTTTCTGCTGCATGATAACGACACAGCGATGATTTTCCAGAGAAGCTAAGCCAGCTGGCATAGCCTTATCATCACCAAAAAGACGGTCACCATGCAATTGGAGAAAATCAGTAAAACAATGCTCCATATAATCAAGTGCATAGGGACGCGCAGGATGACGAGCTATTTGAACTCGCTGCCATGGCGTTAGATTTTTGTAGAGATCGGAGCGCATGAGCTCAAGTTTCTCCTGCATCTGAGTAATGCGTTTGGTCTCTTCAGGGGTACGAGAAATGAGCTCCCGCAGGCATTTCTCAAGCTCAAAGAGTGGTTGTTCAAAATCCAAAGGGATGGGATTCATAAAGTGAAAGGATAAAAGGAGAGCGCGTTATAAAATTTTTTGAAGAAAAAAATTAGTTAATCACAATGGAGCTTTCTTTGGTGAGAAAGGGAAAAAGTTCTTTCATATCATCAACAGAAATGACAAAGTTCGCAGAAGGAGGCAGGGTAGAAGCTGCTGTGCTGGGAGTTCCTTGGGTAGAAGAAGCAGGTGTCTCTTCTTGAGGAGCAGTAACAATGGCTTCATGCGAACGAAGAAGAAGGACTCGATTGCTTTGAGGATACTTTTTATTTCCAAAGGCAATACGTTTATTCTCGGCAGTAGCAATCATGTCAAGAAGTGTGGTGGTTGAAGGTGATTGCTTCTCATTGCTCTGAACATGTTGAGGAGGAGCAGAGAGTAGGGAATAGCTTTTTAGCAACTGGTCATTATTTTTTAAAATAAGGAGTCCTGCTCTACGATCGATTTGAAGGCTAGTATTCAATGTGGGAACATAGAGAAGCTCTCCAATTTGAAGGTTAATACTAGGGAGATGATTGAGTCGCTGGATGAGCTCAGGATTAGACTTTCTCTTGCGTGCAATACGATCTAGCGAATCACCTTTGATCACCGTATACATCTCCACACTGCTTGCAGAAGGTGTTGAAAATAATTCCATGTTGATTTTACCAAGCTGGAGGAGAGCTTCTTTTCTCTTCGGATTACTCGGATAGAGAGAGAGCCATTGCTGCCATGCTCCTTGAGCTTCCAAGAGTTTTCCTTCTTGCTGTAATTTTAATGCAGCTTGAAAATCGCCAATGGAAGGATCTACAGGAGTTGTTGTTACTGGAGGATTACTTTTCTTTTTAGTGAGAAAACTAAGAATGCTTTCAGCCGCATAAGGTTTGACAAAGAGGGTATAGCCCCACAATCCTAAAGAGCCAAAGACAAGTAAGCCTACAAGAAGAAGGATCAATATTTTCCAAAAGCGCATAGAAAGATAATTTAGTCGAGGAGAGAACAATGATCCAGTCCAAACAAGTCATTTCCTCCTCTTGAATCCAAAAAATGTTGAAGCTATCGTTCTTCTCCAAAATAAAAATTGATGACGTTTCCTCTTATGTCCTTGGTGAGCACTTTTTCAAAAAGCAGAGGTATCTTTTTTAGTCTTTTTAAGAACTTCATACATCATCACTTTCAAAAATATTTTTCTTAAAAAATCCACATAATTTTTCGTCTTGAGTTCTAGGAGGAGGGAGGATCAGCTTTCCCCAAAAACTTCTCATGCTATCGACGGCCATGAAAAAAGGAAATGGCTTCAGCTGTTCCCTCTCCATAAGCAGAGCGAGCAATATGCCCCTTGCCTTTGAGAATAGCTTCTTTTACTCGAGGATGTGCATTGGAAGGGCAAGCAAGCATTGCTGCAATTGAACTATCGAGCATCGCTAAATCATTGTGATGATCCCCAATGGCCATGATTTGCTCCACGTGAAGGGACAAGAACTGGCGAAGGGCTTCTAGAGCAGTTCCTTTATTATAGTGGCGATGATGAAAACTGAGAAAATGTTCTTGATAAGAAGTGCTTGGTTGAAAAGAAAAATCATCAGGCCTCTCTGGCATCCTCAGAAGCTCGAGCATCATTTCATGCAAGGCTTGCTCATCCTCAGAGGCAAGGCAATCAGGAGATCCTCTGCTACTTTGCAGCAATGTTAGGCGAGGATCCTGGGCAACAAGAGCTTTCATTTTTTGAAAAAACAACTGAGATGCTTCAAAGAGTTCTTGGTGTTTTCGATCACACAGAGCATTCCAATCACCAAGAGGAATCCACCCTTTCTCTGGATCATCATAAAAGAGGTAGCGTTCTTGAGTAATCAGATAATCTGGTCGTATGGGGGGAGCAAAATGTTCTAATCCGTGCAATAGATAAGTAAGAGGTCTTCCAGTATTAATGCACCAGAGTGCTCCTTCTCGCTTGATAGTCTCTAGTTCTAGAGCTAAGGGGGCAACACATGATTCTTCTCGATCATTACCAACAAGCGTTCCATCAAAGTCTGTGCTCAATAGTTTTATCATGACTCTTATTCGTCCAACGACTCTCTACTATAGTATATAGTCAAACTACTGAGAAATTGCAGAAAATTGACTTGATCTTCTTTAAAAAATGCAGCGTTCTCCTCCCATCACCTTATCGTTGGATAGCGCTCGGTCTTCGGCCCTGCCCTAAGAAAAAATTCCTCTGCTCCTCCTCTGCTGTTTTGAGTTTGCTACACGATCATTTCTGGGAGAAGTAAGAAGCCCAGAAAAAGAGTGGAGAGATATCCTGGAGAGGGAACTTTCCTCTACTCCTATTCTTTTCCTAGCGAAGCAATATCGATCACAAAGCGATAGTGAACATCACCTCGGAGCATGCGATCATAGGCAGTGTTGATTTCATTGATGGGAATAAGCTCAATATCGGCAGTGATGTTTTTTTCTCCACAAAACTTGAGCATTTCTTCTGTTTCTTGGATTCCTCCAATCATGGAGCCAGCGATGGTTTTGCGACCATGGATAACGCTAGATAAATCGAGCTTGAGCGGTTGAGGAGGAAGGCCAACGGTAACCAGTGTCCCATCACGTTTCAAAAGCTTGAGATAATCATCCAAATGATGAACAGCAGAAATAGTGCTCAAGATAAAGTCGAAGCTCATCGCGTGTGCTGCCATACACGCTGAATCGGAGGAGAGGAGGATTCCTTGGGCTCCTAGTTGAAGGGCATCTGTTCTTTTGTGAGCGGAGGTTGTGATGACATAAGTTTCTGCACCAAGAGCGTGAGCAAACTTAACTCCCAAGTGGCCTAAGCCTCCCAATCCGATAATTCCTACCTTCTGGCCCACTCCAACCTTCCAATGACGAAGAGGAGAATAGGTCGTAATACCAGCACAAAGGAGGGGTGCTGCTGTAGCAAGAGGTAAATTTTCTGGAATAGGGAGAACAAAATCCTCCGTGGTGATGATCTCTTGGGAGTAACCACCATAGGTTGGAGTTTTCTTATCTTGCTCCATACTGTTGTAGGTGAAGGAGGCTCCCTTCTCACAGAATTGTTCGAGATGCTCTTCACAGGCACTACAGCAACGGCAAGAGTCAACAATCACTCCGACTCCAACACGATCACCGATAGAGAACTTACTTACGCTGGAACCAATAGCCTTGACATGCCCGACAATTTCATGTCCTGGAACCATAGGATAGATTGCTCCACCCCATTCATTGCGTACTTGATGGAGATCACTATGACAAACACCACAATACTCAATGGTGATGGCCACATCGTGAGTGCCCAAAGGGCGACGCTCTAGGTTGTATGGCTGCAGAGGAGTTGTTGGAGCGAGGGCAGCGTAAGCTTTAGTAGTCGAGGGAAGATTCATGTTATTTTTCTCTAAAAATTTTATTCGTCATTATCTTCAACATCAGAAATTCCTTCGGAGTGTTGAGTGGATAATTGATTGATGCACCTGGCAAGACTCCTTTGAAGAGGAGGAATTATTTGTCCCAAGGAACGAAACTGACCATAGACTTGAGGATAGTTATTAGTGATTTCTTGGGGGGGTGCTTGGTTGGAGTCTGTGAGTGAAATCATCGCTTGTTGAAAATCAATCCGAGCAAGGCGAATCTGATGATTAACCTGGAGTAGCTCTCTTCGTAAAGTCCGCAGATGATTGATGAGATCAAGTTCACTAGCTTCCTCTTCAGTTGTGAGAGCACGGTAGAGGCGAGGCCTTCTCTCTAGCTGATGATCTCCTTCCTCTAAAAGAGCTTGAGCATTATTGACAAGCGCTCTACTCTCTGCTAGAGCTCTTCTCCAGTTCTCAAAGACATCGAGGGAGTGTTGACGAATAAGAGCGATGTTTTCTAGAGGATTGATGATGGTCTCTTCTTCTTGAGGAGTTGTAGCTTCTACACTGCTAGGAGCGTTCTCTTGAGCAAGTGATTGTATACTCTCTTCTGCTTGAGTGCTTCTTGGAGCAGCAACAGCTTGAAGAGGTGCTGGAGCAGTTGCTGGGAGAGAAGCTGCTGGAGCAGCAACAGCCTGGGGAGCTATTTCTGCTGAAGCTCGCCTTAAAGCAGAAGAGGGATTCCTAGCAGGAGTTTGACCCTCTACTCTGATAATAGGAGAGTCTGAAGAAGAGGCAGAGCTACTCTCTAGAGCGGGATGATTGGTAATAGGAGTGAAGTGAGAGGAAGAGTTGGAGGATTGCTCAGGAGTGATAGAAATACCCTCTAAGTTTCCCGATGGAGTAGCTCCAGAGTTGGTCGTTGCAGGAGAGAGTGTTGTTTGAGGAGAGAGCGATTCCTGGGGAGAACTTGATGGAGGAATCAAATTCATCGAGTTTGAAGGAAGATTGCTAGGTTGCATGGTTTCTAATGTTCAAGAAAAGAGTGAAGATCGAAGGATGAGAGGATCAAAGAATCGGAACATCCTAAAAAGAGAGAAATTATCTGTTCTCTGCGCTTGCAAGCAGGCGCTTGATTGTGCGCTCACGGCCTAAGAGTTCTAGCATTTCGTAGAGACCTGCTCCCACAGAGCGTCCACTGACAGCGACACGGGCCGGATGAACCAGTTCTCCAACTCTGATTCCTAGAGTAGCAGCTCTGTTTTTGAAGCATGTTTCAATAGAGGAAGCGCTCCAGCACTCCAGCAGCAAAAGTGCTTGAGCTAGGAGAGAGAGACGCTCTCTTGCTTGGGGAGTCGAGAGGTTCTTAGCAACGGCCTCGGGCTCAAAAGGAAACTCATCACTAAAAAAGCAGCGAACCCAATCAGGGAGATCGGGGAGGGATTTAATCTTGGGTTTCACCAGTGAGAGAACCTTCTCCAGCATCTCCGAGCTCTCCGAGCAAATGGCTGCTTTTTCTAAAAATGGGAGTGCTAATTCTCTGTAGCGGGCTAAGTCCATGCGAAGGAGATGTTGCCCATTGATCCAAAAACATTTCTCAGGATCAAAAGAAGCACTGCGGCGGTTGATCTGATGGAGCTCAAAGAGCTCGAGGATGGTTGAGGTATCGAGAATTTCACGGTTATCCTTGGGGGACCACCCAAGGAGGGAGAGATAGTTGCGCAGAGCTTCTGGAGCATAGCCTTGCTCAGGGTAGATACTCATGTTGGCTCCTTGATCACGCTTGCTCATCTTACTCCCATCACGATTGAGAATGAGTGGCGTGTGAGCAAAACGAGGTGGTTGGGCTCCAAGAGCAGCGTAGAGCTCAAGATGCTTGGGAGTATTGGAGAGATGATCCTCCCCGCGAATGACATGAGAGATCTTCATTTCAATGTCATCGACCACATTAACAAAATGGAAAATCCACGACCCGTCAGGACGGCGAAGTGTCATGTCAGGATGAGTAGCAGGGTTGGTCAAATCAAACTCAATATTCCCACAAATCAAATCTTCCAGAAGTACCTTCCGACGCGGTGAGCGAAAGCGAATCGCTCCATGCTCCTCGTAGAGGAATCCTTTTTTCTCGAGAGCAGCCAGATACTCTTCGTAGATGGCGTTGCGCTCACTCTGGTAGTAAGGTCCGTGGTCCCCCCCTTTCTGCGGACCTTCGTCCCAATCAAGCCCCAGCCAGTGTAGTCCATCGATGATGATCTGCTTGGACTCCTCACTATTGCGCGAATGATCAGTATCCTCAATCCGAAGTACAAATACTCCCCCCTGCTTACGTGCATAGAGCCAGTTAAAGAGTGCCGTCCTCGCTCCCCCCACATGCAATACTCCCGTGGGAGAAGGAGCAAAGCGTGTGCGAATAGGATGAGAAGACATGAGTGGAGGTAAATTTAAAAAAAAGAAGAAATGCTCTAACGTATACGAATTAACATACACGAATATTTATTGAAAATAACTTACCCACACAAAGTGACTTAGTTGAGGATATTGTTCTTGAATAGGCTCTCCAACTTGAAGCCGAACAATGCGACCTATTGACTCTCTAAGTTGACGAAGTTCACCATCACTAAATTTAGGAAGGTCAGGAAGAAATGGTATAGTTTCTTTTTTTCCAGATTGATGATTAGTATCTACACTCGAGATACCCACTTGCTCTATTATTGCCGGTATCTGATCGTCGTCCTGCTGAGGCCGAGAAGTTGATGTGTTAAGGGGTTCAGTATTTTCATCTTCTAATTGCTTATCATCTTCTAATTGCTCATTGAGTATACCTCTTTTCTTTGAAGATTCTGACTTAGAAGACTTAGAAATTATAGATTGCGTTGTCGCTACCATACGATTCCACCCATGAGAAAGAACCCCTGCTGCCTGAGTGGCAGCTTCTTGAACTCCACGAGTAAGTTGTTGAGTAGTTTCTTGGGTTCGTTGAGTTAATAAAGCATAATCGCTATTTCCTTTTTGCGAATCTTCTTGCGCTGCTTTTTCTTTCGCTACTTCTTGAACAAATTTTTCTACATTTTTAGAAAATTCTTCAAGTTCCCTACGAATAACATCAAACTCTTTTTTTGTTTTAGGTTTCAAGCGTTGAGATTCGTTTTCTTCTATTTTCGTTCTCAAACGAGCTAAATCTAGATTTTGATTCTTAGTTGCATCTGCACTTTTAAGTTTTTGAACAGCTACAACAGCCTCAATGTATTTATTAGCAAAATGATCGTAATATTTTCCTAGCCCCTCATAAGTTTCTTCAAGTTTTTTTTCAATAGCTTCTGAAACCAACTGATTAGGCGTTTTTTGAGAATCAAAAGTATTTTTATTGTTTGCCACTTCTGGTTGGTGATGGGTCGAAAAATCTGATACTCGAAAATCATTTGATTCTATTTCTTGTTCTTCTACAGAACTACTACTAGCAGTATCAGTGCTAGCAGCACTATCATAGCTGCTAGAACGACTGCGATTTTTTGATGTATTATCATTTTCTGATGGCAATACGCCATCTCTTGGAGAAGAAGAAACAACTAAACTTGTACTCTCTTGAACAGAAGTTGTTGTAGCGGCAGTATTATTTGTTGTACTTTCATTACTGCTATCTTCTTCATCGTTCGCCGCACCACTGTATCCAAAGAATGGGTTCAAAGGAAAAGAGAAGGTAGGTAGGTACTCTGAAAATCGAAGGCTACTCAGAGAAGAAGCTATCCAAGTTATGCGCCTTCCCAAAAAATTTCCCGCAGCAGAGAGAGAAGCAGCGGCGCTAGAGGCAACACTGGCTAATGTATCATAAGCTTGAGCAGCTATCTGATCAAAACTCGAATTGCTGGGGCCTCTAGATGGTGATGTGCTCATGGATTTTAAAATGTTGAAGTCAAGAAAGAATAATTTGTTAACTACAGTAAAGCAACTGGAAGTGATGGTTGAGAATGCTGCTCCAGAGCAGGGTAAATAGCGTAGAATATTTCTGAAGGCTCAAGAAAGTTAAGAGAAAAAGTTAAGAGGGTTGAAGAGCAAAGAGTAGAAAACCAACAGTAAATTTGACGATAGCATGGTCAAGTCTTTACTGTCGATACTTATACTATATTGAGTTGATTTTTTTGGAGTGGTTTTTGGGAATGAATTGATTTTTTCAAGTTATGAAATCACTCTTCTCCAAAATAAAAATTTGAGGATGTTTCCTCTTATCTTCTTGGTGAGTATTCTCACACAGTCTCCTTCTCGCGAACGCGGGAATCCAGGGGGCCTGCTGGGTGAGCATTAGAAGCTCTTTTCTGTTGAATAGCAGCTGCTGTTCTTTCTAATTTTTTCCAACGCACCCAACTTCCTGCAGCAGCTTTCAGTAGTGATTTCCAAACGACATATCCTAAAACAGGACGATAGAGAAAGCGCATGGGGATAGCGCGCCATGCTGACCAAGCAGAGCGTTTTGCCAAATGAGCAGAAAGTGCTGCCACACTACAATCAAGGAACAAGGAGAGTAGAAAGTAAGGATAGATTGCTTTTCCATGACCAAAGCTTATGGAAAGGAGGACAAGAAAATCCAAAATAGGAGTGAGTGCAATAACGCCAAGTTGGAAGACCCAAACAGAGGGAAGGGCAAGCCAGCCTAACCAACCTGAACCAGGGCTGAAGAGAAGTTGACGGTGTTTCCACATGCATTGCAACGTTCCGAAAGCCCAACGAAAACGTTGTGAAAAAAGAGCATGAAGATGTTGAGGAGCTTCCGTGTCAGCAAGAGCGCTAGGGGCATAGGTAATACGCCAACCAAGACGATGAAGCTGAAGTGTTAGGTCGGTATCTTCTGCTAATGTTTCTTTGTTCAGGGGACCTGCTGATAGAAGTGCTTCTCGTCGAAAGGCACTCAGAGCACCAGGAACAACGGTAATGCAATTGAGAAGATCTTGAGCGCGACGGTTCACTTCGAAAGCAAACTCATATTCAATTTGTTGGAATCGTCCAAGGGGATGACTAAAATTACCTACACGAATATGACCAGAAACGGCTCCTACGGTTGAATCAGTCAGTGGTTCCACTAAAAAACGAAGTGCTTGTTTACTAACCATGGTGTCTGCATCAAGCGTGATAATGTAGTCATAGTGGGAGAGTTCTATAGCGCGGTTGAGGGCGCTTGCTTTTCCACCATTGGGTTGTTGCTCGAAGAGAACTCGTCGATGAGCAGTAGAATATTGATTCGCCCAGTTTTTGACCCGCTCAGCGGTCTTATCCTCCGAGCCATCATCAATAATAATGAGCTCGATGGGTGCTTGATAATCACTGGAAAGAAGATGTTCTATCGTTGAATCGATCACTCGTTCTTCGTTATAAGCAGCAATAATGACACTGAGAGCAGGTGGAGAGGATGCTTGATGGATTGTCTTTTCTAAAGAAGCTGAACCATCTGATTGATGCTGCTGCTCAGAAGATCTTTCTTCATGAAGCGATGGTGAAGGAGGAGCATTGCCCATGAGCAATTTTTTTTCTTCTTGACGATGGATGAATGCACAAGTAACGAGGAAAACAATAAATAATAAGGAGCATAGGGTGACAATAATGAGTAGCGTCCATGCAAGAAGCTCGACAAAACGAAGTGTTGCAAAGCTTCCATAAATGTAGCGCACAGCAACAGTCATCTCAGCATGACGCACTGGTGGCATCAGAATATTATTAGGAAGGCCAATAAAATGGCCTAGAGGAACAATCTGATCACCACGAGCATGAAAATAATCAATGATCTTTGGTAGGGCAGCAACTGTTTGAGCTCGATTACCACCAGCATCATGAAGCAGGAGAATGCTCCCTCCAGCTGCACGCTCTTCTTTAACTCTCTCCAAGATTGTTTCCACACCTGGGCATTCCCAGTCACCAGCATCAATGGATTCACCCACGGTCAGATAACCAAGATCAGAAGCAACGCTCAAAGCCCGTATTTCTTTGAGTGTTGTGGGAGTGGCATCACTATTGTAAGGAGGACGGAAGAGAGAGGTGGAATGTCCTGTAATGCTTTCAATGAGGCGGGTTGTGGCATTGAGCTGAAGTTCAATTTGTTCTTCACTAATCTCAGCAAGATTAGGATGCGTGTAGGTATGATTTCCTAATTCATGACCTTGGATTAAAATTTGTTGCACCAGATCAGGGAATTGTTGAGCTTGAGAACCAACAACAAAAAAAGCTGCTGGAACTTTTTTTTCTTTGAGAATACGCAGAATCTCGGGTGTCCAGATAGGATCAGGACCATCATCAAAAGTAAGTGCTACTTGATGGGGAGGTGCTGCCCCTTGATGATAAATACAAACAGGACGTGGAAAATATTCATAAAGTGAGCTCATCAATCCATTAGGTTCTGCATGGATGCGACGCCAACCGGAACTTGGTTCATCGCCAACGGAGAGAAAATCACCTGTTCCCAGGGAGGCTACTTCATGGTTGAGATTCAATAGTTCCAATTGTTCGCACTGGAGTGGACTTGGAAGATTAGAACCTTCTTTTTCCATTTCAGTTCTCCATCTTAGAACATCCCAAATGCCAGGATCTTCTTGGCCCAATCGATTGATAGCGATTCCTCCAAGATGATAAGGAGTGATAGCCTGTAGTTGATTAAAAAAAGTAATAGCATCCAAGAACCAAATTTCATGTTCCTCTCTCTCATCAGGACCGCCGAGATAATGAAATGATGGTGAATAGTGAGGTGGTTCCGCACTAACATGCTCAGCCGTGGCAAGATTTGCTCGTGCCATCACATCGACAAAGCTGAGTTTTTCTACTGTCTCCTTACTTTCGTTCCAATCGAGGCCATCGACACCTATGCCTGCTATCCACTGGGAGGGGTGACCATAACGGGTAATCAAGTGAAGCTCTTCTTCAACCCAATCTTGCTCAGCAAGAGGTCCAGCCTCCTGGGGATCTTCATGTTGATCATCCAGCGATAGGAGAAAATAATCGACAATAGGACTAAGTTCTTCAAGATCGTACACTCTCTCTGCTTTGTCAGTAGGAATGGTGAGCCAAAACTCAAGATGAGCTTCATGAAGCTGATGGCCAAGTTTGAGAAGAAGCTCACTAATTTCACTACGATAGGAAGGATCGAGTTCATTCCAGTCGACAAGAAGGCCTCTAGCTCCAGGAGGCATTCTCTTGATTAGATGATGAAAGAAGGAGTTTTGTTCTTCTTCTGATGTTTTAAAAAGACCTTCAATAGCTTCTGGTTGGCAGGTTTTGCCATCGCTGTTTTTTAGAATGGGTAGGAGAGCAAGATTTTTATTATTGCACAAGGAGCGAATTTCCTCATTGGGTGTCTCCAGCAGCGTTCCCTCAACATCGGCTATATTGAACCACTCTACAGCAACATGAGTTAAATAGCCGGCATGTTCTTTGATTGAAAAAAGACTTTGAGGATCCCAAAGAGCAGCATAAGCAAGGCGAGTAGGGAAAGGACTATGGCTAAGATTGCGATGTTCCTGATGTTCTGAGTTAACTGTTATAAAACAGTTCTCCAGCAGGTTGGTTGTTGTAAGTGGAGTGCTAGGAAAGGAATCGGCTGTTCTTAGGAAACGATGCCAGTCTTCTTGACTCTCAAGCAAGCCTGGATCTTGAAATGCTTTTAGCAGTGGTCGATAAGTGCGTACTGCTTTAGGAAGAACTAAACGAGGGGCTACTAGTAGACTGGAGATCAAGTAGGTAGCAGCACTCAGGAGAAGAACAGTAGCTAGAAGAACTGCTCCTTGTAACCAGCGTCGGCGTCGTCCGCGTGGATCAACAAAAATAGAATACTCAGGTGGCGAGGATATCAAAATAAGCGATAACTAAGAGAGGACCTTTCATCCATCGTGGAGGTGAAGCTCAAAACTTGACATAGATTCTTCTCTAGCTCTCTGAAACAGTCACCGTAATGCGAATTGTCTCAACGTAGGGAGGGCCCTCTTTGTTAATAATAATGGGAACTCCCTTAGGGCTCTTACCACGATCATGCCATTTGGTTTGATACTCAAAAACCATCGAACCAGCGCGCCTTGGAAACCAAGCATCTCCTAAGTGAGCTCCTCCATTAATCAGTACAGGATTGTTATTTGTGTCGGTGCCATCGCTATTATAGAGACGCACAAGAGTCAGCTTCTCATCGTAATAATACGTACTCTCCGAAGGGAGGTTCACATCAAAGAAAAGCTTCTCAGCGCTGTTAATAGTCATAGTTTTCTCCACAGTTGAGCCATTTTGTAGAAAAGAGATATCTACTGGAGCATCAATTTCTTCATAAGCATCAGGATTACGAATAATTGGTATCTCCGAGCTTTGTGCTCGCAGAAAATGATGGTTTAAAAAAAGAATCGCTAGCATTATAAAAAAGAGAGAATGCTCTTTTTTGGGAAGGGGAGTTATCATGGAGTGATATTTTAAAATTAGTATGTTGAAGATAAGGAGCCAGGAGAGAGAAAATTTATCAGAAAAATTATTTGGCTCCTCTTCATAAAGCAAGTGATAACCTTTCTTTTCTTGGCGTACCAGAGATGATAAAAATATCTTCTTCTTTTCTTGTTCAGCTTCTAGCCTCCTCTCATGTCTGCCGTTCTTTTTCTTGCTCATCGTTATTTACAACCTAAGCGTACATTTCTCTCGGTGATTACGCTGATTTCTATTCTTGGAGTCACTCTTGGCATTACGGTACTTATTTTAGTGATTTCTGTTATGAGTGGATTTCAACGAGAACTAGAGCGCAAAGTTCTTGGATTTGATGCTCACCTAACAGTTACAAAAGAAGGTCTTCTCGATCATTGGGAAGAGCTTGCTAAAAAGATTGATCATCTTCCTGAGGTTAAAAAAGTAGCTCCCTTTGTTCAAGGACCAGTGATTGTAGAATTTGATCATCGACGACTTACACCCAACATGCGTGCTATTGATCCAAGCAAAGAGAAAGAGTTGGGAAAGTTTATCAAGGAAGGCTCTTTTGATTTAAGAGGTGATCATGCTCTTGTTGGTTCAGAAATGGCTTCTACACTCGGTTTACAAGTAGGAGATAAAATTACAGTTTATTCTTCGCAGCATCTCAATGAAATCTTAGAAGAACTCGATCATCTTGAGAAAAAAAAAGAAAAAGCATCCTTAGATTCGCTGCGTCAGCTTGTCTTGCCTACAGAGCTAACTGTAACTGGTATTTTTGAAACGGGTCGTTATTTCTATGATAGTGAATTTTTACTTCTTCCTCTTCATCTTGGAGAAGAACTCTATGGACTGGGAGAGAGCGTTCATGGATTGTCACTTTGGATAGAGAGGGCAGATCGTGCTGATCTTGTTGCAAAAAATTTACGCAATCAACTCTCTGACAACAATAGAGTAGAAACTTGGATGGATGTGAACAAACAGCTCTTTGATGCTATCGCTATGGAGCGTCATGTGATGTTCTTCCTGCTCATGTTCATTGTTCTGGTGGCTGCTTTTGGAATTATGAATACGCTGATTACAGTTACCGTTCAAAAAACGCGAGAGATTGGGATTCTTAAGGCTCTAGGAGCTAGAGCCAGTCAAATCATCATGATTTTTTTAGTCCAAGGGATGAGTGTTGGTCTTATCGGTATGGTGAGTGGACTAACTCTCGGCTTGATCTTAGTTCGTTGGAGAAATGAAGTTAGTCACGCTCTCTCTTCGCTGTTGGGAGTCGAAATTTTTTCAAGAGCTATTTATCAATTTTCTGAAATTCCTGCTCAAGTGATTCCAAGCGATGTTGCTCTGATTTGCTCTAGTGCTTTTTTCATTTGTGCTCTTGCTGCTCTGATCCCAGCTACTTTAGCTTCAAGGCTTGATCCGGTGCAGGCATTACGGTGTGACTAGCAGTCGGATCATTTCTGCTCTTTTTTCGATGACGCCCAGTGTTGAGAAGATCCTGGATGAGCGGGTTAGGAAACTTTCTGGTCAAGGTAATAGCATAAAAACTTTCTCGAATTTGCTCAATAACATGAAGCTGCAGAAGGGTTTTATCGCTGATTTCGTCTTGTACAACAACGCGCGGCAGTAAGGTAATAGCATCCATTTCACGTGCTAACAATCGAAGCATAGCCATATCAGAAGCTTCAGCAACAATAATTGGCTCAATACCTTCTCTGCGCATCATGAAGTCAAAACTTGCTCGGACATTACTCTCCTTACTCGGAAGAACCATGCGTGTTTTGTGAAGCGAATAGGGGAATTGAAACTTTTTCACCTCTTCTTTTCCTACTAAAATTATCTTTTGTTCATTGAGAAGATGGTTTTGAAATCCAAGTTGATTCAAGGATGGAGCAGGTGCATGTGAAAGTACCAAGTCAATAGTATGCTTTTCTAGCATATTTAGTAAGTCGCTTAGGGAATGAGTGTAGAAAATGAGTTCAAGCTTTTTATTCTTAAAAAGCGGACGCACTAATTCTAGTTGGAAATTTCGCGAAAGTGTAGGTAGAGCTCCAATACGTAAGGTCTGACGTAATAGAGCATTTTGATGCTTCAGAGCATGACATAACTCTTCTCCTGTACGAAAAATAGTTTCTGCATAATCAAGTGCTAAGCGACCTGCTTCCGTAAGAATAAGGCGTTTGTGTCTGCGTTCAAAAAGCTCAATGCCGAGGCTTTCTTCAAATTGACCGAGTTGAATACTGAGTGCAGAAGGAGAAATATGGAGATTTTTTGCAGCTCGAGTGAGATTTCCATCTTGTGCAATAGATTTAAAATAGCGCAGATGATGATAATTGAGAAAAGTAACCATTTTTTAAAAAACTATAGACACTGTTAGAAAAGAGTCATTTTATTTTATAAAACAATACAATATAATCTATCTATTGGATCAAATAGAAATAATCTTCTACGTTTCTTGCTATGACACTGATTCTTTCTCTTAAAGCATTCCTTCTTGCCTTTGCTCCACTTTTCTCATTGCTTCTACCTCTTCCTCTCTTATTACCGCTTTTTATTCCTCCCAGCTTTGTAAAAAAAAGGGGAGAAGAAATGGGGAGTGTTCTTCTATTGCTCAGTTGCCTCTCTCTAACACTTATTATTGTGGTGGCTCTTGCTTATCTTTTCCTTGCTCACCCGATACACGCCCAGTGGGTATTATGGGGATCACTAGCACTCACAACTTACATTGATATTATCTCTTTGAGTATGCTCCTGCTTGTAGGATGTTTAATTGTTGCTGTAACCCTTTTCTCTCAAAATTATTTACGTGCCAATGGTGAAGAAGGTTTTTTCTTAAAATGGTTATCGATCACAGGAGGGAGTGTTTTAGTGCTACTCATCGCTGGCAACCTTCTCCTTTTTGCTCTGGCTTGGATCACCATGAGTCTTTCACTTCATCATTTATTAACTTTTTATAAAAATCGAGATGGAGCTCAGCTAGCTGGGAAGAAAAAGTTTATTTTCACTCGAGTTGCTGATTTCCTCCTTCTTGCTGCTTTTGGGATGATTTGGAAGCAATGTGGCACTCTTGATATTCAAGAGCTCATTACAACGATTCCTTTTCAAAACACAGCTCCTGCTTTTTTTTCTATCACATGGCTCTTAGTCATTGCAGCAGCCATTAAATCAGTCCAGTTTCCTTTTCATGGATGGCTTCCTGAAACTATGGAAACACCAACTCCCGTTTCTGCTCTCATGCATGCTGGGATTATTAATGCTGGAGGCTTTCTCATCATTCGCTTCAGTCCTTTTCTAAGTTTAAGCCCAACAGCATTAGAGTTATTGGCAAGCTTTGGAGCTGTTACAGCACTTTTTGGCTCTCTTGTTCTAACAACACAAACAAGCATAAAACGGAGTCTTGCTTTTTCAACAATTGCACAAATGGGTTTTATGATGTTGGAATGTGGTCTTGGAGCTTTCGCTATTGCTCTTCTTCATATTGTCACTCACTCACTCTACAAAGCTCATGCCTTTCTCTCCTCCGGTACAATGTATGATGAGGCGACTCTGACAACATTTGCTCTAGATCAATCTAAAGAGTCCTCCTATGTTTCCGTGACAAAACTGCTAGCTGCTCTCTTGGCTGCTTTGGGATTAGTTGTTTCAATAAGTCTCCTAGCAGGGCTAACACCCTGGTCTCATGCTGGAGAATTTTCCTTAGTTTTTATTCTCTTCCTTGCATTAACTCAGCTTCTTTTTCACTGGTGGTCGATCACAGCGACACTGTTGAGCAGATTCTTTGGCCTATTACTTGGACTCTTCCTCACTACACTCTTTTTTCTTCTTCATGAAGGAGCCAACTTTTTTGTTGGTAGCAGTGTTGTTCCCCTTGGTTTTATCAAAGTCAGTTGGCCTGTTTCCATTATTGCGGCCATAGGGTTTTTAGTGCTGGGACTTCGCCTTTTTCTCTTACCCAAACTTTCTGCTACGGAACTAGGAAAAGCACTCTATGTGCATACTTATAATGGATTTTATATCCACACGATGGGATATCGATTGATCAATAGGCTGTTCCCCTCCTTCCTCAAAAAATAATAGTTTCCTCTCTCATCATGATGACTACTTCATTTCAAGAAGCTGCTAGAGAAGCCATTGATCGGCTTCCACCACTTTGGCCACTTTCTAACTTTGTTGCTGTGAATCCATTTTTGGGATTTTCGCAGCACGATTTTTTAGAAACAGCACTCTTATTAAAAAAAATTGATGGGATTTCTCTTTCGATGCCTCCCTCTTTTTACCGAGAGCGCTATCAATCTGGATTAATAACTAAGGAAGATTTAGAACAAGCACTTGAAGAACATAGAGAACATCATTTTTCTTTGGAGGAGGCTCTTGCAGGGCTCCATGAGGATCAGTGGAATGTTGAGAATGCAACTAGTAAGCTCTACCCTAGTGCTTATTTAGACTCTGTGAGAAAGACACGTTGGAAGCTTTTTATTACTGAAGAAATTTCCAAATGGTCTGCTGCTTATTTCGACCGTGGTCAAGCTTTTTGGAGCTTTCCATGGAAAACTATGCCTCTTTTTAAAGCTTGGAGGGAAGCTGCTCTTAGAGATGCTCATCCTCAAATAGTAGGAATGAAGAATTGGCCTGCTTTAGTTGCTTCTCTACCAGATGATCCTCTTCTTCTCATTACTGAAGTTTCTTCTCAAATGGGGATCAAATTTGCGGAAGCAACTGATATTTTCTATGCCCTGCTCAGCAGTGTTGCTGGATGGGCTGGGCACTTGCAATTTTTAGCGCATGAGAGCAAATTAAAAGGAGAGCACTCTTCAATGTTACAAGATCTCTTGGCTATCCGTCTGCTCTACGAGATGGCTCTCTGGAGTATGTTGAATCAGCAAGAGAAGAGAGAGCAATTTGTATCTCCCAGCATGAGTGATCATGATCGTGCTCGTTTATCTCTAGGATTGCTCTGGCAGCGAACTCATGAGATTGCTCTAAGAAGAGAGCTTTTCCTCAAAGTACAAAAGCATGCTGCAAGTGTTCCTTTTATCCAGGAGCCAGCTCTGCAAGCTGTCTTCTGTATTGATGTGCGTTCAGAAGTCTACCGACGAGCTTTAGAAAACGTTTCCTCTGATATCCAAACGCTTGGGTTTGCAGGTTTTTTTGGTTTTCCAGTAGCCTCTACTCCTGTGGGCTCGACTCATGTTCATGCTCAATGTCCTGTCCTCTTAACGCCTGTAGCAACTATTGCTGAGCAGCATCCCAAGAAGAGTAGAGAAGTTCTAGAGGCTTCTCAAAAAATCAAAAGTGCTTGGAGAGCGTTTAAATCCTCTGCTGTTTCGAGCTTTATTTTTGTAGAAGTCTGTGGTTTTGGATTTCTTTGGAAAATGTGGAAGGATTCCTTTCTTCACTCTCCACCATCATCTTCTAGCTGTTGCAATTCCAAGGTTGACATCAATAATATTCCCTTAGAAACACAAGTCTCCATGGCTGCTGGAGCCCTTAAGCACATGGGATTTCATCAATGCAAGCCTGCTTCTCTCATTCTCCTTTGTGCGCACGGTAGTAGCAGCAAAAATAATCCTTATGCTTCGAGTCTGGATTGTGGAGCTTGTGGTGGTCACAGTGGTGAAGTCAATGCAAAGGTGGCAGCAGTGATCCTCAATAGTCCAAATGTTCGTGAGAAACTCTCAGCAAGAGGTATTTCTATTCCTCCAACAACATGGTTTCTGGCAGGAGTTCATAACACAACAACCGAAAAAGTGACACTTTTTCAAACAGAGCTGGCTCCTCCTTCTCATCAGCAAGAAATAAAAAAACTACGCCACTCCTTGGACCAGGCTACTCACATAGCTCAAGAGGAGAGAGCTCCTTCTCTGAGGTTATCGAAGAAAACAACTTCCCTTTCCAAGAAAATTCAAAAAAAGAGTAACGACTGGTCTGAGGTACGCCCAGAGTGGGGTCTAGCTGGGAACTATGCATTCATTGCAGCTTCGCGTCGTCATACTAGAGGACTCAACCTAGAAGGCAGGGTATTTCTGCATGACTACGACTACCAAATCGATGATAATGAAACAACCTTAGAGCTGATTCTCTCTGCTCCTGTTGTTGTTGCCAGTTGGATCAATCTTCAATATTTTGCTTCAACGCTGGATCATCAACACTTTGGAAGTGGTGATAAAACTCTTCATAATATGGTTGGTTTGCTTGCTGTAGTGGAGGGGAATGGTGGTGATATTAAAAGAGGTCTTCCTTTTCAATCTCTTCATGATGGCCAAAGATGGAGGCATGATCCAATACGACTTCATGTCTGTGTTGAGGCTCCTAGAGAAGCTATTGACCGCGTGCTAAAAAAGCATTCTTCCGTTGCAGAGCTAGTTTCAAATCATTGGATCTACCTTTTTGCAGCTAACCATCATTTTAAAAATCTTGAACAATCTGATGGGCAAGGAGGCTGGATTGCTCTGTAATAGTCTCAGAGAAAAAATTGCTCTCAACTTGGATGAGAAATTCACTGAGATTCTCTTCTCTTGCAAATCTTTTGTGTTAACGGCAATCAGAAGAGCTTTCTTTTAAAAGTTTTTAAAAATGAATCGTGTCAAATTTTCTATTAGAAAATTTTTTAATCGACGATTGGCTCTCTAAGAGTCATGCTTAATGACTTTTCTAAGCTATTGCTCTTTAACGAAAGCAGCAATGGTAGCTGATTAAAACGGGTAGGTACCGAAGCGGTCAAACGGGGTGGACTGTAAATCCACTGGCTTAGCCTTCAAAGGTTCGAATCCTTTCCTGCCCATTTTTTAACTAGCTACTGTATAGAGACTGAAAGAGAAAATCTTCTTAGTGTTCTCTCTATAGTTTCAATAAGCTCAGTTCAATTTTAGTGCAGCTTCTACTCCATCTCCATACGCAGGATCAACTCGACGAAAGAGTGATAGCTGACGCTCTTGGATTGTCTGAGGAACTCCTCTCATGGATTGGGCAATGTTGGAGAAGAGGCGTTTTTTCTCCTCTTCTTTCATGAGGCGAAAAAGAGCACCAGCTTGAGTAAAATCATCGATTTCTCCAGCAGATGTTTTTTGTTCAAAGAGTTGCTCGGTGTTTTTGATGGCTTCATTTCCATAAGCACAGCAAGGATGAGACATTGATCTATCCTCATGATAACGATCGACTGTAACTTCTCCAAGAGGCTCTGGAGGCTCACTATAAGTGGGATCCTCTCTAGGACCTCCAAAACTATTGGGTTCATAGTAGGCATCCCCTATTTTTGGTTCATCAAAACGCATGGCTCCATCACGATGATAGGTCTGAGCAGGACATTTAGGACGATTGACCGGTAACATTTCATAATGTGTTCCAAGACGATGACGATGAGCATCAGCATAACTGAAGATACGTGCTTGAAGCATTTTATCTGGAGAAAAACTAATGCCAGGAACAACATTGGAAGGACTAAAAGCAGCTTGCTCGATTTCTGCGAAATAATTTTCGGGATTTCGATGAAGCTCTAAAATACCGACATCAATCATGGGATAATCGCCATGAGGCCAGACTTTAGTTAAATCAAAAGGATTGAAAGGAGCACTGGCTGATTGCTCTTGAGTCATGATTTGAATTTGAAATTTCCAGCGAGGAAAATCCTTAGATTCAATCGCATTGAAAAGATCGCGCTGATTGCTCTCACGATCATGGCCAATGAGTTCACTGGACTCCTCATTGGTCATGCATTTGATTCCTTGCAATGTTTTGAAATGAAATTTTACCCAGAAGCGTACTCCCTCCTTATTGATCAAGCTGTAAGTATGACTGCCGTAACCATTCATATGACGCAAGGTCAGAGGAATGCCACGGTCAGAGAAGAGAATAGTCACTTGATGAAGACTCTCAGGCATGAAGGACCAAAAATCCCACATGGCTGTTGCATTACGAAGGTGTGTTTTGGGATGACGTTTTTGAGTATGAATAAAGTCAGGGAACTTGTAAGGATCACGGACGAAAAAAACAGGCGTATTATTTCCTACAAGATCCCAATTCCCTTCTTCTGTGTAAAATTTCAGCGCAAAGCCACGTACATCACGCTCCGCATCAGCAGCACCAGCTTCTCCAGCAACAGTTGAGAAGCGAACAAGACACTCGGTTTTTTTTCCTGGTTGCAAAACATCTGCCTTTGTATATGCAGAAATATCGTGGGTAATAGATAACACGCCATAAGCTCCAGAACCTTTGGCATGGACTGTTCTCTCAGGGATACGTTCGCGGTTTTGATGTGCTAGTTTTTCCAGCAGCTGATAGTCGGCTAGCAAAAGCGGACCGCGTGGGCCAGCCGTCAAACTATCTTGATTGTTGGCAATTGGATTCCCAGCAGTGGTCGTCAAGGTTTTTGGAGATATCATGTTGGTAGTAGGAAGAAATTTTTCAAAAAGATAGCTGTTAGTTCAAAAGAAGAACTATCTTTTGGCAATGACAAAAAAGCAGTTACAACTAGGGATTCTTTTTTTGACCATATTCATTGATATGCTTGGATTGGGTATAGTCCTACCGATTCTTCCGCGTTACGCTCAAAGCTTAGGGTTTTCTTCTTGGCAGATGGGGGTTCTTATAGGAATCTTCTCTCTAGCACAAATGCTGATGCTCCCCATCTGGGGCTATCTCTCCGATCGTTTTGGTCGACGACCTATTTTTATCATTAGTATTTTAGGGACAACTGTTGGATATCTTCTCCTTGGGCTAACTCGCTCTTGGGCCATGATGATCCTTGCTCGTCTTCTTAATGGAGCTTCTGGTGGAAACATCAGTGTTGTCTAAGCTTCTATAGCTGATATCACAACCACCCAAGAGTGCTCTAGCCTGATGGGACAGATCATTGGAGCTGGATATGGGATTGGATTTATCTTGGGGCCGGCATTGGGGGGATGGCTATCATATTACTATGGATTTAGCATGCCCATTCTCTTCACATCAATCTTAGCATTGATCAATCTTCTTCTTTTTTGTTTTCGGTTTTTTCATGGTGATGACTGTTTTTACCCTTTTCTTCTATCATCGTTATGGAATGAGTGAAAAGCAAACGGGGTTAATTTATACCATGTTTGGAGTCATTGCCATTGTGGTGGAAGGAGTTTTCTTCGGTATTTTATCACGGCAATTAGGCAACCGATTATTAACCATTCTTGGAGCACTCTTACTCATGGTCTCTTTTTTTCTTATTCCTTTAACTTCAAGAATGAGCATGACCATAGCACTGTGCGTGATGATTGGTTTAGGTGATAGTCTCATCACTCCTTCTCTTGCTACGCTGCTTTCTTGTAGTGTTGATGAGCAATGGCAAGGTAGTGCTTTTGGTTGCTATCAATCATTAGGCTCCTTAGCACGTTTTTTTGGACCAGTGCTAGCAGGTTTTCTCTTAGAAGTTCCTAGTTTAAGTTTTGCTCCAACACACGATGCTCAACTTCTTTTTTGGGTTGCCTCAGGATTCCTTTTCTTAGCATTCCTGTTTTCTATACAACTACCACAAACCTTAGATCATGCTCCCGCAGAGAGAAAACTCACCTAATCTTAGCAACGATTTTTCCTTTAAAAAAGCACAAGAGAGTAATACGAGTTATCGCACTCTTCTTTAAAGAAAAATTGGACTAGCTGCCTTTCTGATTTTTAACACGCTGTGGATTATTGATAAATTTCTCGTTCTCTCCCGTGCATCCTCTTATCACACTTTCTCTACTTACGAGTTTGGAGCTGATCCTAGGTATCGATAATATCTTAATGATTTCACTTCTGGTGGCTCCTCTGAAGCGATCATTACGTCAGTCTGCTCGAAGATGGGGGCTTTTCTTCGCTCTTCTGGCACGTCTTTACTTTGTTGTAGGCGCTTTTAGAATTACCCAATCAACTACGCCCCTTTTTTTTCATTATTCACTTAGAGAAATCGTATTGATATTAGGTGGTCTTTTCTTGCTTGGGAAAGGGTTGAAAGAACTTTACTACTTCGTAGAGGTACCAAAGAAAAAAATAAAAGCTTCTTCTTCAAAAAGTCTTTTTTTCATTGTCCTCCAGATTGTTCTACTTGATCTAACCTTCTCCATGGATTCTGTTATTGCAGCAGTAGGGCTGAGTAACAACCTGATCGTTATCTCTCTTGCTGTTATTATTTCCTTTGTAGCACTTCTGCTCTATGCTGCACCTGTAGGAGAATTCATCCTGCAGCATGTTGCCTTCAAAATCATTATTCTCCTTTTTCTTATTCTCCTGGGAGTTTTTCTTCTAGCAGAGGGCTTTGGCTTTTTGATTAGTAAAGCATTACTCTATGCTCCTCTTTTTTTCTCGTTGGTAATTGAATGGTTGCGTCATCGCTACCAAGAAAGCAGAAATGATCAAAAAAGAAGGCCGAGTGACCGAAGTCATCCGACCTTCTTAAATAAGCCATCAAATAATATCTGATGTCTTTTACTTGGAACGACCAGTAATTGCTGGTGCTGGTGCCTGTTTGTGGCATTGGCATGCTCCAAGCGTAAGAGCTGCTGCCGCAAAAGCGACAAGAGCGATAATTTTTGTGAATTTCATGAGTTTTCGCCTCCTTTCGAAGCTGGTTGCCGAGATTTATTTAAAACTAGATAGAGATTCTGCGCAAGTGGACAATTCTTAAAATACTTTTTAGTGGATTGGACTCTCATGATTTCTTCTGCACACTGAGCCTGGAAGGTAGTAGCTAAGACACATTCCAGTTCACGTATTGCGAAACAAAATCATGACGAAATTGAGTAAATGTTCCATCCATAATACTCTGACGAGTGCGACGCATTAAATGGAGATAGAAGTGAAGATTGTGAATGGAGATGAGTCGTAATCCTAAAATTTCTTCAGCTTTGATAAGGTGACGAAGATAAGCTCGTGTGAAATGTAAACAAGCTGGACAAGTGCATTCTTCCTCAATGGGAGAGGTATCACGAGCGTAAGGAGCATTTTTGAGATTCATCGTCCCTTTTGCTGTAAACGCAGTCCCATTGCGAGCCAGGCGTGTTGGTAAAACACAATCAAACATGTCAATACCACGAGCGACCATTTCAATCATTTGTGGTGGAGTTCCTAATCCCATCGCATAACGCGGTTTGTTTTCAGGTAGATGAGGTATACTCGCATCAATAGCTTGCATCATTTCAGCTTCTGGCTCTCCAACACTCACGCCACCGACAGCATAGCCATCAAAGTTCATATCCACTAGAGTTTCTGCGGCATATTTTCGAAGATCATCATGAGATCCACCTTGAAGAATTCCAAAAACAAGAGGCATCTTCTCCTGCATCAGTTCTGCTTCCTGAGATTGCCACCAGTACCGGCAACGCTTTGCCCAGCGCAATGTTCGCTCTAAGCTTATTGACATTGCCTCATAGGAGCAAGGATAGGGAGGACATTCGTCAAAAGCCATCACAATATCAGAGCCTAAATCACGCTGAATTTGCATGGAGATCTCTGGTGAAATAAAGGTGGGAGAACCATCAAGGTGATTTTGAAAATGAACTCCTTCTTCTCTAATCTTACGCAAACGAGCTAAGGAGAAAACCTGGAACCCTCCGCTATCAGTAAGAATAGAATGATTCCAATTCATAAATTGATGTAAGCCGCCAAGCTCCTTAATAAGGGCTTCTCCAGGTCGAAGATGAAGATGGTAGGTATTACCTAAAATGATAGAGGCCCCTAGGTCGACGAGCTCATTAGGAGAAAGAGCCTTCACGCTTGCTTGTGTTCCTACAGGCATAAAAATGGGCGTTTCTATCAGGCCTTTTCGCGTTTGAAGTATTCCAGCACGAGCACGAGTGCTTGTGTCTTTAGCAAGGAGTGTGTACATGATGGTTACAATAAGTGAGAAAGAGAGTATACACAGAAGTTTTTCCTCTCCCACCTATTCTCTTAGTAAGCTGGAAAAAGCTTTTCTAGAGTCATCAGTTTTTTCTTTCTTTGCTTCTCATTCTCTCTACTTACCAGTACGCTAATCGTCTTTATTGATGAGGCCATTTACCCCGTTTTTCTGTGACTGAGCGTATTGTTGTACGAGCTAAATTTTTTTTTCAAGGAGAGAAAAAGTTTTTTCTTAAAGGAATTACCTACTGTCCTCTTGCTCCTGATGCAGATGGATATGAATACGGAACTCCCGAGCAAGCAGCAAAAGACTTAGCAGCAATTAGAGAGTGTGGTGCTAATATTATTAGACTCTACACGTCACCTCCGACGTGGTTTTTAGAGCTTTGTGCTGAAAATCATCTTCGTGTTTTTCTCTGCATTCCTTGGCCAGTGCATGTAGAATTTCTCAGTAATAGGAAAATACGTCATTCTGTAGAAGAGATTGTTGTCAAGATGGTACGTCAATATCGAGGTAATCCTGTGATTTTTGGTTATCTCATTGGAAATGAAATTCCCTCTACCATGGTTCGTTGGCTTGGAGCAAAACGAGTGACAGAGTTTCTAGAACACCTCATCAATCTGGCACGTCGTGAAGACCCTGATGTTCTCTACTCGTATGCTAGTTTTCCTCCTACTGAATACCTGCTCCCTCAAAATGTCGACTTTGTTACTTTCAATGTTTACTTAGAACGTCGTGATGATTTTGAGCGCTACTTGGCGCGAATTCAAAATTTGGCAGAAGAGAAGCCACTCATTGTTGGAGAATTCGGACTTGATACCATGCGTAATCCAGAGGAAGAACAAGCCAAGATTCTTCAATGGCACTTAGAATCAGTGATTCGAGGTGGGCTTGCTGGAACCTTCATCTATGCTTGGACTGATGAATGGTATCGTGGTGGTCGAGAAATTTTGGATTGGAGTTTTGGATTAGTTCGACGCGATCGTACGCCTAAGCAAGCTTTAGAAGTCATCACCCATTTCTTTAATACTCAAGAATCCATTACTCATCGAGTATCACCAAAAATTCCTTTTCCAAAAGTCTCTGTAATTGTTTGCAGCTATAATGGAGCTCAGACCTTAGATGCTTGCCTCTGCTCTCTTGGGAAAATCGATTATCCTGACTATGAAGTGATCGTTGTTGATGACGGTTCTAGCGATAACACAAAAGAACTTTTATCAAAACATCCTTGGGTTAAAGCGATTCATCAATCTAATCAGGGACTCAGCGTGGCTCGTAATGTAGGAGCTGCAGCTGCCAGTGGCGCCATTCTAGCCTATACTGATTCCGATTGTATGGCTGATCCCGACTGGCTTTTCTACCTCGTAGGAACACTCCTCTCGGGTGATTATGCAGGTGTCGGTGGTCCAAATATTTCTCCTCCCGCAGAAAATTGGCATCAAGCTTGTGTTGCTGCTGCTCCAGGAGGTCCGAGTCATGTACTTCTTACTGATACCATCGCTGAGCATATTCCTGGATGTAACATGGCTTTTCATCGCTGGGCTTTTGATCGTGTTGGAGGATTTGATCCTGAATATCGAAAAGCAGGTGATGATGTCGATTTTTGTTGGCGTCTTCAGCAAGAGAATTATGTGATTGCTTTTAGTCCTGCAGCTATTGTCTGGCATTATCGACGATTTACTCTCAGAGCTTTTCAGAAACAACAAGAAGGATATGGTGAAGCTGAATCGCTTTTGCGCTTTAAGCATTTGATCTTCTTTGGTCCTACAGGAACAGCGAAGTGGAAGGGGCAGGTTTATGGAGCCCCACGCTTTACTTGGTTAATTAATTACCCTCTTATTTATCATGGTATTTTTGGTGAAGGACTTTTTCAATCAATCTATCCTTCTGCCCAATCGGAAATTGCAGCTTACCTGAGCAGTATTGAGTGGGTTGTCTTAACGCTTTTTATTTTTCTTCTCTCCTGGCCTTTTCCCTCATTGGCAGTTGTCTCCTTTTTAATGTTCGGTGGAACCTTGCTCGTTTCACTCTCCTACATGATTCATGCTAAACTCGAACCTCGTTTTGATACAATCCGAGCTCGTCTTCTGGTAGCTTTTCTCGCATTGAGTCAACCACTTGTTCGAGGTTGGGCTCGGTATTTTACTTGGTTGAAATTCAAAAGGACTCCAGAATCTGTTATTTCTACTAAGGAAAAAAATTTCAACCCTAGTCGCATTCGAGGATACTCTCGATTGAATTTTTGGAGTGAAGAGAACAAGGGACGTGAACTTCTCCTCAAAGAAATTATTCAAGCGTTGGAAGAGGAAGGTTGGAGCTATTCGATTGATACCGGTTGGAAAGAGTGGGATATTCAGATTTATGGAAGTTTTTGGTGGGGGATTCGTTTGCGTAGCGTTACAGAATATCATGGTTATCCAAAATGCCTAACACGCGTAGCCCTCTCTACACGCATGGTTGCAACAACCATTTTAGTCAATCTTCTCATTTTGGGTTCCCTAATCTATCAATTTTTAACAGCCTCTTCTAGAACGCCCTTATTTCTTTTACTCTACGCTATTGTCCTGATGATCTTTTTTACTCTTGCTTACCGTCTTAAAAAACGAGTTGCTCAACTTGTAGAAGCTTCTGCTCAACATATCGGAATAAAAAGAGTTTAGAAAATTGATTTTTATCTTTAGAAATAATTTCCATGAGTTAATGAAGGAGTTTTGTGCTATTTGTTGAGACAAGAGAAACATCTAGCTCTCTATTATTGTTAGTAAGAAAAGAGTTACATTGAATGCTTGGATCAGAGGAAGTAATCGAGTCAAAATTTCCTATGATTCCTTTTTCTGAAGTAAGAATTTTTAAAATTTTTTGATGATCAAGAGGAGCATAATTATTAATAAAATTGAGATGTAGTCTACCTGCTAAAATGACGGGAGACTGAGTAAAATGAAGTTGACCATAATAACCATTCCTTGGTGAAAGAATATTATCGATAATAGTTCCTTTTGGACTCTCAACAAAATGTCCATCGAAAGTCTTTTGACCAGGATCGAGTATAATTGTCCCTAAATTATAAAAAGTACTCGGATTAGTAATAGTAAGAGAACCCGAAGTACCTTGTATATATGTTCCAGAATTAATATACTCACCAGTAGTAATTTGACCATTATTAGAAATATAGCCACTATTTGTTAGCCAATTAGTAATATTAATTGTTCCATTAGAAATAATAAAAGTACCAGCACTAGAAATAGTAATATTAGCTGCATCTATCACTCCTCCAGCAACTACTAGTGTATTACTAATACCGACGGGTTCATTAACTGTATTAGTTGAAATCCCAACATAAATATTAGTTGAAATAAGAGTTCCTCCATTATTTGTAATAGCATTATATGATCCAGAATAGCCAATGTAAAGATTTCCATTATTACTAAAGAGACTATTTGTTCCAATAGTTAAAAAATTAGAGTTTGCTTCAGCTCCTAAAATACAAGAGTAAGACAAACCATTAGCAACATTAGAATTACAAATCAAGGTTCCTCCACTAGTCACATTAACTTGATTATTATTACCATAAAAACCAATAACAAGTGCCCCTTGATTTGAAAAAATTGAATCACTGCCAGTAATAATTAATTGATTGCTAGAAGAAGATAACCCTACATAAGAATAAGGAGAATTTGTACCATTATTAATATACATAGCCCCACCATTACTAATTAATAAAGTATTATTGCCTCCTTGAAATCCATCATAAAATCCATTAGTATTATTCCAAATAGAACCACTTCCTGTAACAATAGCACTATTATTTGATGCTGTTGTATTGTAACCAATCGCAGCTAGTGAACTAGAAACAGTACCACCATTGGTAATTATCAAACTATTATTGAAGCCATTTTCTCCTATCATAAGACTATAATTAGAATTTGCATTAGTATTAGTAATACTATTGTTAAGTATATTCAGCTGAGAAGCATCAATAAGCAATGAATTACTGAAAGGTTGAATACTGTTATTACTATTATAGGCTCCAAGAATCAAATTACTTGCAACTGTCAGTGTAGAATTATATATGCTCATTGCATTACTAGCACCTAAACTAGTTTTTTGAATTCCATTTCCTATACCCAAAATAAGGCTATTACTAATATTAATAGTAGAACTCGATGCATTGAGGATATTATTATTAGCTTCATTCCCTAAAGTTAAACTATTACTAATATTAATAGTAGAATTCGATGCATTGAAAGTATTATTGTTAGCTCCATTCCCTAAAGTTAAACTATTAAGAATAGTAAATATTGAATTAGTACTATTAATAGTATTATTGTTAATCCCATTCCCTAAAACAAGATTGTTACTAACCGTGTTTGTTGAATTGATACTATTGAGAGTGGTACTAGCACCAATTCCTACAATAAGACTATTACTAAAATTTGTATTAGACGAACCTACCATAAAATTACTTGAAACAGAAACATTAGCATTGCTTTCTGATAAACTGCTAGCTATGAAAAGTCCTCCACTAGGTAAAACTGAAAGTGATCCTGAGTTAAGAACTAAGCTATTGAGTGATAAGGTGTTTACTTGGCTGATGCTTTGATTATTATTAGTTAAATTTGCATTAGTTGCAATAGAAAAATCAAGGCTATAACTACTGATACTAAAGCCAATTCCAGATCCAGTAATATTTGGGGTTTGAAAAGCATAATTTATATTAGTATTAAAGGAATTAGTATTTATTTGACCAGTTTGTGAGTAAATAATTTGACTGCTTGAATTGTTAAAACTTATACCATCAATAAAATAAATATTATTTGTATCATTTGTACTTATACTCTGCACTTGGTTAGAAACATTTATTATTTGGCTACTTGGATTAATATTTTTAATTGCTACATATCCAAAATTAAAACTTTGTAAATTTAATGATGTTGTTCCAGAAGCGGAAAGTACAAGGGATATGTTTTCTCCTCCACTTGAACTTAATATATTATTTGGATTCAGTAATAAATTCATATTTGTTCCAAGTGCGTTGTTATTATCACTAACAGAAAGATTGCCATTATAAACCAGTATATTTGCAGCATTTATTTGACCACCATTAGTAACAGTAATGTTACCACTTGATCCATTGGAATTTCCAACACATATTGTATTACCATTACTCCATGTACTATTATTTATAGTCACACTATTATTTGTAGTTACAATTTGATTAGTTCCTATATAAAATACTGCATTACAGTTCAGCATACTTGAATCAATAATCTCAATCGTATTATCTGACCCATAGTATCCTAAACAAGTATCATCATTGCAATATAATATACTATTATTAGATACAATGATTTGATTTCCTGAAGAGGTAATTGTATTAGTACCAGTTCCACCATAGACATTAGACCAAGTGGAATAATCAAATATATTAATAATATTATTTGATGAATTAAAAAAAGTTCCTAAATTTGTATTATTAGTTCCTCCAACAAAAAGCAAGTTATCATACACCTGAGAATTATTAGAAATTGTGACTGTATTGTTAGGACCATTATAAATATGGAAGTCACGTCCACTAATATTATTTGTACTATTATCAAGAACATTCAACTGATTATTTGAACTTCCAATAAAAAAATGATCTCCATTATTAATTAGTGATGAATTGCTTACAGTAATAATATTTCCTGAACCAAATTCTTCATTACTACTGCCACCAAGGTAGCAGGCTCCGTTGCTATATTGAGAACTATTTAAAATAAGGAGTTGATTATTTGAAGAACTTATGCTAGAAGAAATAATAGTTGGGCCACAAGAGTTTGTGGAATTATCTAGTGAAAATATATTATTAGCTCCAGCATAACCAATAAAATTTGTATTCTGATTATTTATATTAAACAATGAATTTTCTGTTAGACTAATAATTCCACCAGAAGCATCAATATTATATCCAAGATAAGAATTATTAATAACTTGAATATGAGTATTATTGGAAGCAGTGAGAGCATTATTTGAGCCATCATAGCAAACATATAAGTTCTGGTTAATTGTTAGTGTTATATTAGTATAAACATTAAGTGTATTATTGTTAGGTTGAGTTCCAGATCCATTTGCATACCCAATATAAACGCTATCATTAGTAGTATTATTAGTAATATTAATGGTTTGACCAGATTGATTACTTCCTACGTAAAGATCCTGAGCTATTAATGTGACTACTTTACAAAGAAGTATCATTAAAGATAGCAAGATTGGTTTTTTCATAAAGAGAAGACTACTTATTGACCTAGATTAAAAATACTTTTTGGTAGTCCTCTGAGGAAATAAATTTTTGGCTGCTATCGCTAAAGGGGGGATTAAAGTGAAAAAAACAGCAAAAACCAACAGTGATTTGTTATGATTAGTAGGAGAGAGGTACTCATGCGCTCATTTTTTAGGCAGTGGTAGGTTCTACCCAAAGTTCAAATCGCTCAATAGCCATACTCAAAACTAAGCTCTACTTTGTCAAGATTTTTGAACAGTCTATCAATTTTATTGTTGCTTTTCCTATACAATTACAATATTATGTGTTTTTCGAACCAAAACTACCAAATTAAACACTATGTCTTGTTGTAATGCTTCTACTACTCGTCCGGTTGCTCATGACCTTTCTAAGAGGATTAATCCTGAAGAAAAACGTCTTGTGAACTGTAAACAGGTCGATGTTAATCAACTCATGCCTTTGAAGTATCAATGGGCTTGGGAATATTATATCAAAGGTTGTGCAAATCACTGGATGCCCAATGAGGTCCCCATGCAAACTGATATTGAGCTTTGGAAATCTAATCGACTCACTACCGAAGAGCGTCATGTGATTATGCGTAATCTCGGTTTCTTTAGTACGGCAGAAAGTCTCGTTGGCAATAACATTGTTTTGGCAATTTTCAAGCACATCACTAACCCGGAAGCCCGTCAATATCTCCTCCGCCAAGCTTTTGAAGAAGCCATCCATACGCACACTTTTCAATATATTGTTGAGAGTCTCTCTCTGGATCAGCGAGAAGTTTTTAATATGTATCATGAAGTCAACTCCATCCATGACAAGGATGCCTTCGAGATGACACTTACTTCAGCTATCCTGGAGGAGGGTTTTTCTACAGAAACTAACGAAGGCTTACAAACATTCCTAAAAAATCTTGTTGGGTTTTATGTGATTATGGAGGGGATTTTCTTCTACAGTGGTTTTGTGATGCTCTTGAGTTTCAAACGCCAGAACAAAATGGTCGGTATTGGACAGCAGTTTGAATACATCATGCGCGATGAATCAATTCACCTCAATTTTGGTATTGACCTCATTAATGGTATTCGCCACGAAAATCCTTTGGCTTGGACTCCAGCTCTAGAAGAAGAAGTACGAATCATGATTAAAAAAGCTGTTGAGTTGGAAGTTTCCTATGCTCAAGACTGCATGCCTCGTGGTATTTTAGGTCTTAATGCGACTCTCTTCCGGGACTATGTTCAATATATTGCTGATCGTCGTTTTGATCGTCTTAAGATGCCCTTGGAATATGGAAGTAAAAATCCTTTTCCTTGGATGAGCGAAGTTACTGATCTTTCCAAAGAGCAAAATTTCTTTGAACGTAAGGTAACTGAATACCAAAAAGCGGCAACACTAGAGTGGTAGCAGATCTTACTTATTTTGTTAGAAATTTCGACTAGATAGCAAAGAGTCTTTTTAGATGTCTCAGATTTCCGCTTACCAGTTTTTTCTTGCTCAACGTGATGAAATCTTACGCCACAAATGGATTGAAAGTCAAAAGCGTGGGCAAGATATCGGTAGTGAAGAAAGCCTTCTAGATTGGGTTTATAAACATCGGGAAGAGTGGAGGAAAAATTTTTACTCCCATACTCTTCCTGATACCACTCAACAATGAAGAGTCTTTGTATTCAAGGGGGGCGTATTATCGATCCAGCTAGTGGTCGTGATTCTCTTGGAGATCTTTTTCTTTGTAACGGCATTATTTCTACAGAATCTTCTGAGGTAACTGAAACGATTGATGCTTCCGGACTCATTGTAGCTCCTGGTCTCATTGATATTCATGTTCACCTCAGAGAACCGGGTCAATCGTATAAAGAAACCATTGCTACAGGCTCTCAAGCAGCAGCAGCAGGCGGTTTTACAACAGTGGTTGGTATGCCCAATACGCTCCCTCCTATTGATACAAAGGAAACGTTGACTTGGGTTCAAGAGAAAATTCGATCTAGTGCTTCCATTCATGTCCTAAGTACAGCCGCCTTAACTTGTGGACTTCGAGGAGAGGAAGTGGCACCTCTTGAAGAACTAGCTGCAGCTGGTGCTGTTGCTTTTAGTGATGATGGCTGCTGTGTCCAAAATTTAGCAATTATGCGAGAAGCAGTGGAGCGTGCAGGGAAACTAGGCATTCCGATTATGGATCATTGCCAAGAGGCATCACTCACTTCTAAAAGTGTTATGCATGAAGGAGAGTGGAGTAGGAAGCTTGGCTTCAAAGGCTGGCCAAGTCTAGCTGAGGAAGTGATTGTTGCTCGTAATATCCTCTTAGCAGAGGAATCAAGTCATCCTATCCATTGTCAACATATCAGTTCTGGCAAAAGCATTTATCTTCTGCGTGAAGCGCGCTCGCGTGGGATTCCTATTACTGGAGAGGTCTCTCCTCATCACCTTATATTCCGTGATGAACATTTAAGGAATAGGGATACTAATTTTAAAGTAAATCCTCCACTGCGAACTTCCAAGGATCAAGAAGCTCTTCTAGAAGGTATTGCTGATGGGACAATCACTATCTTGGCAAGTGATCATGCCCCTCATGGAGTTGAAGAAAAAAAACTTCCTATGAAGGAAGCTCCCTTTGGCATGTTAGGACTTGAAACAGCCTTAGCTCTTTTTCTAACAATGCTTTTCCATGGTAGAAAGCTTCTCTCTCTCTCGGAGCTCTTAGCGATGCTTACTATTCATCCTGCACGATTGCTCAAACTAGATCGTGGAACGCTTGCTCCAGGAGCTCCTGCTGACATTACCCTCATTGACCCATCTTATCGCTGGACATATGATGTCAATGCTTCTTTTTCACGTTCGCGTAATTCGCCTTTTCATGGATACGATTTTCAAGGGCGAGCTGTTAGAACGATTGTTGGTGGGGAAACTGTTTGGAAAATAGAGAATAGAAAGTTCTCTAATTAACGATAACTTATGGCACTGGTGCTTGATTATTTTTTTAAATAAAGCCCCGTCGTTTCCACTCAGCGACATTTTCTCCTGCAGAACGTTCGATGAGGTCAATGGTAAATTTGAGAAGGCAAACTTCCCAAGCATCATCAATTCCTTCTATCAGGGTGACATTTTTATCATCGCTTGCTTCTATTTCTTGATGAAGCTGCCCTAGCACCTCTTCCTTAGGTAAAGGTAATCGCTTATAGGCAATATCTGTTTTCTTAAAAAGAAAACCGTAACGGAGTACTTTAAGATGATGAGGATATTTTTCAAATAGAGCGAGCATCTCTTCTGCTTCTGCACCGAAGCCTTCTAAAAGAAAATGATTCATATGTTGAGGAGCTACGATACGGGGCCTCTCAGCATGTATCTGACCAGTTCTCACACATACGATACCAACTTCATCCATGGGCTCTGTTACTATTTGAAAACGGAAACTGGTTAAACCAAATGTTTCAATCACATGGTGCGGCTTCAGGAGAACACGAGTGTTTTCAAGAGCATAGGTGAAATCATCAAAAGAGATCATAGAAAAATGAAATGCAGAAAGAAAAATGAAGGTTACACGTTTTTTCTCCAGCTTACTATCTTTTAGCTAAATTTGAGGAAAGAGATGAGATTTTATTTGCTTTCTCAGCCTTGCGCTTCTCGGAGATTCAGTATGAAATGGCACACTTCTTTTGTTCACTCGACATCATGTTGTCTCAATTTTTTATTCAAAGACCCGTTCTCTCTAATGTGATTGCTCTGGTAACAATGTTGCTTGGAGTTGTTGCTATTGCCAATCTCCCAGTTACCCAATATCCCCCTATTACTCCTCCGACGATTCAAGTAACAGCTTATTATCCGGGAGCAACAGCTCAGACATTAGTTAAAAAGGTGGCACTCCCTATTGAGCAGCAAGTCAATGGAGTACAAGGAATGCTCTACATGTCTTCAAACTCGACGAGTACTGGAAACTATATTCTAACAGTCACTTTTGATATTGGGATGGATCCTGATATGGCTCAGATTTTGGTTGAGAATCGAGTTGCTGCAGCTCTAGCACAGCTTCCAGAGCCGGTACAAACACAAGGAGTGATTACCAAGAAAACTTCTACAGCTGTTCTTCAACTCATTACTCTAACTTCACCAAAGGAAAAATTCGATGCTCTCTTCCTCAATAATTATGCCACCATTAATCTTGAGAATGAACTGATTCGTCTGCCCGGTGTTGCCAATATTAATGTCCTGGGAGTTGGTCAATATTCTATGCGTGTTTGGCTCAATCCTGATTTGATGCAACAGCGCTCATTGGTTCCAGCTGATATTATTAATGCTCTTGCCGAGCAAAATATTGAGTTAGCTGTTGGTCAGTTTGGAGCTCCTCCTGCAGAAAAAGGACAAGACTTCCAACTCTCCATTACTTCAAATGCTTCTTTGAATAAGGTCTCCGAATTTGAAGAAATTATTGTTAAATCGAGTACAGCAGCTGGAGGAAAAATAACACGACTGAAAGATGTTGCACGCGTGGAGCTTGGTTCTCAATCCTATAACCAATTCTTTGAGGCTAATGGAAAGCCAGCAGGAGGTCTCGCTGTTTATCAATTGCCAGGTTCTAATGCCATTAAAACAGCGCAAGCCGTCAGAGAGAAGATGCAAGAACTAGCGAAGAGTTTTCCTCAAGATCTCGCTTATGATATTCCCTTTGATACAACGGTGATGGTGAAGGACTCTGTGAAGGAAGTTTATAAGACGCTCTTTGAAGCTGGGCTTCTCGTTCTCATTGTTATTATCGTTTTTCTACAAGACTGGCGTGCATCACTTGTTCCAGCGACAACGGTACCGGTCACCATCATTGGTGCCTTTGGAGCTATGGCACTTTTAGGATTTACAGTCAATACGATGTCACTCTTTGCTATTGTGCTCTCTATTGGTATTGTCGTTGATGATGCCATTGTCATTGTGGAGGGCGTTGCTCAATATCTTGAGCAAGGGGTGCCTCCTAGGGAAGCAGCAGTTGAAGCAATGAAGAGCCTCTTTGGACCTATTATTGGCATTACTCTTGTGCTCATGTCAGTCTTTTTACCAGCAGCTTTTATGCCAGGCATGATTGGTCAAATGTACCGTCAGTTTGCGCTGGTGATTGCTAGTACTGCTTTCATTAGTGCTATTAATGCAATGAGTTTGAAGCCGACGCAATGTGCCCTTTGGTTGAAGCCCAAAAACCCACATCAGCAACTCAACTTTTTTTTCCGTGGGTTTAATGGTATCTATCATTCACTTGAGCAATGGTATGCTAAGGTTATCCGTTTTTTAGTGAATCATAGCATTAAAGTAACGCTCCTTGGGCTTGGCTTATCGATTTTAGCAGGGTGGGGATTTACGAAAATTCCTACTGGGTTTCTCCCAAGTGAAGATCAAGGGTACTTAGTAGTTGTTGCTAATTTGCCTAAAGCCACAGCTCAAGAGAGAACGAAAACTGTTGTTCGAAATATTACGGAGGATATACGTCACCTAGCAGCAGTGAAAACAACACTCATGATTGGAGGCATTGCGCCCTTCGATTCTAATGATGGTATTATCTATATTATTCTCAAAGATTGGGAAAACCGTGGGCCTCGAGGAGATCTCAAGCTAGTTTATAACGATATCAAAAAAATAGTAGAAGCACACTCTGAAGCTAAGTCAGCGGTGATTATTCCTCCTCCTATTGAAGGACTTGGTTTTTCTGAAGGTTTTCAAATGCAAGTCAGCCTAGTCGATGGCTCTTTTAATTATGAGAAGTTACAAAACATTGCTGAGAAGATTGCTCAACGTGCCAACAAAGACCCCCTATTGCAGGAAGTCACCTCGAGTTTTCTTGCTAATATTCCCCAGCGTCATCTGACGATCGATCGCCGTCAAGCAGCTACTTATGGAGTGAGTATTGGTGATATCTTCAACTCACTTCAAACATATCTTGGTTCTACCTATATCAATCAATATAACCAATATGGGCATACTTTTGATGTCTTTGCCCAAGCAGATAGTCCTTTTCGATCAAATCCTGAAAAAATGCGAAACTTTTATGTGCGTGGGCAATCCTTTTCAACCAATGGAGTCATGACAAATGCAATGGTTCCTCTCGGCTCGCTAGTCAGTGTCGATCATTCTTTTGGTCCTTCGACGGTGACACTTTATAACATTTATCCTTCTGCATCGATTATTGGTCTACCTGCTGAGGATACTAGTTCAGGAGAAGCTCTGGCGGCATTGCAAAAAATCGCTGATGAAGAATTGATTCCTGGTACCAAGACATCTTGGAGTGCTCTTTCTTATCAAGAAAAGCTTGCAGGAACTTCGACCTATTTGGTCTTTGCACTTGCTCTGGTTCTTGTTTATTTAGTTCTTGCAGGACAGTATGAAAGCTGGGTTACGCCGATTGCTGTTCTTCTAGCAGTTCCACTCGCTTTGTTAGGAACGGTGATGGCTCTTGGAAGTTTAAGATTAGCAAATAATATTTATGTTCAAATTGGCTTAGTACTCCTTATTGCACTTTCAGCTAAAAATGCCATTTTAGTTGTAGAAATGGCTCGTGAATATCGTCACCAAGGACATTCCATTCTTCAAGCAGCCACTATGGCGGCTATCAACCGTTTTCGTCCTATTCTAATGACATCCATTACATTCATTGTTGGTGTTCTTCCTCTTGTTTTTGCTTCTGGTGCTGGTGCTCATGCTCGTCAATCACTTGGTATTGCCGTGGCTTCTGGAATGCTTGCTTCAACATGCTTAGCTGTTGTTTTAGTTCCTTCTTTCTTTGTTGTTTTGGAACATTATTCAGAGCATAGAAGAAGGAATTCAACAAAGTAAGGCACATTGTATTCTCCTTTATCTCTTTTGCTTCTTGATTAGAGCAAGAGCAATTTCAACGTTGTTACTGTGCAATTTTCTCTCTCTTCTATTTCAGAATTTTTTATTCAAAGGCCGGTTCTCTCTAACGTCATTGCTATTTTTATTATGGTGTTAGGCGGAGTTGCTGTTGCTCTACTACCAGTTACTCAGTATCCACCCATCACTCCACCTACTGTTCAGGTTACTGCTAGTTATCCAGGTGCTACGGCAGAGACCATGGTCAAGAAAGTTGCTCTTCCCATTGAGCAACAAGTCAACGGAGTTGATGGGATGCTCTACATGTCATCAAGCTCTACAAGTACTGGAAATTATACACTAACAGTGACGTTCAATATTGGAACTGATCCCAACATGGATCAGATCCTTGTTGAAAATAGAGTCAATGCCGCTCTAGCGCAGCTTCCTCAAGCAGTCCAAAAACAAGGAGTTGTTACAAAAAAAACATCAACTGCTTTTCTTCAAGTTATTGCGTTGACCTCACCCAATAGAACCTATGACGCTCTCTTTCTGAATAACTATGCAATTATCAATTTACAAAATGAATTAACACGCGTTCCTGGTGTTGGAAATATTGTGATTTTTGGCTTAGGGCAGTATTCAATGCGTCTTTGGCTCAATCCTGAATTGATGCAGCAGCGCTCTTTGATTCCCTCTGACGTCATTAATGCCATCAAGAGCCAAAATCAAGAACTTGCAGCAAGTCAGTTTGGAGCTCCTCCAGCTCTTTTAGGAGAGCCGTTCCAATACACGATTACTTCCAATGCTCCTCTCAATAAACCAGAAGAGTTTGAAGAAATCATTGTTAAATCAGATATGGCTCATGGAGGCCAAATTACTCGAGTCAAAGATGTAGCGCGTGTGGAGTTAGGTTCTCAGACCTACAATCAATTTTTTAATTTTAATGGAAAACCTGCTGCTGGTATTGCTGTTTTTCAGCTTCCTGGTTCCAATGCAATTTCAACAGCTCAAGCTGTGAGCGATAAGATGGAGAGGCTCTCAAAGAGGTTTCCAGCAGACTTGAAATATGAAATTCCTTTTAACACGACTATTTTTGTTAATGACTCAGTCAACGAAGTCTACAAGACATTATTGGAAGCAGGATTACTTGTTTTGTTGGTTATTGTACTTTTCCTACAAGATGCTCGTGCTGCTCTCGTTCCAGCAACTACAGTACCTGTGACCATTATTGGAGCCTTTGCTGGTATGGCTCTTTTGGGATTTTCGATTAATATGTTAACTCTTTTTGCTATTGTCTTGGCTATTGGAATTGTGGTAGATGACGCTATTGTTGTGGTTGAAGGAGCGATGCAACATATTGAGCAAGGAAAGACACCTCATGATGCTGCTCTGGCAGCGATGAATAATCTTTTTGGCCCTATTGTAGGAATCACGCTTGTCCTCATGTCTGTTTTTCTACCAGCTGCCTTCATGCCTGGAATTATTGGCCAAATGTATCGTCAGTTTGCCTTGGTTATTGCGACAACAGCATTTCTAAGTGCTATCAATGCAGCAACACTTAAACCAACACAATGTGCTCTTTGGCTTCGAGCAAAAGATCCTACCAGAAAGAAGAATATCTGTTTTCGATTATTTAATGCTCTCTATAACCCGCTTGAGGCATGGTATGAGCGTCTTATTCACCGCTTAGTAACTTATAGTGGAGTAATGACACTGCTAGGTTGTCTATTAGCAGGGCTCTCCTGCTGGGGATTAACACAAATTCCAACAGCTTTTCTTCCTAATGAAGATCAAGGTTATCTTATGATCTCCCAGCAGCTTCCCGATGCTGCTTCCCTAGGAAGAACTAAAGAAGTTATGGAGCGTATTGCTCAGAAAATTTCAAAGCTACAGGTAGTCGATAGTATGTTTGTTATTGGTGGTGTTTCTCCCCTAGATAACAATGCTGCTCTTGCCAATTCGGGAATCAGTTATGTTGTACTCAAGCCATGGGGACATCGTGGTCCACGTGGTTTCATTTTTGATATCTATGAAGATTTTTCCAAAATCGTCACTGAGGAAGCGGGTGCCAAATCCATTGTGCTTATTCCCCCTCCGATTCAAGGCCTTGGATTAGCAGGAGGATTCCAAATGCAAGTTAATCTGGTCAATGGGACTTTTCATTATCCACTTCTGCAAAGCGCAGCAGATGCAATAGCGACTCAAGCTTCTAGAACAACTGGTATTCAAGTAGCACTGACTCCTTTTCGCTCCAAGGTACCTCAACTTAAATTTACTATTGACCGCCGAGAAGCAGAAACTTATGGCGTTTCTATTAATAATCTCTTTGACACACTTCAGACTTACCTTGGTTCCACTTATGTCAACCATTTTAACATTTATGGGTTTTCTTTTAATGTCTTTGCGCAGGCAGACACTTTTTTCCGTACAGGACCTGAGAAACTAAAGTATCTCTACACTCGTGGAAGTAACAATAACATGGTTCCTGTTGCTTCACTTCTCAAAACTGAGAAATCGGAAGGGCCATCCATTATTTCACTCTACAATCTCTATCCTTCAGCTGCTATTATTGGTGCAGCAGCTCGCGGCTATAGTTCTGGTCAAGCCTTGCTAAAACTAGAAAAAATTACTACAAGACTTCTTCCCTCAGGTCTTAAAACTGCATGGACATCGATGTCGTATCAAGAAAAGTTAGCTGGTAATTCTATCTATTTTGTTTTTGGTTTGGGGCTACTTCTTGTTTATTTTGTACTAGCTGGTCAGTATGAAAACTGGATGACTCCTTTTGCTGCTATTCTAGCTGTTCCCTTAGCATTGCTTGGAACAGTCATTGTCTTAAAGGTCCTTCAAATTCCTAATAATCTTTATGTTCAAATTGGCATTGTGCTTCTTATTGCTCTTTCGGCTAAGAATGCCATTCTCATTGTAGAAATGGCACGTGAGTACCGTCAAGCAGGTGAGGAAATCGCTGTAGCTGCAGCTAGAGCAGCTACTAATCGCTTCCGTCCTATCCTAATGACTTCTATTACTTTTATTTTAGGCGTTACGCCACTTATTCTAGCTTCTGGAGCTGGAGCATTTGCTCGTAAATCATTAGGGGTTGCTGTAGCTTCTGGAATGTTAGCTTCAACCTCTCTTGCTATTCTCTTTGTTCCTACTTTTTATGTGGTACTACAGCGATTTTCTGAGAGGAAATCAGCTCCCAAAATAAGTAGTTTATCCACGCTCGTAAAAAATTCTTAACATAGATTTTTTGACGACTTGTTTATGATCGAAGCCTAAAAAGCCCTGCTGCAAGACGCTCAATTTCAGGAAGTTTTTTACCAACATTGCTAAACCAGACGTGAAGATTAGCACTTTTGAGACCAATTTTTTGAGCAAGGTCAGGAATTTTGATTCCCTCTGCTCCAGCTTCTTGAAGAGCTGATAAAATTTGAGATTTCATTTCTCCACGAGCAAGTCTTTTTCGCTTAGCTTTTTGATCGTTGTTTGAAGTAACTTTGAAATGACTCTCTTTTTTTTGTTGTGCTCTTAGTTTGGAAGGAGAATTTGGTAAAGAGTTTCCTTGATAGGAGAGAATCTCTTCTTCAAGCTTTTGAAGTTCCCTTAAAATCTCTTCTCGACGCTCCGAAAGTTTTAATATTTCACGAAGAGTAGGAACATTAATTTTTAGTAAATCCATATGTTGATTAATTTATAAGGGGAATCTTTTTTTTCAACACTAAATCTCTTCTTTTGTTTAATAGTTAACTTAAAATTATCTTAACTTCACTTATTTTTTATAATGTTTGCTGTTGATTTTTCTAAAGAATCGCTTACTCAAAACTTCTCTTTTTATTTGCCTCCGGGGGAAATTCATCTTTGGTTGACTCGCTCTGAGCAGTTGCGTTTTTTATTGAGTTGCTATTTAAAAATTCCTCCTCAAGAAATTATGATTACAAGAACAGAGCGTGGAAAACCACTGCTTGAAGCTCCTGCTGACTTTTTTTTCAATTCAGCACATAGTGGTGTTTTTTTTGCTTTTGTCTTTGCGCGCCATCCTGTTGGGATTGATTTAGAGCTTCAAAGAAGAGTTCGGGCAAGAAGACTCGCCGACAAATTTTTTTTCCCTCATGAAATTAAATTTTTAGAACAATCTCCCGAAAAAAATTTTTTCTTTCTTTGGACTGCAAAAGAAGCTGCCCTCAAGGCAGATGGTTGCGGTATTAGCAGAGGGTTACGTCAAACTAAAACTATTTTTCAAAAAGATTCTCTAGTCGGAGTCGAGTTAAATAAAAAACGGATATCACTCCTACCATGGTTTCTAGAATCTTCATCAGGAAGTTATCTTGGTGCCTTAGCTTCACTAGAGCTGCCTTTCTTAATTCGCTGGTATGACTGGAGGAGTGGTGTTAAAATAGAAGTTTAATGTCATTCCAAGAATTTAGTCTTTTAGAGTTTGTTGTCCATGGGGCTCAGCGGATGGGTTATCGAGAGCCTACGCCAATTCAAAAGCAAGCTATTCCAACAATTCTTCAAGGTAGCGATTTAATAGCTTCTGCGCAAACAGGAACAGGGAAAACAGCAGCCTTTTCACTTCCGCTGCTCAGTCTGCTTTCTGCTGCTCAAGGATTTCCTCGTGCTTTGATTTTAGAGCCAACACGAGAATTGGCACTTCAAGTCAAGGAAGCTCTCGATGACTTTTCTTTTTTCTCTTCGCTTCAAGCTGCTGTTCTCTACGGTGGAGTTGGTTATGGAGCTCAAAGGGAAAAGTTACAAGAGGGAGTGGATATCTTGGTTGCAACACCAGGGCGTCTTTTAGATCTTCTGGAACAAGGAGAAACTACCCTAGAAAAAATTGAAATTCTTGTTTTGGATGAGGTAGATCGCATGCTTGACATGGGATTTTTACCTGATGTACGCCGCTTGGTTGCACAGTGTCCCAAGAAACGACAAACGCTTCTTTTTTCTGCAACTATTCCTGATGAAATTGAGCATCTTTCTAGTTGGTGCATGACTCAACCTAAGAAAATCGATATTGGAGAGCGTCGCAGTGCCTCAGAATCAGTCAAGCATGCTTTTTATCCTGTGGCAATGGCTCAAAAACTTGAGCTACTACAAACTCTTTTAAAGAGAACTGACTTTCAAAGTGTACTGATTTTTTGTCGCACCAAAGATGGAGCAGATCGCATCACCCATCAACTCCTTCATGGAAAACATACCGTTAGTGTACTACACTCCAACCGCTCTCAACAAGAGCGTATTGATGCTTTGGAAGGCTTTCGAAGTGGTCGCTATGAAGTGCTGGTTGCTACTGATATTGCAGCTCGTGGTATTGATATTGCAGGAGTGAGCCATGTCATTAATTATGATGTTCCTCAGCATCCAGAGGATTATGTTCATCGTATTGGTCGAACTGGTCGTGCTGCAGCTCTAGGGGATGCTTTAACCATTATGACGGTAGAGGATCTTCCACAGGTAAGGGCCATTGAAGCATTTATTGGTGCAAAGGTTCCACGCTTGAAGCTCGAAGATTTCTCTTATCTTTATACAACTCTTTTTAATGAAGAGGCTGCCGAGCAGCTTTTAAAGAATGTACGAGGAGCACGAACATTGAAGGGATATAGTTATGGAGCTAAGAGAAAGCGATAAGTTTTTAGAGAGCTCCTACTTATTGATGTACGCTCGTAGAGCTCAAAAATAGCTCGAAGAACTCTAGAGTATTTTCACAAAAGTGTAGCCACGCATTGCGCTGTCACTTCGGTGCTCGAGTCCTCGAGTATGAGAATATACTGAGGGTCTTGAGCTCCTCGTTTCTGGTGCTACATCGGCTAGAACTTTATAGTCAAATTACTTAGAAATTACAGGAAATTAACTTGATCTTTTTTAAAAAATGCAGCGTTCTCATCCCATCACCTTATCGTTGAGATAGCGCTCGGGCTTCGGCCTTACCTTTTTTAAAAATCTCTACACTCTTTCCTGTAATTTCTAAGTAATTTGACTATATTTAAAATGCTCTAACGCTCTAGTACAAAACACTAGGAAGCTCTATAGATGGTGTTGTGGAGCAGTTTGTGTATCCGTACCAAAATTGTGCTACTCCATCTCTCATGGCTGGCCAATAGTAGGAGAATTCATAAAAACTGAATACAAAAAGTCCTAAGAATCCCAATTCTAAAACAACTGGAATAAGTCTATAGAAGAACCATCCAGGCAGAAGAGTACTGAGCCAAGTAGGAAGATACGGAGAATTAGCCAATTGAAGATCAAAGAAAAAATCCTCTATCCATGTCAATAGTCCGGCGTCGATTCCCAAACGTGCTAAGAGCAGCCGTAGCAGGGAGAGAAGAGCGGTAAGCAAACACATACCACAACCGATGAGTGATCGGAGAAAGCTCCAAAAAGTCTGCAGGATTGTTTCTTGAGTACTATTTGATTGCTGCTTCTTATCCTCTGGCAGAGAGAGTGTGGAGGAAGGAGTGGAAGAGAATCCTAATACTCGTGAAAAATAGCTCTCCAGAGAAGACCATGGTATTAGCTGACTCAAAAGGCTTACAGCAGTTATTACGGCGAGGTATCCTGCCAAATCAAGAAGAGCAATCGAAGCTAATATTGCAAGACTTGTCTCCGCTAGAGAACTCACCCCTAACATTGTGGCAGCATCATAGCCAAGATAGCGAAATAATGTTTCAATCATGGTTCTTGGACACCCAAAGAACATGCCGCGCAAGAATGTCCAAAATACAAAAGAATTGGAAATTGTACTGGAATTAGCACAACACTCCATACTCTCTTCGGAAGCCTCTTCTTCTTGTTGAGAAACTGCCGCTACAATCCGAAAACCAAGAGTATTATTAGCAGTTGAAGAATCATAGGCTAAAGGAAGACTCTGTGCCATAAGCTCGTTGTTCCAATAAATGCTGTACTCGGAGTTCCAAGAACCACCACGAATCAGATAACGATTTGGTTGATCAGCCAGATGATTACTACAAAGTGTCATCGTCCACTCAGCTACATTTCCTCCCATGTCATAGACTCCATAGGCACTGCAGGTTTTCTCAAAGTGATTGACAGGAGTAATCACTGGATCATGCTCCCGGGGAGTCCACCCTGTAGCCATTGTTCTATAATTAGCTTGGTTACTGGGGTCACCTTGACCATTATTAGGAGCAGCATCATGTCTTGTTGGATAAGCCCAATACCCTGCATCGCTACTTCCACTTTTGTAGTAAGCAGCTTTGAACCATTGATCTTCGGAAGGAATGTAATAATGTGCTTGAGGATTGAGAAGAGGTTCCTCCATGACTTCTTGCTGCTCTGAGGAAAAGGAATAAGCTCCTCTTTCGGTAGAGAGTTCTAAGAAAAGAGGATCGTCATCAGCACTAGGAGCCTCATTCTCAAGCCAGTTACAAAATCGTTCTGCATCATGCAGATTCACATATGTGATGGGGAGTAATGCTCGATTTTCAAGAGGTTCATAATGAAAGTAGCAACTGCCATCTTCTTCGGTCACTTCTATACGCTGCAGAGAAGCGATCTGAGCATCTTCGCTCATCTCTTCTTTGTAGAGATGATGAGGATCCCCGTGGCTTGCAACAGCATTGAGAAAACAACAATACGCCGCTGCTGTGATTTCATATTTTGAGATGAAAAAATTCTTAGTGACACCACCAACACTCCTGCTTGAATAAAAGCAAGCTTTGTTACCAGAGTCACCAATGAGTAGAAAAGGGATCTGGAGTCTCGTCATTGATTTTTCGATGGGAGTGCAGAAGGATAAAGGGGTTCTTAGAGTAATACTGAGTAAAATAGAAATAAGAAATTTCTTCATCAATAGGATGGGAGAGGAGATGCTTGCTCATCCAGAGAAAGGAGATTGCAACGACATGGAAGCAGAAGCGATATTGTGCGAGTACGCTGATGGGTTCTTAGAGCTTGAAGAGTGATTGCCTGTTGGCATCAAGATTCTAAAAAGCAGAAGAAAGCTCCATCCAAGTAGCACTAGAAGAGCTCAAGCGAAGAAGGGGAGCAAAGGGAACTCAAGGTTTCAGAAAAGTCACCATATCTCTTGGCTCCTTTTCTTAAGGAGAGTAGTTTGATATTTTTTGCTTATTGATTTGAGTAATAATTAGGATCAAAAATTCAACGTCGTTGAATTGAGGTCCCAATGGAAATCTCAATCAAGTTCTCTTAGGCCTTAGGAGGAGGCTCTGGTATTTCGAGCAAGGGATGAGTATATTGACTTTCTCTAAAAGAAGGATAATTCATTTTTCTAAAATTCAGGAACGTTAAGATTGAAAACGAATTTAGAAAAAGATCCCCTTTTTTTGTCTTCATCTCATGAGCAGAGGGATTGTTTCTTTCTTTTTTTTTCTCGAGGCTGATTTTTTTACAAAGTGCGCAAGGGTACTTTCCACTCAAAGTTTTTTCGAGCGCAGAGCTCCATGTTCCTCCTGAAGAATAAGTGTAAACCATCCTAAAATAAGCAACACTTTGGAAAAGTGCCCAATGCCCACCAGCAATCGAAAACATAGCCAGAGCAAGAGAAAGATGGCTAAGAGCTCGAAAAAAACGTAAAGAAGAAAGAGTCACAAGGGAGAGAATTATTTTTAATAACGGAGCTCAAGGGAGAATATTCCTATCGAAAAACTCTCAATGGATGATTCCCCAGCGACTCGAGAAAGGCCAATACACAAAGAAAGCGCGTCCAAGGACATTGCTCTGAGGTACCACTCCCCAGTAACGGCTATCACTGGAATTGTAGCTATTATCTCCAAGTGCAAAGAAACTCTCCGGAGGCACTCTAAAGGTTGCTTCGGGAGAGCCTAAGTAAGGGGCAGCGTCCCCATAGAAAGTTCCGTTAGAGTAACCATGATAGCCATTGATAGCTGAGATGACTTTGAGAAAACCAGGTTGAGAAGGAAGCGCTCCATTGATAAAGAGACAAGGAGGATCAATACGAAGCGTCTCCCCGGGGAGACCAGCAAGACGTTTGACATAGCACTGGGAGCCAAGCTGAGGATTGAGTCTCATTTCAATTCCTGGAATTCCGGTGGTAACAAAAACAAAGACATCATCAGCTTTTGGTTGAGAGAAAGCATAGCTGAGGCGATCACAGAAAATTTGATCTCCTGCTTCTACATATCCTTGAGCCATGATTTCTCCTGGATGAAGGAGTCGCCCGGGGTGCAGATTGAAATCGCGTATAGCAACATCACGGGGAGCAAAAAGAGAATAACTTCCCTGGGAAGTTTTAATGGTCGTCATGGTGAAGAAATTGAGGATTGTTTTTTCTTCTAAGCTTAAAATTTCCTCTTCGTGAACAGCTTTGAGATGGACGTAGCTACGTCCTAAGTGCAGGAAGTCAACAATGCGCTTGAGCAGGGAAGGAGAAGGAGTGCTCTCCCAATGCCCAGTCATCCCATAGAGTGTGGGTTGCATTGATCCAGTAGGAATGCGAAATGGTTTAAGAAAATAAGCCTGAAAACTTAAGGCTAAGACAATAGCAATTACAATGGATTCTACATTTTCAGCCAGAACGCGATGAGGGCGCTCTGGAATAAGTCTTTCCAGAAGGCATTCTAGAGACTGTTGAGCTTGAGCTAGCGGTTCTGTTTTTTTGAGTCGCAGGGCTTCCTCGAGTGATCTCATGGCATGGTGAAACTGAAGCTCTTCTTCTCTTTTCCAGAGGTCATGGTGATAGTTAAAGAGCTTTTGAGCCATGGAGCGAAATTCACGAGCTCGCTTAAGGTAACGTGGAGTCAGGAAGAACATAATTTTTGTTGGTTCAATTCTTTAAGTACTTCTGCTGAGAAGTAGCTCAAAATGATGGAAGCACCAGCTCTTTTAATGGCTATGAGAGACTCATCACGAGCAGCTTGATAATCGAGCCAACCAGCTCGAGCTGCCGCACAAATCTGAGCATATTCGCCAGAAACTTGATAAGCAGCAAGAGGGAGTAATGTCATCTTTCTAATAGAACTAATAACATCGAGATAGAGTCCAGCAGGCTTGATAAGGAGTATATCGGCTCCTTCTTCTTCATCTAATTTTGCTTCAAGGAGGGCTTCTCGAGTATTGGCTGGATCCATTTGATAACTTTTTTTGTCAAGAGGAATTGCTCCCGGTCTACTTTGTAGAGCTTCACGAAAGGGAGTATAGTAAGCAGAAGCATATTTTGCAGAGTAAGCCATGATGCCTCGATCTTCAAAAGAAGCACGATCTAGAGCATGTCGAATAGCCCTAATGCGACCATCCATCATATCAGAAGGAGCAAGAAGATCAGCTCCTGCTTCCGCTTCTAGGAGAGCAAGACGGATTAAAGCTTCGATTGTGGAGTCATTATCAACTTCTCCTTTTTCTGTAAGCAGACCATCGTGTCCATGGCTTGTATAAGGATCGAGAGCAACATCAGCAATAATCATCAGATTGGCAGAAACTTTCTTGATCCCCTCAATAGCACGATAGAGAATATTGCTGGAATCAGTAGCGTGAGTCCCTTCTGGATTTTTCTCTGAAGGTTCAATACAAGGAAAAAGGGCTACAGCTGGCATTCCTAGGTCAACAAGAGTACGACATTCTTCAAGAAGCGATGAGAGTGTATGACGCAGCACACCAGGCATAGCGTCGATTGGCTCAGGAGAACCTTCACCAGCATGAAAAAAAAGTGGCTGTACAAAATTTTCACGATGAAACTTTGTCTCTTGGACAAGAGCTCGAATGGAAGCTGTATGCCTATTGCGCCTAGGGCGTCGAAGAAGTTGAAGAGGCATATTATTCTCAATGTTTACTCTACAGTAACACTTTTAGCTAAGTTCCGTGGCTTATCCACATCACATCCAAGTGCTAGGGCTGTGTAGTAAGCAAAAAACTGAAGTGGAATTGTTGCAAGAATCGGAGTGAGGTAATCGGGAGTTGATGGAATTGTAATCACATGATCACAAATTGATTCCAACTCAGCACAATGACCTTCCGTGCCAAGAGCAATCACTGGGCCTCTACGTGCTTTGACCTCTTGGATACTACTAATATTTTTTGAGAAAACAGCATCATGAGGAGCAATAAAAATCGAAGGGGTCTCCTCATTAACAAGAGCAATAACGCCATGCTTGAGTTCTGCACTAGGATAACCACTTGCAGCAATATAGCTGACTTCTTTGAGTTTGAGAGCTCCTTCCAAAGCAATGGGGTAATTGAACTGACGCCCCATAAAAAGCATCACACGAGCACTGGCATAGCGACGAGCAATGGCTTCGATTTCTTCATGAAGCCGGAGTACTTCTTCTATTTTTTCAGGCAGTGTTTCCAGCTGATGAATAATTTTTGTTCCCTCGGAGCTAGAAAGGTGACGAATGCGACCTAGCAGCAGTGCAATCAAGGTGAGGATGGTGACTTGAGAAGTAAAACTTTTGGTTGCAGCAACACCGATTTCTGCACCTGCATGCATGTACACACCACCATTACTTTCTCGTGCAATCGTGCTAGCAACATTATTGCAAATACCAAGGGTCCGGTGCCCTTTACGTTGACTCTCTCGCAGCGCAGCAAGAGTATCAGCGGTCTCTCCACTTTGGCTCAAAACAAAGACCAACGTATCTTTAGTCATTGGCAAGTTACGATAGCGAAACTCGCTAGCAAATTCACATTCCGTTGGTATTTGTGCAAGAGACTCAAGAAGGTATTCACCAACCATGGCTGCATGCATAGCGCTTCCACAGCCACTAAGAACAATCCGTTCAATATCACGCAACTGCGCATTAGACATTTCAAGCCCCCCTAATTTTGCTGTTGCCTCTTCAAGAGAGAGGCGTCCTCGCATGGCTTCATGGACTGTGTGAGCTTGTTCAAAAATTTCCTTGATCATGTAGTGTGGATAAGCACCTTTATCCATGTCGTGAGCTAAGCCATCAAGAGTAGTGATGTTATAAGGCCTTCCATCTCCTTGAAGATTAGAAATAGTAAAGCTGTCAGGACGTAGAGCCACAATTTCATAATCATTTAAATAAACAACATCACGTGTATGCATCACAAGAGCGCTCACATCACTTGCTAAAAAATGCTCCTCCTTGCCAATTCCAAGAACCAGAGGGCTTCCGCGACGTGCTCCAATAACTAATTCTGGCACTTCCGTGTGCACAAGAGCAATGCCATAAGTTCCATCGACACGCCTGAGTGCATCTTGCAGAGCAGTAATAAGTGTCTGCTCGCTTTTTTCTTCAAGAAGATCAAAAGCACGTCCTATCAGGTGAGCTAGAACTTCGGAATCTGTTTGTGAATGGAAAGTGTGCCCCTCTTTTTCAAGTTGATCTCGTAGTTTGGCATAATTTTCAATGACTCCATTATGAACAAGGGCTAAACGACCAGAAGCATCGAGATGAGGGTGGGCATTTTGGTAGGTGACCTCTCCATGCGTAGCCCAACGTGTATGACTAATGCCCACATGACCTTGAAGGTTTTTTTTGGCGATCAACTCTTCAAGATTACTAATACGGCCAGGAGCTTTGAGAATCGAAAGTTTCTTCCCATCAAGAGTAGCAATGCCCGAAGAATCATAGCCACGATATTCCAAACGGTGTAAGCCCTCTAGTAAGATAGGCATTGCATCTTTATTTCCAAGATATCCCACAATTCCACACATAAATTTTCTTATTTCTAGTTGTTCATTTGCTAACGTGTTTTTCTGTTGATTCCACACTAGCTAAATCATGAGCTTATCGGTGTACTGTATATTCAATATCGCTCCAACCGTAGTAAAAATATAAAATATTTCAATCATACAAAAACGATTTCACTTATGTTGGAGGATGAGACATGATTTTGGAGCGATGCATGAGCAGAGGAATTTTTCATTTCAAGAAGACAGAAAAGCTTGCCCTTGAAGTTCTCATCACTCTTAATTCAAAAATTACCTCAACCACCAACCAATCATGATGTTCTCCCTTTGCTTCCGCAACGTGATGAATCTGAGAAAATATTATTTCCTACTTGCTACTATTCTTGGGCTGCTACTGCTCTCAAGTTGTTTCTATGATTGTGCTCTTAGTCAACCTACTGCTCAAATCGACACCTTTCTTCTAGGATCATGGATGACTCAAGATAAAAGTGGAAAATTTTTTCAAGCGACTCTTAGCCCTCTAGATAGTACGCATTATCGTGTTCTCTTCTCTAGTAAGGATGAGCTCCATACTCCAGTTTGGGAATTTGTAGGTTGGATTTCGCGTATTGGGAATGTGAAGTTCCTTACGTTACGCTCACTCTCTTGCCAGAAAGCTTATCATGATCGCTATCTCTTCCTTCATTATGAACTCATTACTCCTGAGAAAGATCCTGCTGACGGAGGTATAGGAGCAAGGCGAGTGCGTCTTAGAGAGCCGCAGCTACCATCATTTGCTCTTCATCTTGATTCTTATCATCTCCGTCAACTTATTAGAAAAGAGCTTCGAGAAGGGAAACTTCTTTCTCCTAGCAATTCTTCAGAAGGATGTTCTATTTGGATACAGACAGAGAAAACAGCAGTTTGGCCGAAGCATCTCTAATTCTTACTGGAGCGGAAACTACTGAAGTAATTTGACGACAGCTCAAAACTGAAGAAACCTAAAAAATGATCGCTCTTCTCCAAAATAAAATTTTGATGACATTTTCTCTCATGCTCTTGGTGAGCGCTTTCGCACAGTGTCATTCCCGCGAATCCAGGAATAACAGTAATGTAGAGGGAATGAAGCTTCTAGAAGAGTGCTCTTCTATTAATCATTTTTATTTTGGAGCGTAGTGAAAAATTATTTAAAAAAAGAAACCTTAGGAATTTGGAACTTTAGGAATTTCCGCCAGCGAGAGGACTGGGTACCACTGATCGCATGAAACTATTAATGCCTTGTACTATGCCATTGCTAATACCACTCTGTAGCGCTGTTTCTCGATACATTTGACGAAAAAATTGACAGGCCCTCTCTCCATAGTAAGGACCATAGATATTACTGTAATGCTGGCGAAGTTCCTGCTCAAAAGTATTGAGAACATATTCATCGATGTCTCGTTGCATCTCTTCACTGAAACCATGCTCTAAGGCTTCATTTCTGTAATAGTGCCCAAAGTAGACTCGAGCAAGAGGACCATAGTAGGGCCCATGTTTTGACTGCAGCTCAGCTTCAAAGAGATTGATGGCATGGTGATGAACATCTTCTTCGATCTCATCGGTCAGCCCGTTAAGAGCTGCCTGATGTTGATGGACTTGATTAAAATATCTCACAAGGATGGGGCCATAATAAGGACCATATTTGTCTTCAAGCTGACGCTGAAAGCCTTCGATCCTTTGGTAACGGGCATGCAAGTCAGCTCGATCCATGGTGGCGTCATGTTCTGCTTGTACGTTCGTAGGAAGTCGGTTAGTAGGCACTACGGAGCGTGGTAGAAAAGAATTTGAGCCCATTCTCTCATAGAGCACGTTGCTTTGTTCCAGGACAGAGTGGAGCATCCTGGTATGGAGTCCATGTTCGAGTGCTTGGTCTTGATAATGAGTCACAAAGAAATTGATGATTTCTTCGTCTTGATATTTTTGACGTAGTGCTTTTTTAAAGTCATCAACAATTTTTCAATGATTAATTGTTGAGATCTCTTCAGCTGGAGCATTAGAGGGGAGAGAATAAATGGAGTTAGTCGTTGTTGAGGAAATAATTCTTTCCTCATGTCGTGGATCTTGAGCAAAACTTTCATAAAGATCGGCATGAGGATAATCTCTGGATGAAAGAAAAGGCTGAGGAGAGCCTGTATGATTATAGTTGGTATTCATTATTGAAGGATTCAGTAGAGATGTTGATCTGATAGTTTCTTAGTTCTTCATGTCATTGATGAAACGCTGACTTGAATGCTCCTATTAATTTTCTTTAAAAAAATAATGATAGCGATCAGAAAGATAGCATTGTTTCTGAAAACTCTTTTGAGCTTCGATAGTTTACTTTTTACGACGAGAAGAATGTTGTTGTTTTTTTTTTCTAACTCGATAAAGGCTTGGAGTGACAACATTGGCCATAGCTTCCTGGTCCAAATCGTGTTTTAAAAAATTACAAACTGCTCGAGCTGTTTGATGAGGGTTAGCAATGATAGAAGAGTACTCTAACTGTAAAGAAGGCCAGCCGTTTTGTTGAAGAGATATCTCCATTTTTGCTTCGTAGTAGCGATAAATATTTTCAAGTTCTCGATGAGAGATGTTCAAACCAGCCATACGATGTTGTGATTCGATCACCTCTTCAAGAGAACGCCGAATCCAAATCAGAGAACATCTTTCATGCTCAAGAAGATTAAAAATAAGGGGAAGGACCACTTTTGTAACAACTCCCGCTGGGCATGTATCCTTAATAGTTTTGATAGTTTTGATTTTTTCATGCTCAAAATAACCTCGAGGATTGTGCTTGTCTGCTTGACGAGCATGATCGGTATTGATAGAGAGGCCACCAGCAGCGAGCATTTGCATGATCAAGGAAGTTCCGGAGCGAGGAAGGCCAGTAACAAGAATAGGATATTCAGTAATGGAATCTGCAAAATGATCTATAGGAAGCAAAACTTTTTCTCGATGAGATCGATTTTTTTGAAAACTTCTGGTAGTTAAAGAATCGTTCCCTTGAAACAAGATTTTTGATTCTTCGAGCTCTCTTGGACGATATTCTAGAGCTTGGTTGAAGTAGGTGAAATTCTTTTCTCCTCGGCACTCTATAAGAGCAAGAAGTTGATTGGCTTGCTTTTCTTGAATCACGCTCTTCTTGGCTTCTTGAGCTGCTTGCCAGGCTTCTGCATAATGCTCTTGATGAAGAAGAGTAGTGGCTAATGCTAGCCAAGCAAGACGATCAAGTGGGTTTCTTAGTAAGGCTTCACGAGCAGATTGTTCTGCTGCAGCAAAGATTTTCCTTTGACAAAAGTGGTTGGCCAAAATGGCCAGAGGAGCTGATTCTTCAGGTCGTTCATCTGCAACACGGGTCAAAAGATCAATTCCTTCTTCCTCTTGGTCCTCAAGAGCCAAAGAACCAGCATGTAACTGGGCAAAATAATCTTGGGGGTGTGCTCTGGCATAGGAGAGAAGAGCATGAAGATCCTCCTCTCGTCGATGGTGGAGAAAACGAGCCAATCTTCTCATAAAATGGATACCTTCTTCATGAAACTGAGCTCGTGTTAGCAGGAGACGTACTTCCCAAAGTTGAGCAAAAGAGAGATGAGAAGTTAATGGAGAGGAGATTTTTTCCTCAAGCTCTCTCTTCGCTTCTAGAGCATCACGACGGCGGAAACGTCCAAATTGATAAAAATAAAAAGCTGCTTTTCGTTCTTCTCCCAGGCGCCAGAAAGAAATGGCTAGAGTTACAATAATGTCTGTTCGTGATGAAGGATGAGGGCCTTTTTGCGCAAGATCGTGCGCTTGTTGAAGGAGTGGAATAGCCTCCTCAAAGCGATCATCATCAAAAAAAGCGAGCGCATGATGGAATAACTCATTGCATTGCGCTTCCCGAAACATGGCTTCGCGATCCGATGGAATTTTATGTAGATAGCCAAGAGCAATTAGTTGTTCTAGGGCAGCTTTTCTTTCTTCTAAGGAGGGAAGAGCTGGAGACGAAGAGAAGCTCCAATATTGATTCCAAGAGCTAATTTTCTTAAGAGTCGGTCGATAAGAAAATGCATCTGAGAGAATTTTGCCTGGCATATCCTCTCCTACAGGTAAGTCAGCAAGCGCAAGAAGAGTCGGGCAAAGATCCAAAATTGTTGCATGCTTGATCGTTATACCCTGATGAAATTTAGGCCCTTTCATCACCAACATGCCAAGAGGAGAGTGATGAATAGCAGGAGCTGTTTCTTGAATTCCTAGAAAAGTCGGTTTGCGATGATCGTGATAGAATCCATGGTCAGAAGCGATGATGATGTTTGTTTCCTCTCCAGCAGCTCTTATAAGCTGACCAATCCAGTTATCATAGAGTTCATAAGCTCGATCTACGACTTCTCCATAAAGCTCATTATCACGCTCACTCTCTGTATGGAGAGCTGGTTGACGATAGGACATTGCCAAATGCGAAAGACTATCTAGGCCGATAAAATAAGGAGCACTCAACTCCCATGACTCCTCAGACATGAGGCGTAGCGTAATTTGGAGTGTGGTGAGATCTTCTGCTAAAATTTTTGCCAGAGCAGCCACTCGAAAATCAGCACTTGGATCAATTTCATAAAGTTTAGGAAGAAGTGTTCGCAAAAGAGCCTCTGATACTTGCTGAGGATGTACTCGTTCTTGAGCTATCGTGGTAGCTATCGATTTAGGAAAAACACTCCCGGGAGGGATGTCCCAAGGTTCTTGAAAAGAGCGACGTGCTAGACGAAATGTTTCATCAACAATAACTCCATGAATTTTTTCTGCAGGAGCTGTTGTCCACCAATTAATGATATGACATTTCTTTTGGTGATAAGAAAACATGTTCCAAAAAGCTGGAGAGCATCGTTGATATCGATTGTATGGACGCAATCCATAAGCAGTTTCATCCGGAAGTGTAAAACCGAAGATGCCATGTTCATAAGGTCGTTTGCCCGTAGCAATACTCGTCCAAAGCGCTGGGGAAAAAAGAGGATAAAGAGAGCGCAGTGGACCAGAGGCTCCATGAGCCATTAAGTGGGAGAAGTTGGGCAGAGCTCCTGCTTGAATTTTGCTGGAGATCAGCTCCCAGTCAGCAGCATCTAAGCCGATAAAGAGAATTTTGGACATGAGAAAGAGAACCAGGTTTTAAAATGATTGCGCAGAAACTTGAAGTCTTTTATTCTCTTCTTCCTTTTATTCAGAAGACGGCATGCACGTTATTTCCTTTTCCGAACATCTTTGGTTAGAAAACGCTCAAGTGAAGTTAGGTTGTGCTGATGTTTTTGAAGCCGGGAAAGGATATCTCTTCTCTGACAAACAATTTGACAAACTCAAAGAGTGGGAAGTTTCTATCCCTTTTGAGAAAGTTTCCAAAATAGAACCGATGTTCAAGCCTATGCGCTACTCTGAGCATGATCCGAAGGGGAAAGTCCTCATTTATAATGGAGTTGGAGGCATGGGTGATCAAATCATGACGTGGCCTTTGTCAAAAATTCTTGCTGATCGTGGTTATGAGGTTCATATCCTCTCCGAGCATCACCTAGCCATGTTTTGGTATGGTTTTCCTTGGATTAAATCAATTTTGATTTTGCCTTGCTACTGGTCCATGCTTGAGCACTTCGATTATCATCTGAATTTTGAATATATTTCCAATGGATATGCTCACGATGGCCAAATGCAGCCTATCGATTTGATGTTACGACTTTGTGGAATCGATCCTACTTCTATTCCTGATGAAGAAAAGCGACTTGTCCCTCGTTTTACAAAAATGGAAAAGGGAATTGCCCAGTCACTTTATCCTAATCGTCGTCTAGGTTTTTATCAAATAGCCTGCTCGCAGCAGATACGTTCGTTTGCTCCTGAACAAAGTCGCTCTGTTTTCAGAGCCCTTGCAGAGGCTTTTCCTGACATTTATTGGATAGGTCTCTACGGTCCCTTAGAATCTTCTGAGTACTGGCTGACGCCCTTAGGACTTCCTAATACAGAGTTTCGCTCGTTTGATCGTCCTCGTCTTTTGTGGCTTCTTGTTGAGCGAGCAGAAATTTGTGTTGCTCCTGATTCGATGCTGGTGCATGTAGCAGGTATGTTTGGACGCCCTTGTGTTGGCCTTTGGGGGCCTTATGCACCTCAAATACGAGTGAAATACTATCCTAATCATTATCCTATTCACCATAAAGAAGTCTGTCCCCATGCTCCTTGTTATTGGAATGCAGTACAGATGCCTCATCTTTGCCCTCCTATGGAGCAGCCTTTGGATCGATGTCAAGTCATGCTAAAAATTACTCCCGAAGAAGTTGTCGAGGCTGCTCGGCGCTTAGTACCATCCTTACAAAAGCAAAAACCATAAAAATCGAAAGAATCAGTAGACAGCTCCCTACCTAATTAACTATAAACCGTAATGTTTCATTTGCTCTTCCAATTGATTTTTTTGAAAAATACTCATTCCCATGAATTCAGAATTTCTTAATGAGCCGTTCACAAAGAATTTTTCTCGAACTTCAACAATGAAGAAAAAGCTCCTGGAAGAAAAAAAACCTACAGCTCATCAGCTGGAAGTCTTGTATATGCTTGGCTTTGAATTCTACAAGAGTGAGAACTTTCAAAAAGCTGCAGACATTTTTCGACTTCTCTGCTTCTATGAGCCAGAAAAATCAAGAAATTGGATGGCTCTTGGTGGGGCCAACCAAAACAGTAAAAATTATCGCACCGCCGCTGCTGCTTTCCTCATGGCTGCTCTAGAAGATCCACTGAATCCAGAACCAAGATTATATTTGGCACATTCTTTCATTGATATGATGAATTTATCTGCTGCTCGGGACGCTGTTGAGCAGGCTCTTGAACTTTGTACTCTTAGTAACAATCAACAAAAACTTCAGCTGAAAGCTCAATCGCTTCTCAGAGCTCTTGAAAGTATTTCTCAAGAGTAGCTGACTTTCTCAACTCCTGATCATTGAGATAAGATCCCGATTTTCATAAGACTATGAGTGATTCTTCCTCCATCTCCTCTTCCCAGCTTCCATCTTATACGACTTCTATTGGAGCTGATCATCGCCAAGCAGATATTTCGAATAATGATACGACCTTATCATCTACTTCTATCTCTAGCAGTTCACTACTTACTCTTGGAGATACTATTGCTGCAGCACTAGGAGATGCTTATGCTGGTTCTGCCCCTCAGCTAGAGGAACCAACATTGACTGCTCTTAGCCAAGAAGATCTTGATGAACTTTCCTCACTAGCAGAGAATTTTTCTACCAGTAGCACGGCTCCTCAAGCTGCTAACTCAACAGCAGCTTCTCAAATTTTGGCTACTATTGAGCTCTACCTTCAGCAAGAGAAAGATCTCTATGACGAAAATTATGCTCCTGGAGCTCCTAATGCTCAGGAAACCAGCAGCTATCAGCAAGAGATAGAATCTTCCTCCTTGAGTCAAGTTCCCATTCATGTTGCTGCTAGTGCCCTCAGTGTCGAACAAAATACTGCTTCAACAGGTTCTTCAGCCTCTCTCAATGAGCAAGAAAAAGGTCTTCTGCATCACATCCATAAAACCACTAGAGAGGAAGGCTCCGTTGCAGTTCAAGGAGTAGAGATTTTCGAGTACGGAGTCAATCCACGGGATACCGGACGTACACTTCATCCACTGACGCATCATGAAAATCCTCTAACAGGAACACATGGAAATGTTGTTGGCCGAGACTCAAGACATGATGTTCTTAGGAAAGGAGTCGCTTTAGCTTCTATCCATAACAAAGAAGTACCACCAGCATTATCCAAAGCCTTAAATACGACGACTTATACTAATGAAGAATCGCTTGCTGCTCTTAGAAAGAGTATATTGACTACTGGGAGATCCAATATTTTAAGTGACTTAGAAGTAATGAAAGACATGGCAGAGGAAGAGCGCAATCAACAGATCAAAAATATCTTCAGTAAGAATAAAAATATGATCGTTGCTTTGCAAAGAAGCATGGCAACGCTTGCAGCAACTACAAGTAAACTTCGTGAGCAACCACTCAAAACTTAAGTTTCAGGCTATTTGTGTTTAGTCAAATTCCTTAGAAATTAGATGGAAATTGACTTGATCCTATTTAAAAAATGGAGCGTTCTCATCCCATCACCTTATCGTTGAGATAGCGCTCGGTCTTCGGCTTTGCCTTTTTTAAAAATCTCTGCACTCTTTCCTGTAATTTCTAAGTAAATTGACTATATTTAGTTGATTAGCTGAAAAGAGAAGCCACTAATTTGCTCTTTTCGAGGGATAACTTTTTAATCTTTTCAAGGATCTTCGGATTGCCTTGTCCATAGACTTTATCTAGGAACCAGTGAGATCCAAAGGTCCAAGTGATTGAGGAATCGATCAAAGTGCTCATTAAACTCCGTGCGTTGAGTAAAATGAGTGACTTCAAGCCAAAAAATAATTCTTTTTTTGACCTCATCCCAAGCTAGAACACCTTCCGACATTCCAAGACGAGTGCTTGCTATTTTGAGAAGTGCTAATGCTTCTTCACCATTTCGAATCAAAAGCGGCTCAACAACAACCCCAATAATATAAACCCTCGACTCATCTTCCTGTAGCTCTAGTCCAACAGCTCCATCAATAGTGAATTCAAGGAGTGGAGCTTGTATCTCTTCCTTGGGTAAGTGATAACGTTCTACTAAAAAGGGAACAATATCAGAGAAAGGAGAGCTGTTCATGGAGTAAGAAATGAACATAAACGCTATACTAATCAAACATCGTCTAACTTTCCAGTAAGACTACAGAGCATAAGATCATGAAGAGAGATGACTTTAATTGATAGAGATCAGGAGCTCTTATACACGATATCAAGTCCATGAAGAATGTAGCAATTGTAGCTAAAATTAATATTAAGAAAGTAAATCTGACCTAAGAGGGCTGTTCATCTCTCCTATTGTTGCTTCTGCTTGCCCAATCTCATTATTGACAATATCGAGCATATTACCAATCGCTGTATTGCTATTTTCAATGAAGCTTTGCATTTCGTTGAAGAATGCTTGATCGATTTTTAAATCTCCTTGGATTTCGGTAAACTGTCCTGTGGCAATGAGAGCCTGTTCTTGGATCCATGCTTGATAGATATTAAGCGCATTATTTGTTACTGAGAGAGCTGTAAAAATGCCATTAGGAACAGTTCTTGGCAGTACATTATAGAGAGTTTTAGCAAGTTCCGCTATTCTCTGACTAGCTGATAACTCCTTACTGCTGGCTAAAACCAGTGCTGAGGCCTCTTCAACACTACGTATCATGGAGAGCGTCATGAATGATTCTTTGATGAATTGGGTAATTCCTGAGAAAACAGAAGTAAAAAAGTCGATAACATCACTAGCTAAGCGCATGGGAAAGGTAGCAGCATCCGAAACCGCCGTGGACATTTTGGAAAGAGCAAGAGATGGCAGTTCGGCAAGACTGACTGTTCCTAATGAACGCATGGCCATAGCACTTGATCGCGCCAGGCTGGTTCCAAAAGCATTAAGTGCTCTAACTCCAGCATACTGACTGCTGGAGCTCATGGCATCGGCTAAGACCATATCCTCTGCAGTCACTGGAGACCTTGATGTTACATTTGCAGCATCATAGCCGGCATCAGCTTCCTCAGGATCTGGAGCGTCATCGGCATTATCAGTTGCCAGGGAAGGCGTACTTGACCTAGTAGTATTCGCAACCTGAGAAGTGGCTTCTGTAGTGGCATCAGTGGTGGTATCGGTAACCACGGAGGATGTAGTTACAGTAGCAATTTCAGTACCACTTGTTGCTGCAACACTCGCAGCTTGACACGCTGCGCTAAGAGCTGGACCCGCTGCACCAGCAATACAAGAAGGGCCCAGCACCATACCTATGCCTATACATTGAGCTCCAATTTCAGCACTCTCTTGTGAAGCGTGACAAGGAGGACCTTCGAGGGAGGTAGCCATGTCCGATAAAGCCATTTTCCCTGCTGGAGAAGCCATAATCATAGAAGCAGTAGCTCCGACAATAAGTGCAGCTCCAAGACCAGCTCCCACTCCTGTAGCACAAAGAGCAATTCCTGCAGCCATTGTCAGAGAATTAATAGCCCAGCCTACTCCCGAACAAGCATTACTTGTTTTATTACTGTTAGACTGTTCATTTCTAGAATTTTCTGCGTCTGCAACAGCCTGATTTTCTTTAGCGTTCTCACTTGTAATAGCAGATTGTTGGATATTTTCATCAGCATCGGCTCCAGCAACACTAGCACTAATGGCTTGTAATTGCGAATTGACACTGAATTGAGCACTCTCTTCTACGATTTTAAAAACATTGAATGTGTCTTGTGGCTGTTCTGGTGTTGAGCTCAAAGGATCATCATCACCTGATGTCGTTCCTGAAGTTGAATAGCCTGGTTTAGAGATTGGTTCCAGTAGAGAAGGAGCTCCGTTATCATTGACAATGACCACCTCAGGAGTGGTAACAGCTCCTCTTTTTGTGGGCTCCATTTTTAAGGTGATAGATGCTGAGGCTACTTTAGCTCCAATAGTTTTGGAGATATAGTCAGTTGCTGACTTAGGGAGGAGAGTAGCGTTGATAAAAGGAGAGGTAGTATCCTGGAGTGGAACATCCGAAGTAGCTTCAGCACTTACTCCTCCCTGAGCCTCACTGAAGGAAGAAGTAGCTGATGTTTCTGGAGAGGGGGTTCCCTCAGTACTGAGATGAGAGCTATTGTTTGAGCCAGATTCATTAGAGCGATCGTTATTCTTGATCTGTACCTTCCCTTGAGAGTTATTTTGAGCAATAGGTGTTGGAGTTGATGCTTTTTTTTGAGCAATTTCATTCTCTTGAGTTCCAGACGCTAGTGGAGGCGTTGGTAAGTTCGATGAAATAGAGGACATAAAAGTAAGTAGTAAGAATTAGCGAAGAAGTGAGTTAATTGTATGTAGGAGGAGAATTAAGCGGCCGCTTTACTCTCTTGTATTGTTGAATCCAGAACAGTTCTTAGAAACTCTGCTCGTTTTCTTATTTCTTTATACTCTGTTTTTTTGGAAGACAACAGAAGAACAGCTTCTAGAGCAGAAAGTGCTTGAGGATAATTTTTCAGCGCAAAATGACAATCAAATGCATGGAGAGCAGGGAGTGGATCCTCAGGGTCCAGGAATGATGCACTAGAGTAAGCAGCAATAGCACCATAGTAATCTTTTAACATCTCAGCAGAACCAGCAATGCCTAGCCATGCTCTTTTGTCAAACTGATTATAGTAAGCAAGCATCCGAAATAAATTGATAGCTTTTTGATATTTCCCTGCATTATAGAGATTATAGGCAGTGGTGTAGATATTTTCTAACTTTTCTTTGGTTATCCCTTGGACTTGATAAAGAGGTGTTCCACTCTTAAGAACAGAGTAAATTCTCTTAGCAAGAGGGGAAAGGGAGCTATCTGGAGAGGAATCTATTTTTTTTTCTTGAGTCGTTGTTTGATTCATATATTGAGTACTGAAGTTGATACTAATTCGTTTTTTTATTTTTTCTGAAAAGATTTAATGAAAATTTCTTATGCTATGTTAGTAATAATGGCTTGATTTGCTGAAGCTAGAGAACCAATAATTTGACCTGCTAGTGAAACCTGACTCTGAAGTGTTGTTACTGCATTGTTTAAAAATGTTTGTGAATTGGATAAATTGTTGTTCTGAACAGTTAAGAGTGATTGAATCTGAGTCACCGCATCCACTGATGAGGTAATAACAACTTGATAAGTATTAAAAAGATAAGAATTAACAGCTGTTTGGAATGTATAGTTAGGTCCTAGGGTATACTGACTTCCAGTCCAACCAGTACCAGGCTCACTGAACCAAGCCCATGAAAAAGTAGTTACAGTAATGATACCTGATCCTACAGCACTGCCATACTTTGTGGTAGTGACGCTATTAAGAGCAGCCGTTAGATTATCAATATTAATTTGATAAGAAAGAGATTGGCTATAGTAGGTACTGACCTGTTCATTATTGTAAATAATAACAGAGTTCGTAGTGACAAGAAGCCCAGTATAAATGTTGCTACCTAGCATGTTGACAAAGGTAGAACTAGCAGTGAAATAACCAGCTGTTGGACTGGTGGTGATTTGTTCTCCATAAATGGAGTTGGGAACTCCCGTCTGATAGGAAGCAAACACATTAGTTGATGTTGTAACTGGTGTGTCTCCAATTTCTTGCCAAGGAGAATTAGGGCTTGCTTGATAGAAAGTTTCTACAACAACCCCAGAATAGGCAACTGTTTGAACAAAAATATTTTCGTAAGTAAGGGTGTAGCTTGTACTTGAGTTGTCCGAAAAGTAAAGGGTCTGCAATTCAGTACCAAAACGATAATTAAACGTCACTGATTCCATGGTGACATCTGTCGCATAAATGGTCAGGTAGGTAGAGAACTGAGTCGATACAGCTGCTACTGTTGAGTAGAACTGTATTGTCTGATAAGAAAAAGAAGTATTCAGAGGATCGACATTCCCTCCGATAATATTTGAATAAGAAGGCCCTATTAATGTTGTGTCTGTGGTATAACTTGTTCCTAGAGAAGTAGAATTTGTCACTTGTGACAAATTCATCATTGAATTGAAGGTAAATTTATTATAGAGATTGGGATTATAGTAAGCTGGCTGCATCTGATGCACTGTAGCCACACTATAAGTTGTAATGGGGTTGGTCCCTGTATAGTTACTTGGAATAGAAGAAGGGTTGTAATATAAAGGTTTCATCGAAACATTTATACCTTCTTAACAAGACGAGAAGGAGGGATTGTATTGAAATGAAGAGCACGCGGCCGTTCTATTTTTTTCCTTTTTTCAACAAACTTTAAGTGAGATTTGATGACTTCAAGATGCGCTGCAAAAAACATTCCTTGAGTTCCTCCTGTTTTTTTTGCAACTTCTGCCCACTCATCAATTGTATAAGGAGTCGATTGAATCATCTCTTTTAATTCGTCCCAAATGGAGAGGGAGCGAGCAAAAAGCTCTTCTGTACGATGTGCACGGCGTTTTGATTCAGTAATGATTGCTTCAAATGGATGAGGCATGATCTTCTCTCAGCTATACTTGATTATTAAAAAGACTCTGAATACCACTCACTGCTTTGGATGCCATTTGACCATAGAGACTCCAATTTAATGTTGTCTCGATAACTTCTGCTTGAAGTTTGAACATAGCAAGAGGATCTGTCAATCCTCCTTTTTTAGGCAGAGAGCTAAGAGGATCAGTAAATAAATGAGAAGAATTGGTATAATTAAAATTCTCATCATGTTCTTGATGTACTTCAGCACCTTGAGAGGGGAGAGCTTCAGCGCTTTCTCCAGGAAAATGATAAGGATCATTTTTGTTCCAAGTGGATGGCTGAAAAGAATGTTCCCTTGAACAAGGAGCTACTCCATGATGGAGTTGATTGCATCCCACTGTATAAAAAGCATCAACGTTACTAGAAGGAGAAATCTGTTGAGCTGCTGCAGCATGAGCTTGCTGGAGAGAGGCATCATTGGCTTGATGTAAGTCATTGGGAGAAGGAGCATCCGGAGCCTGTACTAGCGAACTTGGAGAAGTAGCTGCCGTTAGTGATGAAGTATGAGCTGGTAGAGCAGCAATCATTAATTAATGATATATTTTGAAAATCGACAGACGATTTATCCTTGGTGATGGCGCGATTTTGATTTGCCAGCATCAGTCAATTCATCCATGATTTTTTTGTGTTCGTCAACATAATGCCTAGAAGTGGCATTTGCTTGATGGAATCCCAAATCAGCTAATCCTCTATTAAAGAGCGCGCTGTTTTTTTCGTTCCAATGAGTATCATCAAGACTCTTCTCAAAATCGTCTTGCTCTGCTTTTGAAACTTGATGATGAGAAGAGAAGTATCCTTGTGTGCTGAAGTCAGCAGGTTTAGCGTTTGTGATATAGTTTCCAGGTATAATGCTCATGGTTGTAGTGTTAGTAGAACTTGAAAAAAGCCAAGCGCAGCAGAGTTTTCTTGAAGAGAATTTTCATGACTGTTGAAGAGCTCATCTCGCTCTTTGAACTTTTTCTCTAAGTGGAATGCCAAACCACGCAAGGCAACCGCATAATCCTTCAGTGCTGAGGAAGAGACTGATTGTTGATCTAAGAGCTGATGAGCATCATGAAACTGTCCTCCCATGATTTTACAGTAAGAGAGACCAATACGTGCATAGGCTTCTGCAGGCTCTGCAAGCATGAGTTGTCCAAAAAGAGCATGAGCTTCCCAAGGTAGAAAGTTAGTGGAGGCTGTAAAACCAAGCTCCATGAACATTTGACGATCTTCTCTACTTAGAAGGTCCTCCTCTGTTTCAGGCAAAGAGAAGTTTTTGTCATTGTGAGGAGTATGTTTTCTTTGAGTGGTACCCATAACTCTTGGTTTAAATCTTCATCAAGTTAAATCGAACTTTTTTATTAAAAATTTAAATATTTTGAATGATTGCTTTGAGTAGTGTTTCCCAAGAAGCGTACATAGCAGAAGTGGATTGAACAGCGTTTTCGTATTCACTCATGAGCAGCTGAACCTGTAGAAGAGCAGCAGGGTTACTAGCATCAATATTGAGTAGTGTAGCTTGAAGTGCTGTAAAGGTCGTTTGGATCTGAGGAAAGAGAGCAGCCCCAATAAAGTTAAGATTCAAACCATAGGTGCAAACAGCAGAGTTTGCTTTGGAAAGAGGATTAGTACCAGTGATTTCGATAGGAGTGCTAGGATTATAATACTCAGGATTAGTCGGTAAATTGGCCATGGTAGTAGGAGAGTTAACGTAGGATCAGTACAAGTGTGACTGGTAGCACTGTAGTGTTGGTTTTGGAGTGGTTTATTTCTGGCGGCGTTGGGTTCTAAGTTTCTTGCTAGCATTGAAGAGGAGAAGAGAAGAAAAAAGTCTCTCTCAATTTCTTCTCATACTCAACACATCAAGTATTCTTATGACTCTGAAAGTCTCGAAGGAATCTACTTACTTTGAAAAAAATAACAAGCGTTAATGTCGCTGCAAAAAGGAATCGAGAAAAGTTTTTCTCTCCTGATTGCTTTTAGAGGTGAGGTGACAGAGAAAGTCACCTTCTTGCCACGGTTCTATAGCAAAGGGGTGAAGCTCTTGTGGGACTGCATTCAGAGCCCTTCTAGGAAGAATATGGAGCAAACTTCCAAATTCGCGAGCAGCTTCATGCAGGCTACTTTGATCCCAAAGAGGGTAGTTAGCCCAATGTATTTTTTGTGCTGCTGATTCTATCAGTGGTAGTGCCTTGGGAGTAAGGATCATTGCTGAGGAAGAAAAATCACGCAGAGAGGAATCAATACCCCAGTCTCTAGAGGCTGTTAAGCCATCAATGTAAGGAATTCTCTCCAGTGAAATGTCTAAGTTAGTCACCAAAGAATCAGCATCAATCCAGAACAAGCGATCGACAGTAGGTAAGTAGTCTAAGAGAAGACGCAATTTTCCCCAAGCGGGATATTCATTGGGGCGTTGTTCTAGAATAGGTGCTTTGTACTGGTAGCCATGCTTGTGCGCATAGTCAATTTTTGTAGATGCCGTGATCGTGGCTACTTCTTCCATATTCTCCGTCCAGGCTGTTAGAACAAGAGTCTTCATGAGGAGCATTTAAAATGAACTAATAAACTGATGTTCAATCAGAGGATCTCCTAAAAAATAATCAATATTCTCTGAACGAAGCGCTAGATTGGCCAGAGGTTGATATTCTGGAGCAAGAGAGCTGACAATCTCAGCACGAAATGGTTCTATGGGGTAATCGTGCCAGTAGAGAATATCAGCATTGAGATCTCGCAAAAGCCATAGAAGAGCATCAAGTGGTTCTTCCAGTCGATCATAGCCAACGAATTCTGCAGCTAAAAAACTAGCAAATTTTCCTGTGAATACAAAATGACCAAGCCTTAAGAAATTGAGGTGTAAGTTTTTTTTCCGAAGAGTATGCAAAATCTTAATAGCAGCACTCAAAATAATAAATTGTTCCTCCTTACTGAGCGGAAGAAGAGGCAGTCGAATCGGTGTTGCATGCATATCAAGGATTAAGTGGTATCCAACTTCATCCTCACAGTAGCGATGCATGTTAGGGATTTCAGGAATGATGTTTTGGATAGAAGGCCATATTTTAGTTTCACGATGATGAACGTACTCAGGATGTTGATCAACAACACGCTTCAGAAACGTTCGTGCAACTTGCTTCTTTCCTAATAAGTATCGTTTTGTGTTCAGTGTTGTTGAAGGAGTATTCCAGGGTAAATAAGCAGCATGATGATGGAGTGTTTCAAAACCTTGCCAGGTGGGATCATGAATACGCATATCAGTGCATTCGAAAAATCTTCCAGCAAGAGAAACTGAGCGACGTTGAGCGGCGAAATAATAGTAGTGTGTTGTTCCCTCAAGATACTCTCCAACACACTGAAGATTGTAGAGAGCACTAATGAGGTCTTCTCGGAGAAGTTGCTCATGGCTGCTGGTGAGGAGCAAAAACTGAGCACGACGCGCCAGTTCACTCAAAGCTGAAATCAAAGCAGGACCATCCTGCTCAATCCATTGATTCCAGATACAACGATGAAACCAAATAGCATCAAAAGCTTCCGGTGGAAGCGTTGAAGCACTGTTGAGTTGGAAAAGACAATGACTCCATCCAAGAGAAGGAGCACGATTGTGGATAGGAGAGACTTTTTCAAGATTTTTGGCCATGGCTAAGAGTGAACCTTGTTTTTCAATGGTTCCTAAACGTGCCATCCGTGAGAGCCGTAGGGCACTAAGACCAAATCCAGAGCCGATTTCAATGATGGAACTGACTCGTCGTGGAAAGAGAAGAGCACGTTCCCAAGCTTGAGTTGCCGCATAATGCTTAGGGATAATCCCAAGATGATGGGCTCGCTGGGAATTTTTTTCACCTTCAGGAACTCCCATCGCTTGAAGCCAGTTAGCGATAAAATCATCTCGATGAATAATGCCTAATCGGAAAAAAGCGTACCACCCTTGGCACTTTGCAATCAGCTGTTCGATTTGCTCCTCATAAGCTGCCCTATCCCTTGCTTCATGAGCTTTCTGTACGACAATGAACTGAGCGTCAATTTGATTGCAAGCAGCTTTTAGCTGAGCTGATAATGATTCGATCTCTTGCTTGGCCATAGGATCAACCCCAGGAGTTGTTTCAAGCCGATGAAGTAACTGACGTGTTTCAAGGAGTCTCTTTGCTGCTTCCTCTCTCATGCTTCGCCAGTTTTGAGACAACTCCTGGAGATTAACATTGTTTGTGTTTTGATTCATGGAGAGGAATGAAGTTGTTGCTCTTGGAGAAGTTGGAGTAAAAATGTTTCACGGCAAAATTGGCGCACTGGAAGGGTAGACCACGTTGGCTGGCTTCCTAGAATAGTAATTTTCTTATTGAACGCTCTAGCTACCGGAACATAAGCAGAATCTAGGGAAACTAAAAAATCAAACTCATCAGAGGCGAGAAGCTGTGCTATAGGTAAGGAGGGGCATGTTGCTCCCAGCTGCTTCATAAAGCGTAGCTCAGAATGATCCATAGGAAGAGGAGAGCTGTAGAAGAAGTTGGGAGAAGCTTTCAGTATTTCTAAAATAGAATCATGATACGTTGCAAAATTAACAAGGGAGCCGCTCTGTTTTCGCTCTGGTTGCATGATACTTGTTCCCAGAAATAAAATGGAAGCATCACTGCGTCCTTTGTTGAGTAAAAAGCGATTAGCTAGCCACCAAGCGCGTTCACCAGGAGATTTGTTTTTACCCCAAAAATTTTGTTGGTAAGAATTTTTTAAGTTAGGTAGTGCAACTAAGTAATCATCCTTAAGTTGAAAGTTAGCACGCACTAGAACCATGTTTCCAAAAGGAGCACAGGGAACAGAGCGAAGGATCATTGTTTTTATTCCTAGAGAAGTAAAAAGTGCTTCTGCTCCTGGTGGAAGATCCACGCTGATAATAAGGTCATAACTTTGTAAAGAAGAAGGAGTCTCTCTAAAATATTTTTCTAGGGAGGAAGGTTCTCTTGCCCAGCTAACAAGATGATGCGTTGATGCTGATTTTAAAAAATACTCTACAGGGAAGCCAGTGACTTGGAGTTGATCCCAAATAAGGCGCAGGAGATTTTCAGAGCGAGTCCGCTCAGGAGAGTGAGGAGCATCAATATCAAGGGTAAGAAGAATCTTCATTTTTAGTTCACGGAGAGAGGACTCTTATGTTAAGAGGAGATGATGAGTGTAACATTGCAGCAAAATGAGAGTGAATTAAAAATTCTATGGTCCTTGGAGCATCAAGCTGCAGAGGATGTCGCCGGGTTTTTAAAAATTGCCAATTTAAAAAGAGAGAGTTCCTTGGAGCAGTGCTCTTTTTATTTCCTTGGAGAAAAAGAAATTTCCACGTTTTTATGGCGAGCACTTCTTGAGTCACTAAAAGTGATCCTGGATCGAAAAATAAAAATGCGTTTTATCGTCAATAGCAAAACCATGGAAGCCATTCTTAGAAAACTTGGTTTTTCCCTGTTAGGAGAAGTGCTCTTGGAAGTGGAGAGTCCTCTAAAATGAAGGAGTGATTCTACAAGGATCAAAGAATCTTCCGTAGGAGAGAAGCAAGCAGTAATCAATGTTTCCAAGAAGCTCTGAAAATAAGGAGAAGGGCTTCTTTGCTCTGGAGCTGATGGCTTGGAGCGACTGTTCTTAAAAACTGGTGATTAGGTCGTTTGGGAATGGTATGAACAGAATAGGAACCAGCATGGGTGGGATGTATGGAAACGAGTTCATATCCCTCTTTTTCTTCTCGACTGAGGATGGACTCAAGCTCTTGACACAAGAGATCATAATCTACACTAGGCCCTGGCTTCTCTAAGCTCCGCTTCTTGAGTGAGAAGTGAGGAAGCTTTATTTTCCAGTAATTGACCCAAGCAATATGTAGGTAAGAGCATTCTACTCTCTCACGTGGATAGGGGAGGGAGAGTACGCGCCAGGTTGAAAGTGAAGATGAAGTTTGCTTGCTTGGATCCTTGGAGTCACTTACGGTTATTTTTTTCATGAAAAAAACTTATTTTAAGTTAGTCAACAAGCTCAAGCAATCGCTATTCCAAGAGAAACCTTTTTTCAAGTATCTTCTGCTTTTGCTCAGCTGTTTGATGCTTCTGGGGTGTGGCCCTGAAGTTTTATATTCTAATTTATCAGAGTCTGATGCCAATACCATGATGGGGCTCCTGCTGGTACGCAATATCCAGGCGGTTAAGACAGCTCAAAAAGAAAATCTCTTCTCCATTTCAGTACCACGGCAGCAATTTGCTGCAGCTACTGATTTATTAAAATGGTATGGCATTCCTTCAGAAAAATTTTCTGGCATTGGTGAAGTTTTTAAAAAAACAGGTATTGTTTCCTCTCCCAGTGAAGAGAAAATTCGCTTTATGTATGCGCTCAGCCAGCAAATTTCTGAGACACTGAGTCATATTGATGGTGTTTTGATTGCACGAGTTTCTCTAGTGTTGCCTAAAAATGATCCTTATACCGAAACATTAACTCCTTCTTCTGCTTCTGTTTTCTTGAAGTTTCGCCCTGGCAGTGTCCCCCCAACACTCATTCCACAAATCAAAACGTTAGTCATGAAAAGTGTCGAAGGCCTCAATTATGACAATGTTTCTGTCGTTATTGTTCAATCAGAGAGTATCGATTACTATTATCCTCTGAGCTTGCAACAAGAGGTTTCCTTCTTCGGCATTAAAATTCCTAAATCATCACTCTGGAATTTTTGGCTTGTGATTCTAGCCTTTGTGCTTATGAGCATTGCTCTGGTGGTAGCACTTATTTTTGGAAAACAAGTCATCGTGGAATTTTTTAACAAACGATCTCAAGCAAGTAATCAACCCGAAAAAATAACCTATTCTCAAACAGCTCCACCAGCTTCTAGCTCTACATCACTTCCATCATCAATTCCTCAAGGAGGAGAAGAGGCATGAGTTTCTGGAGTGATGAAGTATTAACCTCTTGGATGAAGGGTGCTCCTGAAGCCTCTTTGCTAGAAGAGTGGCTCTCTTGGAATATTTCTCCACTGCAGCACGCTTCCAAGGCGACCCTCTCTTCCCTTTTTCCAATCTCTCTTCAGCCTTTATTCCTCAGTGATGATCGAGTCAAAGCTTATATCAATAGAAAACTACGTGCTCGATTGTTATGGAGCTCAACGGTCACTTGGACTCCTGAGGATCGACTTTGGGAGATTGCTATGATTGCTCCTGAGCGTTTTGAGAAATTAGCACTTTTGGGAGCCTCCTTTTCTATGAAAAGTGAAATTGCAAAGCTCATTGATGGTACTACTGTCCGAAAATTACGTTCACGATTAGGAGATGATGCTTTCCAATTTGTTCTCTTAGGTGCTGGTGGAGAAAAATATTTTTTGGAGTCACTTCACCATGCTTTTTTAAACAGTAGTGACATTACTGAAGCCATTGTAGAGGGAGCTCGGATACTTGTAGAACAGGCTTTTTCTTCTAAAGAACGGGGAACTCAAGAAAGGATTGCTACCAAATTTCCAGGTTGCTTTGCTCAAGGATATCAGGATGCTCCACTGCCATGGTCCCTAAAAGCAGAAGAAGTCATCTATCAACTTTGGAAGGAGGTTGGAGCGTGGCTCTAAGTTCTTTGTTATTGCAATGGGATCGTGATCTACCAAGCTATTTACAGCGTGGTCCTCTTCTTGCACAAGAAGAAGTAGCCCTTTGTACACAAGCAGTTGATCTTTTAGAAAAAGCACGAGCACGCTGCTCCGCTCTTGCAGAGGATGCTCAACGAGAATTTGAACATCAGAAAAAAAGAGGCTATGATGATGGAATCAAGCAGGGGCAAGCTGCTGCTGCTCTCCATCATATTAAAACGGTGTTGGCTACTCTCGACTATTACGATCAATCACAACAACAATTGGTCACTATAGTGATGAATTGTCTTCGACGCCTCATCATCGATCTCCCTGCTGAAGAACGATTCTATCAGCTCATCGGCAAAGCTCTTGAAGAGTTAAAACAACAACCTCGTATCGTACTTCAAATTCATCCTCGTGATCGGCAAGCAGTAGAGGCCGCACTTCCAAAACTTCAAGCACTCATGCCAATTGGCTCTAAAATCGAGGTGAGAACGCGTGAGGAATTAGTACCTAACTCCTGCATTTTAGAATCTCCTTTGGGTCTTGTTGATGCATCGCTTGAAAGTCAGCTAATGATTTTGGAACGCTCGTTGTTAGAAGCTTCTGGGCAATGAACCGTGCTTCTACCTTGGAGAAAAAAGGAGAGAAAAATACTTTTTAAGAAAGTAGTGATTTGAAAATACCACTCAGAAACGTCAATAAAACTTTCCTTAGCTTGAAACCATGAATGAAATAGCTACGAATAATCAAGTGCTTCCTCCAATAGAACCATCAGCAAATTCTTCTGCTCTTAATAAGGATCCTCTGGGGGAGAGTTTTCTCAAGAAGCTAGCTTCAATTTCTCTAGTTGCAGAGCCTAAGCCACTGCGTGGGCAAATTACAGAAGTTGTTGGTATGTTGGTCAAAGCGATTCTACCTGATAGTAAGATTGGAGAGCTTTGTGAATTAAGAAGACCTGGTATTAAGGAATCTCTCGATGCTGAAGTGCTTGGTTTTCGAGGAGAAAGTGCTCTGATCATGCCTTTAGGCGATTTTACAGGTCTTTCGCTCACTACGGAGGTGATTGCCTCAGGCAAGGTTCATCAGGTTGGTGTTGGAATGGGGCTTCTAGGGCGAGTAGTTGATGGACTGGGAAGGATCATGGATGATCATAAGGAACCTTTTCTTCCGGAGGCTTATTACAACGTCCTCTCTGATCCTCCTGATCCTCTAAAACGTTCACTTATTAAAGATCCCCTCTCTCTTGGCATTAGGGCCATTGATGGATTGCTCACTTGTGGCCAAGGTCAGCGGATTGGTATATTTGCTGCAGCAGGAGGTGGTAAGTCGACATTGCTCTCACAGATTATCAGCAACACGGAAGCTGAAGTTGTCGTCATGGTGCTCATTGGAGAGCGCGGACGTGAAGTTCGAGAAACATTAGAAATGACCTTGACTCCCGAGAATAGAAGGAAAACGGTGATGGTTGTTTCGACTTCGGATCGACCAGCTCTCGAGCGTCTTAAATCAGCTTATGTAGGCACCGCTATTGCAGAGTATTTTAGGGATCAAGGAAAAAAAGTACTCTTAATGATGGATTCGGTAACTCGTTTTGCAAGAGCTCAGCGTGTTATTGGCTTGGCTACAGGAGAACCACCAGCACGGCGTGGCTATCCCCCCTCTGTTTTTTCTATTCTTCCGCAGCTTCTCGAGAGAGCTGGTCCAGGCATTGTGGGATCGATTACTGCTCTCTACACAGTACTGGTAGAAGGAGATGATATGAATGAACCTGTAGCTGATGAAGTCCGTTCTATTCTTGATGGACATATTATCCTTTCTCGCAAATTGGCAGCTGCTAATCACTATCCTGCTATCGATATTTTGACTTCTATCAGTCGCGTGATGACACAGATTTCTCAACCCAATCATTTGAGTGCTGCTGGGCGCTTTCGAGAGCTTCTCGCCAAATATCAAGAAGCCGAATTATTACTAAAAATTGGAGAGTACAAAGAGGGCAATGATCCAACCACAGATGAGGCTATTGAGAAAAAAGAGATGATGGATTCCTTCCTCAGGCAGTCACTGGGAGATCGTTCTACTTTTGAGGAAACAGTTAGAAAACTTGAAATCCTTGTTGGATGAAAACTTATCCTCTGGAGCCTATTCGAGCGTTGCGAATGCGTAAAGAGGAAGAAGCTGGACGCAAGCTGGCTGCTGCACGTGCACAGGAAGCTCATTGTCAAGGAGAGGTAACATCAGCTCAGAAAGCTCTTGAGGATTATCGCCTCTGGATGGAAGAGGAAGCCAGCCGTCTTTTTCAAAGAGTTCTTGGAAAACTCCATCCGATTCATCAGGTCACCGATGTTACCCATCAAATCAGCTGGAATCGATCGAAACAGTCAACTTACGTTGTTGCTCTTGATGAAGCTCGTAAACAACTCGAGGAAGCTAAGCAGGAAACAGAACGTTGTTTACATGAGCACGAAGAGGCCTACAAAGAGGTTTGGAAGATTAATCAGCACCATGATTTTTGGAAAAAAGAGCAGATGCTTCAAGAGGCACAAGCAGAAGAAGCCGATATCGAGGAAATAGCAGCAACGATATTTGCTATGCGCGAGGTTGAAGAGTAATGATCCTTGCATAAAGGATCTCTCTTAATAAACTCTGTTTTCTAAAACCACTCTGTTTTCTAAAACCATGAGTATCTCACGATCATCAAAAGTTGCTTCCCAATCACAAACCAACTCCTCCTCTTCTTCTGCATCAGCTGCTGCTCATGCCCTCGAAGAGATGCATGGCTTTTATGCTCTTAATCATTCTGCCGATTATTCTTCTCTTCTTGATTCCTCGGAGAACGATCCTCTAAGAGGAAATAATAGTGCTGAGCCCTTCCAAGGTCATCATTTTGATGTTCAATCACAAGGATCCTTAGCCTCTCCAAGAGAACGTAGCCCCGCTCCTTCTCTTGAGAAGAAGTCAGTCCCAATGCCCAAAGAGCTTTCTTCAAGTCATCATACAGAAGATTTTTTAGAAAAGCTCACCAACAAGAGTCACTCTCAAGAAGCTAAAATTTCCCCTCGCAGCAGTGAGGATCTTGCTACTCCCCATCATCATCTTCAATCAAGCAGATCAACATCTCTTCCCTCAGAGAGTACAAAACGTAAAGCAACTTTGACTCCTACTCATGAAGGCAGCCTGCAAGTCCATGCTAAAGCAAAAAATACTCAACAAGTTGATGCTAACGAAGCAAAAGAGGATGATAAAAAGGAGATTTTTCCCCAAGGAGGAGGTTTTATGACAACTAATTTGGCAAGCAACTCAGTTTCTACCAATCATTCAATGAGTACGCTTTCTGAGCTTCTTTCAGCAGCATCATCTTCCTTGACTTCGTTTGATTTATCGGATGTGGCCACTAATCAGGTTGATTTATCAGGAGTGGCCACTAATCAAGTTGATTTATCGGATGTGGCCGCTGGTGAAGAAGAGTTGGGAGTGAATTCTTCCTTGACTTCGTTTGATTTATCGGATGTGGCCACTAATCAAGTTGATTTATCGGATGTGGCCGCTGGTGAAGAAGAGTTGGGAGTGAATTCTTCCTTGACTTCGTTTGATTTATCGGATGTGGCCACTAATCAAGTTGATTTATCGGATGTGGCCGCTGGTGAAGAAGAGTTGGGAGTGAAT
>JAJZSL010000002.1:273399-318353 GCA_021849805.1 bacterium
TGTGGCCGCTGGTGAAGAAGAGTTGGGAGTGAATTCTTCCTTGACTTCGTTTGATTTATCGGATGTGGCCACTAATCAAGTTGATTTATCGGATGTGGCCGCTGGTGAAGAAGAGTTGGGAGTGAATAAGAGTGCTCATGAGGTAGAAGAAAATTTAGGAGTTTCGGTTTCTTCTCCCCAAAGTCAGTACATTGATGATTTCAAGAGAGAAGGAGCTCTATCATCTGCTCAGGAGCTTGGAAGCAATATTTCAAAATCACTCGCTAGTGCTCTACGTACAGGAAATATTTCTGATTTTATGAGTGAACTTACGGCTACCGTAAGTCAAGTGCGTCGTAATAGCGCGAGTGGTCAAGATATCACTTTTCAACTACGAAGTGATGTTCTAGAGGGAACAAGCATTCACATTCATGCTAATAAAACTCAAATGCAGGTTGATTTTTCTACTACAAGTGCTGCGAGCAATGCTCTCCTGAGTGAACATCTAACAACATTGCAAAATCATCTTACTACTCTTTGCCCTGGACAAGTTGTCGAAGTGAAAAATCAATATTTAACCTCCTCTTATTCTGCTGAATGGAAGAGTGATCAAGGAGGAGAAGATGATTCTGCAGGCTCTCATCAGGAAGGTAAGAGGAATTCAAATCATCATGATGAAACTTTATAAACCAAGAGAATTTTCTCAAGATGATGTGGATCTACTCGAAGAGTTGATTTTCTCTCAGCGATTATTCCCAATTAAAAAAACAACTCAGAGCATACGTTTTCTCCTTTCTTTGGAGCCGGACGCTCTGGCAGATGCTTTTACACTTTTCTTCAAGAGTGGAGAAGAGTTTCTTTCTCTAGTACTCAAGCCAAGTTCTGGAAGTAATTTTTCAAAATTGTTACTACAGTATGGAGGTGAGGAAAATATTCCCCATGACTTTCTCCTAGCCCTCAGAGCTTTTCTAAGTCGTCAAATCATTGATGCTCTCGAGGAGTTTTTTCAGATTCCTCTCTCTTTGATTGAAGAGAAAGAAGCAAAAACAGATCCAAGGAAAAAAATTTATTTTCAAATTATCGATGAGCATTCAGAGCTTCAGTTTCAAGGAGCCATTGAGATTCCATCTTCGTTGTTTCCAAAACTCATCACCGCTGCTCGATCACTGCCTAGAGTTGAGCGAGGCGATTTAGCTAGTTTTACTTTTCAAGGAGAAGTTCTCCTTGGTCATACTTCAATATCGATAACAGAGCTCAAGAAGCTTCTGCCAGGAGATCTTATTTTCTTTCATGAGCCATCAGCATTTGCCCATGGCGAAGGTTTTTTTTGTTTTTCTCACGGAGAAAAAATTCCTCTGCAGCTTCAATCCAAGCAACTTGAAGCGTTGATCCAACCATTTAAGGAAGTCTTACTCGTTGATTTTCTTCCTGCTCCTCTTCCAGAGAGGAAAGAGAAGATCGATCCTTCAGCAGAAGAGTTGGCTTCTCCAGTGGAAGAAATAGAATTGACCTTTAGCGCTGGCACACTCTCCCTGAGCATGGAGGAAATCAATCAACTTGTTAAAACAAAAAAATTATCTCAATTACCTCTTCAAAAGAATCCCATGAAACTCTTGGTTCAAAGAACCTTGGTGGGTACTGGATCCCTAGTTGAAATTCATGGACAGCATGCCCTTTTTCTTACACAACTTAATTTAAAAAATGAATGTTAATATTGGAAATCCTCTTGAGTTAATCTTGGTCCTGGGAGTAGTTGCCATGCTCCCTTTTATTGCTGTCATGGTTACCTCGTTTGCCAAGGTCATCGTTGTTTTTAGTTTGGTGAGAACAGCTCTAGGTCTTCAATCGAGTCCTCCCAATATGGTGCTCAATGGAATGGCAATTGTTTTGTCACTCTATGTTATGTTTCCCGTTCTCTCGGATACCTATCATTTGACAGAAAAGCTCAATATTTCCAATGTGACTCTCTCTACAATTGGGCCCATGATGGATTCAATTAAAGAACCGATAGAAACATTCTTAAGCAATAATAGCAAAGTGAATGTCCAGAAATTTTTTGTTGTTACTGCCAAACGGATTTGGCCTCCAAAATATGGAAATTCTGTTTCTAAAACGGACTTAATTATTTTGGTGCCCTCATTTCTTGTTTCTGAATTAACAGCTGCTTTTCAAATAGGATTCATTCTCTACCTGCCATTTATTATTATTGACTTAGTGATTTCCAATATCCTGATGGCTCTTGGAATGATGATGCTTTCACCAACAACAATTTCACTTCCCTTTAAATTATTGCTTTTCTGTTTTGTGGATGGTTGGACGCGTTTAATGGATGGCCTCATTATGACTTATCGAATTTCCTAGAGGAGGAATATTTTAATGAACCAAGATGTTTCTGTTAATCTTGTCTCTCAAGCGATGCTCTTGGTGCTCACCTCTTCGCTTCCTCCTATTGTTGTGGCGACAGCAGTTGGACTCTTAGTAGCCTTATTCCAAGCACTCACCCAAATCCAAGATCAGACTCTTCCTTTTGCTATTAAGGTCATCGCTACTTTTCTAGTCATTGTTTATGCTATGAATTATGTCTTTGGTGATCTCTTAAACTTCACTATCATCTCTTTCCGTGATTTTCCCTCCATGCTTAATCATTAAGTAAGTTTTCCTCAAAGCTTCCAATGATTCTACCATCTGAGTGCACCTAGCGTTCATGAACTCTCTTTCCTCTCTTCCCCATTGGATTATTGAGGCCCCCATGATCCTCGCTCTTGCATCGGTACGATTCGGAATTGTATTAACCATCGTTCCTTTTTTTTCAGCTAGTGGTCTTCCTCGACAAGTTTTCTTAATCATGACCATGGGGATCATTATTCCTATGACGGCTCCTATGATTTCGCTTGAGCATGAGGACTTAGTCTACATGATGATTCTCATAGCAAAGGAAATTTTTTTAGGAATTGTTATCTCCTTTTTTATTTCCGTAATTTTTTGGGCGGTTGAAATTGCTGGAGAGCTTATTGATCTTCAGCGCGGAACAACCGCTGGAGGAATTTATAATCCCATGTTAGGAGCTCAGGAGTCTCCAATAGGAGGAATGTTTCTTCGTATTGTTAGTTACTTCTTTTTTGCTTCAGGTAGTTTTCTTGCTTTATTAGAAGTGATGTTCTCAAGTTATGAAGTCTATCCCATTGAGAAGCTCTTACCTTCTTTTTCTATTGGTTGGCAGAGCACGATTTTCCCCTTTTTCACTAAAGTTTTTGAGTTAGGCATTCTCTATGGGGCCCCTTTGCTCATCATTTTCTTTTTTATGGATTTTGGATTGGGTTTGATGAATCGCTTTGTTTCGCAGCTCAATATTTTCTTCATTTCTCTTCCCATTAAGAGTGGTCTTTGCTTTATCTTTTTACCATTTTACATGCACTATCTTATTGAAGGATTTGAACATGATCTCTTCACTCCAGCAGGAGTAGCACTTTTTTTAAAAGGACTTTTTCATGGCTGAGCAACCTAGTGGAGAAAAGACAGAGGAGCCAACGCAGAAGCGTCTTAGCGACGCAAGAGAGAGAGGACAAGTTGCTAAAAGTACTGATGTGGTCACAACCATTAGTACTTTTTTTGTGATGGAAACAATTTATTTAACGCTAGGCGATATTTATAAATCACTCATCAGGCTTTTTAATAATGTTTTTGATGCGATTGCTAGGCCGAGTGTGAATTCTCTTATGGATCTCTTAGAAGTCTCTGTTCCTTGTTTACTCTCAGAACTCTTTCCAGTAGCTATTGTCGCTGCCCTTGCTGTCATTATTGCTAATGTGGGTCAGTTTGGCTTTCTTTTTTCATTAGAACCACTAACCCCTCAGCTCAGTAAATTAAGCCCCTTGAGTGGAATGAAGAAAATTTTTTCACTCAAAACTCTCTTAGAGCTTGTTAAATCAGCCATTAAACTCACGCTCTTTGGAGTCCTGCTCTATTATATTATTTCAAATTCGATAGGTCCGCTGGCGACACTTCCCTTTGCAACACTATTCAACTCCTTAGATATCGTTCAACCAATGTTGCTTCATTTTATTACTTGGTTCATGGCTCTCTACGTTGTGATTGCTCTTTTTGATTTCATTCTTCAAAAAAAGTTGCTCATGAAAGAGCTTAGAATGACCAAGGATGAAACAAAGCGTGAAATGCATGATATGGAGGGTGACCCTCAGATTAAAGGGAATCGTCGTCGTCTCCAGCGAGAAATGATTTTTGAAGATACCTCAACGGCTACGCGTAAATCAACCGTACTGGTGACCAATCCGACACACTATGCAGCTGCTATTTATTATGAACTAGGGAAAACACCTCTTCCTGTTCTCAGAGCTAAAGGGAGCGGGTTCATTGCACTGAGGATGATTTCTGTTGCTCGGGAAGAAAATATTCCCATTGTAGAAAATGTTCCCCTAGCACGTGCTCTCTACAACGAACTTGAAGTCAACGATATCATTCCTAAGAATCTTCTAGAACCAATTACAGAAATTTTACGCTGGGTTAGGACTTTGCCACCACGAATAGCAAGTTAGAGCATTTTCACTAACGTTGTAGTTGTGCATTGCGAGGTCACTTCGGTGCTCAAGTCCGCGCGTATCAGAATACACGGTGGATCTATACGCCTCGTTTCTGGCACTACATCGGCTATAGTCAAATTACTTAGAAATTAGATGGAAATGGACTTGATCTTTTTTAAAAAATGCAGCGTTCTCATCCCATCACCTTATCGTTGAGATAGCGCTCGGTCTTCGGCCTTACCTTTTTTAAAAATCTCTACGTTCTTTCCTGTGATTTCTAAGTAATTTGACTATATAACTGCATTTCAAACGCTCTAGTAGCCTTTATAAAAGACTATCTAATGAGAGCCTAAGTCACAGGGAGAGGGGGGCTCTTCATCCGACAGCTGAGTATTAGAAGAATTAAGTCTTGCAAAGTGACTCACGAGCATGGATAAAGCTCCCCTTTTTTTCCAAAGTTCCCCCTAGTCGTGTCCCCCAAAGTTTTTTTCTTCTTTTTCCTTTTCCTATATTCAATAACCCTTTCAGCTAGGAAGCTCCATGCTCTGGAGATGGGAGTGCCGATTGAACCATCGATTCAACAAGCTAGTGGCTCTTCTAATTTTCCGATGAAGAGAGGAATGATCAACGACAGAGAAAAGAATGGCAGCTCCATTAATGAAAATAGAGAAGAGCATGTTCACATCATGAAGTCTCTGGTGAATGTCTTGGAATTCCATGATTTTTTAAACTCTTTTTCTACTCTTGAGGAAACACTCGCTTTTTATAAGCAGGAGATGAGTTCTTTTCTTCTTTCAGAAGCATCCTCACTTCAGGAGAAGCCTCGCTATCGTATTGTTCCTGGCATGGAAGAACATCCAATCACCTTTCTAGATCTTAGAGCGATGAATGCTTATTGTGCCTGGAAGAATAAAGAAGAACCTTCCTTGAGAAGAAAGTATCACTTGGTTACTCAACAAGAGATAGAAGCTGTTTTTTCTGCTCCCAATCATGTTGCGACGTTTTTTGAAACTTCATTTCAAGAAATCATTGCAAGAGATCAAGGAGGCGTGCTCTCCTATGGAATCTTCACTTTGCACCATGATGGAGAATATTCTATCCAGAGCATGGATCCTACTATTTTCACGGGAGGCGAAACTGTCGGCTTTCGTCTTGCCTTCAGCGACGACGCTGATCTCAAGGAAGTAGACATTCCCTCAAGTCGCTCCAATCATGAGTCTTCTTCGGGAATGCCCAATTTGGAAGATAGTAAGAAAATGATTGCTGTTGCTATCCCAGCTTATTTGATAGCTCCTCCTACGCTTGTAGCTCTGAGTGACTATTCACTTGGAGTAGGCTTAGAAAGTTCCATTTTGGGAGGGTGTGCGCTTGCTGGAGTGACTCTCTTTTCTATGGGAGTTCTAGGTCTCATCGTTGCTGGAGTATTATTGCTAAAGTGACCAGAATCATGAAGGACTATGGGATTGAGAGACATTGATTTTAAATGACTTTTTAGTGAAGACGTTCTAAACTAGCACCCCCACTAGTATTTCTCTTCACTGTCTCCTCTTTATTGATTCATGTCCTCTTTAGTTCTTACTAGCTCTTCTGATCATCCTACGATTCCAACAGAAAAACATCAAGGAGCTCCTCCCTTTGTTTGTAAATTTGGGATGATTGTTTTTCTGCTCTCCGAAGCCATGCTCTTTGCTGGTTTGATTGGTGGTTATCTTGTATTGCGCATGGCTTCTGCTCAGTGGCCGCCCACTCCCAACCTTCCAGCGTTACCAAAAATTTTGACTGGTTGTAACACACTTGTGCTCATTGCAAGCAGTCTTGCTTTTCACATGGTTGAAGTTTCTGTAAAAAATGGGAAGAGTGGACGACGTTGGCTGTTTCTTACTATTCTCTTAGGGAGCACGTTTCTCTGTGGACAAGCTTACGAATGGACCCATCTCTATCATGAAGGTCTCTGGTTTCATCTTGGTGGTATTTATGGCTCTTCTTTTTTTGTTTTAACAGGATTTCATGGTGTGCACGTTCTCATTGGGGTGTTGCTTATTCTCTGGTGCTTTCTCCGTCAAGTTTTCTTCCGCTCTTTTACTCAGCAACATCACGTAGCGCTAGATAATGTAGGACTCTACTGGCATTTCGTTGATATTGTTTGGGTCTTTCTCTATACCGTTCTCTATATTCTTTGAACTCACGTTCATGGATTCCTCTTCCTCTCCTCGACCTTCTTTTTCCCTTCTCGGATGGGGAGTCATTTTCCTCATCGCTACTCTTCTCATCGGAGCAGCAGCATTGACATTCCGTCGTGTAGAGAAGAACCATCATCATCCTCGAGAGCATCCCTTCCTGGCAGAAATCCCTCCTTTTTCTTTTACTACCCAAGAGGGAAGAATGTTGAGAAAGGAAGATCTTCTTGGAAAAATCTGGATTGCCGATTTTATTTTTACACGCTGTGCTGGTCCCTGTCCCTTGCTAACATCTCGCATGCTTGAGCTCTCCTCTCGACTTACTAACAATCCTCAAGTCAAGCTAGTCTCTATTACTGTTGATCCTCTCTACGATACCCCTGAGGTTCTTCATCGCTATGCTAGCACTATTCATGCGGATCCTAGCAGATGGTTTTTTCTAACAGGACCACTGCCAGCAATGAGCACTTTTATACAAGAAGGGATGAAGCAACCCTTAGCAATTGACCCAGAAGGGACTCCTAACCACTCTACGCGCTTGATGCTTGTTGATCGCCAGGGTATGATTAGAGGTTACGAAGAGGGGAGTGATCCAGAAGTTGTCCAAAAATTACTAACCAAAATCGGAGATCTTCTCCGTGAATCTCCTCACTCATTTTAAAAACAGAAATATCGATTCATGAATCATTGTTTCAGAAAAATAACATTCCTGATTTTTTTCTTGATCCCCTTTTCCAGGTCCTCGTTCTTGATGGCTTGTGAAGGATGCAAAATGGCCTCTTCGGGTGGTTTTAAAGAGATGCAGACCATTCAAGCTGGCATGGCTCTCTCATGGAGTGTCCTTTTTTTTCTCTTGGTGCTTTTTTTACTCTTAGGTTTCTTTGTTTGGGCCATGCATATGGCTTCTCAACAAGCTCAGCAAATCCACAGATCTAAGGGACATCTTTCCTAAGTAATGAACTCATCAACATTCACTCAATAAATCTTACGACTGATGATGCTCCCTACTTCTTTAGTGACTCTATCGGATTTGCCATTGATCAATGCTCTACTCAATGCTCTCAGTACTCTTTTCCTGATCGCTGGTTGGTGCTGTATCAGGAATCAGTATCGACGTGCTCATGCCTGCTGCATGATTACAGCTTTTTTGACCTCGTCACTTTTTCTTTGCTGTTATTTAATCTACCACTTCAATATCCCTGGGCATCACGTGGCTTTTAGCGCTAGTGGGTGGCCCCGATTTCTCTATTTTTTTATTCTCTTTACACACCTTCCACTGGCACTACTGCTTCTACCACTAGTGATCATGACTTTCCTGCCAGCGCTAGCGGGCTGTTTGGAGCGCCACAAGAGAATTGCCAAATGGACGCTGCCTATTTGGCTTTATGTTTCTCTTACTGGTGTTCTTGTTTACTGCATGCTCTACCTCTGGTTTCCAAAGCCATACTAATCTTTCTGTATGAATCAACTTGCTAATATTCATCGTCAAGAGAGAAGCAACAACATTGAGGAAGCTTCTGAAATCAATAAGGTTCCTCCTGTTTCCTCTAAGAAGCCTTCAGGATTAGAGAAGACAGGAACGCTGGATGCTTTTCTTCATGATAAGGAAAAGGATCTTCTTATTTTAGCTATGTTTGAGTTTCGCCCTTGGGATCTCGGCGATCATCAACTTTTCCAACTTCAAGAAAAGCTCAATGCCTATCTCTCCTTTGTTCTTGATGGTGAAATGGAGGAGACTTTTCCTCATCTCATTAAGAAACCAGTCTGCATTCAACTGCGTAGTCTTTATGAACCATCAGACCGAGCGCTCGATTTTATAGCAAGAGCACGTGATCAGCTCTCTTATCAGAAAATTGATTTGCAGGTGGTCCTCATGGAAGATCACGAAGACCCCTTGGTAAGCCCTTGTCATCTCGATGGAGCATGCTCTTGCAGCCAAGGATCTGAACAAATATGTACCTCATCTTGAGATTGATCTTCGTTATGTTTGCACTGAATTTCTATGAAGATTTTGTCCTGCTTCCAGTTTTAGTGAAGTAAGGTTACGCTCATCGCTTTGAGTTTTTTTCTTTATGCTAGATATTGGAACATCACGTCCGCGCAACATTGATTGGAAGAGAGCTGCTGCTATTCTCTATGGAGACTGGGGTACAAGTAAGGCTTATGTTCTTGGGCTCGCTTTTGCTGTAGCTGGCTATAGCTCGTTTTGGCTCCTTGTTCCCATGTGTCTTCTGACAGCTCTTGTTGGAGTTAATTACATTACTATTTGTCGTCTCTACCCCAATGGAGGTGGTGTTTATGCTAGTGTTCGACACCGTTCTGAAGTGATTTCTATTGTCGGTGCTTTCTTAATGATTGCCGATTACATCGTCACTGCTTCGCTAAGTGCACTAGCTGCCTTCAAGTACCTTGGGGTTGAGCATCCTGTCTACTTTGCGGGAGTAGCTATTCTAGCCATTGGAGCTTTGAATTTGTTGGGTCCTAAACATAGTGGTGCTTTTGCTGTCATCATCTCAGTTCCAACAGCGGTGATCGTTCTCTTGCTTGTTTTTTTTGCTCTACCTCACCTGGGAGTAGCTTTTGCTCATCTGAAGCCACTTCATGGTGGAATCATTCATCATTGGACCGGTTTTGTTAGTATTGTGCTTGCTCTCTCTGGAGTAGAAGCTATTGCCAATGCGACAGGCGTGATGAAACTCAACCCTGGGAGCTCTCTGCATTCTCCTGTAGTCACAAGAACATCTACAAAGGCTCTTCTGGTAGTACTAACAGAAGTGGTTGGTATGACTTCTCTACTTGGTCTTGCCATGATGGCTCTACCAGGATTGGTTTGTGTTAGTGGTGAAGTCAATGCTCCTGGAGCTCAAGGAGTGCGAGATTACATGCTTCGCTATATGGCTGAAGTTTTCATTGGTCATTCTCTGGGCCCACTATTCGGGACAATAGCAGCTTGGGCAGTAAGTATTACCTTTAGCTTACTTCTTCTCTCAGCTGTCAATACGGCTCTTCTTGGCTTGATTTCAATCAGCTTTTTGATGTCCAAAGATCATGAGCTACCACCTTTGTTCTCAAAGCTCAATCAATTTGGAGTTCCGTATTTCTCACTCATGGTCATGACATTCATTCCAATTGCTCTTGTTCTTTTGGTAGGCGATATTTCAGGTCTTGCGGATCTCTATGCGGTTGGAGTCGTTGGAGCGATTGCTACTAATTTGGGAGCAACATCAACGGATAGAAAACTTGTTTTAAAAACGAAAGAACGTCTTTTGATGTTTGTTACTTTTGCTATTTTGCTGGCAATTGAGGTGACTCTTTTTCTTGAAAAACCAGGAGCTCGTGTCTTTGCAGTGACCATCTTAGCCGTAGGGCTTATTATGCGCGGTCTTGCCAGAGAGCATTCTGCCCGTAAAGCAGCTCGAGCTCGAGAAAAAGGACATCAGCTCCATCATCATAAGGTTGCTCAAGTTCCTTTGAGCTCTTCAGAACTGACGGCTTTAACTGCTAAAACACGATCACTTCATCGAACTAACTTTGAGCATCCTACACAGCATCATGGTGGTCCTATTCTAGCAGCAGTGCGAGGAGTAGGGAAGACACTTGATTTTGCCGTTAGTGAAGCTCAAGAGACCGGTCGTCCTCTTTATGTGATGTTTGTACGTGAACAGCCAGTGATTGCACCTGGTGATCGTAAGAAGAAGTGGTATGATGATCGAGATGCTAAGGCAATTTTTCAGAGTTTGGAGAAAAAGGGACTTGGAGAGATGATTCTACCATGCTACACGATTAGTGATTCTCCTCCCAATGCTATTGCTGATTTAGCCTCAATGATTGGAGCGGAGCGGGTCATTATTGGAGCTTCTCAACGAGGAACACTCATTACCATGCTGCGTGGGGATATGGTAAGTACACTCTCTAAAATGATTCCAGAGGATATGTATTTAGTTGTTTGCGGTTAATGTTTGAAGAGGAGGATAGCTCTCATGGAATCTTCATCGCCTCTTCTCTCTGTATTAATGACTGTTTTTAATGCGGAGAAATATCTGTCTGCTTCTCTCCAGAGTATTTGCCAACAAACATTCAAGGATTGGGAGTTTTTAATTATTGATGACGCTTCTACAGATCAATCACGAAGGATTGCTCAAGAATATGCTCATAGGGACCAGCGCTTTCGTTTGATCACCAATGAGCATAATCAAGGTCAAACTATTTGCCTGAATCAAGGTCTTCGTGAAGCTCGCGGAAGATGGATTGCTCGGCAAGATGCAGATGATCTTTCACTGCCAACTCGATTTGAAGAGCAAATGAAAGTTATAGAAGAATATCCTCATCTTGCTCTTGTGGGCACTTCTGGAGTGATGATTAATGAGCGTGATGAGCTTGTGGGGCTTCTTGATGTTCCCCTTAGGCAGGAAGTCATTGTTTGGAGTATGGCACTAGCAAACCCTTTTCTACATACCTCTGTTTGTTTTCAAACTAATATTATCCGCTTCTTAGGTGGCTATGATCCCCAGTATCGTATTGCTCAAGATTATGATCTTTGGGCGCGTTTAATTGCAGCTGGCTATGATACAAAAAATCTTCCAAATCGTTTAGTTTGCTATCGGCACTTAGATAGTTCCTTGTCGAAGAAAAACAAGGAGCAAGCCCTAGAAGAAATAACTACGATTTCAGCAAGAGTCGCTAGAGAGACTTTTGGAGATCATCTTTCAGAATCTCAACGTCTTCTCCTGCAAGGGTGGCGCTTCTCTGGACAACGAGGAGCATTTTGGAAATTGTATCAAAAGCTCTCCTTGCTTTTACCCCAAGAAAATATTTTGGTTCAAAGGGATCATGCTCGTTTCACAGCGATGCTTCATCTCAATAGTGCAGGAAATTCTACTGGAATGGCATTGCTCAAAGAGCTCGTAGCAGCATTCATGGCCGATGGAGCATTTTTTATTTGCTGGATTTGGCAACGCTATTTTTCAAGAAATTTTTAATCAGCAATTTTCCCGCTTGAGTCAAGATTGATTCAGGATGAAATTGTACTCCCCAAAGAGGTAAGGTTTGATGACGTAGCGCCATGATTTCTCCTTCTGCTGTGGTGGCTGTGATGATTAGAGAATCGGGAAAAGTTTCGCGTTCTACTAAAAGACTATGATAACGCATGACCGATAGTGGAGTAGGAAGATTTTCAAAAAGATCATCTCCACGATGATAAATGAGGGAGCTCTTTCCATGCATGAGGCGCTGAGCGCAAACGATCTTTCCTCCGAAGACTTCAGCGATACACTGATGACCAAGACAGACTCCTAAGATAGGAATTTCTCCTGCTAAGGATTCAATGATTTCTTTACTGTGACCCGCGTCAGAAGGTCTTCCAGGGCCTGGAGAAATACACAGATAATCAGGATGGAGTTCCTTAAGCTCCTCAACAGTGAGCTGGTCATTGTAGAAGACTTCTGGTTTTGCTCCAAGCTCTCCGAAGTAATGAACTAAATTGTAGGTGAAGGAATCGTAGTTATCGATCAGCAAAAGCATGAAGAGAGCGTATGAGGGAATGTTCTTTTGAGTAGGAGCGATTATTTGGAGTGTTGTTTTTGAAATCGAACAACCTCTCGATTCATTTCACGATGAGCATCTTTCTTTTTTAGGTCATGGCGCTTATCACCAGCTTTTTTTCCCTTGCCGACACCAATTTCTACTTTAACTTTGCCCTCTCTCCAGTAGAGGCGAAGGACGGGAAGAGCTTTCCCGTGGCGCAATGTTTCTTGAGCTAGAAAATTAATTTCTCTTTTGTGAAGAAGTAGCTTGCGAGGACGTTTTGGATCATGAGTCTGATGGCTAGCTTGAGCATAGGCTTCAATAGTTGCTTCACAGAGGTAGAGCTCATTTTTTTCAAAGCGAGCAAAAGCACCTAGAAGGTCAACATGTCCTCGACGAATTGATTTTACTTCGGTACCAAGTAAAGAGAGACCAGCTTCAAGACGAGTTAAAATCTCAAAATCTCGAAATGCTTTGCGATTAAGAACAATGTCAGCACTCATCAACCAAAGAAAATGAGCTCAATCATCATTCTCCATAAAAAAGAGGAGCAACCCTATTCCATTGAGCAAGAACCATGGTCAGCAATTAACCTACTGATACTTCTGCCTTGGAGAAAAAATTCGAGGGTGAGATACGCCGTTCCGCTATTTCTAAGAGAGCAATATCAGCAAAACCCATCGAAGGAGGATGATCTACTAAGGCGCGGCTGCCTGCTATGAGTTGGCGAACACGTTTGCTAACAACATTGACTAAGAGTTGTTTGTTGGGAATAACCAAAGCAGCTTGCTCGATGAGTTGAGAATTCATAAGTATAGAGAAGATTGAAAAATGAGTTGAAATTCTTAGAGCAAAAGAAACTTGACGGCAATAAGAATCGACTCACACTTATTTTTTTTATTCTGAGCTAAAAAAAGGATGTCTGCTCCAGAAGTAATGCCTTTTTGCTGACTTCAGTAGAGAGAAATTTTGAACGTCACGGTAGCTTCTCTTGTCTAAGATGTTGTTACTGATTCTTGTGAAAAAAGATTCACTGACTTACTACGATTTATTTAATGATGACAAACTTAATGATGACAAACTTTAAAAAAAGCCTTCGCTACTCTAGAATTATCAAGAATTTTCTCTTTGCTTCTTCTTTTCTTTTTCTTCAAACTCTCGCTCTTCATGCTTATGAGAAGGTGGGATCTCCTCTCCCCAAAGTTCTTTATACAATAGCCGAGGACCGATTCTCTTTTGCGTACAATCGTCCGCTAGAAGAAGGTGGAGGAGAAAATAGCAATATAAACATCAATTCTCCCTTCCGTTCTCCTGCCTCCGATACTTGTGCAGTAAGAACAATCGACATTATTCTTAGCAACGAAGAAGTAGAGCATCTGCTGCATGAGAATACGGACACTCCAACTCTTCAATTGAGTTCTACTATTGAAGTTTCTTCCTACAAAGAAATCCCTAGTTTTCTCCATCTCTCTGTGCATGGTTATTCTACCAGTTTTCGGAGTGACCTTCAGTTTACTAAGGAAGAGCAAGATGATCATCTTTTTCAGGAAACTCCTTTGTTGTATTCTCAAGAAAATGTTCTAACACTTCCTCAGCTTCCTCAAGCAGAGACATTCCTGCTCTGCTATGTTTATCCTTACTATAGAGAGGTCACTCGTATTGATTACGAGAATGGATATCAACAGAAAACCAAAGAGGAGCAAGAAGTAAAAATTTTGGTAACAATCCCTCTTAAAGTCACCCCTGTCTAAAGAAAGAACTATAGTCAAATTACTTAGAAATTACAGGAAATTGACTTGATCTTATTTAAAAAATGCAGCGTTCTCATCCCATCACGTTATCGTTGAGATAGCGCTCGGTCTTCGGCCTTGCCTTTTTCAAAAATCTCTGCGTTCTCTCCTGTAATTTCTAAGTAATTTGACTATAGCTCAAAACGGGGAGTTCATGAAGGAGAAGCTAGGAAATTTTCAGAAAAAAATTAGCAACTTTTTCTGTAATTGCTTCTACAGTGAGTCCATATTTTTTCCTTAGAATAGGCAGAGAGCCATGTTCAATAAAATGATCTGGCCATCCTATGCGCAAGAGTGGCAGCTGAATATTTTCTGCTAGAAGGAACTCGGCAACTGCTGTGCCAAAGCCATTGGAGAGGGCATGATCTTCCAGTGTTACAAGCAGCGCTGTTTTCTTAGCAAATGTTCTCACGATGTTTTCGTCAAGCGGCTTGATCCAACGAGGGTTAATCACGGCTGCTTTGATTCCCTTTTTAAGAAGCGCTAGAGCTACCTCTTGGGCAATAGTACAAAAATTTCCTAATCCCAAAATAGCAAGATCCTCCCCATCACAAAGGAGTTCTGCCTGACCAATGGGGAGTAGTAAAGGAGTTTTTCTGGGTGCCACTCCTACTCCCACACCACGAGGATAGCGAATTGCTATTGGTCCCTCTTGATAGTGGAGCATCGTCCAGAGCATATTGACAAACTCCTCTTCATCTCTAGGCTGCATCTGAATCATATGAGGAATAGCTCGCAAGTAGGCAATATCAAAGAGCCCATGATGTGTTGGGCCATCATCACCCGAGAGTCCAGCCCGATCCATGCAGAGCTTCACAGGGAGTTTTTGCAGTGCAATATCATGAACGATCATATCGAAAGCACGCTGCATAAACGTGGAGTAAATAGCTAAAAAAGGTTTGAGCCCTTCAGCCGACATTCCTGCAGCAAAGAGAGCAGCATGACTTTCGGCAATACCGACATCATAAAATCGATGGGGATAAGCTTCTGCAAAGTTGTATAATCCTGTTCCATCAGGCATGGCAGCAGTAATTGCTACCAGGGAAGGGTCATCTGCTGCAAAACGAGCTAATGTTTTTCCAAAAATTTCAGAGTAAGTTGGTGTTGATAAGGAATCTGTTTCTCCTGTTTCTAGCTTGTATTTGCCAAGACCGTGAAATTTGTGAGGTTTGGCTAGGGCAGGAGCATAACCCTTTCCCTTTTCCGTGAGGATGTGGAGAATCACTGGCTCCTGCTGAGTTTTTAGAAATTCAAAAGTTCGGATCAAGAGTGGAATATCATGACCATTAATAGGACCATAGTAGCGCAATCCCAGGTTCTCAAAAATAACACTAGGAAGCAAAATTTGCTTAACGCTAGTTTCAATTTTGTGAGCCAGAGAGCGGGCTTTTTTTCCACCAATCCATTCGATAAATTTGGCAGCTTGCTCGTGAAGATGGGCATAAGCAGGGCTTGTAGCAATACGGTTGAAGTGTTGAGCAATAGCACCAGTATTCTTAGCAATGGACCATTTGTTGTCATTGAGTATGACGATTAATCGTTTTGTTGTTGCGGCAACGTTATTGAGTGCTTCGTAGCTAACACCACATGTAAAAGCAGCGTCACCAGCAACAACGACGACATGATTCTTCTGATTGTAGTGATCGCGTGCTGCAGCCATTCCGAGAGCAGCAGAGAGAGCTGTTCCTGCATGTCCTGCACCATAAGAATCATGCTGGCTCTCGCTGCGTAATAAAAATCCGTTTAAACCACCATGTTGACGCATTGTTGATAAGCGATCCCGACGACCAGTGAGCATTTTATGAACATAACCTTGATGACTGACATCAAAGAGAATTTTGTCGTCTGGTGTTCTAAAGGCACGATGGAGGGCAATGGTCAGTTCTACAACACCTAAATTCGGTCCAAGATGCCCTCCTGTTTTCGAGAGCGTATTAATAAGCTCCTCTCTGATTTCTTGGGCGAGAGAGGGAAGAGAACTCTCGGGAAGAGTTTGAAGCTTTTCGTGTGAATCAATGAAATTGTGTCGGTTCAAAATAAATTTAAAAAACTAGAGAAAAAATGAAGAAAAAAATCACCTTTCTATTTTATGAAGAAGAGGAATCAAAAGGTTCTAGGACCATTGCTCCTCGTGCATCACGAGTGATTAGTTCAATCCGTTTCTCAGCTGCTTGCAGCTTTTGTTGGCAAAATTTTAAAAGTTCGACACCTTCTTCATATCGTTGGATTAAGATATCAAGGGGAGGAGGAGTTGTTTCAATCGTATTGACAATAGTCTCTAAGCGCGCTAGGGCTGACTCTATTGAATCGGAAGGAGGAGACTTTTTTTCAGGCATAGTAAAAAGAAGAGGGAAATTAAATACGGAGAGTCAATTGACAATCATCCTGGGCTAATTTAGCTTTTGGTGCGCTAGTTCATTTCAATCATTTTCTTAATAAAATAGAGGAGTTGGGATTCCATAAGTTCACCAGACTAACATCAATCTTTTAATGAAGAACAAAAATTTTTATGCATCTCAAGTGCTTCTTTCTTGTTGGATTTTTTTCTTTTTTTTGCTTTTTACTTCACAAAGCTTTTCTCAAGAAGTTTCAGCTTCCCCCTCTGCTTTGCTTCCCCCGCCAGTCTCTTCTCCTGCACCAACAGCGACTCCGCTTCTTGAAAAAACCGATCAGCACTCATCAAACAATCAAACTCAAGGAACCACCGATTATTGTAAGTATAGTTCTCTTCATGTTGATGGTCCTTACATAGCGATGACTTTTGATGATGGCCCAAGTCCTACACTCACTCCACGCCTCTTAGACATCCTCAAAGAAAAAGGAGTAAAGGCAACTTTTTTTGTGATTGGCCAAAATGTTCTTCAGGCTCCTCAAATCGTTGCTCGTGCAGCTCAAGAAGGTCATGAAATTGGGAACCATAGTTGGAGTCATCCTGCTTTCACAAAAATTTCTACCCAGCGGGTTGAAGAAGAAATTGAAAAAACCTCGCAGGCTATTTTTCAAGCAATTGGGAAAAAGCCAACATTACTGCGACCTCCTTATGGTGCAATGAATGCTCGTCTTGGTCGTATGATTGAAAAAAACGATCAACTAACTATCATTTTTTGGTCTGTAGATCCTTTGGATTGGAAAAGTCCAGGTCCTAAAATTGTAGCTCAACGATTAATTGCTGGTGCAAAGCCAGGAGCCATTTTGCTCTCTCATGATATTAAAGCAGGAACAATTCAAGCGATCCCTACTGTTATTGATGAGCTAAAATCAAAAGGGTACCAATTTGTAACAGTGTCTGAGCTTATCGCTCTAAAAAGCAATAAAACTCCCAAGGCTATTTCGATCAATCAATGATGGCGGAACCTACTTGCGGAAAAAAAGGATCAGGAAAACCCTTAGGCAGCCGCTGAACCTTGGCTTCAGGCATTTTGACGAAAGCTAATACTTGTTCTGAGGTGACAATGAGTGCTCCGTCAGTGGGACGATAGATTTTGAAGTGACAGTGAAAACGAGCTGCACTCGCTTCTCCTAAGCTACTCTCTATTTCTAGGAGATCTCCTAAGAGAGCCGACTTTTTGTATTCGATTTCAGTACGGAGGACAACAGGAAAAATCGATGTTTTCTTCATGCACTCCCAATCAAGACCATACTTCATGGCTAAGAGCGTGCGTGCTGTTTCAATAAAGCGGAGATAAGCAATATTATGCACCACACCGCCGGCATCTGTATCAAAAAACATCACTCTTATAGGAGTGAGTAAGGGTTCTCTTTGAAGGTTCATTAAGAAGAAGGGCTCGCGTACAAACATCCATCAGTAATAAGAAATTGACGATCCCCACGAGCAGCAAGCAAAGGGTCATGAGTAACAGCAATAAGTGTCTGCTTCTCCTCTTGAGTGATCTCTAATAATAGATCAATAATAGAGGCTCCTGTAGCAGTATCTAGGTTGCCTGTTGGTTCATCAGCAAAAAGAATGGTAGGGGTATTCATGAGCGCACGTGCAATGGCGACTCGCTGCTGCTCTCCACCACTTAATTGAGAGGGGAGGTGATCAAAGCGATTAGCTAAACCGACCCGAGTGAGAAGGTCTTTCGCTCGTTCTAAGTAAGGCTTGCCTAATAATCTTGCTGGAAGTTGGACGTTTTCAAGAGCACTAAGTTCTGGAAGTAGAAAATAGGATTGAAACACAAATCCCATTGATTGATTGCGTAGGAGAGCCAAAGAGTGTGCCTTCATGGTGAAGAGACTATTTCCTTGAAACATGACAACGCCACTTTGTGGCTTCTCTAAGCCTGCAAGAATAGAGAGAAGAGTTGATTTACCTACTCCAGAGGCACCGCGAAAAAACACTTTTTCTCCTTGATATACTGTTAAATCAATGCCACGAAGAATCTCAAGAGAACGATTTCCCAAGCAGTAGGTTTGACGAAGCTCACGTGCAATTAAATGGGCAGGAGAGGACATGAATGAAAAGTCACAGATTTAATGTTAGATCATCACTATTTCATGAAGAGAGAGGATTCATGGCGTGAGTGCAAAATGATAGTGTATAGTCAAATTACTTAGAAATTACAGGAAATTGACTTGATCTTATTTAAAAAATGCAGCGTTCTCATCCCATCACGTTATCGTTGAGATAGCGCTCGGTCTTCGGCCTTGCCTTTTTTAAAAATCTCTGCGTTCTTTCCTGTAATTTCTAAGTAATTTGACTATATTTGATTGAAAAAGGGGCACTAGAAATAGCATCATTTTCTAATAAGAGAAATTTTCTAACAGAGGCATTATCCGAGAAGGACTTCAGATGCTAAGAGCAGAGTCTTAAGAGAAAAATAAGGACAAATAAGGGAAGAGAGAGAACTCATAGAACGCTCTTTTCAAGTTCATGAAGCATTTCTTCTTCGGAACGCATGCGTCTTCCTAGAAGCTCTCGGATGGCTTCATGAGGTTTTTTCCCATGATCGAGAACGGCAACAACTTCATCGATAATGGGAATATCAACACCTCGTAGCCGAGCACATTGTTGAGCAGCTTGAGCTGTAAAAAGTCCTTCTGCAATCATGGTCATCGAATTTTCAATTTGTGATTTGCAATAACCTTCAGCAAGCTTCCAACCCACTTGGTAATTTCGACTTTGAGCACTCAGACAGGTTGCCATTAAATCGCCAATACCACTTAAACCACTAAAAGTATAGGGACGACCTCCCATCGCCACACCAAGCCGTGTCATTTCTACTAGGGCGCGAGTGAGAAGTCCTGCACGAGCATTCTCTCCCATACCCAATCCATCAGAAATGCCAGTAGCAATGGCAAAAATATTTTTTAGTGCACCTCCTAGCTGGACTCCAGCAACATCACTGTTGGTATAGACTCGGTAGGTAGTTTGATAGAAAATATTCTGAACAGAGGCTAGAGTGGCCTCCTCGCTGCTGGCAAGAACACCTGCTGCAGGCAACCCTCGAGCAATCTCAGCAGCTAAATTAGGGCCTGAGAGAACAGCAAGGGAAGCCTGAGGAATGATTTCTGAGAGAAGATCACTCATGAGTTTACCACTAAGAAGTTCCATCCCCTTAGTACAGCTAATGATCGTTGGAGCGAGCGCAGGATTGATCGCTGTTGCAAGTTGTGTAGCAATAGAGCGAAAAAACTTAGAAGGAATAGCAAAGAAAATGGTTGTTGCTTCTGCTGCTTGAGATAAATGAGGAGTAATTTGGATGTTTTCAGGAAAGGTAATGCCTGGCAAATAGCGCTCATTCTGTCGTGACTTTTCGATAGCTTGAAGGTGAGTGGGATGATGTCCCCAGAGTTGAACTGATCGACCAGAACGTGCGAATAGGAGAGCTAGAGCACTTCCCCAACTCCCAGCACCAAGAATACTAATGGAAGAGGAAGCTGGCATAGGAGGTATATGAAAAAAATGGAAGAGTCATTCTATAAAAAGAGGTTACTTCTTCTCAAAACGTTGTTCCGTACCTGTAAGGAGACGCTTGATATTCTCAAGATGACGCCAGAGAACAAGTCCTGCCATGGCTAACGATGTAAAAATAGAAAGCCAATCCTCCTCCTGGAGATAAGAAGGCCATGAAGTGTTCTCTTTTTTGAGAAAATAAAAAAGAAGAACAGTCATAGGAAGCGTGATAGCAGCAGTGATCGAAGCAAGAGAAACATAACGCGTGAGTAAAAAAAGTAAGAACCAGCTTCCAACACAAAAGAGAAAGGATCCTGGGAACAAGCCAACAATGATTCCTGCTGAAGTTGAAATTCCCTTTCCACCTCTAAAATGAAGCCACAGAGGAAAACTATGTCCTATTAGTGTTGCTAGAGCGGCTAAAGTTCCAGGAGCTGAAGGAGGAATCATCTCATGATTGTTCTTCCAGAGCATGACGAGGAAAACAGGAAGCCATCCTTTAAGAAAATCAATAATGAAAACCGTATAGCCCCATTTTTTTCCTAAAAGGCGCATAACGTTGGTAGCTCCTATGTTGCCACTACCATAGTTACGAATATCAATGCCACAGTAGCGTCCAACGAGATACCCCGTGGGAAAAGATCCCACCAAATAGGCTCCTAGTGCTACTGCACAAAGCGACAAGAAAAAATTCATGGCCAGAGAGGTTAAAGTTTCTCCTCGGAAGGTGAAAGTCTAAAGTTGACATTGGACTATTAAAATGTTCAACAGAGAATAAATCTCGATTGATTTTCTATAGAATTGTAGAGTCGTTAGGCAATTTTTATTGAATCAAACAGAAAAATGAATTCTTTCTCTCGGCTCTTTTTCTTAATGACTTGGAGTCTTTCTTTTTTCTTGGTTAATCTCTTAGGCATGACGACTCCTGCTGATTCTCCCTCGTATGTCACGGTGCGCTTAGTTGGTGACAATGCTCTAGCTGGGCCTTTGAAGCGACTTCCTAGAGTTATCAAAAGTGAGGAGGTTTGGAGAAGAGAACTTGGTGAAATGAAATATAACATTTTACGTTCTAAGGGAACGGAGCCTCCTTTTTGTGGAAATCTTCCTGATTATCATCAAGAGGGAATTTATTTTTGTGCAGGATGTGATCTTCCTCTCTTTGCTTCAGCTGCTAAATTCCACTCTGGAACAGGATGGCCAAGTTTTTTCCAACCTTATGCACAAGAAAATATCATTACTCAGCGTGATACTTCTCATGGTTTGCTACGAGATGAAATTCTCTGTGCTCGTTGTGGAGGACATCTTGGTCATGTTTTTGCTGATGGACCACCCCCCACTGGCCTTCGTTACTGCCTTAATGGAGCAGCACTTGTTTTTAGAGATAGAGCAACGCTTCTCCAGAAGAAGTCAAAAACATTGGAATGATTTCCTTCTCTTTCTTGGAGGTAGATAGGAAAGATTTTATGTTCTAACTTTTTTCCTCCATGGTTTGCTTCTCTTCTAGTAGTTTTAGACTTCCAAGGGACTGGAAATCACCGATGCTACTCTGATCATCAGCAAATCCAGGTGCCTCTCCTTCATCAAGGCCATCTACAGAGCTACTCTCTTCTGATTGTCGGGAGTTAAAGCAACCAAAATATTTTCCAAAAAAACCATGCACAGCCGAGATTCTTCTTGCAATCGGATTGATCACTGAGACAAAAGCAGCTGTTCTTCTCGATGAGTCTGCTGCTAGAAGAGAAGTCTTTTCATGAGTTTGTGAATAAGTTTGTGGTGTTGATCTTAGTGGAGAAGATTGCATGATTAAGGTATTGTTGATTTTAGAAAATTTTAGAAAAGAAATAGAAAGTTTTATTCCTCTCGATAATGCTGTGCAATAGGGAAGCGGCGCCCTAGACCAAAAGCCTTGCTAGTGACTTTGAGTGCAGGAGGGGCTTGTTGGCGCTTGTATTCATTTTTGGCGACGTGATAGGCAATCCACTGAACGATTGTTTGATCAAATCCAAGGGAAATAATGTGGGCAGGGGAGCGGTGCTCTTCAAGAAGCAATCTTAAAACTTCATCTAAGATTTCGTAGGGAGGAAGTGTGTCTTGATCTTTTTGATTGGGGCGCAGCTCGGCACTGGGAGCTTTATGAATGGAGTTCCAAGGAATGATTTCTTCCTTACGATTCATCCAGTGGGCTAATCGATAAACAACTGTTTTTGGGAGATCAGCAAGAACAGCTAGTCCTCCACACATATCGCCATAGAGGGTACAATAACCAACAGCTAACTCACTTTTATTACCAGTTGTTAGCAGAAGAGCTCCTAGCTTATTGGAGAGGGCCATTAACGTGAGAGCACGCAATCGCGCTTGTAGGTTTTCTTCAGTAACACTTTGCTTCTGTTCCTTGTTTTTTTGCTGGAATGATCTACTTTGCTCATGAACGTAGGAAGAAGAACTGTTAGAGAAAACTGTTTTTAAATTTTCCAATGCTTTTTCATAAAGGGAGGTAATGGGAAGAAAATGATGCGTGATGGCAAGATGATCAACAAGAGCCAGAGCATCATCAATACTCCCTTGAGAAGAGTAGGGACCTGGCATTAAAACTCCTTGAACATTCTCTGCCCCTAGAGCAGCCACTGCCAACGTAGCCACAAGAGCAGAATCGATCCCTCCACTGAGTCCTAAGATAGCTTTTCTAAAACCACACTTATATAAGTAGTCGTGTAACCCAAGAACTAAGGCATTGTAGAGCTCTTGCATGGAATCCTCTTGCGTTGTTTTTAGCGGAAGGTGCTGTGAAGAAGTTTTTTCAGAGAGATGAGGGAAGGAGAGGCGGATCATTTTCTTCTCTTCAACATATCCTTGAAGAGTCACTAGAGATTGACCATCTGCACGGATACCGAGGGAATGACCATCAAAAATGAGCTGATCATTTCCTCCAATGGCATTGCAATAAATAATGGGAACATTGAGTCGTTTGGCTTGTGCTTGAAGCATAGCAAGACGCTGAGCTGGCTTACCCATTGTAAAAGGAGAAGCACTCAAATTCAGAATAACCTCTGCTCCTTGAAGAACGAGTTCCTCAGGGGGATCAGAGCAATAAAATTCTCTCAACAAATAATCTGGACTCCAAAGATCTTCACAAATGGTAATACCCCATTTTCTTCCTGCATGGCTAAAACATATTGACTGAGTTCCCGGTTCAAAATAACGGGTTTCTTCAAAAACATCATAGTTAGGGAGCAAACGCTTATGAGCAATAAGAGGATCTTCTCCAGAACGAAGGAGAGCTGCTGCATTGTAGAATGGTTTTCCACTCTTGGTTCTATTTTTATCAACAAATCCAACTAGTAGAGGAACATCTCCTACTTTTTTTTCTAGTTCAGTAAGTTGTTTTAAATTATCTTCCACAAAATTTTCTAAAAAAAGGAGATCTTGAGGAGGATAACCAGTGAGTGCTAATTCTGGAGTTATCACAAGATCAGCACCTTGAACTACTAGTTCTTCATACGCTTTGATGATTAAAGCGGCATTACCACGGAGGTCACCAACAGTTGTATTAATCTGTGCAACACCAACATTCATATGTAATTTGACGATACAATATACGTTGCTCTAAACTTGATAAGCAAAACAAATAACCCCAGATGTAAAGTACATCCGGGGTTATTGTGATTTTTATCGTGAAGCCCTAGGGGGAGAATGACTTCACTGATTCTTGGGGATTATTATTTATTACTGCTGTGATTCCGGAGTGCTTTTCTTAGCTTTTTTGTTGGAATCAACGGATAAATTCACTTCTTGAGAAGAGGTCGCTTCATTTGGGAGAACTGGGAGAGAACCATCTACCCATTCAAGATAAGCCATCGGAGCACTGTCACTTTGACGAGGACCAAGCTTGGTAATTCGCGTGTAACCACCATGACGATTTGAAGCAGCAGGAGCAATTTTTTCAAAGAGAATTTTGACCAGATCCTTATGCTTAAGATAAGAGATGGCCGTGCGACGAGCGTGAAGATCGCCTCGTTTGGCAAGAGTAACCATACGCTCAGCTAATGGTTTTGCAGCTTTTGCTTTAGCAAGTGTCGTTTTAATACGGTGATGCTCGATGAGACTACAAACTTGATTCGCTAGTAGAGAATCACGATGGGCAGTTGAACGACCGAGTTTAATAGTTTTTCTGCGATGGCGCATAAATAAAAAGAGGAGAGAAGTGATACCAGGTTTTTGGAGCTACTCGGAGATCAGGGTAGTGATGGAAGTTTGATCGACAAGACCTGGCTCAAACTTCATACCAAGACCTAAACCAAGTTGAACAAGTTTTTCTTTAATTTCATTGAGTGACTTTTTACCAAAGTTGCGATATTTCAACATATCAGGTTCTGATTTTGTAGCAAGCTGACCAACAGTGGTAATATTAGCGTTATTGAGACAATTAGCAGCCCGCACAGAAAGCTCAATCTCATTGACGCTCATGGCAAGGAGCTTCTTGAGGCGACTATTCTCTTGGCTTGCTTCGGTAGGTGTTTCATCAAATTCAACCTGAGTATCATCGAAGTTAACAAAAACATCCAAATGATGGCGCAGGATGGCAGAAGCTTGTAGAACTGCTTCTTCAGGAGTAACACGACCATCTGTCCAAATTTCCAAGATCAGTTTGTCGTAATCGGTACGTTGTCCAACACGCGTGTTTTCAACAGCGTATTTAACACGTGTCACTGGCGAGAAAATAGAATCAATAGCAATAACTCCTACAGGCATATCAGGGTATTTATTTTCATCACCAGTAGCAAAGCCCCGCCCTACTTTAATTTCAAACTCTGCTTCGAATTTTGTTTTCTTATCTAGCGTACAGATATGTTGATCAGGGTTGAGCACTTCACACTGAGCACTAGAAGCAATATCAGCAGCTGTCACTGCTCCCTCTCGATGAACAGAGAGTGTTAAGGTGTGGACGTTATGATCATGGGTTTTAAATTTGACTTTTTTTAAGTTAAGAATGATTTCAACAACATCTTCAACAACTCCTGGGAGACTTGTAAATTCATGCAATACTCCTTCAATACGGATCGTTGTGATAGCAGCTCCTTCGAGAGAAGAGAGTAAAGTGCGACGTAGGGAATTTCCAATGGTATGTCCATAACCAGCTTCAAAAGGCTCAGCAAGGAACTTGGCATAGGTTTCAGTGGCAGTTGCTTCTTCTTTAAGAAGAGATTTTGGCATTTCAAAACGACCAAGACGAATAGGCATAATAAAAAAGTTTTTTTGTCGGGTTTCCCTTAGCGTATCTGGTGATGAAGCTAAGACAGCACCACCTAAGGACCAACGACAATTCCTAAAATAAATTTACGCGGGGCAAAAGATATCATTGCTTCCCCAGAAAGCAAGAATTTTTTTCTCTAAATTTTTAAAAATGTTTTCAGAAAGAACTCACCAAGAAAATCTCTAAATTTTTCTAAAAATTCCCTAAAGATTTTCATGAAAATTTTCTAGCTCCGTTTTTATTTCCTCGTTCGTCTTCAACTTGCTCTCCCCTGTTTCTATTTTATCTCTCCCCATGGCAAAGTGACCTTGCTGACAATCATCTTTCCAGGATCCTCTTCATGCTTGGAGAGAGAAGAGGGAGGAGGCGTGGTCGACGAAACAACAGGACTTGTGTGTGTGTGTGTGAATGCTCCTGATCACCCTCTTTTTCATTTTGAGCAAGAGAAGAGTATTCTGTTGCTCCATAGCTTTTTGAAAAGTATTTTAAAGGATTCATTTTCGAATCTCTTTTCGTTGAGAAAAGGGGAGCAGTGTTAAACTGTTGCTAATGTCTGTAGAATACGACCAGCGATTTTATAGGGATCTCCTTGAGAGTTAGGACGACGATCTTCTAGATACCCCTTATAACCATTGTTGATAAAGCTGTGTGGAACTCGGATAGAGGCACCACGATTGGCGATGCCATAGTTAAATTTATCGATAGATTGCGTCTCATGAAGACCAGTTAAGCGCAAATGATTATCGGGTCCATAAACAGCAATATGCTCGTTTTTATAGTGATCAAAAGCCATCATGACTTTTTCAAAATAATCCTTGCCCCCGCGCTCGCGCATCTCTTTGGTTGAAAAATTACAATGCATTCCCGAACCATTCCAATCCAAATCTTTCCCTAAAGGCTTGCAATGATACTCTACATCGATTCCGTAGCTCTCTCCTAAGCGCTCAAGGAGGTAACGGGCTACCCAAACTTCATCAGCAGCTTTTTTAGAGCCTTTACCAAAAATTTGGAATTCCCATTGTCCTTTGGCTACCTCGGCATTAATTCCTTGATGATTAATTCCGGCAGCCAAACAGATTTCTAGGTGTTCATAAACCATTTGGCGAGCTTGAGAGCCGATTTTTGAAAATCCTACACCGCAATAATATTGGCCTTGTGGAGCAGGATATCCCATTTTTGGAAAACCAAGAGGTTTTCCATGTTGATAGAGAAAATATTCTTGTTCAAAGCCAAACCAAGCGTCGGGATCATCTAAAATAGTAGCTCGAGTATTTGATGGATGAGGAGTGCCATTAGGAAGCATGACTTCAGAGAGAACTAAGAAAGCATTCTCCATGGTTACATCAGGATAAAGAGCAACAGGCTGAAGCATACAATCAGAGTTTCCGCCTTCTGCTTGACGTGTAGAACTTCCATCAAAGCTCCACACAGGAATTTCTTGGAGTGTCGGTTCGGTAGCAAATTCTTGAACTTGTAGTTTGCTACGAAGATTAGGAGTCGGTTCGTAACCGTCGAGCCAGATGTATTCTAGTTTGTATTTAGTCATGGAAGAAGATGTGGAAGTTTTCTAGAGAGTTCTAAAAAGTTTAAATTTTAGGAAAAAAAAGATACGGTGCAAGTCTCTTTTAAAGCCGATATTCTCTCACTGAAAAAGAATCTTTAGAACCTTTAGTAGATTTGATTATTTGAGTCGCCTAGCTATTTTCCTCTAACCATCAACGATGCTCTCTCATGCAAACAACCAAAGATACGTTGCGCTCTAGAGTTCATGTGACCTTTGATGGTCGTGTTACTAAGGAGTTCCGAGGTCCTGGGGCTAGGGAACGTTTCTCCAATGAAGTCAAAGTGCTCTCTTATTTGGAGAAGAGAGCTTGTCTTTTTGTTCCTCGCTTATTGGAAATCAAGGAGAGGGAGCTAATGATTGTGACCACAAATTGTGGCAGTCGCGTGGAGTATCTCGATAAAGAACGAGAGGAAGAACTCTTCAAGGAGTTAGAAAAATATGGTGTTCGTCACGACGATCCCGACAAGCGTAATGTGACTTATCAGCCGAGGGATGGGCGATTTTTTCTCATTGACTTTGAGTTTGCAACAATTTTGGACCAATGCTCCTGAGCATGAAGAATCGTGCCGACTCCTCTTATCTATCATGGTCTGCTCATAGTGATATGGGGCGACGATCTTCTAATGAGGATCGTTTTCTCATCGTATCCACTGATTCTCAAGAAGCTTTTTATTTGGGGAAGGTAGGAAGTCAAATAGAGATAGAGCCTTCAGCAGACTATATTTTTGCTGTAAGTGATGGAATGGGAGGAGCAATGGGTGGTGAATTTGCAAGCCATCTTGTTGTTGAAAAAATCATGAAGATGGCTCCACTGTTTTCTCGTCTTCATGGAAAAAGCTTAGAGTGTGATACCCAGGAGGAGAGCGGTTTTCATTTTTTGCGAATATTGGCTCAAGAGATTCATCGTGCTCTTCTTCTCTTAGGTGCTAGTGATTTAGAGTGTCGAGCTATGGGAGCTACGCTAACGCTCTGTTGGTTTCATGCTAAGCGACTTTATTTTCTACATGTGGGGGATAGTCGGCTCTATCATCTCCCGGAGGAAGGAGGAATCAAGCAGCTTTCCGAAGATGATACTCATGTCGGTTGGCTCTTGCGTCAATCGATGATTACCGAGTATGAATCGAAAAATCACCCTCGGCGTCACCTCCTTCAAAAAGCATTGGGAGGAGAACACCAGTTTCTTTATCCTCAAGTTGGTTCTCTTGCAATAGAAGGGACTCATCGATTTTTGATTTGCTCGGATGGAGTAACCGGAAGTCTTTTTGATGCGCAGTTAGAGAAAATACTCGCTACCGTGGCAACTCCCTTAGCTGCCAAGCAGCTTGTTGATGAGGCTATTGATCGTTCAGGAGAAGATAATGCAACAGCTATTGTGATTGAATTTGGAACTTCAACTTGCTGCTAGGAAGAACATGAGGTAAAATCCCCACTTTACTTTTTAACAAATGATCAAACCACTTGAACATCAGGTAGCCATTGTCACTGGAGCAGGGCGAGGAATTGGTGAGGCTATTGCTCTTCACTTGGCTCTTCAAGGAGCTAAAATTGCCGTTGTCAGCCGTAGCGAAGAAAACTCTCAACGCGTTGCCTCTCATCTTAACAATGAAGAAGAAGGAAGCGCTAAGGCTTATGCGCTTGATGTTGCCAATAGTAGTTGTGTTCATCAAGTGGCCGAGCAAATTATCGGTGATTTTGGACGTATTGATATTCTTGTTAATAACGCTGGAATTACTCGCGATACACTCCTAATGCGCATGTCTGAGCAAGATTGGGATGATGTTCTTGATACGAATCTCAAAGGAGCTTTTAATTTTACTCATGCAACATTGCGATCGATGATGAAGGCTCGCTATGGGAGAATCATCAATATCAGTTCCATCAGTGGTATTATGGGTAATGCGGGTCAAACAAATTATGCTGCAAGCAAAGCTGGTCTCATTGGCTTTAGCAAGAGCCTTGCTCGTGAAATTGCCAGTCGCAACATTACTGTCAACGTGATTGCTCCTGGATTTATTACAACAGACATGACTTCTGTATTGAGCGAGGACATTCAAAAAAATGTTCTTCAGCAAATTCCGCTAGCCCGTTTTGGTCAACCAGCAGATATCGCTGCTGCTGTAGCTTATCTTGCAGGACCTCATGCAGCCTACATTACTGGTCAAGTTTTGGCTGTTGATGGCGGAATGTCTATGTAGCTTGATGTTGGATACTACTTCGTGCTCAAGAGTACTGCCTTGATATATAGTCAAATTACCTAGAAATGACAGGAAATTGACTTGATCTCTTTTAAAAAATGCAGCGTTCTCATCCCATCACGTTATCGGTTAGATAGCGCTCGGTCTTCGGCCTTGCCTTTTTTAAAAATCTCTGCGTTCTTTCCTGTAATTTCTAAGTAATTTGACTATATCATGATTTTTTAATAATGAAGGGCATTCAATTTTTTTATGAAGTTCAGCTTCCTCTCACTTAAGCATCGTTGGTAGTCCTTATGAAAATTCTTTTGCTCACCAAGGAATACCCTCCGTATATTTATGGAGGAGCTGGTATCCACGTTCAGTATTTAAGCTCTGAACTTGCAAAATCAATATCAGTGGAAGTGCGCTGTTTTGGAGATCAGTGCTTGCAGAAAGAGCAACTTTTGGTGCACGGATTTTCTAAGGCTGGCTTATCATTCAACTGTGCTGAGCAATTACAAAGCCCACTGGATGCAGCTTGGAGGGGAATTCAATTTAGTGCAGCAGGAATCGATGCTGATCTTCTCCACTGTCATACCTGGTATACTTACCTGGGGGGCATTATGGCAAAACAACTGTATGGTATCCCACTAGTCATTACTGTTCATTCTCTAGAGCCGCTGAGACCTTGGAAGCGGGAACAGCTAAAAGGTGGCTATGACTATTCCTGTTGGATAGAGCAGCAAGCACTCTCGATGGCTGATGCTATTATTGCGGTCTCAGAGGAAACAAAGTCTGATCTTCTCTCCTACATGAAGCTTCCGCACGAGAGGATTACCGTTATTCATAATGGAATTGATTTAGAGGAGTATGCTCCTAGAGGAAAAAATTCTTCTCAAAATTCTTCATTAAGAAAATATGGCATTGACACGGAAAAACCATATCTCCTTTTTGTAGGAAGAATCACGCGTCAGAAAGGTATTCTTCACCTCATGCGCGCTATTGAGCAGATGGATCCTCATTTTCAAATTGTTCTCTGTGCCAGCGCTCCGGATACTCCTGAGATTGCTGCTGAAGTAAAAAATGCTATTGCTAAAGTTCAAGAGCATCGTTCTGGGGTCATTTGGATTCGTGATTTTATTGAACATAGCGACATGGTGGAGCTTTATCTGGGAGCAACTGTTTTTATTTGTCCTTCTATTTACGAATCTTTTGGAATTATTAATTTAGAAGCGATGGCTTGTGGTGTTCCTGTAGTGGCTTCTGCTGTGGGTGGCATTAAAGAAGTTGTGGTTGATGGAGTCACAGGATTCTTAATTCCCTATGAGCTATCTGCTCATCATAGTGATCCTCTTCTTCTTGAGAAGTTCATTCATGAACTTGCTGCTCGAGTGAATCAACTAATGGCGAATCCTGCTCTTGCCTCTTCCATGGGAGCAGCAGGCCGACAACGTGCAGAAAAATACTTTTCTTGGACGACAATCGCAGAAAAAACCAAGCAGCTCTACACCCAAGTTCTTCAAGGCTCCGCGCATGTTCATTGATCGTATTCGTATTCATGCAAAAGCTGGAAGAGGAGGAGATGGATGCGCAAGTTTTCGCCGAGAGAAATTTATTCCTAAAGGTGGTCCTGATGGAGGTGATGGGGGAGATGGAGGAAGTGTGATTCTCAAAGCATCTCCTCATGAAACGCAATTGGCCTCCTTGTTTTATCAACCGATTTTACGTGCAAAGAATGGCTCTCCTGGATCGAGTCGTCAAAAGCATGGTAAGTCAGCTGCTGATCTTATCATACCTGTTCCTCTTGGAACCTTAGTTTATCGACTTCCTGCTCCTGTAAGAAAAATCGATGAGGATGAAATGGCCGCTACTGCCGAGATGACCGAGAGCGCCAAGGTGCTTGAAGAAAGGAGCCTAGCAGAAGAGAAAGCAATGCTTTCTTCTGTATCATCACATCCCTCTGATGCTCCAAGGAGAGAAGATTTACGCGAAGTGTCCTCAAAGTCTTTTTCTAAATTACCCACAGTAGATCCTCATGATTTGATAGCAGACTTAGCTCATGAAGGAGAAGAATTCCTCCTTTGCTTAAAAGGGCATGGAGGTCGTGGCAATATTCATTTCAAAAGTTCTCGCAATCGCACACCACGCCGTTTTACTGAAGGGACCGAAGGAGAAGAGGGATGGTTTCTCTTGGAGCTTCGAACCATCGCCTTTGCAGGGCTCATCGGGTATCCTAATGCCGGGAAATCAACGCTGCTAGGAGCTCTCTCAGCAGCACATCCCAAAGTGGCTTCCTATGCTTTTACAACGCGTCATCCCTCGGTAGGTGTTGTTGAATTGGAAAATTATCAACGAACAACGGTTGCTGATATTCCTGGTCTGATTGAAGGAGCAAGTTACAATCGTGGATTGGGACATGCTTTTTTGCGTCATATTATGCGCTGCTCTCACTTGCTCTTTGTCCTTGATATGTCTGGAGCAGAAGAACGCAAGCCTTGGGATGATCTCCTTGTCTTAAGAAAAGAGATCGAGCTCTACAGTGCTGAGCTAGCAGCTCGTCCTTGGTCTGTTATTGCCAATAAAATGGACTTGCCTCAAGCTGCCCAGAACCTTCTCCATTTTCAAAAGAAAAATCCTCATCTCACTACAATTCCTATTTCCGCTCAACAAAGAGAGGGTATTGAACAGATCAAGAAGATGCTGCAGGTGGAATATCTTAAAGGAGTGTATCCTAAATGAAATTGATTGATTGATCTCAAGGAGTGGAAGGGGGCAAGTAATTTCTAAGTAATTTGACGATAAATTCACTCCAACTTGTTTTCTCTTGCCAGCGTTGTGAGGAGTTCTTGGTACTCTTGCAGCTCTGGAGCAGAGAGGTGATCAATGAATAAGATTCCATGGAGATGATCAACTTCATGCATGGCTGCTCGTGCTAGTAGTCCTTCTGCTTGAATTTCTTGATATTCTCCTTGAAGTGTTTGATAGGAGATTTGAACACGAGCAGGACGACTTACTTTTTCAATTAAACCTGGAATGCTCAAGCATCCTTCACTTTGATAGGAAATCTTAGTACCAATAGGAGTGATGGTGGGGTTGATGAGTATGAGCGGAGAGAGGCTTTCTATGGGAAGATCTTCTCCATTTCTCCATGCCCTACTAGGACGTTCCTTTCTACTTACGGTAGGATCAATAACAGCAATCTCAAGAGGACGTCCTACTTGGTGTGCTGCTAAACCACAACCATCATGAGCATGCATGAGGTCAAGCATTTCCCCAGCGAACGTAGCAAGAGAAGAGTCAAACTTTTCAATGCGCTTTCCCTTAGTTCTCAAAGCAGGGTGACCGTAGAAAACAAGTTCAAGAGGCATGATTTTTTAGGGGTGTACTGTTCGTGTCATTGTAGGAATACTCTTGATTCCAGCGGCCTGCAGAGCATCAAGCACAGTAACAATGGTTCCAAAAGGAACCTCTCGATCAGCTTGCATCGTAACAATAGAACCAGGATTCTTGCTTTCTATTTCTTGGAGTGCTTGGGGAAGAGTTGTACTGGTTACTGGCTGGTCTGCAAGCATCATTTTCTCGGCTGATTGAATTTCAAGAATAATGTTTTTCTTTGAGGAGGATGCTTTTGTTCCAGATTTAGACTCAGGGAGATTAATTTGAAGCTCAGTGAGCTTTGATTTGAAAGTAGAAGTAACAATGAAAAAGATCAGTAGGATGGCGAGAATATCAATGAGTGAAACAATGGTAATGGAGGGAATGCGCCTTTTTTTTGTATAAAAATTCATAAATGAATATTAAGAAAAAAATCTCTAATTCTCCCGAGCAAGATAGAGCTTGGTAATGAGCTCTGCCGATAGAGCTTCCATATCAATAGTGAGTACTTCAATACGTCTTGAGAAATAGTGAAAAGCAACTAAGCTTGGAACAGCCACAGCAAGCCCCAGAATTGTTGAATTCAGAGCTTCAGAAATACCCAAAGCCACCATTTGTGGATCTCCCTTATCTCCAAGGTTAGCAAAAATACCAACTAATCCGGAGAGTGTTCCAAGCAATCCTAACAAGGGAGAGATACCTGTTGTGATTTCTAGAAGTGTGAGACCAGCTTCCAAACGAGCAACTTCATGGCGTGCTCTGACTTCGGCAGCATTAAGGGCTTCTACTCGTGGCCAGTCACGATGAGCTAGTAGTGTTTTGAAAATTCGACTCAGAGGAGCATCTCTTCGCTCGAGAACTTCATTCAGTTTTCTAATTCCATGGTGCTGATCAAAGGAATGGAGGGCTTCTTTGAGCTCTTGAGGAATGATTTCTGTACTCCTTAAGGCCATGAAGCGCTGAAAAATAATAGTGAGCGAAGCGATGGAGAGCACTAGGAGGAGCAGAACAAAAGGCCCTCCATGAAGAAGGAGTTGAAGCATGGGTGAGAGTTCTGAAGAAGGCATAGAAAAAAATAACTCGTTAAATGGTCCTGAAACTGTCGTTGAATTTTAAGAACCTTCTTAGAGAAAATATAGATATTTCTCGTTTTTTCTTCGTTCAGAGAAGAGTTTTTGAGAAGAATTCTTCCTTCCTAAGACTGATAGAACGTATGCCACAAGAGATCAGTAGCTCGACGATATAAATCTTCAGCTTGCTCAACATTCCTGCTAGCTAGAGCTCTTAGAGCTTTATCAGAAAGAGTAATAACTTCACCATAGCCCTCTAGAAGAGATGCTCGAGGATGTTCGCTGTAGGATTCTTTAATTAAAAATAAGTGAGCAGTAGCTTGATTGTGTAAATATGCAGCTCGCTGAAAATCTCCCTCAGCTAGAATTTCTAGAATTTTATCAAAACGAGTTATTAATTTATCAAAATCATCAAGCATATTTGCTCGAGGATGTTCTCTGAAGATTTCTGAAGTAGCTAACAAGCGAGTCCTTGCTTTCTTACTGATAATGATCGATCGATTGATTTCTCCTGCTTCTAGTTCTGCAAGGGTTTGGTCATAGAGAGCAATAGTTTCGTTGCAGGCATTAAGAAAAGATGTTCGAGGATATTCCCTGGAAGTTTCTGATGCTAAGAGCAAGCACGCATAACCTTGATCATTGAAGTACTTAGCTCGATTAGTTTCTCCGTTATCGAGATCTTCTAGAGCCTGAGTAAAGAGAGTACGAGCGTTATGATAATAAGTAAGAATATTATCTCGAAGGTGCTCGCTGGAGGCTTCTAGGGTAGTGTGTAAGTGAGCATGAGCTTGATTGATTAAATATATTGCTCGATCGCTATCTGCTATCTCCAGAAGAGCTTCAGCCCGATGTAGAGAAGCAATTACTTCACGAAAATCGGCTAGAAAGTGCTCCCTAGGATTCTCTCTGGAGGTTTCAAGAAGGATTCCCATTTGAGCAGAAGCAAGATTATGGAGAATCATCGCTTTAAGAGTGCTTTCTCTGAGAGTGCTTTCTCTGAGAGTGCTTGCTCTGAGAGTGCTTGCTCTGAGAGTGCTTGCTCTGCTGAGGGCTTCTAGCGATTCTCGGTGAGTAGAAAAGCATTCATGAAGCATGGTGATTCGCTCAAAGAGAAGTTGCTCTTCCCTAATTCCTGGTTCTTCTATTTCCTCAGTGAGCTTTAGCAAGATCTCTGCTCCTTCTCTGATGCTCTGTTGATAAGATGCTAAATATTCTGCTCGAGTATGAGCACTCTGAGATTCTTCTGATTTTAGAGCGATCTCTTGCTCTTTGAGCTTGTGAATATTCTCTTGCAGGGCAAAAGCAAGTCCATGACGAAGTTCTCTCAGGGAGTAGTTGTCTAGAGAATATTCTGGAGAGCCCGCTGAAGACTCTTCTGTGGAATGGATGAGAGGTCCTATGAAAGATCCTTTGAGAGGAAACTCAATCTTCCCTTCGGCCAGTTGGGCAATCATCTCTACGCCATCAAGCTGAGCACTCCTTAGTTTGCCTCCTACTTTATCACCCTCAGCGAGCCCTCTCCCTCGAATCATCTCCAACGCTCTTTCAAAGTACTCTTGGGTTGAAGCATCTTCTTGATCAATTGCTCTTGGATGCTCGTTCATCAGTGCTGATGCGCTTGCTAGGTGGTTTGTATTTTCAGGTGCTAGAGAAGTTTCCTCGATAAGGATTTGATCAAGTGATGTACGCAGATTAGCAGTGAAGATTGCTTCTGAAGTTACTTCTTCTTGCTCTAAGTGCTGTGCTCCTTGAGCAAGATCTGGAATGGGAGAGTGAGCTCTTGATGAGGAGGGAATCAAGGATTGTTCTACTAAGATTCCATCCAGATGGCCAGCGTGAGGAAATTCTTGCTCAGGAGGTTCAATGTCACTGAACTCAAGAGGGGAATTTGTATCGGTTTTGCTGATCGAAGGAGAATTCATGAACGTAGCATAATATAGTCAAATTCCTTAGAAATGACAGGAAATGGACGTGATCTTATTTAAAAAATGGAGCGTTCTCCTCCCATCACCTTATCGTTGAGATAGCGCTTGGTCTTCGGCCTTGCCTTTTTTAAAAATCTCTCCGTTCTCTCCTGTAATTTCTAAGTAATTTGACTCTAAGAAGGAGTTCTACTCGTAGAGCTTCTGATAAAAATTTCTTGAAAATTTGTTTCTAGAGTTCTCGATCAAAATTTCGGTAACTCAATGCTTCAAGCAAATGCTCTTCTTCAATGGAGGAGCAGGCAGTAAGATCAGCAATCGTGCGCGCTACTTTCAAAATACGATCATACCCTCGAGCACTAAAATTCAGCTCATTGATTGCTTTTCTTAGCAGCTCACTCCCTCGTGAGGTGAGTTGACAGTGCTGACGGACTTCTCGTGAGGACATGCGTGCGTTGCAGCTTGTTCTACTTGATGGGCCAAAGCGCTCTTGCTGCCTAAGACGAGCATTGATGATCCGTTCACGAAGATGCATGGAGGACTCAGCTTCTTGAGTGCTAGCAAGCTCTTTGTATTCGATGGTGGGAGCTTCTACATGCAAGTCGATGCGATCAAGAAGAGGACCGGAGAGGCGTTGTCGATAGCGATCTCGCTGCGATGTTGTGCAGCGGCATTCTTTTTTGGGATCACCATAGTAACCGCAGGGACAGGGATTCATAGCTCCTACCAGCATGAACATCGATGGGAACGTCATGGTTCCTGCCGCACGAGAGATTGTTACTTTACCATCTTCAAGTGGTTGACGAAGTACTTCTAGCGTGGAGCGTTGAAACTCGGGTAGCTCATCGAGAAAAAGAACACCATGATGAGCAATGCTGATTTCTCCAGGAGTGATCGTTGCTGATCCTCCTAAGAGACCTACAGAGGAAATCGTATGATGAGGATCACGAAAAGGACGCTCAGTAATGATTGACCTACCAGGCTCAAGAAGTCCACAAACACTATGAATTTTGGTAATTTCAAGAGCTTCTTGCAGTGAGAGGGGTGGCATGATTGTGGGAATACGACGAGCCAACATCGACTTGCCTGATCCTGGGGGTCCAATAAGAAGAAGGTTGTGTCCTCCTGCTACAGCTACTTCAATGGCTCGCTTGACCTGCTCTTGACCTTTGACTTCACTAAAATCAACATCAAATGAACACTCTTTCTCTAGTAATGTGAGGTGATTTTCCTTTTCAATAGGGAGTTCTTTCTCCAGGGAGAGAAATTCGTAGGCATCGCGCAAGGTCTTGATTCCATAAACATCGATTCCCTCGACAACAGCTGCTTCTCGTGTATTGGCTACGGGAAGAAGGACTGCTTTTTTGCCACGAGCACGTGCTTCCAGCGTGAGAGGAAGCGCTCCTTTAATTGGTCGTACTTCGCCAGTCAGTGCCAATTCTCCCGCAATATAGCAGCGCTGAAGTCGAGGGAGCGAAGCTGATTGAGCAAGAGCAATCATGCCCAGCGCAATAGGAAGATCAAAATTGGGTCCCTGTTTCTTAATGTCCGCAGGAGCTAAGTTGACTGTAGTTCGTGCTCGAGGCCACTTGTAACCACTGTTGCTGATAGCTGCGATAACACGATCTTTGCTTTCTCGGACAGTCGCATCAGGAAGACCGACAACGATAATGGAGGGTTCCCCTGAACCACCGGTATGAATTTCGATTTCTATTTCAGTAGCATCAATTCCAACAGAAGCAGCAGAAAAGAGTTTTGTGAGCATGAGGTCGGAAGCATCTATCAGGAAAAAGAGCTCTTGTCAAAAACTAAAAATGAACAAATCTCTCTCTAAGATGTCAAACTTAGGATGACAAAGCTTGTTGTTCCCCCCTTACTTCAACCTTTGTTGCAAGAAATTCATCCTATCGATCATGGAAGTTTGCTCAATGATTCTAAAGAACAGCATGAACATGCTATCAGCTTGGAGGAGAATCTTTCACTCTTTCCCCTTTTAGAAAAGAAAAGAGGTCCTCATCCTGATCTCTTCTTGGGAGAGTATGCTCATGAGCTCGGCGATCCTCCTAGTTTCAATCCGTGCAAGCTTCTTCACATGAACTTTGCTTACAAAGTATGAATTAGAGAGGCGTTGATATGTTGAAAGCTCCTGTAGAACCCTCTACGTATGGAGCAACCTTTCATACTACTGAAACTCTAGGGTTTTTATGGGTGTGGAAGTTCAGAGGTTGTTAGCTCCCTCATTAGAGTCACAATATTTTGGAAAGCTTGTTTTGTTTTCTTTTGAATGAGTGATGTAGGTATAAAATTTTGCAGTGAATTTTTTGGAAGAACATGCGATTGATAGGTCATCAGAGTTTTTCTACCCTTGCCCTCTGGAAGCTCGATGTTTTCGAATTGAACAAATCCTTGTTGTTTCTCTAGCATAAAAGATTGTTGAAGCTGAAAAGAAATTTTCACCCCATTGGATAAATCTTCTCGAGTATTCTTAACTTTGAGCTCCAGTGCCCCTAGAAATGGTACACCTGTACCAATCTTATAGGTTACGAACTTTTCCGTTGAGTTGCTTTCCTCGGGATGTTCAATAATTTCCTGGCAAGATTGAACGAAACGCTTTGCATTCGCTCTATTTTCAAAGCGTTTGGCAGCCTCCTCTGGTGTTATATCAATAATTTGATAAAAAGTAGTGGTAGGATAAGTCGCATGATCGTTGTTGGATGTTCTAGTGACAGAGTGATCTTGGAGAAGAGCTGCTCTTTCTGTTTCAGTAAATTCAGTAAAGTTAGTAAATTGCATAGGAGGCGAGGAACTTTCCTCTTCTTCACTTAGATGAGATGGAGATCTACTGCTTCTTGGAGTCAAAGCTTCCGATGGAGTGTCTCGTGGAGTGCTTGGTGGAGTGCTTGGTGGAGTGCTTGGTGGAGTGCTTGGTGGAGTGCTTGGTGGAGTGCTTGGTGGAGTGCTTGGTGGAGTGCTTGGTGGAGTGCTCTGATTTTTCTCTTTCTGAAGGTTCAGGCTAGAGAACTCCATCTGATAGAGATCACAAGCTTTTTTCTCAATTTCAATGAGTTGCTCAAGAATCTCTTGATTGTTTTGAGGAGAATCGCTCGATGAATGTTGGGAAGTTTTAAAAGAAGAGAAAGAAGAGAACCTTGGAATCATGCTCCTCCATCGTGTCGCTCTTATTTTTGCTTCTTCTGACTCTACCCACCGGCGTCGTGCTTGCCACGCCTGATCGATGGTTGTTTTTCTTTCTTGATCTTGAGGCTGAAAAGCAGCAGCAGCATCCTCCAGAGCTTTTTTGTAACATGAGTCTCTGTATTTAGAGAGAATGTCCTCCTTATTGCCGGTACTCTGTATTATGGTACGAATGATGTCTTGTCGCAACTGAGGTTCCTTTTCTAGTTCTTGTTTTATATCTTTGTAAGCTGATGCCTGCATAAACATTTCCTTAGCTCCTGAAGCTGTGATAGGGGAGGTATCATGATGGTGAGAGAAGGCGAAGTTAGCTGCTTCTTTACCGTATTTCTCTTGAAGGTAATCTTTTAACGTTTGAGTAACTTGCTGCTTCTTCCCACATATCCAAGAATATAATTTCCCTCCAAGAGTATTAGAAGCTGTTTTGAGGACCGGGTTTCCAGTTGATTTTTTTTCTATACTGGTAATGATTCGATCATCTTTTATCGCGTTGAGTTGCTCTAGAAGAAAGTCCTCTGTTAGAAGAGGAGAAGTCGATAGCGCACTCATATTTTTTAATGCTTATTTTAAGCTTATTTTAAAGCTACAGTAAGTTCTCTCTATTCTGAAGAGTTAAAGATTTTAATAGAGGGTACTCAAAAGGGACGGGAGTGACCATCATAATCACTCCCGCCATGATACGCAGCGATAAGCCGGATTCTGTCAGAGGAAGCAAGCTTCTTCTGGACGATCATTTCTCTCAATGAACTTGATCATTGCTTCTCCAAGGAGAAGTGCGACATACCCGGAGTCTCGCTTCACCTGATGATGAAGCATCCAAGCCGGCGACCTGTTCTCCTGTTTTGTCTTGCACCGCATAGGGTTTTTCGTGCCTCCCAGTTTGCACTGAGAGCGGTGGGCTCTTACTCCGCCTTTTCACCCTTACCACGAGGAGATCCTCGTGGCGGTTTCTTTTCTGTGACACTCTCCGTCCTTCATTGCTTACGCAAGAAAGGCCCATCTATTCTAAATGGTATGCTGCCGTAGGGTGTCCGGACTTTCCTCTAAAAAAAATAGTTAGAAAAGATATTCCTAAAATATTTCTCTCAGCGATCGTCTGCTTGCGTAGAGCAATTAGTAAATGATGGCTCTCCCAGGCTCAAGAAGATTCTCTGGGTCTTTCTCAGTGAGTGAGAATCACCTTAAGGCCATCATAGGCAATGAGTATGCCTTCAGGAAGTTGAGCTTCACGAGGAGCATGCGAAACTTCATGAGAGCAATGGATGAAGAAAGTTCGCTCTGCCTTGATTTGATGAGCTGCTTGGATAGCTTGATCAAAATTGAGATGAGTTGGATGAAATTGATCTCTCAGGGCATCTAAGACCAGAATCCTAGCTCCTTGAGCAGCAGCAATAGCCTCTGCAGAGAGCTCTTGGCAATCCGTGTAGTAGGCCAGAAGTTTTTCCTTCTTCGAGCTAAAAACAAATCCGAGCGTTTTCATGGCACCATGAACTAGTGGAATAGGAGTAATCTCTATCTCTCTCAAGCTCCATGTCTTCTCAATGAGGTGAGGAATAATGCGCAAATAGCCTTTGGGAGGTTTTTGGGAATTGGAGAATTCAAAAACAAACCCAAAAATTTGCTTCATTTTTTCCATGGTTTCCACCGAAGCGTAGAGAGGAATGGCACACTGCTGAAGTTCACTAAAGCGTCGCAAGTCATCAAAGCCCATGATGTGATCGGTATGTGCATGCGTTAATAACACGGCATCAACGTGAGCAAGATTTTCTCGAAGGGCTTGAAATCTTAGATCAGGTGTTGTGTCAATGAGAATCTGTTGATGAGGAGTACGAATCAATACCGAGGTTCTGGTTCGTCGATCCCGCGGGTCTGGGGAAGTGCAAACAGGGCAGTAACAACCAATCATAGGAACTCCTTGAGAAGTGCCAGTTCCAAGAAAAGTCAGCACAAATGGAGGTGCTTGGTAATGATGAGAGTGCATGTTGGTAAGCGGAATCTGAGAAAATGAAGAGGTCCTCTGCAGGACTTGCTTCTGATGAGAAAGATTGTGGTCACTCCTACGATAACATGACGAAAGGAATTTTCATGAACAATGATCCTTGCAGCCATCCTTCTTGCTGATCATAGTAAGATTGCTTGTGAGAGAAAGGTTATTTTTTTCTGTAGCCAAGAAGTTCTAAAAGTTAGTCTCAGCAAATGCTTCGTTCCCTTTTTATTAAAAACCTAGGGTTAGTTCAAGAGCTCCACTGGGATGTTCCCTCAGGTTTTGTCGCTATTACTGGAGAAACAGGAGCTGGCAAATCGATGATCCTGGGGGCTCTCCAATTATTAATTGGGGAACGTGCTGATCGTGGACTCATTCGTTACGGTGCTTCTAGTGCAGTGATAGAGGCTCTTTTTCATTTTCAGAAACCTCAAGAGCTTAATATCTTTTTAGAGGAACATGGAGTCAATGCTCTGGAAGAGGGAGATCTTCTGCTACGACGTAGTATCACAGCGGAGGGGAGTGGACGTCAGTTTATTAATGGCTCTCCCGCTACCGTCTCTCTCCTGCGTGATCTTGGCAAGCAGCTACTCGATTTGCATGGACCACATGATCATCAGTCTCTTTTTTCACGTAGTGAGCAAACCTACCTACTCGATGCTTTCAGTGGCGCTCAAGAGGTAAGAGAAGAATATCAGAGAGCTCGAGAAGCATTAGAAACATTGCGCCGAGAAAAAGAAGAACTTCTTCTTGAGCGTGGAGGGGTTGAGCTACAGCAACAGCTCGCAGAAGAAGTCGAAGAAATCATGCAAGCTGCACTTGATCCCAACGAAGAGGAGGGTTTGCTGGCTTCTCATCGTGCAGCAGTTCAAGGCAAGCGTCTCATTGAACTAGCAGCACTAACAACAGAGCGACTCAATAACGATGAAATCAGTGTCACCTCTCTTCTCGGAGAAGCGGTTCGCTCTTTGCGCGAATTGGCGCGTCTTGATGAACGCTTAGAAAAAGATTTGGAAGAACTCACGCTTCTTGCTCAAAGAATAGAAACAATTGTTATCAATCTTGAAGATTATGCTCAACGTGTTGAGCTCAATAAGAAAGAAGAACAGCTCGTCGCAGAGCGTCTTGATCTCCTTACGATGCTCAAGCGCAAGTATGGATCAACATTAGAAGAAGTTATCTCCTCTGGAGAAAGAAAAAAAGAGCATCTTGAGCTCTTATCCAGAACTCAAGAACATCTTTCTGCCTTAGACTTAAGGATTCAAAAAGCAGAGCAATTCTTGCGCGAGGCAATGGAACGCTTGAGCTTAAAGCGAAAGCAAGGAGCTGGAAAGCTCACGGCTATAGTGACCAGAGCGTTGAGCGATTTGGGGTTAGAGCATGCTCGATTTGACATTGCTATGGAGCAGACCTTAGAACCTGGTCCTCAAGGAGGAGAGCAAGTTGACTTTCTCTTTGCTCCCAATGTTGGGGAAGCAATGCAACCGTTGCGCATGATTGCCTCTAGCGGCGAGATCTCTCGTGTCATGCTAGCCTTGAAGTCTGCTGTTGCGAACCAAGATCGAATCCCAATTCTTATTTTCGATGAAATTGATGCTAATGTTGGTGGAGAAATAGCCTCTAAGGTTGCTTCAACAATGAAGCGGCTAGCAGATCATCATCAGGTCCTCTGCATCACCCATCTTCCTCAAGTTGCTGCTGCTGCGTCATCACAGTTTTTAGTAACCAAAGAAATCGCTCAGGGACGCACAAGCACCAAGCTTCTTGAGCTTGATAGGGGTGCACGAGAAGAAGAAATTGCTCGCATGTTAGGTGGATCTTCTCTCTCTGCTCTAGCTCATGCAAAGAGCTTACTGGGATGAAACGCTCTTTTTTCTTTCTTCTCCTTGCGCTGCTGCTCTTCACCATAACATTGTTCTTGGAGTCGCATCCGTGGAGTTGGCCATCGAAGCGCTCTCTTCTGCTCTGGCTAACCAAGAAGACTGGGAATCCTTTAGCTGAAGTTATTACAGTTATTCTTCCAGTAGCAGAGCAGAGAGGAGGGGATCTCTCTTCCTCAAGCGCTCAAGATCTAGCACTTGCGCTACGAGCTGTACTTCGACTCGAGCCCACATCAATCATCATTGACCTGCCTAAGGAAGATTACTCCACAACGCCCCTCTCTTTATTAAGAGAAGCCTACTCCAAGGGAAATGTTCATGGGATTCCAGTGCTCTTTGATACTTCGCTAACAGTAATTTCAAAACAGCCAGATGCTCTTTCTCTTCTTCCTTCCACAACAGGAAAAACAATTGCTCTAGAGGACTTACTTTTGCGCTCGGAGGAGCGAGAGCGTGGCAACATCAAGCCGGAATTTGAAATGCTCTTTGCTAAGAAAATCATTCTTATAACCAGAGCTCACGATTCCTCTCGGGGGGCTTTTCTAGAGAATCTAGAGCAGAGAAAAACTCTCAAGCCTCTTCCAAACTTCGTGGCACTTCTTTCTTTTCTTTCTCTTTTGCTGGTGTTTTTTGTGCTAGAACGCTTCTCTGGAATTGATTTTCTCCTTCTCCTCTTCTTGAGCATGCTCTGCTATGTGCTCTCCTTCGTTCTCTTTTTTCATTTTTTTGGATTTTTTCTTCCCCTTCTCTTTCCGATCATGCTTCTGCTTTTTCTCTTTTTTGGAAAAAAATCACCATCTATCTCTCTCTAGAAATTTTTTATGATCCTCACAATTCCTCAGATGCAACGACTCGAGAAGAAGGCTTTTGAGCAAGGTGTTTCTCCCGAAAGCTTGATGGAAAAAGCAGGAGAGGGGATTGCTCGTGTTATCCAACAGTTTTTTCCAAAACCAAGAGAAGTCCTTGTCTATTGTGGCAAAGGAAAAAATACAGGGGATGCACTGCTAGCAGCTTGGTATCTGTTAGCAGCTCAATGGAGAGTTCTTCTTCGACTAACTGTTCCAAGAGAGAACATGGGAGCAGAAGTGCTCGCTCTTCTTCTTAAGCTAGAAAAAGAGAAGGGGGTAACTCTCTTGGAATCTCCGCCATTACTCTTAAGAACTCCTCTACTCATTGATGGGCTTCTAGGTCTTGGCTCTCGAGGAGCTCCTCGTGGAGCTATTAAGGAAGCAATTCAGGAGATCAACGTTTTGCGTCATGAGCAGAATGCCTTTGTCGTTGCAGTTGATTTGCCTTCAGGATTGCATGGAACAACTGGGAGAGCAGCTGCAACTTGTGTGCAGGCTGATTTAACAGTGACCATTGGTTTTGCAAAAACAGGTCTGCTCGTCGATGAAGCAACAAAATATGTCGGTCGATTAGCTGTTGTAGAGCTCCCTGAGCTGAGCAAACCTCATGCTTCAAGTGTGCGGATGCTGACTGCTTCTTCGCTGAGGAAATTATTACCACCTCGTTCTTTTGATGTTCATAAAGGTCTTTTGGGACATGTTGGTATTTTAGCAGGATCACGTGGTTACCTGGGAGCAGCATGGCTTGCTTCTAGAGCAGCTCTGAGCGCTGGTGCAGGGTTAGTCACTCTCTATGCACTACCTGACATTTATGAAATGCTTGCTTGCTCGAGCGCTCCGGAAGTGATGGTTAAGCCGATTGAAAAGTACACGGATCTTTTGGATGAACCATTAAGAGCTCTTGCTCTTGGTCCTGGTCTTGGTTTGCAACATCGTGAGGCTATTGTGGAAATCATTGAGAGATTGAGAATCCCTTCTGTTATTGACGCTGATGCTCTCAATGCTCTTGCAGAATACCCCTCCTCTCTGCTGAAGTCTCAAGCTCCTCGCCTGCTGACTCCTCATCCCGGTGAAATGGAACGACTTTTCCCACGCTTAGCGCGCTCTCGTGCTCAGTGGGCAGAAGATTTTATCAAAGAATATCCAGTAACGCTTCTCCTCAAAGGAGCAAGAACCATCATTGCTGAGAATCATTTGCCTCTCTGCTATAACACAACAGGACATCCTGGTATGGCTACTGGTGGTATGGGGGATGTTCTTACTGGAGTCCTCTCTGCTTTTCTTGCAGCAGGTCATACTTGTTGGAGCGCAGCACGGCTTGGAGCATGGCTTTGTGGGCGTAGTGCAGAATATGCCATTTATCACTCAAATTCTTCCGGGGAATCATTGGTTGCTCGTGATATTATTGAGCATCTTGGAGAAGCTTTTAAATCACTTCGGGCTCTTGAATATTAGTAGCATTTTCACAAACGTTGCAGTTTTGTGCATTGCGGTGTCACTTTGATGCTCGAGTCCTCGAGTATCAAAATACACTGCGGATCTGCAGGCCTTGTTTCTCGCACTCAATCGGCTGCAATTTGATACACTATAAAACACTTTAGTCTTTTTACCGACTTCCTACAGCGTCATTCCCTTTTCCTTTTCTTAATTCCCGCTTTCTTCTCTGTTGTCTTTGCAGCCCTTTTGTCCTTTCTTCTCTATTGTTGTTACACCCTTTCCGTCATTCCCACTCTCTTTTCGTCATTCCCGCGGAGGCGGGAATCCAGAACACGTTCTATCCTTCTGCTG
>JAJZSL010000014.1 GCA_021849805.1 bacterium
GAGCAGTGGAGATGATTGCAGGGAGAGGGTTAGCTCTAGATGATAAGATAGGAGCGGAACTAAGAACTGGGGAGCTTGATGGCGTGGAGATGATAGCGCAACTGGCTGAAGGGAAGATCGAATTTCCCCTCCAGGTATCTCTCATCAGCTCGGCAAAAGAGTCTTCAGCGGGCCCTCCAGAATATTCTCTAGTTGACTACTCCCTGCAAGCACTTCGCTATGACCTAGCCTTTGCCCTAGAGGAGAACATCAAGAAGATTGAGAAGAGAATTGATATTCTGAGGGCAACCGAGGAACAGAGAGCTCATCTTCAGCAAACTATTGAATGTCTAGAGTGCTACCAAGAAAGCCTCACTATGGGAGGAGAGATTTTACTCAGTCTTACCGATCAGATAGAAGAAGGAGGAGAGGGAGAAGCGGAAATTATCTTTGAGCGAATCAAGCTGCTCCATGAGTGCTTCTCTGCTCATGCTCAGGCCCTCAAGGAAATTAGTAAGGATGTTACTCTAGGAGATAGTGACCGTGCTCGCTATCTGAGTCATCAAGCGCGTGCTCTCATCTATCTGACTGCCGAACTCTCCCGGAAGCAGCCTCGAGGTCCTATTGCTGCTGGTTATAATAGAGCGTTTGAAATCTTCACTCAGGCACTAGCGGAACTTTCTAAAGGCCATAGAGATCTTCCTAGCTATAGGAATGATCAAGGCATGACGAGCTTTATGCTTACAAAAGAAGAAGCAGGAGCGAATCGAGATCGCATTGTTAGGGCCTACAATGAAGCGTTTGAGCTCCATAGACAGGCAGTAGAAGCAGCGATGGCAGGCAATAGTGACCTTGCTTACTCTCGGAATAGTCAAGCCTCGGCTCGCTACAGCGCTACTAAGGAAGAAGCAGCAACGCAGTAGCAACTTCTACTCAGTGAATGGAGAAAGGGATCGTCTGGTTAAATTCATTTAAAGTTCAAAAGGCTAAACTTATTTTTCAGTCACGACTCTCCAAAATAAAAATGATTAGTAGAAGAGCGCCCCTCTACAAACTTGATTGGATCTCCATTGCCATCATCTTTTTGAAAACTTATTTCAAAGAGCTTCCAATGTTGCTCCAGAAGACCTCCTGGATTCCCGCCTCCGCGGGAATGACGAAAAGAGAAGCGGGAATGGCAAAAAGAGAAGGGGAATGACAAAAAAGGAGCAACAATAACAGAAAAGAAAGAGGGACATGACACTGTGGGAAGTTGGTCAAAAGACTAACGAAGAGATCTCTGCTTTCTTCAAAAAGGGCTCACTAAGGAGATAGAGTCAAATTAAAAAGAGTGCTTCCAAAGTGTAGAAAAACGTATAGAAAAAAATTTTAGGACAAGGGTCGAAGAGGGCATGAATTTTTTAAGGAATGAGGAGGGGTTTTTGCCGAAAAATAATGAAGTAGTCCTTCCTCAATGGCTTGAGCATATTCGCGGTAGATACTCGGATATGCTTTCCCTCCAAGCAAGCGAGTTCCTTGATAATCGCCCCATTGGAGACGCTGAAAAACCAGTGGATCATTCATAGAATAAGCTTCTATAAAAATAACAGGAGCTTCCATCAAACGTGTTGCTAGCAAGTTACGATTCCAAAGATAGGGGCTCGATGGCAGAGCAGGACGAGCTACCTGAGGGTTATGATAAATAAAAGGTGGTGGCGGTGCTTCTGCTGTAGCAAGAAAAGCCTTAGCAATGGCATCAGCAATCCCGACTTCCTCCTGATGAACTCTTCCAAGGAGCTTTCTCAGGAGAATATAGCGCTCTTGCTCTCTCTTGAGCTCCTGATCTGTGAAATTACCTGAGACTAAAAGATGAAAACGATTCGAATCTTTTAGTTGAGGCTTTGCTGGATCGCCCCACTCCTCGGCATCAAAGTGCAGAGCGAGCACTAAGTCTGGCTTGAGATATTCATTAACAAGCTGCGCACGGTGATGAATTTCTGCGATCCGATAGAAGAGGATCTCCTCTCGCTTTTTTAGCTGAGTAGATGTCCAGGAAGAGTGACCTTCTTCCTTCAACTGCTCAATGGCAATACGTCGTAGCTGCCAAGGACGCAGAGGTGTTGTTGGACCTAGATGATCTCTGGTGAAGAGTACATGAGCTCCGAGAGCTCGTAGATCTTTGGCCAGCAAGCGAGCTTCTAGCAGTGTCATTGTTCCTTCCTCGATAGGACGTGTCTTCCCAAGCCGAAACCAACGTTCCTCCATCTTAGCCCAAGAGCCACCAAGATGACCAGGATCCAGAGCAATGGTGAGACCAGCTAGCGGTTTTCCTGGAAGTGGAACTCTCTCCTGAGGTTCCTTCCAGTAACGTGGCCTTGGGCGAGCAGCTTCTCGAGAAGGTGCTAGGGCAAGCTGCAGCCGCTCTGGAGCTCCAGGATAGGGTTCAATAAAAGCAGTCTCTCTACTTATAGTAATCCACGATTTCCAAGATCCATCAGGAACATAAACATCACTGAGTAGGCTCTTGAGTTCCTCAGCAGTGATTGTCATATTGTAGCGCTCTAAACTCGCCCAGTGAACTGGTGGGCTCCATGGAAGTGGAAGAGTCCTTGCTAGGAGCAGCGACGTCATGAAGAGAAAATGAAGAGCAAGAAGTTTTTTCATGCAAGAGGTGATTGTTGATGATTTCTTTGAAATAATGAAGTGTTCAAGAATTTTAGTGTCGCACACGACTCTTCTTCCAATAAAAATGAGGAATGATGAAGATTCTTTTTCTAGGAGATGTTGTTGGTGAACCAGGTCGTCTAGCTGCAACGCGTACTGCCGAACTCTACCTTGCACGCGGCGATGTTGATTTTGTGGTTGCTAATGGAGAAAATGCTGCTGCAGGACGTGGAATCACCCCTAAGATTGCTCTTGAATTGATGCGAAGTGGTATCGCTGTGATTACTAGTGGCGATCATATTTGGGATCAAAAAGAAATTATTCCCTATCTTGGAGTAGAACCTCGGCTCTTGCGACCGCTGAATTATCCACCAGGAACTCCAGGTGGAGGAAGTATTATTTTAGAAACCAATTGTGGAGCTGTTGCTGTGATGAATCTACAGGGGCGAACCTTCATGAATCAACCTCTTGAAAATCCTTTCCTTGCTGCTCGAGAGGAAGTAGCACGCCTGCGTGAGAGAACACCGATTATTCTCGTCGACATGCATGCCGAGACGACTAGTGAAAAAATTGCTATGGGCTATCATCTCGATGGTTTGGTTTCCTTGGTTGTTGGAACTCATACGCATGTACCTACTGCTGATGAAAAAATTTTACCGCAAGGAACAGCCTACCTCACGGATGTAGGAATGTGTGGACCAGAGCATTCGGTCCTAGGTCGTGATCCCAAAGCCGTTGTTGATAAATTCCTCACGTCACTTCCTACAAAATTCCCTATTGCTGCTGGCCCTACCTTAGCACTAGGTTTAATTGTAGAAATTGATGAGGAGACAGGCTTGGCACACCGGATTGAGCGTATTGTAGAGCGCTATGAGTAGATCGATTCTTCAGCGGTCCAATTCTTGTAACCAATGTACTATAAAAGTTGAAGATCATGCTTCTCTTGCTATTCTTTCACCTCTCCATTATTGGCTATTTTTGATGACTACTTCTCTTCTTTTCTTATTTTGAACAATCTTCATGAACAAATTTAAGACATTACTTCTTGTTGGTGCTCCTGGAAGTGGCAAAGGAACTCAAGGACGCATTCTTGGAACTATTCCTGGATTTTATCATTGTGCTTGTGGCGATGTTTTTCGCAGTCTCGATACCCAGAGCAAATTGGGAAAGGAATTTTTAAAGTATTCTAGTAAAGGACAATTAGTTCCTGATGAAATCACTGTGAAGCTTTGGTCCAAGTGGATTGAAAAAGTAGTAGAATCCGGGAACTTTAAACCTACCCGTGATTTCTTAGTACTTGATGGTATTCCAAGAAATGTAGCACAGGCAAAACTCATGAAAGAGGTTATTGAAGTGCAGCATCTCTTTCACCTTAATGTTCTAGATCGCGATGAGCTCGTCAGGCGCATGAAAAATCGTGCTCTCAAGGACAATCGACTGGATGATGCTCATGAAGAGATCATTCGAAGAAGATTGTCTATTTATGAAGAAGAATCAAAGCCACTACTTCATTACTATAAAAAAATATCCACACATGACATTGATGCCTCTCTAGCTCCTGCTCAAGTACTCTATCGTATTCTTCAAGGTGTTCTTCATTCCTAAGTCTTGCTATGCCACAATTTGAAAATCTTCGTGCTTCCTCCCTCTACTGCCAACGTTGCCAAAAATCAATGCCAGTGCGAGAGCGACTTCTACTAGTCCTTCCTGAAAAAGAAATTTATGATTATCTCTGTACTGGTTGTGCCTCTTCCCTTGGTCAACGTGAAATTTCCATGGGTGATCTGAGAATGGCACGCCTAGCAGCAGCCCATCGTTAAGTAGGACTCATTTTAGTCAACGCACTTAAGAAATTTCTCATGCGTATTCTCTTTGCGGGAACAAGTGCTCTTGGAGAAGAGACTCTAAGAGCCATTGCCCAGCACCATGATCTTGTTGGGCTACTCACACAGCCAGATCGGCCAGCAGGTCGTCATCAAAAACCTCGTTCTCCGGAGCTGAAATCTATTTTTAGAGCTATTGCACCAAACAAACCTATTTTTCAGCCTGAAGTATTAAAAGAGGAGTCGACCTTGAACTCACTCAAGGCCTTAGAGCCAGATCTTCTGGTGACAATGGCTTATGGGAAAATTGTTCCTAAAGAGCTTCTCACTCTTCCTCGACTTACTTCCCTGAATATTCATGCCTCTCTGCTACCACGTCATCGCGGTGCTTCTCCGATTCAAGCTGCTATTCTTGCTGCAGATATAGAAACAGGGATCACTATCATGTACATGGATGAAGGATTGGATACAGGAGATCTTCTTCTAGCTAAGAAAATCAGACTTCACCCTCGGGAAACCATGTTTACCTTGAGCCAACGCCTAAGCAAACTAGCTCCTGAAGCACTTCTTGAAGCTTTATCTCTTTTGGAGAGTGGAGATGCTCCACGCTTAAAACAAGATGAAACGATTGCAACGACCACCTATCGCCTCAAACATGCCGATACGATCTTAGATTGGTCACGTCCTGCCATCGAACTCGAACGCAAGATTCGAGCTCTCTATCCTAAGCCAGGAGCTTGTGGAGAAGTTTTATTAGCAGGGGGGAGGAGCATGATGATCAAAATATTCTCTGCTCAACTGCGCTTCCCCTCTTCCCAACTTAAGATTCCTCCTGGTTCTTTTTTCCTCTCAACAACCAAGGAATGCCTGCTGGCTTGTTCCCTAGGAGCTCTTCTTCTGGAGGAAGTTCAACCTCAAAGTCGCTCCTCAATGACTTTTCGTGATTTTCAACGTGGTTACCCTCTTTGCTCAGAGCAAGCTTTTTAGTCTTCTTGCAGAAATAAGAAAATTCTTGAGCAGTAGGGCAACATTTCCTGCAAATAAGATCAACGACTTCTGCATTTCTAGTATGTCACTCAATCAAGTTAGATTTCATCGATAGTCAAATTACTTAGAAATTAGATGGAAATTGACTTGATCTTTTTTAAAAAATGCAGCGTTCTCCTCCCATCACCTTATCGTTGAGATAGCGCTCGGTCTTTGGCCTGGCCTTTTTTAAAAATCTCTCCACTCTTTCCTGTAATTTCTAAGTAATTTGACTATAAAAGATTGATGAAACATTAGAGATAAAATTTTCAAGAAGAGTACATTGCATGAAAATTTTTACTATTTTTTACGTTTTTATCTTCCAGTTCACTCTCTAAAAGAATGAGGTTTTTCCTTGAGCAAGAGAACGATTTTTTTTTAGACTCACACTTCTTTTAGAAGCTTTTTGTAAAAATTTTTTTTAAAAAACTCTTTCTCTTGATGCTTCTTTTTCCCCCTTTTTAGTTTCTTCTTCTACTAAATTTTTGACTCTTTCTCGTTATTATCGATTTTTTTTATTTCCATGAATTTGACTCATCAACAAATTTGGGAGCGACTTTCCTCCATTCTTCAGAAGCGTATGAATGCCGATGGTTATCAACGTTGGTTTAGTGACGTTTCTGTCCTTAGTGCTGATGCTCGCTCGCTGAATTTAAGTGTTCCCAATCCTATTCACCAATTTTTTATCGAGAGCAACTACTCCTCTCTTCTCTCTTCTGCCGTTGAAGAAGTCTTTCAGGGCAAACGTCAACTCATCTTTACTCCACGAGAACTCCAAGAACAGGAAGTAGAGCATCAACCGCGTGCCTCTTTAACTTCCACAAGCTCTCCTTCTAAGAAAACATCTGCTCACCTTGGTCTCAATCCTTCTTACACTTTTGAGAGTTTCATTGTAGGAGCTAACAATCAGTTTGCTCACGCTACTGCTCTAGCTGTTGCTCAAGCTCCCGCTAAGACTTATAATCCTCTCTTCATCTACGGGGAGAGCGGATTAGGAAAAACACATCTTCTCCATGCTATTGGACATCGCATTCTGACTCATCGAAAAGGATCTAGCGTCGTGTACTTGCGTAGCGAACAATTTACCAATGAGTTCATTGATGCTATTCAACATGGAACACTCTTTCAGTTTCGCAAGCGCTATCGCCATGCAGATATTTTAATGATTGATGATATTCAATTTTTTGCTGGCAAGGAGAGATCTCAAGAGGAGTTTTTTCATACTTTTGGAGCTCTCCATGATGGGCATAAACAGATCATTCTTACCAGTGATCGACCTCCTAGTGAAATTGAAAAACTGGAAAAGCGTCTTGTCTCTCGTTTTGAATGGGGAATGACCGCCGAAGTTCAGCCTCCTGATATTGAAACGCGTCTAGCCATTTTAAATAAAAAATCTCAAACACTTGGCATGAATATTGAAGCATGGGTGTTAGAATTTTTAGCAGAAAATATTCGAACTGATATTCGTCGATTAGAAGGAGCTCTCATGCGTGTTGTCGCTTATCAATCATTGAGTGGAAAGCCACTATCAGAAGAATCAGTCAATCATCTTTTACGTGATGTTTTTCAAGAACAAGTCCGCAAGAAAATCACGATTGATCAAATTCAACGACGAGTAGCAGAGCATTTTGACATTCGACTTGCCGATATGTCTAGCAAAAGGAGACAAGCAAGTGTTGCTTATCCTCGCCAAATTGCTATGTACCTTGCTCGTGAGATCACCCCTTCTACATTGAAGGAAATTGGAGAGGCTTTCGGTGGAAAAGATCACGGAACAGTCATTCATGCTCACAAATTAATAAAAAAAAGAATGGATGGAGACCTTCATTTAAGACACCTTCTACGTCAACTTGATCAACAACTAGCAGAGTAATTCCTTATTATGAAATTCACTGTTACCAGAGCAGCTTTGCTCGACGGATTGCAACGGATCCAAAATATTATTAGTTCGAGAGTCACGCTTCCCATTCTTTCTAATTTTTTGTTAGAAGCGACAGAGAAAGGTCTTTTTTTAACAGCGACAGATCGAGAAGTCAGTTTGCGTACTAGTGTTGATGCTCTTTTGATCGATAAAGAGGGATCAACTACTCTACCTGCACGAAGACTCCTCTCCATTGTGCGAGAACTTTCAGCAGAAGAAATCTCCTTGGAAACTGATGCACGGCATGTGACATCAATTCGTAGTGGCCCCAGTTTTTTTAAAATTTTCGGCCTTCCCAAAGATGAGTTTCCAGCATTTCCTCTACTTGAAGAAAAACGCTCTTTCCTCATGAAGCAAGGGCTCCTCAAGGAGAGTCTTCACAAAACCTCCTATGCTATTTCACTGGATGTATCGCGTTACGTGCTCAATGGACTCCTTTTCTCTTTCAAGGAGGGCTCTCTGACGCTGGTAGCAACCGATGGTAGTCGCTTAGCACTTTCCGATGCAGAGCTTGGAGAAATCAAATATCCTACCGATTATGAATGTGACTTTATTGTTCCTACCAAAGCCATCAATGAACTAGAACGCTTACTTCAAGAAGAAGAGGAAGTCCGTCTTTTTGTGGGAGAAAACTTGGCGGCTTTCCATCTTGGGAGCTCTGTGCTAGCTACCAAACTCATCGATGCCAAATATCCTAACTACCGTCAGGTTATTCCTTCAGAGGTCAATGAGCGTATTATCTTAGAGCGAGAGCAACTGTTACAATCGGTGAGACGCGTTTCTCTGCTCAGTCATGATAAAAGAGGCTCTATCTGTTTCCATTTTTCAGAGCACAATTTGGACATCACCTCCAACACCCCTGAAGTAGGCGAAGCAAAGGAATCGCTGACCATTGCTTATAAAGGTCCCAAGCTCTCTATTGCTTTTAATCCCGATTTTTTAATGGACCCTCTGAAAAATCTTACAGACGATTCTATTATCTTGGAACTTCTTGATGAAATGAGTCCGGGTGTTTTTAAAATTAATTCGGCTCAGCGTTTTCTCTACGTTCTTATGCCGATTCGAGTTTCAAAGTAGTTCTACCACCCTTCTTCATTGAGACTACTGATGGAGAGAATTCTTCGCTTTTAGAAGAGAGAAGGACTTTTCCAAGAAGAATTTTTCCTTGCATCTTTTCCATTTTCTCACTTTCTCTCTCTGAGGGAACTATGAACAATTCTCCCTTTTCTTGAAAAGCTTTCTCCTCCTCCCTACCCAACTGTTTGGCAGAGCAAGGAGGGGGCATCAACGGATATTCACACTATCGTCAAATTACTTAGCTTTTCTTTCAGAGAATCAAATTTATTTTATAAGATTGATGCCATAGTCAAATTACTTAGAAATTAGAGGAAATTGACTTGATCTTGTTTAAGAAATGTAGCGTTCTCATCCCATCACCTTATCGTTGAGATAGCGCTCGGTCTTCGGCCTTGCCTTTTTTAAAAATCTCTGCGCTCTTTCCTGTAATTTCTAAGTAATTTGACTATATTTGACAGTAAACATTCCAAGCGATTTCTGTGAACCATCAACTATTTTTCTTTGGTTGGGAAACTCCTTGGCTGCCTCGCCTAGCGACTTATCTTTTGAGTACATGGAATGAAGGAGCGCCATCTTCTGCTGAAGATCTTTCTCAAACGGCTCTTATTCTTCCTGGGCGTCGTGCAGGCAGACGGCTTTTAGAGCTGCTAGCACTTGAAGCCTCAAGAAGAAACTTGCGACTCCAACCACCTCTTATTTTTACGCTGGAAGAAGCCATTACTACTCTCTTGCCACCACCACCAGAGGAAGTGCTTCCTCAAGCTACAGAGTGGATGTGTCATTTTGCTTGGAAAGAAGCTCTACGAACAGTTTCCAAGGATCAACTCCGAGAAATACAACCCTTGAGCAAGAAAATTCTTCAGCATCATTCAGGAGAATATTTGCTTCCACTTCTAGAAAGCTCAGCCCAAGAACTAGGAAATGTTGGGCTTGATTTCAGAGCCATCTCCTCCCGCGTGGAGGAATTCTTTCCAACAGCTCTTCGTGATGAAGAAGCCAGATGGAGAATCCTCGCTGACATAGAGAAAAAACAACGCTACCTTCTCACAAGCTGGGGACATAGCGATCCTCATGATTACTTACGAGCTTGCTTAGAGCAAGGAGTGCTCTCCTCGAAGCTAAGAGTTCTTGTTGCAGGAGTTGTGGAGTGCCCCCTTTTTTTGAATTCTTTTTTCCAGAAAGTCGATCCAACAATTTTTGTGATAGCTCCCAGGGAACATGCTGCTGGTTTTAATGAGAAGGGAATACTTCTTCCATCATACTGGTTAGAGAACCCTGTTTCTATCAAGGATGATCAGATCATCGTCTGTGAGCGAAGTGAAGATCAAGCTGAAGAAATAGCACGACTCCTCGATCCTTGGACTCACCCAGATCAAGAGGTGACTATTGCTATTGCTGATCCAATAATAGTACCTCTGCTAGAAGATCGTTTGCAACAGCAGCACCTGAAGACTCGTTGGGCCGCTGGTCGTCCTTTTCTAGGGGGGCGCTTCTATCAATTACTCAAGGTCCTGGCTGACTTTCTTAAAAAAAACCATCAAGAAACTCCTAGCCTGGAAGCCACTAAAAATCTCATCAAACATCCTGATCTCTATCCTCACTTCTCTCAACCAGAAGAATTCATTAAGGAGCTTGATTCTCTGGAGGCAGAAAATCTTCTTACCTTCTTAGAACCAGAGAAGTTAGCTTGCTGGAGAGAAAAGGGGAAATTACGATCCTTTTTTCAGGAACTCAAATCGATTGTTCCAGCTCATCGCCAAGCCTATTCCCTAGAACAATGCGCTAGAGAGTTAAGAGCCTTATTGCAGCGTCTCTTTGCTCAACGTCAAGTCACTCAGGAGAGCGCAAGTGGACATTATTTACTCGGTTCTCTAGAGCAGTTTGTTCTTGCTCTGGAATCAACTGAAAAAATGATCCTTCCTAAGAGGAGGCTCTTTCTACTGAGTGAATTTATTGAAGATCTTCTCGAAGGACTAAAAGAGAAGAGAATTCCCGAACGTGAAGAACCAGGAGCTCTGGAATTACTTGGATGGTTAGAGATGAGCGCTGATGATGCTCCCTATGCCATCATCACCTCCTCTTATGAAGGGGCGCTTCCAAGAAGTCCTGCTCAAAATCCTCTTTTGCCAGAGAGTCTTCGTGAGCGTCTTGGTTTAGCCAGTAGAAATTCTTGCCTAGCACGCGATCATTACTTCTTGCAAACAATGACTGCTTCAAGAGAAGTTATTTTTCTAGCACCTCGTTATAATCCTCGTGGAGAACCAGTCCGCCCTAGTCGGCTTTTAATGCTTGGAGCACCTCTTCATCAATTACCAACACGAGTTTTAAAGCTCACTCAACGTCCTACTTGGCAACATCGAGAAGAAGAACAAGTTGCTCTTACTCCTTCCTCTTTTGGCCCTTGTCCACTTGGAAGTGAAAAAGTCACTCATGTCACCGTTACTAGCTTGCGCACTTATTTACAATCGCCACGACTCTTTTATTTTCAACATGTACTTAAGCTTCATGAACTCAAACGACCATCTTTAGAAATGGAAGCCTCTCATTTTGGTATTCTATTACATCGAGTGCTTGGAGCTTTTGGAGCAGAAAAGGAGATCGCTCATGAAGAAAACTCCAAAAAAATAGCTGCATGGCTTCGAGAAAAACTTGCTGAAATTGCAAGGCACTCTCTTAGCTCTCAGCCTTCTATTCAACGGCAATTGGAAAGAGCAGCACATCTACTCGATGGCTTTGCAAAAGCTCAAGCAAAGCATCGCCAGGAAGGTTGGAAAATCATCGCTGCGGAGCAACATGCCCTCTCTATCATAGAGAAAACAATCATGCTTGAAGATGGAAATTCCATCATCTTACAAGGGAGAATCGATCGCTTGGATTGGCATCCAGTGAGGAAAAAGTGGATGATCATTGATTATAAAACACGAGAGAGCCAAGCATGGAGAAAAGCGACTCCCAACAGAGAGCATTTTATTAAAAAAGGAGAACAAGTACGCTGGAAGGATTTCCAACTGCCGCTCTATCTTCAATTAGCTCCCCACTGGGAAGCTCTTGCAGAGTTCTCACTCCCCCTCCCCACGCTGGAGACAACAGATCTCTGCTATTTTCAGCTACCCATTCTAGCCACAGCAGAAGCTCAACTTAGCGAAGCCTTCGATACCATGATGATCCTTCCCGCATGGGAAGAAGCTAAGAGACTTCTTCTTCAAATTGCAAATAATCGCTTTGAAGATCTCGGAGAAGTTGATCCTCGAGTAGTACCAACATTAGCAGCCTTGTGTGGCGTTGCCCAATTATCCTAGACCAATTTAAATAAAACTATAGCCACTTCAGAGTAGCCACTTCAGAATAGCCACTTCAGAGCATTTGAAAAATTATGATAGCCGATATAGTGTATTAAATTGAAAAGGGCACATTAGGAGCACAGCAATTTTTTCTTAGGACAAGGCCGAAGATCGAAGCGCTATCCAGCGATAACGCAAGATTCGAGAACGCAGTCCTAGGGAAAAAGAGCAAGCTGATGGAGTGCCCTTTTTAATTTAATACACTATAGAGTGCAAGGAGTGATACGCGCAGCATCTGGAGTGTTTCTAGAAATACTCGAAGAGGTGAGCAGCGGAGCGACCATGCAATGCTTGGCACCAGAAAATTTTAAAATACTCTAAGAAAGAATTATCTCCATGCCTCTCTCTATCCAACGAGCTTCTGCAGGATCCGGAAAAACCCAACAATTAGCACGTCACTATCTTCAAATCCTCTTTTCTAAACAAGCGGTTCCTGTTGATCCTGCAACGATTCTTGCACTAACTTTCACTCGTGAAGCAGCAGGAGAGATATTATCCCGTATTTTCAGCATGCTGGCTGCAGCGTGTCATCGAAGCGAAGATTCCAAAAAAATTACCGAAGGATCATCGCTCCCCCCCCCTTCTCCTCGAGAGTGTCAGCAGTTATTACGAACTATTGTCTTACAAATAGATCGGCTGAACATTGGAACCATTGATGCTCTTCTTGCACAGCAAGCACATGCTTTTGCTCTTGATCTTGGCATGAAGCCTTTTTGGGAGGTAGCTGATGAGATCACAGCTTCTCATCTCGCAGAAAAAACAGTGCTCCAACTCCTCGAGGAAGAACCTTCTCTCATGAAAGATTGGAGCATTCTTCATGAGTTTGAAGAGAGACTCTCTTTTATCAAATCAGCATCACGACTCCTTGAGCGACATCAAATTCTTGGAAAGATGAAACTCTATGAGCAAGTACCTCCAGTGAACAAGTTCCCACATTTTCTCTCCTACCAAGAGCAAGAAGCTGCTCGAGTATTCTTAGAGAACTTTCCAGTACCAAGAACAGCGAAAGGCAAGCCGAATGTTTTTTGGCTCAAAGCTCTTGAGAAAATAAAAAATGCTTTTACTCAACCACTCGCTCTCAAAGATTTGCTAGATCAGAGTTCTCTCTTTCTAAGAATACTCGAAGAGAATCCTCAATTTTATCGAGAAGAAATTCCTCAAGATTTTCTAGCGTTCTTCTCTCCTCTTGCTCAAGCTTCCAGAGAGGAAAAATGTCGTCTTGCTCTCCTTCAAGAAGCAGCACTAAAGCACCTTGCACAACGATATTATCTGTTGAGGAAGGATTATTCTTTCCTAGCAGGCAAGTATACTTTTTCTCAAATAGAGGAAATAGTTACTTCTCCATCACAAATCATTTCAAAAGAAGAGATGCTCTTTCGGATGGATTTAACAACGGAACATCTACTTCTCGATGAGTACCAAGATACAAGTGAGAGACAGCATGCTTTTCTTCTTCCCTTGCTGGAAGAAATTTTAGCAAAAGGAGGCTCTGCTTTTATTGTAGGAGATATTAAGCAAGGTATTTATGGATGGCGAGGAGGCAGACGCCATCTTCTCTCTCAGTTAGAAGAAGAATATCAGCCTTATCTTCTTCTAAGAGAACCACTCTACACAAGCTATCGTTCTGCTCCGGCTATTCTAGAAGCAGTGAATCATGTTTTTGGAGCACTGAAAGATGAAGAGTTGATAGCTAGGATGCAAGCTGGAGATGCTTTTAGAAAAGCTGCTCAACAATGGTCTGGGGATTTTCAGCCTCATCAATCAGCTCCCCTAGCTGCTTCTCTTTGTGGAAGAGTCCATCTCCATCAACTTCCATGGAATCGAGAAATAGAGGAGGAGGAATTAGGAGAGCAGACTCTCCAAAAAGTCGTTGAACTTGTGCAGCAACATCGTCAAGAGGATCCCTTACGTGAAATAGCCGTACTCATGAGACGCACAAAGTTCATTCCCTCACTCCTTCTCAAGCTCCGAGAAGAAGGAATCATGGCTAGTGGAGAAGGAGGAAATCCTCTAGCTGATACACTGGGAGTTGAAGTTCTCCTCTCTCTTCTCTCTTGGATTGATCATCCTGGCCATTGTGCTGCTGATCACCATCTCAAGCATTCCCCACTAGCGGATCTTGTTGCTTCAGAAGAGAGAGCTTCTCTTCGTCAGATGCTTCTAGAACTCGGCTATGCACGATGTTTGCGTGATTGGAGTTCCCGTCCTCTTTTTAAGAAATCTTCTAGTCATTATGAGCAAGTGCGTATTGAACAATTCATAGAAATGGCGCACCGCTTTGATGCACGCGGTGGAGGAACTCCATCAGAGCTTGTTATGATGGCTCGAGAAGAACGCCTAGAGAGTTCAACCAATCACCCTGTTCGCATGATGAGTCTACATGCTGCTAAAGGGCTTGAATTTCAAAGTGTCATCCTTATGGATCTTGAAACATCGATTTTTGGAAATCATCAGCAGCACTTACAACCCCAAATACGAGAAGGGAGGGAATTTTTTATTCAACGAAATTACGATTTCATGAAGCTACAAGGACGAGAAGAGCTCGCAGAAGAACTCCAAGTTGAACAATGGGAGGAAGCTCTCAGCTTGCTCTACGTGGGAATGACACGTGCTATTTCTTATCTTGATTTAGTCATCAGAGCTACTGCTAGAGAAACAGCTCCTCATAAGAGCATAGCAGCTTGGTTGCGTATCACAGAGCTACTCCCTTGTGCTAACAAAGGTTTCTCTTCTCCAGAGAAGCATAACGATCAAAAAAATCTCTCTCCTCTTCTTCCAAAAGCTTCTTTCCTTCCTCATCAAAAAGCTTTCCAGAGGCCTCCTCTTCTTCTGAAGAGATCCCCTTCAGAAAGATCTCAAAGAGGCTCTCTTCTTCTAGCAGAACAACTAAAGGATCGTTCAGCTCAACAACTCGGAATTACTAAGCACCAAGCACTAGCCAAGATAGAGTGGATCGACGATGCGCAGGGAGAGCTACTCTTGGAAATAGAGAAAAATAGCGACTTGGTTGCTGTTTTTGACAAAGAAGCATTGTTAAGATCATGGAGAGCTTGGGGTATTACCCAACTAGAAGTTTGGCGAGAACGCCGATTTGCTCTAGCAGATCATGGAGAATTGATTCATGGAGTTTTCGATCGTGTTGTTCTTGGAGGGAGATCCGAGGAAAACTCCTCCTTTCAACTTACTGTTGCTACAATTATCGATTTTAAAACATCATCAACTCCTCAAGAGAAAAAGCAATGGCTGCCTAACTATCAGTTACAACTTCAGGAGTATGAAAAAGCTCTTAGAATCTTGCTCCCTACCTTACGCCAGATTGAAACAACCATTATTTGGATGTAGTTTTGCTCCCTTCTAGGTCTTGAAGAGTTTGTTCAATATCTTCAATTTTTTGTTCAAGAGAACGGAAGTCTCTAGAAGATTTTTTCTCCTGAGCAGCAGCGATTTTCTCTTTTTTAAAATAAGCCTTTATTTCTTCTTTTGTTTGTTCTCTCTGCTCGAGCAGAGCCGTATCTGAGGGAAGGTCAAGCATTGAAGAGGGAGCATCAGAAAGGGGAGAGGTTTTTGAAGATAGGAGAGCATCTCCTTCATGAAAAACCTGCTCGATCCCCATAGGACTATGACTGATTTTCTCACGCTCAGAAGGAGAGCTCGTACTGCTGACATTTTCATTACTTGTATTTTCTTTTATTGGAGAAGGGAAAGAGGAGTTCATCGTCGTTAATAATTAAAGATTTTTACTGATGGAATGATGTGTTTGTGCAATTAAATAGCATTGCTGGGATTTAATCCGAATTTTTGAGCATCGGCAACTTGAGTTTGTGCCTGAGGATCACTGATCGCTGTTGGCACTTGCTCTGCTGCAGCATTGGCTCGAATAAGAGCGTTATTATTTTTTCCTAACTTAATAGAGTTGGGGTTAGAAGTTAGTGGAGAACTATTTTGACTATTTTGAGGAGGAGTATTCTTACTAGTAGGAGAAATGTTCATTAATAAAAGTGTTGATTTTTTGATTGTTCGTTTTCTAGACAAAGAGAGCATCTTTGGTCTGAGTAGATTTTAAAAGTATTTTCGCCATTTTATTTCTTCTTATAAAAACGAAGTGCTTCTATCGGGGTACCAAGTTCAGCGAAAGGATATATTCCACCGTAGCCCTTTGGAGCTGGATCAAGCACAAGATAATCGAATCCTCTTTTCCCAATAAGAAGTAAAAAATGCGTTTTCCCTGTTGGTCGACGAATACGCACAATCACAGGATTTCCTTGGAAAAGATTCCAATCAATAAGAGCGTAGCTAGGTAAGCCTTCATATTTTTTTTCAGCAAGCGAAGGAGGAAATGTTGCAGCAACCTCCCATCGAATCCAAGTATCTCCTTCATAACCACCATTTTTGATAAGGTACTCATTGAGTTTTTTGGGATCAACTTCTGCCCCATAAAAATGAATCACCATAGCCGCAGAACTGAGAGCACATCCTGAAGAGCCGATCGTTTCCGAGCTTCCAGCCAATAATTGTTGACTCCATTGAGGATCTTCTTGAAAAAACGGTGTAACAGGAATTTCTATTTTCCCAAAAACTGGTAATCCGCCGCGACCACCAAGAGGCCCTCTCCAGAACCAGAGAGTGCCAAGGAATACAAAGAGCAGGAGCAGAAGCAGACTCCCTTTTCTCTCCCAGAGATATTTCAAAACGTGCTTTGAATAAAAATATTGCTTCGGCATGGTCGCTAATAGATTGCCCAAGAGTAATGTGTAGAAAAAAGTGCGAGAGCAACCTAAAAAAGCAGAGAATTTTTTGTTGAGGCAATCGTCGTTACGTCGATTATCAATTCTGCGAGTAATACTAAAGTTTAATTTCTAATCTTCTACTCCTTGCTCTTTATCAACGATATGCTCCCTGCATTGAAATTTATTTTGGAGAAGAGAGAAACTAATTATAGACTTAGCAAGTGATGAAAAAAACATTTTTTACTATTAAAACAGGTTCACTGATTTTATGTGGAACGCTCTTTTTTTTGCTCTTTTTTGGACCTTTCTTAAGCAAGTGGTCTGTTATCCCCATTCTTCTTTTGGGACTTAGTGGAAAAATTATTGAAAGCAAGAAAACAAAACGCTACCTCACTCATTTTACTATCTGTATTTTAATTCCCACTACCATCATCATCACAGCTTGCTTGATTGGATTGTGCCATTTTCCTGATAGAACAATGGCCACTTCCGTAACCGTGCATATTGGTATTGCCGCTTTTTTTCTTCTTTATGCTCAAGATAGTCTTAAAGAATTAATGGCTTCTCATCAGACTAATATTTCTGAAGTCATTGGAGCGCTGAATACCTACATTATTATTGGTCTCATTTATGGAGAAATCTATGCGCTGATTGCTCATTTTGAACCTAGTTCCTTTTCTATGACAGATCGTGTTGCAGAACATTTGGGACAGGTAACCCCTATGTATGATAGTTGGATTTATATTTACTTTAGTTTTGTTACACAAACAAGCCTTGGATATGGCGATGTCACTCCTCTCTCTCATCTTGCTCAAGTCATCGTTATTTCTCAAACGATCTTAGGCCAATTCTATATTGCTATTGTTTTAGCTTATTTACTCCACAACTATATTACCAATGCAGCCAAAGAGTGATCATGCTCTAAAACCACGATCACTTGAGAGCCAGAGCGAAGATAGAATCAATAGAAGAGAGCTCAAAAGAGCGAAACTTATTTTTTCACCATGAACGAGTACACCAAGAGCAGTTCCAATAAGGGGAACTAGATAATTACAAGTCGAAGCAAAACTTGCACCAGCGCGGTTGATGAGGATAACAAAGAGCGTGTAGGCAAGACCTCCACAGAAAATACCAAGAGCAAGGAGTGCCATCAGAGGATACAATTGAGAGAATACATTTTCCCAAGGAGAGCAGTATGATTTTTCCGTTACCCACATCAGTGGTAACGTGGTGACGAGGGCTCCAAGAAGAATTCCTCGCGTTGACTCAATCGGCCCTACCTCCGAGAGATAGGTAGAGAGACGCTCTTGAATGAGGATCATCGATAGCGCAAAAGAGAAGGCCGATGTTAACACTGCAATCATGGGGAAGAAGAGAGTTAGGCTGCTTGGAAGATGAGCCCAGTAGAGGAAGTCAGGCCCCATGAGTACGATGATTCCAGCAAATCCCAAAAGAAGAGCGCTTTTTTTTCTGAAGGAAAGCTGATGCCTTTTTAATAAAAAAATATCCAACAAAGTAGTAAAAAAAGGAACCGTTCCAATTAAAATAGCCACAATACTACTGGGAAGACGCTCTTGTGCCCAAGGTACAAGTATGCACGGTAAGGTTGCTTCCAAGAAACCAATGATGATCAAGTTAGGAAAATTTTTTATCAACGAGGAAAACCTCAAATGTTTTCTCGATCGTTCTACTCCTAAGAACAAAAGTAGTGAGAGGAAGAAGGCACCGATTCCAACACGCCCTGCAGCAATAAATAGCGTAGAGAAGTGCTCAAGAGCAATTTTATTGAGAAGATACTGAGAACCCCAAATCAACCCTGCACTTAGCAAAAGAAAATAGTTCCTCATTAAAAATAGCCTTCCTTCTCTTCAAGAAGCATGCCAGAGCAGGGGAGAAATTTGTGATTTTCTTCCAGAGAGCCAAAGCGAGAAGAGAATGAGTAACAGTGCTTCCATCAGAGAGAGAGTCAACCTTTCCCCAGCAAAAAAAATGCCGAGAATAGAGCCAATGAGAGGTGTTAGGTAGTTGCAAGTGGAAGCAAAACTAAGGCCGGCCCGATGAATGAGACGAGTATAGCAAATGTAGACAAGTCCTTGAGAAAAAATACCGATGAGAACTAAAGCAATAGAAGCAGAGAGCAGGGGATGAAAGGAGAGAATGGTCCATGGTTTGGTGATGAGTAAAAAGAGAGGTAATGAAGTAGTAACTGCTCCTAGAAGAATCCCTTGTGCCGCACGGATGGGTCTGAGATGAGGTTCTAAACGAATTTTTATCAGTAATAGAGAAATCGGATAGCAAAGCGCAGCTCCTAAAACAGCAAGGAGAGGCAGAAGTGGTAGTGCGGAAGTTGTTTCTCCCACTAGGGGAGAAGCTGAGGAGCCACCAGGTGCAAGAACAATAATTCCTAAGAATCCAAGGAAAATTCCTGCTATTTTATTTCCTGAAAGAGTATTTTTATTGACAAAAAGTACCTCCAGGATTAGTGCAAAAAGGGGAACCGTACCAATAAGAATTGCTGTAACACTACTAGGAATTTTCTCTTCAGCCCATGTAATGAGGAGAGCAGGAGCTGTTAATTCTAAAAAACCAATAATAATACAATCAGGAAAACATCGTAATAGAGAGCGATGAGAATGTTCTATCTCAGCTCGCTCCCTACTGATAAGAAAAACCAGCGTTAAGGTCATTGCTCCAAGACTCGTCCCCGCAGCAACAATCATCGCTGTTGAAAAGCTCTCAAGAGCAATTTTATTAAAAAAATAAAAAGACCCCCACATCAAACCACACCCAAAAAGAAGAAAATAATTAAGAAAAAAAGAGAAAGAAAACTTAGAATTTAAATAGTTTTTCATACATGGTTTTGATCAAAGAAGAAAATGCTAGAGCATTTTTAACACGAGCAGGCTACCCTTTCCCGCAGCATGCTTTAAATTTCTTTCCACTTCCGCAGGGACAAGGATCATTGCGGCCAACTTTTGGAGCATCACGATGAATAGGTAACAAGGTCGTTTTCTCTCCTAGCGCTTTTTGGGGTGAGGAAGAACTCTCTAACGTGCTTGGTGGCTGATGAAAGAACTGTTGCTGCATTCCTGAGAGCACCATTTCAAAAGCTCGAAGATTAGTTGTACTCCGGAAAAGATTGCTTAAAATTTCCTCTTTGATGTTGTTCATCAGTTCAACAAACATGGCATAAGCTTCACTTTTATACTCCATGAGAGGATCTTTTTGGCCATAGGCACGTAAGTAGACGGCTTCACGCAAACCATCCATGGCATAGAGATGTTCTTGCCAAAGGCGATCAATAGCATGGAGCATGGCATAGCGCTCGAGATGCTTTCGGGCTGTAGCAATCTCAAAAGAAATTTTCTTGGCATAAGTTTGCTTTAAGAGTTCTTGGAGAAATGTGCTATTTTCCTCAAGTGTACGCTCGTGAAAGTTTGCTTTTTCTTTCGTTAAGCCGAGGGGAAAAGTATTGTTCACCCAATGGAGTAGTCCTGTTGTATCGGCCACTGCATCGGGAGTCGTTTCTAGAAAAGAAGAAACTTTCTGGGGAACGATTTCATCGATGACTTCCTCAATCATGGTTTGAGGATCTTCCGTATCCATGACTTCATTGCGGTAGCCATAGATGACAAGACGCTGTTGATTCATCACATCATCAAACTCTAAGGTGCGTCGGCGGATTTGATAGTTGCGCTCCTCAACACGTTTTTGAGCTGTTTCCACACTTTTGTTCAACCAAGGATGCTCGAGCTCCTCTCCTTCTTTGATGCCAAAACTCTCCATGATCTTGGTCATACGATCACTTGCACCAAAGTTACGCATTAAGTCATCTTCAAAGCTAATGTAGAAGCGAGATAAGCCAGGATCTCCTTGTCGTGCACATCGACCTCGAAGCTGACGATCAATACGACGAGACTCATGACGTTCGGTTCCAAGCACGAAGAGACCACCTGTTTCTAGGACACCATCACCTAATTTAATATCTGTTCCACGACCAGCCATATTTGTTGAAATTGTTACAGCACCGCGCAAACCAGCACGAGCAACGATTTCAGCCTCTTGCATATGAAACTTAGCATTGAGAACAGTGTGAGGAATTTTCTCTCTCTTGAGCATGCGGCTCATTAATTCAGAAGCCTCGACACTCACTGTTCCCACCAAAACCGGTTGACCACGATGGTGGGCAGCCACAATTTCAGCAACAACAGCAGCATATTTTTCACGGCGCGTTTTGAAAATACGATCGTTATTATCAATACGACAGACTGGTTTATTGGTTGGAATCACGGTGACATCAAGCCCATAGATATCATGAAATTCATGAGCTTCTGTTTCTGCTGTTCCTGTCATACCTGCTAATTTCTCATAGAGACGAAAATAGTTTTGAATCGTAATCGTGGCCAATGTTTGTGTTTCACGATCAATTTGAACTTCCTCCTTAGCCTCGACGGCTTGATGTAATCCATCGCTCCAACGTCGTCCTGGCATTTTCCTTCCAGTAAAAGTATCTACAATAATGACTTTGTTTTCTTCAACAACATATTCAACATCACGTTCATAGAGACAGTAGGCTTTGAGAAGTTGTGCTATATTGTGCATCCGTTCAGCTCGGATATCACAGTGCCGCTGACACTCTTCTTTCTGCTTGATTTTTTCCTCTTCCTCTAAACTTCCATTAGCATCAATATCAGCAAATTGCATTAAGAGGTCTGGTAGAACAAAAGCATCAGGATCATTTGGATTTAAAAAATTCCTTCCCAGTTCTGTGAGATCAGCTTCTTGTTGGCGTTCATCAATGGAGAAAAAGAGCTCCTCTTTAAGAGCTACGAGAGCATCCTTAGAAGTTTCCTGATAGAACGAGAGCTCTGCTTTATCAATCAACTTGCGGATTTCTGGATCTTCCATTGCTTTTAGTAAACCTTTGTTACGTGGTTGACCAAGTTTCACTTTGAATAAGAGAAGGCCTGCCTGATCTTTTTTTCCTTGGTCCTCAAGCTCCTTGGCTTCATGAACCAAGCGCGAACAGAGCAACGATTGTTGCTTCACAAGATTAGCGATGAGTGGTTTGAGCTGATCGTACTGATGTGTTGAAACCGTAGCAGGTCCACTAATAATCAATGGTGTCCGTGCTTCATCAATGAGAATAGAGTCAACTTCATCAACAATGGCAAAATAGTGTCCCCGTTGCACCTGTTCTTCGCGGCTAGTAGCCATCCCATTATCACGAAGATAATCAAAACCAAATTCACTATTGGTCCCATAAGTAATGTCACATTCATATTGAGCACGACGTTCTTCAGGTGATTGATGGTGTTGAAGAACTCCTGTACTTAGCCCTAAAAAAGCAAAAAGCTGTCCCATGCACTGGGCATCGCGAGCAGCAAGATAATCATTAACGGTAACAAGATGAACCCCACGTCCCGTTAGAGCATTAAGATAGAGAGGAAGTGTAGCGACTAAGGTTTTCCCTTCTCCGGTGGCCATTTCAGCAATTCTCCCATGATGTAGAACGATTCCACCAAGGAGCTGGACATCAAAGGGAATCATGTTCCAGGTGAATTCCTGATGACAGACTAAAAAAGAGGTGCCACAAAGGCGCCGTGCAGCGTTTTTGACAACAGCGAAAGCTTCAGGAAGAAGTTGTTGCAGCCTCTCTTGAAGCTTTTGAGTGTCTTTGATAGCAGAGAGCTCTGCTTTCCAAATAGCTGTTTTCTCTCGTAGAGTCTCGTCAGGAAGAAGTTGCAATTCCTCTTCTAGCTTATTGATACGCTCAACCAAAGGACGCATCTTTTGGAGTTCACGCTGGTTTTTAGAACCAAGGAAACGTTTGAAGATCCAAGAGAACATAGTGAAAATTTAAGAAAAGGAACCAAATATGCGAAAGATTTTCTACTCTTCAGGCTGTTCCTCCTGCTGACTAACAACAGGAGCAATTGCTTGCAACTTCTCTTTAGCAGGAAGGTTAATTAGTTTAACACCCATCGTATTGCGACCTACTTCGCGGAGCTCAGCAACACGAGTGCGTACCATTTGGCCACCAGTTGTAATGAGCATAATGTCATCTTGGTCTCGAACCGACAGAGCACCAACAACGGAACCTGTTTTATCCCCTGTTTTCATAGTGATGATCCCTTTGCCACCACGAGTCTGTTTTCGATAATGATCAAATCCGGTTCTCTTACCAATTCCTTGTTCTCCTGCTACGAGCAAAGTGGCATCAGCAGAAACAACAGCCAGAGCAACAACAGAATCTCCTTCCGAAGGACGAATTCCCCAAACACCTACCGTCTTACGACCTTGATCACGCAACTCTTCTTCACTAAAACGAAGACTCTTCCCCTGACGTGTTACAAGAACAATTTCATTGTGACCATCGGTGAGTACGGCATTGATGAGCTCATCTCCCTCTTCGATTTGAATCGCAATGATTCCACCTTTGCGAATATTGGAAAAATCAGCTAAATTTGATTTCTTGACAATACCGCGCTCTGTTACAAAAAGAATGTGCAAGCTTGGATCCCAGGTTTTATCTACTGGTTTAACTCCGCCACTGTTTTTAGATTCCACACGAAGTGTAGCAGCGATTTTCTCACCTGGTTGGAGATTTAAGATGTTGACAATGGAACGTCCCTTCGCCGTACGGCTCATTTCAGGAATCTCATAGACACGCTCTACATAGCAGCGTCCGCTCTTAGTGAAGAAGACAAGGTAATCATGAGCACTAGCACTAAAGAGATGCTCTACAAAATCTCCTTCCTCTGTTTCATTAGAAGCCTCTCGCGTGGTCATCCCAACAACTCCCTTACCCCCTCGCTTCTGAGCACGATAAGAACTCAGAGCTGTTCTTTTAATGAATCCATTGTGTGTTACGGTAATAATAGAACTTTCGTTAGCAATGAGATCTTCTATGGAGATTTCACCTTCAGCAGGAACAATCTCCGTCAAGCGAGGATGGCCATACTTCGCTTTGATGGCTAGAAGTTCCTCAATCATCAAGCGGAGAATTCGCTCTTCGCGTGATAGAATATCCTCAAAATCGATGATGACATTGAGTAACTCTCTATATTCTCCAAGGATCTTCTCGCGCTCAAGCCCAGTGAGCTGATAGAGGCGCAGCTCTAAGATGGCATCAACTTGAGGCTCACTCATCAAATAGTTTCCATCAACAAGTCGATCTTCAGAGCGAAGTGTAATCCCAAAATGTTCTATTTGTGATTTTGTAAATTCGAAGGCAAGTAATTTGACTTTGGCTTCATCACGATGACTCGAATCAACAATGATGCGAATGAATTCATCTAGATTGGCAAGAGCAATGAGGTATCCTTCGAGCTTCTCGGCACGCGATTGGGCTTGACAAAGAAGATAGCGCGTCCTGCGCAGAAGAACATCACGACGATGTTCAATGAAACAAGCAATAGCTTCCTTAAGGGAAAGAAGTTTGGGGCGACCATGATCAATGGCCAACATCATTACAGAGAAAGAAGATTCAAGAGCTGTTTGTTTGTAGAGATTATTAATCACTACTTTTGGAATGGCATCACGCTTCAGTTCAATGACCACACGCGTATTTTCATCCGACTCATCTCGAATGGCACTAATTTCAGGGAGTATTTTCTCATTAACAAGAGAGGCAATACGTTCTACCAAAAGAGCACGATTAACATTGTAAGGAATTTCAGTAATAACAATCTGCTCTCGGCCTCCCTTGATTTCTTCTAAACCTGCACGTCCACGGACTTTAAAGGAACCACGACCTGTTTGAAAATATTGATAGACTCCTTCTCTTCCACAAAGCTGACATCCTGTTGGGAAATCAGGTCCCTTCACATGCTCCATGAGCTCTTCAAGTGTGATCTGAGGATGTTGAATTTGAGCACAGATCGCATCGATGATTTCTGCAAGGTTGTGAGGTGGGATATTTGTTGCCATGCCGACGGCAATACCAGTACCACCATTGACCAAAAGGTTAGGAAAAGCTGCAGGAAAAACCGTTGGTTCACGGCGTGTCTCATCATAATTGGGAATAAAATCGACCGTATCATGATCCATGTCTTCCATCAGCAGAGCTCCAAGGGGCTGCAAGCGCGCTTCCGTATAACGCATAGAAGCTGGTGGATCACCCTCTACAGAACCAAAGTTCCCTTGACCTTCGATGAGCATTTCACGCATGGCCCATGGTTGAGCCATGTGAACAAGCGTTGGATAAATGGCTTGATCGCCATGAGGGTGGTAGTTACCCATGGTTTCACCGACAATCTTTGCACATTTGAGATGCTTGCGTCCAGGCAGCACCCCAAGCTCTTTCATGGCATAGAGAATGCGCCGCTGCGAAGGCTTGAGTCCATCACGAACATCAGGAAGAGCTCGTGAAATAATAACGGACATTGAATAATCCAGAAAAGATCGTGAAATCTCTTCGGAAACATCAATAGGCTCTATTTTTTCGTTTTGGTGATACAAGGTGAGACAAGGTGGTGGTACAAGGGAAAAAAATAAAGAAAAGACTAGTAGTGTAGCGCTATAGTATCATCTATTTATCAAGATACGATCAATCACAAAGTAATCTAGAAACTTCTTACCTATGATCTTCTCTCTATGATTTTTTCTCTTTGTGCACTATTTCTTGCACAGTTAGCTACTCCGATTCCAAGCACCCCCCCTCCTCCTGCTCCTACAACGACTATTGAGGCACTCAAGGCTGCTCTTTTCTCAGCTACAGAGGAAGAGGAGGATCAATTGGTGGAAGAACTTTTTGATCAACAACATTCCCCTTTTTTTCTTTCTCCCTATGAGGCAATGGCTCAATTTCCTCGAAGCATTCGAAATTATAAAGATGCTTCTGGGAACTGGTTTGGCTCTCGCGATAAACTCGAAGAGCACGGTCTTAGTTTTTCGACAACTTACACGTCTAATATTGCCGGCAATCCGGTTGGAGGAAAAATTCCAGGAGGCTTTACTTATGCTGATAATTTTACCTTTGCTTGCTTAATTGAAACAGAAAAGTTGTTTGGCTGGCATGGAGGTTATTTTAGAATTAGTACGCTACAGCGTGATGGAATCAGCCTTTCTCAAAAAAATATTGGGAATTTTTATCGTGTCCAACAGGTTGCCGATGGCCATACGTTCAAATGGTACGAGCTCTCTTATCAGCAAGATTTTCTTCACGATCGCTTCAGCTTTAAATTTGGCCGTTTGGGAATTAATAACGACTTTGATGTTTCCCCGCTCTATTGGCTCTACATGAACCATGCCATTGATGGAACAACACGGGCTTTTGCTACCGATGCACGATTGCCAACATATCCTAATGCTGTTTGGGGAAGTCGACTCAAGATTGATCTTACGTCCCAAACAACCCTACGTCTGGGTATTTATCAAATGACTAATCCTTCTATCAATGGATTGAATTGGGATTTTTATCCAACCAATGGCACCCTGCTTCTTGGCCAATACAGCTGGAATCCTGAATTTTTCAAACCAACATCACAGCCATCAAGATCGCAACAACCTCAAATTTTTCATGTCCATCGCACTGAAAAACCAGTTATTGAACAACCACAACCAGCTCCCATTGCCAAGCTCAAAGGACTAGAAGGCCACTACTGGATGGGAGGTTACTATTCTTCTTGGGAATATCGTCAACTCAACACCTCCATCAATGCCCCTAATGCTTACGGTTTCTACTGGCATGCTGATCAGATGGTCTACCGTCCTAGTCCTATTAGCGATGCTGGCCTTGTTCTCTGGTCTTCGTATGTACTCTCTCCTCAAGAAAATATTTCCGTAGTGACCTTTCAAGCTAATGCAGGAGCAATTTATACAGGACTCATTCCTGGACGTGTTAATGATTCCCTCATTCTTGGCTCTGCTTATGGAGATTTTAGTAGCTCTCTAGCAGGAACACCAGCAGCCTTAAAAAATGGAACTCCTACCTATGAACTGATCTATGAACTGGGATATCGGGTGAATATGACAAAGTTTTTTTATCTACAGCCTGATCTTCAGTGGATCATTAATCCTGCTGGAACGGGTCATATTCCCAACGCCCTCGTCTTAGGAGGACAAATAGGAATCATTTTCTAGAGTGTTCTCTAAGAGTATTTGTTCTAAGAATTGTTGTTCAATCCTGGTGGAGGTATCTTCTCTAAGGTCTCTCGAAGGCGTCTAGCACGTAGAGCATCCCGCTGCTTGGAGGTCATCTTCAGAAGCTGCGAGCTCTTTTGTAAATGAGCTGGTTGAACTTCCATAAAAAGTTCATCCACTAGCGCATGAACTTCTAAGGAAAATAATCCTAAGTCAACACCTAGCTTCAGAAGAGAGAGGAGATTGAGTGCTTCTTTAGTAGAAACAGAATGAGCATGCAGGAGAATTCCATAAGCTCTTCCAATTTGATCTTGGAGTGTTTCCGTTTGCTGATGACGGAGAACTCCACGTGCATTTGTTTCATGAGCCAAAATCTGTTCAATGACAACATGAAGTCTCTCGATAATATCTTCTTCTTTTTCTCCAAGAGTAATTTGATTGGAAATTTGAAAAAGATTTCCAATGGCGTCACTTCCTTCACCATAGAGTCCACGAACGACAAGCCCCATTTTGTTCACAGAATTGATGATCTTATTCATGTGCTCTAAGAGAACAAGGCCTGGTAAATGAAGCATAGCAGAGACGCGCATACCTGTGCCAACATTGCTTGGACAAGCTGTGAGGTAGCCAAGCTTTCGATGAAAAGCAAAGGAGAGATTTTCTTCAAGCTGTGTGTCTACTTGAGTAATGAGAGCAAATGTTTCCTTGAGTTGAAACCCAGGAAGAATGGCTTGAATGCGTAAATGATCTTCTTCATTAATCATGACACTGAGTGTTTGATTCATGCTGATGACAAGAGCACTTCCAGCTGATTTTTCAGCATGCTCACGACTGATGAGATGTCGTTCCACTAAAACTTGTTTTTCCAGAAGAGTCAGATTTTCCATCTGCTCGGAAAAAGCTTCTTTCATTTGAGGAAGTGCCTCTAGAGCTACTTGAACTTCTTTCATCAGTTGGAGTCGCTCTGCTTTCTTTGCCCATCCAGGGAATGGTCTCTTCTCTAAATTTCGAGCTAAACGCACACGACTACTCACGACAATTTGGGCATGTGGTCCCGAGTGGAAAAGCCATTCATTCTTCTTGTTACTCAAGGATTCCGCGGTCATTGATGAGAGTTTTTTGCTCCAGGAAGAGCATTTTTAGGTGGCAGGAGTTCTTCTTCAAGAGCTTGACTACTATTTTCCTTTTGTTGAGCAGGAGTATGCTCCATGCGATGGATAAGATCTCGATAACGAGCAGCCTCTTCATAAGCTTCCTTGCTGATTGCTTGAGCCAATGATTTTTTTAGAGCTTCAAGCTCCGCAGTTCGCTGATAGATAGCAGCTATTTTTCGTGGTACTTTCCCTGTGTGAGTTACTCCTCGATGCATGTTGCGTAGCATTAGCGCGAGACCTTCAGCAAAGATATCATAACAAACACTACATCCCAGGCGGCCCTGTTTTTTAAAATCTCGTTGAGAAAAACCACAGTGAGGACAAGCAAGCGCTGCTTTTTCGATTTGGTGGGAAGCACCAAGCCCTAGAAGCAAGTCAGCAAGCGCAAATCCCATCGAATCATGCATGTCATGAACTTGAGAACAAGGTTCACAAAGATTGAGATTTTGAGTATTTCCTTCTACCAAATGAGTTAAAAATACCGTTGCCTCTTTCGTTTTACACAAATCGCAGAGCATAGAAATATTAGGATAGAGCGTTTTGAAGATGATTTCAAATGATATACCCTTGAGAAATCAAAGGGAACTCTTCAGACCAAGCGCCTGCTCCAAATCAATACTTGCTTTCTCCTGAAGATGCTTTTAGTAATTTGCTTCGTTTTGTAGCCCCATGTAGCCGTGGGAAAAATCAACTTTTTATTTTTTTATGCTTAATCTCAGTCCAACCCACCTTCACCTTGCACTCAATCATATTCCTATTATTGGTCTGATGGTGGCTACCTTTCCTATTGTTATTGGAATTGTTGCTCAATGTCGAACAACCATTGCTACTGGACTCATTGCAACACTACTCTGTGCTGCAGCTATGCCTGCTGTAATGAAAACAGGTGGAGGGGCAGCCCATGCTTTTGATGATGGAACAGCTAAGCCACCACTTGATGCAGCAGGACAGAGTGCTCTAGATATCCATGCTACGCGTGCAGAAACAACAACTCCGGTTATTTATGCCAGTGCCCTACTTGCCCTACTTGCCCTCCTAACACTCATTAAGCTTCCTAAGGTAGCCACCTGGCTTGCCTTTGCCGTACTCTTAGGTAATACCGTTTCTATCTTACTTGCTATCTGGACGGCTGATGCAGGGGGGCATATTCGGCATTTGGAACTTCGTCCGCAATCAGATATCATCAAATCCTCAGAAGGAGCATCAGCCTCTCCTACTCAGCCCGTAGGAAACCCTGAAGCGACGACTCCATCACCTACTCCATTAAATTAGGTCGACAGCAGCTTTTTACTGCCGTTTTTTGTTTCGTAAAAAATTTATCTTATCAATAAGAGGGATTTCTCTAAGGGAGAGCAAGGGCGCTCCCCTAAAAAACCAAAACACTCAACAAGCAATCATCCTTAGAAAACTAACATTGATTTCTAAGCAAGAGGAGGCTATCGGAGATCCCCCTAATCTAGAGCTCTCCCAAGAGAACTCCTCCCTCAAGCTCTCCCCCTCTATGATCAACCTGATCCCCCATGAGCACTCCTGCACTACCTAAGAGAACCAGCAGCCCAGCTAGCGCCTCCCCAAGCAGCACCAACCGAACTCTTGGAGAGGAGAGTCCGCTGCTAGTAGTAGCCCCGCCCAATTCACCCATAGCTCCTGCTCACCTCCTGGGAATCAGTGTGGAGACAACCAGCAGACCCTCCTCCCCTACGCCACCTAGA
>JAJZSL010000015.1 GCA_021849805.1 bacterium
TCTCTTAGGTAGCGCAGGAGTGCTCATGGGAGATCAGGATCATAGTAGAAGGGAGAGCTTGAGGGAGGAGTTCTCTTGAGAGAGCGCTAGATTAGGGGGATCTCCGATAGCCTCCTCTTGCTTAGAAATCAATGTTAGTTTTCTAAGGATGATTGCTTGTTGGGTACTTTGGTTTTTTAGTTTTTGTGGCTACTGTTATGGCTGTTAAGGTCAAGCTTTCTAAGCGTTTTGCTCCGACTAGAGAGTAGTCATTAGAAGGCTACTAACACTAAAAAAAACCAAGCGTCCATCATAACCTTCATTCTTGAGAAGTAAGTAATCGTTCTCCCTGAGCTCTCTTCCAGATTATTCGCTGCTCTTTGGTCAAAATCTTCTCCATCGCCTTAGCATGTTGAAGACGATTTTTTCTCAAGGCCATTACTTGATCATGATAAGTCAGTTTCCCTTCTTGAGATTTTGTCGTGATTATTACTGCTACGTGGCGATCATCTTGAGCAAGAGTTTCAATTTTTTGTAGTTGAGATTGACTTAAGCCTAAGAGTTGCTGCTCTTGGGGAGAGACAAGGATCGTTCCGCCTAAAACTTGTCGCTCAATTTCACGAAGACGACGACGTTGCTTAGGGTTGAGAAGATTGAGGAGACGCTCATTATAAGTTGCACTAAGCTGGTCTAATTGGTGTTGGAATAGAAGAGCATGAGAAGAAGCTTTTTTTTCCTCTTCAATGATTTTCATAGCAGCAGCATGGTAATCACTACGCAGACTTGCGAGAATACTACGTTGAAGAGATGTGAGATGAAGATCTCTGCTAACATTCTCTAGGCTCACTAGGAGAGGAAGAGAGCCTGGATGATCTCGTTGAAATTGATGAACAGTTGTCGCTTGAAGAAACAAAGTGGAAAAGAGGCCACTAGCAATAAAAATAAAAAATCGGCACCTGCAGAAAATCTGTTTTAGCATTTTGGTAAGGTTGAATAGTGATTTTTTCTAACAATGAGTATTTAAAAAACTTTGCTTCGCTGCAAAATGACTTACCTTCCTTTCTTTGTCATTAGCAAAATCGTAAAAAATTATTTGCGTAAATTTCTCTCACTTTCCAGCCTCTAAAACCGTGAAACAAAAAATCTATTCCTATTGCTCTATTTTTTCTTTTCTTCTTGTGTTCTCTTTCTTTCTAGGGCGGACACATGCAGCACCCCCTCGCAGCTTAAGCATTGAGCATAGTGTTTGGGTAGAAGATTGGACGAATAACCTTGATGCTGACAATTACATTGAAGCGCTACCTCGAGGCGTCAATACGATTCATGTCTTTGTTGGAGAGCTAGCCCTCGTAGATGGTCAGCCAACAATCAATGGTTACACTCTTGATACTCCAAATTTACCAGATCCAGAATCGCTCATTCCCGATTTGAACTTTGTTGCTAACTCATTTCATAAGTACAAAGATCAACGCACCATCAAACTAGCTGCTCCTCCAGGATCAGGTGCCTTCCCCGATTTGGCAGCACTAACCGATTTTGTCGAACGCTGCAAAGCTCAAGGGCTCGTTGTTAAACTTTCTATTGGAGGACAATCAGGAACTACTTTTGGTAATTCTTGGAGTGTTCTTACTGAAGATAACATTGAGGGGTTTGCTCAAGCTCTGGTTGATATTTGTTATACGACAGGAGCTGATGGTATTGATTTTGATGAAGAACTCGAAGATACCACCATTGCAACTCTTGCTGGTCAGTTAGCTGGAGCTTTCAAGGCAAAAGATGAAAGTCTCATCACGAGCTACTGCGTTTATGGCGGATGTGATGCAACGACTGGCCCATGGCATGAAACAAACAACGTCTTTCTTCAAAATGCTCTCTATGGCGATAACTACTGCGCCATTGATCGTGTTTATGTCATGACTTACTACGATGGTTGTAGCCTTACTCAAAATGAAACATTCATGACTTCTTGGAACACTTGGCTGACTAAGAATCATGGTTTCAGTGCCAGTCGTCTTAGCGCCGGAGTTGATCCTAATGATTCTACGACCTCCCCAAAGAATGGAAGCTTAACAACATGGATTAATTTTGCTGCAGCAGAAGGGTTCGGTACTGCCATCTGGGATCAGCTTGGAGTTAATGATTATGTTACCAATGACTGGGGAACTCAAATTACCAATATCTACAATTCTTACACTCCCTCCTCTTCCTCTTGGTGGAGGTGGTTGGAGCCTTGGAAGTGGGGCTCTCGTACTACAAAGTAGTTGTTGAGAGAAGAACCCCTCCTTGAGCAAATTCTGTCTTCAACAACGATCCAAGAGGTAATTGAGCTGCCTCTTCTTTGGAAGCAATAATCTTTCCCCCTTCATGACGGGTAATAGTAAAGCCTCGTGATAGTGTAGCTTGTGGACTGAGAGCGGCTAAGGAAGAGCGCAAGTTTTCAAAACGTGCCTGAGTCATTGCTTGACCATGCGCTACTTGCCGATGAAGTCGTTGCTCATAATTGCTACAACGCTCTTTTGCTTGATTGAGCAGATGAGTAGGAGCATGACCACGAAGATAAGCCATAAAATTTTTGATGCTAAAATCTCTTCGCTCCAAAGAGCTCCTCATTTGCTCTTGAAGATTTTCTTCAAGAACATCCAAGCGCTGAGATACTCTCATGAGAAAACGCTCTGGAGTACGAATTAAGATCATTTCTTGCAGCATCTTTTTTTTACTCTTTATTTGTTCCCAACAATGCGCGAGTTCGCGCGCAATCCGATTCAACTGTGCTGCAGCTTCCTGAAGGAGAAGCGTACTATCTAAAGAAATCAATTCGGCTGCAGCGCTCGGTGTTGAAGCTTCTAGGTCAGCAGCAAAATCACTGAGTGTATGATCAATTTCATGTCCTACACCAGTAACAATAGGAAGCCGACTAGCTGCAATAGTTCGAACAACAATTTCTTCATTAAATGCCCAAAGATCTTCTAGGCTACCTCCACCACGAGTAAGAACAATAAGCTCTAGCGGGCCGATGCTCTTGGAGGAGTTGAGCTCTTCAATAGCCATCGCTATTTCGCCGGCAGCTCCTTCTCCTTGAACACGCACAGGATAAATCACCACTTCCACTCCAGCTTGGCGTCGATAGAGTACCTTGAGAAAATCAGCGAGTGCTGCTCCTCTTGGCGAAGTGATAATAGCAAGTCGTTTTAGAAAACGAGGAATTCTTTTCTTGCGGCTTGAATCAAAGAGCCCTTCAGCAGCTAACTCTCTTTTTAATGCCTCAAATCGTGCTTGAAGTAGACCGATTCCTTGATGTTGGAGAAAGCGTACTAAAAGCTGATATTGACCACGTGGCTCATAGAGAGTCATCTGACCATAAAGTTGAACCTTACAGCCATTAGCTAACAAAAGTCCTGGAATCAGAAGAGCATCTCGCGCAAAGAGCACACAAGCAAGCTGAGATCCTTCATCCTTGAGCGTGAAGTAATGATGTCCTGAAGATTGTTGACGGTAGTTAGAAATTTCTCCTTCCACCCAAATGATTCCAAGACCTTTTTCCAATAAGCCTCTAACGCGCTTTGTTACTTCACTCACCGTCATAACCAAAGGAGGGAGGCACATCGGCTCTGAGCTACTAATGGGTAATAGGGAAGTTTGAGTTTTCCTTGAGGAAGACTTTCTTCTAGTTGGCTTCTTTTTTTCTTGAGAAGAAGAGGAAACTTCCTTCAAGGGCTTCATACTGAAGCTAAATTGCCCTTGGGCTAGAGAGGAGCGCTTTTCAACCATCTTAAAGAAAAAGAAAAATAATTAGTCCATCGCCTGAGCAATCGTTGCAACAACTTCTTGAATTTCCTCTGGATGAAGTTCTGGAAAAATAGGAAGGGCTAAAGTTTCCTGAGCAGCAGATTCAGCGTGAGGAAAATCTCCTTGCATGTAGCCCAAATAAGCAAAACATTCCTGAAGGTGGAGAGGGACAGGGTAATAGATAGCATATCCAATTTTCTTCTTAATAAAGTTGGCAATGACTCTCTCGCGTAACCCAGCATGAGAGCTGCTTGGAGCACTCTCAAGAATACGAATGACATATTGATGATAGAGGTGATGATTTTTTAAACCACTCTGAACCCAAGGTTCTGCAGGCAGTGCTATACGCTCTAGGAGTCCATTCTGAAGAAAAGCAGCTCTATAAAGTGCTGCATTTTCTCGTCTCTTCTCATTCCATTTTTCTAGAAAAGGAAGTCGCGCTCTTAGAATAGCTGCTTGGAGCGCATCAAGACGAAAATTCCCTCCAACTACCTTATGGTAGTAGCGCTCTTCCATGCCATGATTACGAATCAAACGTACACGCTGGGCTAGCTGAGCATCTTGACAAACAGCTAAACCTGCATCTCCTGCCGCTCCAAGATTTTTTGTTGGATAAAAACTAAAGTAAGACATTGGGGCAATAGCGCCTGCTTTCTTAGGGCCGTCACTACTAGGATAGTCTGCTCCAAGGACCTGAGCTGCATCTTCAATCACCATAAGTTCATACTGCCAAGCAAGACTCATGATAGCATCCATATGGCAACAAACTCCAAAGAGGTGAATAGGAATAATCATCTTCACTCGATTACCTCGAGCTGTGCGCAGACCTCCTTCTGCATCTGGAGAGAGAGACGCTAAGAGCTTCTGTAATTTTTCTGGATCCATCAGGTACGTCGTTGGATCGATATCGCAGAAGAGTAATTCTGCCCCAACACGATGGACACAACCTGCTGTTGCAAAAAAAGTATAAGGCGTTGTAATCACAGCATCACCAGGTCCAATATCTTGAGCAAGGAGCAAGGCAAGAAGAGCATCTGTTCCCGATGATGTGCCAATAGCGTGCGCTCTTTTCCTTACTAGGGACAATTCCTCTTCATTGAGAGAGGAGGAAGATGGCTCTTGAAGAGCCCTCCTTACAATCTCGCTTTCAAAAGCTTCAACTTCTCTTCCTAAAATAAATTCTTGATGCTCGAGAACTTCAAGAGCTGCTCTTTTCATCGACTCATACAAGGAGGCTTGCTCTTTTTTTTGTCGTGAAAGATCAAATAAGGGAATAGGCATTCGTGAAGAATATAGTCAAATTACTTAAAAATTACAGGAGAGAGTGCAGAGATTTTTAAAAAAGGCAAGGTCGAAGACCGAGCGCTATTTCAACAATAAGGTGGTGGGAGGAGAACGCTGCATTTTTTAAATAAGATCAAGTCAATTCCATCTAATTTCTAAGTAATTTGACGATAGTTCCATTTTCAAACCTCACGCCTCTCTACTCTGTCAGGCCTCACGCCTCTCCACCCTATTAGACCTCGTCCCACTCTGTCATTCCCGCTCCTTTTCCGTCATTCCCGCGCAGGCGGGAATCCAGAAGTCCTTCTAGAGGAGCATTGGAAGCTCTTTGAAACAAGTTTTCAAAAAAGGTTTTTCTTAAAAAATCGGCATGGTTTTTTGTCTTTTCCCCTTTTCACCTTTTTCGATTTGAAGTTCTCACCGTTGTTCAAAAAAGGAAACGTCTTTCCCTTCCCTTGTTCTTATAAAATCATCAACACTGCAGCGACCCTTTCCTGGATTCCTGCCTCCGCAGGAATGACGGAAAAGGGGCAGGGATGACGAAAAGGGGAGCAACAACAGAGAAGGGAGCGGAAATGACGAAAAAGGGAGCAATAATAACAGAGAAGCGGAATGACGGCAATGGAGATGGAATCAAGCTTGTAGAAAGGCACCCCTGCTATTGATCATTTTTATTTTGGACAACTGTGTACTGAAATATAATCTCTTCTACCGTTAAGAGCAGACTAAAAATAGAGAATCTTTGAACTCATCAAGGTTTTAGAACATGTTCTTAGCGGCTTAGTAGTAACAGAAGTAGCAATAACAATGCTGCTAGCGTCAAAAAATCAAGCAATCATCCTTAACATTTTTCCTCAACAATATCAATCAATGAGCATGCGCCTTCTCTTCTTTTTCATGAGTACGCTCCCTTTACTCGCAGCTTCTCCCCTGATCCAACCAGGAAAACCACACTCTCCATACTCTCCCCCCTACATCGAGATTTATGCTCATCGTGGAGCTCGTGGTCTTGCGCCCGAAAATACTCTACCAGCTTATCAGAGAGGTCTTGCCCTTGGGGTAGATTGGGTTGATATGGATCTTGGAATCACACGAGATGGAGCACTCATTGTCTATCATGATTTCTTTTTAAATCCTGATATTCTCAGAAAAAATGATGTATTTTGGGCTTATAGCAAAGAAGATTTTCTTCGACAACTGACTGATGCTCCAGGAGGCCTTGATCAAAATATGGAGCCTTATCTCATCAAGAATCTTAATGTTGAAGACTTAGGGGACTATGACGCAGGAAGACTCAATCCTCTCTCCCCTTATGCTTCTCTTTTTCCTCGTCAGGAAGGAGCTGATGGAATCAAGATTCCCAGCTTGGAAGAAGTGGTAACCATGGTCGACACAACCTCCATGAAACATGTTTTCTTTCAAATGGAAATCAAAATTGATCCTACTCATCCCTCATGGACAGTTTCTGGAGAGCAATTCATAAGAACATTAGATCTCTTCCTCCGTCATCATCAGTTAACAGATCGAGTTGAAATTCAATCACTCGATTGGGGAGTCCTTGAGAAACTCCATGAACTCAATGCTGATTTAAAATTAGCTTTTCTCATAACCAAGGAAAATCGTGCAAAAATGGATGATCCCAATCCAGCTGAAGCTGGACGCTGGACGGGAGGTCACTTGCTCAAAGATCACGGTGGTTCTCCGCTCCAAATGATCAAAGATCTTGGTGGTTCCTGCTATGAACCCCAGGATAGTGAGTTGACCCAAGCTCAATTGAGAGAAGCTCATCAGCTTGGATTAAAAGTCGTTGTCTGGCCATGGCCTGAAGTGACGCACTCGGGTTTTGATCCTAAATTAATCAATAAACTCATTGACTGGGGAGTCGATGGAATTATTACCGATGATCCTGATAAGTTACGAGAATGCTTACAACAGCATGGAATGCCACTTCCAAGATCTTACTAAGATGATCAACCAATCTCTCTACGCTAGCCATTGTGTCCAAACAACTCCACTCTCAAACTATTGCTTTAACAAAAGCTCAAGCTCAAAAACTGCAACAACTCTTAGCAGAACGTTCCTTTGTTTTTGAAAAGAAACCGTACACCCTTTTTGCCGGTCATTTGGATCGTCTGAGCCTTACCGTTTATGAAAAAGGCCCTAAGCTTCTACTGCAAGGTCGCGGTATTGAAGATTTCATTACCTTCACGCTAGAACCAGAGATTACCAAAGTTGCCTTATTAGGATATGAGGAAATTCATCACCCAGAACAATTCTCGCCTCACTTTGGTGTTGATGAGAGTGGCAAAGGAGATTTTTTGGGGCCATTAGTTATTGCTGGTGTTTATGTCGATGAGCAGCTTGCAGCACACTTCAAAAATCAAGGTATCCGGGATAGCAAGGGCATCAGTAGCGATCAGAAAATTCGTGCTTTAGCTGATCTAATTCGTTCTTCTCAAACTCCTATAGAACGGATTGTCATCACTCCTAGAACATATAACAGACTCTATGGAAGTTTCAAAAATCTCAATGCTCTTCTAGCTTGGGGACATGCACGCGTTTTAGAAAATCTTTGTCAGCGTGTTCCAACATGTTCTCGTGCTCTTTGTGATCAATTTGCCAATGCACGTGTACTCCAGCATGCCCTCCAAGAGAAAGGACGTCAACTGCAACTAGAGCAACGAACTAAGGCTGAATCAGATTACGCCGTTGCTGCTGCTTCCATTATTGCTCGAGAAGGTTTTATTAATTGGTTAGAAGAAGAGGGGGAACAACTAGGAGTCCCCTTGCCCAAAGGAGTCTCTCCAAAAGTCAAACAAATAGCCTTAGGCCTTCTCAAGGAACGTGGAGCTGCTTTTCTCCCCAGTATCGCAAAAATGCATTTCAAAACAGCTCAAGAGATTCAGTTCATGAACCTGTCGGAACATCTGAAATAAGAAATATAGTCAAATTACTTAGAAATTACAGGAAAGAGTGCAGAGATTTTTTAAAAAGGCAAGGCCGAAGACCGAGCGCCATCTCAACGATAAGGTGATGAGATGAGAACTCTTCATTTTTTAAATAAGATCAAGTCAATTCCATCTAATTTCTAAGTAACTTGACTATACTCTTCTCTAAAATGAATTCATCGCTTCCAGAAGATAACCTTTGAGATATTCTGTTTCAGGTAGTGTGAGGAGAATAGGATGATCAGGACTTTGAGAAAAAGAAGCGCGCCATCGTGCAGAACGACGTGCTTGATGAAAAGCCTCGACAATGGTCTGATAGAAAAGAGGAGCGGACACATGGTGCGAGCAGGAGAAGGTTGCTAGCAAACCCCGAGGAGAGAGTAGCTGTGCCGCTTTGAAATGAAGTTCACGATAACCACGCAGAGCATCATGGAGACCTTTTTTTGTTCGTGTAAAAGGGGGAGGGTCCAAAATAATGAGATCATACTTCTCACCACGTCGTAGAGAACGATTGAGGAGATCGAAAACATCATCAGCAATAACTTGGAGATGAACCTCATTAGCTCGAGCATTCTGTTGTAGCCGAGGAATATTCTCAATACCAGACTCAACAGCAGTGACCTCTTTGGCGCCTGCACGAGCAGCAGCAATAGCAAAAGCACCTTGATTGGAAAAACAATCTAGAACTCGAGCTCCTCTTGCCCAGTGACCTAGCAAATGATAGTTGGCGACCTGGTCAAGATAGAAACCAGTTTTCTGACCTTGCAGAAAATTCATCAAAAATTTCATGCCGGCAATTTCTAGGAATGTTTCCTCAGGTGGCGATCCAAGAAGCACTCCTGAGCGCGATTCTAGCCCTTCTAGTTTCCGAGAAGCCATATCATTACGTTCAATGACACTACTGACTCCAAGCACTTCCATGAGAACTTCGGCAATCATCATCCTTCGCTCATCCATGGCTAATGTTCCTGTTTGTAAGATAGCTACAGAATCATAACGATCAACAATCACACCGGGCAAACCGTCACTTTCACTCCAGAGAACACGACGCACCCGAGGATCAACCCCTAGTTCATTTCGATATTCTTGAGCACGGGAGAAACGACGTAGAAAAAAATCACGATTCAGTTCTTGTCGTTGATGAGAAAAACGACGAGCAACAATCTGTGAGCTACTATGATAGATAGCACTTCCAAGCATGCGATCGCGACCATCCTTAAGAGAAATGACTTCTCCATCTTCTGGATTACCAAATATCTTGAGTACTTCGGTGTTGTAGACCCAGTCATGTCCATGAAGAATACGAGAGCGAGGACGAACAATGATTCCGGGCATAAAAGTAGTTATTGAGCAATTTCTGGGCACTCAAAAATTTTCCCTTCATAGTTACGAAAGACTATTTTCTCTTGGTCATGAGAGAGAACATAGCTTGGATTGATGGGAACTTTTCCTCCACCTCCTGGAGCATCAATAACAAATTGAGGAATCGCATAGCCACTGGTATGACCTCGAAGACCTTCGATAATCTTGATGCCCTCAGCCACTGAAGTACGTAAATGAGCTGATCCCTCAATAAGATCACATTGATAGAGATAATAAGGACGGACACGACATTGGAGTAATTTTTGGACTAAAGCTCTCATGACTTCCGTACTATCATTAACTTTGGAGAGCAGAACACTTTGATTCCCCAAAGGGATTCCATGATTAGCAAGCTTTTCTAGAGCTTCTTTCACTTCTAGCGTGAGCTCACGAGGATGATTGGTATGCACGCTCATCCAGAGAGGATGATATTTTTGAAGCATTTGGCACAACGATGTTGTAATACGCTGTGGTAAGAAAATAGGAACGCGTGTTCCAATGCGTAAGAACTCAAGATGAGGAATGGAGCGCAACCGTGAGAGAATTTTCTCCAACTTGTCATCTGAGAAAAGCAGAGGATCTCCACCAGAGAGGAGCACATCTCGAATTTCTCGATGTTCTTGAAGATAGGAAAAGGCTTCTTCAAATTCTGTGTGGAGTTCTTGTTCTCCAACTCCACTAACTACACGAGACCGAGTACAATAGCGACAGTAAGCAGCACAACGATCTGTTATCAAAAAATTAACACGGTCAGGATATCGATGGACAAGTCCTGGAACTGGCATATGGGCATCCTCGCCACAAGGATCTGCTACTTCAGAAGGATGATGATGGGTCTCCTGGAGACGAGGAATGACTTGGCGTCGGATAGGACCCTCCGGGTCATCAACCTCAATGAGGTTGAAATAATGAGGCGTGATAGCCATGGCAAGCTTATGAGCAGAGAGAAGAACACCTGCACGTTCTGAAGGAGAGAGTTGAAGGTGCTCTTGAAGACCTTGAAGGGTCGTGATCCTATTCTTCAGCTGCCAATGCCAATCATTCCATTCCTCCCTTGAAGCCTCTGGCCAATGCCCCGGAGCATATGAGTAAAAAATTCGGTCTTTCTCAAGAGAAGGAACATCTCTATTCATTACGCTAGTTCTCCAAGATGTTTTCCAGGGATTAGATAATTACAAACATAATCCTCAATAGCCTCTTCTAAGGAGGTTGTAGGTGTTCGATAACCAGTAGCTCGCAAGCGAGTAATATCAGCACAAGTATGATACTGATATTGGGCGCGCATCTTCTCTGGCATTTCGATAAAATCAATTACAGGCTGGCGATGGAGAGCAGCAAAGAGAGCATTGGCTAAATCAAGCCAAGAGCGTGCCACTGAAGAGCCAATATTAAAAAGACCATGAGCATACTTGGTCTCCGCTAAATGAAGTGTCATTCTCACTGCATCCTGAACATAAATAAAATCTCGCTGTTGCTCCCCATGAGCATAGTCCGATCGATAGCTCTTAAAAAGAGTCATCCTCCCTGTATCACGAATTTGTTCATAGGCCTTGCATACTAGACTTCTCATCTCTTTTTTATGATCTTCATTAGGACCAAAAACATTGAAATATTTTAAACCGACAAGATGATCAAACCATCCATGATCGCGTGCATAAAGATCAAAGAGGTGTTTGGATTCTCCATAGAGGTTCAAAGGACGCAGTTTCTCTAATCCTTCTAGGTCATCCTTCATCCCAGCAGAACCATCTCCATATGTAGCAGCAGAGCTAGCATAAACAAATCGAATACCTCGACTCAGAGACCAAGCAGCGAGTGTTTTGGTATATTGAAAATTATTTTTCATGAGAAAATCACGATTCATTTCCAGCGTCGAAGAACAAGCTCCCAAATGAAACACTGTTGTAATCTCTTTGAGCAATTGATCGTTTTTCTGCAATGCAAGAAGCAATTCTTCAGCAGAAAGATAGTTTGTATATTTCAGAAAACTTAAATGTGCTTCTCTCAACGGGTCTAGATGGACATCGGTAACAAGGATTTTTCTCTCGCCTTGTTGATTGAGAGCATGGATAAGAGCACTTCCAATAAAACCAGCTCCACCAGTGACAAGGATTTTTGCAGGCATAAAAATAATCTTAAAATAGCTAAGGAACATTCAAGAGTCCCTAGAGTAATTCTTACTGAAAGTTGGAACGTGTGACTTTTTTGATCTGCTTATCAACGACGGAGTGATTGTCCACTCCATGTTGACCACCAAAGAACAATGGGTGAAGCGACAAAAATTGAAGAGTATGTTCCAACCAAAATGCCAAGGAGGATCGCAAAAGCAAAGTTTTTCAAAACAGCTCCTCCAAAAAAGAAAAGAGCTAAAACAGAGAGTAGTGTCAATCCACCAGTGAGCATCGTACGCCCTAGTGTTTCATTAATACTTCGATTCATCAGAGACTCAAGAGTACCACGTCGATCATGATGAAGTCCCTCTCGAATGCGATCATAAACTACGATCGTATCGTTAATAGAATAACCGGCAATCGTTAAAATTGCTCCTACCATCACTAAGGAGAGCTCCCCGCCTAACAAGGAAAAAAGACCCACCGTGATGATGACATCATGAAGAAGTGCTACTAGCGCACCGATAGCAAAGGAAATCCCAAAGCGAAGAGAGACATAAAGGAGAATGCCCACCATTCCCAGAGCAAGAGCACTGAAAGCTTTGCGAGCAAACTCAAGCCCAATTTGAGCTCCTACTTTATCTTGTTGAACAAGAAGAATCCTACTAGCGGGAAAGGAATTTCGTAAGCAAGAGAGGATCTTCGATGAAGTCTCCTCAGCACTACGAATCGAGAGCATCGAAGCATTGCTTGCTTGCTCACGCTGAATGGTGACTTCACTCAGTCCAAGAGGAGCCAAAGCATTCCTTGCCTCTACAACAGTGATGGAGGGCTCTGCAGCAATCACTAAGAGATCTCCACCGCGGAAATCAATACCGAAATTATGAACTCCCCGTTTGGCAAAAATGGCAAAGGATCCAAGAATGAAACTCAATGAGAGAAGAAGTGCTAGACTTTTATGTCGGAGAAAATTCCATTCTTTTCTCGGAGCAAGATGAGCCATCGTTAAGCTCTTGAGTCCACCTTGAGCCATCATCCAACGAAAGAGAGTGCGTGTAAAAAGAATCGCTGAGAACATGGAAGCAATAACTCCAAGTACCAGGGTGATGGAGAATCCTCTAACGGGACCACTAGCCTGCCAAAAAAGAATTCCTGCTGTAATCAGGGTGGTAATATTAGCATCAAAAATAGCACTGAATGCCTTACTATAAGCTCCCTGAATAGCAGCTGGCAGGGACTTGCCACTTGCCATTTCCTCGCGCAAGCGCTCATAGAGTAGGACGTTGGAATCCACAGCAAGACCAATAGTGAGAATAACACCTGCAATACCAGGTAGTGTAAGCACAAAATGAAACAAGCTCATCATTCCAAAGAGTAAAATAATATTTACTCCAAGCCCAAGAATGGCAATCACTCCAGCAAGACGGTAGTAGATGAGAACAAAAATCATGACCAGTAGTAAGCCGGCTACTCCTGAGAGAATACCAGCGCGAATGGAATCAGCTCCTAGAGTTGGAGAAACGCTTCTTGTTTCCTCAATCTCTACGGGAGTACGCAGAGGATTCTCCAGAGCACTTGCTAGCTCACGGGCTTCTTTGTCTTGAAAATGGCCCGTAATTTGAGCTTGCCCCCCCGCAATGGCACTTTTGACTTCAGGAGCACTTTGAATTTTTCCATCTAAGAGAATGGCAAGACGTCCGTGATTGGGAGCTAGAGCAGAGGTTAGTTCAAAAAACGTTGCTGCACCAGGAGCATCCAAGGAAAGGGAAACTCCATAACCACCTTGGTCGAAAAAGGCAAAAGCTCTGGTTACATGATCGCCAGTAAGATCAGCTGTTTTTTTGACAAGAAGACGGGGAGCAGGCTCTAGAAGATCTTTTTTTCTATCTGCAGGAAGAAGGTAATTTTTGATTTCATATCCTGGTGGCATTAAGGCTTCCCCTTTTTCAATTTTGGAGAGGAGTTCCTCTCCTGCAGGGTAGACTTGGGCAAATTCTAATTTAGCCACTCGCTTTAACGTCTCTCGAGTTGTTTGAATTTGGGTCGGATCCAACCCTGGAATCTGGACAAGGATACGCTCGGAGCCCTCTGGAGCAATCACCGGCTCACTTACTCCAAACTGATCGACTCTCTTACGAATAACTTCCACTGCTTGAGCAAGCATATCACTGGTGATCCGCTCACCTGGCTGAGAAAGAAGGCGTATTAAAAATGATGTCCCACCACGTAAATCAAGCCCTAGTCGAATCTTTTGAGTAGGAGGGTAGATTGACTCCCAACAGAAGAGAAGAAGCAAGAAGGTTAAAAGAAGACCTACCCAACGTTTGTAAAGATCACGCTGAGTCGTAAAGTACCACGCAAAGAGAGCCAATAGAAAAAGACCCGAGAGAAAGGTGAAAAATGGACTCATCTGAAAAAGAACTTTTATTTTACTACAGAAAAATTCGACAAACAAGGGAGATTCTTTTTCTTATCGAACGTTCGTTTAAAATTCTTCCTCGAATTCTTCCTCAGCAAGATTCTTAGCTTGCTCCGCTAATTGATCTGCTAGTGAAATCAGAGCACTTCGTTTCACTTCAGAATCTACACCCACAGCTTCAGAGAGAATTTTTGCTGCTTTTACTATGGCACTGTTAACAAAGTAATTACTTAGAAATTATAGGCGAGAGTGCAGAGATTTTTAAAAAAGGCAAGGCCGAAGACCGAGCGCTATCTCAACGATAAGGTGATGGGAGGAGAATGCTGCACTTTTTAGATAAGATCAAGTCAATTTCCATCTAATTTCTAAGTAATTTGACTATCAATCAGCAATGCTATGAGTGGTCAAGAGCTCTCCTAGAGTATCATAGGAAGATAAATGAGGAAGAGCAGAAGAGGTTGGAACTTCTGTTACTAAGATCCCATCGAGTTGACCCAGAGAAGAGGAACCCTCCTTAAGAGGAACATTAGAATGAAGCAAAGACTTTTTCTCCTGTTCTTGGTGAAGAGAGCGGCGAGGAGGATTTTAATGAGTTCATGGTCTCCTATAAAAATGAAAGAAAAAATTCTCGCTAACATAAAATATGTTCATAGGAGAAGGGAGGGTAGCCTGTTCTTGAGAAAGGACTCAACAAATGGATAAAAAGAAAATGGATGAAAAGAAGATCTACTCCATATGAAATTTTTGAAGCTTAGGAGCAATGACAGCTCGGCAGTAGGGGGCTGAGCGATTATTAAGATAGTAGTTTTGATGGTATTTCTCCGCAGGGTAGAATTTTTCTAAAGGCTCGATTTGAGTGACAATCGGCTTTTCAAAAAATGCTTGAGCTCTCTTTTTTGACATTTCTGCAGCATTCTGCTGTTGAGCAGAAGTTGTAAAAATAACGGAGCGATATTGTGGCCCTAGGTCAGCTCCTTGTTGATTCCACGTGGTTGGATCATGAGCTCGCCAAAAGAAATCTAGCAATTGATTATAAGAAATTTTTTCTGGATCATACGTGATCTTGATCACCTCTGCATGTCCTGTGCTTCCTGTGCATACTTGTTGATAGGTTGGATTCTTTGTTGTTCCTCCAGCAAATCCTGACTCCACAGAGAGAACTCCTGGTAATTTTTGAAAAAGGGCCTCTAAACACCAGAAACAACCACCTCCTAGAACAGCTTGAGCTCTAGTAGGAGGAACTTGTTGAGAAGAAGGAGTAGCAAAAAGTGAATTCATAGAAAAGAAAACGAGAAGAAGTACTAAGATAAAAAGGAGTTTTTTCATAGGTGTTTTGAGCATTTAGGTTATAGTCCTCATGTTTTTTTGGCGATGCTTGCGTTCTATCGTGTATGAGATTGTCGATTTATTTTTTTTACTAGGGAAGTAGCTATGATGATTGCTTTTTATGTTCATGATTTAAGTCCTTTTTTAATTCGCTTGGGAGAAGGTTTTGGAATCCGCTGGTACGGGCTTGCCTACATTCTTGCCTTTCTTTTTGGAACGCTGCTCTACCGTTATTTAGCAAAGCAAGGATACTCTGATCTACGTCCTGAGGAAGTGACTGATTTTATTACCTGGGGAGCCTTCTTTGGAGTAGTGCTGGGAGGACGTCTTGGCTACATGATTTTCTACGATTGGGATCATTTTATAGAAAATCCTCTCCTTTTCTTTCGTGTTTGGGAGGGAGGCATGTCTAGCCATGGAGGGATTCTTGGCTTGATGCTCTACTCACTCTGGTATGCACGAGTCCACCATCTCTCCTGGCTAAATCTTGGGGATAATCTGGTTGTCGTCGCTCCGATTGGACTTTTTCTTGGTCGCTGCGCTAACTTTATCAATGGTGAATTATTCGGACGTGCTACTACTGTTTCTTGGGCTGTTCAATTTCCAAAAGAACTTACCTTCCTACCTCCAGGCTTTGTTCTTGCAACACTTGAGAAAACAGCAGCCATCAATCCCAAATTCTCCACCGTCAATGCCGTTGTAGAAGGAGTGAGCTCCTCTACTCCTCTGCATGATTATCTTGCCACCATCTTAACTCCTCGTTACCCCTCTCAGTTACTAGAAGCCTTGCTCGAGGGAGTTCTCCTTTTTACTCTGCTCTGGGTTTTGCGCACCTGCTATCGACTCCCCAATGGGGTGCTTACTGGTGTTTTTTTCATAGCATATGCTCTCTTGCGCATTGCCGGAGAGACATTCCGTGAACCAGATGCTCCACTTATCGGTTTTTTTACACGAGGAGAATTTTTTTCTTTTTTTCTTATTCTCATCGGTATTGGCTTTCTCGTTGCTGCTTTTCTTAAAACAAATCGTGCTCCTCTTGATATAAAAAGAATTTAGGGTTCCTTAAAAAAAACTTCTCTTCATCACATTAACACTCATGAATATTCGTTTGCTCCGTGAAGAAGACTGGAGGATTTGGAAAGCATTTCGACGAGAAACATTGCTTCACTTTCCATTATCATTTTCCTCCTCAATGCAAGAAGAGGAAAAACTGAACGATGAACAATTCAAAAATTGGATCACACGTCACACCATTTATGGAGCTTTTCGAGAAGAAGAACTCATCGGTTCTGTTGGTTTTTTCAAACTCGATTGTTCCAAAGAACGCCATCGAGGTGTTCTCTTTGGTATGAATGTCCTACTCCCTTATCAGCGCCGTGGTCTTGGAGGAGAACTCATGAAAACAATCCTCCAACATGCCAGAGAACATGTTCTCCAGCTTCACCTAACAGTCATTAGCACCAATAAAACTGCTGTTCGACTCTATGAGCGCCATGGATTCAAAATCTATGGAACAGAACCTCGCTCTCTTCAATTCGAAGGTCACTTCTATGATCATCACTTAATGGCATTACTCTTTGATCAGCTCCCTTCTCATGCTTGAATCGATTTCCCAACTTCTTATTCTTCAACATACTGATCAGCGTCTTGGTGAGGTCACTCAAGCTCTTGAAGAACTTCCTAAGGAAAAATTAGCTTGTGAGCGAGCTCTTAGAAATGCTGATCAAAAGCTCTCCTTAGCTCATCATGAAGAGGAAGAAATCGAGAAAGAAATTAAAAAAAGAGAGTTGGAGATTCTTACTAAACAAGCACAAGTAGCACGCTATCGAACTCAGCAAATGGAAACTCGAAAAAATGAAGAATATGCTGCCCTTGATCACCAAATTACCGCTGCCCAAGCGGCGATTGCTCAGTTGGAAGAGCGTCAGCTTCTCCTCATGGAGAAAAAGGAATTTCTGCAACCTGCCTTAGAGAGAGCTCGTGAAATTCATCAAATCGAATATAAGCGCGTTAACACTCTCTTAGGAACCATGGAAGGACGCAGCAAAAACTTACAAGCACGCCTAGAGGAACTCCAAGAAGAGAGACCACGACTCACCCTCGCTATTGAGGAGGATCTCCTAGAGCTCTACGAGCGTCTTTTTAAAAGTAAACATGGTGTGGCTCTTGCTGCCATCGAACATGGTGTCTGCAGAGGATGCCATATGCAGGTAACCACTCAAATCATCCTCTCTGCCAAAGCAGAAAAAGAAATTATTTTCTGTCCTCATTGTGGAAGATTCCTTTATACCGAGGAAGATTAATCAAAGACTCCTTCTCCAAGAGAGCAGTCTGGAGATAGAAGAGATGATTGAATGATGATGAAAACAGGAGAACCTCATGCCTCTGTGGTCGAAAACCAGAGAACACCAAGCAGAAGAAGCGATGTTGAATCTTCAGAAGAGTCATTCATCAAGCTGAAAGCTCACGCTAAGATCAATCTCTCACTCCGTGTCTTCACTAGGGATCTCTGTGGCTATCATCCCATTGAAACATTGATGGCCCCAGTGACTCTTGCTGATGAACTTCAAATTACCCACCTTCAGCAGGCAGCTAGATCAACAATTCTTCTCCATTCCAATGATTCTTCCTTGCCTAGTGGAGAAGAAAATCTTTGTGTAAAAGCTGCTCGTATTTTTCAGAAAAAAACGAATATTCATCAACCAATCAGCATCCATCTCTTCAAACGTATTCCTCAGGGAGCTGGACTTGGAGGAGGTAGCAGCAATGCGGCTGCTCTGCTACGTGGGATGAATATGCTCTTTGGAGAACCCCTACTTGCAAATGAGCTCCATCACCTAGCAGTTAACTTGGGAGCTGATGTTCCTTTTTTTCTTCAGCAACAACCAGCCTGGTGTCGTGGCTATGGAGAACTACTTGAGAAAGCAGGAGGAGTGCCATCATGGAATTTGCTACTTATCAAACCTCCCTTTCCCATAGAAACAGCTTGGGCTTATCGGAAATGGGATCAAAAAATTTGGACTCCTTCCCAGCCAGTTACCCTTGAGAAAATTACTCTCTTCAATGATTTGGAAGCCCCTGTCTTTGAAAAATATCCTCTTCTTGCTATTGTCAAAGAATGGTTAGCACAGCAGGCTGAACTCCAAACAGCTTGGATGAGTGGCTCGGGATCAACCATGGTTGTATTACTTGAGCAAAATCTTTCATTGAGAGAAATCACAATCCTCAAAAAAAGAATCTTCCAAAACTTTGGGTCTTCCTTTTGGATTAAAAAGGTCAAGATCATTGTTGAAGAAGAGGACTAGACTTTTAACCTGCCTTTTACTCTTTTTAGCCTTTATCCCCCCTCAATCAATGTCCCCAGCTAGAGCCTTAGAAATTTTTCTTATTTATTTCCTACATTTTTTCCTGCTTCAGCCCTCTACCACTGCTGATCCGATGCCCGCTCCTATTGTAGGAAAAGAGTGTCAATACTCTCTTGGCACCTCTAGTGATCCAGTTATTGCCAATGAGTACAATGCTTTCCTCAACTCCCAGGAGGAAGCACTTGATGGAACATCCTTCTTTGAGTGGAAATACTCCTGCTTCTACGAACCATCCTTTATGAACTGTTCTTCTGTTCAGTTTAGTGATGAACATTACGATACCAATGAGAGTGATTGCATCAGGCGCTTAAATAAATATCACTTCCGCTACTCCGTTATTGATGGACGCGGCGAGTATATTATTGCTGGTCTTTCGAAAGTGAGAGCCGATTATCCAGCAATCCATGTTGCTGAGCTTTTTAAGCAATGGCGTAAATATCCTAGAGCAGAGGAAATTGCTGATTACTTCAACAGAAAGATTGATGGAAGAGAAGAAGAAGCGGAGACCATTAAGAAGAAATATATCCAGCCGACGGAGCCTTTATCGACTAAAGAAGTTTCATCCCTAAGAGAAGAATTCGATTTTATCGATGGGCTTGTGATGAAGGCTTATCCTCTGGAGAACTCACCACTGACTCATCAAGAAATTCTGGATGAGCAAGGACGCTGTTTTCTCATTTTTAGAGAGGAAGTAACAACTGATCTCCTTGAGCAAGGAGAAAAGAAAATCCGTGCTATGACAATTCCTGAACTAAAATATCTTCGACCTATTTCCTGGAAAATAGTTACTTCTTAAGAAGGCCTCGTAGAGCAACACAAGAAAGGCTGAAGTTCTTAAAGAACACTCTAGAGCGTTTTAAAAAATTCTGTAGCCACGCCTTGTGTTGTCACTCCGGTGCTCGCGTCTTCGAATATCTCTTATACACTGCGGGTCTGCACTCCTCGTTCCCAACAATACATCGGCTACAGAATTTTTTAACATGCTCTAGCTTCTGCCAACACTCACATAAACAAAACCTGCCCCACGAACAACATCAGGATGTAAGAGATTTCTGCCATCAAAGAGAAGAGGTGTATGCATTGTTTTCTTCAGAGCGAGGAGATCGATATTAGCAAACTCACTCCATTCTGTAGCAATAATGAGAGCTTCTGCTTGGCAGGCTGCCTCTAGCGGAGAGGAAGCAAAGGATACCCCTGAAATGGTTCCAAGCTCACGAGCTTTATCCATTCCTTTAGGATCATAAACAGTCACTTGGGCACCTTCTTTAAGAAGCTGAGCAACCAGCTGCATAGCAACAGAGCAGCGAATGTCATCTGTATCGGGTTTAAAGGTCAATCCCCAAACAGCAATCTTCTTCTCTCTTAAGACCCAGAGCGCTTCACGAATTTTGTTGAGAAAACGTTCCAGGGAAGAAGCGTTGATACGTTGAACTTCCTCTAGAAGAGTGAAAGGAACACCAAGCTGACGACTAATGGCAATGAAAGCTGCAATATCCTTTGGAAAACAGGAACCTCCATAACCAAGACCAGCATTGAGAAAATTTCTTCCAATACGTTTATCCGATCCAATACCATCTGCTACTTTTTCTACATCCGCTCCACTTGCTTCACAAATCGAGGCTACAGCATTGATATAAGAAATTTTCAACGCTAAAAATGAATTAGCAGCATGCTTGATGAGTTCAGCGCTATTGATGTCGGTCACTAGAATAGGAGCCATGAATGGTTCATAAACCTTTTTCATGAGCGCGAGCGCTCGATCGCTATTGCTTCCAATGACAATACGATCTGGCTTCATCAAATCAGCAACAGCACATCCTTCGCGCAGAAACTCAGGATTACTAACAATATCAAAATGAGTATTCATTTTGTTGTAGCGACGAATTGTCTCAGCAACTTTCTCTCCCGTTTTTACCGGAACTGTGCTCTTATCAACGATCACTCGATATTCCTTAAGAACAGTAGCGATTTCACGAGCCACAACCTCAATGTAGGAAAGATCAACACTTCCATCAAGTTGAGGGGGTGTTGGAACAGCAATAAAAATAATCTCTCCATGATGGACCCCCTCTTCAATACTGCTAGTGAAGAGAAGACGTTTGGAAGCAACATTACGAGTAACTAACTCCTCCAGTCCTGGTTCATAGATAGGAATATCACCAGCTAAGAGCATCTGAATTTTCTTAGGATCATTATCCACACAGATCACTTGGTGGCCAACCTCGGCAAAACATGCGCCAGTAACAAGGCCAACATATCCAGATCCAATAATAGAGAGTTTCATTTGCGTTTTGGGACGTTTTTATGTTCGAAGGGGAAAAGAGGAAATAAAGGAAAACGAGTCCGTGAAGTTACTCGATGAAGATCAAGAATGTCAATTTGATTGGCAGTCATTACTTAAAAATAAGAGTCGCCTCTGCTGGAAAAATGAAACATACTACCCCCTTCTATTGCCCTTAGCTCTTCTCACCATGAATCATCCACTCCGTATTTTACTGATCATTATCGCCTTTCTTGCTGTTACTCTTCTTTCTGTTGCTCTTTTCTTGATCGGAACCTACAACGGCCTTGTTAGCAGCTCTCAGGCTGTGGATGCTTCGTGGGCTCAAGTTCAAAATGTCTATCAGCGACGTGCTGATTTAGTTCCCAACCTAGTACGAACGGTAGCTGGAGCAGCTAATTTTGAAAAATCAACCATGGTAGAAGTTACCCAGGCACGTGCTTCGCTTGGGCACGTTGAACTCAACCCTCATCAAGCTCCTAGCGATCCTGCTCAGCTGAGAGCTTTTGCTCAGGCTCAAGGTCAGCTTGGTTCTGCACTCTCTCGCCTCCTCGTTGTCAGTGAGCGCTATCCAGACCTCAAATCGAGTCAAAACTTTCGGGATCTTCAAGCACAACTCGAAGGAACAGAAAATCGTATTGCAGTAGAGAGAGAACGTTTCAATACTGCTGTCCAAGTTTATGATATTAAAGTCCGCTCCTTCCCTACCGTACTTATTGCAGGAATGATGGGCTATAGCCCAAAACCTTATTTTAGTGCTGATCCTGCTGCAGCCAAAGTACCAGAGGTAGAGTTTGACTTTAGCAACAAGAAGTAGAGTTGCCTTTACTCACCTCAAAGCCAAGCCCCCTTCAAGTTGATAAAAGCTGATGGAGGAGATATGATCACTTTTTGCTCCTTCGCTCAAAAAATTGCTGCGGCTGAGAAAATGATTCGCTATTTTCTTCTCCTTTCCCTGTTCTCTTTTTCTTCTTGGATTTGTTCTTCAAAGTTACAAGGAGCTGAACAACTACCACCTCCACCTCATCACTATTTTAATGATGAAACTGGTATCATTAGTCCTGCAGTAGCTACCAAGCTTAATGACCAGCTGGCAGCTTTCGATCAACAAACTTCTAACCAAGTTGTCGTTCTTGTAGCAGCTTCCTTTTCTGCATCGACTTCTTTGGACAGTTACGCTCAGCAACTCTATAGCGCATGGCATTTGGGAACAAAAAAGAAAAGTAATGGTGTTTTATTAGTTGTTTTTCTCAAGAAACACCTCATTCGCATCCAAACAGGCTATGGTCTTGAAGGAGCCCTTCCCGATGTTGTGTGCAAACGTATTATTGAAGAAATTATGATTCCTCACTTTGAGCAGCAGAACCCCAACGAAGCTATGATTGCTGGGGTGCAAGCCATTCTCAGGGCAACAGCTCACGAATATAAAAATGATTCACTCTCCAAAAAGAAAAAGTCTTTCTCTTGGGTGGAGCTCCTGCTCTCTCCTTTTAGTTTTTTCCTTTTCATCATGATCATCTCCTTCCTACTACGAAACTCTCGTGGAGTGGGAGGACTTTCTAGTGGAGGAGGATGGTTTTTTGGTGGTAGCGGTAACGTTGGAAGTAGTGGAGGAGATGATTGGGGAAACTTCTCTGGCGGTGGTGGAGAGAGCGGTGGTGGTGGTGCTGATGGATCATGGTAGTATTTCTTCCTCCCAGCAGAGTCATCTTGCACTGAATCATGAATGAGCAACATCCTTCTCACGTTCTTTCCTCCCGAAAAGCACACTGTGAACATCTTGCTCGTCATTTTGTAGCACTCACTTTTCGACTTATCGTTCTTTTCTTCTTAGTTATTCTTCCTCTTTTTCTTCTAGTAGCTCGTTTTCATGGTTTAGGTCATACGATTTCTCATCGTGTTGAAAAAGCTCTTAGTGGTGAATTCTATGAAGTCAACATTCAGCGACTGCTCTTCAGTCTTCACGATGGGCTTATTGCAGAGAATTTACGAATTTTAGAAAAGAATCCCTCTCACCGCCTCCTTGTTCATGCTAATAGAATTATTATTTCTCTTAATTTTTCTTCTCTCCTAAGTCGAAGTATTCAAATTGATGCTCTGGAGCTCCACCGCACCACCATTGATATTCCTCTTGGAAATAAGGAAGAACCGCGTTTGAGACTAGATCATGTTGAAGCAACAATGATTTCTCCTCCAGAGCAAGTGATCCTCAGTAAGGCAGATTTTGACCTCTATGGGATTCATACTCATGTTCAAGGTCATTTTCTCAACCCTAAGACCTTTGCTCCGCGACCTCTTCCCAAAGAAGGACCAGGTAAAATTGCTCAAACTATTGAAAAAATAGAAGCTCTCTTAGAACAAATGAGCTGGAGTGCTCAAGCTCCCACTCTCGATCTTCAAGCAAGTGGAGACTTAACTGATCTCTCTTCGTTACGAATTGATCATGCTTCCTTCCACTCAGGACCTTGCCACTATGGAAACTGGAATCTCAAGAAAATCGATGCAGAACTCAACTATACTGATCGTCAACTTACTCTTGAAGAGCTCTCCCTCGAAGATACCAAGGGAGTATGGAACCTGCATGGAAATGCTCATTTTGGAGAATCAAAAGCTTCGCTTTACTTTTTAGGAACAGGGGATCTAGAAGCCATGATAGGGCTTTTTGCTCCCCAACATCCTTTTGCCCAATTCCACTGGATAGATGCTCCTCACCTTCAAGGATCATGCTCTCTTGATTGGAAAAATGGACAACCTCTTCTCGATGCCCAAGTAGAGTTTCAAGCTGGTCGCTTCTCCTATGCTGGTATTCCCATGGATCATTGCTCTCTAGGATGTGCTTATCAGGGGAATCGCTTCTTGATACGTAATCTAGAGATAGCTGGTGCTCCAGGCTCTCTGAAAGCCGATCTGATGATCACTCCTCATGACAATCGATTACGACTTGAAGCTTCCCTTCTCCCCCAATATCTCACTCCCGTCGCTCAAGAACCATTGAAGAGTTTTCTCTCTTCTCTTGATTTTAAAGATCCCTTGAAAATTTATTTCCAAGGGAGTGCTCCACTGCTTGATCCACTCAAGTGCTCTGCCACTGGAACACTTCATCTTGGCTCTTCTTCCTTACGTGGAGCATGGATTGAGATGCTCAACACAGATTTTCAAATCAACAATGGTATTGCTGATTTTCAACATATCATCCTCACTATTGATAAAGAAAAGGCTGAAGGCGAGTGCTTCTACGATTTTAAAAATCAAGAACTTCGTTTCCCTGAAATAAAATCGAGTGTTGACCCCATTACTGTCATGATGTGGATTGATCCACGGATAGCAGAATCGCTAAGAGCATATCGTTTCATACACCCTCCTCAACTTCAAGTCACTGGAAAACTTGGAATGAAGGATCCTCTAAAAAATGATTTTCATATTCAGCTCAATGCTCCTCAAGGGCTCAATTACACGCTACTCAAGCATGACTTAAACTTCCATAGTGTGGCTGGTGAAGTTGATATTAAGAAGCAAGATTTGCTCATCAACCTTCCTGATGCTTCTCTCTTTGGTGGAAACATCAACCTTTCTGCCAAAGCTTCCATTGCTCCTAATAATCAAGAGTACTCAGCTGATATTACTCTGGATCGTGTTGATTTTAAGAGCACGACCAAACTTTACTTCGATTACGATACTTCTGAAGGAGAGCTCAATGGGAACTACCATTTCTCCACCATAGCGAATGATCCCTACGCTATGAAGGGTCAAGGTCAGCTTCTCATTGATAAAGGCAATGTCTTAGCAATGCCTGTTTTTGGACCTCTCTCCAGTCTCATGAATGAAATCTATCCTGGCTTAGGATATCAAGCAGCTCGACGAGCAAGCGCTGATTTTAGTGTTCATGATGGTGTCATTACTACAAAGAACCTCTCTATTCAAAGTGCTGAATTTAGCATGATTGGTGCTGGAGATATTTTTTATCTTCAAGATCGCATCAATATGAATATGCGTCTGAATATTAAAGGACTTCCTGGACTAGTGCTCTTTCCCGTCAGTAAGCTCTTTGAGTATGTTTGGGATGGCTCCCTGAAGCATTCTACTTGGAAACCCAAATATGTGACGCTACCAAAACTCTATGGAAAATAAGATCTCCCTTCTTTTTGAGTTTTTCTCTTCTTGCGCTTTGGGATATTTCAAACTAAGGTGCCGATATCTTATGGGTTCTCCAAAACAATCTCCTGCACAAGTTCGAACAGGGTTTGCTTGTCATCATGCTATCCTCAAGAAAACAGACCATATCGCTAACTCTATTGGTTGGTCTCGTAATGCACTTATTGTTGCTTCTCTTGTGCACCTCATCCGCATGATTGAGGACAAATCACACAACCTCATTCCTGATGTGGTGCTCCAAGCACGTGCCGTCATTTATGGAGATAAGATCAACCTGAAGTTTCCTTCGGCCCAAGCAGAAACTACTGAAGAAAAATAAACCTCTACGACTGCATCATGAGTCTCTCTATTGCTAGTCTGATCAATGATTCCCTCGGACTCCTCCTCAACTTATAGGAGTACAGCTGGCACTGTTTATGAAAAGAAGGAGCATAAATTTCAAAACCTTTCTCTCGATCAGCTTCCCGACAATATTGATCTAAATGCAGAGTTGAAGTTTTCAAGTAGTGATGGCTTTTATACTGATTCCATAAAAACTCGAGGAATTCTTAAGGGGATAAGAAGATCCTTTAGCTTTTTGACGCGCTGGCTCCCTGGAGGAAGTGCCTTGGTCTTTAGAGATGCCAATCAAAGAGTAGCAGTAAATATTGCCTTGAAGTATGGAGAGGATGCCAAAGAATTTTTCCTTAAGGATCATGGCAGTCGTATCTTCTTTGGGAGGCCAATAACAGTTCGTCGAGAACGCATGATCGACTATGCTTATCAAGTGACAGAAGACGACATGAAAAAAATCGAAGCATTAGCAACAACAGAGAGCAAATCACCCAGCATTGATGATAAGAGAAAACTCTATAGGAAAATTTTAAAGATCAACTTGCAGTTAGAAGAGATCAGAAAGCCAGGCACTCATGTAGGATGGCGCTCCTATTTGTTATCAAGTGCTCTTAAGCCATTTTATAGTCACAAAACTTTAGAAAAAAGCAGCCATGGCACTGGATCCCATCTGCTCCTCAACTATGCTGGAAAATTAGAAACTCATGATGGTTATAAAAAAGCCTGCCAACTTATTGATCAAAAAAAAGAGCTAGTGAGCTTCTTCATTCAACAGGCTTCTACAAATATTCCTGCAAATAATAAACATACAAAAAATTCTGGTTTAGGGGAAATAACAAACTATTTCGAAACGCAGAAACCAGTATTTCTACAAAAAAAGTGGAATTGGTCTGAAAAGCAAGAAAGAGCGAACTCAAACCTTGATGACAATATAAACGCCTCTCTTAGTTCCTTTAGTTTCTCTGGCGATTCCTTAATCTTCGATGGAAGAAGTACCATTCATACTCTAGCTTCCGAAGATTTTGAGAATGAATAAGCAATCGTAGAATTTTCTTCTCCTCTTAGGAATGGAATAAGTCTAATGGATCTTCAGAGCATGAAGAAATGTCAAATTGTGCCAAGTTGAATTCTTGGGGTAGTGGAGCTCTTCCTTCAACCAGCTTCTTGGTTCTTGGATGTAGAAAAGCTATTTTCCAAGCATGGAGAAGGTGGCGTCCTTTCAGATGCTCTTGACCAGAGAAGCTCTTGCCATAAAGACGATCACCGATAATAGGATGACCGAGGTGCTGAAGATGCACCCGAATTTGATGCATTCGTCCTGTACGCGGAAAACAAAGAAGAAGGCTCTCCTTACTACTGGAAGCAAGGACTTGATAATCAGTAATAGCCTCTCGACCCACTGGAGGAAGTCGCTTGGTAATTTTCAAGCGATTGCTAGGATGACGCCCCAGTGGGAGATTAATACTCCCTTGGCGATGTCGTGGCTTGCCAACAACCAGAGCAAGATAGGTTTTCTTGATTGTTCGCTCTGCAAATCCTTGAGTGAGGAGAGCATGTGTTTGGTTATTCTTGGCAACAAGAAGACAACCACTTGTTTCTTTGTCTAAACGATGAACAATGCCTGGGCGATAAGGAGCAGAACCACTGGAGAGCTCCTCCCCTGCATTAAATCGATGCAACAGTGCATTAACTAAGGTTCCCTTTTCTTGATGAGCAGAAGCATGAACGAGCATCCCCGCTGGCTTATCCACGATCATCAAGTCCTCATCTTCATATAAAATACTCAACGAAATCTCCTCAGCAAAAGCCCGTGCTAGTCTTCTGGGAGTAGCTTCCCTCACCGTAATACGGTCCCCGAAGAAGACTCTTTGATGACAGCGGAGAGCGTCTCCACCTAAGGTTACGTTACCCTCCTTGATCAGCTTTTGTAGAGAAGAACGAGATTGCTGAGCAAAATGATGTGCTAGAAAAACATCCACACGCTCTCCTGAAAATTCTTCTCCAACGACAACTTCAGAAAAACTACTCATGAAAAAAAATCATTCCATTACTATTGGTTCTCTTGAAAAATAGATAGCCTCTTTTTTGAAAAGAGAACAAGCTGATGGCGTGCTCTTTTCATTTATAGTGTATTAAATTGAAAAGGGCACATTAGGAGCGCAGCAATTTTTTCTTAGGACAAGGCCGAAGATCGAAGCGCTATCCAGCGATAACGCAAGATTCGAGAACGCAGTCCTAGGGAAAAAGAGCAAGCTTATGGAGTGCCCTTTTTAATTTAATACACTATAATACACCCTCCTTCAAAAAGACCTATTTAAAGACCTGCTGGAAGCGCTCCTGCTTTTTTCAGAAGCCTCCCTCAGGGGCTCCATCACTAAGATCCATCACTAATCGACTGGGGAATCTTCTGAAAAATACCCTTGTATCGACTGATCAAGAGAAAAGCGTTCTCTAACACTAGCAGGATGCTGGGGATGAGGAGGGAGATAAGAGCAACTACTGAACTTACGAACAATGGGCCACTCCTCCTTTTTAAAAGGAGGACCATCTTCTCGATGGAACGAAAACTTCCTGATCATCGTCTTCTCACCAACGAGGTAAGGCTTAATAATACTCCTAAGGTACGACCTTCCAACCTCACAGGTAAGCTTGAATTTATTCTCCTCCTTCTCAAATTTAATCTCAAAGCGATCAGGTTCTAACTTCTGGAGCTCTCCTTCAATACCCATCCCAGTTTCAATATTATACCCTCGAGGAAAATGAGAAGCCCTTCCTCGCTTACTAATCAAGCAGAGCATTTCTCTAAGCTGCTCTTGGCAAGGCTTCCTTCCACTGAGCTTCTCGATAGCCTTGCTATAATCCTCCTCCTCCCAAACGACTCCCCCTGGCTTGAAGACCTCTCCTACCCTCAACTCAAACCCCTTCCAATCCACATACTCCACATACTCCTTCTCTATGCTCTGAGGCTGAGCTTTATAGTCAGGAGACTGAGCAAAATACTTCCCAAAGCGAGGATGTTCTCTAGAGGACTTACTCATCGAAGGGAAGATAGGCTCAATTTCTTATTCTTCCTAAGATTCCCTAAGGATTATCAAAGTCTCCAAAACTTCCAAAGAGCATGAGAGATCTCTCTAACTGAAGACGTTTTCTAGGAGGCTTACCCTCTCCCAAGTCAGGTTCTAGACTCCAAGTATAGGCTCCATAAACCTGAGGGAGGTCCTTGAGTACTTCAGCA
>JAJZSL010000006.1 GCA_021849805.1 bacterium
AATGTAGAAACTTCCCAAGATCGCCTCAACGCCTTCATCACCTCCTTAAGCGACCTTCTGGAAGCTCATCCGGGAGCAACCTATTTTCTGCTAGGAGCTGATGGGACATTCCTCCCAAGAGAAGAGAGCCCACCAAAATCACTTCGTGGAGCGCAAGTTGGAACGATGCAACGCCTCAGAGCAAGGTTAGCAGCAGCAGGGTGGGAGGAGCTCAGCGGACATCCTATCTTCCATATGCAAGATCATGCTGGAGAAGATCCTACTCTCCAAAATCCTAATCCGAGAACACCACACCTAGGAGAAGATCCTCTGACCCGAGCAAGATTAGGCGGTATTATCCGATTCCTTAGGAATCAACTTCCTACTACTGCCCAAGCTTCCTTAGAAAATAAGAAAGCTCCTCTGAGTGACCAAGAGCGATTTGAGAGACAACTGGAGATGATTGCAGGGAAAGGGTTAGCTGTAGATAATAAGATAGGAGCGGAACTAAGAACTAGGGAGCTGGATGGCGTGGAGATGATAGCGCAACTGGCTGAAGGGAAGATCGAATTTCCCCTCCAGGTATCTCTCATCAGCTCGGCAAAAGAGTCTTCAGCGGGCCCTCCAGAATATTCTCTAGTTGACTACTCCCTGCAAGCACTTCGCTATGACCTAGCCTTTGCCCTAGAGGCGAACCTCAAGAAGCTTGAGGAGAGAATTGATATTCTGAGGGCAACCGAGGAACAGAGAGCTAATCATCAGACAACCCTTCACTATCTAGAGTGCTATCAAGAAAGCCTCACTATGGGAGTAAATATTTTACGCAACCTTACCGATCATATAGAAGAACCAGGAGAGAGAGAAGCGGAAATTATCTTTGAGAGAATCAAGCTGCTCCATGAGTGCTTCTCTGCTCATGCTCAGGCCCTAGAGGCACTTGAAGCAGGAAATAGGGACCGTGCTAGCTACCTGTATAGTCAAGCTCACGCTCTTACTCATCTTGCTATTGAGCTCTCTGAGGAGCAGCCTCGAGATTCTATCCTTGCGTATTATCGTCAAGCAATAGACCTCTTTGGCCAAGCACTAGAAGAACTTACTGCAGGCAATAGGGACCTTACTCTCTATCTGTATAATCAAGCCGAGGCTCTCTTCAGAGCTACCGAGGAAGAAGCAGGAGAGTATCGAGCGCCCATTATTTGGGGCTACAAGGAAGCCTCTGAGCTCTTTAGACGGGCAGTAGCAGCAGAGATGGCAGGAAATAGAAATCGTGCTCGCTATCTCTATAATCAAGGCGCGGCTCGCTTCAGCGCCACCAAGGAAGCAGCAGGAGCGAATCGAGCGGACATTGTCAGGGGCTACATGGAAGCCTCTGATCTCTATAGACGGGCAGCTGAAGCAGCGATGGCAGGCAATAGGGACCTTGCTTACTCTCTGTATAATCAAGGCCTTGCTCACTTTGAGGATACCAAGAGAGCAGCAGCGCAGTAGCAACTTCTAGGCAGGGAATGGAGAAAGGGATCGTCTGGTTAAATTCATTTAAACTTCAAGAGGCTAAACTTATTTTTCAGTTACTACTCTCCAAAATAAAAATGATCAGTAGAAGGGCACCCCTCTACAAGCTTGATTCCAGCTTCATTACCGTCATTCCCGCTTCTCTGTTGTTGTTGCTCCCCTTTTCGTCATCCCTGCCCCTTTTCGTCATTCCATCCCCTTTTTCGTCATTCCTGCGGAGGCAGGAATCCAGAAAAGGGTCGTTGCAGTGTTGATGATTTTATAAGAACAAGGGAAAGACGTTTCCTTTTTTGAACAACGGTGAGAACTTCAAATCAAAAAGGCTAAAAGACAAAAAGACAGAAAATCATACCGATTTTCTAAGAAAAACCTTTTTGAAAACTTGTCTCAAAGACCTTCCAATGCTCCTCTAGAAGGACTTCTGGATTCCCGCCTTCGCGGGAATGACGGAAAAGGGGCGGGAATGACGGAAAGAGAGAACGGGAATGAGAGAGTGGGACGAGGTCTTATAGGGTAGAGAGTAGTGAGGTCTGACAGGGTGGGGACGTGAGGTCTTATAGAGTGGGACGAGGTCTGACAGGGTGAAACCGTGAGGTCTGAAAATGTGGAGAGGTGTGAGGTTTGATAGGGTGGAACCGTGAGTTCTAAAAGAGTGGAGGGGCGTGAGGTTTGAAAATGGAACTAGTAGCATTTTCACTGCTTTTGTAGCCGCGCATTGTGGCGTCACTTTGGTGCTCGAGTCCTCGAGGATGAGAATAGACTGTGGGTCTTGGGCTTCTCGGTGCTGGCACTAGGGTGGCTACAACTTCATTGAACATTGAAAACACTCTAATCTCCTAGAGGAGCCCCAGAGAGCAGTAACTTCTTCTCAATAGACTCAGTAAATTCAAGAGAGAAGCTATAGTGTATTAAATTGAGAGGAGAAGCTTTCTGAGCGTGCTAAAGAGTTCTATGGTTATGCTATCTTCTTTTTTAAGCTCATGAGCTTATTCTAGAATTGATATCCGACAGTAAAGTTAAACTGACCATTACTTTTATTGTAGGATTGATATTTGACGGGATATCCCCAATCAATATTGACTGGACCAATTGGTAGCTCTAAACGCACTCCGATACCAACATCTCCGCATGTATCAATAGTAGAATAATCATACGAACCAGCATTCACAAAACCCCAATCACTAAAAAGCGCTGCACGTACGCGTGTGATGATTGGAATGGTGAGCTCTCCAGTACCGTAAGCAGAAGAATTACCACCAATAGGGTTGTTGTTTCCATCAACAGGACTAACTGTTCGAAAATAAAATCCTCGTAGATTATTAGCTCCACCAAGATAGAGTTCATCGAAGATAGGAGGCGTTCCAACTCCCTTCGATCCACTACTCCAGGAATTGACAGCAGCAATCGCTCCTTTGGTTAAGAAGATCATGTCCCAGGGAAGTGAAAAGTATTTCTTCCCCTCCAAGGTAAGTCCATAATCTTGAACATTACCACCTAGGCCACCACCGGCTCCAAAGAAAGTAAAATCGGCTTGTCCTCCTTTGCGTGGAAGGAAAATACTATCACGATTATCCCAGTTGAGTGAAGCTAGGAGAGCACTTTTGAAATAAGGGCTATTGTTGGCATTTGTCTGAATGGGGCTAGTGACTGGAACAGAATTGGACTGAACGTTGTTAATAGAAATTTGTTCTGGGCGATATTCAACGCTACCTGCTAAGCAAGGAATAATCTCTTTGCGTGCTTGGAGAGCTCCTCCCCAATTGGTTTGATTATAGACAGGACTGAGAAAGGAAGCTTGATGATAGTAGAGCTCGCCACCAACAGAAACTTTGTAATCTAAAAACCATGGTTCTGTTAGTGACGTAGTAAAGTCGCGCCGCTGAGGACCACCTTGAGCACGAACTCTAAAGCGCTGACCACCACCAGTAAAATTAGGCCAATTGAAAAGGTCAAAGTTGGTTTGTTCCAATTCAGCAAAACCGATCAAATTATCAATGGTATTAAATCCAGCTCCAAAATGGAGAGCTCCTGTTTTTTTCTCTTCGACAATGACTTTGAGATCTTTGCGTCCTGGAGTTAAGGTCTCCTCTGGAAGACAGTCGACTTTGGAAAAATAATTAAGATTCATTAGTCTTGTTCTACTCAAGTCAACAGCACTAGTATTGTAGAGGCTTCCCGGCTCGATGACCATTTCACGACGAATGACCTTGTCCTTCGTTTTCGTATTACCTTGGATCGTGATCAAGTTAAGATAGGATTGAATTCCCTCATTCACGCGATAGAGAAGATCGACTTGATTGCCTGGAAGGGAGGTGATTTCAGGTTCAATCGTTACGTCGGCATAGCCACGTACTCCATAGAAGTCACGTAACTTCTTCAAATCTGCTCCCATCCCCTCAGGAGTGTAGAGAGAGCCACTTTTCATTTTCATTTCACTAGCTAAGGTTGAAGCAGAAGCCACGTTCACTCCTTCTATACTGAGGTGATGCACACGATATTGAGGACCTTCACTCACGGTGATAGTTAAGGTGACTCCTTGGTTAGAAGCTGGTGTTGTTTGAACATTAATGACGCTGGCATCTGCAAAGCCACGGTTCTGATAGAGTGTCTTGATGGATTCCTCATCCTCTTCCATATCGGAAGGAAGAAGACGTCCACTCTTGGTGAGGAAGGAGAGGAGATTAGCTGTTTTTGTTTTCATCACCTTGAGGAGATCTTTAGGAGTCACTGAGTAATTCCCCACAAAGCGAATCTCTTTGACAATCAGTTTGGGACCTTCGGTAATGCGAAAGACAACGCACTTGCGCTTATTACCCATCTCTGAGGTCAATGTTTGAACTTTTACATCTGTATAATTTTTATCTTCATAGAGCTTGATAATTTTTTGACGATCATCAGCAAGGCGTTCTTCACTGAACGCTTCTCCTGGTTTTGTGGTTATCTCTTTTCTGATTTTTGAAGGAGCAAGAGCAGATGCTCCCTCAATGAGCACCTCTTCAACTTGAGGTCGTCCTTGCAGGAGAACAGTTACTTTGAGTCCGCCTTGAATAGATTCTGCAAAAATTCTTGCATTAGAGATTTCTCCCGTAGCGTAGAGAGCTTTGATATCTTCTTCAACAAGATGATCATTGAAAGGTTGATCGACTTTTGTAGCTAGACTATCGAGCACACGTTCTCGACTCATGCTTGGTTCTCCGACAAACTGAACATTAATTTCCTTAATCAAAGGAGGAGCCGATGGAACTTGAGCCTCAAGAAGTATTGAGAAGAACAACAATAGCAAAGAGCAAAGAGAGAGAACTTTCTTTGGGGGAATAGGGAGCAAACGTATCATCTCTTTGGTTCAATCAAGTGAAATATTGAAAAGCGAAATAGAGGAGAGGGTCAAGCGGGAAGAGAATAAAAAAATTGGGAAAAGTGATTTTGCACTTTCCCCAATTTTTGGCTTTTAAAAAAGATGTACTCCATAGAAGAACATTATTTCTTTTTTATAGCGGCAGTTTTCTTTTTAGTAGCAGCTTTCGCTTTTGGCTTAGTGACGACTTTCGCTTTTGGCTTAGCAGCAGGCTTCACTTTTGATTTGACAGTAACTTTTGCTTTTGGCTTAGCAGCAGGCTTCACTTTTGATTTGACAGTAACTTTTGCTTTTGGCTTAGCAGCAGCTTTTAGTACTTTTGATGGAAGAGTTTTTTTAACAACTTTCTTTTTGACAGGCATAATATTCACCCCTTTCATTTCGCAGCAGCGAATAAACAATCATCATAGAAATAAAATCTTGCTTCCTGTGCAAGCCCCTTATTATTAGAAATAACTTTTTCTTTTTTCTTTTTCTTGAACTCTTCGTGTCAAAAAAAAGAACATCACTTTTTTTTATTCAAGATTATTTCTACATGCTCCACGATAGCGCTAGGTTCTATCAGCTTTCCCACTCCTTCATAGCCACAAGCTAATCTTCCTAAAACTGGCCCTAGAAACTCTACTCCGCGTTCACGTAGTCGATTGACGTTGTCGCAGGTGGCAGGATGCATCCACATTTTCCCATTCATTGCTGGAGCCAGAAGAATAGGGGCACGTGTTGCTAGAGCCACAGCACTGAGGGGATCATCAGCAAAACCATAGGCTAAGCGTGCTATCGTATGAGCTGTTGCAGGAGCAATAAGCAACAAGTCAGCTCTATCAGCAAGCTCAATATGCTGGCAGGAAGTAGGATCTTCTTGCAGAAAATTTTCAAAAACAAGATTCCCTGAAAGCGTTTGTAATGTTAGTGGCGTAATGAAGTTTCTAGCTCCTGCAGTCATGATGACAAAAATTACATGTCCTCGTTGACGCAATTGGCTAACGATCTCAGCTGCTTTATACGCAGCAATGGAAGCTGTGACTCCAAGAAGAATTACTTTCTTTCTTGAGGGTATTGGTGGAAGCGAAATTTCATGAGAATGATTTTCAATCACCTCTTTGGAATCTTCATCATACTTATTCATATTAAATATTCTAACAGATGCTCAGAAAATGACGGCGCTTCTCTTAGAAATGCTCCTCAGCGTGATAGCTTTTGAGGGATAACCAAGGAGAAGCGTCTGCTCTGGTAACGTTCTGCACGCATGATAGCACGGAATTTTTCAATGTTCTCCTCCATTGATCCGCTGATGATAGTGTAGCGATAATCACGCCAGCACTCCATTTCACGCGCTGCATTAGTAAGACGCAACTCCACCTCTTCTTTCTTTTCGGTTCCTCGACGTTCCAGACGACGACGTAACTCCTCAAGATCTGGAGGCATGATGAAAACATCGGCGAGAGCATGCACAATGAGAGGATCAGGGTTGCTGCGAATAGCAGCTGCACCTCGTGTGTCAATATCAATGAGCACATCAATCCCTTTCTCTAGTTGTTCTAGAACTGGTTCTCTCAACGTTCCGTAAAAGTGTCCATGCACGTTGGCATATTCTAGAAAAGCATGAGCTGCTATTTTTTCTTTAAATAATTTTGAAGAGAGAAAGTGATAATCTTCTCCTTCTATCTCTCCAGGACGAGGGGAGCGTGTTGTGCAAGAAACAGAATAAACAAAATCAGGCTTTTGTCGTAGTGCTGTACAAAGAGTTGTTTTTCCTGCTCCAGAAGGAGCAGAAATAACAAAAAGAATGCCTGTTCGCTGGAAGAGCGATGTGGTTGGAATGGAACTCATCTTCAGAAATTCATTAGTGATGGATATGTTAACATTGATACCTAATTTAGATTTTCAGCATATCGGTAACAAAATATTCACTTTAGAGATTCTAAACACTTTTCTACTCTCCTAAGACTCCATCATCAAGAATTCCGTTACTTTTTTCGGATCAGTTATGAAGATTTAGGATTGCTCTCCTTTGCTCATCAATCGAGAGTAAAAAACATAGTCTCATTGCTAGAGGAAGCATCGTTGAAAATCATTTTCTTGCTTTCATAGTTGATTCTTCTATTTGATCCACGGTACTTCTATGTCCTCTAACAACCCACAAGAACTCGCTGCGCTGTTTGAAAAAATAGCTCAGCTCCTAGAACTGCAAGGAGAAAATCCATTCAAAGTACGTGCTTATTTACGAGCAGCTCGTTCTCTGGAACAACTGAGAGAACCACTCGAGCTCCTCATTAGAGAGGAGCGACTTGGAAGTATCGAAGGCATTGGGAAGAATATCGAAGAGAAGATTAAGGAGTTTTCTCTTACTGGTCGTCTTCTTATCTACGACGAACTGAATGCACAATTTCCTCCTTCTCTTCTAGAACTTTTTGAAATCCAAGGTTTGGGGGCAAAAAAGATCCGTCTTCTTTATCAAAAACTTCAGATCTGCTCTCTAGAAGACCTAGAGAAAGCTTGCCTGCACTCTCAAATAGCAATGCTGCCAGGATTTGGCCCCAAATCAGCAGAAAATATTGAGCAAGGAATTCTTTTCTATAAAAAAAATCTTGGCAAGTTTCGACTCGACCAAGTCCTCTCTCTCGCTAAGAAAATAGTGCCTACTCTAGAAGCTTCCCCTGACGTTCTTCGATGTCAGATTGCTGGTAGTCTACGCCGTTGGAAAGAAACTATTGGCGATCTTGATCTCATTGTCTCTTCAAGGAATCCTACGGCTGTCATGGCTCTTTTTCTTGAGCATGCTCTTGTTGCTGAAGTTTTGATGAAGGGAGCAACGAAATCGAGTGTTCGCCTAAAAAATGATCTAGGAGAAAGCATGCTCCAATGTGATCTTCGAGTTGTTAAGCCCGAGGAATTTCCTTTTGCTCTTCTTTATTTTACTGGTAGCAGAGAACATAATATCCGCCTGCGTAGTCGTGCTCTAGAATTTGGTTGGTCGTTAAATGAATATTCATTGAGCGCTCAAGAAGGGGCTCCACCTCCTCCACTCATTGAAGAGGAAGAAGACATTTACCATGCCTTGAAGCTAGATTTTATTGCACCAGAATTGAGAGAAGATCGTGGTGAAGTTTCTGCTGCTGCTCTAAGAGAGCTTCCAGAGCTTCTTGAGTGGCCGCAGCTCTGTGGAACCTTTCACTGTCATACAAGAGCCAGTGATGGGAAAAATACTATTGTAGAAATGGCAGAGGCAGCTCAAGAGCTAGGGCTTGATTACTTGGGAATTGCTGATCATAGCAAAAGTTCTCTCCAGGCTCACGGACTAAGTGAAGAGAGGCTCTTTGAGCAAATAGAAGAAATAAGAATCTTCAATCAATCCTCTAGAGGCATTCATCTCTTTGCCGGTATTGAATGCGATATTCTCAAAGATGGTCGTCTTGACTTCTCCGATGAAATTTTATCAAAACTCGATTATGTCGTTGCTTCCGTCCACTCTTCCTTCCAACTCGATGAATGCACCATGACCAATCGTATCCTTCGTGCTATGGAGAATCCTTATATCACCATGATTGGGCACCTGAGTGGACGACTGCTCTTTTCACGAGAACCTTATGCCCTAAATATTCCGACTATCTTAGATGCTGCTGCTGCCACAAAAACATGGATTGAACTCAACGCCAGCCCATATCGTCTTGATCTAGACTGGCGCTGGTGGTCACTAGCAAAAGAAAAAGGCGTTCGCTGCGTGATCAATCCTGATGCTCATCATACTTCAGGATTCCAGCATCTTCGATTGGGTGTTCATAGTGCACGGAAAGGAGGGCTGAGGAGAGAAGAGGTCATCAATACCCTCCCTTTAGAGAAAATAGGAGAGGCTCTCAAGCTCAAGAGAACCATGATCACTTCTTCTTAAACTGAGTCTGGTAAAAAGAGCAGAACTTCCACCAGGGGAGAAGAAGCTTCATCCACGTCGGCGGAGAGGGAAGAGGCCGATCCTCTTGTTTCTTCAGGCTAGATCCTCTTGTTCGTGTGGTATTAAAATGAAGAGGAGCCATTCTTTTGCCTGCTTGAAGAACTCTTAGAAGCCACTCCTCTAGCATGAGCTCTCCGTAAGTAGGATCGAGCAAAAAATCTTTTGTAAATAAAGAGGCACGCCCAAAGAGTGTGCTCGCTATGATGCGAGGGCGCACTGTCCAAAAATATTCTAGAGAAAAAACTTGAGGAGCGTAAGAAAAAGTTTTGCCTGCTGCTTCATCTTCAACAATGGCTCCTGCAAGGAGAAGATCAACTTCCCGATGAGCCTGAAAATATTTTTCTACAGCAATGAGAGCTCCAGGAAGATATTCTTCTCCCGGTTGAAGAAATCCAACAATATTTCCTCTCACCCGTGCTAGAGCACGAGCGAAACCCTCATGAGCAGTAATATTCTTCTCTTCCAGTAAACGTAATGTGTAGTGAGAAGCATGTTCAGAGAGTTGAATTTCTTTGGAGATTTTATTCCAAAGGAAACTCTCACCCCCAAGATGTTCAAGGAGCTCTTCGCTTTTAACGCTTTGTTGATTAATCAGAGAAGCAAGAGAGCTAAGAAGAGGATCATCTTTCTCTCCAGAACCATGATGAATAGTAATAATGGAGAAATCGGGGAGAACAAGCTGATGGTTGGAGAGAGCAAAAGACATATATATAACGAGATTAATGATTCCTATCGCGTGCTCGTGTCAAAGTAAAATCATTACTGCTAAGTTTTATTCCTGAATGAAAAGATGAATTGATTGATCAAAAAGATTTGCTCTCTCAAGAAGATAGAGAAGCAGTACTAAGGAAGCCAATGCATCAGAGAGTGCTTCATGCCAACGAAAATCAGGAAGCAACAAGTGCACTTTTTCTAAAAGACCAAACTGTTCAAGGAGTGCAGAGAGACGATAAGAACGCAAACCAGGAACAAGTTTTCTACTCAATGTTAAGGTGTCAATCCATGGTCCGAAGCCATGCATAGGAAAAGCTCTGAGAAAGCGACGCTCTGTACCTCGTCCATGTGCTACTAAATAGCGTGCTTGAAGACGCTGCTGAAACTCTGGCCAAAGCTCTTGCATAGAGGGAGCATCTCTGAGGTGATGTGGTTCAATCTTATGAATGTGTTGTGCCTTCCATGCAATGGCGGAAGCTGTTCTTAAGTAGGATCTAAAAAATAAGGAAGATTCAAATCTCAAGGCCCTCATCGGAGCTATTCCTACTTCGATGGGATAGGTTGTTTCACCAGGAAGAAGACCAGCAGACTCAAAATCGATAGCCACTAGTGCTGCTTCTCTAATCAATGTAGAAGAGGAAGAAGAAGCCTCCATAAAATCGCTGATCTACTCAAAATTATTAAATGGCACTCTCCTTAGTCGCTAGAGAGCACGTAGGAGTGATGCTGTGCTTTCCCAATCCAAACAAGGATCAGTGATGGAAACTCCATATCGCAGAGAAGAAGGATCCTCCAGCAGAAGCTGATGACCTCTCTCTAAATAACTCTCAAGCATCACTCCGATGATTTCTTTTCTTCCTGACCTTCGCTGTTCTATCACATTATTGAGAACATTTTTCTGCTCGAGTGGATTCTTTCCGCTATTAGCATGACTACAATCAATCATCAGCGCTAAGGGAGCTTGAGCTTTTTTTAGCTGCTCAAGAGTTTGAGCGATCTGTTGAGGAAAGTAATTCGCTCCATCGCGCCCACCACGTAGGACTAAGTGAGATTGATCATTCCCTTCCGTCATAATGATGCTGGTCATCCCTTCTTGATCGATACCAAGAAAGCTATGTGGGATGCGTGAAGAGCACATGGCATTAATGGCTGCTTGGATATGACCATCGGTACTATTCTTAAATCCTACCGGCATCGATAGGCCACTAGCCATCTCACGATGTGTTTGGGATTCTATTGTTCGGGCTCCAATGGCAGACCAACTAATAAGATCAGCAATATATTGAGGAATAATAGGGTCGAGAAACTCCGTTCCTGCAGGAAGGCCTAAATCGGCAATTTCTAAGAGAAGCCGACGGGCAATGATGATTCCTTCTTCGATTTTTCCAGAATCATTGAGGTAAGGATCATTCATGAGCCCTTTCCAACCAATTGCTGTACGTGGTTTTTCAAAATAGACACGCATGACAATGAAGAGACGATCCTCTAGCTCGCGAGCAAGCGAGGCGAGGCGCTGAGCATAATCGATGGCACCAAGAGGATCATGAATAGAACAAGGTCCCACAACAACAAGCAAGCGCTCTTCTTCTTGACGAAGAATGCGTCCTATTGTGTTCCGAAAATGGAGAACACGCTGAAAGTTTTTCTCAGAAGTAGGCAGTTTTTCTTTAATAAAACGAGGAGAAGCTAAACGCGTTATAGAGTGAACACGTATATTCTCAACGCTCTTGAGCAGTGTACTAGAGGAATCAGGCATGAATATCTAGACTAGAATTTTTGAATTTTTATGACAAGATCCTTTGATGCCCTCTTTTGATATTGTTTCTGAAATAGAACGCATGGAAATTGAAAATGCCGTGAATCAAGCCCGTAAGGAGACGACAACTCGATTTGATTTTAAAGGGAGTAGAGTCACCATCGAGCAACCCAAACCAGAAACTATTATTCTAGAAGCTCAAGATAGTAAAAAGCTTCAAGCACTGCGAGAAATCATGATTGGAAAATTGGCTAAACGAAATGTCGATTTACGTAATGTCGAGGAAAAGAATCCTCTGATCTCTCCCTTGGGTCATGCTCGTCAAGAATTACTCATTAAACAAGGCCTTGATGGCCCCAAAGCTAAAGAAATTGTAGCTGCTATTAAGGAGAAAAAATTTAAAGTTCAATCGACTCTCCAAGATCGTCAAATCCGTGTTACAGGGCCGAAGCGAGATGAACTTCAAGCAGTGATCTCTTTTTTAAAACAGAGCGACTTTGCTGTTGCTCTCAATTTTAAAAATTTTCGAGATTAGAGTGTTTTAGAATGTTTTAAATAATGTTGCACTCGATATAGTCACATTACTTAGAAATTCAAGGAAAGAGTGCAGAGATTTTTAAAAAAGGCAAGGCCGAAGACCAAGTGCTATCTCAACGATAAGGTGATGGGATGAGAACGCTGCACTTTTTAAATAAGATCAAGTCCATTCCCTCTAATTTCTAAGTAATTTGACTATAATGCCAGAGGAGAGAAGTGCAAACCCACCATGTATTCTCATACTGGAGAACCTGAGTACCGGAAGTGACACCGCTATACACGGCTAGAGCATTCGTGAAAATGCCCTAGCTTCTTTGTTCTTAGAGCTCACTCTCCTTCTCAATACTTCCTAAATTTTCATTATTGCTCAGTTGGTGAGGGGTGTAGGAGAGGGCATCTCCACCTCGATGCATGATAACACAGCCTTTATTGCCATAGGGCTTAGTAGAGTGATCTAAGGTAATAGACATGGTAGAACCATTTCCATGAATGGTAGCATTGCGTGTAATCAGGAAAATAGCATTCCCTTCACTCTCTTCTTTCACCGAGTAGAGGCGAAATGCTGTTTGAGCAGCACTTGTTGGAAAATGACTCTCAGAAACATGAACTCCAGGAGCAGAGCAGAGTTTGGCAAATTCATTTTTGGAAAGATAGCCATGACAGAGTGCATCAGCCCATGCCGAGAAGCTACTGGGAGTCATATCACCAGGCCATCCTAGTGTTTGATCACCACTAGTTGCAGCATCAATAGCCATCGATTGTGTAGCCAGGTAGAGTTGACGTGCATTACTGGCTGTTTGAAGCATTTCACCCTTTGTGAGCGCTGAAAGCAGATGAGGTAAGGTCAGTGAAACCATTAGTGCAATAATGGAAATAACAATGAGTAACTCAAGCAAGGTGAAGGCGGTCTGTTTTTTCATGATGTTAGAGAGTAGGGAGCAAAATGACGACTCCTCTTCTCTTGCACTCAAGAGGAAGCTTTCTCTGGAAGATACAAGTAGAGAGTACTCAAGGGTGGTAGATCGAGAAGAAGTGAAAAAGGTAAACCGTGAGCTCCAATTGGCTCGGAAGAGAAAGAGCGTGTTTTATTGAAGTCACTTCCCCCAAAAAAAGCGTCATCGCTGTTGAGTAATAAGTCATAAGAGCCTGCAAAGGGAACACCAAGGCGATAATGATAACGAGGCAGCGGTGTAGCATGAACAATAACCAAAAGATCTCTATAGCGCTCTCCTTGCGAAGCTAGAACTGAAGAGGGAGCTTTTCGAAGAAAAGCCCAAACACTCTGCTCTGCATCTTGAAAATCGATCCACTGAAATCCTTCCCAAGAATCATCTAAGAGGAAGAGAGCTGCTTCACGGCGATAGATTTCATTCAGGCGCCTAACCAATCGCTGCACACCACAATGAGATGGATCTTGCAGAAGATGCCAATCAAGACTTTGTTGATGATTCCACTGAGCACGTTGGGCAAATTCACCACCTTGAAAGAGCAATTTCTTTCCAGGATGACTCCACATCCATGATAAAAAGAGCCGAAGGTTCGCAAATTGTTGCCAATCATCCTCAGGCATTTTAGAGAGGAGCGATCCTTTCCCATGAGTTACTTCATCATGGCTTAAAACCAAAATGAAATGCTCATGATAAGCGTAGATCATTGAAAAAGTAACCTCTCCTTGATGATACTTACGATAGATAGGAGAACGACTCATGTACCTTAGGGAATCATTCATCCAGCCCATGTTCCATTTAAAACCAAAACCAAGACCTCCATGATAAGTTGGTTTGGAAACTTGGGGCCATGAGGTTGATTCCTCAGCAATCATCATGATTCCAGGATGCCTACTGTAGCAGAGCTCATTGCACTCTTTAATAAAACTAACAGCTTGAAGATTCTCACGCCCTCCATATTCATTGGGAATCCACTCTCCTTCTTTTCTTGAGTAATCCAAATAGAGCATCGAAGCCACAGCATCCATGCGCAATCCATCAATATGATACTCGGCTAACCAGTAGAGCGCATTAGCAAGGAGAAAATTCCTAACTTCCTTGCGCCCATAATTAAAAATCATTGTCCCCCAGTCTTGATGTTCTCCTTGTCGTGGATCTTCGTGCTCATAGAGCGCTGTTCCATCATAGCGCCAGAGTCCATGAGCATCACGTGGGAAATGTCCTGGGACCCAATCAAGCAAGACACCGATACCAGCTTGATGCAATCGATCCACTAAGTAGCGAAAATCATCTGGTTTTCCAAAACGACTGCTAGGAGCAAAATAGTTGACAATTTGATAACCCCATGATCCTTCAAAAGGATGCTCCATCACCGGTAGGAATTCGACATGGGTAAATCCCATCTCCAACACATAGTCAACTAACTTCTCAGCCAGCTCTCGATAGCTGAGGGGACGATTATTTTCTTCGGGAACACGGCGCCATGATCCCAGGTGAACTTCATAAATAGAGAGAGGTTGACGATAACAATCACTACAGAAGCGCTTCTTCATCCAATCATGATCATTCCAGACATAGTCATTGAGGTCATAGACCATGCAAGCGGTGCTCAAATCATGCTGTGCAAAAAAAGCATAAGGGTCTGTTTTTAAGAAAACATCGCCATGAGGTCCTCTCAATTCGTATTTGTAATGAGCTCCTGGAGCGACTTTTGGCAGAAAGATCTCCCAAACACCTGAGGATCCCAAACGGCGCATGGGATGAAAGCGGCCATCCCAATGGTTAAAATCACCCACAACACTAACACGTTGAGCATTGGGAGCCCAAAGAGCAAAGCTTGTTCCAGCAACACCGCAAACCACTCGCCGATGAGCTCCTAGAAAGCGATAAGCTTCTGCATGCTTTCCTTCGGAGAATAAGTAGAGATCAAGCTCTCCAAGCTGAGGAGCAAACGAATAAGGATCTACTATTGTTATTCTCTCTTCCCGCTGAGTAATGATTTCTAACTGATAATCGAGAAAAACTCCTCTTGATTTTTCAACATGCTCTCTGGGAAGGACTATTTCAAAGAGTCCTTCCCTCTCTACAGAGGGGATCTCTAGGAGTGAACACTCTCTTTTCTCTACCAGATCAAGTTTTAGGAAAAGTGCTCTTGCTTCTGGATACCAAACTCGCAGTAGCGCTCTTTCTTCATCCAGGAGATGCATGCCTAATAATCGATGAGGATCACTATGTCTCAATTCTATCAAGGGATAGAGGTCATCAGCCGGGAGAATCGAAGACATAGGAGCTCTTGGAGATCGTTGAAGGTTGATTATTTTTCTGGAGATTTTCTAGAAAGGGAAAATGATAAGCCATCCAAGTTATCGAGACTAGACTTTTAAGTAGCAACAGCTTCTTTTATTCACTCCATCATTCACTCCACTAGAAAATCAAATCGATGAAAAAACATATTCTTCTCTATTTTTCCTTTTTGCTCCTGCTCTCTTGCTCAACAATGGTAGCTACTCCCGTTTTATTGAACTATCTTGGAACAGGAAGTAATCCAAGAATTTCGTTGAGATTATCTGATAATGGAAATGGTTGGAACGCCTATTCAATTGACTACCAAGCTAGCGGAAGTATTCCCTGGGGTTCTAGTGCTCAAAATAATTGGAGTACGTGGAATGTGACTGATGAAAATAATAATTATTATGGAACTATTACCATTGAAGATGTTTCAGGGATACCATCTGAAACCAAGTATGTAGCTGGTAATAATGGCTACTACCTTGAAGGAATCCATTTTAGTTCCATCAGTAGCAATGAATATCAACTCACTGTTGATGCCATCCATGCTGGATCTTCTCCTAGCGGACCTTTCCCTAACACTCCACTGGCGACACCAGCCCTTTATCCAGACTCACAAGTTCCCATTACCCTCTCCACATTAGGAGAGAATATTGTTAACGATCAAGGAGTACCTATCATTTTAAAAGGCCTCGTACGTCCTTCTTTGGAATGGAATGCTCAGGGTCAAAATCTTAGCCCTAATGATATTACCAATATAAGAAACTGGGGAGCCAATGTCATTCGCCTTGATCTCAATCAAGGCTATTGGCTTAGCTCAGCTCCTAGAAGCACGAGTGGTTCCTACCAACAAATTGTTGATGCTATCATCTATTACGCCATCCAAAATAAAATGGCTGTTATCCTCGATTTACATTGGTTAACCCCTAATGGTGGTCAACAGCCCATGGCAAATGATGATTCTCTCACTTTTTGGCAGCAAGTGGCAACGGCATATAAGGATTTTGGCACGGTTATCTTTGAGCTCTATAATGAACCCTATGGCATTAGTCAAAGTGACTGGCTTCATGGAGGCGATGGTGTTGTTGGATACCAGCAGCTCTATGATGCCGTGAGAGGAACAGGTGCAAAAAATCTCTGTATTGTTGGTGGCCTTGACTTTGCTTATGACTTGAGTTTTGTGAATGAAAACTTCTCTGTCAGTGGTTTCAATATTGTGTACTCTTCTCATCCCTACAATCAAAAAGGAGAAAAAGGGTATCGTGGTGCCGGAGGAACTTTTGAAAACGATTTTGCAGGGATTCTGGGGAAGTATCCGATCATTTTTACTGAATTCGGAGTCAACGATAGTTCCTATTTTCCTACAGGTTATCAAAGCATCTACACGAATATTTTAGCCTATGCGAATGCTCATCACCTCTCTTACTCAGGCTTTGCTTGGTGGGTCGATTCTGATACTAATAAAGTCAATACATTCCCAGATCTCATTGCCGATTGGACGGGAACTCCCCTCAATGGAGGCCTCTATGTCCATGATGATTTACAAAATCTTCCGGGAACACCGATTGACTCTACTTCCTCAAGAACCAAGAAAAGTACGATACTCAAAGAAAATATTACTCCTTCTCCTTTCTGAAATTAAAAAATCTTCTTTCTCTCGTGGCTTGATTTTTCAAGGTCCTGTGATTTTTAACATGCTCTTCATCTCTCTGATAACACTTTCAACAGAAATGTGACTCATTTCATTCTTAGAAGAAGCTGCTTCCCTGCTGCTTTCCCAATCGGGCTTCTGAAGTTCGATGATCTGATGTCCTGGTCGATTGTCCAAGGGCCCATACATCCTCGCAGGACTGCGATAGTGAAGCAGTGCAAGGGTAGGACAACCAATAGCAAAACCCAGATGCATGACTCCTGTATCTGTACTCAAAAGCATTACAGCTTCTTTGAGGAGTGCACCTGTTTGCTCTAGTGTTGTTTTTTCTACGAGATTGAGCACCCAAGGGCATGCCTTTGCAATGGAGCCTCCTGCTTCTCGATTATCTTGACCACCAGTAAGGATAATTTGATAATCAGTATGCTCATTAAGCCAGTTGATAAGTTGAATGTAGGACTCTACAGGCCAGTTGCGCCAGGAGAGCGTTCTCCCTCCTCCTGTTTGAAAAACAAGGAACGGTTTTCTCAGTTGGGGATAATCTTCATGGAGTCGTTTTATCTCTTCCTCTCGCACTTGATAGACCATGCCGCGATCAATATTGGCTCCCTGAGCAGCTTGAGCGACCTTGAGTGTTGCCTCGACAATATGTTCTTCTTCTTCTGTTCTTACAGGATGCGAGAGCAAAAAACTAAAATCCTGACAGCGCTCCAGAGAACCTACAAAAGCACGACGATTGAGAAGATAACCTAGTGGAACAGCTTCTTCATTCACGTGAAGTGCTACGACTAAATCAGGTTGTCGATTTTTAAAATACTTCAATAAGCGTCGTTGAGAAAAAGGGGATTTACTCAAAGGCAGCACGATATCTACAAAAGGATTATGCTCTGCTACTGATTGGCGCCGATGATGTGCAGCAACAACAATGGTAGCATTGGGGTACCCTAGTTTTAAGCTTTTGATGGCGGCAGAATCAAAAAGACTATCACCAATGCCTGTTGTGCTGAGAACTAAAATAAGGCGAGGATCTCTTGGAAGAGGCTCTGCTCTTGGTGGCAGCATCGATGCAAGAGCACGATAAAAACATTTATTAAAAAATCGGGTCCATTGATTCCACATAAACAGAGGGGCGTAAGAGTGTTCGGTTCTATCGTGTATTAAATTGAAAAGAGCACATTAAAAAAAGATCCTCTAAAAGCAACGAAGGTTTTTTTAGACAAGGCCAAAAATCAACCTGCTATCAAATAATAGTGCAAGAGTTATGAACGCTCTCCTGAGAAAAAAGAGCAAATTAATCGCCTTTCCTTTTCCGTTGCACCCATGGTCCATTACACTACGAGTCGCTTATAAAAATAAACAACTATTTTTCATCTCTTGACTCTTCATCATGTAGTCAGCATGCTCTTTGGCCCCATTTTACTCACTTCTCTCCATCTTGTTGTGAATATTTTTTCCTTTCCCACTCTCTTCATTTTCCTTCTGCTCTCTTCCCTCTCATCGGCTTTGACTCAAGAAAGCAACTATCCTCTCTTGAATACAAAGAGCTCTTTGCTCAGAGGCAACATTCAAATTCAAGGTAGAGAGCTACTCCTTGATGGAGTCCCTTTTGTGATGAAAGCTGTTTGCTACAGTCCTATTGCTAAAGGAAAAAGTGCCCATTCTCTTGAGGATGTCATCTTGCTTCACCCTAGCAAGGAAGATTTGGTCCTCATTGAGCATGATTTTAAACTAATGCAGGATGCAGGAGTCAATACAGTGCGGACATATTTTCCCATGACGGAGAAACCTCTTCTCGATCTTTTGGAAAAATACCATTTGCGAACCATTGTTCCTATTTTCAATAGTCTGGCTTTTATTCCTTATGATCAAATTCACCAGCGCGTCACGCAAATAGCAGCAGCGCTCAAGAATCATCCCTCCACCCTTCTGTGGGAAGTTGGCAACGAGTGGAATTATAATAATTTTTATAGCTCTGAAGTAAAAGGGGGAACAGCTCCTTCCTCCCTCGAATTATTAACAACAGCAATAACTGCTCTTAGGGAGGAGGACCAAGTACATCCCATTAGCACCGTCCTTGGCGACCTTCCCAAAGAAGAATCGTTTTGGAAGTCATTACCTGATGCTCAAATTGATCTCTACGGGAGTAATATCTACGATGGCTTGACTTTTGGAGATCGTTTTCAACGCTGGAAGAATATCAGCACCAAGCCACTCTACATTGCTGAATTTGGAGCAACGGCCTTCAATGATAAAAAACAAGGAGAAGATGATGCTTCTCAAGCTTTGGCCTTACGATCACTGTTGACTCAAATTCAAGAAAACTTATCAGCAAAAAACCCTGACCATGTTCTTGTAGGAGGAGCTATCTTTGAATTTGCTGATGAATGGTGGAAGGGAGGAGGCTCTCCTTCGAGCCATGGAAGTGATGGTTTCTATTTGATTGCTGACCAAGAAGGGAAATCGATACTTCGTTCTTACCCAAGCGACCATCTTAAGGATAAAAATAGTCCTAAAATTGCTGGTCCCTATCCTGATCAGATTTTTCATGAAAAATGGTGGGGAATCGTCGATATTGATCGGAACAAACGACCTGCTTATAAAGTCGTTGAAGAAATTTATCACCAATGAAAGTCAAGCAACTCACCTCTTGGACGCTAACACTCCTGATCATTAGTGCTATTGATAATGTGAGGAATCTTCCTCAAATAGCTCTTTTTGGAACAACCCTTATTTTTTATTGCCTTCTCTCAGCTTTCATTTTTCTCATTCCTGTTGCCTTGATCTCAGCGCAGCTCTCCTCTGCTAATAGAAAAGAAGGAGAGAGCGGTGGCATCTATCGCTGGACTTGCTTAGCTTTTGGTCCTCGTGTTGGCATGATGGCCATCTGGCTTCAGTGGATTAACACACTAGTTTGGTTCCCAACAATCCTCTCTTTTATAGCTGCAGTAGCTGCTTATTTTTTCAATCCAGAACTGGCAACTAATAAAACATACCTCGTTACTGTTACTTTAGCGGTTTTTTGGGGAATGACTCTTTTAAATCTCTTTGGTATTGAGCGCTCCGCTTCGCTAGCAACACTCTTCTCAACACTAGGGACGCTTGCTTCTATTGCGCTGATTATTGTTTTTTCTTTTCTCTGGATTCTCCTAGGAAAGCCAACAGAGCTCCATTTTCATTGTGCCAACCTCCTTCCTTCTTTCCATGGAGCTAACTATTTCTCCTCGCTAACAGCAATCACAGCCATCATGACATCTTTGCTAGGTGTTGAGCTAGCTACTGTTCACATCAATGAAGTAAAAAACCCTGAGCATAGCTTCCCCCGGGCCCTCTTATTGGCGGTTATTGTTATTTTAGTGTCGATGATTCTTGGATCTCTTGGGATTGCTCTTGTTCTACCTGCTCACCAGATCAGTCTTGTTGATGGAGTGATGCAAATCTTCACTGTTTTTACAAAAACTTACCACCTGACCTTTTTGCTCCCTATGATTGTACTAATGATTCTCTTGGGCTGTTTATCAAGCATGATTGGTTATATTATCTCCCCAGCTAAAGGGATACTAGAAGCAGCAGAGCATGGTTATCTCCCTTCCTTCTTGAGGATGCAAAACCGTCACGGTGTTCCTGCTCGTCTTCTCCTAGCACAAGCTCTTATTGTCAGTCTTCTCTGCTCTGCTTGGGGACTGATGCCAAGTGTCAATGGTTCTTACTGGCTTCTCACCGATCTGAGCACTCAACTCTATGTGCTGATGTATGTTTTTATGTTCCTAGCAGCTCTCAAACTAAAAGCTCATACTCCCTACACACCTCATCGCTTCAATATTCCTGGTGGTTTTTTAGGAACAGTCCTAACTTGTTCCCTCGGCCTACTAGGAACATTGATGACACTACTCATTGGATTCATTCCTCCAAGTAATATCGATGTAGGCACTCCTCTTCATTATTTTCTTATCTTTTCTACTGGCATGGTTGTGATGATTTTTCCTGTGCTAGGATGTTATGCTTACCAGAGTTTTTCTTCTTCAAAAAATCGCTAAAGCTCTACTCGGAGCTACACTGCATTTCTCCTCTAGAACTCCTAGGGGAAAAGGGCGCTTCCTTCTCCCTCTACTATTAGGACTTTCTATCTTGACCTTACTGAGTGTCGTTATTGGGTCTCTTTGTGCTTTTTTCTTGAATAGTCTCCAGTGGGTTACCACCTATCGGTTAAGTCATCCTAGAGCTCTTTTTTTTCTTCCAGGAGCAGGGTTGCTCCTAGGGCTTCTCTACCACTATTATGGAAGAGCATGTGAGAGAGGTAACAATCTCATTCTCGAGCAAATTCATCAACCAGGAGGCGGTCTTCCCAAGCGTATGACTCCTTTGATATTATTTGCAACGCTACTCACGCATCTCTTTGGTGGATCTGTAGGACGTGAAGGAACAGCTATTCAAATGGGAGGGAGTATCGCAAGCACTCTAGCAACATGCTTAAAACTCCCCCCTGAACCAACAAAACTGCTGCTTCTCTCTGGGGTGGCAGCAGGATTTGGAGCTGTTTTTGGGACGCCTCTAGCAGGAGCACTCTTTGCATTGGAAGTGTTGCAAGCACGACTCTTTTTTCGTTTGGATGATTTTCCCATCCTTCTGATTGTTTCCATCGTTGCCACACTGAGCGCTCGTGCTTGGGGAATTCATCATTTTATCTATCAGTTCTCTACTAGTATTGATCACCCTTTTCTATCACCTTCACTTCTTCTTAAAGCAGCTCTTCTTGGTCTTGGAGTAGCCATCATTCTTAGAATTTTTATTGCTACAGAACACCTCCTCCATCTTGGATTTGAAAAAACTCTCCCTTACCCACCACTGAGACCCTTGGTGGGAGGCTTCTCTATTCTTGCTCTCGTAGCGCTCTTGGGAACTCAGTCCTATCTTGGCCTTGGAGAATATTCCTCCTCCGATGCTTCGCTCCTAACTATCGAATCTTTTTTTCAATCAACTTCGATTTCTCCTTGGACTTGGTGGTGGAAATTACTATTCACCGCACTAACACTTGGCTCTGGATTTAAAGGAGGCGAAGTCACCCCTCTCTTCTTCATGGGAGCAGCCTTTGGAAACACTCTTGGGGGGATCCTAGGAGTTCCTGCTGATCTTTTTGCTGCACTCGGATTAGTGGCTATTTTTGCAGGAGCTACCAAAACTCCCTTTACTTCACTCATCATGAGCCTTGAGCTTTTTGGAGTCAAACTACTCCTCCCAATGATCGTTGCCTCCTTTTGCTCTTACTTTCTAAGCGGTCAGAGGAGTATCTTTCCATCTCAACGGAGACATTAGAGCAATAAAAAAACCTACTGAGATTACTGGAAAAGACTAAGCTCTTCCCATGTACTCCCCCGTCCGTGTATCGACCTTAATGATCTCTCCCTCCTTAATAAAAAGAGGAACATTAATTGATTTGCCTGTTTCTAACACCGCCGGCTTCATCACATTATTGGAAGAATCACCTCTCACTCCTTCTGGAGACTGAGCGACTTTGAGGTTGGCACTTGGAGGAAGCTCCAGTGAAACAGCACGGCCTTCTACATAGAGCACCTCAACACTCATTCCCTCGGTAAGATAATCCTTCGCGTCGCCAAGGAAATCTTTCTGAAGAGTCGTCGTCTCAAAAGTTTCAGGATCCATAAAATGATATCCCTCATGATCATTATAGCTAAACTCAAGAGCACTTCGTGTTACATCCACTAATTCTACCTTTTCTGTAGAAGAAAAACGGACATCAGCTGACTTACCAGTACCAATATAGCGGATAATACATTGAACAAAGGCACGAAGATTTCCGGGCGTACGATGGGTAACTTCGAGCACAATAGCAGCATTGCTATTATATTTTATTGCCATTCCTTTACGAAGATCATTTGCGAGTGCCATAGAAAAATAAAATTAGAAAAAAGTGTTCTGAGCATAGTCAGCGCTTTCCATGGAGAAAACAAAAAAATGAAAACCTCTAGAAAACTCTCCATTTGAAGAGGTCCTGAGAATCAATAAGTCCAACAACTTTTTGCGAAGCATCAACGACAACGAGATCTTCAATCAAATGATGCTCTAAAATAGCAAGAACATCAGCAGCAACTTTATCTTCGTCAATAGTGATGGGAGAAGCTGTCATTAGCTCTCTAACAGGGCGCTGGTGCACATGAGGATCCGTGATGAAATGACGCACGAAATCACCATGAGTAAAAATACCTGCTAGTCTTCCATCTTCGTAAATAATAATAGCAGCTCCTAAGCGCTTTGCTGCCATTGCTCTTAAGACATCATTAACTAGCGTTTCCGGTCTTAAAGCCACTACTTCCGAGAGAGGGCGCATGACATTTTCTACTCTTAATAAGACTGAGCGGCCCAAGTGGCCTGCAGGATGAAAGCGAGCAAAATTTTCACGAGTAAATCCTCGCTGCTCCAAAAGCACCATGGCTAGAGCGTCTCCCAAAGCCATCATCACAGCTGTACTCGATGTGGGAGCTAAGTTATGAGGACAAGCTTCCTGAGAAACCGCAACATCTAAGACCACATCACTTGACTTTGCTAAGAGAGAATGAGGATTGCTTGTCATGGCAATACGTCGAGCATCAAAATGGGCTAGGGAAGGAAGAAGACGGAGCAACTCTTCTGTTTCTCCGCTGTAGCTAAGGAGCAACAAAAGATCTCCATCACAGACAACCCCCAGATCGCCATGCAGTGCATTAAGCGAATTGAGTACTAGAGCCGGTACTCCAGTACTTGTTAGTGTCGCAGCAATTTTCTCTCCAATGTGTCCTGATTTTCCAACACCCAGTACAATGACCTTCCCACGTCGTTCTACTGTTTCTAGAAATAGAGTAATCGCTTTTTCAAAGTGGTGATCTAACCGCCTTGCCAACGATTTGATTTCTTCTGACTCAATGTTTAAGACGCGACGTGCTTGCTGGAGGTAATTCATGAACTAAGTACTTTGAGCTCTCATACTCGAAGAGAGAATCATAAAATCGAAGAGGGGTCCAATCTTTACCTTTTATGGAGAAACTTTAGAAATATGAGTGAAAACATGAATCGACCACGGGGCGAGGAGAAGATCCTCTCCTCCTTCTTGAAATGTTAAGAGAGGTCCATGAGAAGTCACTTGTACCTTAGCTTGAGCTACACCTGCTCGCGGTGGTAGATTGCAAAGAGGCTTCCCATCTGCTTGAGCAGCATGCCAGCGGTATTGCTCTGAACCATAAGAGTAGTAAGACCAAGTACCGCTTAACGCTTGATCTAGAAAATGATTGGGAGCATGCCTCCAGGAACATTTCAGATGATAAGATGTTCTAGGACTTTTATTCACCAAGAGAAGAGCATCCTTCTTATTGCCAGAGCACTCTTTGCTCAACCAATAAGCTGTTAACTCAGGAGAGCTAGAGCGTGAATTCTTTTCTATTCCTGCAGCATAGAGATCAGCGGGACCTTTGAGTCCAAAAGCCCACTTTTGTGTGATCAACCAAGCTGCATAGTAAGTAGGAAGGGGCGTTATGCAATGGGAGGATGTGCTCTCTTGAAGAAACATCATGAGATTCCCCCAAGAATTTCCATAAGTACATTCCAGTTCATTGGGCTCATAGCCATAGAGGTAGGAAGTTGCTCCTCCCAATAATAAAAATTGCGCAGCAATATCAGCATTGAGGAGTGCTGCTGCTATGGTGACTTCTGGTTCTCCAGAGAAAACAGAATAACCATATTCACTGATGATCAGTGGCATAGAGATTGGGATTCCACCGCGGTGAAGTCGTTCTATTGCTGCTTGGAGACGTTTTGGTTGATTAAGGAGCAGTGGAGCAGCAGGAAGTAGCAAATCATCGAAGGGGTACCACTCAAAACTTAGAAAATCAAATTTCTCTCCTTTTTTGTAGAGCTGCTTGAAAAAACGCTTTAACCAAGGGCGCTTATCTACTCGATAAATGAGGTCACCTTTGTTGACATCAATAGTTACAAAACTGAGTCCCCCTAATTGCAACTGTGGATGGAGAAGATGTATTTTCCTTGCACATTGAGCATAGAGTTCTGCGACATCAGAAGGATCAACGCGCTGTCCATCGGGTTCTTCTCCAAGTTCTATGCGGTTGAAGGCAGAGAGATAACCACGCTCTGTTAAAAAATCGATTTCAGCAGCTGTATTCTCCGGAGTATCATAGAGCATCGGAGCAGACCAGAGAATAGGTTGATGATGAGCTAGTCCTGATTGTGCTACAAGATCGATACCCGGTTGCTGAGTTCTCTCATCCCGGTCACACGCACGATGCCAAGGATCTGTCGAGGAAACATAGACTAACGTTTGAGCTTGGTCAGGCCGGTGAATCACATGATCTTGAAATTTTCCACTTCTCAGCCATCCTACTTCTACTTCGCTCAGAGCATACCCCATCTTATCACGAGGATCCTGACTGTTAGGAGGAGCACTCCCCGAACTCTCTGTCATGAGGATCCTCACAAATTGAACAGGAACTGGTTTTCCAAGAAGAGAAGAAGGAGTTCCCAGATGGAGTAGTGGAGAACCTCCTGAAGCGTGTTGAAGATGACCGTGAGGAAAATCATGCCAAAATCTCTTCTCTCCAAAATAGAGCGAACCAGCAGAAGCATACTGAATATGAAAATTCGTTGCATACGGGTCCTTCCAATGAAGGCGAGCCGCATTGATGAGCACTGGTTTTCCAAAATCAAGGAGGATCCATTGCGGATGTTTTTCATCAGACTCCTTGGTGTAATATTCCGTCAGATAGGGATTGCTTTTCCAAAAAGTCGTTGGGTTTCCATCATCAAGTCGTGAGTAGCCATCATTGTTTGCTTCATCGAGGGTATGACCGCGTCGTGGTAAACGATAGCCATAACTGACATCAATGAATTTTTTCGATCTGCTCGAGGAGGTCCAATAACCTTGCTGATGTTTTGGATCACTCCATCTCCCTTGGGGATTCCAATGCCAAGCCTCAATTCCTAATTCTGTACGCAGACGATAAGCAAGTGGTTTGAGTCCTGAGCTGGACATGGCATCGATACTACGTTGAGATAATTGATGATCACCTCTTCCATCATGCCCATCGATCCCTCCTCCCAAGGTGGAAGCCATCTCCTGGACATGTCGTCGCTTTGCTAAATCAATGATGACTTCCAAACAAGGAGAAGACGTCTTCTCTAAGATTCTTGCTTGCAGACTTACTGGAGAGTTCGTAAGGAGAAAAAAAGAAAAAAAGAAGCAGAGGCACCTCTTCCTCTCTCTACTAGCTTGAAGAAAGAGAGGGGGAAGAGAAAATTTTCTCATCTGTTTTTCTTAAAATGATTTTGAGAAGTGCGTTATAATGATGACAAATTACTATTAGAAACTCGACACCGTGGATGTGAAGATTATCCTAAAAACGTTCATAAAATCAGCATATTCACATAAAATTTGAGGAAGCTTGATTGAAAAATAGTTGTTATGAAGTCCTTGCTAACCTGGTAAGTTAGTAGAGCAGGAGAACAACTATTTGAAAATGAGCTCTACTGATTAGCATTTTTTATTTTCATTCCCATTTTTAGAATTATACCTTTCTCTTCCAGATCATCATGGATGCTTCCAATTTTATCAGCCAATTTTTTTCACCGGCCGCTTGGACACTACTCAAGTCCTTAGGTCATCTCTTGATGACCCCTAGTGGATTCTTCATTTGGACAACATTGCTCAAATCCATCATTCTTCTTGCTGTGATTCTAGGGCTTGTTTCCTACACTGTTTATGCAGAGAGAAGAGTCAGCGCTTTGATTCAAGATCGTCTTGGACCCAATCGTGTAGGGTGGCAAGGACTCCTACAACCAATCGCGGATGCTCTCAAGTTATTGCTCAAAGAGAATTTTACTCCTAAGAGTGCCAACTATTTCTACTTTAGACTAGCTTCCAAGTTAGCCATGGTCCCGCCTGTTCTTGTTCTAGGAGTATTGCCTTTTGGTAGCTCTTTATTTGGAGTTCCTATGACGATTGCTAGTATTAATGTTGGTGCTCTCTATGTGTTGGCTATTTCTTCTATTTCTGTTTACGGAATTGTCCTTGCAGGTTGGTCCTCCAACTCTAAATACCCTTTTCTAGGCGGAATTCGCTCAAGTTCTCAAATGATTTCTTATGAACTTTCTCTCGCACTTTCCCTCATCCCTGTCTTCATGATTGTTGGCTCTTTAAACTTAGATGAAATTGTCCACTATCAGGTTTCCCATGGGTGGATGATTGCTCCTTGTTGGCCTCAAGGAATGAACTTCCATACGCTACTCCATCCTCTGGTTCTTTGGAAATCATTCTCTGCAGGGTGTTCTTTATCACAGTTTTTGCTCTGGATCCCACTTTGCATCTCTTTTTTAATTTTTTTTATTTCGATGTTTGCAGAAACAAATCGCCTTCCCTTTGACCTACCAGAAGCGGAGCAGGAACTCATTGGCGGTTACCATACAGAGTATTCTTCGATGGGTTTTGCTCTCTTTTTCCTCGGTGAGTATACCGCCATGATTGCGGGCGCTAGTGTCATTACTACACTTTTTTTAGGAGGCTGGAGTTTACCGCTGATTCCTGATGGATCAGCAGGATGGTGGTGGGGTCTAATTAATATTGCTGTTTTTTTCACCAAAATCATCCTCCTACTCTTCATATTTATTTGGGTTCGTTGGACCATTCCACGGTTTCGTTTTGATCAACTTATGAAACTCGGATGGTACTTCTTCTTTGAACTTGCTGTTGCTAATATTTTTCTTGCCGCTCTTCTTCTGGCCTATGTTAAGAAATAATGGGATGACAAGAAAATAAAAATAGTTCTTTTTTAGCTCTTACTAACTAGTCATGATCGTTCATCGGAAAAAACTCAACTGGATCGAAAAATTATATCTTCCTGCGATTCTTGGAGGACTCGCTATCACGTGGAAGCATTTCAAGAAATCGCTTTTGGGCAAAGGAGTTATCACCATGCAGTATCCAGAAGAAAAATGGGATGCTCATCTGCCGGCCTGGTATCGAGGAGCTCCAACACTCGTCAAAGATGAGCATGGCCGCGAACGCTGTGTCTCCTGTCAGCTATGTGAATTTATTTGTCCTCCACGTGCCATTACGATCGAACCAATGGAAATCCCTGAAGGAGATCCTTGGCGCAAGGTAGAAAAAGCTCCCCAGAAGTTTGACATTGATATGGCTCGCTGTATTTATTGTGGCTTGTGTGAAGAAGTATGCCCAGAACAAGCAATTTACTTACGAAAAGATTATTCCATTACTGGACTCAATCGAACTGAAATGATCCACCATAAAGAAAAACTTTATGAAATGGGAGGCGTCATGCATGGGCTTGTTTTCAAATGGAACGAAAAAAAATAACATCTCCCACACTAAGAGAGCGATTCCTTGAATTTCCTCTTAACTCATTAACTATTCTTCTCTCATGCAACTGACGCTTTTTTGGATTTTCTCATCGTTGATGATTCTTTTTGGACTTGGCGTCATTACACTCCGTAGTCCTGTTTCTTGTGCTATGTGTTTAGTGAGCTCTTTTATTTCTCTAGCAGCTCTTTTTATAACGCTGGATGCTTTTTTTATTGCTGTTATCCAAATTTTAGTAGCTGCAGGTGCTGTCATGGTTCTCTTTCTTTTCATTATTATGCTTCTCAATCTCCAGGCAGAAGAATGTCGTCGTCTTCGCTTCCCCGTGATCTTGGGCGGCATCGCGACTATTTTATGTTTTTTGATACTTCTCTCACAAGTGCTCGCTTCCAACCCTCAATTCCTAGAACCAATACCAGCCCTTCAATCAACACTGAGCGATGTGAAGATGATTGGGATGACTCTTTTTCATTCTTTTAATTTACCATTTCAAATCATTGGCCTTCTACTTTTAGTGGCAACAGTAGGTGTTGTTCTCTTGAGTCGACGCACATTGAAGTGATTTTATTTTTATTGATGAAACCTAAAAGCTGCTCACATCAGTTTTCAACGACTCTATGACACCTCTTTCACACTATTTGATGGCCAGTGGACTTCTTTTCTCCTTGGGGCTTGCTGGTGTTCTACTCCGACGTACTATTATCATCATTTTCATGTGCCTTGAAATGATGCTCAGCGCTACAAACCTCTCCTTAGTTGCTTTTTCTCGCTATGGCATCATCCATGGACATCAAAACTATGATGCTCAAATTTTAGTCTTCTTCATCATTACCGTAGCTGCTGCTGAAGTAGCAGTAGGATTAGCTATTATTGTTGCTCTTTTTCGCTCTCAACAGATCACCCATACAGAAGATTTAAATCGTTTGAAATTTTAGTATTCAAGAACGATTTTAACAACATCACTTATGCTAGCTCTCTTTCTCTCTTGTTGCGCTGCTTGGACTGCTTCTTGGACCTCTCTTCCCAATCTTGTTTGGGTGATCTATTTGGCTCCCCTCCTTGCTGCACTATTCATTTTATCTCTTACGCGACACCATCGTAGGATAACAGCAGCACTAGCCCTTATGGCTACTTTTATTTCTGCTCTTGGAAGTTGGATTGTTTTTTATCGAGGTCTTGAGGGAAATGTCCCAGGATTGAAGTGGATAAATTTTGGTGATGCTCTCACCATCTCCATAGGGATGACCATTGATCCTCTAGCCCGCACCATGCTCGTAGTGGTAACAACTATTGCCACCCTTGTTTTTATCTATTCAATCGGATACATGCGTCAAGAAAGTGGATTTACTCGTTATTTTGCAGGGCTTTCCTTCTTTCTCTTCTCCATGCTTGGCATAGTCCTAGCAGATAATTTTATCATGCTTTTCATCAATTGGGAACTTGTTGGATTTAGCTCCTATCTTCTCATCATGCATTTCTTCGAAAAAAATGCTGCAGCCGATGCAGGAAAGCAGGCCTTCATCGTGAATCGTGTTGGGGATTTTGGATTTCTTTTAGGCATTTTACTCTTATGGATTGCTACAGGCAGCCTCTCTTTCTCCACAATCAATCATTCCTTAGAGCTCTTTGTAGAACATCCCACACTACTTGCAGTATCACTCATCTTTATTTTTTGTGGCACCATTGGGAAGTCAGCTCAATTTCCGCTGCATGTTTGGTTACCCAATTCCATGGAGGGTCCTACCCCTGTTTCCTCACTACTTCATGCAGCGACCATGGTCGCTGCTGGTGTCTACCTGTTAGCTCGAATTTTTCCACTCCTCCACTTCTCTCCTGGGGCTCGGGAAATAATTCTCTGGATTAGTGCCATCACAACACTGGGAGCGGCTTTTCTGGGAACACAACAAAATGATTTTAAGCGTGTCCTAGCCTATTCAACAATTTCTCAACTTGGCTATATGGTGACAGCTGTTGCAATGACTACCAGTGCAGCTATCCCAATGTTTCATCTCTTCACACATGCTTTTTTCAAATGCCTACTCTTCCTTACTTCAGGAGCTGTTATGCTTCGTATGCACCATGAACTGGATATTTGGAAAATGGGAGGCCTGCGCAAAAGAATGCCCTTCACGTGTATTGCTTTTTTCTGTGGAATGTTAGCCTTAGCAGGTTGTCCATTTTTTAGTGGTAGTTTCAGCAAGGATCTCATCATGAAGTTGGCTTTTGAGTCAAATAAAGTCATTTTCTGGATGATTGTTATCGCTGCAGGCCTAACGGCTTTCTACATTACCCGCGTTTGCATCGTGGCCTTTTTTGGAGAACCGCGAACAGAGCAAGCTCGTCAAGCTTCAGAAGCACCAGTCGTTATGCTACTACCGATGCTTCTTCTTTCTTTACCTGCCATTTTTGCTGGCTATCCATTTTTTGCAAATCGATTTCTTGCTCCTCTTGGAAGCCTGCAACTTCCTCATGAACTACCAGCTTTTGTAGAAATAATTTTTATTCTCGTTTTCTTAGCTGGCACGCTTGCTGCTCTACTAATCTATCGCAATGCAACGAGGGATCCCATTTCTATTCCAATTCTTATTAACCGATTTTATATTGATGCCTGTTATGATTGGTTGGTAAAATCGATTCAAGATCGATTTGCTGCTGCTCTAGATTTTATAGATCACTGGATTATCGATGGAGTATTTGTGCAAGGGACAGCTCTTATAGCTTGGTCTTTTGGATTTCTATTGCGCCTTCTGCAAGTAGGTAATCTTCAAGCTTACACACTTTTTCTTACAGGAGGAGTGATTGGGATCATCCTGTTTTTATTAAAATTCCACTAACGTTGAATAACAATTTTTACTTTGAACAGCAACGACTAAAAAATAGAGCATCTCTTTTTGACATTCATTCAACTTTCTTCTTCAAGTGAGTCCACTCCTTTTCTTAATCCTCCTTCCGCTTTTTGCTCTTGTTTTTATTCTTCTTGGAGCTCCTGCACGCTTCACTTCACTGATGGCAACAGCACTGAACGTTCTTTTAGGATGTTTTTTGTTCCTCCACTACGATCGCATTGCCGCAGGTTGGCAGTATTTTCAGGAAATACCTCTTCTTCCTCAACTAGGACTCAATTTTACTCTAGGAGCCGATGGATTAAGTCTCACCATGCTGCTGCTGACTACCCTTGTTTCCTTTACAGCTCTTTGGGTAACTCCTAGAGTCGAGCAGTATCCTGCTCTTTTCTACAGCTGCTTACTTTTGATCTCTATTGGTTTAGTAGGAGCTTTTTGCTCACTCAATACTTTTTTCCTTTATGGTTTTCATGAGATAGCCCTGATTCCAGTTTTTATCATGATTGGCATTTGGGGATCTGGAGATCGCCAAGCTGCTGCTTGGAAAGCTACTCTTTATCTTGGAGCTGGCAGCTTCATTCTCCTTCTAGGAATCATAGCACTTTATTTGGCAGCTCCTAGTAATTTGCGTTCCTTTGACCTTCGTGTCATGACGGAACTCAGTCAGCATAACATCAGTCATCCTGCTTCTTGGATTTATCTTTTATTACTTGTTGGATTTGGGACATTAGTTTCGCTTTTTCCTTTTCACTCCTGGGCTCCAAGTACGTATTCTAGCGCCCCAACACCAACAGCCATGCTTCATGCTGGTGTTCTTAAAAAATTTGGCCTCTACGGTTTTATCCGACTTGCTCTTCCTATTTTTCCAATAGCTGTTGAAAAATTCTCCCTTCTCGTACTTTTTCTCTTAGTGTGCAATATTCTCTATCTCGGTTATGTCACCATTGCTCAACAACGGTTCGATTGGACAATTGCTTATTCGAGTGTGATGCACATGGGCACAATATTTTTAGGTCTCGTTGCCTTTAATATTCTCAGCCTCAGCGGTGCGATCCTCTTAATGTTTGGTCACGGACTCTCTGTTGCCGCTCTTTTTGCACTTTGTGGAGCTCTTCGTTGCCGCACGCAAACACTCGAGTATCAAAAATTAGGTGGTTTGGCTTCTCGATTCCCAAGATTATCATTTTTAGTTGGATGTGCAACCATGGCTTCTCTTGGTTTACCAGGCTTTGCCAACTTTGCTGGTGAAATCCTTATTTTCTTTGGAGCTACCGCGAGCATCATTATTAATCACGGCTCTTTAAGCTTTACGATTGCTACTATTATTTCCATTTGGGGGATTGTTATTTCAGCAATTTATATGCTGCGAGCTTATCGTCGTATCTTCTTTGGAACACTACCTGCCCATGAGGACTCAACTCATTGGAGCGATCTTTCTCTTTTTGAATGTGCACCTATTTTGATACTTCTACTACTTCTCTTAGTTGTTGGAATTTTTCCACAAGCCATCTTAAGTTTAGTAACGACTGCTTTACGTTAAGATGATTGATCAAATAAAGATTATTATCCGACCTGCTCTTAGAGATTACTCTGCTGATACGAACTGAAACTGATTGGTTGATTGAACCAGTTAGCTTAAAACCGAAACAAGATTCTGCCGGCTCACTAACAGTTACTCCTACAATTTTATGAATCCACTATTTCTCGAATTAGCTCTTGTCCTTCTCGGTATTACTTTACTCATGATAGAGGCTTTTTCCCCAAAGATTCCTAAAAAAAAGCTTGCTTTCATTGCTCTTATTGGACTGGCTATTGTTTTTTCCCTAACTTGGATTCCTCTTCAACCTCTTTCTGCAGAGAGCGCTCGTTTTTACACAACAGATACAATAGCACTTTTCTTTAAGCGTTTCATGCTTGTGACGACAATGATGACACTGCTTATGTCGCTAGACTATATCCCTGTTCTTGAGCGAGGGATTCCCAGTGAAAAACCGGAGTCAGGAATTGGTGAGTTTTTTATTCTGCCTATTTTTGCTTGTGCAAGTCTCATGTGGCTTGTTTCAGCCACTAGTTTTATCATGCTTTTTGTTTCCCTAGAGTGCATGACTGTGGTGCTCTATGTGACTATTTCCTATTTACGCAAAGATCCTAGAGCACTTGAAGCAGGAACAAAATATCTTATCCTCAGTGCTCTAACCACAGGATTTCTTGTCTATGGTATTAGCTGGATTTTTGGAGTTACAGGAACAATGAGTATTACTCATCTTGCAGCAGCAATAAAATTACTTCCTACCACATCCCTCGTGTCACTCTTCTTTGGTATTGGACTCATTCTTGTTGCATTCTGTTTTAAAATTGCAGCTTTCCCTTTTCAATTTTGGCTGCCTGACGTTTATCAAGGAGCTCCAACACCTATTACAGCTTTTCTTTCTATTGCTTCCAAAGCTGCTGGTTTTGTTGTGTTGATACGCTTTCTAGAACAACTTTATCTTCTTCCATTTCTTAATAAGAAAATCTTTGCACTCATAACACTACTGGCAATGCTCACTCTTCTTTTCGGAAATTTTGCAGCGATGGCACAAACAAATATGAAACGCTTGCTTGCTTACTCTAGCATTGCTCATACAGGTTACTTACTCATGGCAGTGGCAAGCCTTGGAATTTCTTTAGCACTTCCTGCTCTGGGATTTTATTTTGTTGCTTATCTTATCATGACAGCACTGGCTTTTATCGTGCTTATCATTGTGACAGAAACTTCTGGTGGGGATGACATTTATCGATTCCAAGGTCTCTATCAACGTTCTCCGCTCTTAGCAGCTGCTATGACAATAGCAATGGCTTCTTTGGCAGGACTTCCTCTTACAGCTGGATTTTTTGGAAAGTTTTTTATTTTCCAAGTAACCTTACAACAGGGGCATTATGGGTTACTTGGCGTTGGTACCCTCTCAGTAATAGCTGGTATTTATTATTATTTGAAAGTCCTTAGAGCTATTTACTGGCAGCAACCAGCTCCAGAAGCCCTACCCATCGTCCTTTCAACACGAACTACATTTCTTATTTCAACATTGATAGGTCTTATTTTAATCTTAGGGATTGATCCAGCGCCTATTTTAATGTCACTTAGGTAGGTTCGTGAATATTCCATTTTTACGAGAAAAGTTTTTTCCTTCGATCTTTTTTCTCAAGTCTCACAGTACTAGTAGTAACACTCGTTCTGAACATGAGAAAAAGTTCATTGATCTCTGCTCCTCTCCTCTAGAAAAAGTTCTCAAGGAACTCCATTCCTCAGAACAAGGCCTTACTAATGAACAAGCCGATGCGCTATTACGTGAATATGGTTCTAATGACTTAGGAAAGAAAACACAACAAGGCTTCTTCAGGGAGATTCTAGCTCGCTCTAAGAACCCTCTTGTTATTCAGTTGATTGTGATTTGTATTGTCTCTCTGCTCATGAGTGACCTTCCTTCAGCAATCATTGTTGGTTGTATGGTTATCTTGAGTATTGGATTTGCTTACTTCCAAGAGTACCGCACCAATCGAGCTGTAGAGAAACTACGTGCCATGGTACAAACAAACTGTCATGTGATTCGCCAGGGTCAAGAAATAGAAATTTCCATGACTGATATTGTTCCTGGAGATCTTATTGCTCTGCAAGCTGGCTCACTTATTGCAGCAGATATGCGACTTCTTTCAGCAAAAGATTTTTTTGTCAGTCAGTCTTCTCTGACTGGTGAGTCAATGCCAGTAGAAAAAACCGCACTTCCTAATCATTCTTCTCCTGGTATAGAGAAATCTGCTCTCGAGCTCTGTAATGCTATTTTTCAAGGATGTAATGTCATTAGTGGCAGTGCTAGAGCTCTCGTGATTAATACTGGAGTGCGGACTTATTTTGGAGCGATGAGTCAAAAACTTGCCAGCAGTACTCCCGTACTGACCAGCTTTGATCGGGGAATAGCTGGGTTTACTTGGTTAATGATTCGCTTTATGGTTGTGATGGTCAGTCTCGTTTTCTTGATTATTGGTTTGAGAAATCATCATTGGCCAGAAGCTCTGCTCTTTGGTTTATCTGTAGCTGTAGGTCTTACTCCCGAAATGCTTCCGATGATTGTGGCTGTCAACCTCGCCAAAGGAGCCATGGCTATGTCCAAGAAAAAAGTCATTGTCAAACGACTCAATGCCATTCAGAACTTTGGAGCTATCAATATCCTCTGTACTGATAAAACAGGAACACTCACTCAAGATCGTGTGATTTTAGAGAAAAGCGTTGATGTGACTAATCGCGATAGTGACGATGTACTGCGCTATGCCTATATGAATAGCTATTATCAAACTGGCATGCGTAGTTTACTCGATGCCTCGGTTCTTTCGCATACTGATTTGGACGTCGATCGTGATTGCAGAAAAGTAGATGAAATTCCTTTTGATTTTCAGCGTAAACGGATGTCTGTTGTCGTCGATTATGAAGGAGATCATGTCTTGGTTTGTAAAGGATCCGTAGAAGATATTTATAGGGTGTGCACTCAATACCAAGTTGATGATGAAGTTTACATGATGATTGATCTGATCAAAAACGACTTACTCGAAGAATATGAAAAACTAAGTCGTGATGGTTATCGTGTTCTTGGTATTGCTTACCGAGAGTTCTCTCAAGATAAGACAACTTTTTCCATTGCTGATGAAAGTGAACTAACACTTCTTGGTTATATTGCTTTTCTTGATCCTCCAAAAGAATCAGCTCACAAAGCCATTGCATCGCTCCGATCATACGGTGTCACCACGAAGATTCTTACTGGCGATAATGCTATTGTAACTCGCAAAATCTGCAAAGATGTAGGTATTGAAGTCGATGAGGTCATCACGGGAGATCAACTTCTCTCGCTTACTGAAGAGCAATTAGGAACTCTTAGCGAAGAAAAAAATGTTTTTGCACGACTCTCTCCCTCTCAGAAAGAACAAATCATTCTTGCTCTCCAAAAACGAGGACATGTTATCGGCTACCTGGGTGATGGAATTAATGATGCTCTCTCCATGCGTGCAGCAGATGTCGGCATTTCAGTTGATACAGCCCAGGATATTGCTAAGGAATCAGCAGATATCATCCTACTAGAAAAAAGCCTCATGGTTCTCGAAGATGGTATTTTAGAAGGACGGAAGGTTTTTGGAAACATTCTAAAATATATTCGCATGGGAGCTAGCTCCAATTTTGGAAACATGTTTAGCATGGTTGGAAGTGCTTGTTTTCTGCCCTTTCTCCCCATGGCTCCTATTCAAGTTCTCGTCAACAACTTGCTCTATGACACCTCCCAAATTGGTATTCCCTCTGATCATGTCGATGCCGAATATCTTCTAAAACCACGTAAGTGGAACATTGGTAATATTGGTCGCTATATGCTCTGCATTGGACCATTGAGTTCTATTTTTGATTATACGACTTTTTTTCTCATGCTCTACTTCTTTCATTGTCATCTCTTCAAGGATCCTCAAACCACACCTGCTATGAAAGAGTATTACGAAAAACTTTTCCACACAGGATGGTTTGTTGAATCAATTTTAACGCAGACCCTCATTGTGCATATTATTCGCACGGCTAGAGTCCCGTTTTTTCAAAGTATTGCTAGCCCCTTTCTTCTCATGATGACGTCATTGACGATGATCCTTGGTGCTATCATTCCTTATAGTTCTCTAGGGGCTTATTTTCAGATGGTTCCACTACCTCCGATTTATTGGGTTTGGATTGCTGGCTTTCTTCTTTGCTATGCAACGATGACACACAAAGTGAATGTTTGGTGTCTCAAGCGCTTTGGTATTAACTGATAGAAATGCAGATTCTCTTCAAAAAAGCTGCTAGTCATTCTTCTGCTCCGTTATTCATCAATTTCCATGAAAACCTATTTCATTACTACTGCTATTGATTATACCAATGCACCACCACACATCGGCCATGCCTATGAGAAGGTTCTAGCTGATGTTCTAGCTCGCTATCAACGTCTACGTGGGAGGGAGGTCTTCTTCCTCACTGGAGTTGATCAGCATGGCCAAAAAGTACAGCAAGCAGCAGAGAAGCAAGGAATCTCACCGACAGCATTTACAGAGGAGCTTTCTAAAGAATTTCTAGAACTCTGGAAAAAACTCTCCATTTCCTATGATGCTTGGGCTTCCACAACGAAGAGAAAACATACGATTATTGTTGGAAAAATTTTGGAAAAACTTTTTCAAGAAGGTTGGCTCTATAAATCTGCTTACCAAGGTTACTACAGTGTGCGACAAGAACAATTTCTCACTGATAAAGAACGCAATGAAGCTGGAGAATTTGGACCAGAGTGGGGCGAGGTTCTTTTTTTAGAGGAAGAGAATTGGTATTTCCGTCTTGCTCGATGTCAGCCATGGCTAACTTCTTTTCTAGAGAAACATCCCGATTTTCTCACTCCAGCTTTTCGTCAAAAAGAACTTAAAAATGCCATTGAGAAAATGAGTTCGGATCTCTGCATTTCACGCCCAAAGAGTCGTCTTAGCTGGGGTATTGATATTCCATTTGATCCTTCTTTTGTTGTTTACGTTTGGTTTGATGCCCTCATTAACTATCTTAGCTTTGCAGAGTATTTCAACGAGGAGGAAGAACTCTCTTTTTCTCAACGCTGGCCATGTGACACTCACGTCATTGGAAAGGACATTCTCATTCCAGCTCATGGAATTTACTGGCCCTGCATGCTTCACGCCATGGGATTTTCCGATGAGCAGATGCCACGCTTACTAGTCCATGGTCACTGGACATTACATGGAGAAAAAATCAGCAAGAGCACTGGCAATGTTCTTGACCTCATGGACCTTGTTAATCGTTATGGTGTTTCAGCATTACGCTACTATCTCATGCGTGAAGCCATTGTCGGACGTGATGCTGATTTTAGTGAAGAGCGTCTTCTCCTACGCTATCACACAGATCTTAGTAATGGGCTAGGAAATCTTCTCAATCGCACTTTGGGAATGGTAGTGCGCTACCGTCCTGAAGGACTATCTGCTCTTCCTTTGTCCAAAGAGTGTAACAAGCTTCTTGAAGACCATGAAGAGCTGCTCGAGCGCTATTGTCAAGAAATGGAATTGTCAAATATCCATGCTTCTTTGGAAATCATGATGCAAATTGTTACTTCAACGAATGTTTTTATCGATCAGACTGCTCCCTGGAAAATCGCTAAAGATAGGACTCAATCTGATCGTCTTTCCTCTATTTTATGGACTCTTCTACAATCAACACGCCTTACAGCCACTCTTCTTCTTCCAGTGGTTCCTGCAGCAGAGAAAATTTTCAAGCAGTTAGCACTCCAGCCAGTAGCACTCGGTGGTGAGAAAGAACTTTTTAAATTTCCCGCGCACTATAGAGCAAGCGAAGGAGAGCCTGTTTTCCCACGACTGATTCCCAATAGCTAAGAAAAACTGCTGTGAGTCATTTTAAGCGCTTCCGCTACTACAGCGAATACATTACTCTCCGTTTACTTGCTTGGATCATTCAATGCCTTCCATGGCCATGGTTGCGTCCTCTTGGAAGATTCCTCGGTTCCCTTTTCTTTCACTTTGATCATCATCGCCAAGCAGTAGCTCTTGCTAATTTAGAAGCTGCTTTTGGTGAGAAATATGACCCGAAAACTCGCTTGCAAATTACCCAGAAATCTTACGGAATTTTTGCAACAACGATGTTGGAACTACTCTGGTCTCCTCGTTTGACTCCAACGATTATGGATGAGATTGCCACCATCGATGTTCTCGATCCAAGAAGCTCCCCCAACAATGAAAACATCTCTGCTATTTATTGCTGTTTACATGCAGCAAATTTCGAGTGGACAGGCCAAATAGCAGCACGCTATACAAAAAAATTTCCCGTTATTGCTCAAAAATTTAAAAACCCTTTTCTTGGCCATCTTTTTAATACTTGGCGCTCTAGCTTAGGACAAGAGGTTATTGCTCAAGAGCAAGCTATGCTCAAGTTATTTCGTTATCTAAGAAAAGGAGGAAAATTTGGGATTCTCATTGATCTTAACCTCAAACCAAACGAAGGCCCAATTCTTGTTCGTACTTTTGATCGCTTGATCATTCCGCTCACTCCACTTCCTGCCGAACTAGCACTTCGAACGGGAGCACTTCTGGTTCCTGTAGAGTGTTTAATTCGAACTCAAGGAGGCTATCACCTTCGATTTCTTCCACCCATTCCAATCACTGGAAAAAGCAATGTTGCCTCTCTTACACAAGCTCTCTGGAGTTCTCTGGAAGCAGGGATTCAAGCACATCCAGAATATTGGCTCTGGTCTTACAAACATTGGCGCTATCGACCATCGTATGAAAAAACAGACCATTATCCTTTTTATGCCAACTATTATGAACCTTTCGATCAACTTTTCTTAGAACAACAAAAAAAATATTGTGATAGCTCTCCCTATCTTTGAGAATCTATTTTTAACTATAGCATTCTTATGAAAATATCTACTTCTACTGCTTGCATTCTACTCCTAGGATTTTTACTTACAATGGTTGGTTGTAATACTATTCGTGGTGTTGGTGAGGATATTAGTGGTTCTGCTAATTTTGTTGAAAGAAAAATGACTGGCAGCGACTCCGATCTCTCCACTAATCCTCCTCAGTGGCCTAAACAGCAGTAACTCTTTTCTGTTACTGCTTCGTTAAGCTGGAGTATGAGAAGATGGCTTGCTCTTTTTTTGAAAATTTTTCCCCTAAGAGAACTAATGTTTTAGAATCTTTTTTTTCTTCTAGGGGCTTTAATAAATACTTTCCTTGGGTTCTTCTTATTCTTGGAGCTTTGATTCGTCTCTGGGCTTTAGATCTCAAACCACCTCATTTTGATGAAGGTATTAATGGATGGTTTGCTGATGTGGTCCAAGAGCAGGGATTCTATGCTTACGATCCAACCAACTATCATGGACCACTTTTTTTCTATCTTCTTTTTTTAGTTCAACATTTTTTTGGAAGAAACCTTTGGGCTCTACGGATGCCCTCCCTGCTAGCAAGTATCATGATGGTTTGGTTGGCACTTCGATTTGAATCTTTTTTGGGTAGGAACGCAGCTCGTTGGGGTGCTCTAGCACTTGCACTCTCTCCAGCTATGGTATTTTATGGTCGATATGCTATCCATGAATCTTGGGTAGCCATGTCCTTGATGATTCTCTTGCTCGGTCTTCTGGGATTAGGTTCTCATGGCGATCGTCGCTCCCTCCTCCTCTCTTTACTAGGAGTAACATTACTCCTCCTTCTCAAAGAGACGCTAGTCATTCATTTGCTCTCCTTAATGATCACAACAGTGCTGCTACTGCTAGGCTCCTGGTGGTATCGTTCAAAAAAGTCTTCTGCTCTTAACAAAAAGCTCATCGTGGAGAAAGAACCATTTTTTTCTCCTCTTATTACTCAACAACAATGGACTTACTGGGATCTTGGAGTGGGTGCTCTTATTTCGTTGCTTCTTCTCTTCCTATTCTATTCTGGAGGTTTTCTCTACCTTCGTGGTTTCTTGAATCTTTGCTACGCCCTCCCTGCTTGGATCCATACTGGAATTCACGTTGGAGGACATACAAAATTATCTTATCAACTAGGACCTCTTAATTACTATTGGCTCGCTTTGATGCTACGCTACGAGCTCCCTGCTCTCTTAGGCTTTGGGTATGCTCTCTGGCTTACTCTTAACTATCATGTCAAACTCTTCTCTCCTGATGGTACTGCTACTTATTATTCAGAAAATAATTTTTCTTCTTTCCACAACTATTTGTCGCTCTATGCCCTAGGAACTTTTGCTGGGTATTCACTTATTCCTTATAAAACCCCTTGGTGTATTATTTCTATCATTTGGCCATTGACACTTCTTTTTGGAGTTTTTTTAGAAAAAATACGTCCTATTACTTGGAGATTTATTCTTGGTTTTTTAGTATTAGGAATTTCTTTCTTTCTCTGTTTGCGTCTGAATTTTTGGCATTACGTCGATTTTTCAGAACCTTACGTCTATGTACAGACTTCTCCTGAAATAAAACTACTAACAGAACCTTTGCTTCTCCTGGCAAAGAAAAATCCACGCTACTTTCAATTAAGAGGACAAATTCTTCTAGAAAGTTATTTTCCACTACCATGGATTCTGCACGACTTCAAATCATTCGGTTATTATTCTAAAAGTAATATGCCAAAAGAATATGATGCCGATATCATTGTTGTAGAGCTCTCTAGGAGTGCAGCTATTGAAAAACAACTGCAAGGATATTACTATCGGAGAGAATTTCAATTACGTGATTCTATGGAGAAATGCGTCGTTTTTTTCAAGAAAAAAACTTTCGAAGATTTTTTTGACCACCAAAACCTACCGACTCCTAACGCTGATTCTATCAACCAGAGAAAGTCAAGAGCAGAACATTTTATTTTTTAGTGTTATGGTCAAATTACTTAGAAATGACAGGAAATTGACTTGATCTTATTTAAAAAATGTAGCGTTCTCATCCCATCATCTTATCGTTGAGATAGCGCGCGGTCTTCGGCCTTGCCTTTTTCAAAAATCTCTGCACTCTCTCCTGTACTTTCTAAGTAATTTGACTCTATGTACAATAAAAAGTAGTGATGTACTCTTCGAGTGCTTCTTGCCAAGAACGCAGAGGATGCCCTAGAAGAGTTGAAAATTTTGTTGTTCTCAGAGAGGTTCGAGGTGGTCGTGGGGCTAGAAAATTTTTCATTTCTGCTAGCTTCAAAGGGGCTACCGAAGAAGTTAAGAGAGGAATACCACGAGAAGTAGCATATTGAAGAGCATATTCTCCATAGGCTCTCCAAGAACAGTTTCCACTATTGCAGAGATGATAGATACCACCTGGGACATTAGTTTCATTCTTTAAGAAAAGAGCAAACCATCTGGCTAAATCTTCTGTATAACTGGGAGAAGAAATTTTATCGTCGATGGCAGCAACTTCTTTTGAGTGACGAGCACGCTGAATGATTTGGTCGATAAAGCTAGGTCGATCGCGACCAAAAATCCAAGAAACACGAGCCACAATATGGTTCTCTGAAGTAGCTAAGACACCTTGTTCTCCTTCCAATTTACTAACTCCATAATAGCTCAAAGGAGCTGGCATATCTTCTTCGCTATAATCTCGCTCTAGCAATCCATCAAAAACATAATCCGTACTCACTTGAACAAAGCGAACTCCTCTATCAGCTGCTAAACTTGCTAATAGTGCTGGAGTAAGTGCATTGACATTCTTAGCAAGCGCAGGTTCTCTCTGGCAGCGATCAACATCAGTAAGTGCTGCAGAGTTAATGAGAACTTCTCCTGACGTCAGTTCACAAGCTTTCATTGCTTCTAGGGCTGCTTTGGGAGCTTGCAAGTCAATTTCTTCTCTTCCTAATCCAAGAACTTCCACATTAGGAAAGCTCTTTTTCCATGTTCGAATCAACGTCGCTCCAAGACGACCTCGGGCGCCTAATACAAAGATACGCTTCTTTTTCTCTGGAAAAAAATTGTTCTCTTGCAAATTCATTTCTCTCACTACGTTTTTATCTACGGAAGAATTTCAGCTCTCTCTAGTGGCTTCCTAGTAATCTTATTGTTGAAGAAGTGGCTCCCACCATGATGCATGCTCAAGATACCATTGAATTGTTGTTGCTAACCCTTGTTGATGCTCCCAGCGAGGTTTCCAGCCTAACTCTTGTTGAATTTTGGAAGAATCAATAGCATAACGACGGTCATGCCCCAAACGATCGGCAACGTTGGTAATAAGCGACGTTGGTTTCTTAAGATATGATAAGATTTCTTCAACAAGGGTGATATTTTTCAGCTCTACATTCGCTCCTATATTATAAACTTCGCCGCGTTTACCTCGTGTGAGCACCTGCCAGAGAGCTTCACAATGATCTTCAACATGAATCCAGTCACGCACTTGCAATCCATCTCCATAAACTGGCAATGGCTGATCATTCAAAGCAGAAATGATCATTAAGGGAATTAATTTTTCTGGAAATTGATAAGGACCATAATTATTCGAACAGCGTGTAATTACAACATCTTGACCATAGGTGTGATGAGAAGCTCCCACAAGAAGATCTGCTCCTGCCTTGCTTGCAGAATAAGGAGAGTTGGGATGCAGTGGGGTAGTCTCAGAAAATTTTCCACTTGGTCCAAGAGATCCATAAACTTCATCAGTGGAAACTTGTAAAAAACGCTTGACTTTATATTTCCGTGCTGCAGCAAGAAGAATACTTGTTCCTAAGACATTAGTATGAATGAAATCATGGGGACTTTTGATACTCCGATCAACATGAGATTCTGCAGCAAAATTCACAACTGCTTCTATTGATCCTCGAGAACGCTCAAAAGCTTGAGAAAAAACCGTCTCCATGACCAAAATATCAGCAATATCAGCTTGAATAAAGCGGTAGCGTGGATCACTTTCTATTGAATCAAGATTTGCTCTGTTCCCAGCATAGGTCAAAAGATCGATATTAATGACTTCTGTAACCTCTGATCGATGTAAAATCTGTTTAATAAAATTACTACCGATAAAGCCACAACCACCCGTAATTATAAATTGCATAGCAACCAGACTAGCAGATGAATGCTAGGAGTGCAATGAAGACTCCTATTACCGTGTTACACCTTCCACATAACTCATGACGACTTCATAGCCCTCTTTTTCTACTACAGCAGGCATGATGCGTTCTAAGGCATGAAGAATCGTTCCATCATGAGGCAAGGGCTCTTCGGGATAATCTTCATTTTTAAGATTAAGCGCAAATAATGGCTTTAAAGCATCTGTTCTGGCCCAAAACATATTTCCTATGGGAAAATTAAATTCTTGATGAAATTCTTTGACTCCTAATTGGTGAAGAAATTTTTTCCCAATTTTTTGATTTTCATCCCAACCATTTATATGAGGATCTGAAGGGAAGACTAACCCAATTTTTTTTTCCTGGGCCATTTTCCCAATAATAATATCTGCCATACGGGCCTTACCCCCCAGCAAATTTTCTAAAAGAAAATCAAACCATTTTTTACCAATCGATTTATCTTTTTGGTCGTTCGTTTTTTTTGTATGAAAATGCCCAATAATATCATAATTATTCTGAATTTCTTCATGAAATGCTGTAAGAAATGGACCTATATCTCTCCCACGATTTTCGACAACCCGAATATTGACTCTTCCCGAATATTTTTCTAAGCAATAGAGAAGATCTCTATTTTCAATAGGTTGAGTCACACTCAGTAATAAATCAGGTCTAATTTTGTTAAGATTCAGTCGAGCAATGATCTCTACTAACATCTCATGGTAGTAAGCATGAATTTGCAAACCAAGATGTAGATCTGAAGGAACAGAACAAATTTTTTCTTTATTCGTAATAAGATTGCTACTCCATCGTCCAGAAGGTCTCCCTGAGTTAATAAAATGTACTAAAGGGTTTAAAGAATCTATCGCTTGCATACACTCTTCTTGATAAATTCCAGGATGAAATCCTGCAAATGGTTTTCGCCGGTAAACGCCAGACTTCCAAAATCTGATATACCTTTTAGCAGTTTCATTAAGATTTATTAAATTGTTATTGGCGCCATTAATAAAAATTTTATCTAAAATATTTTCTTTTTTTATAATTTCAATTTCCTCTTCTTCTTTAAGGAAATCAGAAACAGCTTTATTACCATAATAATCAAGTTTTTGAATGTAATAAGGCATATCAAAATGCTGTAATGCCATTTTTTTTGAAAGTTCGCTGATTTCCTTACGAAGAGAAGATGAACGAGCTAGTGTTAATATTTTTTCAGCCATCTCATTTGTATCTAAATAATCAGCTACACATTGCCCTAGCCCATTATTTTTTAATTTTTCAGCAATTCCAGTTGTCTTATCAAAACAGACTAAAGGAATTCCTTTAGAAAGAATATCAATGGCAACATTAGGTAATGGATCCAGACGGGAACTTAAAAGGAAAATATCAGCTAAGTCATATACCTCTTCTATATTTTTAACCTCTTTAAAGAAAAAAACATCTTTTTCTAATCCCGCTCGTTGAATTTGATCTGCAAGATAAGCAGAATACTGAATATCGTTTTGAGGATCATAGCCACTTCCTGCCCAGATAAACCGAATGGGAATTTGAGGGTCTTTTTTTTTAGTCATTGCAGCTATCTCAATGAAAGAATCGATACCTTTACGGTATTGACAGAAGCCAGCTCCAAGAACCACAAGCCCTTCCTTCAAAAAGTATTCAGACCTGATCAATTTTTTTATTTTTTCTTCTTCTGCAGAAGAAATTTCTTCAGATGGAGGCAGCTGACATTTTCCTTGAGGTAGCACCAGAAGATTTTGATCTCTTATTCTCAGAGAAGGAAAATAAGAAAGGGCGTTCTGTTTAATAAGCTGCGTAGAAAAAATAGTATAGCCAGAATAAGAAATTATATCTAAAAAAGCGCTTTTTGGAGTGATATAAGTCAAAAACTCATGAATTAAAGAAATGACTGGAATCTTTTCTGATGATAGCTCTTTTAAAACATATCGTGATTCGATACTATTGATAATGGCATATTTAATAGATGTAGTTTTTACTATCTTTTTAATGAAGTCTTCTTTATGAGCTCTTGGTATTGGCCCAATAATCTGAGCACCAATATTTTTTATAGATTGAATGATTGGTCCATCTTTAAAATAAGTACAGAGGACATTGTACTTTTCTAAAAATTGAATTGCTATGTTATAACCTAAAATAGGAGCTCCCGTATAAGAACCTTCATGAAGTATTAAAAGAATCGTTTCTTTTTTAGGATCAATGATTATAGGATCGTTTGAAGTAGAAGTTACCTCACCAACTCCTTTTCTTCCTTCATATCGACCACAGTACCAAAAATGGATATAGGGATTCATTCCTGCATCTTGAACATCTGGATAAGTACTTAAATACCACTGAGGATCAAAGGGGGTATTTCTTAGTAGAAATTTAGCTACTATTTTTCTAACCATAAAGAAACGAATCTTAGTTTTTACGCCATAGCTCAAACCATAAATAAGAAATTAACTTTTTGCCAGTTGGCCATACTGTAAAATTAGTCTTTCCGTGAGGACGCGCTACTTCGGTGGTAGGAAATTCTGCTCTTGGGATCTTAAGTTTATAAGATCGTATAACCATTTCAATATCGATGGATAATCCATGTTCAAGAATAGCCATTTTGTCAAAAGAAGTTTTTGTCCAGCCCTTAACTCCATGCAATACATCCCTAACCCAGTAACCCTCTCTTTTCCATATCAGTGCAGAAAAGGCTGCTAATCCAAAAACAGCCCATTTTCGAAAACGTACTATTTTCCCATCTTCTTCATTTTGGGAACCTTGAATCTGACGGCTTGCAATGACAAGTTCATATCCTTTCTTAAAATATTCTCTAAACTTCAAAAGATCTTTGGGAGGAATTGTTCCTTTTGGGAAAAAAACGATTACTACTTCTCCCGTTGCTTTTTTATGGGCATGAAGATATCCATTATTAAGACCCTTTTTAGGCTGTTGATAAACAGGTATCCCTTGAGATTCTAAATATTCAATAGTGCCATCGCTACTTCCTCCATCTACAGCATAAATTTCATGAAATTCTCCTGCCGGCAGGTTAGGAACATCAATTTTACATCCCTCGAGCTCATTCCAAACCAATAAACAGAGACTAATTTTCATATTATCGAGTTGCTAAAACAATTTGTTTTGCTATGGCTATAGCTTCTGCAACTGCGATGTCACTATTCATATGCTCCCATTTTCCCCACCTTCCCAAACCATAAATGTTATTTCCTTGACCCCAATCGAGAATCGTTGCTATCGCTTTTGGCTTGTCCAGTGTATTGACAGGATAAGCATACTCATTATGATGACGAAATCCTTGTGCTTGTGGAGAACGTGCTCCATTACACTCGGTCCAATATCCTTGAGACCCTGGACAAAAATTAGACCTTACTAAAATTCTATGGTAAGAAATCTCTTCTCGCGGTTCATAGATCCAATGAGCTGGAGTTGATAAGTTTTCCTTTTGATAATCAACATCAATAGAAATATGGACTAGTTTCTTGATACTTTCACAAATTGTTTCTGGTAGTGAAGAGGCTATTTTTAGCCATAGAGTCCATGGTATCGAAGTAATAATATGTTCTGCTTGGTACGTATCATTAATTATTTTATTGGGAAGATCTATTTTTGTAACTTTAGTATTCGTAAAAAGTCTATCTCCTAGCGCCTTTCCCATTCTTTTCCAGACTTCCCCGTATCCATATTTTTTAGGATAAAGGAAGGTTCCATGAGCAGGAAGAGCTCCAAATGCCTTTCCTTCAAGGCAGCTTTTTAATATTTCATGAAAAGAGACATCAGGAAGCTTATAAAGCCAATACGTTCCTAACAAATTTAAATCCATGGACCATATTTTCTGATTATACGGAAGCATATAATCATCAGCTATGCGTTCTCCTAACTTCCAACGAACCCATTGAATAAAAGATTTTGGCATTTTCTCGCCGCGAACACTCCCTGTTTGAGCAATGGATTCTAGATATTTTACCTGATCCTCTTTTGTAAGCTGCCAAAGATTCGCTTCTAGTGGATGGTCAATCTCTTGATCCCTTAAAATAATTTTTGCTACACGATCATGGCTATTCCACTCCTCTGGAGGCATGAATCGAAAAAGAAAATCTAAAACCTCTCTTTTTCTAATATCTAGAAAATGCCCCCCTCCAATATCAAGTGGAGAACCATCGACAACGGTAGATCTGCATAGACCACCAGGTTCTTCATTTGCTTCAAGAACAAGTAGCTCTTCTCTAGCAATGCCTAGATCCAGTAGTGTGTGAGCTAATGTTAATCCACTAGGACCAGCCCCCAAAATAAGATACTTAATTTTTTGATACATCCTGTTTTTTAATGATCCATGTTTTTGAGCAAAAAGATACCAAACTGGCTACCATCTGGTTGTTTTGTCGCCAGCCATTTAAACTCATAATCTTGGCTATGATGTAGAAATTCTACAATTTCTGATGTTAACCTAGATGAAAAAGGAGGCCAATTTTCTCCAGTCTTAAAAATTATCATTGGAATTTTATTCTTTTTAATAAATGTTATTGCCTCTGGCAAAGTATATTTTATTTCGTAATAAGGTAATATAATAAATTTAATTTCCTCTTTTTTGAGGCACAAAAGGTGATAACGAAAAAGATTAATATGGTAGTAACGATTCCCCCCTAAGAATAATAATGTCCGGTTTAATTTATACTCTGTAAATAAATTATCTATTTCTGATACAACTTCTTCAGTTTTCCAATTTCGAGGGTCAGGAGCGGAACATTCTGAAGATGTATTTTCAAGTAATTTAAAGCTCAAACCTTGTGCTTTTAAGAACGTATTAATAAAAGAAATTTTTATAAAAAATAAACAGTAAATTATAATCGGAATAGTTGAAAAAATATTTCTAAAACATCCTGTTATACCAAGGCTTCCAAGAATAAAAATAATTGGTAAGACAGGATATGAATATCGTGAATCTTTTACTGTTCCAAATGCAACACATAGAAATGGTACTATAAATGAAATTAATGCAACAAGTAAGATACCATTACTGATCATTTTTGTTTTTGGAATGATCTGTTGAATAATAAGCAAGCATAATCCGCTCAGCATAAAAGCCGGAATAGGTTGATAAAAAATCGCATGAAAATATTCTATAGCTCCTTGAAAACTCCATACTGGAAAAAATCCATATAACTCTGTAATTTTAGAACTTGATAAATGTTTTGTCATAGCAACTAAAGATTCAAAGTTATAGATATAATAAGGGGCAGCTAAGGTAATAATACAAACCCCAATAACAACAATAAATTTTATTTTAGATTTTTTGTTATGCTGCTCAGATAGTATTTTCCACGTTAATACAGTAATAGGGATAAGAAAAATAGGAAAAGTCACTTTGGTGAGCATTCCTAAACTAATACTAATTCCTAATAGCCAAAGATAATAATTTCTCCTGGATACTAGATATTTTAAACCTAATGCATAGGTAGTTGTTACTAACGAAACCAACAAAAATTCTACAAAAAAATAATTAGTTAAGACTGTGGTTTGTGGATAAACACCAAATAAAAAAAATGCTAAAACTGATGCACCTTCTCCATTTTTTTTGTTGAGGATTGTTCCAATAGTATAAAAAGACCAAGCTAGTAAAAACCAAAAAAAACCCATGCTCATAACAGCAACAGCAAGTTTTGGTCCGAATAAAAGGAAACTTGGTTGAACTAACATGGTGAGTAAAGGAACTCTGCCTCTATCCGCGTTGAATAGACTAGTAATGTAACCAATAATGCCTTGCGATAATAGTGCTTGATGATGCATTGTTGATTCCAGAAGATAGAGACTTTCATCCCATCGAGGAGGACTATGATCGATAAGTGACCACCTTAGCGTAAAAGCAAAAAAGGTGCAGGCTAAAATAACCATTATCATCTTCCACGAGAACTGAACTTTCTGAATCATGTAGCTTTATTTATGAAAGTTGCGTTGCTTTGAAAAATTTTTGATGCATTGGTGGAACAGCCAGCTTCCTAAAATGATCAGCATGGAGAATTCTGGCATCACAGGAAAAAGATAGCGTGGTTGTGCACCATTCCAAGCAGTTGCATCTAAGAGTCCAAAAAATAATATTCGTGTTATTATTGCTGTGCTAAATAAAAAAATCACAGGAAAAATGAACCTCTCCTGCTTCAGATATATTGCTGTCCCTATGCCAATAAGTGCCATCCATTGTAAGTAGCGAACTATCTGATAATAAGTTGATTCCCATAAAGTCTGCAAATGCCAAGCCCAATAAGCTGATTTTATTGGCCCTCTATTCGCCACAACATCAAATTCATGTTTAATAGCATTACTTAACATGGCTTGATCTCCAATATGTCTTACTGGTGATGAAGAAGTTAGGAAAGTATTATAAACAGCTTTTAAACTTGTTATATATCTTGGCAACCAATGTAGTAAATCAGGGTCGATCATGGTTACGGGAACATAACGATACGGTAGCTTTTTTTCTTTTAATGCTGAATTAATTTCTTTTCCTATTTTGTAAAAAAAAGAATCTGTTTGTACGGGTGTTCTCCCATATCCTGCTCTCACTGCTGAATCATACAAAGCCCAATAAAACCAACCTGCTGATATTTCCAAAGGATCAAGATTTTTTATTCCCTTTTCATCTGTCCATGATTTTGAAAAAACAGCCCATCCTTTTCCTACAGGTCCTTCCAGCTGATCTTCCAGAAGTGCAAAAGAAGGACTTACTTTATAAGCGGCTTTTCTGGCCTCAACAGTAATAGGAATATAGTCTCTATTTTTCTCAGGACGTATCGATTGAAGAGCTTTAAATGCAGCGCTGTAGCCTGGAGCTGTTAATATGGAATTAGTAAAGAGTCCCCATCTAAAATAATTTATAGAGCAGATCGTTAAACTCAAGACACAGCAGGCAACAAATGGAATTCCAACACCTACAAGAAGCCTCTTAGTTAAAATTTCTTTTTTTTCAGAAAAATCTGTGAAAAGTACACACAGTCCAAGAGCAATAAATATTGGGAAAAGTATAATAGCTTCTTTTCTAACATTCCATGCTAATGCCCAAAAAAAACTGGACAATAACGCAGGATAAAGAGCTCCGGAGGTTTTTCTCATGATCCACCATTGAAGACTTTGAGAAAAAGATAATAGCAATAGAGAAGCTAACAGAATCTCTGGACCGAAACGGTTGGGAAGTTGAAAAGAAGCAGGGTTGAAAATAGCTGCAAACCCTACTAATCCTGCAATACTAGTAGGAATTCCCATTCTTTGTAATACAACAGCAAGTAAAGAGCAGCTAAAGCAATAAAGCAATTCCATCACCAGCCTCAAAGGAGCACCTGTAACACTCACTAGTTTTATAAATAGAGGGTAAATCGGTAAATGATATAAATAATCTGCTCCATATGTTCCACACCAATACCAACGTTGAGCAGCCCATACCTGCCATAAATCATCATTAGGCAGATAAAATCCTAACATTTCTTCTCCTGAAGATAATATAAGCTTAGCAAGTGTTAAAATAATTAAACTATAGAAAAGCCACACCGTTACTTTTGGTTTACTGTTTTTTTGATAGTATGATTCCATTAAAATAAAAATGTTCGCCTTAACGAATAACTCCCTCTAAATAAGTAGAAGCGCTCTGATAGTGAGTATGCTCTACAATCAATGGCAGTAATCTTTCAATGGCATGTAGCATGCTTCCATCATGTGCTAGCGGTTCTTGAGGGTAGTCATCCCAATTAAGATTAAGATCAAAAAGAGGCCGTAATGCATCTGTTCTAGCCCAGAACATGGATCCAATAGGAAAATTGAGGTGCTCTGGCAGCCAAGAAAAATTCATCTTCATTTTTCTCATCAGTTCCTTGGCAAAAGGCTTATTGTCTCCCCAAGCAACTATGTTTGGATCATCAGGAAATACTAATCCTAATTGAGAATTATTCTGAAATTCTTGAAGAATTGTATTCGCCATATTGTAGCATCCTCCAAGAAGATTACTGTATAGAAAATGAGTCCATAGACTAGAATCCATTATTCCCTTTTCTCCCATATCAACTGATTTTTTAGTGTGGATATGGCCAATAACTTGGTATTTTTCTAAAATTATTCTTTTAAATCCTGTAAGAAGAGGTCCAAAATTACGTCCACAATTGGGAAATTCTTTAATCAAGATCATACCATTTTCATATTTTGAAAAAACCTCATTCGCTTCCACTGAAGCTTCCTGAGAAGCAACGCTAATCAGTAAATCCATCTTATAATTTATACCTCGTAACCGATGGAGAATTTCTGAAGCCATCTCTGGATAGTAGAGATGAATATGAAGTGCGGTATCAAGTGAAATTTTAGTAAGAGATTTTGATTGATTCTTATTAAGAATTTTTATTTTCCATGGCCCAGAAGGAAAACCATTGCTAATATAGTGTGCTAATGCATTCCTACCTTTGAGTTCGTGATACTCAGCATAAATTTCAGAATGAAATCCAGGAAAAGGTTTTCTTAACTGAAAGCGCATTTTTTGATTTTTAATATACCACTTTACAATATCAACACATGGTAAATGCGCATGTGGTGCAATCATAAAATCCATATTGAAAAGGTTTGTTCTTCTAAGAATGATTTCATCCTCTAATTCTTGTTTTTTATCCTTAACACATTTCAAAGCAATTTGATCGATTTGTTCTACATATTTTTGAAAATTAAAAGTCAATGCAGCAATTTTTTTGCCTGCACGCCCTATCTTGACGCGTAAACCCTCATCTTCTATTAATTGATAGATTTTTTGAGCAGCTGTTTCTACATTCAAATAAGGAACAATTCCAAACACAGCATCAGGGTCTTTCAATAAATATTCAGTAACTCCCGTAGCCGATTCAAAACAAATTAAAGGTTTTTGATGATTAAGAGCATCTAATGCAACCAATGGTAGAGGATCAAGTCGGGAACTAAGGAATACAATATCTGAAAGCAAATAAGCTGAATCAATATTCTTTATTGGCTCTATAATACTTACAATGTCCTTTAGGTTAGAGCGTTCAATTTGATCTGCTAAATAAACCGAATAGATACCATCTAGTTGAGGATTAAATCCTTCTCCTATCCAAATAAATCTAAAGTTTTTTTTAGGCCCTAACTCTAAAACTCTTTTTGCACAGCTAATAAATAGATCAACTCCCTTACGTAATGAAACTGTTCCAACTCCCAAAATTACAATTTCATCTTCAGTCCATCCTTTTTCTTTTAAAAGATTCTTAATGTTAATTTTTTCTGAATCATCTCCAAGATTAGGAACCCTACAAATACCTTGAGGTAAGGTGATGCTTGAAACACTACTAAGTTGAGGTGCATCTTTGACAGCATTTTCACGAACAATATCTACCGAATAGATTTGCTTTTCTGACAAGAACGCAGAATTTAAAAATAAACCTTGAGGACGTGTATAGGAAGAAAACTCATGAATTAAATGCAAAATGACAATACTATTTTCAAAAAGAGGCAATAGAACACTAGAGCTTACAATCGAGTTAACAATAGCATATTTAATTTTTGATTTTTGGTTGATTTCGTTGAACAAAAAATAAAGAAAAGTATCGTTTTTTTCTTGTGGAGTGAGAGGTCCTATTAACAAATTACAAACAGTTTGAAAATCATCTAATAAACAGCCTCCCTCTAACGATAATATAATAATATTGTACTTTTCTTTTAACGATGTAGCTAAATTATAAACTAATACAGGAGCTCCTGTACGTGATGCTTCATGACTCACTAAAAGAATAGTTTCTTTATCTTCATGAAAGGATTGTAAAAAAGGATCTATTTTTTCTTTTCCATATTGTTGAACCTGATTGAACAATTCAGACGAGAGATCCAACCTCTTCCTTTCTACTTTATAAAGAGGTTTATCAAAAGGATTGGGAAGGCGTCCTTCAGCTTTTCCGAAGTTGAGATAATGATAAAATGGATTATAATCTTTAGGTAAATCAGGATATTTTTCTAGGTACCAATTTGGAATAAACAATGGATTAGGAGATTGTCCTTCTATCCACCCTACAGTAACATAGTGAATGAGTGGATTTTGATCAAGTGCTCCAGGATTTTTTTCTGTGTACCAGTGAACATCAAAAGTTGGATGTGGTTGCATCTTTCTCTTCCATCCTTCTGTGCAATAGTAAGTAAAAGGTTCTCGTTTCTCCTTATGAATTTCTGGATATTTTTCTAAAAAAAACTTGGTGTCAAATAGCCAATGAGGGTTTCTGCATTCTTTCCAGCCGTGTGTCATATAATGAATAAACGGCGTCATCTCTGAGCCTAAAATATCTGGATAGCAATTTAAGTACCAGTCTTCATTGAAAATAGGAGGTTGAATAAAGACTTTTGATGTTATTTTTTTGGGGGGAAGATTCTTATAAAACGATGGTTTTAAATTAGAGATGATCTTATTTATGAATCGTGATTCTTTTAATCGCGTCAATACGGTATTCCATTTTCTATTTTTTATCCTAACCTCTTGTTTTTTAAGTTGCATGTCTCTTTCAGCAACAATAAATTCATTTTTACTTAATGTTTTTTCATGATCTAAACAGTATCGATTATTATTTTGACTTTCTTTTTGAGATGAATTTTTACCCTTAGCTATAGTTGCAATACTCTCTTGACTATGTTCGATCCAACCAGCAAAGGAATTATTAACACTTGTGGAAACAATATTTTGAATTTTCTGTTCCATACTAAAATAGCGTTCATAATCTGATTGGTTTAATAAACCTGGTTGTACTGCTTCTAGAGAAAGATATATAAATTTCTGTCTTTCTAAAAATTCTGTGAATTCCTTAACATTGCCGGAGATAGTATAAAGCGCTCTAAATAAGAGATAACCTATTTCTAATGGTTCAGTTAAAATCCACTCCCTATCAATAAACACAGGGAGACCATGTTTGTTAATAATAATGTTCTGTGGAATCGCGTCAAAAAAAGATCCTGGGATTTTAATGTAGGGAGAAAGTTCATCAATTTGTACTTTTTCTGCTTTAAGTAAGCTTGAAAGAACAAAAAGATATTTTTTAATGAAATTAGCAATATCAACGAAGTTTTTTTCTTTCCTAGCTAAAATTTTTATTAGTTCAAAAGAAAGAGGTTCTCCTAAGGTATATCTTGTACTTTCAGGAAGTATAAATTTTATGAAGGGATTCTCCTCTTCTGAAATGACCTTGCTAGGCTCCTCTTTTTCATACTCAACAAAGATATCTTTATCAGTAGCACATTTGAATAGCGTAGCTTTGCAATATTTTTGTGCTCTTCCTGTAGTATAATGATAAGCTAAAATCGACTCATCAAGAAAGCTCCCTCTAGTAGGAGAAGCAACAACTAAAAAAGAATTAGAAAGTTCTAAACCTAATTGGTTTTTGATAATTTCAGGCCATGCAAGCTCCAGTGAAAAGTTTGTATCAAAAAATAATTGAGGATCATTTTTTACACTTTGCCAAGCAAAAGCAGAAGCATCAAAATTTTCGTTGATCATCCCCTCTTGGGTAATTATAGAAATAGGAAATTTGTAATCTGGAAGAGGTATTAACCACTGCTGATGAGCGAAGCCCGCATCATCAAACATTTTTTTCAGAGTAACATATCCGAAGGTTTCCGGTTGATTTTTTTTATATCGCCCTTCAATACCAACCATCTTTTCCCCAAGGTGGTCTTCGGGAGCGCCTGCAAAGTATTTCAACCCAAGCTGATTTTCTATAGCAATAATTATTTTCCCATGGGGCTTTAGCAGTGACCTTGCATGTTGTAACATGGCAAGAGGTCGATTTTCTCCTTCCATAAAAAGGTTGGCGTACTCTAAAACACCAATTAGCGTGATAATATCAAAAAGATGGAAAGAAGGTAGCTGACTGAATTTCTCTGCTAAAAGAGTGACATTTTCTAAATCTCGAGTTCGAGATCTTGTAATATTGGCTCTTCTGAGACTTCCTTCTAGCGCCAGTACATTGGCTCTGCATTCTCCTAAGTAGCGTGTTATTGCACCACATCCAGCACCCACTTCTAACACATCAGCTCCTTCTAAGAGATGTTTGAAGGGGCGTAAAACGTTTGTGCGTATTTTACTTAAATGATAAAGAGAAGGCCAATCATTACAGCTTTGTAATAATTCTTGAGAATGTAGAGAAACATCTTCACTTTGTGCTATGATTGATTCTATGCGTTGCTCTACATCCTCTCCATCGCTATAGTTAATACTCTCATAACACGGCAATGACCATACTTTTACTTCCTTGTTAAAAAAATAACCTGCTTTTTCTAAAAGATTGATCATTAATTTATTTTTCCTATAGCCATTTTTAAATCTAAATCTGCTAAACCTAAAAAGGAATTTTTAGTAGTTATTTGAAAATGGATAGCGTCATAACGTCGGTCATGTGGAATAATTTCATTGCCATTTCTTGTAGCGACACCTAAAGAAATAAAATAGTCACCTGGACTAAGCCTCCCTATAAAGCAGGCATTTATTTGTAAAAGAGAATCTTTTGCAGCCACACTAACCGTGTCATTAATATTTAGTAATTCAGAATTGGTACCATAGAGAGTAATGCCTTCTTTAGTCTTAATATTAATACCAATAATAGGTCGATGTAATAGCATGTTAAATTTTATGGAAGCAAGTAACTTAATCTCTTTGCCACTTTCTATTAATGACGGATAGTGTTTGCCATCTACTTCTAATAAGTAGTCTAAGATCACTGCTGCCTGATCACCCCATCGGTATTCATACTTATTATAGCCGTGTCGCGTAGAAAAAACATCCTCACATTGACTCAATAGAAACGACGTTTTCAAAATGGGTTCAGAACAACTTGATGTTGCAGAGACTGTATCAGGAGTGATGGTTTTTTCTTTCTTCCCAAAAATGAGATCCATATAGCAGTGCACAACATGCTTTGGTGCACCAACAGCTCGCTGCTCTCCTTGATCAAGAAGTATTGCAGAAGAACAATGCTTGATCACATCTTCACTAGAATGAGTTACTAAAAGAATACTTGTTCCTCGTTTTTGAAGCTGTCTTAATCGTTCAAAACATTGTGCCTGAAATTTAGCATCTCCAACAGCTAAAGCCTCATCTACAATAAGTACATCAGGATCCACCATGGATTGAACTGCAAATGCCAACCTTACCACCATACCACTTGAGTAGGTCTTCACTGGTTGGGTGATAAAGTCACCAATGTCGGCAAAGGCTACGATTTTTGCAAAGCGAGCATCTGTTTCTTCGCGTGTGAGGCCGAGAATGGAGGCATTGAGATAGACATTTTCATGACCAGTAAATTCTGGATTAAAGCCACTACCGAGTTCGAGTAAAGCTGCCACACGTCCGTTGACAGTGACGGAGCCATTGGTGGGTTGTAGTGTTCCAGCAATAATTTGAAGCAGGGTTGACTTTCCAGAACCATTGCGGCCAATAATGCCAATTGATTCTCCTTTTTTTACCTCAAAGGAAATATCATTTAACGCATAAAATTCGCTGCAGAGTCCTTGTAATTTTGCGTCGATTTTCTTACGTAGCGGAGGAAATAACTCTCCCACTAGATTCAAACCAGGGTGCTTCAGACGTGCCGCTGGATCACGCCAGATCGTATAAGATTTAGAAACGTTTTGAACAGAGATAGCAAGGTCAGAAGACATTCTTTACTGTGTAGCAGTTGAAGTGACAAGTTGAAGAATCGAAAATGACAGGAATGAAAATAAGAGAGAGATGGGAATAAAAAACCTAGAACTGAGGATCATAAATTTCTTTCAGGCTGAATTTGCAATGCTCACATTGAGAAAGGTGTTTTTTGATAATTAAAACCTGCTCTATTCGCTTTTCTCCAATAGAATTCTATGGTTTTTGACATAATAAATCTTTCATCAATTGTTTTCCTATTGGGCCATATTGTTGAGGATGTTTTCGTTCTTTTTGATTAGTTCTTCATCTAGTCAAATTGTAATAATTTTCATAACTATTTGATAATATCGAGAATAGTTCTTCCCTTTGCTTATAGTACATCTGCAAATGCTGGCTTCATTTTCATAAAAAGAGCATAGCCTGAGGTTGCCACAATGATGCTAATAATCAGTTGCATCATGTACATGACCATGTTCGGCCATTCACCAAAAACGAGTGCATTACGTGCCATGGAGATAAGGACGGCCGCTGGATTTAATATCATCATCCAACGCCATGCTGAAGGAATGGCAGTAATAGAAAAAAAAATAGCGCTCATAAACATCAAAATTGTAATCAAAGCAGGAATCATCGCGCTAATATCGCGCAAGAAAACACCCAGAGCCGAGAGAACCCAAGCAATACCGAGCGTATAAAAAAGAATGGGAATAAAAATTAAAAAAAGACTTGTTGCTGAAAGTGCTATGGCTCCTTGAGAAATTACGAGCAAAATTAATAGTGGAATAAACCCAATAGCAGTATGCACCAGGGTTGAGGAGATCATTGCTATGGGTAAAATTTCTAAGGGAAAAATAACTTTCGTCACGAAGTTAGCATTTCCTACAATCAGCCCAGGTGCTACTAGCATCGATCCTGCAATAACATCCCAGAGAAGCAGACCACAAAAGAGACCCAAAGCAAATTGGACTTTTGTTTCTTCTGGATGACCGTAGCTTCCTCTAAAAATAAACCCAAAGACAATCGTGTAAACCAGAAGCATCAAGAGGGGTGTCATAAAAGACCAAAAGAGCCCTAGCAACGTTCCTCGATAACGGCGCTCAACTTCTCTTTTCGTAAATTGCCATAGAAGTGATTTGTAAGAGGCAAGGTGTCGTAGAATTTTCCAGGGAAGCAAGAGCTCTCTCCAGGATGATCGATTAGAAGAAATATAACTGACGGTCATGATATCAGGCTAATAGCAAGAGTGGTTTTTCTTGTTGATATTACTTTTTGTGCAAAGAAGTGATATTCCCTCCATCGGAACATACTTCCATCTTTTCCATTGTTATTTTCTGAACTATTGCCTCTTCAAAAGTGATGCCTTTTTTATCTTTTTCAGAAAGTTGTACTGCATACCCTTGTGGCCACGTGACACTGAGTGTAGGATCATTCCAGCGAATCGTTCGTTCATACTCTGGAGCGTAGTAATCGGTAGTTTTATAGAGCACATCGGCGCTCTGGCTCAAAACTAGGAATCCATGAGCAAAACCAGAAGGAATCCAAAGTTGATAACGATTTTCTTCTGAGAGTTCAAACCCCTCCCATTTTCCAAAAGTTGAAGATCCCAGGCGTAAATCGAGTACCACATCAAAAATTTTTCCGCATATGACACGTACCAACTTTCCTTGCGGCTTTTCTACTTGATAATGAAGGCCTCGGAGGACTCCTTGTACTGAATGACTATGATTGTCTTGGACAAAGGAAGAGACAATGCCCGTTTTTTGTGAAAAGAGATTCTTATTAAAGCTCTCAAAAAAGAATCCTCGTTCATCACGAAAAATTTTGGGCTCGATGAGAAAGAGACCAGAAATGGTCGTCGTAATGATCTTCATATTACTAGATTTTTTCTTGGAGTAATTGTTTCAAATATTTCCCATATCCGTTTTTGAGTAGTGGCTCTACTAATTTCTCCAATTGCTCTGACGTGATAAATCCACTGCGGTAAGCGATTTCTTCAGGACAAGCAACTTTGAGACCTTGCCGATGTTCAATCGTTTCAATAAAGTTACTTGCTTCCATTAAGCTATCATGAGTTCCTGTATCTAACCAAGTGTAACCACGCCCCATGATTTGCACGTGGAGTTTTTCCTGCTGGAGATAGAGTCGATTTAAATCGGTAATTTCGAATTCACCACGTACTGAAGGATGAAGCTGCTTGGCCATTTCAACAACATGTTGATCATAAAAATAGAGTCCTGTTACCGCGTAGCTGCTTTGAGGATGAAGTGGTTTTTCTTCAAGAGAAACCGCTCTCCCTTGAGCATCCATCTCTATGACGCCATACCTTTCCGGATCGTTGACATGATACGCAAAAACAGTTGCTCCCTCTTCCTTCTCATTGGCATGATCTAGAAGCTGCGAAAAATCATGTCCATAAAAAATATTGTCGCCCAAAATTAATACAGAGGGATGATTTGCTATAAAACTTTCTCCAATTAAAAAAGCTTGAGCAAGCCCTTGAGGAGCGGGTTGAATAGCGTACTGAAAATTTACTCCCCACTCACTTCCATCTCCAAGGAGGTGTTGAAAATGAGGAAGATCATGAGGTGTTGAAATGATAAGTATGTCGCGTATTCCAGCAAGCATCAACGTGCTCAGCGGATAGTAAATCATCGGCTTATCATAAACTGGGAGTAGCTGCTTGGAGATAACTTTAGTTACAGGATAAAGTCGGGTTCCCGATCCGCCTGCTAAGATGATTCCGCGACGATGATGATGGATCGCCTTACAGGAAACGGATATTGTTCCTCTCTTCATATTAAAATTTTTTATTTCCTTTGGACCTTCAAAGAGTCTAAATGACATTGCCAATGCCAACTATGAGCACACATCATTTCTAAATTGTAAGTAGCAGACCAACCGAGTTGTTGCTGGGCAGCTGTTGGATCAGCCCAAGAAGCAGCAACATCTCCTGGTCGCCGTTGGATAACTTCGTAAGGAATATTCTGCCCACTCGCCTGCTCAAAAGCGTCAATAACCTCTAGTACAGAAGAACCACGGCCTCTACCTAAGTTAAATGTCCAGCATCCCTCTCTTTGCTCGGTTTTTTGAAGAGCAAGAACATGCCCTTGAGCTAGATCCATAACATGAATATAGTCTCGTACAGCCGTTCCATCAGCTGTTGGATAATCATTCCCAAAGATAAAAAGTTTTTTGCGTATACCAGCAGCAACTTGCATGAGATAGGGAAGGAGATTATTAGGCGTACCAGTAGGAGTCTCTCCAATGAAACCACTAGGATGAGCTCCAATAGGATTAAAATAACGGAGAGAAAGGACACTTTGGAGAGTGTTAGCGTGATAGAGGTCATTGATGATTTTCTCTATCATAAGTTTTGATCGCCCGTAGGGGTTGATAGGATCAAGAAGTGCTTGTTCTTGAAAGGGTGGTATAGTCTTCTCTCCATAGACAGCAGCTGAAGAGGAAAAAACTAATCTTGAAACTCCTGCTTGTTTCATTGCTTTCAATAAAACGAGTGACCCTGTAACATTAATGTCGTAATAATCAAGAGGCTTAGCAACTGATTCTCCAACAGCTTTCACTCCCGCCAAATGAATAACAGCATAACAAGGGTACGTTTGGAAAATTTCCTTTAAGGTTGCTAAATCACGAATATCACCTCGTAAAACAAGAAGTGATGGCCCAATCAGCTGGGTCAATCTCTCTATTACGGAAGGATCGCTATTGCTGAAGTTATCAAAGAGAAGAGGTCGATATCCTGCTTGCGCAAGAGCAACACAAGTATGTGATCCAATATAACCAGCCCCTCCAGTAACAAGAATAATTTTTTGTTGCACTATAAAAACGATCAGAAAGAAAGAAAAAGCCTGCTATGAGCCGTTGAACTTTAATCATTCCTCGAATTTTAATAAAGAATCATTTTTCTTGCAGAAGGCAAGCGAGATTTGAGATCCATGTTTTTATTACTATGCCAAGGAAGGAGCAACCTCTTTTGCTCTTCTTATAGAACAACTCTTTTCTTTCTATGAAAATTAGAAGAAGTATAAATTGCATCTTCTAATTATGGACTCTTACTTTGCTTCCTTTCTCTTAGCATTAGTAGTCCATGTTCTCTTTTTTATTTCATGGAATTCCATAAAGGAAAAACCTCGGTATGGTATTCATCAAGGACTCTCTAGTTTAGAGATTATTGTTGCAGAGAAAATCCAAAAGGAAGAAGAGAATCCTCTTTTTAAAGAAAAAAAATTCCTTCAGCATCAACAAGGAGAAATCTTTCAACAACCAAAAGGCTCACTCTCTTTACAAAAAGAACACACTCTCTCCTCCTCGAAGAATTTTCTCTCAACTGTCTCCTCAGCTTCTTCTGGAGCTCTAGAAGCTACTCCGAGCTATCTTAAAAATCCACAGCCACTCTACCCGCACGAGGAGAGAGAAGCGGGACATCAAGGTGTTGTTCTTCTACATGCTACGCTCAATGCCCAAGGAAGAATCGTTCATTTAGAAGTTATACATTCTTCAGGCTACCCAAAATTAGACCAACAAGCTGCATTAACAGTAGGAAAAAGCTGGCTGTTTCGTCCAGCGTATCAACACGGCCATGCTGTTTGCTCAGAAATATTGATTCCCATCCACTTTTCTCTCCAAGATTAAGATTTTTAAAATTAAGATTTGTAACGCAAACGTTTTTTGTGACGATTGAGTTTCATCCGTTTCCGGCGTTTGTGTTTAGCAATTTTTGCTTTTCTTTTCTTTTTAATTGATCCCATTGAATTGTTCTATTTTCAGATGTTAGAGCGAGAGTTCTCATTTATAGTCAAATTACTTCAAAGTTACAAGAGAGAACGCAGAGATTTCTAGAAAGAACAAGGCTAAAGATAAAATGCTATTCTCAAGAACAAATCTCATGTCTGCTATTTTAAACTCATTTGACGAAAGAATCTACAAGGAGAAGTATTCTCTTCTAGCACATAGCTCTCTTAGAGTGATTCAAAAAAAATGATGAGAATCGTTTTCTTTTGCCTCTTGGTGATAAATATTTCTTCTTTCGGTCAAGAAGTATGTCGTGCTCTTCCACTGAGGAAGTCAGTCCTTTTAGCAAACTCGGAGAATAAAAATTTGAAGTCTCAACCACTTCGAGCTTCTTCGTGTCAAGCTACAGCAGACTGGATCGCTCATCAACCAGAGATGGAGGTGACTTGGCATGAATTTTTTGGACAACGCTATAGTCCAATGAAACAATGGTCTTTCAGTGAGCTTGTTTCTCGTATTCCATCACCACTTGTTGTTCGTTATTTGTTTGGAGGGCCTGATCTCCTCAGTCTCTTAGCTTTTTTTCCTGATGCTCCAACCTACATTCTCTGTGGTATGGAGCCAATTGGTAATATGCCATCGATAGAGGAACTTTCGCTTGAAGAATTAGAGAAAGGAGCTACTCAAATTTGTCAGAGTACAAAAACTTTTTTTACTTATGGGTATTTTATTACTAAGGAAATGAAGGAAAGAATGAACCAAAAGAGGTCTTTCCAAGGAGTTCTACCGATCTTATTGACTTTCTTGGCACTGCATGGTGCTTCTATTCTCGATATTGAGCCTTTTTCTCTAGGAGGAATTCCAGCAGTAAAAATTTCTTTTCAATCCTCCTTCAAAAATATTCCTCAAGATGTTTTCTACATTCAAGCGGATCTTTCCAATGAAGGAGATCTTTCTATATTCAAGTGGCTACGTTCTTTTGGTCCAGGAGCTGCTTATTTAAAGGCAGCTTCTTATTTACTTCATGAAAATCGATTTTCTCGTGCTCGCGAATTTCTATTAACGGAATCAACTTCTATTCTCGAAGATGATTCTGGCATTCCATTACGCTTTTTTAATCAACAGCAATGGTCTCGGTATTTCTTCGGGGATTACCAAGGCCCTATCGAGCTTTTTAAAAAATATCACCAAACTGACCTTACTTCCGTTTATACTACGTCACCACTAAGTGGCCCCATGCCTTTTGGGACAGGTTATCAGTTCAAGGATGGAACTGATGGAGGAGCTCATCTTCTACTTTTTGTTAAAAAGGAATTTATTCCAAAAGCCACTCTCACGAAGTAGCAATTAAGAATTGGCGTGTCCCTGCCATCTGTCACTAGACCATTTTAAATAAAGTTATAACTGATGCAGTATCAGAAACGAGGAACACAGACCCGCCGAGCCTTCTCATGCTCGAAGACTCGAGCACCGAAGTGACGTCACAACACGGTGCTACAACGTTAGTAAACATGCTCTAGAGAGAGATAGAGCTCTCTTCTCAGTTCTCACCTGCATAGCTGCGATACCACTCTACAAATTTTGGAATTCCTACATTAATAGAGACTTGAGGATTGTATCCTAATAGCTCTCGTGCCTTACTAATATCAGCATAAGTATGTGGCATATCTCCTGGTTGTTCTGGAAATTTTTCGATGATTGCTCGTTTCCCAAGCTCTTTTTCAAGAGCAAGGAGAAGCTCTGAAAGAGAAATTGTTTTATGTTCTCCCAAATTAAAAATATCAAACCTTTTTTTATGATACCTTAGGGCTCCTAATACTCCTTGAACAATATCCTCAATGTAAGTATAGTCACGACGTGTTGAGCCGTCTCCAAATTGTTTCAGTGGGCGCCCCTGCATAATGGCTTTCGTAAAAGCATGAATTGCTAAGTCTGGCCTCTGTCTTGGTCCGTAAACAGTAAAAAAACGTAAACAAATAATACTCATTCCATAGAGATGAGAAAAATTTCCGCAGAGCTGCTCTCCAGCAAGTTTGGTAGCTGCATAGGGACTTAAGGTTTGTAGAAGAGGCATCTCTTCGTGAAAAGGAAATTGTGTACTTGATCCATAAACAGAGGAGCTAGAAGCAAAAATCACTCGCTCACATCCCCAACGGTGAGCTGCTTCTAGAACGTGAAGTGTACCATTGACATTAGTTTCAAGATAGAGCTTCGGTTCTAGGATAGAAGGCCTAACGCCGGCACGTGCTGCCAGATGAAAAGTAACTTCTGGGCGAACACGTTTAAAAAGAGACTCTACTGCTTCTTCATGACGCAAATCAATCTCTGCAATATCAAGATGATCTTTAAGAGTAGCAAGATTTTTTTTCTTGAGAAGAGGATCATAAAAATCATTAAAGTCATCCAAAATGGTCACTTCATGTCCTCGATTTACCAATGCTTCTGCCACGTGCGACCCAATAAAGCCGGCCCCTCCAGTAACAACTATTTTCATTAATTAAGACATTATCATGTTTTTCTTTATTTTTTCCACGAGTTTGTTGGGAAACTAATGATTTCTTTTCATCTCCTGTTTGAAAAATTTTCAGTCTTAAAAATAATGCTGGTAGAATAGTTTTTTCTTAAGTTGATGCTTCTCGTTTTACTCTTAGTGCTACATGTTTCGTATTAGGAAGAATAAATTTTTGGAGAAGAAGCTCTACCCACCGTAAGTCAAACTCTTTTAAAAGAACAAAGGAAATATCATCTGCTAATGTTTCAAGCAGTTTTCTAGGTCGCTCTTTTGCTACAGCTTTTACACAATTACTAACGGCAACGTAATCAATCGTAGAAGATAGTTCATCTTCTATTTTTTCCGGCTGGTGAGAAGAAGTGAACCACAAATCACATAGAAGAGACTGCGCATGTTCTCGCTCTTGATTAGAAACGCCAAGAAAAGTGATAAGTTCTAAAGATTTTATTTGAATGATTCTCTCCATATTTAAAAAACTAATTTTAGATCACGAATGACTCTTGCCCCAAAACGATCTTGAAATTTCTTGATAATGGTTGATTTCCAAACACGATCTAATTCATACCGAATCGTTGGTTGAATCACTCGAACATAAATACTACCGTGAGTTAGTTGAAGAGGTTCTGAATGAGCTGCTAAAAATGGCCCAACAATTTCACTCCAAACTTTCATGACTTCTTCTTCTTGAAGGCGTTTCTTCAATCCTAATTGTTGAAGAACATTCTGAAGAATTTCTGAAACTGGCGAAGTTTGATCTAATTCTCTATTAGTCGACAAACCTCTCCATTCTTCTAGAACACGTTTTCTTAAATATTGAGCATGTTTTCGTGAAGACATGATTTTTAAGAGAACCTTTTTAAATTTTTGAGCGTATCTCTCTAGCAACAATCTTAGATCACGATATGATCAAGCTAACAATGAATAGCCTGACCATGGCTTGCTTCTGTAGCTTCCATTACTGCTTCGCTCAATGTAGGATGAGCATGAATGGTACTAGCTATCTCTTCGTAAGTTGCTTCCAAGGTGATAGCTAATCCCAACTCAGCAATCATTTCTGTTGCTTCGGCTCCAATGATATGAGCTCCTACAATTTCACCATGAGGCTCATTGAAGAGAAGTTTCACAAATCCTTCTGTTTCTCCCATTGCCTGAGCTTTTCCACTTGCTTGAAAGGGAAATTTCCCAATTTTCACTTTTAATCCTTTTTCTTCTGCTGCTCGCTCTGTGAGTCCAACGCTTGCCACCTGAGGCTGACAATAAGTACATCCTGGGAAAACACGACTCCTCTGAGGTTTCCGTTTTCCAAACATTCCTTCAATAGCTTGAATAGCTTCCCAACTAGCAACATGAGCTAACCATGGTGGTCCTATAAGATCACCTGCTCCATAAATACCTGGGATATTTGTTTCATAATTACTGTTGACACAAAGGTATCCTTTTTCATCAAGGTTCAAATCTACTCCTCTTCTTTTTGGAAGAAGTGCTTTTACTCCGATAGCTACAAGTGCTAGAGGAGCTAGGAGTGTTTCCTCTTTTTTTCCTGAGACAGTCACAGAAACTTGGTTTTCTTCTGCCTCTGCTTTCACAACTTTCGTCGAGGTTAAAAAACGGATGCCTTTTCTTGAAAGTGCTTTTTCTAAAGCCATACTCACTTCTGTATCTTCATGAGGAAGAATATGAGGCATCATTTCCAAAACCGTTACTTTTGTACCAAAAGAGTTAAAAAAATACGCAAACTCGATTCCAATAGCTCCAGCTCCAATGATAATGATTTCTTTTGGCTGAGTAGTTAGTGCCATCGCTTGACGGCTTCCTATAACAGAAGTTCCATTCATTGGAAAATCTGGCATTTCTCGTGGAGTGACTCCGGTTGCAAGTAAAATTTTTGGTGCTGCTAGTAACTCCTCTGTAGAATCTTTTTTTAATACAGTAACCTGACCTGGTTTTAAAATAGTTGCTTCACCAAGATAATAATCAACTTTATTTTTTTTAAGGAGAAATTCAATTCCTCCTGCTAGTCTATCAGCAACTTTTCGAGAACGTCCAATAATTTTAGTCCAATCATATTGAAGTTCAGTAACATGAAGACCAAAATCATCGGCATGGTCTTTCATGAGAGAATAAATCTCTGCATTGCGAAGGAGTGATTTGGTAGGAATACACCCCCAATTAAGACACGTACCACCGGCTCTCTCTTTTTCTACAAGAGCGACACGTTTTCCAAGTTGTGCTGCACGTATAGCCCCTACATAACCAGCAGGACCACCACCAATGACTATCAAATCGTAAGGAATCATTACCTGTTATTGTTAAAATATTGTTGAGTCCATTGAGTATCACTTGATTTCTCTCTTTTCGTCAAAAAAAATCGCTCTAAATACTTTTAAAAATATTCTCTTTTTTTATTTTCTCCAACCAGAGAGTTAAAACATCAACGTCAGCCGGTGTGATTCCACTGATTTTAGAAGCTTGACGAAGTGATGTAGGAGTGAATTGAGCAAGTTTTTGTCTTGCTTCTAAGCTTAAACTAGAAATTTGCTCATAATCGATATCATGAGGAATTTTTTTCTCTTCTTGGTTTTTAGCACGCTGAATTTGAATTTCTTCACGCTTCAAATAACCTTCAAATTTTAAATCTGTTTCTACAAGTGTCCAAACTTCTTGATCATACTCTTTTTTTAGAGAATTTGGTAATTGATGAAAGCTATTCTCTGAACGCTTCAACCAGTGCTGAAGAGAAATACCTTCGTAAGAAATTTTTGGTAATGCTTCTAACAAATCTTTTACTTTTTTTGTTTTTTTATAATAAAATTGTTTGCGAGTATCACAAGCAAGTCCACATTCAATCGCTTTTCCTGTCAGTCGAAGATCAGCATTATCTTGTCTTAGTCGTAGACGATATTCAGCTCTACTTGTAAAAATACGATAAGGTTCTAGTGTTCCGCGTGTTATAAGATCATCAATCATAACACCAAGGTATCCTTCTTCTCTACTTAGAAGAAGTGGTGGTTTTTTAAAAACTTTCAAAGCTGCATTGGCACCTGCAATCAGTCCTTGTCCTGCTGCCTCTTCGTAACCAGAAGTTCCATTAATTTGACCGGCAAAATAGAGCCCACTTATTTTTTTTGTTTCTAATGTAGAATAAAGTTGATTTGGAAAACAATAATCATATTCAACAGCATATCCAGGCCGTAAAATCTCAGCTTTTTCTAACCCATTAATGGATCTTACGAAATGATATTGAACATCGAATGGCAAACTTGTAGAAATGCCATTGACATAAATTTCTCCAGAATGTTTCCCTTCTGGCTCTAAAAAAATCTGATGCCTCTTTTTTTCTGAAAATTTTGTGATCTTGTCTTCAATAGAAGGACAATAACGAGGTCCTACTCCATTTATTAATCCCGAATAAAGAGGTGACCGTTGAAGATTCTCACGAATAATATCATGTGTTTTTTCGTTGGTGTAGGTGATCCAGCATGGAATTTGTTCCACGTGGAATAATCCATTTTGGACATAGTTCAATGTGTGAATGTCATTGCTCGTTTTGGTAATCGTTTCACGAATGTAAGAAAATGGAGGTAATTCTTTATCACCCTCTTGTTTTTCACATTTTGTAAAATCAATTGATTTTTCTAAAAGACGACATGGTGTTCCTGTTTTGAAACGTCCAAGTTTAAATCCCAACTTTTCTAACTCATGGCTGAGGCCAGAAACTTGATCCCCTATCCTTCCTCCAGTAGTTGTTTTTTCTCCAACATGAATGAGTCCTCTCATGAATGTTCCAGTTGTCACGACAACAGCCATAGCATAATATACCACTCCCAAATTAGTTTCTACACCTATGATTCGATCATTGTTGATTAATAATTTTTCAACATTTGCCTGGGTAATTGTTAAAAAAGGTGTTTGTTCCAATATTGCTTTTATTCTAAACTGATAAGACTTTTTATCACATTGAGCACGAGGGGCTCTTACACTAGGACCTTTACTAGTGTTAAGCATGCGAAATTGAATCCCTGTAGCATCTGTGTTCAAAGCCATGATTCCTCCCAAAGCGTCAATTTCACGTACAAGATGTCCTTTTGCTGATCCCCCAATAGCTGGATTGCACGACATCTGGGCTATTGTATCAACATTTTGAGTTATGAGTAATGTTTGACAACCTAAACGAGTTGCAGCAAGGGCAGCTTCTACACCAGCATGTCCAGATCCAATGACAATCATCTGATAATGAATTGGATAATCAAATTTACTCATATTTTTAATGAAATTTCATTCTAGATAGTAACAGTATGTGAATCAATTTAGTATATGTTGGATAACTTGTTCCATGGAACGAAATTTCATTGGAAATACAAAGAGAAAAAGAGTTTCTCACTATTCAATTCACATAGAGCATATGTAAAAATACTTTCATTAAAAGAAGTTAGTCCTTTTTAAAAGAGTTATACACACCTATATTACTGATAAAATAGAGGGATATAAAATTTTTAAAATAAATATTGGGAATAATCTCCTAATGAACGATCTTTATATTCAATGAATCATAGAAAGTATCGGCTGTTTTTTTATTTTAGTATAGGATGTATTTTTTCTTTTTATATTCACTATTTCCTTTTTAAAAAAATAAGGACAGTAGAGATAAAAACATTTGATTCAGTTTCTTCTGATATTAGTGTACCTAGAAAATTTCACTTAGAAAGAGTAGATATCGATCCTAATATGCAGGAAGAATCCAGTTCTGTTCAAAAAAATGTTGATCAACAGAAGATAGATATCAATTCCTTAGAGAAACATGATAGCAACAATTCGAGAAATACTGTTCCCTCTCAAAATCTCTCATCACTCACTGATTTTCAAACAAAAGATTTATCCAAAGATCTTTTTCCAAAAAAGGAGATCCTTGAAAAAACTTCATCACCAAGAGAATTATTAGTTCCTATTGGCTCCGATGAGCAAAAAAACGTTTTGAATAATTCTTTTAATGTTGAGATAGAAAACTTAGCGACTTATAGCAAGATTGATGATCTTCTTGAAGATCAGAAAACTCTTTCCTCGCAAACAGCTCCTATTCTATTACCAACTGATTTACTTTTTGAATATGATGATGATCAACTAAGAGAAGATGCTGATGAGAGTCTTCAAAAGTTAGCTCTTCTCATAGAGCGTAATCCCAAATCACAATTCATCGTAGAAGGATTTACTGATAGCTTTGGTACGGATGAATATAATATCGATTTGAGTACAAGGCGCGCCAATAGAATCAAACAGTGGCTCATTGAGCATGAACATATTAATCCTCATCAAATAATATCCTATGGACTTGGAAAGAAAAAATTTCTTGTTTCAGCTCAAGGTACTATTAAAGAGCAACGGCTTAATCGACGAGTAGAAATAGTGATTCATCAAGACAACAATCTCTAACAATGATGAAGAAGGTATGAAAAAAAAATTTCATCTAAACAGCCACTATGATCGTGTTTTTGAAAAAGATTGCCTTTTTTTTTCAAATCAATTTTTTGCTCAAAGGGAGTTTAATCTAGAAGGGGCAAAAAAATTTTATAGAAATCAAGAAAAGAGACTTAAGAGATGGCATCGTTGTGGTGGAGGTGGAAGAGAAATTACCAAACGTCGAGCTGATCTTCTTGATGTTCTTTTCAGGAATATTTTCTCTTTTTTGAAACAACAGCAACAAGGATCTCTTCAACGTTTCTGTGTTGTTGCTCTTGGAGGATATGGGAGAAGTGAAATGAATCCTTATAGTGATGTCGACCTTCTTTTCCTTCATGAAGAAAAAAAATTAAGAAAGAAAGAGGAAGAAATAATTATTTCGTTTCTTATGGGCTGTTGGGATTTTGGTTTGAAAGTTGGACATGCAACACGTTCCTTCGAAGAAGCATTTTTCCATGCAAATAATGACTTCGTTTCAAAAACAGCCATGCTTGAGAGTAGATTGATTATTGGTGATGGGGCGTCATTTCAGCGTTTTAAGAGAAAATTCCGAAAAAAATGTATTTTGGGACAAGAGAAAAAATATTTATGTTGGCGCTTGGAGAGCATTCAACAAATGAGGGAGAAGTTTGGAAAAACTGTTTTCATGCAAGAACCTCATATTAAATCAGGGAATGGAGGATTGCGTGATTATCAAAATCTTTTGTGGATTGCTCTTGTTTATTATCAAACTTCTTCACTAGATTTTTTGATCAAAAAAAAACTCCTTAGCGAACAAGAAAAGATAAAATTAGAGAAAAATTATGATTTTCTTTTGCGTGTTCGCACAGAGATGCATGATCAGGAAAAAAGAGCTGTCGATAAATTAACGCTATGTCTTCAGGGAAAAATTGCTCAACGATTAGGTCATGCACAGCGAAGTATTCTTCGAAGAACGGAGTCCTTGATGAAAAGTTATTATCGAGCAACACGTGAAACAAGTCTCATCGCTAGTGCTCTTTTAGCTCGACTCCATTTTCTTTCTCAGAAAGAGAAAAAATTTTTTGGATTTCAACCTTTTTTAAAATTACAGAAGAAAAAAGTTAAAAAAGTAGATGATTTTCTTCTTCAAGATGGTTTTCTTTTTCTGCAGGAGGATAAAAAATTTGTTACTCCTTTCTGGATGATGAAAGTATTTCATCTTGCAGCAACAAAAAATGTTCAGTTCTCCTCAGAGTTAGTAGATTTTCTTAAGGAACAACTTTACCAAGTAAATCGATCTTTTCGAAATTCCAAAGAAGCTCAACAACTATTTTTGAGTATTCTTTCTCAAAAAGGCAATGTAGGAAAAACACTCCGAGTCATGCATGAACTTGGATTTTTAGGAAAGTATCTTCCTGAATTTGGAGCTCTCACCTGTTTAGTTCAGCATGAGTTTTATCATCTCTACACAGCAGATGAACACACCCTTCTTGCTATTGAAAAAATTGACGAGCTTCTCTTCACCAACAATAAAAAACTTCTTCGTTACAGTAATCTCTTAAAAAATCTTGAGCACTCCTCTCTTCTCTATCTTGCCATGTTGCTCCATGATAGTGGGAGAGCAGCAAATACCCCTCACCATGTTGAGGAAAGTATCAAAAATACAAAGAAAGTAGCTCTTCGATGGGAGCTCTCTCCAGAAGCTCAAGAATTACTTGTAACTCTCGTTGGGCTTCATGCTCAGCTAGCTACTGTGGCAAGAACACGTGATTTAGAGGATCCATTAACAATTGAAAAATTTGCTCATCAAGTAAAAAAAATTTCAACATTAAATGCACTAACGATTTTAACATTAGCAGATGGAATGGGAGTCAATGATCATCAGTGGAGTGATTGGAAAGAGCAGCTAATTTGGAATCTCTATGATCGAACAAAAAAATATTTAGAAGCTATCGAAAATCATGGAATTCTCTCTCCTCAAGAGCAATCTCATCAATCGATGAGGCAGGAGGTGATCAAAAAAATGTTTCCACCAGAATGGAAAGAAGAAATCAAGGTTCATTTTGAGCAGATGCCAGCACGTTATTTTAGGATGAAAGAAGTGGCTTCTCTTGCAGAACATATTCAATTATTCCACACGTTTTTCATTCACCAAGAAATGGCTTCTTCTCAAGGGAAAAATCCCTTGGAAGCAGAAATTCTCTGGAAAGAATATCCAGAATTAGGATATTGCGAAGTTGCCATTTGTGGTTGGGATCGACAACGGCTCCTAGAACGTATCGCAGATTCATTTCTAAGAGCTGGTATTAATATCTTGAGTGCAGATATCTTTACACGCTCTGATTGTTTAACGCTTGATATTTTCCGTGTTAGGGGACAGAAAGTTGATTCTATTTTGAGAGAAAAGCAAAAGAAAACAATGGAGAAGCAACTTCAAGAGCTTCTAAAAATCAATGGTAATGAGATAGAAGATCGATTTCATCAACGTAGAATCAAAAAGGAAGAATCCATAAAACAAAAAAATGATTCAAGGATTGAAACCAATGTGCGCGTCGATAATCATTCTCATCCTATTTATACCTTAGTAGAAGTAGAGACAGCAGATAGAGAAGGACTTTTCTATGATTTACTAGGAGCTCTCAACTATGGTGATCTCTGCATTGACTGTGCTCGTATTGCAACGGAGATGGATGTAGCTTTTGATACCTTTTATATTCTTGGATCCGATAAGAAGAAAATTATGGACCAAGAGTTACTTGACAATCTTCAGGAGCGAATTGAAGTAGTAACTAAGGGATATTAAGCATTACTACTCCTAATACTCTAGGTAACTACATTAGCTCGAAGGAGAGATTTAATGATTTCTTCAATGACCTCCCCTGTGCTAGCAAAGTTTCCTTGAGCTAAGTCGGAAGCTGATGTTGAGGCAATAATAGAAACAATTCTAGGAGCAACCTCTCGAGCAGCAGCAAGGAATTTTTCTTTGGCTTTTTCTTGGTCACGTAAAATTTTCTCTTCAGTTCCCCCCGATTGCCATTTCCATGTTGGGCGATTCATCTCAATGGTGAGGTCGTCTTGAGTAGGTGCTCTTCCTTGTTGAGAGAGTTCTCTGAGAAATCGATGATAAAAGTTTTCTCCAACAAGAGTTCTAAAATGATGCAACTGTTTTTCTGAAGCAGGCAAGGAGGCTTTTTGAGAGCAGGAGGCTACTAGGCGTTCAAAAGCCCCTTGATGCATAAAATCACGAAGTTCTTCTGGTGAGAGTTCTCCAGTAGCCTCACCACCAAGTCGGTGGGATTTTCCGGGGAAGATATGTTCCTTGCTTTCATTCTTTGTGTTGCTCTCTCCAAGCAGGGAGAGAGTGGCCAGTGTGCTCGAGTAACTAGCAAGGCTTTTTATTAAGGTTAGATGAGGATCTTCCCCACTGAAATATCCAACAAGAAGATCGGAACATAGTTTTTGAGTAAAACCACGATAGTTGAGTAGAGCAGCAATATTACTGATGATAGTTCTTGCTGAGAAAGTATGAACCTCTTCACTAGTGGGAAGGGAGGAACTTTCAAGATTGGAAGAGGTTAGTGATCTGATTCTTCTTTCGCGTAACGATTCCAGATCCGTGGGTGGTGGATCGCCTCCCAATTTCTGCTCTTCTGAAGAAGTTGACTTAGTAGCAAAGGAAGGAAGATAGGCCGCTGAAGCTTCTAGAGCACGTTGAGCTGTTTGCTGAGCACGTAAGGAGCATTCCTTTTGGATACCTTCTACTCCTACAACAACACCATCGATTTTATGCTCAAAGAAAAGGTCATGAAGTTGCTTGGCTAAGGACTCGCCTTGCCGAGTAGATGATGGGGAAGTGATTTTCCCAGTAGGAGTAATATTACTCATAGAGAAATTAAAAATGGAAATTACTAAACAACATTCTCAGCAATGGAATTTCCTGAAACCGGAGGATTCGTAGTGGGAGGGGTATTTCTTTCTGTTACAACACTCATGAGACCAGCTGCTAGTGCTGTTGCACCAGCGACTCCTTCGTAAGTATGTTCTAGCGATATTCCTGATATCCCTAAATTAGCTATCATGGAGCATAAACCTCCAAAGAGAGCAATCCCTCCTCCTGCAAGAAGGCCAGCTGCTGCTCCTTGAGCTAAGCCACGAATAGCTCCTGGCTGGCCTCCTTCTCTTCCACCTCGGTATGTTCCCATAAGTGCTCCAGTACTTCCTAACGTGGCATCAAGAGAACCAACGTGAGGATAAAGAGCAGCAGCAAGACCTCCTAATAAAGCCCCAGCGCTTCCTCCAGCCAGCATTCCAGTTATGATTCGGCCGCTTGAAGAGGGGTTTTGGGCCGTTCCTGAAGCAGCAATTCCTCCTCCCAGAGCACCAAGAAGGGCACCTGTTCCTCCTCCCCAAGCTGTTGGGGCACTGACATGAGCAAGAGCAGCGAGCGTAGATGCACCATATTGAGTGTAGAGTTGAGAGGCACTCCAACCAACCCAGAGACTTGTTCCTGCTTTTGCGGTCGCGCTGGCGCTAGCAGCAGCACCAAGCAGAGGGAGATGAGGAGATGCTGTCATCATGGCAGCAGAAAAAGCAACGCTGAAACTCAATCCTCCCACAGCAGCTCCCGCAGCCAAGAAACTACCAGCAAGAAAACCAGTGTAAATCATACTACGAGAGAGGCCTGTTTGCTCAGCAAGCGAGGTGAGGAGAGAGGAAATCGATGAGGTAGCTGCAGGTGGATGAGTTAAGGTTGCTCTTAGTTCTTTGAGAGCGTGGAGCTGTTCTCTTAAGCAAGTATCATATGTTGAGAGGTCTCCAGCGCAGGCAGCAGTGATGGAATCTTGGAGCGCTACCAAGGAAGCAATGGTTTGATGAGCTCTAGCAAGAGTGAGCGGATGAGCCCGCTCTTCTTGAGGATAAAAAAAACTTACAGCCTCTTCTCCATAAAGCTGGATCAATTGGTTAGCAAAAAAACTTTTTACCTCTTCGTGAGAAGCGTTGATGGTCAGATCACTCTGGAGGTTGTTTTCGTGAAGTTCAAGATGGTTTCCCTCTTTGCTAAGCACAAAAATCTTAGAGAGGTCAGGTTCTTCTTTTCCTAAGCTCAAAAAAGCAACAAGGTTGCTCTCTATCTGATGGAATGCTTCGGTTATTTGAGCTGCTGGAGGAAATTGAGAACCCTGATTGTTAACAGCAGTAATATTCTCAAGAGGGTCCTGGGCGTTGGAGGAGGTGAAAAAACTACCAATTTCCTTGCTCAAGGGATCGTGTTGGATAGAGGAACGACTGATGGTGCGACGAGGGAGAAGCGGAGAAGGGGAATGCGAATCAGCCAAAGTCGAGGCAATATCGCGTGGAGATAAAGAGTTCGTTGAAGAAGAGAGCGAGGGAGTCATAGCATGCTGAAGTAAAGATACAAAATATCCCACTAGTTTCTACTAAAGAAGATGAAGAACCCAGAGAGGAGGAAAATGGAGGCCAGCATAGAAAATAGCAGCCTGTTTAGCAGCTTCAGTAACATTGCTAGTAATAGCACTTAGTCCACTTTCAACTTGCTGTGGATTTTTTGCTGCCCACCAAGTAGCCAACGACAAGCTTAATTTCATTCCAGGCTGATCTTCTCCTAATGCCCATAGGGCTGCCCCAAGAGCCGCTGCTTTAGCAGCTCCACGACTGAGAGAAGAATCATTAGTCACCAGTGCTCCAGCAGCAGCAGTGCCTGCTATGGTTGCTGCCGCATTCATGATAGGACGATACCATTGATAGTAGAAATAGTTTATCCAAGTATTTTCGTTTTCTCCTGATAATGCTGCTAGAGCGAGAAGCCCCTCCAAAGTTTCCAGGGTGATTCTTCCTTCAGAGCTTAATTTCTCTTGGAATGTTTTTTCAATGAACTCCTTAGTTTTTGCTTGTGAAGCAAGAGGAACTTGTTGAATGATCCAAGGGATAAGCTGGTTCTCCAGATCCCGGTGAGCTCTCTGATTGTTTCCATGGCTCAGAGAACTCATGAGGGCATTCCAGCGGGTGGAGAAAAATCCAAGAATACCTTTTGCTCCGCTTATTTCCGGGGGCATCTCCCTATCAATGATAACTGAGCGCTGAAGATAGTGCTTATAGAAATGAGCAAATAAAAGAGCATTATCCTCAGAAGAGATAGATTTTTGTTTCTCTTCACGCGTGACTGGATCGGAAAATGAGTTTCTTTGGTCATAATAGGTGAAATCAAATTCTGCCTTAGCACGATCCAGAAGGTTGGAGGAGAGCTCATCAAGTTTGGAAAGGAGACCTGGAGTTTTCTCAACACTCTTCTCTTTTTTCTCTGAGTTAAGTTCTGGGCCTTGAAGATCGAGAGGAACAACAGCCCTAGCATAGGAGTCTTGGGTTGGAATCAGCGCTTCTTCTTTCATTAGAAATCGTTGAAAAGCACCAACGGTTAGGGGACTTCCTTTGCGATAGCGAAGAGCAAAAGAACGATCAAAACGCTCCCTTGCATACGGTCCATAGAGTTGATGAACATATGCTCGTACAGACTTGATACCACCACGATAACGTTCTTTCTCTTGAGGAGTTCGCCAGAACCACTTCCAAGCTGGTACGATAGACCAAGAAGATTTTCTTTCAGCAGAAGAATTGGCTGTTGAACTACCTGAGTCGTTCTGGAGAATCACTAAGGCGGGATCCTTGCTCTTTCGAATTTTCTGAAGAACTGTAGAAGGAGAAGTAGAAACTGGGGGATTAGCATCGAGGATCCTCTCGATCTCTTTTGGTTGATTAAGAATCCTCTCTATTCTAGATGTTTCTATTGTATTAAGTTCTTTATTTAAATATGTTAGAATTTCTCCTCTTTTTGTAGGAGGAGGAGATAATGAGCTCACAGAATCTTTAACACTAATAAGAACTTTCTTCATACTCGATTCTCGAGAAGCAGCGTAAAAAGAATCAAAATTGTCTCCTAGACTGACATTAGTAGGATCAAGTTTTCTTAGATGATCAAAACTAAAACAAAGGTTCTCTTTTGCTGTTTTTAAAGATTCTTTCACTGTGTTATAAGAATCACTTTCCTGGTAAGAAGGAAAAGTTGGAGAAAAATAAAACGTTCCTTTTAATTCCTCTAGAGTCAATCCATAGGTTGAAACTTCTGGAATCCGCTGAGCGAAAGCCTTTAGGAGTTCTCTCTTAGTGTTGACTTCCTCTTCGCTAGGAGAAGAGTTTGCAAGTTGAGCAATCTCCTCTTTCAGCTGAGTGCTCCACGTGCATAGTTGTTGGGAGGAAGCACCAGCTATGAGCTCAGGAGTGAGGGTCATTTGTTGATTCTGCGTAGAGCTAGATGGCAATGTTTTTTCGAGAGTCTTTTTCTGTGCAGGAGTTCCTGGTGTTACTTTACTTCCTGAGCTTCCAGTGAAAAATTCAGTAACCCATGCCCCCCATGTTCTTGATGGAGGAGGGGAAGATGATTTTTCTAAATGGTTGGAGGGAGAGATCCCTGGAGCCACTTCTGGGGGATAGGGCTGATTTCCTGGAGTAGGTGTCAGAGGAGTGAAGATGATCTCTTCTTTGGACTCTTCCCCTGTAGCCAAGGAAGCATCAATGGGAATGGGAGGCGTAGGATCGAGAGGGCCCTTGGGATCAGGTAATTCTTCAATTCTACCATCAGCGCTACGGATTCTAGGAGGTTCTGAAGAATCGAGCGGAAAGGAAGGAGTGGTAGCACTATTTCTTATCTTTCTTGTTGCAAAAGAATCCATCATGGCGAGGAAGAGTAGAAATGTTAGGTAGAAATGTCAGTAAAAACTGCTAAGAGGAGGAGAGAAACTCTACTTCTCCTATTGGAGGGATGAAGCCATGTTGGGCAGCTTGATTTAAGAACTCACGGATAGCACGACGTCCTACCTCACCATAATCGAGTGTATAGTCATTGACATACATACCAATGAAACGATCGGCTAGTGGAACTTCCATCCCACGAGCGTGAGCCATACTGTGATTAAGAGCAGCAGTACGATGATCGAGGCCATAGCGAATACTTGCTTTCATGATGGAGTTGATTTCCCGGCGCTGAGTGTCATTGAAATCCTTAACAATGACATTACCACCGAGTGGCAGAGGAAGTCCCGTGGAGTTTTTCCACCATTGACCAAGATCGAGAATCTTCAGGAACCCTTCTTGAGTGTAGGTAAGTTGACCTTCATGAATGATCAAACCCACATCAGCAGCATCTTCATTGAGTGCATTAAAAATTTGATCAAAAGGGATGACGCGATAGTTCCATTCTTCTCCTAGAAGGAGTTCTGCCGCAAGAAAAGCACTCGTCATTCGTCCAGGGATGGCGATGCGCTTGGAGCACAGCCATGCTTTTTTCTCTTCCAGAGGAGCATCCTCATCCGGGAGATCAGATCGTCGAGAGCGTGCAACAAACATCGGTCCATAACCATCTCCCATACTTGCTCCACAAGGAAGGAGAGCATACTTGTCCATCACATAGGCATAAGCATGAATCGAAATGGCGCTAAGGTGCAACTCTCCACGCAAGGCACGCTCATTGAGTGATTGAATATCTTCGAGAAGATGCTTGAAGCGATAACCGTGTAGAGGAATCTGCTCAGTAGCCATGGCATAGAACATGAAAGCATCATCAGGATCAGGAGAATGTCCTAGAAGCAAGGTAGAATCAGGCGTTAGAGACATGTGGCTAGATGTTCAATTCTTTCAATGATTACCTCTTCTAGGAAGGTTTTTCTAGAAAAAAGGAAGAAGAAAAGACGGAGGAAAAATTTTTAAGATAGCCATTTCGCTTTTCTAGAAAGAAAAGTAGCAGGGACTGGTTAGATTTTCTTAATAGCGTTGCGTAGGAGGGAAGTTCCTTCTTTGAGAGCCTTCTCAAGGTTGCTAGAAGCTTGATCAAGAAGAGAGGAGGCTTCTAAGTGTAGTGTTGCTCGAGCTTCTTGAGTAATCTTGGAGCTAGCTCTAATTCCTTTGCGCAGGAGGGAAGAAGCTTCATCAACAAGTTTCAGCGCTTCCTGGGCAAGCTTTTCCTGAGCAGAAGAAGTAACTTTTTGGGGAGCGGGAGTTTTTTTCTGCGGTTCCTTCTTGGAAGATTTTACCGATGAAGAGGGCTTCTTTTTGATGGAGCGCAAGGGGGAAGATTTTTTGAGTGGAGAAGATTTTTTTTTGGTTGAGGTCATGTTCCCTACCATAGCAAGAATATTGTTTTTGCCAAGGAGGGAGTAGGAGTCTTCATGAGTGGAAAGCGGCGAATTGCCAAACGCCCTGATTTTTCCTCTTTCTTGAAGCAAAGAAGTTAAGCTACTTTTATTTTCTCTTTACTGAACAATGGAAATGCAATCATCAGCACCATCTACTTCCAAGAAAAAGCAAGATCATCGGACGTGGGTTGAAATCAGTCGGGCTGCACTACTTCATAATCTCAGTGTTGTTGGGCGCATGGCTCCTCATGCCGCAATTATTGCCGTTCTAAAAGCTAATGCTTATGGGCATGGGATGGAAGAGGTGGCACGAACAATGAGAAATGAAGTTGCCTCCTTTGCTGTAGCATCTCTTCAGGAAGCTCTTAGAATCAGAAAAGTAGTGAAAGAGAAGCCCATTATGCTCTTGAGTCCAGCCTTGCCCTCTGAGTATCAGGAAATAGCTGGGCATGGTTTTATTCCTACGCTCTCCTCTTATCAGGAGGCTTGCTCTTTTAGTGCTCAAGCCCCAGTGGGTGCTCCCATTCATTTGAAAATTAATACTGGCATGGGGCGCTTGGGGCTTTGGTATGAAGAGGCGGAGGAGGAGCTCAAGAAAATCAGAGAGCTTCCTCTTCATCTTGAAAGTATATCAACTCATCTTCCCTCCGCAGATGATGATCCCAACTATACACATCGCCAAATTGAGTTATTCCAAAAAATAGTCACTTCCTTACGCTCTTTGGTTCCTAGCGCTAAAGTTCATTTTCTTAACTCAGCTGGGTTGCTTCGTTTCTCCACAGCAACCTATGATAGTGTGCGTCTAGGTTTAATGCTCTATGGAATTTCTCCCCTGCCGGCTTTACAAAAATATTTCATTCCTGCCCTGACTTGGAAGTCGCGTGTTGCTCTTCTTCAGCGATTGCCCAAGGGGAGTACCATTAGTTACGGGCGTACCTATACTGCTCCCCGAAATATCAGAGCAGCTATTTTGCCTGTGGGTTATGCTGATGGATATCCACGCCAGCTCTCAGGTCAAGGCGCTTTTGTTCTCATTGAAGGGAAGCAGGCTCCCCTATTAGGGCGTGTGACTATGGATCAGATAATAGTGGACGTGACCGACATTGAGCAGGTGCACCTTGGTAGTCAAGCAGTGCTGCTTGGAAAACAAGGGAGCAAGGAGATTGGAGCCAGAGAACTTGCTGCTAGAGCAGGTACTATAGCATGGCATCTCTTTACTGGGATTACCGAACGTGTCCAACGATGCTACCATGATCTCTTGGAGTGCTCCGTAGAACAGGAGACATGGAAAAATAAATGTTTATCCAACGAGTCTTTTCAATAATTTTCAAGAAAGGAAGAAGCGTCGTTCTTTACATGGAAGATTTACTTTGGTAAAAAGGAAAACTTATTTTTTGCGGGTATAGCATAGTGGTAATGTTCCAGCCTTCCAAGCTGGCCAGGAGGGTTCGATTCCCTCTACCCGCTCCAAAATCTGGTAAAAGAGTCAACTTAGTTTTTTCCTAAAAAAAAGGAATAGTAACTGTGGCAGACCCAGGAAAATAGCTCTTCAAGCAGATGGTGTGCTGTTTCCAGGAATGTTCTAAGATTTCCGAAGAATTGTTCGCCCAGAGATGCTGCACTGATGCTAGGAGCGGTGATGAGTAGGAAGAATAGTGCTGTCAGAAGGTTGATTCCATAAATGATGATGATGGAGAAAAATGTTCCTCCATAATGAACGTCAGGCTGCCCTTGCAATAAGAAGAGACAAGTAAAGGTAAGGTGAAAAGCCCAAGTCAAACCGAGAAGGAAGAATAAGAGCCACTGGAAAGAGGTCATTTCAACAAAAAGGGCCCCCACTCCATAAATGGAAATAACGAGTAAGCTATAAACAGGAAAAAAATAAGGAGAGAGAACAATCCAAGTGTTAATACGGTTGGTAAGAATATGTCCTCCTTGGGAGCTTACATAAAACTTTTCCTCAACATTACCTCCAAAAATTTTTGCCCAGATTGCATGAGTGCATTCATGGCCATAAACATAGAGCCAAAGAAGCCAAGCTCGCGGCAGCAACCAAAAGAGCACCCCCCATAAAACGATTCCACCTAGAAAAAAAGGGCCTTCTTTTGTTTTCAGTAACCCATGCTGGAGGGAGTCCCCGAGGGCTTGAAAAAAAGTAACGGTAAGCGCCCATACAAGTGGCAGAAGAAAGAGAGCAACAATGAATTTGACCCATGTTTTGGGAACCATAAGAACAATAGGTAGCAGTCAAAGAAATATCGAAAGCTGTTTTTCTGAGAGAAGAGAGGAGTTTCTCTCTATCGAAAAAAGAAGAAGCACTACTAAGACTCCTTGAGCAAGAGTTTTTTTGATACGTGAGCAATTTTGAAGATCAAGGATTCCTCTTCAAGAGCATCGTGATGCTGATCGCTTTTTTCTGAAGAGCGTTCTGTGGCATCATTTTTTTCTCCAGGAAGTTTTCTCTTTCCTCTAGTGACCTTGATATGATCCCCGTCCTTGATCGTACCTTGGAGGATTTCTTCAGCCATTTGGTTTTCTAAAAAACGTTCCACAGCACGACGCATCGGGCGAGCTCCATAGGTCGTATCATAACCTTTTTCAATGAGGAATTCATGAGCTTTCTTATCGAGTGTTACATGAATATTTTTAGCTTTGATACGTTCTACAACTTTGGCCACTTCAAGATCAACGATCTTAGAGAGCATCGGCTTCTGTAGCGTTTGAAAAACAATCAGATCATCCAAGCGATTTAAAAACTCTGGCTTAAAAACTTTCTTTGTCTCCTCCATGATCTTCTCACGCATAGCATCGTGATTGGTATCCAGGAGAGGAGCGCCAAAGCCTAAGGTATGTTGCTTCTTGATGAGTTCAGCACCAACATTAGAGGTCATGATGATGATGGTGTTTCTAAAATCAACCTTGCGCCCCAGACTATCAGTAATTTTTCCTTCTTCGAGCACTTGAAGTAAAAGATGCATGATATCAGGATGTGCTTTTTCAATTTCATCGAAAAGGACAACAGAATAAGGCCGGCGCCGTACTGCTTCGGAGAGTTGCCCTCCATCATCATGACCAACATAACCAGGAGGAGAGCCGATGAGTCGCGAAGAAGTAAATTTTTCCATGTACTCGGACATATCAATTTGAATGAGTGATTCGGGATCACCAAACATGAACTCAGCAAGAGTGCGAGCTAGGAAAGTTTTCCCGACACCGGTGGGACCTAGGAAAATAAAAGACCCAATAGGACGGCGAGGGTCCTTTAAGTCTGCACGAGAGCGACGAAGGGCCCTGCTAATGGAGCTAATAGCCTCGTCTTGGCCAATGATCTTCTTCTTGAGTTCCTCTTCCATGCCTAGTAATTTTTCTGCTTCTTGACGCTCCATTCTCTGTAAGGGGATGCCCGTCATTTTAGCAAGGACATGCATGATATCCTCTTCTGTCACTAAGATTTCTTTTTCCTGACGTTCTTGACGCCAAGCAGCGAGGAGAGATTCTAACTTTTCTTTTTCCTTCTTCTCATCATCACGCAACGAAGCGGCCTTTTCAAAATCTTGAGCTTTGATGGCCTCTTCTTTTTGAAGACGTAAGGAATCAATGGCTTCCTCGATTTCTTTGACTTTGGGAGGACGGACCATACTTGCAATGCGAGCACGAGCACCAGCTTCATCCATCAGATCAATCGCCTTATCAGGTAGAAAGCGCGTGGTCAGGTAGCGTTCGGAGAGTGTCACGGCCTTTTCTAGAGCACTCTCAGAGAAAATGGCTTTATGATGGCTCTCGTACTTGGAGCGCAATCCTTTTAAAATCAAAACGGTTTCCTCAATGGAAGGTTCTTCTACCTTAACTGTTTGGAAACGGCGCTCTAGAGCAGAGTCCTTTTCAATATGTTTGCGATACTCATCAAGTGTTGTGGCTCCAATGCACTGGAGTTCTCCACGACTAAGGGCTGGTTTGATGATATTGGAAGCGTCCATAGCCCCTTCTGCAGAGCCAGCTCCTACAATGGTATGAAGCTCATCGATAAAGAGAATGACATTTTTATTACGACGAATTTCATCCATGACCATTTTGATGCGCTCTTCAAACTGGCCACGATATCGTGTGCCAGCAACCATAAGTGCTAAATCTAGCGTGACAATACGTTTGGTGGCTAAAATTTCAGGAACGTTGCCATGAGCAATTTCTTGAGCGAGCCCTTCAGCAATGGCTGTTTTACCAACACCAGCTTCTCCGAGGAGAACAGGATTATTTTTTCCACGACGACAGAGAATTTGAATCACGCGAGCAATTTCTTCACTCCGTCCAATAACAGGATCGAGCTCACCTTTTTGTGCTAATTCTGTGAGGTCGCGGCCAAAGGATTTTAGAGCAGGCGTTTTGGAGGAGGCCATACCCAAGCCACTTCCTGATAGCACAGATTCAGCATCATCACTCTCTCCGGGTAGGAAGTGAGGATCTAACTCTTTGAGAATCTCATTTCTTGTTTGTTCGATATCAACGTCCAGTTGTTGCAGTACACGCGAGGCGATCCCTTCTCCTTCTCGCAACAAGCCAAGGAGGAGATGTTCTGTACCCACGTAGCTATGTTGAAGAGCTTTGGCTTCTTTGCCGGCGAGAGCAATGACTTTTTTGACACGAGGCGTGTAGGGAATATTGCCAGTTGGTTTTTTTGAGGAGGCCTCCTCCCCTACTTGTTTCTTGATCTCTTGGCGTACAGATTCTAGGTTGAGCCCCATTTTTTGTAAGACATTAACAGCAACACCTTGACCAAGCTGAATGAGCCCCAAGAGAAGATGCTCGGTGCCGATATAATGAGAGTGGAGATTCTCCGCTTCTTTTCTAGCAAGAGTTAGGACTTCTTGAGCGCGTGGAGTAAAATTATTAAGCATAAGAGAAGACTATTTTAAAAACTAGTTGAAGAAACTCGATCAAAGAAAAAATTAGGGAACAACAATGGTGAGAAATCAGAGCAAATGAAAAAGAAGAAAATTCATTTTACACGACGATGAGCTATTTCGCAAGAAGGCTTCGTCAGTAGAAACGTGAGTGTAATGTTCTTGAGGGAAAGCTTGTTGAAGAAAATAGGGAACGTTGCTACTGCTGACCTATCCTAGGGAGAAGGTGCCCCTACGATACCCCTACGAGCAAAAGGCTATGGAAATAAAAGAAGTGAATCGATGAAAATCTTTTTCCATGAGCCTTGCATGGCATCTCTAGACGATTTATCATCATCATTGGCGTCCATCACGATGACAAAGAAAATCGATATAGTTCCATGAATAATGCTCTCCCACGTACCCAAGGCCTCTATCATCCCTCTAGGGAACATGACGCTTGTGGTGTTGGTATGGTTGCGCAAATCAGCGGCGTTCCTTCCAACCGCATTCTTCGTGTCGCTCTTCGCTCCCTGGGAGGACTAGTGCATCGTGGTGCTCTGGATGCTGATGCTAGAACGGGAGATGGAGCTGGAGTAACAACGCAGATTCCTTATAAAATTCTAAGGAAAGAGATTGAATGCCGTGGTCAGCGTCTCTACTGCCAGGAAGACCTAGGTGTCGGGATGATGTTTCTTCCTCGTGAAAATCTCTACGCTCAAGCACATGCCAAGGCTATTGTTGAGGAAATTATTGCCAAGAGGGGGCTCTTCTGCTTTGGATGGCGTCCTCTTCCTCTCCATTCCCGTGTGCTTGGAACCAAAGCGCTGATGACACTCCCTGCAATGGAGCAAGTTCTCCTTGGTCGCCCTTATGGAATGAGTGCTGATGATTATGAGAGGCGCCTTTTCTTAACGCGCAATGAGATTGAGGATCGAATTGCTAGTGAGAAAATGGACGATTTTTACATCGCCTCCTTCTCTCATCGCATGATTGTTTATAAGGGCCTCCTTGTTTCTAAGTCCTTGGAGCATTTTTTCTCGGATCTCTCGGACCCTGAATTTAAAACAGCTTTCGCTCTTTATCATCAGCGCTATAGTACTAATACCTTTCCCACATGGTCTCTAGCACAGCCCTTTAGGATGCTTGCTCACAATGGTGAAATAAATACCATACGAGCCAATCGCCTATGGACCCAAGCACGAGAATGTGAACTTCAAACTGATTTCTGGGGTGAGGAGATTCATCAGCTCAAGCCTATTATTCAGCCGGGAGGTTCTGATTCAGCAAGTCTGGATAATATGCTTGAAATGCTCACTATGTCAGGCCGCTCACTCTTGCATGCAATGACCATGCTTGTTCCTCCAGCCTGGCGTTCTAAGAAAGATCTTTCAGCGGCTCTCGCTGGTTTTTATGAATATCATACTTGTCTTGGAGAACCATGGGATGGACCTGCTGCTTTGATTTTTACTGATGGAGTAACTGTAGGGGCTTCTCTTGATCGCAATGGCCTTCGTCCAGCACGCTATGAAATCACTAGCGATGGACTTTTCTCTCTTGGTTCTGAAATTGGTGTCAGTTTGCTCGACCAGAGTACTATTCTTGAAAAAGGGCGCCTTGGACCAGGTGAAATGATCGCTATTGATCTTGCTCGTGGGCTGCTCCTACGGGATGAAGAAATCAAGGAGGAGCTTGCTTCGCAAAGAGATTATCGTGCGATGGTCGATGAACATCTCTTGAAAATCAAGCCAGTCCAAGCAGAGGAAATTATTGAGCCAGTAGAGGAGTTAGACCTCTTAACCTTGACCCAACAACAGATTTCCCTCGGCTACACCAACGAAGAGTTAGAAATGGTTTTCAAGCCGATGATTCATGATGGATCAGAGCCTATTGGCTCGATGGGTAATGATACACCACTGGCTGTTCTCTCTCTGAGGCCAAGGTTGCTCTACACTTATTTCAGTCAACTTTTTGCTCAAGTTACCAATCCTCCAATTGATCCCATTCGAGAGCGACTGGTGATGTCTCTCTTTACGGTGCTTGGGTGGAAGCGCAATCTTCTGGCAGAAACACCAGCTCATGCAGAGCAAATCACCCTTGATTCTCCTATTTTGCTCAGTGAAGAATTTTTGAAACTAAAGAACGTGGGTGATCCTCATCGCTCTTTTACCCTCTCTACGTGCTGGAGAAGTTCAGAAGGTCCTCAAGGTCTTCATAGAGCTATTCGCACTCTTTGTCAGCAAGCAGAAGCAGCCATTGATGATGGAGCACGGCTAATTATTCTCAGCGATCGTGCTCTCAATCATGAGTGGGTTGCCATTCCAGCTCTTTTGATCATGGGAGCGGTGCATCATCATCTCATTGGTGTGGGTAAGCGGATGAGAGCAAGTTTAATTAGCGATACAGGAGAGGCTCGTGATGTCCATCAAATTGCCTGCTTAATTGGCTATGGAGCTAGTGCGATTCATCCTTACTTGGCCATCGAAACAATTCGAGAGCTACATCATCGAGGTGTGGTTACTACCGATTATCCGACAGCTCTGCTCAACTACAAAAAAGCGCTTTGTCAGGGACTCCTCAAAATCATGTCAAAAATGGGAATCTCGGTGATAGGAAGTTATCGTGGAGCTCAAATTTTTGAAGCTCTTGGTCTCTCTTCCTTGGTGATCGAGGAATGCTTTACTGGGACTGCCTCATCCCTGGAGGGTATCGGTTTTGAGGAGATTGCTCAAGAAAGCTTGCTGCGTCATCAGCAAGCTTATGCTCCCTCAGAGCAAGACCCTACGGAAATTAGGAAATTAGAAGATCCTGGTTTTTATCGCTTCCGTCGTCAAGGAGAGCTCCATGCCGTGACGCCAGCTGTGATTAAGAATTTTCATACCTTCCTGCGTACGGAGCGTGCCGAAGATTACAAATCGTATGTGGAGGCGCTGCTCTCCTCGAGGCCCCATTCCCTGAGAAATCTTCTAGAATTTGTTCCCAAATCCTCAACACCTCTTCCTCTAGAAGAAGTCGAGTCCATTGAGGAGATTCGATGCCGTTTCACAACAGCTGGAATGTCCCTGGGAGCGCTTAGTCCTGAAGCTCATGAAACCTTAGCCATTGCAATGAATCGCATTGGAGGCAAGTCTAACTCTGGAGAAGGTGGAGAGGATCCTCGTCGCTATAAGCGCCATGAGAATGGAGATTGGGCCAATAGTGCAATTAAGCAGATTGCCACAGGACGCTTTGGAGTTACAGCAGCTTATTTGGCTAGTGCCAAGGAAATTGAAATTAAGATGGCTCAAGGAGCCAAACCAGGAGAAGGAGGCCAGCTTCCTGGAGCGAAAGTCAATCACTATATTGCTACACTGCGGCATTCTAGAGCTGGAGTGACGCTGATTTCACCACCACCCCATCATGATATTTACTCTATTGAAGATTTAGCACAACTCATCTACGACCTCAAACAAGTCAATCCTCGTGCTCGTGTTTGTGTGAAGCTTGTTGCCCAGAGTGGTATTGGAACCGTTGCTGCTGGCGTGGCTAAGGCTCATGCAGATATTATTCTCATTAGCGGCCATGAAGGAGGAACGGGAGCTTCCCCCTTAAGTTCTATTAAGCATGCTGGAGGCCCATGGGAACTGGGGTTAGCAGAAGTTCATCAAGTTTTACTGCTCAACCAACTTCGCAATCGTGTCACTCTTCGAGCAGATGGGGGCATGCGTAGTGGGGAGGATATTGTTTATGCGGCTTTGCTTGGAGCGGAGGAATATAATTTTGGAACAGCAGCTCTCATTGCCATGGGGTGCGTTTATGTGCGTCAATGTCATCTCAATAGTTGTCCTGTCGGTGTGGCTACTCAAGAGGAGCGACTACGTGGAAAATTCAAAGGAAAGGCGGAGCATGTTGTTCATTTTTTCAATGCGGTAGCTCAAGAGGTCCGTCAGATTATGGCGCATCTGGGATTTCGTACTCTCGATGAGATGATTGGCCGTGGAGATTACTTGCGTCAGCGCACCATAGAAAATCATCCTAAAGCTAACAAACTGAATCTCGCTCGGATGCTTCATGATGTTGTTGCCGATGATCCTACAGCCATTCGTCATGCCACACGCGAGCGCAATGATCCGGAGTATGATCAACCACTTGATGATATTATTCTTCAGGATGCTGAGGAAGCCCTACGTGACAAAAGAGCAATTCGACTCTCCTATCATCTGAATAACACTCATCGCTCCACAGGAACAAAGCTTTCTGGTGAATTGGCTTATCGCTATGGTCAAGCAGGCCTCCCCGAGGGGACTATCACACTGGAGTTTGAAGGAACAGCAGGTCAGAGTTTTGGGGCTTTTCTAGCACCTGGAATTTCTATGTTTCTCCGTGGCGAAGCTAATGATTATGTTGGCAAGTCGATGAGTGGAGGAGAAATTGTTATTCGTCCACGTTCTGGTCATCGCTTTCTAGCGCAGGAGAATAGTATCCTAGGGAACACAGTAATGTATGGTGCCACAGGTGGACATCTCTTTGCTCGTGGTCGAGCAGGAGAGCGTTTCTGTGTGCGTAATTCCGGAGGAGTGGCTGTTATTGAGGGAGCAGGTGATCATTGTTGTGAATACATGACAGGAGGAGTTGTCGTCGTGCTTGGGCCAGTCGGTAGAAATGTTGGTGCTGGGATGACAGGCGGTATGGCCTACATTCTTGATGCAACGGATTTTTTTCTCCAGCAGATCAACACTCAATTAGTCAGTGCTCAGCGACTTGATCTTCAGGAAGAGACAGCAGTGCTTCAAGAACTCCTTCTCCAGCATGTTCAAAAAACTGGAAGTACTCTTGCTGAGCAAATTATTAAAAACTGGGAGACTTATTGTTCTCATTTCTGGAAGGTCACACCTATGGTGCAGGCAACTTCTCATCAGCCTGATACTCAAAAAATCCTTGAGCAAGTCTCCAAGTGAATTGCTCAAGGAGCTAGATTTTCTTCCAAGGAGAGCGCTCATGAGCTCTGTAGAGGAATAAGGGGAAGAAGCAACCTAGGATCAGCCCAAAACCAATGATCAGCTGGTAGTAGAGAGGATTACCAACAGGAATTTGGCTTGGAGGGAGGAAACCAAGACCCATGGTGAATAAAGAGCTCAACGAGCCAAGAGAACAAACAATCCAAAGACCTAATTTACCTCCCGGTGTGGTGAAAGAGCGGAGGACTGTGGGATGTTTGTAGCGTAGTCTCAGGGCAGAGGCAAACATTGCTATATATCCTAGCAACGCTAAGATCGAAGCAATGTTGGTTAAGAGAATAAAGCCACTACCAATTGTTGGCATCAGTAGAAAAAGGGCGGTGAGCAAGGAGAAAATGACTCCCTGTAATAAAAGAAGAAAGATGGGGACATGATGTTTATTTTTCTTTCCCAATTGCTTGGGCAAACAACCATCATCACAAGCAATAAGTAAATTTTTACTTGGTCCTAAAATCCAAGAATTCAGTCCGCCTAGTGCTCCCATTGTGATTAAGAGGGCCAAGAGAGGCATGAGTCCTCGAAGATGGAAAGCATTGAAAAATGTTTCAAAAGCTTGCAGCAGACCAGCAATGATATTGAGTTCTGATTGGGGGACAACCAGAGCAATAGCCAAGGAAGAAAAAATAAGGCTCCCTAAAATGATAAGTACCGACCAAAGAATGGCTTTAGGGTAATTGCGCTGAGGGTTCTTCACTTCGCCTGCATGAGCTGCTGAGAGCTCAATGCCAACTAAACTGTAGAGCAGAACAGTCAAGAGTGCCATGTTATCAGCATTTCTTATATCAGGGAGAAGAGCGTGCCAACTGAAATTGATGTTTTGTGGCTTTCCTAAGATCATCCAAAGAACGCCTAAGCTAATAATAAAGCCCATGGGAACCAGTGTTCCAAGAATCACCGAGAGACTACTAAAAATGCTTGCGGTTTTAATTCCAAAAAAATTAAGAAAAGTAATACCCCAAAATAAGCAGAAGATCAGCGTAATCATGTACGGTTTGTTATTCACAAGATGCGGATCGATACAGTAGGAAATCGTTGCTGCAATAAAAGACATCATGGTAGGAAACCATGCAATATTACTGATCCACTGGACCCAAGTAATCATGAAGCTAACTTTGGTTCCAAAAGCTTCTCTCACCCAAACGTACATGGCTCCTGTTTCTGGCCAACCAGTGGATAGCTCTGCTGAGATAAGTGCTGTTGGAATAAAAAAGAGAAGGGCTGCTAGTACATAATAGAAAATGAGAGAGAGGCCATATTCAGCGCTGACAGGAAGAATGCGCAAACTATCAATCGCAGCAACATTCATCATGACGAGGGCAAAGAAGCTTATTGTTTTTTTATTCATAAAGGCATCAGTCAACCATTGTGGTGGCGTTTTCTAAGGAAGAGGTGCAAGCAAAAAGTCCAAGCTGTCAAAGAAGAAGGTAGGAATATTGATCCAACTTGGATTAAAAGCAGACGTTACAACTACCAGAGCGAACCAGGAAAGTCTACCCTACATGCTTTTTCTCAATAAAAGAGTGCCCGTTAGAACTATCGTCAAATTACTTAGAAATTGCAGCAAATTGACTTGATCTTTTTTAAAAAAGGCAGCGTTCTCCTCCCATCACCTTATCGTTGAGATAGCGCTCGGTCTTCGGCCTTGCCTTTTTTAAAAATCTCTCC
>JAJZSL010000016.1 GCA_021849805.1 bacterium
AATCCAAGCTCATCACCAAGGAGATTGTATCGGCATAATGCAGTTTCTTGATGTCTTGCTCGATGGTACGGACTATTTGTCGCTCTCTCTCTAAGCTGGCTAGAAGTGCTTCTGCTCGCTGGGGAGCGCTGAGCGCTGGAGCAAGTGCGGTGGTGATAGGACCTCTTGATTGATTCCCTCTAGGAAGGTTCACTTCACCTATAGAACCGTAGGAGGATCTTCTTTCCAGCGTCCCTAGAGCACTCCTCTCCTCTCTCTGCCCTCCAGTAGTATCACTGATGTGCCCACTGGCGATAGAAGAAGCCAGGAGGGGCGCCTGTTCCTCACTTTGCGCTTCTAGATCTAGATCCCAAGGGGCTAGAGGTGGGGTACTACGATTCGAGGAAATTGTAGAGTTGCTCATGGTTGAATGAGGATACTGTTTTTTATGTTTTTAGAGACACTCTGCAATTTGTACAGCGTTGAGTGCTGCTCCTTTGAGGAGTTGATCACCACAAACCCAAAAGGCAAGACCATAAGGATTTCCCTGCTCTAAACGTAGTCGCCCTACATGGCAACAATCGGACTCTTGAGCGTAAAGAGGCATAGGGTAGAGGCTTTCGGAGGGATTGTCTAAAAGATCGACTCCTGGAGCACTTAGGAGAGCATCTTGAGCTTTGGAAAGCGAGACGGGCTGTTGAAAGGATGCATGGATGGCAAGAGAATGTGCTCGATAAACAGGGACACGAACACAAGTAACAGAAACTTGAAGGTCTGGTAGGTTGAGAATACGACGACTTTCATTTTGAAGTTTCATTTCTTCGCGCGTATAGCCGTTCTCTAAAAAGGAATCGATCTGTGGAATTAAATTAAAGGCAATCTGGTGCTTGAAGTGCTTGGAAATAAGCGGTCGCTTCTCAGTACTGTCCAGGATTTGAGTCTCTAACTCCTCCATGCCCATGGCTCCTGCTCCTGAAACAGCCTGATAGGTTGAGGCAATGACACGGCGGAGTTGAAATTGTTGATGTAGAGGGTAGAGGGCCATCAGAGCAATGGCTGTTGAGCAATTAGGATTAGCAATGATCCCACGATGATTGTTGATTTGATGAGCATTAATTTCTGGAATCACTAGTGGAACAGTGGGATCCATCCGAAAAGCTGAAGAATTGTCAATGACCAGAGCTCCAGCATCAAGAGCTGCTGGAGCAAATTGCTTGGAGATTTCTCCGCCAGCACTAAAAAAAGCAAGATCGATGCCGCGAAAGCTCTCTCTACGGAGTACGTCAACGGGAATTTTCTCTCCTTGAAAAAACAGGGAAGTCCCTGCTGAGCGTGGAGAAGCTAGAAGACGGAGTTCTTTGATTGGAAAAGAGCGGCGCTCCAAGACTTTTAAGAACTCAATGCCAACAGCACCAGTAGCTCCGAGAACGGCTACTCTTTTGCCTGAGCTCGATAATTGGGAAGAGGACATTTGAAGAAATCTGGAAAATAAAAAGAAAGCAAAAAGTTTAGTTTCTTCTTCCCACTCGGCTCAAGTATTAATGATAACCATCATGCAACAACTCCAAGAGAAGCATTATCTCAAAATTACTATTGCTCTACAACGCTTAGAAGTCTTTGAGACAAAAGAAAGTTCCTTCTCTCAAAAGCCACTTCTCTCCTACGCAATTTCAAGTTCCCGATTTGGTCTGGGTCATGAACCAGGGAGTTTTAAAACACCATTAGGAAAGTTTATTATTAGGGAGAAAATGGGAGCTGGAGCTCCTTGTTATATGATTTTTCAAAGCAGAAGAGCCACCGGTCAGCTTGCTTCTCTGGGCGGAGAAGAGGATCATGTCTTAACTCGGATTCTCTGGCTCCATGGCTTAGAACCTAACAATGCCAATACGTACGATCGCTTTATTTATATCCATGGAACCAATCAGGAGGATCACTTAGGTTCTCCTGCAAGCAAAGGCTGTATTCGTTTGGCAAATAGGGATATCATCGAACTTTTTGATCTTCTTGAAGAGGGAGATCTTGTTGAAATTTTACCGTACTAGGAGCTTGATTGCTCGGTGAATGAAGATGTGGCCTTGAAGGGTTTTTTCTGTTATCTTACCGCTCCAAAATACTCCAAAAATTTTAATCTTCTCTCTCCTATGCCTACTTACGAGTACGAATGTAGTAAATGTGATCACCATTTCGAAGTCTTCCAGTCGATGTCTTCGGCAGCTTATAGAACTTGTCCTCAAGAATCTTGTCCAAGAAAGCCTTGGGGGAAGGGCAAGGTAAAAAGATTGCTGGGAGCAGGAGCAGGTTTTCTTTTCAAAGGTTCTGGCTTTTATATCACCGATTATCGAAGCGAAGGGTACAAAAGCTCAGCTCAAAATGAGTCCAGCTCAACTCAAGGGGAGAAGGGGAGTAGCACTGATTCTTCTGAGAAGAAAACAACTGCCACTCCAGAAACAAAAGCAGCACCTGTTGGAAAAAATCTTCCTGAGAAAAAAAATCCTTCTCCCAAAGCAGAAAAACCCAAAAAAGAGTGACATGTTTTTCCTGACGCGTCGTGAACAGCTTGTTCTCCTTGCTCTTCTAGGAGCTTTTATTGTTGGTTTGGGAGTGAAACATTATCGCGCTCTTCATGCTCAATCTTCTCTGTTTACTGATTCATTGAGCTTCGGAGCTTAAGTTATTATTTTATTCATGCAAATTTTGAGTCTTGAGAATGCTCTAGCATTAATCCTAAAAAAAGATCAACGTTATCATCCTGATGCTTTTGTTTTCTTACGAGAAGTATTCAATTCTAAAACAAAAGAACATCGTAAAAATCAAAAAACCAGAGCCATGACTCATCTGAGTGCTCGCCAGTGCGTAGAAAAGTTTCGTGATCGAGCTCTTAAGGAATTTGGTCCTATGACTATTCATGTCCTTCATTATTGGGGCATTAGGAGCTCTTCTGATATTGGAGCCATGATTTTTCTTTTCATTGATGTTGGTATTTTAGGAAAAACAGAAGGAGACACACTCGATTCTTTTTCTCACCTTCTCGATTTTAAGGAAGCTTTTGTTCTTCCCTTTGAAGCACCAACACTCAACTCTAAGCTTCTATCGGTACGGTAGAAGCGCTATGGCATCTATCCTGATGATTATTTAAGGAACATTTTTTTCATGATCTCTTCCCCCTCTTTTTTTCATAACCTCCATGACTATTTCTCATGGAGAACAACCAGTTTTCTCCTTCCTAATGGTCTGAGCGTTTTTTTAGAAGAGGATCATCGCGCTCCTGTTGCCTGTGTTCAAGCATGGTGTGCAACAGGCAGTATTCATGAAGGAAAATGGTTGGGAGCAGGGCTCTCTCACCTCCTTGAGCATATGCTCTTTAAAGGTACGTCCAAACGCCCTCCTGGAGTTATTGCTCAAGAAGTTCAGCAACAAGGTGGCTATATGAATGCCTATACTTCGTTTGATCGAACTGTTTACTGGATCAATGGACCTTCTGCTGGAGTTACTGCGTTTATTGAGATTTTAGCAGATGCCATGATGAATGCGACTCTTCGGGCTGATGAATACGTCAAAGAGCAAGAAGTCATTCGTCGTGAGCATGCCATGGTTGAGGATCATCCTGAAGGAGTTCTTCAAAAACTTCTCTTTAGAACAATCTATAGTGTGAGTCCTTTTGCTCAACCGATTCTTGGTCATCTCGATATTTATAACCAACTAACTCGTGATGATGTTGCTGAGTATTATCAAAAACGTTATCTTCCTAACAATATTGGTTTGGTCATTGTAGGGGATATTAATCCTCGAGCTATTGAAGAGCAGCTCACTCATTTTTTTGAGGGTTATCCACGTAAGCCACAGGAGCCAGTATTGATTGAAAAAGAGCCAAAACAAGTTGGTCTCAAAGTAGAACGTCAAACATTTGCTACTGAGTTGAGTCGTTTAAATATGGCCTGGAGAGGTCCTGGAAACCTAGATCCTAGAGCTCCTGCTACAGAAGTGCTCATGACTATTCTTGGTTCTGGTGCTAGTTCTCTTTTCCATCAAGAGATTCGTGAAAAAAAACAGCTAGCTCATCAAGTGGGAGCTGGATTCTATGGATTAAATGCAGAGGAAGGATTGATCTATGTTGGAGCATCTGCTCACCCATCCAAGCGGGCAGCTCTTGAAGCAGAAATTATTGCTCAAGTTCAGAAAGTTCTTGAGCGAGGAGTTGAGGAAGAGGAGCTAGAAAAAGCAAAAAATATTCTTCTTGCAACTCATTTCTCTTCACTCACAACGGTTCAAGGGAGAGCAAGTAATTATGTTTCCAACTTGCTAGAAACTGGGAATCCTCACTTTGGAAGAGATTATTTATCTGCTATTGGACGAGTGACTCTCCATGAAGTAAAGAGCGCTGCAGCTGCTTATTTTCTGCCTGAAGGGCTGACGATTGTTTCCCTAGATCCCAAGGTGAAGTCAACTGATCTAACAACAACTATGAAGAAACAAAGAAGAGAAGAACGAAAAGTAGAACGAGTTTTACTCTCCTCGGGGCTTCGGCTCTTGATTTGTGAAGACCATTCTCTCCCTTTAATTTCAATAGCAGCAATGTTTCGAGGTGGTCTTCTTGGAGAAACCAGAGAGAACAATGGAATTAGCGATCTACTAACAAGTACGCTGAGTAAAGGGACAAAAAGGAGAAGTGCTGAGAATATCGCACGGACTATTGAACAAGTAGGAGCTTCTCTGGGAGCAACCGCAGGAAATAACAGCCTCTTCTTCTCAATCGATCATATCATGACCCCTCATCTTCGATTGGGTCTTCATTTATTTGCCGAACTTCTAGAAGAAGCTACCTTCCCTCCTCACCAAGTGGATCATGAAAAGGAGGTGCAGCTTGCTGCTCTTGAGTCTGAAGAGGATCAAATACTCACCGTAGCGCGAAAGATCTTAAAAGAAAAACTCTTTGGAGATCATCCTTACGCAAGACCACTGCTAGGAACTCCAGAAACAGTGACTTCGCTCAACTCAAGAATGCTGGAGCAGTTTCGGGATGAAATGATTGTTGGCCATAACGGAGTGCTTGCTATTTTTGGTGATGTGAGGAGAGATGAGGTTCTTGAAATGGCTCAGAAGGCTTTTGCAACGATCCCTTCTGGCACCTTGCAGTTTTCCTCGACATCAGCCCCTAGAGCTCTTAGAGAGCCAGTTCGCCAGCTTTCTTTCCGAGAGAAAAAACAAGCAGTTTTGCTCAAAGGTTTCCTCACAGCTCCACTCAGTAGTCCACATCGTCCCGCCCTAGAGCTACTAGATTCGGCTTGTAGTGATTTGGGATCTCGATTTTTCAATCGTATACGAGAACAAGAAGCTCTGGCCTACTACGCAGGAGGTTCCTTGTCCATGGGCTTAGCTGCTGGATCATTTACCTTTTATCTCGGTACAGATCCTGAAAAATTGGGGGATGCCTCTCGAGCGCTCAATGATGAGATCAACCTTCTTCTTGAAGAAGGATTAACCGAGGAGGAGCTTTCTAGAGCTAAGAAAAAAATTCTTGGAGAGGAAGCTATCGCTATTCAGTCGATTGCCGGTTTTGCTTCTCGCTGTTTGAGTGAAGAGCTCCTGGGGTTAGGATTTGAGCATTATCGTACTCGTGAAGTAGAAATCAATGAAGTTACCCTCGAGTACCTCCATGAGGTGATCAAAGAATACTTTACTGCTAGAGGTTCTGTTGAAATTGCCCTCTCACCAAGAGAGGATGATCCTCTTTTCAAATAGTTCTTCCTAGAGCTGCTCTAGCAGTTTTTTAAATGAAGTTATAGCCGATAGAGTCCCAGAAACGAGGAGCGCAAACTCATCGTGTATTCTGATACTTGAGAACTCGAGCACCGCGAAGTGAAGCCAAAACAAGCGACTACAACGTTAGTGAAATACTACTAATAGAGCTCGATAAGTTTAAGAGCTTGCTGCATTGCCTGGTATCCGAAGTGTCCTTGTTCTGCTTCTAGATAATGAGCTCCCCATTTTGAAGCGAAGGCCCTTAACTCTTCTGCAGGAGCAAGAGAATCATATTTGCCTCCAATGATAGTGATTTTTCCTCTTGAGGAACAAGGTAACGTAGAAGAGGGCTCTGTGAGATGAGCGTGTTCCTCTAAATGAGCAGGAGTGATCCCATGGCGCTGGAGTAGGGATCCAAGAGAAGCTGCAAGAGGGCTCTCAAAAGTCACTCTTCTCAAGTTGATAATAGGTTGTAGTAGCAGTGCGATCTCGATTGTTTCTAGGGAGAGTAAGAGTGAGGCTATCCAACCACCGTAACTAGTGGCCAGTAGAGCAAGACGTTGAGATCCTTGCTCGCGGGACCAGTGAAGAAGCTGACGTATTTCTTGAACTGCTTGACGCAATGTTTCAGCTGTTCGGATCAAGTGAGCGCTGATAGCAAGTGATCCATGAAGATGACCTTGCGGTTTTCGAGAATAGTGAAAGGGAAGGTGAGGGAAGAGAACATTCCATCCTCTCTGATTCATCTTTGCAGCAATACGTCGATAACCCAAATCAGAAGCAGACATGAGTGCATGCAAGATAATAAGTGTTGGAGCTCCTTGACTCTTCTTTCTTGAAGAGGGAAAGAAAAGAGCACGAGCACGATGATTCTCTGGAAAAACTGAAGAAGATGGACTCTCCCAAGTCACAAACGTTTGGCTCACTTTTAATTTTTTCATGGGAGTGAGAGAAAAATAATCATTACGACTCCAAGAGCGAAATATTCTCAAATAGTCTTCCAGCTCCTCTCGGGAGATGACGTCATGACGTAACTGCCACTGCAAGTAATGCATCATCGTATACATCATCCGATCCAGGGATGTGTGGAGAAGCCGTTTCAAGCTTTTCTCCTTTCTTGAGCTGTTTTTGGAAGGTCTTCTCTTCTTAATTCAAATCGGCGACAAAGTTCTTCTTGGAGAGCAGGAAAGATAGAATGAACTTTTACTTCTAGCTCTTCTCGAGACTCTTTTGAGGAAAGGCCTTCTTGTTGAGGAGGAAGAATCTTCTCTCCAATAATCATCCAAAGGGTTGGCCGACGAAGCCAGCAGCCTAATTGATAAAGCCGGTCAGAACCTAAAATCACACAAGGAATAATAGGAGCTTGAGCAAGAATACTCAGGGAGAGAAAGCCAGGCTTCATGGGAGCTTTTTCTAGAATAGAAGAACTTCCAGAGCGAATCCCTCCCTCTGGGAAAATACCAATAGCTCGTCCATGAGAGAGTCGTTTTAACATTGTTTCCAAAGCACGACGATTCTTTGATGGTTTTTCTCCAGAGCGATCAATGCTGATGACATTGAGATGCTCAAAGAACCAAGATCCTAGAGGATGGGAGAAGAGCTCTTGCATCGCAACCCAATCGAGTGAGCGTGGAAAGAAAGCACTCAAGAGTGCTGGTTCAAAATGACTAGTATGACTCGAAGCCACAATACAAGGACCAAGTAGTGGTGGAGGATCGAGAATAACAAGATGAACTCTACAAAAAGCCTTAAAGAGAAGGCGTGCTAGAAAACGGCAGCAAGTATAGAGGAGATCATGTTGCCAGTTACAATGGCTCCTTTTTTTTAAGAAGGTGAAGAAATATTGAAGATTCATCGTTCGAGGAGAAAGTCAAAGTATCACTAAGAAATCAATCTTTCTTCATTTTTTTATTTTCTCCAAGGGGGGAACATGTTTTCTTCTCCATCCTATGCTCTCGATTACTCATCTTCCTGCCATTCTTGCTCTCGAGGATGGTTCTGTTTTTAGAGGCTTCTCGCTTGGAGCTACGGGGAGCGCGCAAGGAGAAGTTTGCTTCAATACTTCCATGAGCGGTTATCAGGAAATTCTCACTGATCCTTCCTATCGTGGCCAATTGGTAGCCATGACCTATCCACTGCTTGGTAATTACGGCGTGAACCTCGAGGATAGCGAAAGCGATCGGCTTCATCTCAGTGGCTTTATCCTTGAGGAGGCAAGCGATCTTGCTAGTAACTGGCGCTCTCATTTAAGACTCCAAGAGTATCTTCAGAAACATGGTATCTTGGCAATCGGTGGCATTGATACACGTCTCTTAACAAAACATCTTCGCATTAGTGGTGTCATGAGAGCTTCCTTAACAACTGAAGAGATCACCGATAGGGAAGCAGTAGCTCTTGCCAAAAGTGCTCCTTTTCTTGAAGAACGTGACCTCCTTGAAGAGGTTACCACTCGAGAAATTTATCAATGGGATCCTTTAGGGAAAGATCTTGCTCCTTGGGGAGAGGTGAGGCTCCCACTGCCTTATCAAAAGGAAGAGAAGATGATTGTTGTTTATGACTTTGGAGTAAAAAAAAATATCTTGCGTTTGCTTCGCTCTCAAGGATTACGCGTGATGGTCGTTCCTGCATTCACCTCAGCTCAAGAAGTATTAGCTCTTCAGCCTGATGGAATCTTCTTCTCCAATGGTCCTGGGGATCCTGCACGTCTTCTTTCTATTCATCAAACTGCGCGCTTGCTCTCCGAGTACAAACCTGTTTTTGGTATTTGCTTAGGGTTACAAATTCTAGGCCATGCTTTTGGCGCAACAACCTTCAAGTTGAAGTTTGGCCATCGTGGAGCCAATCATCCAGTTCAAGATTTACGAACAGGTAGGATTCTTATTACAGCACAAAATCATGGCTATGCCATCGATGAGGATTCTCTCCCTTCCTCACTGGAAGTTACGTATCGTCATCTCAATGATGGGACGATTGCTGGATTACGCCATCGTGATAAGCCAATGCTCGCTGTTCAATTTCACCCAGAAGCCTCGCCAGGCCCTCATGATGCTCTCTACTTATTTGAAGAATTCGTCCAGATGATCTAAGAAAAAAGAGAGAGTGGGGAGTTGCATTCCCAAATTTTTTGTAGATAATGAATGCCCGATTTGTTTTACATTTCGAGTAGCCTCTCTCGATCCAGCGTAGCTCAGTGGTAGAGCGGTCGGCTGTTAACCGATTGGTCGTAGGTTCGAATCCTACCGCTGGAGCCAGGGCTCTCTTTTTGCTCTTGCGCTATTGATTCAGGGTTAGAAACAAGAGAAAAGTAAGAGTTGAAGTAGAGTCAAAAAACAGACAGACTAACAATTATTTTTTTTGGAAATTTTTAGAAATTCGACGATCTGTTTCCAAAATTTTTCCAAGAAAAAAACTTCCCTTTTGCTGATTTTCTTCCTTTTTTTGTTCATGAATTCCTCCTCTCTACCTCAAGCAGAAAATATTCCGCTAGCACTCTTAACGGAAATTGAAAAGGCTATTACTCACTATCCTGTTTCAAGGCGGAGCGCTCTTCTTCCTCTTCTTCACTTGTGGCAGAATCATTTTGGTTTTATTGATCAGAGTGCTATTGATTGGATTGCTTGCAAGCTAGAGCTCAACTCCATTGCTGTTCTTGAAGTGGTGACTTTTTATCCCTGGTTTCGTCAAAAAGCTCCTGGAAGAACAATCATCCGTGTTTGCCGCACTCTCTCTTGTGCCATGGCTGGTAGCTATGAGTTACATCAGAAGCTCTGCCATGGTGTGGGTATTGATCCTTCTGCTCATGGAAATCATGAAATGCCAACCAGTGCCGATGGAAAATTTAGTATTGAATTTGTCGAGTGCTTAGCCAGCTGTGGCTCAGCACCAGTTTGTCTTCTCAACGACGATCTTCTGGAGCGCGTTTCTCTCGATGATGCAGAAGCAATCATTGAAAAATATTCTTAACCTTATGTCTTCCTTAATTGAACATCCTCACCCCAGAGAGAAGCGTATTGTTTTTGCCAACGCTGGAAAACCTGACTACACACCAGATATTCAGACCTATTTAAAGCATGGTGGTTATCAAGAAGCCAAAAAAGCTTTCACCATGTCTCCGGAAGCCATTGTTAATGAAGTTAAAGCTGCTCATCTCCGTGGCCGAGGCGGTGCTGCCTTTCCTACAGGTGTGAAATGGGGATTTATTCGACGTGATGATGGGAAAGCTCACTATCTCTGTGTCAATGGGGATGAGTCAGAGCCCGGTACTTTCAAAGATCGCTATATCTTGCATCGAGATCCTCATCAATTACTCGAGGGAATAATTATTACCTCCTTTGCACTGAATATTCATCTAGCCTATATCTATGTGCGCTGTGAATTTCGCCATGCTAAGCGTATTGTTGAAAAAGCTATTGAGGAGGCTTATGAAAACGGATTCTTAGGGAAAAATATTTTTGGGAGTGGCTTTGATCTCGATGTTTATTTTCATGAAGGAGCAGGAGCCTACATTTGTGGAGAGGAGACAAGTCTTCTAGAGTCCCTAGAGGGAAAGCGTCCTTATCCACGTATTAAGCCACCTTACTTTCCAGCAGTGCTTGGACTCTATCAATCGCCAACGATTGTTAACAATGTGGAGACCATTTGCCATATCAAGCATATCTTGCGTCTTGGAGCTGCAGAGTATGCTGCTATGGGAAGTGAAGGTGATGGTGGAACCCGTGTTCTTTGTGTCAGTGGGGATGTGATGAAGCCAGGTCCTTACGAAATGGCTGTCGGTTCTGTGACCTTGGGTGAATTAATTTACGATATTTGTGGTGGATTGCGTCCTGGAAGAAGCCTTAAAGCAGTTATTCCTGGAGGTAGCTCCTCTAAGGTATTACGTGCCAATGAAATTTTTAAAATCAACGTCAAATTAGAAGATGGAACAATGATTGAGAAAGAGGTTCCACTGCTTGATATGGTCATGGATGCTACTTCTCTAGCTGCTGCTGGCTCTATGATTGGTAGTGGAGGAGTCATTGTGATGGATGACTCTCGGAGCATGCTGTGGGCGTTGAATAATCTGAATCAATTTTATGCTCATGAGAGTTGCGGTCAGTGCACACCATGTCGGGAGGGTGTTCTCTGGATGTCCAAACTCTCCACACGTATGCTCCGAGAAGGAGCTCAAGAATCAGATTCCAAAATGCTCCACAAAATTGCTGACAATATTGCTGGTCGGACTATTTGTGCCTTTGGAGAAGCTGCTTCTTGGCCGACGCAAAGTTTTATTGATAAGTTTCCGGAAGAATTTAGCTTTGATGAGCAAAATTTCTCAAGAAAGCATTAATCAAGTAGCTGCTGCCACTGATATTGTCGATCTAGTTGGATCGTACTTTCCACTCAAGCGTGTAGGAAGTAATTTTCGTGCTCTTTGTCCTTTTCACAATGAGAAGAGCCCTTCGTTTTATCTTCATCCAGCACGTCAAACATTCCATTGTTTTGGGTGTGGTGTGGGAGGAGGGGTATTTCGTTTTCTGATGGATTATGAGCATTTGGATTTTCCAGAAGCAGTGCGACGTTTAGCACAGCGTGCGGGGATTACCTTAGTCGAAGAGCTCAATGATCACGCCAGTACACAAGCGCAAGAGAGGAAAAGGCTCCTAGATCTTCATGCACAAGCGGCCCACTGGTATCATCAACAACTCTTGCGATCCCCTGATGCTGCTCTTGCTCGTGACTATCTAAAAAAGCGTGGTTTCTCCAAAGAAGTGGCTATTGCTTGGCAACTTGGCTATGCACCTGCTGGTTGGCACGCCCTCAGAACGTGGGCGCATCGTCAAGGGTTTAAAAACGCTGAACTCATTGCTGCCGGGCTTCTACTGGAGAGCAATTCTAGAGAAGCTTATGATCGTTTTCGTCACCGCTTGATCTTTCCTATTCGTAATGATTATGGCGATGTCATCGCTTTCAGTGGTCGTCTTCTTCAAGAAGAGAGCTCCCAGGCTAAGTATGTTAACTCTCCAGAAACTTTGCTTTTTAGCAAGGGGAAGATTCTCTTCGGTATCGATAAAAGTAAAAAAGCCTTGATTCAGTCTTCTGAGGCTATTGTGATGGAAGGCCAACTTGATCTCATTACTGCTTTTGAGTTTGGCTTTAGCAATGTTGTAGCACCACAAGGAACAGCTTTTAGCGCTGATCAAGCTCGTTTGCTCAAGCGTTTTGTTAATCGTGTGATTCTCTGCTTTGATTCGGATGCTGCAGGTGGTAGTGCTGTAGAGCGTTCTATGCCAGCGCTTCTAGCACAAGGATTAGAAGTGCGTGTAGCAGTGCTACCTCGGGGAGAAGATCCCCATTCCCTTCTTCAAGGAAAAGGAAGAGATGCTTTTGAAAGAGTTCTGACTCAAGCAAAAAATTTCTTTGATTATACGATTGATCGAGCTCAAGAAGAGAGCTCCTCTCCCCTCTCTCCCTATCGTCTGACGGCTCTTGCAACACAACTTGCTCCTTACATCAAGCTACTCCCCAATCCTGTTCTTAGAGAAACAACAAGCGCTCAAGTGGCTTTGCGGCTCGGTATTTCTACCTCAGCACTAGAAGCTCTGGATGCATCATCTCCCTCCCGTGTTGATCTTCCCTCCTTAGCGCCAGAGCGCTCATCTAAAAAAAAGGTCACTGCAGCCACAGAGCTCTTATGTCGTTTGGCACTCCTTCATCCTGAAGTCAGATCGTGGCTAGAGGAAGAAGAACATCCGAAACCTCATCAGCTAGATGCTCAGTTATCCTTACTCGAGGAGATACTCTCTTTGGATTTTTCTTCATCTCCATCTCTTGGGTCATTGATTTCATCACTTTCACCCTCTCTACAAGAACTGATTGCTTCGTGGGATCTTGAGAAAAAATCAGCAGACCCTCTTCGCACTGCCAAGGAATTATGGTCTGGATTCCAAATTGCCCTTTGGAAGAAAAGGCAAGCTCAGATTACCGAAGAATTAAGAAAACCAGCTCTTCCTACCAATCAAATACTCTTGCTTCAGCAGGAACTACTCAACTTACAACAACTCATCGCAAAGGTTCCTCAACAAGGAAGATGATGGCATGACTTCTGTAGTCAGCTTCATTGCTGCAACGTAGATAGTGATTTAATACACTGCAACTGGAAGCCTGATGGGTCTGGGGGTAAGACTCTTCCTGCTTGTTGGGAAGATTGGATAACAGAGCGATAATAAAAAGCAGAAGGCTTGAGGATGCGCTCCAAGGTTTTGGGATCCATGGCAGCAAGGCCAAATTTCGGAGTATAGCCATAGTGCCACTCATAGTTATCAGCAAGGGACCAAACAAAATATCCTTTTACATCGTATCCCTCCTTCATGGTCGTTGCAATTTCTGCAAGATGGTCATGCAAGTATTTGATTCGTCGCTGCTCATCGAGCGTTGCTATTCCATTTTCAGTAATCATCATTGGTTTATCGTAGCGTTTACCAATTTTGCGGAGGAGCTTTCCAAGAGCTGGAGGATCAATACGCCACCCCATCATGCTAAAGTGCGTCCCTCGATGACTTCCTTGGGTGAGCATGCTCAGAGGACCAGCAACTTGACTATAATAATAGTTAAATCCAATGATATCACAGAGGTCATAAATTTTGTCTAAGTGATCAAAAGCATTGTGCTCAACAGTATTGTAGATGATTCCTCCAGGATCCAGTGGTCCACGATACCAGTAAGGAATAGCTTCAATACTGAGAATCTTAGCTTCTGGTTGGATGGCTTTAATACGTAGAGCAGCATCACGAAAGAAATCGGCACTCAAAGTAATAGCTTTTTTATAACCTTGAAAATCGAGAAGATGATTAGGAGGCCATAAACCAATAATGTAAGCTGTTAAGACTTGGCCGTTGGGTTCATTCTCTGGAGCGTAGTAGGTAACGTAGGGGGCGAGATTTCTAGTCATCATGGTGACATAGCGATCCCAGTGTTCTCGTGCTAGAGGGTGTGACCAGTTGGTTTTAGAGCCATCCTTTTGATCGACCAACCAGCTAGGAAAAGTAAAATGCCATAGACAAACATAGGGCTCAATACCGGCCTCCTTCAAGCTTTTAGCCATTTGAGCGTATTCTCTGATGGCTGCTTGATTATAGTGACCGGGCTTGGGTTCTACACGAGCCCACTCAATACTGAAACGATAGGAATTAACTCCGATTTTTTTTAATGCTTGGAGATCTTTCTCAAAATGAGACCAGCTATAGAGAGCATTACCTACAGGAGGAGCCTTGTGCTCTTCAATAAGAACATCCCAATCACGTTGGAAATAATTTTCGGAGCTTCTCCTTACCTTTCTATCTTCATACTGCAGACTACTTGTTGAAATTCCCCAAGCAAAGGGGTAGTAGCTCTGCAGTTTTTTAAACTGGTGTTTGGGAGCTTTCTCTAGTGGCCCTAGTGGATGGAGGACACAACCGGTAAGTAAAAGTGTGATGAGTAATAGAAGGAGTGTTTTGAGCATCGGTTACTAGGGAGATGGTCTTGAGGGAAGCTTCTCCCCGTTGATTGCTGGAGCATGAAAAGGAAGGATCTTCAACTGATTATTTTCATCTCGATAAAAACCAAGAAAGCCAGGTACTTTTCCAAAGAGATGCAGCATCGATGCTGCAAGAAAAGCCTGGTATTTCTTTTGGAGATTTTTTTGTAAGGTTCCATTTTTAGTTCTAACTTTTGTAGCAGGAAGAGTGACTTTTTGATAAGCAGCGTTACTAAGGCGCGCTTTCTCAAGACGCTTGGGATCATAAATAGAAATCCACCAAGCTCCCAATGATTGAGGATCTTGAGGAGGCATGATTTTGAATATAAATTTTCCAGAGCGCTTTTCATCTCCTTTTAAATTGAGGCTATAGAAGGTGGCCAATGCCGAACGAGAAGAGATATATCCTGCAAAAAAATCGCGTGCTATTTCTTGAAATGCCTGGAGCTTTTCTCCTCGTGCATAAATACCTAGCTCAACACAAGCAGGGTCTTTAGGGTCACCGTAGACATTCATTTCTGCATGTTTATTAATATGAAAGGAGAGGTAGGGGACATTGCGGAGGTAACCTTCTTCAATTCTTGTAGCTGGTATTTGTACAAACGACTTAATAGCATCATTGCAACGAAGATCCTGCACCATCATGCGCCAAGGAGGAGCTTTATTGGGATCAACGAGATCATCAAAGTAGATCATGCTCTTCCCTGAATCATCAATGCGCTCAATTTCAGAGCGCTGAATGGTTTTCTCTCCTAATGATTGCTGAAGGAGAATTTCCTTAGCGCTTCTCTTAATGATGAGACCATGGTAGCAAGTTCCATTTTTCATCACAACAGAGTCAGGAGATAAGCGGTTGAAAGAATAACTGCTACTCAGAGAATATTCAAAAATCAAAAGAGCAATTATTATTTTCTTCATGGAGAGTGAGGGTAGCAGCTAGAGTTCTCAAAAGCTCTCTATCTTTACGATGTATCGACTATTTGCAATGGTAATTATTAGCACGTTGTTGAGCAGCTGTGTTACAGCTCCTGCTCCTTACACCCCTTCTTCTGCTAGAGAAGTTCTACGGCCGCTGCCTCGAGAGCCGTTTTGGTGGGGAATTTCTACTGCTCCTTTTCAGAATGAAGATCGAGGTTATGCACCAACTTCTCCTTGGTATTTTAAAACAGATTGGGATTGCTACGCTCAAGAAGGTCATGTGCCTCCGCGTGGTGATGATGCTGTTTTCTCTTGGAGTGAGTTTCATCGGGATCTTCAAGCTGCAAAGCGTCTGGGAGTTAGTCATTTTCGCTTTGGTGTTGAGTGGGCGCGTATCGAGCCGCATCCAGGAGTGATCAATGAGAGAGCACTCCATCAATATGCTACGATGGCACGTCATTTAAAAGAAGCAGGGATAGAGCCCGTTGTAACACTTTGGCACTTCACCTTTCCCGATTGGCTCTATGATGGAAAGAAAAAGTCCTCCTCAAATTTCTCTCATCCAGAAGTCTCAAAAGCATGGCATGCTCATGTGAAACGTTTAGTCCATGTTCTAGCTCCTTATGTTAAAATTTATGTTCCCCAAAATGAGCCTAATGGAGCTTTGCAATTGGGATGGATTGCTGGGCATTGGCCACCAGGATTGCTTCTCCATCCGGGCGCTTATAAGAAAGCAATGAGTACTTCGGCAGCAATGTTTCGTGATGCAGCAGCTATTGTACGAGAAGAACGTCCTGATGCCATTATCATCGGAATTTATTCACTTCCAGAATGTCGTCGCTCCTTCACCCATGACCCTACTGGATTGGTTGATCACATCTATCAACGTCAAAACTACGATCACCTTGATCAAGTCGTTGATACCTGTGACCTCATTGGAGTGAATTATTACTATTCTAAAACCTCAAGCATCCAAGAGCTCTTCATTCGAACCATGGGTGAGCGGAGCTCAAAGTATACTCAAATGGGTTGGGAGATTGTTCCTGAGGGACTCTATCGAGTTCTCTGTGCCATCAAAGAACGCTATCACAAACCAATTGTTGTTTCAGAAAATGGAATTGCTACGCAAAGTGCTCAGAAGTCCATTTCTTTTTTTCGTAATCACATTGCTCAAATGAGACGTGCCATCAATGATGGAGTTGATGTTCGTGGATATTTCCCATGGACCTTGGTTGATAACTACGAATGGACCGAAGGTTGGCAGGGTCAGTTTGGTCTCTTCTCTTATAATCAGGAGACACATGAGCGATACATTACTCCGGCAGGAATTTGGTTCTCACGCTTCATCAAGGCTTATCCTCAGCCATGAAGAATAGAGACATGAAGTCTTCTTGGCCTGTTTTCAGTCATGCTCTAGCGGGCAGGTGAGGTTGTTAATATCTCCTCTAAGGCTGATGCTACGCTTGGATATTGAAAGTGAAAATGATGTTCTAGAGCTTTTCGAGGAATAACCCGTTGACTTGAGAGCAGAAGTGTAGAGAGCTCTCCAAGTCCAAGCTGTAGCAGAGAAGAGGGTATTCTTAGTAATGTTGGTCGATGTAGCAAAGCTCCCATGAGCTCAGTGAAATCCTTATTAGTTATGGGAGTAGGAGCTACGGCATTGAGAGGACCGTGAAGTGTAGGGTCATTGGCACATTGAAGAAGAAGTCGAGCTAAATCATGAACATGAATACAAGACATCCACTGCTCTCCTGAACCAAGAACTCCTCCAAGGCCTAAGCGAAAAAGAGGTGTGATCAGTTTCATGATTCCTCCTTTTGGTCCGAGAACAATACCAATACGTACGAGTACAACACGTACTCCGTAGGCTTGGGCTTCTAGAGCCTCTCGCTCCCATGCTTGAGCAACCTGAGCAAGAAAACCATTTCCACTAGCAGCTCTTTCCTCTAAAATCATTCCACCGCGATCCCCATAATATCCAATCGCTGACGCACTCACTAGAACAGAAGGCTTCCTGGGAGCTTGAGCAATAGCTTCTACAAGAGCACGAGTTCCCTCACGACGGCTCTCTAAGATGAGCTCTTTTTTCTTTTTTGTCCAAGGCCCTAAAATAGATTCTCCTGCCAGGTGAATCAGTTGATCACAACCATGAAGATCTGGAAGTTTTCCTCGACTCCAAAGCCGCCCTTCTGGAAGCGAAGAAGGATCACGGCTGAAGAGAAGAAGTTTTCTCCCTTCGCGACGTGCAACTTCTTGCAAGGCTGCTCCTACAAAACCACGAGCACCACTAATTCCTAAAAAATGATGATTCATGCCTCTTCTTTATGCGCTCATGGATGGAAACAACCGACCGACTCTCCTCTTGCACTCCTCACCGAGCTTTTTGCTTAAGAGAAGGATTGCCTGATCAAGAGCTTCCTCCATGGAGGAGAATTGAGAAAGATTCCAGGGAAGAAAATGATGTTGATTCTTAAACCAAGTGATTTGTCGTTTTGCGTAGCGTTTTGTCGAGTGGACAATCAAATCAATGGTTGCTCGTAGAGAGAGTTCTCCACGAAGATGGGCTTCTATTTCTCGTAGGCCCAGAGCCATAGAGGCTGTTTGTCCTAACTGGCGAGTATCAAGTTTGCGAACTTCATCAATCACACCCTCTTCAAACATCTTCTCTACATTTCTCTCAATGCGTTCATAGAGCTCCTCACGCTCTCTAAGGAGAAAAAAACCGTAGAAAGAAGATTCCGATTTCCGGTTGTTTGTCCGTAACTTGCTCAGTGGAGTTCCTGATTGAAGAATAATTTCAAGTGCACGCTCCAGACGGCGTCGATTCTTAAGATCAAGGAATGAGAGAGCTTGAGGATCAAGTTTTCCTAATTGTGCAAGCAGCTCTTCCTTGGAGAGGAGAGCTAGGGAAGCTCGAAGTTCCTGGTTGGCCTTGGGAAGTGGATCTAAGGGATGGATGAGAGCACGAAGGTAGAGACCGCTTCCACCAGTAATAATAGGAAGATCTCCTTGTTTTTTTATCCTCTCAATGGCCTCCAGCGCCAGCACTCGATAACTGACAGCATCACTTTGGTAGGAAAGTGGCATTACTCCAATAAGGTGATGAGGAGTGAGGCGCTCTATTTCTTGGCTCGGTTGAGCAGTGAGAATGGGGAGATCACGGTAGAGTTGAAATGCATCAGCCCCTACAATTTGGCCACCTAATCGAACTGCTAGCTTGCTAGCAAAGAGTGATTTGCCAACACCTGTTGGTCCAGCAATAAAAATCAATGTCGTATTTTTAGAAAAGAGAGCATCTGTTTTTTCAAAAACAAGAAAGCTATCAGACTCTCCTGGTTTGAACTCCAAGGCGGTTGCATCAATTGTAACAGTGATGAAATTGAACTGCTCCTGCTCGTTGGAATTTTAGGATGGGCTCTCGGATTGACTTTCAGTTTTCTCACTGCGAGGTTCCATGCGATTAGCAGGAATTTCCTTAGCTCCACTGACGACAAGCTTGCGCCCCATGTATTCTTTGTCATGTAATTCGCTCACAGCACGTTTTGCCTCTTCTAAAGAGGTCATTTGTACAAAACCAAAACCTTTGGAGCGATGAGTGTCACGGTTGGAGACAAGCTCAACGTTTTGAACCTGCCCAACTCCACTGAAAAGTTCGAAGAGATCGCTCTCTGTTGCTTCAAAGGAAAGATTGCCAATATAGAGACGAGGACTTGTCACCTCGACTGCTTCTGGTTGACGTGGTGTTCGAGAAGATCTTTCTTTGGCAATCGACTTTGTTTTGGATGAGGTTCTTTTCTTGGAACTTTTTTTCTCAGAAGAAGCAAGGCCTAAGAACGCTAAGATTTTACCAAAAAAGCTAAGAGGAGAAGCAGGCGAAGGAGTTCTTGTGCTAGAGCGAGTAGAGCGATCTGTTTTCTGTGCACTTTTAGAGGAATGATGGGCAGTAGCTCGAGAGCGTGATCTGCGACGTGATGAAGAATAAGAAGTGGACATAGGTCGTTAAGTTAAATAAGTGGAATCATCTCAGGATGATCGCCAATAAAAGTAACTACTTACGATAAGCTCGATAAGTAGCCTTCAGCTCTCCTTAGTGAAGAGAAGCAGCATTTATTGTCAGTGCAATCATTGGAATGAAATGAGTAGGTTAATGGTTGAAGTATTTTGGAGAACACAATTTTCTCATCCTTCTTCAAGAAACTAAGAAAGAGTGTCTTCGTGTTAACCAGCTTTCTATTTCTAAAAATAGAAGGATTCAATTCGTTAAGAAATTTCTTTAAAACGATCAAGCGATGATGGCCATTATTCAAAAATGTTGAGCTCTAGAAGAGAGGCTTCTGCTTGGCGATGATCAAATTTCAGTAACGAAAATACTTAAAAACAGCATTTAGTTATAAAGGAAAAAAAGAGTGAGGACAAACAAAAATATTCTCCTCTTCTTCTATGAGGATCACTGAGATGATACTCTTTGAGGAAATTTGGTGCAGCTGTGCAGCGAAGGAGAAACCGCAGAACAATATTCGAGAAGGAGGGATGGTTAAATCTTCTCCTGAAATTTTCTCAATGAAATGGTCAAGAGAAGCAACATCCAAGTGAGCTCATCGAAGCGTTGGTCCCGATGGGCAAGTTGTAGAAATGAGTGTAGTCTTGTTGCAGAGAGTTGTCCATTTGTGAGCACAGAGAGTAGGTCAGGAAGTTCTTGGTAGGTGGAGTGCAGAGAGCTCTGATGAAGCCAAGAGTGGAGGGGTGGGTTAAAGCCACGCTTGGGGCCAAGGAAGAGATGAGGGCCGATGAGTTGCTTGAGAAACTGCTTTGGTGGATTGGTAAAGCGATCTTTCCAGGGCATGCCTAGAACAGATTGAAAAAAGAGATGGTCAAGCATGGGGCTACGGAGTTCAAGTCCATGAGCCATGCTGCAGAGATCGGACTTTCTCAAAATATATTCTGGAAGATAATTGAGTCGATCGCACTCAAGCATCCATTCTCGTGGAGAAGATGGCTTGCTAGGGAGTCTCCAATAATGTGGCTCAATGGAGAAATCAGGCTGCAGAAAAGCTCGTGAAAGTGGATCAAATCCAGAAAAGCGAAGTGTATAAGCAGACTCCCAGCCAAGTTGATAGCCTAGAAGCACGCGTTCCACCCGTCCTAGGAAAGTCGTCTTCAGACATAAGTGCTGAGAGTACCATTCTCTCTTCCTTCCATGACGTGGTAGCAGAGTGGCACTCTGGGCGTGTACTTGATAACGTTTGTAGCCAGCGAAGAGCTCATCTCCTCCATCGCCCGTGAGAGCGACGGTGATTTCTCTCGCAGCTGCTTGACAAAGAGACCACATGGGAATTGCCGAGGGGTCAGCTAAGGGTTCATCAAGATCTTCAATAATTTTCTCTATCACCGAGAGATCCGTAGTGATAGGTAGGGTCGTGTGTGCTGCTCCAAGGCGATGAGCAATTGCCTGAGCACCTAGAGCTTCATCAAAGAGAGGATCAACTGGAAAAGAAGCTGTAAAAGTTGGTACTCTAGAGGCTAGATTCTCTTGAGCAAGAAGAGAAGCAATCACTTGAGAATCAATTCCACTGCTTAAAAAAAGACCGAGAGGTCGATCAGAGGTAAGACGAAGGGTGATTGATTCTCTCAGAAGGGCTGCTGGATGGAGGTCTGGTCGAGGTGTTGCTTGCCAATACTCATGAGGAGCTTGCATGGTTGGAACTCCCTCGCTGAGAGAAACGACTAGCTGGTGAGCAGCCGGGAGCTTGTAACAATCGCTGAGCAAAGAATGAGGAGCGGGGATGTAGCGGTGGGTGAGGAAGGCATCAATAGCTTCCGGGTTCAATGATGCTCTCCTTCCGCGCAACCTAGCAAGAGCTTGAAGGGTACTTGCAAATGCAAAAACTCCTTTCTCAAAGCTATAGAAGAGAGGTTTTTCTCCAAGACGATCCCGTGCTAGGAAGAGACGATGTTTCTTCAAATCAAAAATGCAAAAAGCAAACATCCCTCGAAGATGTTCTAGAGCAGCATCTCCCCATTCTTCATAAGCATGCAAAATAAACTCTGTATCGCTGCGACTTTTGAAATAGTGTCCTTGTTCTCGTAGTAAAATAGCTTCTTCCTCCCAACCATAGATTTCTCCATTGTAAACAATCCAGAGGGATCCATCTTCATTGCTCATCGGTTGTGCTCCTTGCTCCGAGAGATCTTGAATGCTCAGTCGTGTTTGAAGAAGAGCCATCGAGCCACGGGGAGCTTGGGTCCAGCCTTTTGCTCGGGAAAACGCAAAAGATTCTACTCCCCATCCATCGGGGCCACGAGCTTGGAGTGATTGATGAGTTTTCTCAATTTGCTCAGCAGTGATAAGATGCTCTGAGCTGATACCAGCAATGCCACACATGATGGGGAAGGCTACAATCTTGAGCTTCAAGAGGACAGACTAAAGTCCATTTTTCTCTTGATTTCTACTGCTTTTTACTGTTGGCAGGAGGGGAAAAGCTGTTAATTTCTTCTCCTCATGCAAGCTTGCCTTACCAAAATTTTTACTTTTGAAGCAGCACAAACAATCCCGCATCTTGACCCAAGCCACAAATGCAGGAAGATGCATGGCCATAGCTTCAAAATTGAAATCTCCATTGAAGGAAAAGTCGACCCTCTGATTGGCTGGGTTGATGACCATGCCAACATTACTAAAGCCATGACACCACTTCTAGCCTTAGTCGATCATGCTTATCTTAATGAAGTGCCAGGACTAGAGAATCCAACCATTGAGAACATGTGTGCTTGGTTTTGGGAAAAATTGACTCCTCATCTACCTGGTCTCCGAGAAATTGTCCTTCATGAAACACCAACGGCTCGCTGCAGTTATCGAGGTTTTCTGTGAGGAGACTGTCGAACAAGCTTCTATTCTTGCTCATCATACAAATGGTAAACACAAATAGTAAATAGGCATGATTTCATTTAATAATTCTTACAATCCTTTAAGTTAGACTTGGACCTCCAATTTCCGAAGAACAACGACCTCCTCTACCAGTAACGCTACTTCCGCCCAAGGAACTAGCGAAGGAATAGGAGTCGAGCAAACAGCTCCTCAAGAATCATTCGCCTCTAGAATGTGCAAATGGTTTGGAGGCTTTCTCTCTTATCCTTTTCAAAGGTTTTGGTCGAGCACTCCACCTCCAGCTCCAGAACAAGCTCCAGAACAAGCTCCAGAACAAGCTCCAGAACAAGCTCCAGAACAAGCTCCAGAACAAGCTCCAGAACAAGCTCCAGAACAAGCTCCAGAACAAGCTCCAGAACAAGCTCCA
>JAJZSL010000007.1 GCA_021849805.1 bacterium
TGCTGAAGTACTCAAGGACCTCCCTCAGGTTTATGGAGCCTATACTTGGAGTCTAGAACCTGACTTGGGAGAGGGTAAGCCTCCTAGAAAACGTCTTCAGTTAGAGAGATCTCTCATGCTCTTTGGAGCTTTTGGAGACTTTGATAATCCTTAGGGAAGGGTTCTAGAGAGATGAAGAGTGATGTTTTTCCTAATGAAGCTTCTTCCCTTCATCTCACTTTCACCATTCTCATGGAATGATCCGATGAATGGGAATCTTCCAATGCTTATCTCAACCCTCAATTCTTTTTGCTGAAATAGCAGAAGAATGAGCTCTGTAAAAAAAGAATCAATTTTTTGAAAATGCTCTATCTTGTTGAAGAGAACGATTCATGTTTCTTTCGTGGCATATAGTCAAATTACTTAGAAATTACAAGAAATTGACTTGATCTTATTTAAAAAATGCAGCGTTCTCATCCCATCACGTTATCGTTGAGATAGCGCTCGGTCTTCGGCCTTGCTTTTTTAAAAATCTCTGCGCTCTTTCTTGTAATTTCTAAGTAATTTGACTATAGCTTGATAGTGGTTATTCCATTATGTATTTAAAAAACAGTAATCATAAAAAACCACTTCTTTGGGGCATTGACTTAGGTGGCACTAAAATAGAGGGAGTCATTATTGATGAATCCCAACCCAATAAAGCGCTTCATCGACTCCGTATCCCCACAGAATCTTCTTTGGGAGCCACTCATGTGGTGGATCAATTGCGACTTCTCGTGACTCAGCTCGAGGAATCTTCTCAAAGCAAAAGACCTCACACCATTGGTATCGGTGTTCCAGGAGTGGTTGATCCTTCCACGGGAATTTTTAGAGACTCTAATATTTCATGCCTCAATGGGCATTTTTTTCAAAAAGAGCTTTCAACAGCACTGGAATGTGAAGCTTTGCTCGCCAATGATGCCAACTGTTTTGTTCTTGCAGAATCGATTTGGGGAGCTGCTCGTGGTCATCGTGTGGTGATGGGCTTGATTCTTGGAACAGGTGTTGGAGGAGGTATTGTGGTCGATGGTCATTTGATTCCGGGTCTTCATGGAATTGCTGGAGAGTGGGGAAATAATGCTTTATCCAGTGAGGGTGGTGCTTGTTATGAGAGCAAACGAGGATGTAATGAAAGAATCCTCTCGGGCCCTGCGTTGGAAGAGTTTTATGAAAATATCACCGGAGAAAAAATCACCTTGCCTGAAATTGTGCGTCGCGCTGAGGCTCGCGAAGAGGCAGCGCGCCAAACATTAGAACGCCTTCAAGAAAAATTTGCCGAAGCCATCGCGCCTGCTATTAATATTCTCGACCCTGATGTCATCGTCATCGGCGGCGGTGTTGGCAATATCGATCTGCTTTACGAAGCATCGACGCTGAAAAAAATAAGCCGATACATTTTTCACAATGATGTCAAGACCCAATTTTTTAAACCTATTTTAGGAGATAGTGCTGGCGTTTTTGGAGCAGCTATGCTAGGGGTGGGCGCCGACAAAAAAACTTGAAATTGAGATTTAAAATGAAAAAGCCAACAAAAAATTTGGAATATTACAATCTTCCCTCACAGATGTTGTGGGGAATTGACGTCAGTGATACTAAACTAGAGGGAGTGATTGTTGACACCAAGCAGCCGCAAACACTTCTTTTTTCCTCGAGTTTGGCAGTGGACCCGTTTTGCGCTTATGATCGTTTACGTGGCTACGAGTATACCTTGGGGCAAATTGAGTTGCTAATAGAGCAGTTAGAAAAAGCTTCCAACACGCCTCGTCCTGAAAAAATTGGTATTGCCGCTCCTGCTGTTATTGATCCTGTTACAGGAATCTTAAGCTACTGCAACAACCTCTGTTTTAATGATCGTCCCTTGAGAGATGATCTTTCTATTCTTCTGAAAACAGAAATTATTTTGGCTAATGATGCCAACTGCTTTGCTCTCGCAGAAGCGATCCTAGGTGCGGCTTGTAAGGAGCATGTCGTTATGGGATTAATTTTAGAAACAGGAGTTGGGAGTGGAATTGTGATTGGAAGTCGCATGATTCCAGGGTTGCATGGGATCGCTGGAGAATGGGGACATAACACGATGCAAGGTGAAAACACTCCGTGTTGTTGTGGCAAAGATGGGTGTAATGAAACAATTTTTTCAAAACCAGCATTAGAAAAATTCTATGAGTCAATCACCGGTGAAGAGATTTTATTACAAGAAATTCTTCGTCGTGCTGAAAATGAGGAAATTGCCGCACTAGAAACCTTAGAACATCTTCAAAATAAATTTGCAAAAGCCATTGCTGTTTCTATCAATCTTCTCGACCCTGATGTTATTGTTATTGGAGGCGATCTTCGGAATATCAAGTTGCTGTATGAAGAACGAACGCGCTTCAAAATCTCACAGTATGTTTTTAACAAAAAATTAAAGACTCCTATCTTACCCTCAGCGCTGGGAGAGAATGCGATTGTTCTTGGCGCAGCATTATTAGTTCAGAACCTTGCTTAGCCTAGCCCGAATAGTTCATACCCATTTACTGCGACCTATGGGAAGGTCGATGGATACTGCGTTAAACTCGAATTATGACTTGGACAGTATATACGCATACAGCCCAGCGTCAAAATCCAAGTTTGCCTTGTCCCATCAACCTTCGCATAGCGTTTGATTCGCTCGTGCCCACGAGCTCACCCTGCGGGCTACTCGAGCAAAGCTCAAGTAGTCTATCCCACGGTCTCCCGACCGGTGGTATTCATCACGAAGTGTATGAACTATTCGGGCTAGGTTAGTCAACGATCGCACGCATTCATTTATGGAAAACTTGAAAGACTCTACAGTAAAAATACGCCCACTTGTTTATTGGATTGGAGGTGCTACAGCACTTGCTGGGCTCTTATTTGGACTTGATGTCGGTGTAATTTCAGGGGCCATGGAATTTATTCAAACTGATTTCCATCTTAGCGATCAGACTTTGGAATGGATTGTGAGTGCATTGCTTGTAGGAGCTGTTATAGGAGCTCTTCTCGCCGGATTTTTTTCTAACACGTTTGGAAGAAAAAAAACGCTGCTCCTGAGTGGATTCATTTTTATAGTCGGATCCCTCTGCTGTTCTCTCAGTGCCTCACCCGAAGAACTCATAGCAGCACGCTTTCTTCTTGGAATAGCTGTTGGGATGGCTGATTTGACAGCCCCGCTCTATCTTTCAGAAACCTCTCCTGAAAAAATTCGTGGCATCATGATCTCCCTCTATCAGCTCATGGTGACCATCGGCATCATGCTTTCTTATATCAGTGATTTATTTTTTGGAACAGTCGTCTCAGTTCATGGAGATATCGGCGGTCATTGGCGCTTGATGCTTGCTGTGATCATGCTTCCAGCCGCAGTCATGTTTTGTGGAGTTCTTTTTCTTCCAGAGAGTCCACGTTGGTTTTTTCTGAAAGGTTTTAAAAACCGAGGCATGGATGTATTTCGTCGCATTTTTTCTTCATAAGAAGAAGTGGCGAATGAAGTTTGTGACTTAGAAAAAAATCTTCATCAGAAACAACATGACTTTCAATTGCTGAGAAACAATAGCCGTTATCGTTTAGTCATTTTTGTGGGGGTGAGCTTTCAGATCATGCAACAACTTTCTGGTATCAATGTGGTCATGTACTATGCCCCACGTATTTTTAAAATGGCTGGCTTTGAGAGCACCTCAGGACAAATGTGGGGAACCATCATCATCGGCATTGCTAATGTTGTAGCTACCGTGGTTGCTATCGTACTCATTGACCGATTAGGTCGTAAGCCCATCATGTATTTTGGTTTTGTCATGATGTGTCTCTCGATGATGACGGTGGGAATTCTTTTTAATAAAAGCTTTGAACACGCTCCGCAGCTTGGTTTTTACATCCTCGCAGCATTACTCATTTTTATTCTCAGTTTTGCAGTCAGTTCTGGACCGATTACCTATGTGATCTGCTCTGAAATTTTTCCACTTTCGGGGCGCGACTTAGGTATCACCTTTACAACAGTAGCGAGTTGGCTTTCAACTGCTGCGGTAGGAGGTACTTTTTTAACAATGATCCATCACCTTGGAAGTCAGATTACGTTTCTTATTTATGGTATTCTTCAGGCCTTTTTTCTCCTCTTTTTTGTCTATTTTGTTCCAGAGACTAAAGGCGTTTCTCTGGAGCATCTTGAAAGCAATCTGCTTGCAGGAAAACCACTCCGGAAGATTGGGAGTTAGGGAATCCTCTTCACCTCGATGGAATCAGCTCAGTAGGTCAGTCCAAAACATGTATCTTAAGAAGTTATTTCCAAAAAACTTAGAGCGATCGAAGTTTCTTCACCACGCGAGGGATGATTTCTAAGGCACGTTCAATTTCCTCCTCTGTTGTAAAACGTCCTAAAGAAAATCGTAAGCTAGAGAGAGCTTCTGCTGGAGTCAAATGCATCGCACGGAGTACATGGGAGGGATCTCTGGAGGATCCATGACAGGCAGAAGCTGCTGAACAGCAGAGTCCTTCTTGGTCCAAGAGTAGCAGTGCTTGGGCAGCTTGAATACCAGCAATGCCCAGGTTGGTTGTATTGGAGAGGCGATATTCCTTCCTCCCATGGAGAGAGAGATTGCTGATCTTCTCTAGAAGTCCTCTCTCTAGAGTATCACGCAGTAAGGCTTCACGCTTCATTGCTGCAGGGAGAAGTTCTTTGGCAAGTTGGGCAGCCTTTCCCAGAGAGAGAATAGCAGGCATGTTTTGAGTTCCAGCTCGGCGTTCCGATTCTTGAGAGCCAGCAAAGAGAGGTTGATAGAAAGCATGACGATGTACGTAGAGCACGCCAATACCTTTGGAAGCATAGATTTTATGACCTGCAAGTGAGAGATAATCAATAGGTAGTGCTTCTAGATTAATCGGTATTTTCCCTGCTGCTTGGACGGCATCAAGATGAAGAGGAACTTTTTTGCGCTGAGCAATAGCAACAATTTCTTCGACGGGGAAGATAACGCCAGTTTCATTGTTAGCCCAAAGCAAGGAGAGAAGAGCTGTGGAGGGGGTAATAGCTTCTTCGAGTGCTTTTAGAGAGAGCATTCCTTGAGCATCAACAGGGAGGAGTGTTACTTGGTAGCCACGGCGTTCATACTCATGACAGCATGCGAGGACAGCTTGATGTTCTGTTGTGCAGGAGAGAAGATGTTTTTTTTTAGGGTTGGCTTCTAGAGCAGCATGAAAAGCCGTTCTAATGGACTCACTTGCCCCACTTGTAAAAATAATTTCGCTAGAGCGAGCTCCCAGAAGAGCTGCAACTTCACTACGTGCCTGCTCCAGGGCTTCAGCTGCCTGACGGCCTAAGAAATAACTGTTAGAAGGATTCCCGAAAGAATGTTCTAGAAAAGGAAGCATAGCAGCACGAGCTTGTGGATCGATAGGAGTCGTGCTGTTGTAATCAAAATAAAGAAGAGAAGGCACAGAAATAGGAAAAATTGAGTGATGGCTACTATGATGATGAAACTCCCGTGAGTAGGAGTTTTTCTTTCTTAAGAGTGCCTTTTTTTTCTCTTCCGCTAGGTTTTATCGGCTCTTGAGGTTCTCGAGGGGTATCTCCGCCGCCGTTGCCACCACCATCTCCTAAATCTTTAATAGGAGGATCACAAAAGAGATCAAAAGCGAGGAAGAATGCCTTTGAATGGCGTGCGAAGAGAAAATTAAAAAGAACAATTGGCGTGAGGACATAGGCAAGAAGAGTGTAAATTGGAATTTCGTAGAAGAGTTCAAGGAGAAGATAGATCACTATTCCTAGGAAACTTCCTAGTCCATAATTGATCGCCCAAATGGACATGAGAAAATAGCCAGGTTCTCTTTCATAGGGATAACCACAGCGTGGACAACCATCAAGAGGAGTGAACCAATCGCGTAGGGACCTTGTCCTGAGCAGTGGTACAAAAAGAAAAGAATTCCCACAACAAGGAGAGCGCAGCAAACAGGCTCTCCAGAAATAGAGGCAGGCAAGAGAGAGGGAGCGATCTTGGTGTTTCATCAGTGAGTCCACTTCCCATGAGGCATCAGGGTAGGATGCCATCCTGGAGTATCACTATTACTATAATCAGTTGGACCAATAGCTCCTAGGAGAGATTGTCCAAGCGCTCTACGCCAGCATTTACTCATGCTCTCACCGGTATGGCAGCCCCAACTCTTCATGTAACAGTGAGGAGCAAAATCATTGGGATCAATTTCATGGAGTTCGCTCTCATGGAGCCATACTTTGGAGCCTGTATCGATTTGATTGCTGTAATCAAACATGAAACAAGCTCGATTGGAGTGTCCAAAATATTCTAAGTCAGCAATCTTAACACGATCGCGAGGTTGACCATGATTGAGATAGTTGATGAGCTCTTCATGCGTATTAAAGAAAACAAGATGAAGATGATACTTTTTCTTCACAGAGTTGATATCCTCAAGAAGATTTCGCTTCTCTTGAGAAGAACCACGACGTTGATAACTTGGGCGAAAAACTAGCCAAGTCACCAATGCTTCAGGGCCTTCCCTAGCACGGAGTTCACTGAGCCGAATACGAGAAGCATGGACAAAATTCGCCCACCAATGATCATGAGGAACTTTTTTGAAATGTTCCCATTTGAGGAGGGAAGGACCACCAGTGATGATGAGATACTCTTTTCTAAAGGGTAAAGGTTGCTGATGATCCGCTGCAGGAGAAGGCTCTGTGCAGAGGAGTAGTACTGAAAAAAAGAGAAAGAGAGCGAGGGAATAACTCTTCAAGAGAATTTTTTCTTAGCTTAGTGATTACTTTGTAGATGTTCTCTGATCTCCTCACGAGTGAGGGGAGTCTGATTCTCCAAAGAGAGGTCCAGCCAGTTGTTCTTCGTGAGGCGAATCATCGAGATAAGATCGATTGTTTCTTGGGAGAGAGCCCGAGCAATCTCTTTTGCTTCCACGGAGAGTGGTGGTGGAGGGAGTTTACCAGAAATGACTTCTTCAAGAGTAAAGGGAGTTTGAAGACGTGCTTTGAGCCTTGGAGTTAGGAGGGAGGTTGTTTGAAGCTCCGAGGAAGAGAGGTTCCCAGAAGAAGCTAAGTGTTCTCTTTGAGCATGAAGAATGCGGTTGAAAAGTTGGAGACGCTCGGTGGAATCTTTTAGCGAAGATTGATTGTTCACGAAGTTGAGAAGCGTAGAAAGCTCTGCTGGTATGAAAGAAGGAAGATCAGCAGTGTGATGGGGGCTCTCTTCGGGCGGTACTATCACAGAAGGATTGCTTGGAGGGCTTACTGAGGGAGGATTGCTTGAAGAAGAGGGATGATTGATGGGAATATTTTCTTCAGTTTCAGGAGGGGAAGTAGGGACATATTTGGTGATATTCTCAATATGGTGCCCTTGGAAAAGATTTTCGAGGAAGTCACGATCTACAGGAGCGCTAAGATCTCTCTGAATTTCTTGAAGATGATACTCTAGCAGCTGCGTTGATTTTTCTAATGTAGAAGGATCTCCTCCAAAACGTTGAAATCGTTGTTCTAGTTCTTGAATTTTCTCTAGTTCCGCTGAAAGTTCTCTTAAGATACTCTCTCTGGTGATTCTGGCATGCTGAGGATCTTGTTTGGCACTCAGAGCAAGCCATTCTTTTCTTATTGGACGAAGATGATAATGACCCAGAGCTGCAGTATCACTGGGAACCCATTCTACTAGGAGATCAAAGGAAGAATCAATTTCCTGTGCTGCTTTGTGTGCTTCCTCAAGATTAGAGGCCTTTTTGGATTGGGGAAGAAGATCTATCCAGTTTTGAACTGCTCCAAGAATATCCATGCTTGATAATTTGTCTCGATGCTGTTGTGAAACTTTCAGAGCAAAAGCAAGAGGAGGACGTTTCCTTCTTTTCTCTATTATGAAAGCTAGTTTAGGAAACTGGTTTATGAAAACTGTTCTATGACTCTTTGAGCAGCTTCTTCAAAAGTGATAGGGGTATTGTTATTGAGAGCAGTATCAATCCAATTTTCTCGATTTTTTCTAATAGCTGTTACTAACTCTTGCGCTGCTGGAGATAATGACTCTATCCCCTGTCTGAACTCAGCTTGATTTGCTCGACGTCTTCGAGCCTCGCCTATGTTTTCTCTTGAAGCAGCTATCGAGGGCCTATCTGCGACAATACCATTAATCAGTCCAGTGATTTCTCTAATTTCTCCTTCGGTAATTTGATCTTTGCTTTCACCGACTTCACGACTGGAAGCTGCTGTCGCTTGATAAAACAAAGGTCGTCTTGTTCCAGTCAATAGAGAGGAGCGCTCACTGGAAGCTTCCTCGCTATCACGGTTGGTCATATCTGCTATCTGATGTTGGGAGAAAACACTCTCTAAAAATTCACGATCAACAGGGGCTCCTGGAGAGCGATCATGAGATTGCTCGAGACGCTCGATGGAACTCTCTAGTTGACTGATAGCACGCTGCCGTTTCTCTTCTGTTTCTTGTCCGCTAGTGCTAAAAATAGCCGCTGCTCTGCTCAAGCCACCAACAGTTTTATTTTTGATGGAGGAGAGTTTGCCACGTAATTCCTGGAGCATGGCTTTCTTTGTTCTTGTTGCTGTTGCCTTTTGTGCTTCTGTAGGTTCAGTTGGACAGCAGAAAGGACGATTGGGACGCACAGCATAATGACCACCTTCTCTGCCAAGAGGCTCGACCCACTCGATGGAGACATCAAACTGATGAAGCGGATGGTTCTGATTGGTGAGCAATTTTTGAAGAGACTCTAAATTGGTGACTGTTGTTGAGTCAGGAAGAGGAGAAATCCAATCGTGAACTGTTTGAATAATTTTATTCATAGCGGAAGTAGGTTGAGGTTTTATTGTTGGTTATTTACTGCTGGCTAAGCAAGGAGATAGATCTTGAGGAGATGGATTTTCTTAAGGAGTTATCAAGAGAACCGCTTTAATTAGATAGTCTCCTCATGGCAAAAAGAAATGAAACGCAGTTTTAGAAGCGCGGCTTTAGGATAAGCAGTTAGAAATTTCTTGGCACGTTCTTTTTTCTTGTCGTGATCTGAAGGAGCGCTTTTTTTTCTTCAAGAGTGAGCTCTCGATATTTTCCTGGAGGAAGATGCTGGAGTTGTAAGGGACCAAAACGTATTCGCACCAAGCGCTTCACCTTGAATCCAAGTGATCCGAGCATGATACGAATTTGGCGTTTGAGGCCTTGATGAAGAATGAGCTTGATCTTAGAAGGTTCTATTTGAGTAACAGAGAGAACACGAGCTAATCTTCCTTGAGTATTACTTCCAATTTTTCTTCCTGTGGCTTGACCTAGATTGGGCAGCAGAAGACTCGCAGGAGATTTTGCCGATGGAGCATGAGCTCTGGAAATGGAAATATCTCCTGTTTTCTTGGACAGATGACTCTTAGGAGAAGTCTTTATCCATATTCCTTTTTTCAGTGCAGCAGCAGCCTTTGAGGAAAAAGGTTGATCCAGGAGGACGACATACTCTTTATCAATGGACCGTGAAGGGTGGAGAAGTTGTTGTGCTAGCTCTCCATCATTGGTGAGCAGCAAGAGTCCTTCACTCTCCTTGTCGAGACGTCCAACATGAAAGAGATCAGAAAACTCTCTGGGAAGAAGCTCAAAAATTGTTTTCTCTGCAAAACGATCTGATCGCGTGCAAGTGTAGCCTCTGGGTTTGTGAAGAAGGAGATAGCGCAGTGGGGCCGCTTGAACCTGCTTGCCGTAGACACAAACCAGATCATCATCACCAACGCGCCTTCCCAAATCTCCAGAGCAACTTCCATTAATAGTAACAGCACCCTTGAGGAGGAGTTCTTCGACAGAGCGACGTGATCCTAAGCCAGCCAAGGCAAGAAAACGATTAATACGCATTAGATGTCGCTCCTCCTTCCTGGAATAAGCAAAGAACTAAAATGTTTTTCAAACGCTCTAGGGAGAACCCAAATAAGAAAAATTACAGGCCCAAGCGTGATCCAGGCGGGGGTCTAAGCGTCTGGTTTTGTCTTGGGAAGGCCAAGGACTCGCTGACCTTCTTTCCACTGAGAACGTTTCTTCAGTAGATCGACACGTTCGAAGCGCTTTAGCACACTGCGCTTAGCAACAATAGAGCTGGAGCCTTTGAGGCTGGGATGTTGACTCATAAAGCAGAGGAGAGTAGGCGCTCTCCCCCACTCAATCAAGGAAAAAATATCAATGATGATTCTGATGATGATTTTTTCCATGAAGAAAACAGCTCCCCCTACTTTTTATAAGGCTAAGAGCTCGGAGTACTCATCTTCTCCATGGAGAAATCAGATCATACGCCTTATTGCTCTTCGCTTTTCAATAGGCTAGTCTTCCTCTCTCCTCACACCATGCCCTTACTTGACCAATACGTTCTTAGAAAATTCGCTATCCCTTTTCTCTACTCCTTGATGGGGTTTATTGCTATTTGGTTTGTTTGGAATTTGAGTGTGAATCTTCCTGATTTTCTACAAGGTCACCTCACTCTTGGTCTGCTGCTCCATTTCTATGGAACGCAGATTCCTAATGTGATTGTTCAAAGTATCCCTGTAGGAGAACTCTTAGCTCTTCTCTATGCCATGACCCAGATGTCACGGAGTAATGAAATTATCTCTATGCTTTGTGCTGGGAGGAGTCTGGAGCGTATCTTGCTCCCTTTTTTTTGTGTTGGATTGCTCTTAGTTGTTCTTAGTACTTATCTCAATTACCAGCAAGCTCCCCAAGCAGAAGCTATCAAAAATCAGCTCATGGAGGAAATCAAGAATGGGAAAAAAAATAGGACGATTATTGGGAATCATCTTTTTCGTAATCGAGCAGACCATCGTACGTGGTATTTGCAATCCTTAGATGTGGCTCATCAATCAGCTCATGAAGTTCAAATTATTCAACAAAATGAGCAAGGTGATCTTCTAGAGGAATGGTATGCTCTTGATGCTCATTTCGATCCTGCCACGCATGCCTGGAGGCTTGAGCAAATGCACCATGTCACTATTGATCCTAGAGGGGGTAATATCCTCACTTTTGATGCTTCTCCTCACTTTGAAATCACCAACTGGAGTGAATCTCCTTGGCGTATTGCTAGCTCAACAATGAATCCTGATTACTTGAGTGTGCCAGAGCTTCGAGATTATTTGAAGAATAACAGCGATTTTACCAAACCTCGTCTTGCTCCCTTCAAGACTCATTTGGATTATCGGTGGGCTCTTCCTTGGACCTGTTTTATTGTTATTCTTCTGGCAGCTCCTTGTTCTCTGATTTATTCACGCAGAAGCATCTTAAGTGGTGTTGCTCTTGCAGTAGGATTTTTTGTAGCTCTGCTCTTCTCGAGCAATCTTTTTCTAGCACTGGGCAAAGGCTATCGTTCTCCAGCTTGGGTGGCAGCGTGGGGGCCCATGATTCTTTTTGCAGCTATTGGCGTTTTTCTTCTCCGCAGAAAATCAAGTGGTCGGGACTTGTGGTAGAGTAAGTTGATACGACCAATATTTTCTTGGTCGAGCTAGCTGGTTGGAAGGTCAGATTATTTCTAGCTTACAGGGGGGGAGAGCTTTTAAGAAGGCCTTTCCATAAGGTTGATGAAGGATACGACTATCCAAAATAACGATCATCCCTTCGTCCTCTTTATTGCGAATGAGTCGACCAACACCTTGACGTAATTTTAAAATCGCTTCAGGAAGAGCATAATCACTAAAACCATGGCCTCCTTGAGCCACTACTTCTTCAAAGCGTGCTTGAGTAAGGGGATGATCAGGAGTAGCAAAAGGGAGTCGAGTGATCATGACGTTGGAGAGAGCTTCTCCGGGAATATCAACTCCCGTCCAAAAACTCTCGGTTCCAAAGAGCACGCAAGGCTTACCAGAGCGAAACTCCTCAAGCATATGTAAGCGTGAGAGACCAGCACCTTGAAGAAGAAAATGCCATTGTTGCTTCTCAAAAAAAGGTTTCAACTCCTCAGCCATAGCATGCATGCTACGATAGCTAGTAAAGAGCACAAAGGTTCTAGCTTGACTCTTCTGAGTAAAATAAATGATCCATTTTTTGAGATCTCTTTGGTAGTTGGGGTGACGAGGGTCAGGCATTTGACCAACAAGATAGAGGCGCATCTGTTTTTGATAATCAAAAGGAGATCCTAGTTGGAGTGCCGGCACTTCTAGAGCTCCTACACGAGCTCTAAAATAGGAGAGATCCGAGGCTCCGATGGAGAGGGTAGCACTTGTGAGAATAGCACTTGTTTTCTTCCTAAAGAGCTTCTCTTGCAGATAGGTCGATATATTCAGAGGAGCAGCGCGAAGGGTGCAGGAAATAGGTGAGCGCTCCTTCTTCTCAACCCAGTAGACATGCTGCTCAAGACGTTGATCCAAGAAGGCAAGAAGATGTTCTCTGCTCTCCGTAAGCTCCTCCCTAATGTCCTGAAGTTCCGCTTGGATTCTCTCCTGAGAGCTCAGAGAACTATTAGAGGCACGAGGAGGAGATATGATCTCCAGGGAGAGATGAAGCTTTTCCAAAGAGTGAAGAAGTTTTTTAGTTTCTTCCTCCTTGAGAAAATCAAGCTGCTCTGGCGTGCGCAAGCGGTATTGACGACTATCTCTAAAATCTAATCCTAGGAGCAACGAGTCAAAAAATCGCTGATGGAGGGCAAAAAGCTCTTGAACCTGAGCACTAGCATTTTTCTCTTTGAGCTGTTGGAGAATCCCTCGTTGAGTTTTTGGATGATAGAGGCGATGAAGGAGTTGTTTAAAGCGCTCTTGAGAAAAAGTGATACCAAAGTGATTGGAAGCGACTTGTTCGATCATGTGAGCTTCATCGAGTACTAGAAAATCATTGGGGAAGAGATACCCCTCTTTTTTTTCATGAGGATCTTCTAGAAGTGTGAAGAAGAGGGTGTGATTGAGAATGAGAATATCAGCACTGAGAGCTCGCTGTCGTGCTGCTTGATAGAAACACTTGGGATCCCTACCACAGGTCTTTGGAGAGCAGAGTGCTCGATCACTGCAGACATGAGCCCAAATTTGAGGATCTGTTTCTGGGGAGAGGGAACTCCTGGTTCCATCGTGCGTCGTTTCACTCCAGCGGGCAATGCGCTCTAATTCTGGCAGAAGATCAGCCATAAAAAAATCAGAAGCATGGTAGAGAGCTCGCTGAAGGGAGGCAGGACAAAAATAATTCTCTCTTCCTTTGAGGAGAACAGCATCAAAGGAACGACCAAGTAGATGCTTCAGTAAGGGCAAGTCTTTATAGAATAGTTGCTCTTGCAGTGTAATGGTGTGTGTGCAGATAACGGCTTTGCGCTTGGAATGAAGGGCATGGAGAAGTGATGGAATCAAATAAGCAAGTGATTTTCCAACACCTGTTCCTGCTTCTACAACAAGGTGCTCTTCTTCTTCCAGTGCCTTAGCAATAGCAGAAGCCATGTCAACTTGCTGAGTGCGAATTTCAAATCCCTGGATTTGAGAGAGAAGGCCTCCTTGACTAAAAATATCGATCACTTGCTCCGTGAGTGAAGAGGGGGCTGAAGATAATTGTTCTGCTCTCATGTGTTCATGGAGTCCCCCCCCTCAAAGAGCTGCAACGAGGAGTTCGGAGAAAAGATCCTCTAACTCTAGTAAGGAGGAGAGATGTGATATTTTCTCACGGAGTGGCCGTGCGCTTGGAAAGCCTCTGGTGTAGGCCATTAAGCGAGCACGCATCCCAGCCATAGCGACTGCTTCATTTTTCTTCAGAGCAATCTCCTCAAGGCAATGGCGATAAATCAGCTTCCAGCGTTCTTGTAGGGTTGGTTGAATAGGTGAGCGCTCTCCTTGAAGAGCAGCTCGAATTTCCCTAAAAATCCAAGGAGAACTCATCGCAGCTCGTCCTATCATCAGTCCAGCAACTCCACTGCTCAAAGCTCTGAGTGCATCAGCGGCAGAGGCAAGATCACCATTACCAATGACAGGAATACTGACGGTTTGAACAACCTGAGCAATGACCTCCCAATCAGCGCTGCCACTATACCCTTGAGCCTTTGTCCGACCATGGACGGTGAGACGTGTTATACCGCTCTGCTCAAGAAGACGTGCTGTTGTCGTGGCATTGATGGAAGTAGCATCCCAGCCGATGCGGATTTTGGCAGTGAGTGGAAGTGGAGCAACGGCTTTGACCAGGGCACTGGCTACCTTCTCTAAGCGATGGCAATCGCGAAGCAGGGCAGATCCTCCATAACGACAAACAACCTTATTGGCAGGACATCCTACATTCAGATCAATGAAGTCAGGCTTGACCCACTCGATCACACGCTCTGCAGCTCTAGCAAGCGCTCCTGCATCACCTCCAAAAAGCTGCACCCCAAGAGGGCGCTCTTCCTCAGTAAAGAAAAGATAACGGCGTGTTCTCTCATTCTGATGCATGATACCCTCAGCTGAAACAAATTCTGTCGTTAAAATATCGGCTCCTTGTTCTTTGCAAAGGCGACGAAAGATAGAATTGGTCACTCCGGCCATAGGAGCTAGAAAAAGAGGAAGAGAGCCCATGCAGTAGAGGTTGCTAGTAGTTTCTAAAATTATTCCAAAAAAGAGATTCTCACTAAGAACGACAACTAGCCAAGGTAGCAGCAACCTCATGCTGGATTGCTAGTAGGTTTTCTAGGCTAAGGTGAGGATCTTCTATCAAGAAAGTCTCTCCACCCGATTGATATTGATAGACCAGAAGAGAGGGATGGGATGAGGGAAGGGATTTGAGGATTTTCTTGCGCTCTAGCATAAGAGCTAGAATGTAGATAGTAGGAACATGTTTGGGATCCTCAAGAGAGAGAAGATGGCGGAGCATGCCTTGAGCATCATTTTTGGTAATAGGCTCTGCAGGTGGCTCTGCAGGTCGTTCATAGAGAGATCTCCAAAATGAAAAAGCCTTGGGAGCACGCGTCTCTTTTTTTCGCTCCTCCCAGGCTCTTTGACTTAAATCAAGTCGTTCATAGCCCTCTTCTCGAGCAAAGAGAAGGGTGTAGAAGGACTCCCCTTCTTCAAAAGGTCTCCCTGTTGCTTGGCAAATGGAAGAAGGAGATGGAATGTTCCACTGGTGCTGCATCATGGTGAGAAGAGAGAGCTAGAGGGCTAATTTTTTTAAAAGATGTTTGTTGAGCTCGATCCCAGCAAAGAAATTTTTTAGAAGAATATTCTCATTAGGGGAATGCATGCCGCAATCGGGATTGGCCAATCCAAGCAAGAGGGTGTCCAGATGGAGGATTTTCTTAAAGCTAGCTACGATAGGAATGCTCGCTCCCTCACGCAAGAGGAGAGGGGCTACTCCAAAACTCTCTTCAAGAGCTTGCTGAGCTGCCTTGCCATAGAAGGAGTGAGGGTCCATCCAATAGGGATCCCCACAGTGACCAGGTTTTATCTCTAGAGAAACTCCTCGAGGCAAATGAGCTCGAAGATGAGCTTCGACTTGCTGAAGTGCTCTCTGGGGAGATTGAGGAGCAACTAAGCGAAAGCTCAATTTAACAAAGGCTTCTCGAGGGATAATAGTTTTTGTTCCCTCTCCTTGATAACCACCTCCAAATCCATTGACTTCGATCGTAGGTCGTGCTCCAAGACGCTCAAAAGTACTAAATCCTGCTTCTCCAACAAGCTCCCTAACGCCTGCTAGTCGTTGGAGAGCATTCTCTCCTGTTGAGGAAATTTTTTCTACAGCAGCCAGGAGTTCTCTCTCCCATGGGTCCAGTGGTTGAAGATCTTCAATAAATCCAGGGACTAAAATACGTCCTTCTCCATCATGTAACGAGGCAATAAGACGTGCAGCAGCGCTGAGAGGATTGGCCACAGCTCCTCCAAAAAGACCACTGTGTAAATCAGAGGAGGGTCCACGCACCAGAAATTCCATCGCAGCCACTCCTCGCATGGCATAGGTCATCGCTGGTAAATTTCCAGGAGCCATCCCAGTATCAGAAACAACGATGATATCGGCAGAGAGTTCGTGGCGATGTTCTCGAAGGAATGTTTCTAGGTGAGGGCTTCCAATTTCCTCTTCCCCTTCAAGAAGAAAAATAACATTCAGTGGGAGCTCTCCCTCTTCTTCTAGTGTGGAAGCGATACCGAGAAGGTGAGCTAGAGTAGGAGCTTTGTTGTCAGCAGAGCCACGCGCATAGATTTTCCCTTCTCGCTCATTGAGGAGAGGCTCAAAAGGAGGAGAATTCCACTGCTCGAGTGGCTCTGCTGGCTGCACATCGTAGTGACCATAGATGAGGAGAGTCTTTTTTTGAGGATCAGGTGCTCTTCTTGCAACAACAATCGGATGGCCAGCCGTCGGATAAACAGCAGCAGAGAGGCCTATTTTTTCAAAAAGATTCTTCAACCAATGAGCACAATCTTCAAGATCATCACTATGTCCTACTTGAGTAGAAACCGTAGGAAAGCGGAGATACTCCAAAAGGGTATCAATAGGATCTGGAATCATAGAAATAGAAATTTTTAAGCATTTTTAAGCAAGAAGTCTTAACTTAATAGAGAATCAGCAAGAAATTCTCTTCAGAGCTATATCAAGAAGCTGTCGTTAGCTCTCAAGAAACCTGAAAAAAATAAGCCTCAAGAGAGTGAATAAAAAAAAGCGAACAATCAACTAAAGAAGATCAGTGTAGAAAACTAATAAAAACTAGTAAGAGAACTTCTTCTCTTCTGCTCTGATTTTTCTATGGATAGTTACTTTCCGAGCGGAAGAATTTTTATTTTATCATTGATCCATCAAGGTCTTTTTTACAAAGATAATCATCTCCTAAACCAAAAAGCTCAAAAAGTTCTAGCAATTTCCCCTCATTACAATGATCAATAAAGTTTTCTTCTCCTCCCTGCTGGCAATCCTCACTATTGGTTTCGCAATGATATCCACCCCATCTTCTCGAGCACAAGCAGCAGGAGTGTCAGGAGAAGCGAACTCTACTCCCTCAGTGATTCTGATGACTTCCAATAAGGATTATTTGGATTATAAAAGAGCTATAGGAGATGATCTCGGAGATGCTAGCAACGCGGATCCTCAAGAAATAAAAAAGGATTGGCATGCTAGTGAAATCCCCGGCTATCTGGAGTACATAAGCAAGAAGGATCCAGAGCACACCTACTCCTTACTAACACAAGTAGAAGTACAAGCAGCTACAGCTACTTTCAAAACTAGCGAGCCTCTCATAGGTCAATGGGTTCTCGATACAGAGGGAAAATTCATCCTTATTGACTCATGGGGTAATAAAATTGATAGCGATTTTGGTGTACTGAGTCTTCGTCAATCTCTTGCTGAAACTTCTGCTAGTTCTCGTAACGATCAAACCAGCGATACTAAAAACAGTGATACTACTAATGTAGATCATCAAGATGACGCCACCGTTCCTACCACTCCTCCTACTCCCACTCCCACCACAGCAAAGAGAACGTGGTTTACGACTAAAAACTTACTCCTAGCAGGAGCCGCTCTTCTAACAGTTGCTGCAATAGGTACTCTTTGTCTCTGTTGTGCTGCTGCTGGTGCCGCTGCTGCTGGTGCTGAAACTGATACTTTAGTTGCTGGTGCTGCTGTTGTTCCTGAAACTAATGCTTTAGCCGCTGGTGAAGCTGCTGCTGGTGCTGAAACTGGTGCTTTAGCCGCTAGTGAAGCTGCTGCTGGTGCTGCTGGTGAAGAAACTGGCGTTAGTGGAGCTGCTCTAGAAAACGAGACACCGATGAATCCCGATGCTCAAAGGTTTTTAGATACTGCACGAGCAAATGCTGCAAAACCACCTGTTCCAACTGTTCAACTACAACCGCCTATTCAACCGCCATCGAGTGCACTACAGGCAGGGAATTCAGCAACTCGCTTCGGAGCTATGTCAGGCTCTTCGGATTCATAAGCTTCTTTTGGTGCTGATGAGGGAAGCGTTCTTCGCGATCCTAATGATCGATATAAATTTGGGAATTGGATAAGTGGTTTCTTTGGTTCTTAAGGTTTATAGAATAGAAAAGTTTCAGAGTATGGAGAAGGAGTAGCGTAGCAGTGAAGAGGGAAAAAGAAAAATCTTGTAGTTCTCAGGACTCTAGTGAGTTTTCTCCGTTCAAAACGAGAGCATTTTCACTAACGATGTAGCCGTATGTTGCGCCGTCACTTCGGTCCTCGAGTCCTGAAGGAGGAGAATGCACGGCAGGTCTAGCTCTCCTTGTTGCTGGCACCTACATCAACTACAATTTCCTGTCATTTCTAAGTAATTTGACTATAAAGCGTAAAACGCTCTAAGAGGTGCTCTAGAAATTGTTGTGATTCAATTTCCCTCAGAGAGATGGTAGTAGCAATCGCTTCCAGCAAATCCAAGATATTTTCTCTGCTCAAGAAGGTCCTTGGGAGAGGAGTTGGGTTGAAGAATCGTTGTTGGCTCAAAGATTTCTTCTGCTCGAATCCAAGCTGGAAGCTGCAGTACCCATCTTAGAGCATCAAGAGCACGAGAAGAAGAGGAAGTACTCTCCCCTGGCATGGCTAGCAGGAGAGCTGCTCTCTCTTGGGTGAGAAAAGGAGTGCTTTGAAAAAAAAGTGGGGGAAGGTCGTCAGCAAGCTGTGGCTCAGGAGGAGTCTCCTGAAGATGAGTGATGATTCTGTAAGGACCGAGTATTGCGCTTGAGCTGATTTGAAAATGAGGCTTCCATGGTTCTTGGAGAGAGAAATTCATGCTTCCCTTTAAAAATTTCATGCTAACTCGGGGAGTATGGAGGTCTAAATTGGAAAAGAGCACGCTTCCCTCCGGTGCTGGAGCACAAAGCGGCCCAAGGAGATGAAGATCGATAGAGGGAAGAGAAGAGGGTGGTAGAGAAGTGTGCGAAGCTCTTGTGGATGAAGAATCTTGAGAGGAGAAATGATCACGAACGGCTATTTCCGCACTCCAGCTTGTTGCACTAGGAGGTTGTGATAGTTCAGAGGGGAAGAGAATGCCAGGAGGTAGAAGAAAAGGAGTGAATCTTAGCTGAGGCTTCCATTGAAGTTGTGTGATCTCAAGATTGCCAGTGAGCTTGCCTCCGGAACTATCACCTTTGAGTAGGAGCGAGGCTCTACCTTGGAGACGAGTTGTTCCCTTTTCATAGAGGAGAAGATGATCTCCTTGGAGGTGATATTCATGATGGAGGGCACCTAGCGTCTGTATACTAGATCCAGTAATATCTATTTTCCCTAACCCCAACAAAGTAGAACCATGTTGAAGTACCATTTTATCTTTGCTCAAAGAGATCGCTGCTTGAAGATTTCTCAGGGGAGATAGCAGAGGAGTAAGAGAGCATTTTTTTGCTTGCAGCTGGAGAGAACCAGAGAACTCTGGAGCTCTGATCTTTCCTTCAATCTCAGCTTCTCCATGCAGTGTGGCCTCTTGGAGGAGTAGACTTTCTTTGTTAACAAAGAGATTCCAGAGGGGATCAAGAGGAGCCCTGGAGAGTAATAGATGGAGCTGTAGAGGACCTTCTCGAGGTAGCAGAAGGAGTGAATCTTGATCCTGGAGGGAGTGTTCCATCGCCTTTCCTTCCTGATGCAGGAGCCCTATGGGAAGAGATCCTTGAAGCTTGATGGAAGAGGTATTTTGACCTTCCCCACGTTGTAGAGAAAAATCAATCTCCCCCTCTCCCTTTCTGGAGGAGAGCTGGCAGTGAAGAAGAGTTTTAGGGTGAGCCTCTCCTTTTTCTTCTCTCTGGCTCTTCGTCAACGTGGAGGAGGTTGAGGAGCTGATTTTTCTTCCATCGAGTGTTACATGAAGTGTTGGTTCACTCCAAGGGCCTGAAGATTGAATCCTCCCATGGAGTAGCACATGCTCACCGTAAGATCCTAGAGAAGGAGCAACCTCCTGCAGAGGAAAGTGAGCAAGAGCAAGATCAATTTTCATAGGATCTTCCCAATTGAGGAGCTTAGAGAGGGAAGTGTTACCAAAGAGCTCTCGGGGATGAAGAGGAAGCGATAGTCCTCCCCAGAGAATCGGCTCTTCTCTTTCTCGAAGTTTCAGTTCAGAGAAATCAAGACTCTTGGCAGAAAGAGCAAGAGAGGTCGAAAGTTGTTTTTCTCCCCAATGAATGTTCAGCAACGAGCATTCAAGCAGATGAGGAGTGTAGGAGCCAAGGCATTGAAAGCGGAGTGGTTGATCCTTCAGGGTGCTCCCATGGAGTTGAAGATCAAAAGTTCCTTCGTGAGCTGTTGCTCCTCCATGTCCCTTCCAAAAAGCTTGGAGAAGGTCAGCATTTTTCCCAGTATTATTGTTTAATCGCCAGGCAGAGGAGAGATATTCTAGTAGCGTTGAGGCCCATGAAGATGCTCTTGTTCCGTTCTCTTGGTGACTCTTTTTAATTCCTTGTTGAGCAAGGAATGCTTTCTCTAAAAAATGATGACAAGAGAGTCTCCCCTCTGCTTGATAGGCATGAGGCCAGCTATTAGCAATGTTTCCTGAGATGCTCAAATGATCAGTGCTACTCCAAAGATCAGCATTGTTGATCTTTGTTTGATCCCCTTCAAAGAGCAAAGTCGATTCGAGCGTGTTCTCAGGGAGAGCACCAAGAGAAAGATGGACTCCTTGAAGATGAAGATAGCCATTGGCGCGGTTGGCTTCTCCCTGAATGTCTCCATCCATAAAAAATTTTCCGCTCATTCCACTCCACGGTTCTCCAATCATCTCTCCAAGCTCGGAAACATTCTCAAGAGCTGCTTTGAGCTTGCAGTGGAAGGGAGCTCTTGCAAGGTGATGCCACTCTTGAGGTAGAGAGATTTCTCCTGAAGCATGGATGTAGTTTTCTTGTTGTTGGAGTTGGAATTCATCAATGGAGAGCTTACGACCGATAAGACTTGAAGCCACAGAGAGGGAAGTTGACTCCCTTTTTGAAAAACGCAAATGACTCACTAACATTCTCAGGGAAGCTTCTGCATTAATCGGATCTCCAGGAGAGCCTCGAAAGGTCAGTCGTCCTTCTTGCAGAAGACCAAATAATTTTTTTTGAAATTTCAATAGTCTAGAGAGCTTCTCGATGGATAAGCATTCTGCAAGTAGCGCTCCTTCAAGTAGTGTATGCTCTCCTCGTTTTCGCAGGGAACCATCACCACGTAGCCATCCCCCCCAAAGAGAAGCAGCAAATCCAAATTCAAGACGATCGGAGAGAGGAGTGAGCTTCAAATGAGTTAGTTCTATTTCCTTCTCGAGGGGAAGATTCTTGATGCTCACCGCTTCTCCATCCCAAAAAGCAGCACCGTGAGCTGCAGGGAGCATGATTTTTATCCCTCCTGATTCTAGAAAAAGTGATTGGTAGGAGAGATAACCAGGTTCTTTTTGGGAGAGAAAAAAGGCCGCATGATCCAGGTAGCAAGAATCTTTCTCTAGGAGTAAGAGCAGAGAGAGATCCCTTAAGAGTAGCGAAGAAGGAAGAAGAGCGACTTTTTGTTTTAAGAAGGAACGAAGGTCTCCTACTTGATTTTTTAGAAAGGGGAATGCTGAGAGAGAAGGCTCTTCCCGAAAGTCTAAAACACCTTGAGCTGAGAGAATCTCTAATTTTTCAACAAAAGGATGGCCACTAACGATGATCTTCCAGAGAGGAGCTAGTTGAAGCGAGACATCATCGAGCTCTAGATGACTGGCATGTAGAGGTGATCCTGTGCTAAGAAGTATTTTTCTCCAGCGCAGAGGCCTTCCTATTTTCACTGGTTGTGTCTGAGCGTGGATGCTGATTCCAAGAAGAGGTTTTGTTGTCCAGAAGAGTAAGTTGATAGCCTCTTGAAGAAGGAAGGAGTAAAAAAAGAGCATGGCTCCAAGAAACAACAAAGCCCCCAGAGCACCCCATGCCGGTAGTGTTCTAGAACGACCAGGTGGATGGAGAGGAGGCAGAAGGTCAATAGGAGAAATCATGGGAGAACTTCATACTAATTCCCTACCAAGAAGGAGTCCAATCTTCTTACAATTTAGAGCTTGCTCATCGAGCATCGCTCATCGATTTTGATTTTCTGTAATTTTATGAAGCAGGAATTAGCACATTCTTCGGCTTGCTGGAAGAAAGAACGCCATTATCAGGGAATAGCCGCTTCCCCTGGGATTGTGGAAGGTCTCCTTGTGCTTCATAGTGCTCTCGAGCAGAGGATGCCCTTGCGTCAAATTCAGACCAACGAAATTGCTACTGAAATGGAACGTTTTAAAAAAGCGCTTCAAGCAACGCGAGAAGACCTCCTAGAAGTCAAGAGAAGTCTTCTTCCTGCATTGAAATCTGATGAAATTACGCTCTTTGATGCTCACCTCCTCGTTCTCGAAGATGCTGCACTGATGAAGGAGGTCTTTGATTTACTTCAAGAAGAGCGACTCAATATTGAGCATGTTTTCAGTACTGTCGTCCAACGTTTTTGTGAGAACCTCAGTAAAAAGGAGAGTCTCTACCTTAGAGAGCGTGTCGTTGATATTAAAGATGTCTCTGGACGTATTCTCAATCATCTTTTAGGGAGTGTTTCCTCTAGAAAAAATTCTTCCTCTGCTTCGATGATTATTGTTTCAACAACACTGACTCCTTCTGATGCCCTGATGGTTCGTCATGAGAGAAAGGTTGCTTTTGCTACAGAGACAGGAAGTCAAACCTCGCATGCTGCTATTCTATCACGTGCTTTTGGTATTCCAGCCGTTGTTGGATTGCGTCGTATTATGGCCGAGCTTAAGGAGGGCGAACCAGCGATCTTAGATGGCTACCATGGTTTACTCATTATCAATCCTAGTGCTCAAACAAGGCGTAGTTATAAGAAAATGCAGCTAGAGCAGCAACATCTTGATGATGATTTAAAGAAAATTCGCCAATTACCTGCCACAACTCAGGATGGGTGCCGTATTACTCTTTCCGCTAACATGGAGCTTCCTCAAGAACTTGATGATATTCTTGAGAGTGGCGCCGAAGGAATAGGGCTCTATCGTACAGAGTTTCTTTATGTGAATCGTAGAACACCTCCTACTGAGGAAGAACAATATGAAGTACTCGCTACTATTGCCAAGCGGACCTACCCTCATAATGCAATTATACGAACATTTGATATTGGTGGTGATAAGCCCATTTACTGTTCCTCCTTGAATAAAGAAGCCAATCCCTTTCTTGGATGTCGTGGCATTCGTCTTGCTCTACTCTACAAGGACATGTTTAAAACACAGCTCAGAGCTATTCTGCGTGCTTCTATTTTTGGAAATCTCAGTATGATGTATCCGATGATTTCAGGAATTGAGGAATTGCGCGAAGCTAATGCTATTCTCCACGAAGTGAAAGAAGAGCTGCGCAAAGAGCACCTTCCCTTTGAAGAAGAGATGGAGGTAGGGATGATGATTGAGGTTCCCAGTGCTGCCATGGTTGCTGATCTTCTAGCACGGGAAGTCAGTTTTTTTAGTATTGGAACTAATGACCTTATTCAATATCTCACAAGTGTGGATCGAGGAAATGAAGTGATTTCCTATCTCTACAATCCTGTTCATCCTGGTGTTGTACGTCTCTTAAAACGCGTGGTTGATGCAGCACATGCTGCTAAAATTTGGGTAGGAGTGTGTGGAGAGCTTGCTGGGGATCTTCTCTTCACGCCACTACTGCTGGGCTTAGGAGTTGATGAACTGAGTACAAGTGCTATTTTGCTTCCTCGAATCAGAAAAGCTATCCAAAGCCTCCATCTCTCCTCCTGTAAAGAACTTGTTGAAGAGATGCTCCATAATGAGAGTGCTACAAAAAACTACACTCGTTGTGTTGCTCTCGCTCAACAAGAATATGGAGCTCTTCTGACCACAAGGTATCAAGAAAAAAAATATGCTCTCTGATATGCTCTGTACCAAGGATTCTTGATAAGAGAATTTTTTTAAAATTTTTTAAAAGAGTGCAGTTTTCATTTGTGTTGGCAATAGATGAATATTAAGCTTCAGCAATGATTACCAAAAAGACAGTCGAGAATAATATCACTCGTTTCACACTTTGCAGAGCTTGTGCAAATTGCCCTGTTATCGAAGTGCATCACGATACCAATCGGGTCATTATCACCGATGATTTTGGTGGAAAAGTCACTTTAACACTCCAAGAGTGGAAGCAAGCAGTGACTGATGTCGAACTTTCCTAGGAAATTTTCTAAGGAAGAGATCTTCCATCATCTTTCCGCTGCTCCTTGCTAATAAGAACTCTTGACGTTTTTATTAATAGCGAATTGAACAACCTATTTTTATGACAACCTTTTATTGCTAGGGAGCTGAAGAGATTTTCGAGACTTTTGAAAAAGTGATGAAAATAGATTGTTAAGAATGTTCTAGTATGTCCTTAAAACCAAGATTTTTTCTAGCTCCAACGAGCTATTTCCTACTACTTAGCATTGGAGTCTGTTGGGGATTTCAGTATATTCTGACTAAGATTGCTTTGGAGAGCTTCTCCATTGAAATGGTCACGGCTGTCCGAATTTTTCTTGGTTTTCTTGTGCTCTCCCTAGGGATTTTTTTTAGCAATCCGAAGAAAACATGGGTGGTTGCGCTGAAAAATAATCCTTGGAAATACATCTCCCTCTTTCTGCTCGTCGGTTTTTTAGAACAGACCTTACCATGGAATCTTGTTGCTTGGTCAGAGAAGCAGATACCAAGTAGTTTCACAGCGATTTTAATTGGAACAGTTCCTCTGATTGCTACTTTTCTGGAAGTCTTCTTCAGCAAGCATCATCAAATCACCACTAAGAGAACTCTTGCTGTTTTGATTGGACTTCTGGGAGTCGTTCTGTTAGCAAGTTCAACATTTTTTGGAGCTAAGATTGTTGATCCCTTTTCTCTTTCTCTACCAGGAGGGCCGATTTGTGCTCTTCTAATAGCAGCGATTAGTTTTTCAATTTCGGTATTTTTAATCAAAGTGCAGTTGCTACCTCATTTCTCCTATCTGCAAACCAGTCATGGAATTTTTGCTGGAGCTTTAGTAACAGCCTTACCATTTCTTCTTTTCTCTTCCATCAGGAAGGGAACATCTGATTTTTGCTACGCTCCCGATTCTCTCTTTGCGCTACTACTTCTTGGTTTTCTATCCAGTGGAGGGATTGTTTATTTCTTCTACATGATGCTTATTGCCAAAAGAGGTCCTAGTTTTGCTTCTATGGCCAACTATGTTTCATTAACAGTGGCTACCCTTCTTGGGCTTGTTTTTCGAGGAGAAAAATTATCTGTTACGATATTAAGCGGTATTTTCTTAATCTTCCTAGCTCTTTGGCTACAGAAAAATCGATCTATCCACTACCATGGAGATCGCTCATGGAGCATGATTTCTCCATAGTAAAAGTTCATGTCCTACTGCTCTTATATCAAGACACTGAGTGGATTAAGAAGAGTGCTTCATCAAAACTATCATGACAGATGCTATGGCTTTCCTCTCCATGATGATCATGAGCTCTTTGGAAGACTTCTCTTAGAGATCAATCAAGCAGGACTTAGCTGGGAGACCATTCTCAAAAAAGAGTCCAACTTCAGGAGGGCCTACGATTCCTTTGATATTTCAAAAGTTGCAGCCTACGGCCAAGCTGATCGACATAGGCTTCTTGCTGATGCCGGCATTATCCGCCATCGTCTCAAAATTGAGGCTGCCATCCAAAATGCTCAAGTCATCCTTCAACTTCAACAAGAGTGGGGATCCTTTGCCCAGTGGCTTCAAGAGCATCATGCATGCACTCAAGAAGAGTGGATTTTTCTTTTTAAAAAGAAATTTTTCTTCACGGGTTCCTCTACTGTCCTTGAGTTCCTCATGAGTATTGGACTCTTGCCAGGAGCCCATCAGGATGACTGCCCAATAAAGGAGAAAATAGAGAAAATAAAATCGCAGCAGCAATCTACCATCTGAAGAGGACTTCTTCTGATCGTTAGAGAAAGTGTTTCTTTTCTTCCCCTCTTTTTTTATTCATCATGCTCCATCTATGAAAAAGTCTTCCTCCTCCATGATCCTCAACTATACCCTTCTCTTGGGATGCGGATTTATCTGGGGCTCTCAGTACTTGCTCAACAAAATTGCCATGGCAAGTTTCTCCCCACCCATGATTGCTGCAGGCAGGATTGCCATTGGAGCTATCACCTTGATGGTTCTCTTGCTCTTGGGGGGAGAGAGCAAGAAGATTCCCAACTCCAAGCGCTCTTTCTGGCAGTGCTTGCCTGATTTTCTTTTTATCGGTCTTCTCGAGGCTACGATTCCTTGTCTCCTAGTGGCCTGGGCGCAGCATCAGCTGCCTAGTAGTGTAACAGCAATTTTGATTGGAACCGTTCCGCTTTTTGCCACCATGATGGAGCGGCTTTTTGTCAAAGGTAGCACGATTTCTCTGCTCAATATCGTGGGCATTTTTCTTGGGTTGCTTGGTATTGTTTTCCTAACAGGAGAGAGTGTTCTCTCTTCTTTCTTTTTTTCTGCCATGAGAGAGCACTCTTTTCCTCTGCTACCTGTAGTCGCTCTGCTGGCGGCTGCTTGCTGTTTTTCTCTAACCATGATTTTGATCAAAGTTCGCTTGAGCCCTCATCTTGGGCCTATTCATGCTGCTCAAGGGATTCTCTTGGGAGCAGCTTTAAGTGCACTCCCCCTCATGCTCTTCACCACTCAGCTAGCGGAGTGGCAATCCTTCCATCTTCTCCCTTCTGCTTCTTTAGCGCTCATCTTGCTTGGTATTTTTTGTGGAGGGATTGTCTATATTCTCTATGTTCGGCTGATTAACCGCGCTGGCCCAAGCTTTGCTTCTACCTGCAACTATTTAGTTCCACCTATTGGAGCTTTTCTTGGTGTAACCTTCAGTGGCGAGCAAATGAGCTCTAACATCATTGCTTCACTCCTGCTCATTCTCTTAGCTCTCTGGTTCTCCAGAAAGAAAAGAGCTTAGTATTTTTTAAAACACTACTCTCCAAAATAAAAATGCTCCAGCTCCGCTTCTAGACCTCACGACTCCACTCTCTCCTTTTTCTGATGATGTTGGGGAGCTAACTCTCTAAGATGCCATGAGAGAGGAGCAGCAGAAGAAGAGTAACACTGCTGCACGGCTACTTTCCAGTAGAAGGATGGAATGTGTCTTCGGTTCCCGCCTCCACGGGAATAACGAAAAGAGAGCGGGAATGACACTACGTGACGTTGGTAGAAAGACTAAAAAAGAGATCTCTACTTTTTGAAAAAGTGCTCACCAAGGACATCAGAGGAAACCTCTACCATTAGAGGAAAGGTCCTCCAATGTTATTTTGGAGAAGAATATTTTTAGAAAGCAACCTCTGAAAGAGAGTCGCCTTAAAGCTATCTTAGAACTACGTAAACTACTTGAAAGCGACGTTCAAATCGTTCCTTGAAGGTGGTTAGATTTTCTCGGGTCGATCGTCGGGAAACTCTTTGTAATAGAGATACTCAAGTTTTTCACTAAGAGAAGGGAAGTTTAGTTTCTCCTTTTCCTGTAAAAATTTTTCTAATTCACAATAACTCTTTTCTAGAACAAGAGCATAAACAAGAGCATAATGAAGAAATTGGAGTTCATTTCCCTTTTTTGCTTTCATTTGATGAAGGAGTCTCTTCTCAAAAGTCAACAGCAGAGGAGTGATCCATTTTTCCTCCTCTGGAGTTAAGTTTGCTTTGATTTTCTCTTGGAGCTCGCTGATTTTCTCTTGGAGCTCGCTGGTTTTCTCTTGGAGCTCGCTGGTTTTCTCTTGGAGCTCGCTGGTTTTCTCTTGGAGCTCGCTGGTTTTTTCATCAATATCAGTCTTTATTTTTTGAATTTTTCTGATGCGCCAGTTTCCTTTTGTCGAAGTGATAATTTTTGGAATATTGATGAAATGACGCATAAGAGGATGTTTCCCTAAAAACTTCTCTTGAATCTTCCCTTGAACTGCGGCTTGAAGATCCTTCACTTCTTGAGGATGAAAATAAGCCCAGATTCGATAACCCAAGCATGGTAAGATTCCGTTATGAACAATGAGCTCGTTCTTCTTATTGAGGCTTACAATGGCATCAGAATGATAGTCACTGAGCTGATCAAGTGAAAACGGATTGTTAGGAGGGATATTATTACTCATTGGAAATTTCTTTTAGGAGTTTTTAGCTCTCTCAATCACGTTCTACTCCTAATTCTTGAAGTAAACGCTGAAGGTCTTCGAGGCCATAATATTCGATAATGAGTTCTCCTTTTTTTTCACCATGATGGAGAAGGACACGTGTTGCAAAGCGATGTTGCAGCTGATTCTGTAGGTGAAGTAGAGCTGGAGAAAGTTGGAGAGAGGGAGAGCGTTTTTTGGAACGAGATATTTTTCCTTCAGTACGCTTGAGATAGGCTTCTACGAGTTCTTCTGTAGTACGGACAGAAGCACTGCGGCGCAAGATTTGATGAGCAAGAGAGCGTTGTTCTTCATGATTCTTAAGGCCTAGGAGTACTTTTGCATGGCCAACGCTGAGGCGTCCTTGAATCAAAAAGCTCTTCACTTGAGCATCTAGATCGAGCAAACGGAGTGCATTGGCAACTACAGCACGGCTTTTACCGACACGACGGGCAATGGCTTCTTGAGTAAGGTGAAATTCTTTGGCAAGACGCTCATAAGCACAAGCCTCCTCGATGGGATTGAGTCCTTCTCGCTGGAGATTCTCAATGAGAGCGAGTTCAAGGACTTCTTGATCCGTGGCCTTGCGAAGGATCACAGGAGCCTCCGTAAGACCGACCAGAGATGCTGCACGCAGACGACGTTCTCCAGCAATCAGTTCATAGTTGCTACCAACGCGACGCACAATGAGTGGCTGAATGATTCCTTGTTCACGAATCGAATCGACCAAATCTTGTAACTGCTCCTCCCTAAAAGCAGTACGTGGCTGCAGGGGGCTAGGGAGAATTTGCTTCAGCGAGACTAACTCAATCTGTTCCCCACGCTCCTCGCTGGGAAGAGGAGAGGCTAGGGGAGAAGCTCCATGTGCATTAATTAAGGACCCAAGACCTTTACCAAGAGCAGACTTTGACATAAGGAGAGTAAGTTATTTCAAAAATTCAAAAGAAGAAAGATAAAGACGCCGCTTTTCTCATCAACAAAAAAGAAACTTGGAGGAGTAGAGGTTATTTCTTCCTAAGCAGAGAATCCCCTAGAGGATTTTCAATGAAGTTGCCTCTTGAAAAGCTTTTCTTGTCGGTTCGCCATACTTTTAAAAACTCAGTGATTGTTAGAGAGTTCTTCTGCTATCACTCTGCTGCAGATGGCTACTCACTATTGATCACTCCTTCCCTCCACTCTCTCATTCTCGCCTCCTGCTCTGTTGTTCTCACGCCCTTTTTTTATTCCCGCTTTCTTCTCTGTTGTTATCTCCTGTTGTTATCTCCTGTTGTTGCCCTCTGTTGTTATACCATTTTGTTGTTGTCACCTTTTGTTGTTGTCTGCTTTTGGTCATTCCCGCCCCCTTTTCGTCATTCCCGCGGAGGCGGGAATCCAGAACACGTTCTATCCTTCTGCTGGAAAGTAGCCGTGCTGTGGTGTCACTCTTTTTCTGCTGCTCCTCTCTCATGGCATCTTAGAATAGGCATTCCAATATCATCAGAAAAATAATAGACCTCATAGTCCATGAGTCTGAACCATACAAAAGCTCCATGGCGGCCTGGATTCCCGCCATCGCGGGAATGACGAAACGAGAGAGGGAATAACGAAAAGAGAGCTGAAATGACAGAGTGGGGTCGTGAGCTCTAGCAATAGGCTTCCAAGCTTCTCCTCTACTTCTTTTCCCATGTGATTGAGGTTAGAGAGCCTACTCATTAGAAAAGAAAATGAGCTAGAAGGTGTACTCAATGCCAGTGTAGAGGGATGCTCCATCGCCTGGAAAAAATTGAGCCAAGTCAGCATGAGGTGCTTGAGCATTGGTGATGATACCAGTGGTTGCTGCATAAGTTTGATTGGTGAGATTGACTGCTTCTAGATAGAGGGAGAGTCCCTTCTTGGGGCGATAGCCTATTTTAAATCCTAAAATTGCATACGGCTTGGTGTAGAGGGTTGCTGCTGCATCAACATGATATCCCAGAGGAACCCATTCCACATTAGGGCCAGCATAAAAACCGCTTGGATGCTCATAGAGCAATTCAGCGCGATAGTAGAGCAGGGGAATTCCAGGAAGGCTATTATTGCCATAGTGAGAATCATTGACAAAATGGAAATTATTCCAAAGTCCTACTTGCTTGAGGTAGAGACGATCAGAGCCATTATCAGGAAAGTCATAATTTTTCTGCTGGTCCAGATTTTTACCCCCGGTGGTTGGATAGCAAAAAAGAGCATCTAGAAGTGCAACATCAAATCCTAATTCAACACCTTGGTGAACTGTTTCTCCAGCGTTAGTTGTTAGGATAGCAGGACCAGTTGGAGTGGTCACACTATAAGGGAAAATCTCATTTTCTATCCAAGAGTAGTAGTAGGCTAGATCCCAGCGATAACGATCAAAGCCTCCTCGTGTTCCACTCTCTAGCGTTGTAGCTGTTGTCGCCTTCAAGGGCATGATCCCTTCATAGCGGGGATTAACTAGTTCAGCAAAAGAAGGAGGGGAAAAGCTACGGCTGATATTACCAAAGAGCTGTGATCTTGGAGTGATGTCATAGAGTAATCCCCATTGAGGAGAAGCACCCCCGTAGGTTTGAAGACCGCTATTATCAATATTGTTTGGTTGGTTCCAGAGGCTTCTATTTTGACGAAGTGCGTAACTAAAGGCGCTTCCCACGACAGTGGAGAGCTTATCGGTGAGGTAAAATTGGTCTTGAAGAAAAAAATTGAAATTCTCTGCTACTTGCCAATCATGATCGATCTGCTCTCCTGCATTGCCATTGTTATTGAAGTAAACAGGCTCGTCAGTCAGTCCCCAACTAGGATTAAAGCCTAAGATGCATTTATTCTTGTGATTGAAGAGTTCTTTTTCATTCTTCCACTGAAGCATGAAGCCTACATCATCATTGACGTCTTGGAGGAAGAGTACCATGGCATGATGCGTGAATTGCACATGGTTCCAATAACATTGGGCTTCTATTCTATTTTCTTCTTGGAGCCAAGTTGTCTTCTCAGCGACACGAAGAAAGTTGTAATCTTTCTGCCAATTATTAGCACTATTGATGGGATTGGCTTGTTTTGGATTGCTCTCCATTTGGGCCTCGGTAAGGCCTCCGGGCATTTGAGAGCGTGTTTGGACGTAGGTTACATAGAGACGTGTTTCTAGATGTTCTGAAATTCGATCTCCAATATTGGAGAAGAATCGCATATTCGATTGATTGCTATGATCACGATATCCATCAGTAAAGCCCGTACTAAGGCTTGAATAATAGTCATACCTTCCCAAGAGTAATCCTGAGCTTACTTGCCCCTTGAACGTATTGAAACTTCCATAATCAAAGCGTGCACTCAGTGGAGCTGCATCATGCCCACTAAAGGAGACAAAATTAATAGCACCTCCCAGGTTGGTAGAACCATACTCCAGCGAGTTGGCTCCTCGATAGACTTCCATATAACGAGTTGCCAGTGGCTCAATGGATTGCATGTTGAAGGTGCCATCGGTAAAATTAATTGGCATTCCATCTTGGAGAAGTTGAATGCCTCGACCTCCGCAATTACCACGAGCAATGCCAGAGCCACGAATAGAAATACGTGATTCTTCTTGGCCAAAACGTGGTTGTACATAAACACCCGGTGCCCATTGCAGAGCATCCTTCAATGTTGAATAACGACCTGTTTTATAAGAATCAGCATTAATGACTTCCACGGCTCCAATCCGCTTGGAGAGCTCTTCTTGTTTTTGCTTAAATTCTTCAATTGTTAAGCAAGCTGGTGATTTTCCTGAAACAAGAACTTCTGGGAGTAGTAATGGTGAATTATTCAAAAGTGGAAGGCTCTCTGCCGTTGTGTTGAAGAGAAGAAGAAGAAAGAATAAATTTTTTTTCAAAGAGGGAATAAAAATAATTTTTCCTAATCGTAAAATTAGGAAAAAAGAGAGAAAAATGTTCAAGGTTCTAAGGTTGCTCTCCTCTCCCTTGCTTCATGAACATTGAGCACAGAGGCTTCAGAGAGCCAACGGAAGAAGGGGAATATTCTTGAGAACAAGAGAGCTCAGTCATCAAGAGAACCTGCGATAGCGAGCCCCAGAGAATGTTGCCGGGAGAATAAGAAGTGAATCACTCAAAGCAGAAGAATGCATTGAGACTTCTTGACTCCTTTCTCAAGCAGATTCTTTCTCAAGCAGATTCTCTCTCAAGCAGAAAAGCTATTCTCATAGCATTCTTACAGAAGATCAGCAGCTCACTGCTACACAGCAGTCATTCATCGGCAACTCTTATCCAGAGCTATCTAGGAGCAAGAGGAAAGAAGGGCTCCTCTTCGAGGATAAGGAGTTGGTGGCTTCTGGCTCATTGTGAAGCAATCCCAACGAAGAAGAGGAGGATAAGGATTGTCCCGATCAAAAAGAAAAGCAGAAGCTTCCTGATGATCAAGAAGGATCGCTTTGAGCGATTTTTCTATTAGAGAAGTCGCTTTGTTTTTTCCTTCTTGCTGCTTTTGAGCTGCAATTTTCTGGCACAAGGAGCAGCGATACTTGCCGCTAAATGTTTTTTCTAGAGCAAGAGTGAAGGAGTCTCTCTTAGCATAGTTTTGAAGCATTCTTCCCCAAGCAATTCCTTGCAGAAGACAAAGAGGACCTCCCACCATGAGAAAGAGTGCAAAAGCAATAGAGAGAAAAGCAGGCCATTTGAGTGATTTCATCATTGATGGTATTTCAGAGAAGAGATAGTTGATAAAAGATCAAGTCAATTTCCTGCAATTTCTAAGTAATTTGACTATACTATTCCTACTAGTGCAGAGCTAATGATGAAATAGAGAATAACATTTGTCTCTATGAGCGGGTGAAGGGATTCGAACCCTCGACATCAACCTTGGCAAGGTTGCACTCTACCAACTGAGTTACACCCGCTTCTTTAAGAAGATAATGATTCTTTCTTGTTGGGTTCCATCTGTCAATTTTTCAATTTGAAGATCGATCCATTCTTGATGGAGAACCTCTCTCTTTTATTTTTCAACAGCTTGCATGGATGTCCAAATCCATTGTGGAGCGTAAAATTCGTAAGAGAAAATATTACACAATAAAACTCCAGAGAAAAAAAGGGCTCCAGGCTCTGCATGAACACTAGCAAGCATGCCTAGTTGCCCAACGGCAGCAATAACAGAGAGTAAAAAAATATCAACCATTGCCCAGCTTCCTATCTTAATCATCATGCGATGAAGGTAACTTCGTATTTTTTGATGCTTGCTGCTTCCATGGAGCAACAACATCCAACACATGATGAGAAGTTTTAGAAAAGGGACGATTATACTTGCCAAAAAGATGATCAATCCAACAGGCCATAATCCCGATCGAATCATCTCATGAACTCCTCCCATGACAGTAAGAGGAGTCACATCACCATTAATCGTCATGGTCATCACAGGAATAAGGTTAGAAGGCAGGTAGAAAATGAGGCCCGTAATCACAAGAGCTTGGACAAGACGAAATCGAGTAAGGTTACTCATAGCAATGAAAGCAGCTGCATCATTGAGGAAAAAGAGTTCTTCCGATGATGCTAAATTTTCGAAGAGATCTTCATGAACTTTTGGTATCACGAGCATCAATATCGGCGATTCTTTGCTCCAAGAGAGAGCGATCAAATGAAAGCGTTACCATGAGGGAACTGAGGGCTAAGAAGCCAATCCAAAGAGCTCCTGATTTCCAGTGAATCTGACCGAGTTGTTCTAATTTTAAGACGGCTGCCATGACTCCTACTGCAAAGACTGGAATAAGATTCCAAGGCATGAAGAGCTCGACAATAGAGAGAATAGAAGAAAGCCCTGGCCATGCACGTTTCAGGGAACATCCTCCAAGAAGATACCAAAGGAGGATGAGATGCACCGTTGGTAAGGCAATGGCAGAGAGAAAAACCAAGAGTGCTAATGGCCAATACCCTTGAGCAAAAAGACTCTCAACACCAGTGATCATGAAGCTCGATTGAGTATTTCCAGAAACATCAAATACCATCATGGGAGTTGCATTGGCCATGAAGAGAAAAAGGCAGGAAGCTGTTGTCAATGCCCATGATTGTTGTAAGGCATGAGGATCATGATATTTCTTCAACCTTCTCCCACAGCAAGTGCATAAGATGATTTCTCCAGGCCCTAGAGCGTGATCTCGATAAGCAGTAGAACAATCAGGGCAGAGGCACGAGTGCTCTTGAGGGAATTGATGTTCTCGGAGTCGATGAGGAGAGATACTTTTCACAGAACAACATGGAGAAAATTATCTTGACAATCATTTTCTGCAAGAAGGAAACGAAGTCTCCTCCACATCAAGATATCGCTGCTCGATTCCAGTGTAAGCATCAATACGTCGATCACGTAGGAAGGGCCAGTGAGTTCGCTGTTTCTCAATGAGTGAGAGGTCGAGATCAGCTAGAAAGAGTCCCTCTTGATTTTCAGGAGCTTCCATGAGGAGTGAACCATCAGGAGCAGCAACAAAGCTACTCCCCCAAAACTCGAGCCCCTCTCCTCCTGCAGGTGCTTCATGACCAAAGCGATTGACGCTAACGACATAAACTCCATTAGCCAGAGCATGAGCGCGCTGAGCCAGTTGCCAAGCTTCTTTCTGTTGTTTGCCAACTTCTTTTTTTTCACTGGGATGCCATCCAATGGCTGTTGGATAAAACAAGACTTCAGCTCCATGCAGGGCTGTTAAACGAGCAGCTTCAGGATACCATTGATCCCAGCAAATAAGCACGCCAAGTTGACCAGCTTTTGTTTTCCAAGAGCGAAAGCCAAGATCTCCTGGAGTAAAATAAAACTTTTCATAAAAAAGTGGGTCATCGGGAATATGCATCTTGCGATATTTTCCTAAGTAAGTTCCATCAGCATCGAGAATAGCTGCTGTATTGTGATAGAGGCCATGAGCACGCTTCTCAAAGAGGGAAGCAATGAGAACAAGTTGATGTTCCTGAGCAAGCGAGGAAAGTTCATCAGTTGTGGGACCTGGAATTGGCTCAGCAAGCTCAAAATAAGCATGATCTTCCTTCTGACAAAAATATTCGCTTAAAAAGAGTTCAGGTAAGCAGAGAACATGAACTCCACGTTCAGAAGCTTCGAGTATCAATTTTTTAGCAGCTAGTAGATTTTGGAGACGGTTGGCTTGGCAGTGCATTTGAGCCAAACCAACTCGAAGAAAAGAAGAGGGATGAAGAAGTGCCATTGATCGTATATTAAACTAAATTAAACTAAAAAGGGGATGCCATCAGCTTGTTTTTTCCTTAGAAGTGCGTTCTCAAATCTTGCATGATCTTTAGATAGAGCTTTGATCTTCGCTCTTTCCCTAAGAAACAATTTTCTACTTCTCTCATGCGTCTCTTTTAATTTAGTACACTATGAAAAGAATATCGACCCAAAAACGGGATAACATTAGAATCCACGGTGACAATCTACTTATCCTCAATTAAAAAATATGCTCAAAGACTCAAAACATACTGCTCTCTTTCTTATGGCTTCAACACCTTCAGAAGCTGGAGCCTCTGCTCCCATCGATGATCTTCGTATCATCATGCACACAGAAAAAGGTGATATCGAAGCAACGCTCTTTGCAAGTAAGGTTCCGAGGACAGCAGCTAATTTTCTTAATCTCGCCAAGCATGGATACTACAATGGTCTCACTTTTCATCGTGTGATTGCTGATTTTATGATTCAAGGGGGGGATCCCACAGGAAGTGGACGTGGTGGTCCAGGCTATCAATTTGCTGATGAAATTCATCCCAGTCTCAAGCACAATCGTGCTGGCATCCTCTCCATGGCTAATGCTGGGCCAAACAGTAATGGAAGTCAGTTCTTCATCACACATGCTCCAACTCCCTGGCTTGATGGGAAGCATAGTGTTTTTGGAGTGGTAGATCGTGGCCAAGATGTTGTCCTTGCCATCAAACAAGGAGACAAAATAATTTCTATCGATCTTCTCGATAATCCTGGAGCACTATTTGCTGCAAAATCTAGAGATGTGGCTGAGTGGAATAAAAAACTTAACTACTCTTCTCCAAAATAAAATTAGAGGATCTCTCCTCTTATGGTAGAGGTTTCCTCTTAGGTCATTAGTGAGCACTTTTTCAAAAAGTAGAGCTCTCTTTTTTAGTCTTTCTAACAACTTCACGCAGGAAACTTCACGCAGGAAACTTCACGCAGGAAACTTCACGCTTTTTTTCTGTTATTCTTGCTCCCTTCTTCGTCATTCCCGCGGAGGCGGGAATCCAGAATACGTTCCATCTTTCTGCTGGAAAGTAGCCGTGCAGCAGTGTCACTCTTTTTCTGCTGCTCCTCTGTCATGGCATCTTAGAATCGGCATCCCAACATCATAAGAAAAATAATAGACCTCATGGTCCATGAGTCTTATTCATACAAGCTCCATGGCGGCCTGGATTCTCGCCTCCGCGAGAATGACGAAAAAAGGGTGTGAGAAGGATGAAAAGAGTGTGGGGGTGACAGTGTGGGGGTGACAGTGCGGGGCCGTAAGGTCTGGCAGGGTAGGAGTCGTGAGGTCTGACAGAGTGGGGGAGCGAGGTCTGGCAGGGTGGGAGGCGTGAGCTCTGGAAATGGAGCTAGAGCATTTTGACTATAACGTTGTAGCCGTGCATGGCAGCGTTATTTCGGTACTCAAGTCCTCAAATAGGAGAATAGACTGCGGGTCTTAAGCTCCTCGTTTCTATTACTATAGTCTCTACAACTTCATTGAGAAAGCTCTAGTCCCTTCTATGAATCATTGTTATTTTGGAGAGTAGTGACTGTGTCTTATTAGAAGAGAGCTCTTGGAAAAAATTCATAACAGTCACGCTGAGGATATCACCGTGGAGATGAGTCTTTTTTCTCTAGTAGTTTGACGCGATCAAAAAGCTTTCCAAGCTGATGGATGTAGAAGTTATTTTTTTTCCACTGATCAATCGATTTAGCTGGACTTCCAATAACAATAGCTCCTGCAGGTACATTTTTACTAAGTCCCGACTGAGCTCCTATCACCGCACGATCTCCAATATCAATGTGTCCACTTAAACCAACTTGGCCAGCTAGGGTCACTCCTATTCCAGTTCGCGTGCTTCCGGAAATACCAACTTGAGCACAAATGATATTTTTTTCTCCAATAGTGACATTGTGAGCGATTTGAACAAGGTTATCAATTTTGGTCCCACGTCCAATCAATGTTTTCCCAAAACGAGCACGATCAATAGTTGTATTAGCTCCTATTTCTACATCATCTTCAATTTCAACAATGCCTACTTGAGGAATTTTCTGGTGTCCTTCTTCATTAGAAAAATAACCAAAACCACACGATCCAATAACAACCCCCGGTTGAAGTATAACTCTATTTCCAAGGATAGAGCGCTCACGAATGGTAACTCTAGGATAGAGAAGACACTCTTCTCCAAGACGTGTTCCAGCTCCAATAAAAGTGTGTGCTCCAATAACAGTATGACTACCAATGTAGACTCCCTCTTCAATAACAACATAAGGACCAAGAGCGACATGCTCTCCAAGAGTAACCCCAGGAGAGAGAATCGCTGTTGGATCAATGCCACGGAGAAGAGGCTCTCTAGGTGGTACTAGCAAGCTGATGAGACGATCGAAAGCAGCAGAAGGGTTCTCAACACGAATAAGAGCAGAAGGAGCTTCTTGATGAAAATTCTCTGGCACTAGAACAACAGTTGCCTTGGTCGTTCGCAAATCAGCTAAGTAGCGAGGTGAAGCATAAAAGGAGAGATCTCCCTCTTGAGCTTCTTTGAGTGAAGCTACCGAGTGAATGGTGGCTTCTGGAGGACCATCAAGTTCTCCTTCAAGAAGCTCTGCGATTTCCAAAAGTTTCATGATGTTTCCTCAAGCAAGAACAGTTGTACTATCCTCTTTCTGGCTACTTGGAGTTAGCTTTCTTATTTAAAATAGTAATGATTTCCGTACTAATATCAAAATCAGGACGAGCGTAGAGCACGACAGGAATGGCTCCAGCACTGAGTCCTGACTTATCAAAAAGAAGATCAAAACCACGGATTTTAGTCTGTTCGTCAACCACAATCATAATTTCATCAATGATTGTTTTGCGAGTTTTTGTGAATTCTTCTTGGAAATTTTTTTCCTTTGCTGATCGAAAAGCAGCTGTTTCTTCATCCATTTTTTTTGCCTCTGCGATTTTTGCTTCTCTCTCTTTTTCTTTGGCAGCGCGTAGGTCACTGCTCAATTCTGTTTTTTGAAGGTCAGCTGTGAGTTTATCGATCGCTTCCACCCTTTTTTTCAATTCAGCAAGCCGCGTTTCTAATTCTCTGTTGGCACCTTTCTCTAAGTTTTCAAAGTCACTTTGTGCTTTTTTTGTTTTCTCGTACTCAGAGAAAATACGGTTCATGTCGATCACGCCGATTTTGAGTTCAGCATGAAGATTGCTAAAGGTCAGAGCGAAGATGAAGAGAAAGAAAATTTTTTTTAATAGGAGAGAATATTTCATAGAAGAAAGAATAATGTTCAGTATGTAGGTTAACTTTGGGGAGAGTGTTTTACAAGTTGCTTTAGAGTTGAAGAAATAAGCTCCTATGCAGCTGATGAGCAAAAATGATAGTCTCCCCATTTATTGTTGATGAATGTTCCCTGTTGGTCACTTGTTCCAGAAAATTTAGTGCAGGAGTATGCTCTCTTTCCTTTGGAGGTTCATGAAGGAAAAATCATCATTGCTTGCTCACGACCACTGAGTCCTGAAGCTTTAGCAAGCCTTCATTTTTGTCTTGGATGCTCTATTGAGCAGCGTCTTCTCTCTTCAGAAACTACAACTTCAGAAACCACAAAAGATTTTCTAGAAAAAAATTGTTCTCTGAAAACTTCTATGCAGCTGGAAGTGATGATGGAAAATAGTTCTTCACCTTTTTGTTTCATGAGCAATGAAGATCCTCTTGAAAAAAAACAGGAACAAGAAGATCCCATCGTTTTGCATCTGAAGATGCTCTTAGATGAAGCCATAGAAGAGAATGCAAGTGATATCCATTTAGAATCCTCTGCAAAGGATTGTCGCCTTCGCTACCGCATTGATGGATTTTTAGTTGAGAAAAAATCGATTCCTCTACCACTAGCCGGCCCTCTTTTATCACGACTAAAACTTTTAGCTCACCTTGATATTACAGAGTGTCGACTCTCTCAAGATGGAAGACTGACTCACTCTTGGAAAAATTACACAGTTGACTTCCGGCTCTCTTCACTACCAACACAATTTGGAGAAAGCTTAGTTCTTCGTCTACTTGATCGACGCAAGATGATCCGCTCTCTTGGTTCTCTGGAGCTATCTGCTCAATTGGAGCGCTCTCTTGGTTATTTGTTAAAAAAGCCACATGGGCTCTTGCTGGTTACTGGTCCTATTGGTGCTGGCAAAACAACAACACTCTATGCATGTTTACAAGAGCTCCAAGAATACAAGCTCAAAATTATCACTGCAGAGGATCCCGTCGAATATGAAATAGAAGGGATGCTCCAAGTGCCAATTGAAGAATCCATTGGTAGAACTTTTGAGCGGATGATTCGCTCTTTTTTGCGTCATGATCCTGACGTTATCATGATTGGTGAAACACGTGATGAAGAAACAGCTCGTAGAGCTATGGAAGCTTCACTCACAGGTCATCTTGTTCTCACAACCCTACATACTAGTGATGCTCCTGAAGCTATCTCACGGTTGATGAACATGGGGCTCGATCCTTTTCTTATTACAACAACACTAGAAGGTGTTTTGGCACAACGCCTCGTTAGGAAAATCTGCTCTTGCTGCTCTAGAGCCTACTCATGTGATGAATATTCCAAGGAAGAAATTACTTTTTTTCATGATGATCCGCTTCCCAAGCAGCTCTACACTGGCTCGGGATGTAAGCGCTGCCATGGCACTGGTTATTATGGAAGAGTTGCTATGATGGAGCTTCTTCTTCCCAGTGATCAGTTGCGCCTGCTCATTCATCAGAGAGCTTCTTCTCATCAGCTCCGAGAACAAGCACACAGGGAGGGAATGATTTCTCTGCAGGCTGAAGCAAAACGTTATGTAATCGAGGGGATCACGACTGTTGCAGAAATAAGAAGAGTTCTCTAGAGAGTGGAATTCAGATCTTTCTGACGAACCTTTTTGGCTATTCTTTATTCATGATCTTCGTTTATAGTCAAGTTCATGAATACTATTCTCGTGGCCGTTGATCTTAGTCCTCCGAGTGCTCAAGTCATTGCTGCTGCCGCTCAGTTCGCTAAGCAACTTGATGCTAAGGTTATTGTGCTTCATGTCGTTTCAGCGGTGAATGCTTGTGTTCCTATTGGCTCTTCCATGGACGTAGCCATTATTCCTAAGCCTCCTTCTCAAGAAGAAATCGAGGAGATTAAGCAACAACTTGATCAAGTAGCAGCTCCTTTGAAGTTGGTAGATCTTCAAGTTGAAACTATTCTTGAAATAGGGTTGCCTGTTGAGGAAATTGAGAAGAAATCTTCAGCAGTCTCACTGATTATTGTTGGTTCTCACGGGCATGGAGGACTCTACCACCTCTTTAATGGAAGTGTTGTTAATGCTCTTTTAAAAAAAGGAGAAAAGCCAATTCTCGTTATCCCTGTTCACTAGAGCTAGTAGAGGGGCTTCTCCTTGGGAGACCGTTGGTCGTTTCAAGAAATTCCTCTTGCTCCACGTTATGAGCAAGATTTCTTTTTTAGAGTCACTATCCGTGAAGTCCCCTCTACCACTCAATACCAAAGATAATAAGACCATTTTCTTTTCCTAATTCATCAGGATTCTCTGAAACCATCTCTTCTCCATTACCATAAGAGGGAGGCGCAAAAGGACTGAGCATCTCCCATGGCCTCTTTGACTGATAGGCTTTGGTTAAGCTCCCATCAGGGGTGATGGGAGATTCTTTTTCTGATTTTTTCTGGGATGAGATCGATTTTTTCTTGGGAGCTACCCTTGGAGCTATTAAGGAAGTTTCTGATTGTATTTTCTCTTGAGAAAAAAGAGAGGAACTTCCCCCAATCAACAGTAAAAAAAGAAAAAATCCATAGTAAACACGGTTGCTAGCAGAGGAAGAACGTTTCAAAAAAAGAAGCATATGCATTATTTCATTTTTATTTTTTAAGGGAATGCTCTAGTAGCTTTTTTTCACGCTGAAACATAAAAAGAAGTGTTACGACATAAGAGAGAATAGTCAACGGAATAGCAACAATGATGGAACCGAGGATCCATGGATAAAAGACATGAATAATATTCTCCCACTGTAAAATTTCAGAAAAACGAAAATCTGCTTTGATTAGCTTGGGAGCAAAATGATGAGGATGACTGAGCATCCAATGTCCAATTTGAAATTCAAAGCGATAGAGCAGTGGCCAGCTCCAAAAGAAAGCATCATGGAGTGTTACTCCTACTAGAGCTGCGATGAGATTGCAGCGCATGAGCAGGGAAGTAGTAAGGACAAGGAGTGTTTTAAAACCAAAGAGAGGAATAAACCCAAAAAAAATACCGATAGCTACTCCGCCGGCCATGGCATGAGGGCGATCTTTTGCTTCTATAAAGCGTTGCCATAATTCGTGGAGATGGTGAAGAGAGGAGCGAATCATTTTTTTCTCCGCGTTAATATTGAACTTGAAGAGGTGGTGAAGAGAGCATGAGTTGATGATCAATCCATGCTTTGTTCAAGGAAATATGGTGAATATTTCTTCGCTGCCAACTGTAGAGCAGGTGGATCAATCCATCATGAGATCTAAAAAAATAAGGATAACAGAAGTCTCCCTGAGGTTCTTGAGCAATCGTAGCAAGCCGAATCCAGCTATGGCCTTCATCTTTGGAGAGTGCTAGCGATAATTGATTGCGTGCTTGATGATCTCCATCATTGAAAGCTAAGAGAATCGTTCGTTCATCAAGAGCAAGAGCGGCAACAGCGGAATCGTAGTTGGGCAGATCGATAGGATGAGCTGGAGCCCATGTTTTCCCTGTGTCGAGGGTTTCTGTACACCAAATTTTTCGTGCACTCCGATAGTCACGACAAAAACAGAGCGCTTTTTTTTCTGTGAGTGCACAAAGGGAGGGTTGAAAAAATGAACAGCCACCGGCAATTCGACTTTTTCTAATTTCATAGGAATCATTTGTTGAGGGGAAGAGCCAGAGAATTTCTGGAAATTTTCCTAAAAATTCTTGGTAAATAGGGATCGCCCATCCTCCTCCTAAGAGAGGAAGAGGCGTATTCTTCACCAAGGTGGCAAGATTAAAAAAAGGACTCAAATACAAAGGAGTGCTCTTCTTCCAATGTTGACCTCCATCACTAGAAGAAGTCATGTTTACGCGACTTCCTGACCATTGACCAAAAGAAACAGTGACATAGAGCAAGTGAAGTGCTCCCTCTCTCTCTCCAAAGAGCAGTGCATTTCCTAATCCTTTCACGTAAGTGTGCAGCTCTTGAGCGGCTTGTTCTCGTGTCATCACCACCTTGAGTTTGGACCATGATGAGTCTCCAGGTGCTTTCGTTGCAAAATAGAGAGCAACATCAGAAGCCAATTCTCTACTGCCCCCATACCAAAGAGCAGCCAATGTTCCATCAGCTAGTTCACTCATCGAAGCGACATGAGCCATAGAATAGGGGGCTTGAGGATCGATCACTTCTTCAACGTAGTAGGGATCTTCCTGCAAAGATGTTTCTTTCCATTGAGGAATCTGAAAAGCAACTTGAGAAAGAGCTTTGTGAGAGCCCTCCTTTTTTTTCCTAAGTAAAGGAATTGCTACAAGCAAGAGGAGAAGCACTAGAAGAGCCATCCAACTCCATGATCCTGATTTTTCGTTCAGTGAGGTCATGAGGGGAACACTAAGAGAAGAGAAAAGGAGTCACAAACATAAAACATAAAGTTCTCCTCTTGAATCTAAATTCCGCCGTTCAGTGTCGTGATGTTTTGCAATGATTCCTCCACAAATTCCTTTATTTCAACGACAGAATGAAACTTATTGTAGTAGTGCACGAATAGAAGCAAAAGCATCTTGAGCATCGAGCTCTTGAAGAGGACGTGAAAGTATCTCCTCCATTGTACTCTCGTGGACATCTTCCCCTGCTAGTTCCAAGAGAAAAGGGCTTGGAGTAGAGGGAAGAAGTTTCCCAAATTTTCTACGTGCTCGAGCATAGGTGATGGTCAATTTTTTTTTAGCACGAGTCATTCCTACATAACAAAGACGCCTCTCCTCCTCGATATTTCCTTCTTCCTGAGAGCGTGCATGAGGAAGAATACCCTCTTCTAAACCTACAAGATAGACCTGCTCAAATTCCAATCCTTTGGCAGCATGCAGTGTGATTAAGGTAACACCATGACGCTCTTCTTTTTTTTCCTCTTTTTCTTGAGCTAGGGACATACTATCGAGAAAGCCTTGAATTCCTTGGTGAGGATTTTTTTGACAATATTCACGCAGACTCTCTAGCAATTCCTCAACATGATGCTCGCGCTGATGGGCTTCTTGAGGAGTTTTGCAAGATTTTTTTAAGTCATCACGATAGCCAGCTTCCCTTAAAATGTCCTCAAGTAGAAGTGCTGGATCTTGACCTGGTATTTGTAAGCGGATTTGATAAGAACTCCAGTTTTCGGAAAAACGAGCAAGAGCTTCTCTACTTTTGCTAGAGAAGGCCTGGTGTTCTGCGGGATGGAGAAGCAGGGAGCAGAGGGGCGATTTTTTCTCTGCAGCAATTTGGATCAAGAGAGCCAGAGTTCTCTTTCCAAGACCACAAGGGGGTGTTGTCAAAACACGCAAGAGAGCCTGATCATCTTGAGGATTGAGCAATGCTCGTAGGTAGGCCATCACATCACGAATTTCACGGCGGTCAAAAAAACTTTTGCCACCTATGAGACGATAAGGAATATTTTTTTCTCGCAGTATGGACTCAAAGAGACGTGATTGAGCATTCATGCGATAGAGAATGGCAACATGATCCCACTGAGAGGGATTCATGAAGCTGATTTCATCAATAATGAACTCAGCTTCACTTCGCTCTTCAGCACCACTGATCACACGAATAGGCTCTCCTTCCTCTTGAGTACTCCAGAGATTTTTCTTATGACGATGAGCATTATGTTCAATCAGACGATTAGCTGCTTGGAGGATGAGATGGGTACTGCGGTAATTTTGCTCAAGCTTAATGATCTGAGGATGTGCAAAATGTTTTTCAAACTGAAGTAAGTTAGAGCGTTGAGCTCCTCTCCATCCATAGATGCTCTGATCATCATCGCCAACTACACAGAGGTTAACGGGATCACCTACAAGATGGCTAAGGAGCTCAAGTTGTAGCTTGTTGGTATCTTGAAATTCATCAACAAGAAGGTACTTATAGTGCTGCTGCCAAAAAAGACGCACCTCTTCTTCAGAAGCTAGAAGATGACAGGCATTCACCAAGAGATCATCAAAATCCATGGCATTGAGTGCTTGTAATTCTTCTTGGTAGCGTAGAAAGAGACTTTGCAGTGCTGCTGGAGCTTGATGGATAGAGGCTGTTGCATTTTTAACGTTGCTAATGAATGCTTCTGCTATCTCTGGAGAAAGGGGGTCTTCTGTGTCATGGATACGAGTAGCTAATTTTTTGATCAATCCCTTTTGGTCCGATTCATCGAGAATACTAAAGTTTTCTTTGTATCCAAGAAGAGCTGCATCACGCCTCAAGAAGCGCACACAGAGAGCATGAAATGTAGAAATAGTCATGACTTTTGCTTCTTGAGCACTGAGTATGCTAATGATTCGCTCTCTCATTTCACGAACTGCTTTATTGGTGAAGGTAACAGCTAAGATAGAGCTAGGGGGGACTCCTTGAGAAACCAACCAAGCAATGCGAGCAGTGAGAACACGAGTCTTACCAGTTCCTGCGCCTGCTAAGACCAGTAAGGCTCCCTGAGGATGGGTAGCAGCGCGATATTGTTGGTCGTTGAGATCAAAGAGACGAAAATGAGCCATTGGATATGTTGATCCAAGCAAGTTAGGAAGGAAAAGAGAAAATGGAGCTGATCTTAGACAATTCTACTCCAGCAGATCATTGTAGAACGCTACGCTGGCGAGAGCTTCTCTGTTAAAAACGTATAGATAACTCTATGTTCTAAAAAAATGCCAAAAATTTCTTCTCCTAAAAAATTGTTTATTTTAAGAGAACATTATTTTTCACTACTCTCCAAAATAAAAATGATTAATAGAAGGGAGCTCCTCTAGAAGCCTCCTTCCATCTGCAGTGCCGTCATTGCACTCTCTCTTCCTTGTCATTTTGTTCGCTTACGGTCATTGCACTCTCTTACGGTCATTGCACTCTCTTACGGTCATTGCGCTCTCTTACGGTCATTGCGCCCCCCTTTCCGTCATTCCTGCGGAGGCAGGAATCCAGAAGAGCATGGCTGCAATGTCGATGATTTTATAAAAAGAATGAAAAGATGGTTCTTTTTTTGGAAAACGGTGAGAACTTCAAATCGAAAAGGCGAAAAGGCAAAAAGGAGGAAAACCACGCCGATTTTTTAGGAAAAACCTTTTTGAAACTTTTGTAAAAGAGCTTCCCATACTTCTCCAGAAGGCCTTCTGGATTCCCGCCTCCGCGGGAATGACGGAAAGAGAAGAGGAATGACGAAAAAGGGACTGGAATGACGAAAAGAGAAGGGAAATGACGCTGTGTGAAGTTGGTAAAAAGATTCAAAAAGAGATCGCTACTTTTTGAAAAAGTGCTCACGCATGACATAAGAGGCAAGGTCCACCATGAGAGAAAAGGTCCTCCAATTTTATTTTGGAGAAGAGTGATTATTTTTCGAGGAGATGCTTTGCAAAACGATCCAAAATGCGAGGGTAGAGTTCCCGCTCTGCTTCTTGAATACGTGCATGGAGGTTCTTAGCGGTGTCATTCTGGAGAAGAGGAACGCACTGTTGTCCAAGAATTGTACCGGTATCGATTCCATCATCAACAAGATGTACAGTGCACCCACTCTCCTTGACTTTCGCTTCGATTGCTTGCTCCCAGGCTCTTAATCCAGGAAAATGAGGTAGAAGTGAGGGATGGATATTGAGAATGCGCTTTGGAAAAGCCAGGAGCAGAGGCTCTTGAATAATTCGTAGGAATCCCGCCAAGGCAATCAAATCGATGTTGGCTTCTCGTAGTAGGGAAACAAGTTCTTCTTCCCTCTCTTTACTGAATCTTGTTCTCAAGGGACCAGGATGAAAAAAACGAGTAGCAATATCAAACTCCTCCCCCAAAGCCAGGATGCCAGCTTCCGCCACATCGGAGAGGAGAAGCACGGGCTCATAATGGCAGGGAGCTCTTTTAGCAAACTCGAGGAGAGCACGAGCGTTGGAGCCCTTACCAGAACCGAAGATAGCTAAACGAAGAGAAGAGGAAACTGATTGATGTTCCAAGAGATAATGGGTGCTTTAGCGTCGATAAAATTGGAAAGGGGGCATTATAGTCAAATTCCTTAGAAAGGACAGGAAATGGACGTGATCTTATTTAAAAAATGCAGCGTTCTCCTCCCATCACCTTATTGTTGAGATAGCGCTCAGTCTTCGGCCTGGCCTTTTTTAAAAATCGTTGCACTCTCTCCTCTAATTTCTAAGTAATTTGACGATAAAAGAAAAAACACTCAACGTTCAGAAAAAAATAGAGAAATTTTTCTTAGGAGAGGATAGAAGCTAAAAAGTGATATTTACCAATTGCTGAAAACACAATCCTGAGTTAAAAAACGGTCCTCAAGAAAAAGAGTCAGGAAAATATTACTCATGATCACCCAGTAGTTGAAACTTCAGAGCATTCTTCTCTCTAGCTTTTCTGAGTTGTTGAAAGGTTAGGTGGTCGATAAGGCTGATGTTGTCCTGGAATCTGCTGCTGAACATAGCGATCATACTCTTGAAGTTGATTTTTTTGCTGCTCATTGAGCAGAGGGTCTTCTAGAGGGTTTAAAGGTGTGCATTCCACACCTTTTCCTTTGTCAGCTTGAGGTATGAAAGAGAGAGGAGCATCATCAGCAGTCGAAATTCCTACAGATTGCTCTTCGAGAATATCGCGATCGAAGAGTTGATGAGGATTTGGAAAGATACCGGTCGAATCAGCAGATTGATACGCTGTAAGATCAGCAGGAATGCGATCTTGAGGTGGAAAGTAATGTTTTCGATCGATGGGATCTGAGTCTCTATGGCTTGATACTGATGAAGGAGTATTGGAGACAAAGATCTGACTTATCTTTCGGATAATTCCCATTGCATTTTCTAGCTTTCCTTCAGAAACTCTGCTTTTTGTTTCTTCGGAAGGCAAAAGTGGATCTTTTGTTGATCCTAAAACCCCAGTAAGGTTAGAGAACTTCATAAAAATCGTTCATGGACTCTCCAAACTAATATGAAGACTATCAATTAAGAGATTCATGAATCATGGCGCTCCTGGATCATCAGGAAGCATGAAGTCACCGATTTGATGACTCCACTCCTGCTAGTCTTCTTGAGATTTAGGTAAGAGAGGCTCTTTTAATGAAGCTTGACGAAGTTTTCTTTCGATTTCTGCTTCATGTTGTGAGGGAGAGGGAGTAAGTGCTGAAGCAACACTATGAACTGCTGAAGTAACACTACGAACTGCTGAAGTAACATTACTAAGTGAAAATTGGGAATGCTGTTCCTGTTCTTTAGTCTTCCCTGTAGGAACTTGTTTAATTGAAGTACCCTCAATGTTTCCAGTTACCGTTGTAGGTGACGTTCTACTTCCATCTTTTGAAAGAGCAGAAGGGTTAGTAGGAAGGAGGGATTCCCTTAAGGAGTCAGTTATTTTATTACTCATGATCGTTGTTTGTTGTTGCTTATAGCTGGGTAACTAAAAGTTGATTTTGTTCACTTACTTTAAACACTTACTTCAAATTTATTCTATCGTTTTACCTTTTTTAACAGAACAGAAAACTAAGATTAGACTTGAAATTTTAGTATTGTCAAAAGAAGAGCAAAAAAAAGCTAACTAGTGGAGTGCATAATGGAACACTTCTCCTCTTGCTTTTTAAATTTAAAAAAATTCCTTCTAATGGTGATACACCAAAGAAAATGAGTAGTGTGAAGACTTGCCAGAAACTCACCGACAAGAAGCCAATAGGCTCTTTATGATTCTCTAACCTAAGAAGAAGCTGGTTGAACATGAACGCGACGACCAGCACGATCGAAGAGGACTGTCCCATCAACAAGGGAGAAAATCGTATAGTCGCGACCAAGGCCAACATTGCGACCTGGAAGAAACTTAGTTCCACGCTGGCGAATAATAATGTTACCAGCAAGAACAGACTGACCGCCAAATTTTTTGACGCCCAAACGCTTGCTTTGACTATCGCGTCCATTTTTGACGCTTCCTTGACCTTTTTTATGAGCCATAAAATAAGAGGGTTGGTTGAAATTACTTCTTGGAAATTCCTGTAATCTTCAGTTTTGTTAGGCGACGACGATGACCAACAGTGCGATGATAACCTTTGCGGCGACGAAACTTGAAAGCAATCACTTTTTCATCTTTCCATTGATCGAGAACTTCTGCTTCCACACAGGCATTAGCTACAAAAGGAGAACCGAGAGCAACACCTGCTTCACTAGAAAGCATCAAGACATCGGAAAATGTTGTGAACGTTCCCGCAGGGAGATCAATTTTTTCGACATCAAGAATGTCTCCTTCGGTAACACGGTATTGTTTACCGCCTGTTTTAATAATTGCGTAAGACATGAGCGTAATAAAAATAAAAAGCGAGGTAGGAAGATTCCATAAATGAAGAAGGAGAGCAATAGAAAAATTCTCTCTTGCTCATTTTTTGACTTCTACTATGCTTACGGTCCATTTTTCAAAAACATTGCTTAGCTCGGGTGGTGAAATGGCAGACACGTGCGTTTAAGGGGCGCATGCCGCAAGGCATGGGGGTTCGAGTCCCCCCCCGAGCAAGATGATTAGAGGAGTTCTTCTAGGGAAGATGCTCCCAGCAATACTCCTTTCCATCTGCTGCTACTCGAAATTCAAGATGAGGAGCTGTTTTCTCTGTTTGGTGACAGCGAGCACAATGGTGAAAAGAGCTTGGTTGATGGAGAGTTTTTTGCTCAAGCAGTGGTAATTTGATTTTTCTTGAGGGGCGAGAAGAGGAAGAGCGTAAACGCCCAAAACTTCGATAGTGAGCAAGAAGACTCGATCCAAAAAAGAGTAGATAATTGGCAAGCGTGACTAGAAGAGCAATCTTAGCACTCATCGGTTGCCCTAGTGTTCCAATAGCTGTAAGCAGACAGCTTAGCAGAGCTAACCAACCGATACGCATGGGAATGATAAAAAAGAAGAGAACTTGATAGTCAGGATGCAGTGTTGCAAAAGCGTAGAGGAGGGAGAGGTTGAGAAATGTATTAGCACCATAACCTCCAAAAATCAGAGCAACTGAGGTACAAGCAATCATTCCAGTAAGATAGAAAAGTGTCGTTCGAAAGGCTCCCAGCGAAGCTTCTAATCCATCTCCTAAAAACCATAAAAAAAGAAGCGCAAAGAAAATCCAGAATGGTTGAAATGTTTCTGGAATAAAAATCCAAGTCATTAAGCGCCAAAGTTGGCCTTGGAAAATAGCATGACGATCAAGTTCTAAAACCGATTCATAACCTGGAGCTATCAAATGCAAAAGAAAAACCAGAGCATTGAAAAGGGCCACAAAACGAATTAATCCAGGTAGAGCAAGCCAATGGAAGCGGCGTTCTAAGCGGTCTAAGAGAGGAGAAGAAGGCATGATTTTTTCAAAATAAAAGGAAGCAAAGCGTAACACTTCATCTCTTCTGATGCAAGAGAGCTATCCTTGCACTTTTGTTGATTAAAAAAGGAGTGGGCCATCGTTACTCGACCTGAAAAAACCAAGAAACAGATCGCGATGGCCCACCTTTTAAGGAGCGGACCACCGTTACTCGACCTGAAAAAACCAAGAAACAGATCGCGATGGCCCGCTAAAGAAAATAAACTACATAGAGATAGACCTCTAAAGTCACTAAATGTTCAAAAAAAAAGAGGATAATTGAAAATTTTTCAAAAATAAACATCCATTATTGAAATTTCTTCAAAAAAACATCGAGAACAACCTCCACTATTTTTTCAATTTGCTTATTGCAAGAATTGATCATGCTTGGCTACTGTCATCTCTGTGCTTAAAAACATTGCTGTTCTCACTTCTGGAGGGGATGCCCCTGGAATGAATCCTGCTATCCGTTCGGTTGTTCGTACAGCCATGGAAGCTTCTTGTGATGTGATTGGCATTAGTAATGGCTATGATGGTATTTTCGAAGGAGCTATTGAAAAATTAACAGGGACCATGCTCTCAGGTATGATTGACCGAGGAGGGACAATTTTACAATCAAGCCGCTGTAAACGTTTCTATGATCCTGCTGGAGTAGATGAAGCAAAAGAGCGTCTTCTCAAGCTTGGTATTCAAGGTTTAGTTGTTATTGGAGGAGATGGCTCACTTGCAGGAGCACGAGAACTTCATCGCCGTGGATTTCCAGTCTTGGGTATTCCTGCTAGTATTGATAATGATATTCTTGGGACAGAAATGGCCATTGGTGCTGATACAGCAGCGAACACCATTATGCAGCTTATTGATCGTATTCGTGATACAGCACGTTCCCATCGGCGCTGTTTCCTCATTGAGGTCATGGGGCGTAACTCTGGGTTTCTTGCTCTTACAACAGCTATTAGCTGTGGAGCAGAAGTAGCCGTTATTCCAGAGTTTTCTCATCACTTGGGACGTATTGTCCATCTTTTGAGGACGCGCTTTGAGAAAGCTAGAGACAACTCGATTATCGTTCTTGCGGAAGGAGTTTGCGATGCAGAGACTTTTATTTCCCAGATGCTTGCCCAGGAAGCCAGTGTTTCCTTTGAGCAGGAAATCCGCAAAACAGTTCTAGGACATGTACAGCGTGGAGGTATTCCTACTCATTTTGATCGTATTCTAGGAGCCCGCTTTGGAGAAATGGCCGTCCTTGGCTTACTTCAAGAGGAGAGTGGAAGTATGACTGGCTTAGAGCGAGGACATGTCACCTTGATTGATCTGGATCGAGTGATCGGCTTTAAGAAACATCTTTCCTCCGAGCTCCTTCGCCTTGCACGTCATTTGCAAATTGAATTTGGCGATCCTATTGAATAACTTTCTTCATTTTTCAGAGAGGGCATTCCCTATTATTGACAATCTGTTCTAGTAGCTCTTGAGAAGAAAATTTTCAGAAGAATCGAGCATCATTGACAATGAATTTCTTTTACTCTTCACCAAGAAGATTATTCTTGATACTGCTGATATTTCTTATGATGAACCCTTCAAATACAATGGCCGAAGAATCTAAAAAAGCACCGATTCCCTATCCGCTCTCAACCTGTCTTGTTTCAGGTGAGAAATTAGGTGTTATGGGACCTCCCTTCGTGATGGAGTATCAAGGCAGAGAAATTTGCTTCTGTTGTCAAGGGTGTGTTAGTGATTTTAACAAAGATCCAGAAAAATATCTTAAGATCTTGATTTCTAGAACGCCGTAACACAGTAGCATTTTCTTTTCTTACTATGATCGCCCATTCTTCTTACAAGTCTCTGGCTAAAGTTCTCACAGAACATTCTACTCAATTAAAAAAAGGAGATCATGTGCTCATCGATGCCTATGATACCCCTGAGAGTTTTCTTATTGTTCTCCTGCGCACTGTCAGAGAATGTGGAGCTATTCCCTTTCTGCAGCTTCACACTGGAAATATTGACCGTGAATTGGCTCTGGGAGCGACGGAAGAACAAACATCTCTTCAGGTCGCTTTTGATCTTGCTCGAATGAAAAAAATGCAAGCCTACATAGCGATTCGAGGCAGTCATAATATTTCAGAGATGTCCGATGTGCCAGAAGAGAAAATGAATTTTCTCTCAAAAAAGCGGAAACCTCTTCTTGATTATCGTGTGAATAAAACACGCTGGGTTATTCTTCGTTGGCCTACTCCTTCCATGGCTCAACAAGCACATCAGAGTACAGAAGCATTTGAAGAATTTTTCTTTCGAGTCTGCACTCTAGACTATGCCCGTATGCAACCAGGAATGAAGGCTCTCAAAGCACTCATGGATCAAACAGATCGAGTTCATATCAAGGGACCAGGGACGGATCTTCAGTTTAGTATCCAGGGAATTGGCTCTGTGAGCTGTGGTGGAGAATTTAATATTCCTGACGGAGAAGTCTTCAGCGCTCCCGTTAAAAATTCAGTAGAAGGAGAAATCACTTTCAATGTTCCAACGCTCTATCGAGATCGTTGCTTTGAGAATATTCGTCTTGTTTTCTCCAGAGGAAAAATCATCGAAGCAACTTCTAATAACACATCGGCTCTCCATGAAATTTTGGATACTGACTCGGGAGCTCGTTACCTTGGTGAGTTCTCTCTGGCTTTTAATCCTCATATTCTGCACCCTATGCGTGATATTCTCTTCGATGAGAAAATTGCTGGATCTTTTCACTTAACTCCTGGTCAGGCTTACCAAGTTGCTAATAACAACAACAAAAGTGCCATTCACTGGGATATGGTTTCTATTCAACGGAGTGATTATGGAGGAGGTGAAATTTGGTTTGATCATCAGCTCATTCGTAAAGATGGGCTTTTTCTTCCTCGCTCACTAAAACTACTGAACCCAGATTATCTCCTTAGCACAAAGAAGAAGACTCATCCTTGAGCTTCTGCTTCAAGGAGACATTGCTGGATAAGAGCAAAAAGTTCAAGCTGGAGTAGAACTCTTCGTTGAAGAACGGATAGTTTTTCTAGATCTTCTTCTTCTCTTTTCTCTCCCTTGATTCCATGTCGTGAGAAGAGAAGTAGCCGAATGATGCTTAGTGTGCGTAACCATGCATCACGATGTTCTGGAGGAATGATGAGCGTGTAATGACCATTCGGAGAGGAAGAATGGCTCAAGGCCTTAAGATCAAGAAGAACTTGATGATGGCAAGCAGTAAAGAGAGCTTGAAGCTCTGGAGCAACATAATCCCTCCAATCTTGAGAAAAAAGAGGATCTTGTTTAGTGATTTTCTGCAAAAAATAATCATCAATAATGTCCATACTGATTCTCTTATTACAAAAAGGTTCAAGAAGGACTTCTACCAAAAAAGAATCGATTTGCTCAAAGAGCGTAGAACCATCTTTTCTAAAGGAGCAATTCATTGTATTAGGCAATTTGCTCCAAGGCTGCCATGAGTAAATATCCTTGGAGCTTCTCTACATAGAGTTCTCCTTCTTCTCGAGCTCCTGTCCAAAGAATCGAGCGACCTTGCTCATGGACTTCTAACATTTTTTTCTCTGCTGTTTCTCGAGAAAAACCAAAAATTTTTTCAAAGACCATGGTCACATAACTCATGAGATTAATAGGATCATCATAAACAATCACTTGCCAGATCGGTTCTTCTGCTTGGTCACTGAAGATTTCAGGGTTTTCAAGAGCTACTTCGGCTAGTTGATGTTGATTGTATCGCTGGATGAATGTGGGAATAGCAGCAGGCATCTTTTAGGTAAGTAGACTTTTTAAAATTGATTCTTGTTCATGATGCATCAACCCATATTCCTCTTTGTTTGTATCATCGTAGCCGAGTAAATGGAGAAGGCCATGAATAATACAGCGGATGATTTCTTGATCCCTAGGTTGTCTTAATTCTCTGGCTTGTTGAGCTATTGCTGGTGTTCCAAGGAGAATTTCACCTAGGTGGAGACCATAGCTAAAGGTGATGACATCTGTAGCAGAAGCTTTCTTGAGAAATTGGGCATGCACATGAGCGATAGAACGATTGTTGAGAAAGGTAATTTCAATAATTTCTGGTAATCGGCAGTGAGGATAGCGTGGTTTCTTCACACAGAGAGGAAGAGATTGCTGAACCGTTGCTTTAATAATGGGAAGATCTATTTGAATTTTTCGTTGCCGTTGATACCAAAGTAAAGAAGGGAGAGGAGAGGGCATGATGATCAGCTATTTTAAAATCAATAGTTGAGCCTGGCCACTCAATAGAATAGCATAGGAAAACTTTATGTCGCATTCTGAGATCAACACGGATGATTTTCTTGCTGCTGTTGAAGAAAAAGTGACCAGGAGGAGTGGAGAGTTTCACTCTTGGAAGGATGCTTTTCATCTGTTGAGTCGCTCTCTGAGAGCTCCTCACAAAGTAGGATCACTTTGGCCAAGCTCTCGATATCTTGCACGATACATGCTTCAAGGAGTTCCCCTCAAGTCAGGAGATGTCGTTGTGGAATATGGTCCTGGAACAGGACCCTTCACTCATTTTTTGAAATATTATGTTGAGCAGGGAGTTTCCTATTTGGGCATTGAACAAGATCGTGTCTTGTATGAAAAATTGAGACGTCGTTTTCCTCAATTACGCTTTCATCATGGTTCTGCAGAAGAGGTCAAGCAATTGCTTCCTTATTATCAGTTAGAGAAACCTTCTCTAGTTATTTCAGGATTGCCTTTTGCAAACATGCCTGCAGCTATCCAAGAAGCTATTCTCCAAGTGACACAAGAAGTTTTACGAGATGATGGATTCTTTCGAACTTTCACCTACCTCTTCTCTTCCATTAGTCCAAGAGCACTCCAATTCAAAAAAATTGTTCTCAATAAATTCTTACAACAGCACCAAAGTAAAATAGTATTCTCTAATTTACCACCAGCACGTGTGCTCAGTTTTTCTCATCCTCGAAGAGAAGAATGATTTCAGAAAATCAGTCAATATTTTTTTTGCTGCTCTCTGGTGGATTTTTAAGTTCCTTGCGAGATTGAACAACTTTATCAACAAGACCATACTCACACGCTTCTTGGGCTGACATATAGTAATCACGATCAGCATCTCGCTCAACATCCTTGACATCTTTGCCAGTGTGATAAGAGAGCAAATGATTGAGGCGACGTTTCAATTTGTACATGAACTCAACACTTCGCTCGACATCACTGGCTGTTCCTTGAGCTCCTCCAGAGACTTGATGAATCATGATATCAGAATTAGGAAGAGCAAAACGTTTCCCTTTTGTTCCAGCTGCAAGAATAACAGCTCCCATACTTGCTGCCATTCCCATGCAGTAGGTCGTCACATCGCAAGTTACAAACTGCATCGTATCGTAGATAGCTAGCCCAGCTGTTACGGATCCCCCGGGGGAGTTGATATAGAGATGGATGTCTTTTTTAGGATCTTCCATTTGAAGAAAAAGCATTTGAGCAATCACGAGATTAGCGACATGATCATCGATGGTGGTTCCAATAAAAATAATACGATCTTTCAGAAGTCGTGAGTAAATATCGTAGCTACGTTCGCTACGACCAGACTGTTCGATAACAACGGGGATAAGCATAAATAAAAAAAGTTAACGTGGTGAAGGTGTGGTTAAAAAATAAAAAGGTGAATGGAAAATTGAGTAAAAAAGTGATCTAAAAGTTACTTAGGAAATTGAATGATCAAGAGAATTTTCTCATGACTCTTCATGGTTACAATTGGGCCCGTGGTGATGCTGCTCTCCATGAGTATGAGCGTGATTTCTTTGCTTAGCAACAGGAACGGAAGTTACTTGAGCTTTTGAAATTAAGAATTGGAGTGTTTTCTTACAGAGAAGCTCTTCTTCAATTCCCCCCAGAGCGTGATGCTTTTTCAATTCAGTGAGCAACTTTTTGAAGGTCATTTTATAATGCTCTGCAAGGAGAGTCAGGTAGTCGTTGAGCTCTTGAGCAGTTACCACGATTTTTTCTTTAGCAGCAATAGCATGAAGAATGAAACGAAGTCGTACTTTTTCATCAGCATTTTTTCTAGCTGACTGAAGCAATTCTTCCTCATGAGATTTTATTTCTTCTTCGGAAACGCCTCGAGAGCGATTCTCTTGAATAATCTTCTCGAGGAGGAGATGACTTTCTCGCTGAAGTAATGGAGAGGGAACTTCCAAAGGGGTGAGATGTAACAATTCTTCAATCAGTTTGGATCGAAGGGTGTTTTGAAATTGCTGTTCAATAAATGATAATAATTGTTCTCTTATTTCTTGACGCAATTCTTCCAATGTTGCTCCTGGTTTTATTCGGGAAGCTAGGGCATTATCGAGAGGGGCAAGTTGTTGTTTTTTGATTTCATGCAAGAAAACCTCATAGTTGACGGTAGAGCCAGCAAGTTTTTGCTCTTCAAAATCTGCAGGAAAGATGATGGAACATGTCCGCGATTCTTGTGGTTTGAGTCCAAGAAGTTTTTCTCCAAGAAAGGGAATGCTCCCCAGTTCCTCGATTTTGAGCCAACGATTTTTACCACCTAAAAAACTAGTAGGAAGTTCGTCGAGAGCCTGGGCTAATGGTTTTCCATCCAGAGTTGCTTCATAATTGAGAATAGCAAAATCACCAAATTCAAGGCCTCGTTCTTCAATATTGACAAATTCTGAAAAATCATGGCGCATTTTCTCGAGGAGCTCCTCAACTCGTTCTTCGGTGAGAGCCTCTTTCTCAAGAGTAAGAGAGATTCCATGATAGTCGGGGAGATCTATTTGAGGACGAAGCATCAGTGTTACTGTACAATCGACCCGATGGTCTGATTGGAGTTTTTTATCACGAAGTTCTGGATATTGGATTAAGTCAAACTTCTTTTCAGCAATAATTTCCCGTAGGGCTTCCTCAATGGTCTTCTCTAAAGCTTCTCCTTCTATTTCCTTGCCATATTTTTTCTTGATAGCAGAGAGGGGAGCCTTTCCTTTTCTAAATCCTGGAAGACGTGCTAGCCGAGCATATTCTCCTGCAATACGCTGATATTCTTTTTCAAAGCGCTCAGGAGGTAGTTCTAAATGAAGATCTAAAATACAATGTTCTTTTTGTTCTGTCGTAATGTGCATGGTTGAAATTAGTGAAGAGAGAGAGGAGGGAGAACTCCTTCCCACAAGTAGGATAGAGGAAGGAAAGAGAGGACTAACGATCGCATTCCCCAAAGACAAAATCCAAACTCCCAACAATAGCTACAATGTCAGAAACCAAACAACCAGGGAGTAGCTTTTGAAGAACACTGCAGTTCATGAAAGAAGGTCCTCGAATTTTGAGACGATAAGGAACTCCTCCTCCTTGAGAGTTGATGTAGAAGCCGAGTTCTCCTTTAGGATTTTCAGCTCCAAAATAAACTTCTCCAGCGGGAGCATCGATTCCTTCAGTAGTAATGATGAAATGATGAATCAGTTCTTCCATTTTCTGGAGAACCATTTCCTTTTCTGGAGGCATATTTTTAGGATCGGAAAAATTAATGGGCCCAGCAGGGAGCTTATCAATGGCTTGCTCCAAAATACGAACACTCTGACGCATCTCCTCCATTCGTACAAGATAGCGATCATAACAATCACCAACACTTCCAATAGGAATTTCAAAATCGTAGCGTTCATAATCGAGGTAAGGATTAGCACGGCGCAAATCATGTTCAACTCCAGAGCCTCGTAAATTTGGTCCTGTTAAGCCGTAGCTAATGGCATCCTCCCTTGAAATAATACCAAGGTCACGAGTGCGATCGACAAAAATACGATTGCGTGTAAGAAGCTGATTAATTTCCTCGAGCATGGGCTTGAATCCTTGAAGAAAAGAGCGAAGCTCAAGAGTAAAGCCTTCGGGAAGATCGCGAACTTGACCTCCAATGCGTGTATAGCTTGTGGTGAAACGTGCTCCAGTGAGGAGTTCACAGAGATTATAAATTTTCTCTCGCTCCGCAAAAGTGTACAAGAAAACGGAAAGGGCACCAATGTCCATGCTCGCTGCACCAATACCTAGAAGATGTGCAGAAATACGAGCTAACTCACAACAAATGACGCGAATTGTTTTTCCACGAGCTGGAAGTTCCCATCCTAAGAGTTTTTCCACAGCAAGAGCGTAAGCAACGTTATTGGCTAGCGGAGCAAGGTAGTCAAGACGATCCGTGTAGGGGATGAATTGATTGTAGGTCATGTTCTCAGCGATCTTCTCATCGCCACGATGCAAATAACCAACATGCGTTACTACTTTGGTGATAATTTCACCATCTAAATCAAGTTCCAAACGCAAGACTCCATGAGTAGCGGGATGAGAAGGTCCCATGTTCAGTGACATCTTTTCTCCTAGTTGATCGGAGGCGGTTTCTAATCCCTGCAAGGTGCGAGCCAACGTGTCAGGCTGGTGAAAGGTAGTAGTCATAAAAAGTAAAATGAGAATGTCAGTCTTAAACTATAAGATATCAGTGACAACGTTGAAGAAGAATTTTAGAGAGAGAGGAGGAGACTCTTTCTTGAAGATGAGAGAAAGGTTAGTAGGCAGTCATTTTTTCCTTAAAAAAACCAATCAATAGGAATGCAGAGTAAAAAGAGAGTGACTGGGGGTACCTGGATTCGAACCAGGAACCAACCAGTTATGAGCCGGCTGCTCTAACCGTTGAGCTATACCCCCGCCTGTTATAATAGTGTATTAAATTGAAAAAGGCACATGTATCAGCTTGCTTTTTTTCTCTAGGAGGGCGTTCTCAAAACTTACGTTATCGTTGGATAGCGCTTCGATTTTCGGGCTTGCCCTAAGAAAAAATTTCTCTGCTCCTCATCTGTTTTTTTCCAATTTAATACACGATAGAGAAGAGAAAACTATAATGATTTTTTTTAATGTGACAAGTTGGATTAACTACGATGATAATAGAGAGAGCTCTTTTCTGAAAAAGAGTGAGGAGCATGGACTCTCCTCAAATTCACTTTTCCTCTTATGAGGAGAAGATCATTTCTCTATCTTAGAATATTAGAAAACCCCCAAAACAGATTAACTCATCAATTCAATGAATCGTTATCAGAGTTTAGAGAATGCTTCAGGAAATAGAGCCTCACTCACCCAACTTACCCCTGCTTCCCTAGCAACCCAGGCTACTAACCAAACACATCATAGCAGAAGTAGATTTTTGGGAATGTTCTCTAGTCTGCCTATCGAAGATGTCACCGAAAGGAATCCTCTGCTTGTTCAGGAAAATAGGACTTCTGATTCTGATACAGGAATAGTTTCAACATATCAAGAGCTCACAGCTTGTTTAGGAAAATATGAGCATGTTCTCAAAGCTGCTCGAGTAGAACCTAGAATCAGTGCAAGTGAAGCTTGGGGAAGAGTGATTGAGGCTTCCCATGATCTCAAGAAAGCTTATGAAGAGCATCTTGAAGCTATTGATCATCAAATCAATCAGTGCGAGGGCGATTTGAAAAAAGAATGGGAGAACTACTTTAGCGCTACGTTGCGGAAGAAAGCTCTCTTAGGCCCTAAGATCCATCAGTACAATCAGCTTAAAATCAATTTTGAAAAGCCTTACATGAAATATTTTTAATGTTCTTGGAGAATTGTCGGAAGGCTTGATGAAAATTCTACACCAATGGCAGCTAGTTTCTTCTCTTCCACGGAGTCCTCAATAGAAACAATGGGAGCAAATCGATCAGAGCGAAAACCGAGTTCTTCAGCAGTAGCCTCATCCATGTAAGGATCGAGATCATTGGAAATCTCTTCAAGAAGAAGACGGTAACTAACCCCAGGGTTAGAAGATCCTGTTTTCAGGCGCCCAAGCGAACATTCTCGGACGGTATAAACCACTCCTTTTTTGGGAAGTTGTCGATATATTTTCCGATGAAATGATTCAAAGGTATCATTAATACAAACAACTTTTTCTCCTTGCTCAAACATCTGGTGAATTTAAAACAGTTCCTCTTCTCAAAAAAGGAAAAAAATAGAAGAGAAATTTTCAATTTTCTTCTATTCTCCTGGAGGCTTGCTCTATGAAAAAGGAAAAACAGTTCTCACGAGTAGCTTCTCTTCAAGAGGAGCAAGCATTCAAACTGCTTGAACAGGAAATGCCAAAAGAGGGGCTCTTTGATCAAAAAAATTGGCATCAATCACCGGAACCATTTTTTATCTCAAGCGAGCTGGAAGAAAAATTAGAAAAGCTAGGTCCCCTCTTAGATCATTTTACTCGAGCTTGTGATCTTCTCTATCGTCAGAGTCTTCAAGGAAAACAGCCAGCTTGGATTGCTTCTCTCTTGGATCAAGGTAAACCTCCAGAGCTTCTTGAGCTCTCCAGAGATCGCGCTTTTCGTACTCAAAGAGCGCGCGTGATTCGCCCTGATCTTCTACTTACCCAGAAAGGATGGATCATCTGTGAGCTTGATACGATTCCAGGTGGTCTTGGACTCACTGCTTGGTTACAACAAGTATATACAAAGTTAGGGTACCAAGTAGCAGGAGGAGCGTTGGGGATGATTCATGGATTTCGCTCTCTCTTTGAATCAAAAAAGGGAGGAGACATTCTGATTTCAGAAGAAGCAGCAACTTATCGCCCTGAAATGGATTATCTCATTAAAGCTCTCCATCACTACTTTCCAGAAGAAAAGTGGCGCTTGCTCTCTTCTGATGATCAAGGACCATGGGCTCGTGAAGTTTACCGATTTTTTGAACTTTTTGATCTTAGTAATATTGAGTGTGCTAGCAATCTTTTTGAAAAAGCAAGGAAGGGAGAACTGTTACTAACGCCACCACCAAAGCCACAGTTGGAGGAGAAGCTTTGGTTTGCTCTCTTTTGGATGAAGCCTCTCGAAGAATTTTGGAAGAGAGAGCTAACGGAGCGAGGATGGAGGGAGCTTCAGGAGATGGTTCCCTATAGTTGGATTCTTGATCCAGCTCCTCTGCCTCCACAGGCCGTCTATCCAAAACTTGAGGCTCATTCCTGGAGTGAAGTGAGCGAATTCAGTCAGCAGCAGCGTCATCTTGTCATTAAGATTAGCGGTTTTGACGAGCGCTCTTGGGGATCTCGTGGGGTGACCATCGGTCATGATCTCTCTAAAGAAGAATGGAAACGAGCTCTCTCTCAAGCGCTGGAGCAATACCCTAGACACCCTCATCTTCTTGCACAGTTTCACCACTCCTGTCTCATCTCACATCCTTACTTTAGTAGCCCTACTGAAATCACTCATATGCCAGGACGTGTTCGTCTGACTCCTTACTATTTTCTCTCCAGTCAGAGAGTCACTCTTGCAGGTGGACTTGCTACCATTTGCCCTTCTGATAAAAAAGTACTTCATGGTATGAGCGATGCGATTTTAGTACCTCTAGGAGTCAATCTAGGAGTCAAAAGATATTCTTGTGAAGTTAGGTGTGGACCATGAAAGCAGTCACAATATCTTGAGGAATATCGAGCATTTTGTAATTGCTCGAGGAGACAAAAAGCAGTCCTTGATTTCCTTTACCAAGAAGATGTCCTTCGGAATCATAGATTTCATGTTCAAGAGTCACAAATTTGCGATTGTAACTAGCAACACGGATACGAACACTGACTGTTTCAAACTCTCGTGTTTCTCGCACAAATTTATGTTCAAAAGAACGTGTCAAAATGTAGTAAGGAGTCTCCTTCAAGTTAAATTTAGGCATCACTTGATTGAAAAAAAGCTCTCGTGTTTTACCAACCCACATGGCGTACATGCCAAAATAAACATTGCCAACGGAATTTGTGTCAGCATAAGTAGCGACAAAAGTATGGACAAACCATTTTCCTTCAAAATGGCCTGCAATTGAGTGTGCAAGTATTTCGTGACTTGGTAGTGTGCTCAAGGTTGTTGCTGAAGATAGTAGCGGAATATCTTTTTGTGGAGAGGTAGGCTCCTCAAGTTCCTCACTGCCTGTGATGAAATCTTCAGAAGCAGTCGGTTTGAAGAGAAGCCAGAAAATGTATCCCAGCGGCATGAGAGATCCTAGCATTTGAAAAATCGGCTGATGTAAAAAATAGCCATAAGAAAAAATCACGACAGCAAGTGATCCAATGCAGAACATCTTTACTTGGGGAATCATACTCAGTGGTGCATTCATAAAGGCTCGCCCAATGGAGAGTGCTTCGTAACCAACAAAAAATGTAGCATAAAAAATCATGAAATACTCCAGTTCTAATCCAAGAGCTGCCGTACTCAGAGCAATAATACCACAAAAGAGAAATGGCAAAATGGGAGAAGTTAAAAACCAAGATGGAATCAAAGAGAAGATGGGGTGAGTGCTACGGTTAGCATTGCTTTTGAGGAACCAGCGCAGAGCAATATAACCACTATCTAGTGTTGTCAGTGCACAGACTGCTAGAAAAGTCATATAGGCTCCGAAGAGCCAGGGAGCTAGTACCCCTCTTGAAGCAAAGAAACGTGTTAAGAGATCTTCAGAGTAAGTATATCCTGCGATACCAACATGAATAAAATGTCCTGCTCCTTGACCAAGGGCCCAAAGGGCTAAGGTTCCATGAAAAAGGAGCAAAGCTCCAAAAATCAGTGCTCCTATTCCGTAGGAAGAAGTAATAGAGAGATTCTCACGCTTAATTTCAATAGCTCTTTGCCATTGCTGTAGATCAAGCCATGGTCCAATGAGGAAGCCGATACAAATAGGGACAAGATAACCATAAAAGTTGAGATCATGTGTAGAAAGTCTGCCCAAGGTCGATGGAGCTTTTAGATAAGTGCTTCCAGCATGAGCAAGAATGATCCCAATAGCTCCTGCAACTAGTAGAAAAAGACATCCATGACTATACTTGATACGACGTATATTGAATTCCTCTCCAAAAAGAATGCTTGCTGCTAGGATGACTAAGGTTGTTAGCGGCAAATAAAGTGAGGAGGGTTGTAGCTCCAGAGGCTGCCATGCATAACGGATGAGTGTAAAAATAGTCAATGTAATGGCAAGAAGCTGATAAAGGAAAAAGGCAAGTCGAAAAGGCCGTGACCATTGTTTAAAGAAATGATCAAGAGACTGAGAACCTTCAGTTCGTCGAGCTATTTGTTCTGCTACATAACCAAAGAGAAAAAGACCACAACAATTGAGAAGGACAAAGGTCAGCAATCCAGAGAATCCAAAGTCGATAGTAAATTGAACGGAAAAGAAAAGGCCAAGTCCCCAAACCCAAGCCAGAGCAATACTATTTCCCCAAAGCAGCGTTGCTAAAAACCGTTGAAAAAAAGAAGGTATCAATTTTTTCATAACAGAGAAGACTACTTAAAAAATAATTTTTTAGTAATGAGTTTCATGCAGTTTGAAAGTTATAGTCAAATGACTTAGAAATTACAGGAAATTGACGTGATATTTTTTAAAAAGTGCAGCGTTCTCATCCCATCACCTTATCGTTGAGATAGCGCTCGGTCTTCGGCCTTGCCTTTTTTAAAAATTTCTGCACTCTTTCCTATAATTTCTAAATAATTTGACTGTACTCGTTAGAACACTCTTGAAGTGAAGAATGTTATTGCGAAATTGTTTGAAAGAAAATTTACCATGGAATACGTGATGGATAGTAAAGAGGAGAGAAAAAAGATCATAAGAGTCTTCTTTTCTCAATAAAAAGGAGCCTTTTTGATTCATTCTCTAAACAAGCCATTTTCATCAAGTCAGCTCAAGAAAACGAGAATAACCTAAAATAGGAGATCATCAAAAAAGAATCGAAATAGAATTTAGCTTCAGTACACTCTCTTTTTGTCTTTTTATTCCTCTCATCTTGAAAATTCTTGACCGTTATCTTCTCTCAGCACTTGGAGTGGCCACGCTGATGGGTGTTAGCCTTCTGAGTCTTGTTCTCGTTCTTGGCAATGTTTTCAAACAACTCTTAGATTTGCTCATTAATCATGATGTTCCTCTGGGAACAGTTCTTGCTTTTATTGCTTTTGTACTCCCCTTCTCCATGACTTTTACAATTCCATGGGGCTTTCTAACAGCACTACTTCTTGTTTTTGGACGTCTTTCTGCAGACAGTGAGCTACTTGCTATGCGCTCGATGGGAATTAGTTTTAGCAGAATTTTTCTTCCTGTCCTAGCAAGTGCTCTTTTCCTAGCGGCTATTTGTCTTTGGATTAATTTGGAAATTGCTCCTCGAGCTGAAGCTGCCATGATGGAGGATCTCTACAAAATAGCGACAAGTAATCCACTCTCTTTTTTCCAAGCAGATGAAGTGAGTGAAGAATTCCCAGATCGGCGGATCTACGTAGGAGCTCGTGACGGCGACGTCCTCAAGAACCTCTTGGTTTTTGAATTAGAAGGAGGTCACCTCTCCAAGGTTGTTTTTGCTAAGCAAGGTCATCTCTCCTTGGATAAGGAGCACGCCAGTTTACTGCTCAAGCTCGAAGATGCTCATTTTGAAGAGAGGGATCCTCAGGAACCTGATAATTTTTCAAAAGTTCGGCAAGGTATTCTCATGCAATCTGGCACTTTTCCTATGTCCCTGAAAAAACTTTTTGAAGAGAAAATGCGCTGGCGCCATCTCAATTCTTACCGCCTCTGGGAACTTCTTACCGAAATTAAGAAAAATACACCTCAGCGTTTGCAACTGCTTGTCGAACTGAATAAACGCTTCTCTATTTCCTTAGCTACTCTTGCTTTTGCTCTTATTGCTGTTCCTCTAGGTATTACAGCCCATCGTAAAGAAACATCTGTTGGTTTTGCCCTGAGCCTTATGGTGGCCTTTAGTTATTTCTTCTTCATGATTATTGCTGATACATTTCGCTCCAATCCTCATGCTTTTCCGATTTTTTTGGTTTGGTTGCCTAACATTCTTTTTTCCATACTAGGTATTTTTCTCTTTAGGCAATTATTGAGAAAATAAAAATAAGCTTCATCCTAACGGGGTTTTTCTTAACGTTAGTACAATCAGTGCGTCTCCTCGAGGTTGGAGTGATGAGCTTGAGTAAACAGAGCTTCTGCTTTGAAAAGCAGCCTCTGGATCTTCTCTTCATCAAGGGTGGTGGAAGTCTCTTCAGCGTTCAAGACTTCCTCAGCTGCTTGATAAAAGTATTGAGAAGCACGATGCAAGATCTTCACTCTTTCTTCTCTATGTTGATCGTTGAGATTGTCTAAAGCATGACTTGTTTGCTGATAACTTTCTGCGGCACGCAGGAAATGTTGAATTGTTTTCTTATAAGGAGGCCGATGACGAGCAGCCTCGATAACAGCATTGATACAAAATACTGCACTACTAAGATAACGAGCTTTCTCCACTCGCTGGGAATCATTGAGATTACTGAGCAACGTTGCTCTTTGATTATGGAGTTCGGTTAATTGAAGAAGATAATTGAGAACTTCCTCGTGTATAGGATTTCGGTTTGTCTCATCAATCATGCCAGTAGCTGCCTCCATGGCTTCAGCAAGCGCTTGTTGAATCTGACTTATTTCCTCACCAGTCTCATCATCACTAAGGAACATGTAGAAATATTTTCTTTTCAGTAGAGCGAGCCAATGATGAGCTTGAGCACGTCCTTCATGTCGAAGGATCACCATGTTCCGAGCTCTTTTTGCTTCTTTTTCCTCAGGAGTCATGACAAAAGGAGGAACTGTTTTTTGAGCATCCTTGATAAGGAGAAGAATGAATTTTTGGTTCGCTTGGAAGGATTCTTCAATTTCATCTTGCGCTTCCTGGAGAAAAATAAGCGGTAACTCTTCTCCCTCTTCTTCCCGTATCAATGAGTCTCTATAAGCAACTTCAATCTCTCCACGAGTTTCTTTGATGAGTTGCTCCCTAGAAAATGCTTTTTCTAGTTGTTCAATGCGTCGCTCAATAGCGTTAGCACGAGAGTTGATCATTTCGTGCTGTTTTAAATAAGAATTATCTCGCGAATAGGCATGACGCGGGACTTTTCTAGTTTTATTTTCTTTACTGATTGACTCGGCCCATTGAGCTCTGTTGCTCAAGAGTTGCTCCATCATAGAACTTTGATATGATACTGCTCTCTGGAGTAAATGAAGGAGAGTAGTGAGTTCCTCTTTTCTCTTGGAAGTAAGAGAAGGCTCTTGAAGCTCCTCTTCATATCGTGTTCTTTTGCTCTCAATTTTTTCTAATCTTGTTTGATGCAGCATAAAAATCTCTCGAGTTTTTGCACTAATAGCTCTCTCTTTTTCTTGAGCATCTTGTTCTGCTAATGAATTTTCTGGAATGGTAGGAGCCATTTTTTGCTCTCCCAAGGAGGGAGTAAGAGAGTTGTTGATCAATGCAATAATTTGCTCGAGTCGATGCCGCGTGAGGGGATCTTCTCCCATTGTTACTCTCGACTTAGTATTGATTTTATAGATTTGATCTTGGAGTAGAGGTCTCTTACTGATCTCTCCCAAGCCTGCCTCTTGAAGTTGTTTCCTCAGTGCGGCCATGGTTCCTCGTCCTTGCTTGGCAGTGATCACCATAGAGCGATCAGCAGAAAGTGGTTGAGCAGGTAGGAGCAAGGCTTCTTGATTGATGAAGAATCGATCAGCTTCTGGGTAAATCCGTAATGCCTCGGAGAAAGATTGAAGAAGGGCAGCTATTTGTTCCCTCTTTTGAGGTGAGAGTACTTCAACAATAGTGTGTGCTTGCTGGGAAGGTTCTTCTGCGTAGGATAAGTTGGGTTGGGGACGGTGCGATGGTGAGGATACTTCTGTTATCCAGTGATCAGGGAGTTGATTGGAGGGAAAGGGAGGAAGAGGGGTGCCTGAAAACTCTTGAGCAAGGGTGAGGTCTGAAGGACTCCAGGAAGAGGAAAGCTTTGGGGATTGATTCATGGATGGAAGAATTTTGTTACAAGGAAGAATGATCGCTTTTCAAGTTCTCTTCCATTTCTTAAAATCAAATTTTCTTCTTAGAGTTATCGAGAATCATTTTCAAGAATAGGACTCAAAGAAAATAACGATCCTCTTCTTCGCTAACAATTTTCATGCCTAAAGATCTTACCTTAAAAAAAATTCTCCTCATTGGCGCTGGTCCTATTGTGATTGGACAAGGATGTGAGTTTGATTACTCCGGCGTTCAAGCTTGTAAAGCACTCAAGGAGGAGGGATATGAAGTTGTTTTGGTCAACTCAAATCCAGCAACCATCATGACAGATCCAGAGTTTGCAGATCGGACTTATATCGAGCCGATCACTCCGGAAATCATTGAGAAAATTATTCAACGAGAAAAGCCAGATGCACTTCTTCCCACACTCGGTGGACAAACAGCTCTCAATGTTTCTATGGAGCTGGTGAAGCGAGGTGTTCTTCAAAAATATGATCTTCGTCTTATTGGAGCAAATGCTCAAGCTATCGAACGTGGTGAGAATCGTACTGTTTTCAAAGAACTCATGATCAGTATTGGCCTTGATGTGGCTAATTCTGGGACTGCTCATTCTCTAGAAGAGGTCGTGGCTATAGCAGAAAAAATTGGCTCTTATCCTCTGATTATCCGTCCCGCTTTCACGCTGGGAGGAGCAGGTGGCGGTATTGCTAAGAATCGTGAGGAACTCGAGCACATCGCTCGCCATGGTCTTGATCTCTCTCCTAGAAGGGAAGTTCTTATTGAGGAATCGCTCTTAGGTTGGAAGGAATTTGAGATGGAAGTGATTCGTGATTGTGCTGACAACTGCATTGTTATCTGCTCGATTGAAAACATTGATCCTATGGGAGTTCATACAGGAGATTCGATGACGGTAGCTCCTATTCAGACTCTCACGGATAAGGAGTATCAACGCATGCGCGATGCTTCCTTTGCTGTGATTCGAGCTGTTGGTGTTCAAACGGGTGGTTCCAATATTCAATTTGCTCTTCATCCTATGACAGGACGCATGGTTGTTATAGAAATGAATCCTCGAGTTTCACGCTCCTCAGCTCTTGCCTCCAAAGCTACAGGCTACCCCATTGCTAAAATTGCAGCCAAGCTTGCTGTCGGCTATCGTCTCGATGAACTGAAGAATGATATCACCAAAACAACCACAGCATGCTTTGAGCCGACGCTTGATTATTGTGTTGTGAAGATTCCACGCTTCACGTTTGAAAAATTTCCTCTCGCTGATGCTTCCTTGAGCACACAAATGAAGAGTGTTGGCGAAGTTATTGGCCTTGGAAGGACTTTTAAGCAAGCGCTTCAAAAAGCGCTTCGATCCTTAGAAACTGGACGTTTTGGCTTTGGTGCCGATGGAAGAGATCAGGAACCTCGTCTTCAAGATGGTCCTTGGGATCTTGCAACAATTGAAAAAAATTTGCGTATTCCCTGTGCAGAACGGATCTTCATGATTCGCTATGCTTTTCTAGCAGGGCTTTCGGTGGAGGAAATTCATCGACTTAGTTTTATTGACCCTTGGTTTTTGCATCATCTGCTCGAAATCGTCCAAGAAGAAGAGGAATACCGCGCTCGACCTGAAGAACTCCCTTTGCTACGAGCTAAGAAAATGGGATTCTCCGATCATCAAATCGCCTACTTAACTGGTCGTTCTGAGGATGATGTTCGTCAAGAGCGACAGGCTCAGGGAATCTTTCCTACCTATCGTCTCGTCGATACTTGTGCTGCTGAATTTGAAGCTTCGACACCTTATTTTTACTCCACGTATGCTCAAGAAGATGAGAGTCGTTTATTTTCTCGTGGAAAAGAAAAAAATCAGCAGCAGCGAAAAAAAATCATGATCTTGGGAAGTGGTCCCAATCGCATTGGTCAAGGGATTGAGTTCGATTATTGCTGCGTTCATGCTAGTCTCGCTCTTCAAGAAGAGGGTTATGAAACTATCATGGTGAACTCTAATCCTGAAACGGTTTCTACCGATTATGATACCAGTGACAAACTTTTCTTTGAACCACTCACCTTGGAGGATGTTCTGGAGATTTATCAACGAGAAGGATGTCATGGTGTTGTTGTTCAGTTTGGAGGACAAACACCACTGAATCTAGCAGCAGCTCTTGAGCAACGAGGAGTGACCATTATTGGTACTCAACCCAAGTATATTGAAATGGCAGAAGATCGTCACCACTTCTCCCAAATGATAGAAAAGCTGGGCCTTCAGCAAACACTAGGTGCTACAGCATTTGAAGAAGTAGAAGCTGTTGCTATTGCTGCTCAAATCGGTTATCCGGTGCTGGTGCGTCCTTCCTTTGTTCTAGGAGGTCGTGCCATGGAGATTGTTTATAGCGAAGCAGACCTTCGCCGCTATATCAAAACAGCTGTGGTTCTTAGTCCAGAGCGACCTGTACTCATTGATCGTTTTCTAGAAGATGCTACCGAAGTTGATGTTGACTGTCTTGCTGATGGTCATCAATGTGTTCTTGGAGCTATCATGGAACATATTGAAGAAGCTGGTATTCATAGTGGTGATAGTGCTTGTAGTATACCTACCTTTTCTCTATCGAAGAATGTGTTGGAGAAAATTCGCTCCGCTACCTCCATGATTGCTCTAGAGCTTCATGTGCGCGGTCTCATGAATATTCAGTTTGCCGTTAAGGGAGAGGAAGTTTACATTCTGGAAGTCAATCCACGTGCATCACGCACAACTCCTTTTGTCAGTAAATCCATTGGAGTTCCTCTTGCAAAGCTAGCAGCAAAAATCATGATAGGACGCACCCTGGCAAGCCTTGGTTTTACACAAGAGATTCTTCCCAAACATTGGTGTGTGAAAGAAGCAGTCAAGCCATTTATTAAATTTCCAGGAACGGATATTATTCTTGGGCCTGAAATGCGTTCTACTGGAGAAGTTATGGGATTAGACCGGGATCTTGGACGAGCCTATGCCAAAGCCCAAATGGCAGCACACCCACCACTTCCACGAGGAGGCAATTTATTTGTTAGTGTCAAAGATGCAGATAAAGAAGCTATTGTCCCCTTGATTCAAACTTGTGTTCAACTTGGCTTCTCTATTTATGCAACACGTGGTACAGCTCAAGTTCTCAGAAAAGCTGGTATTGATGTCGTTGAGCTCAACAGGCTCAGTGGAGGTCACCCTCATGTCTTGGATATGATTAAGAAAAATGAGGTTCATCTCATTATTAATACTCCTTCTGGAAAATTACCATGGCGTGATGAAGTCATTATTCGTAGTGCTGCTGTAGCTCATCGGATCGTTACCATTACGGTATTGAGAACAGCGATAGCTAGTGTGGCAGCGATCGGTAGCATGCTCTCTGAGGATCTTGGAGTAAAAAGTATCCAGGAGTATCATCAGTCATTAGGCATCAACGCTTAGAGAAAACTTCATCATTTATGTTGACTTCTTTCTCTCTCATGAACTGGCTATTTGCTTTTGGATTACCTGCTGCTCCAGAATGGACGTTCCTTGCACTACTAGCGCTCATTCTCTTTGGTCCTAGTAGACTTCCTGACTTAGCTCGTGGAGCTGCCCGACTCCTTGCGCAACTTCATCATGCTAAAGAAGAATTTCAGCGGGAACTTCTTCAACTGCCTCCTCTTCCTAAAATCGAAGAGCCCCCTGGGAAAAGAGCTCTGGATCAAGCTTCACTCACCATACCATCATCAACTCAGAAAAGCTTAGAAGAAAAAGAGTTTAGTTAAACATTGAGGAAGGAGATTCCTGAGCCTCCATTAAGATCGAATCAGGTACAGGACGCAACTCCCAGATGAGTCCTAGGAGTGATAAAATCTTCAAACCATAATAGGTGATATCAATCTCCCACCAGCGAAATCCCTGCCGCGTAGCATGAGGATAGCGATGGTGGTTGTTGTGCCATCCCTCTCCTAGCGTGATAATGCTGAGCCAAAAATTATTCCGACTATCATCCTTAGTGCGATAAGGTCGATTTCCCCAAAGATGGGCTAGTGAGTTAATAAAAAGAGTGCCGTGGAGTAAGAGTGTTGTACTAATAAAAAATGTCCAAACAAAAAATTCTCCTGCAGTAAGGCCACTATTTGGAAATTTTTTCTCAATCATCCAACCTATCCAATACATCAGCATTCCATAGAGGAGGGGAATGGTCTTGTCGTAGCGGTTTAAGAAAACAAGCTCTGGATAGCGACTCAAGTCATGGACTTTCTCATAGGGAGTTGGAAAATTTCTCATGGAGGTCAGCCACCCAATATGAGACCAGCAAAAACCTTTGGTCAATGGGGAGTGTTTATCCTCTTCTTCATCAGCGTGAGCATGGTGATGACGATGAGTAGCGGCCCACCAGAGAGGACCTCGCTGCATGGAGCTATTGCCTAGTACAGCAGCTAGAAATTGAAAGAGACGAGATGTTTTAAAAGTTCGATGAGAAAAATAGCGATGATAAAATCCAGTGATAGCAAACATCCGAATCACATAGAGCAAGAGTGCTGCTGCTAGAGAAATCGGACTGATGCCAACCCAGAAAACAGCTAAACATCCTCCATGTAAGAAAAGGAAAGGAAGTGTGCGCTGCCAATTGATTTTCTCAGGAAGTGTGGAAGGCTCAGGAAGCTTCTCTCTCTTAAAATCAGCATCAAGTGACTGAGCTAAGGTTTCAAAGAAAATACGAAGAGGAGTTAATAGAGGATTGAGAAACATCATTGTTGCTACTTTCTAGATTTAATAGTCATCTTGTTTAGGAAGTCCAAAGAGTTTGAATTTCTTCTTGGTAGGCGTTGGTTTTGGTTTTGGTTGAAGTTGTTTGTAAAGATTTTTTGATTCCTCTCCTAGATCAGAAGCTCCTCCTTCAAGATTGCTTGCCTTTTCCATCGAAGTATTTGAGTCAATAACAATAGGCTGAATTAAAATGACTAGTTCGGTGCGAATTTTATTTTTTTTGGTATGTCCTCCAAGTAAAGGACCAACAATGGGGAGTCTCTTCACGTAGGGAATACCTCGTTCATCATTATCTTTTTCATCTTGGATTAATCCTCCTAGGACAATGGTCGAACCACTAGGAATACGCACGCTCGTAGTCAACTCTTGTGTATTGACCACAGGAGCATTCACTCCAGTGCTAATGGCTTTATCTGTTCCTACATCATCGACACTCTGATTTTGCTGAGCAATGATGAGATTGACCTCTTTGTCAGAATTAATCAGTGGAATCACCTCTAGCTTTAATAAAACATCTTGATAGGTAATATTAGCTGTGAGGGAATTGGGCTGTTGGGCATTAGGCTGCGTAGAGCCAGCAACAACGGTACTTAAGCTCGATGATTGGTAGGGAATACGACGTCCGGAGAGGATCGTGGCCTTTTTATTATTGCTGGTATAGACAGTTGGACGTGCAATGGTTTTAAATTTCCCAGTATTCTCTAAGAATTTAGCATAAGTATCCAGTGAGCCACCAATCGAGCCGAAGACGGTGAGTCCTCCTTGGCTGTTATTAACGGTATTATTGACTCCTGCAGCACGTGCAAAATTAGAAGTAACATTAGCGCCATTGGTGATTCCCAATCCTGGAAAAGCACTATTGAGACCACTGAGCAGAGCTCCTGCAGCAGGTCCTCCAAAAGTATTGGCCAAAGTATTGAATCCTTGATAGTGAAAAAGATAACTAGCTCCATATTCGATCCCTTCCTCTAGCTTCATTTGGCCAATAACAGCTGCTAAGTAGACTTGTTGTGGGCGGCGATCTAAGAGATTGATGATTTGAGCTGCTTTGGCTTTACTCTCAGGAGGACCATAAACAACAATACTATTGGCTGTAGGATCGGAGAGAATACTTGTTGAGCCCACAATAGCTGATTGAGGAGGTGATTGTTGCTGTGACTCATTGAGACGATCAGCATGGTTGCCTCCAGCATTGACACCACTACTGCCACTCAAAGGGCTTGAAGCGCTATCCATGGGATTTTGAGAGCCTAGAGATCCTGAAGAAGAACTATTATTGAACGGATTTTTAGGAGTTGCTTGTGGTTTCACTTGGTTTTGGGTGGTGTCATCATCCTTATTTTTGAGCATATCAACAAGGACCGGGAAAATATCAGTTGCAGACATGTAGTTGAGTGGACGTACCAGCGGCTCTTCGGGGGCTTGTGCTTTATCGAGATTAGCAATAAGTTCACGCACATAGCGGTAGTTCTCTGCACGTGTCACCACAAGAATTCGGTTGGTTCTCTTATCAGCAATGAATTGAACTTTACCACTGAAAACACGCTCTTCTCCTGGAGTGGATGTATCTGCTGATGGTGGAGGAGGGGGAGGAACACCTGGAGCTCCTGGTTGGCTGGAGGCTCCTTTAGCAACAGCAGGAGTGGAAGCGGTGCTCTCCTTTCCAAAAATCTGATTTAAGGTTTCCACTGTTTTCTCAGCATCAGCGCGCTCTAAAGAGATAAACTCAGTAATGATTTGAGAGGATTCATGATCAATGATTCTCAGCAGTGCCAATGATTTCTTAATCACGGGTGTTTTATCAGTAATCACAAGAGCACTCGTGTTGGGAACGGCAACAATTGATCCAAAAGGATTAGACTGGATGACTCCTTGAAGGATGGTTATCGCTTCGGAAGTGCTTAGAAAATGAAGCGGCTGGTAGAAACTCACTAGCTGATCTCCACTCATGGGAAGTTCTGATTCTTCTAAATAGAGAGGAAGTCCTTCAGTACGCGGAGGACGGCTAGGTCCAAGGACTTTAACTGTTTTTTCATCCACAGGAATGAGGACATAACCATTGAGTAACATGGAGCTTTCCATGATATTGATGGCCTCTTTCTTTGAAATAGGATCAGTAATCATGATGGAGAGGTCTGGTCCAGAGAGATTGGAATCACGGATGATCCGTTTGCCTGTTAGTTTTTCATAAAGAGTAAGAATTTCCATGATGGAGGTATGTGGAAATTGCATACTAATTTTTTCATTCAAATTGATAGGAGTGGAGGTAGGAGTAGCAATGAGTGCCCCCGTAGGAGAACTACTTGGAGAAGGATTTGGGGAGCTAGTTGGAGAGCTTTTTGAAGAATCACTTGGTGTAGTAGCAGCAGTGGAGAGAGCATTCTTGGTTACTGAACTTTTGATAGAAGCTTCCTGAGAAGCTTTCTCTTCAGTAGAGAGGTTCGCTGGAGAAGGAGAAGGTTTTTCTAACGACTTGAAAGGTTCACTGGGAAAGGAAGGTTCACTCTTCATCAGGGGTGCAGAAAGAGTAGGAGAGGGGAGAGCTGAGGGAATGGAGGTTGCTGTTCTATTTGTTAGGAGAGAGGTTGCTGAGGAAGGAGAAGGGATTTCTTTTCCGGCAGGAGAAGAAATGGCTGCTGGTGTTGTCAGTGGAAGAGGTGTCTTAGAGGACTGTTCTTCAGCTGCAAGAGCAGAAGAGAAGAGAGCGGTCATCAATGTAATCAAAAAGAGAGGAACAGAAGTCATGAGTGGTGTATAAAAAATCGTGAGGAGAGAGGGAAGGTGTTCTCTTTTATGGAGAAGAGCTATTTAGCGATGGTGGTATCGAGTGAGTTGGAATAGGAGGACGAGTAATAATATGATGATTACTAGGATTACTGTTAGGGGGAACGGTAGAAGGAATGGAAGAGGAATTCAGTGGCGGATGAGGCAGGTTAGAAGATGTTGAAGTGGGATAATAATAGGGAACTCCTGGAGAATGTTGCTGGTTGGGGGCTGCTCCTCCTGGATAATAAGGAGTTCCAGAAGGGTGAAACATATTTTTTTGAGAATTATTTCCATTATTAGGAAATCCAGATTCACCAAAATGTTGTTGAGCTCCCATCGTTGAATTGTTTGTGTTGGGTTCTGGACTTGTAATCACTCCTGTTTCTCCACTCACAAGAATGGTGGCTTTTAGCTTCGTAGGATCTTTTTCATGAATAATGTTCAGAAGGGACATCGATTTCTTATTTGGCTTTTTGGTGAGGAGTTCACGACTTTGATCATTTTTATCCAACACAAAAATTTCTTCCTCTCCATCAAGAGTAATGATGCCAGTAATTGCATAGCGCTCTCCCAAAGGGGATGATTCTTCAGCGGTTGCTAGGGAAAAAGGAGAATGAGAGAGTAGTGATTGAAAACTAGAGAGCTCGCGAGGCTTTGTCCATGGAGCAGGAGAAGCAGATGGATTCTCTTTTTTGGGTTGATTTTCCTTGGCTTGAAGAGAAGAAAGGACTCCTGTGCTCATGAAAAAAAGCAGCGTATAGTAACAGATTTCTAAGAAAAGAGCATGCATTAGGGAGAGGATGTGGCTTGAAAAAATTGCTTTATTTCAAGATCAATGATTACTTTTGTTGGCTCTGAGTCACTTTTGATCATGAATTTATCGATAGCTCTCCATGCAGTGGGAGTTTGTAGAGCAAAGAGAAATTTGACCAACCCATCAAAAGAGCCTGAAATTTTCGTTTGCACACTGACCGAAGAACCATATGGAAAATCGTGAGGAGGGAGTAAGTTCTCTTCAATAATTTTTAAACCTGCTTTTTCAGCTTCTTCTCGTTCACATTTGAGTAATTGAGCACTCGCTTGATCGTTACTCCAACGAGGCAGAGGATGATCGTGGACCCAGGTGATAGCTGGTTGAATTTTCTCTGCCATGAGAAGTAGTGAGTGACTTTCCGCAAGTTGTATGCTCAGCGAATTAATTTTGGATTGGAGCTTAGCTTGAATACCGGAAAGTATTCTTAGCCCAAAAAGATTGAATGCTAGAAAGAGAGCTCCACAAAGAATGAAGAAAAGTGTTTTTTCACTCGAGGCTAGTTTTCGCATGGGGTAGGGATCCTTCTGTTTCAAATCGAACACTGTTTTTTCCTGCAAGCTTTGGTTGACTACTTGTCCATTGATATTCTTGTAGCTGGGGAGCGGTTTTCATGGATTCCAAAAAACGATAGGCTTGAGAAACATCCGTGGCTTCCCCAGCGATTTGTAATCGTCCTGGCATGCCAGTAAAGGAGATCAGCCGAATCTTCTCTCCATGAATTTGGTTGGCAACAGCAGCAAGAAGATCGAGTGTGTAAGTTGTAGGATCGATAGCAAAACGAAGTTCCTGCCATTGAGTAAGATCTTGCTTTGCTTTTTCAGTAGCAAGGGAACTCTTCTTCAGCTGACTTGTTAGATGCGCTGCTAAGGTTTCTTTGAAAAGAACATTCATCATGACTGAAAAAAGAAGAAGAAAATAACTAGTGATAGCAACTTTCGCTATTTTTTTAATACGATCTTTTTTTGCTTGTAGCACTCTTTCCAAGCATGCTTGCTCCGAAGGAAGATCGAGTAGAGGACTGGGAGTCCTCGGAGAAGGAAGTTCTTCGAGGTTCTGAAGAGACAATCCCGGAGTAAGACCAAAAGTGCCTTGGAGTAGATGACACTCCTGAGCTGAAAAAGTTCCAATCAGACGCGCTCTCTCTGGTATTTTCTTGAGGATCGATTCTGCTTGGAGATGAAGAAACATTCGTTGAATTAACTTGATGAGAGAAGCAGAGACCTTAGACTCACCACTGCCTGAGAACCAGAGTAGTTCTTTCTGCTGAACAAAACCAAAACAGACTTCTCCTAATTCCTGCCAGACGATCAAATCAATATCTTCAAGAGGAAGTAGTCGTGCTGCAGCTTCAAAGTATTGAGCCTTCTTTAAGTAAGCTCCTGTAGCTAGGGATGGAATAGCAACAGGAGCTAGAGCAACGACTAATGTTCGTTCTGCATGAGCTTGAAGTTTGATGACTTTTAATCCTTCTCTCATTCCTCGTCGCAACAGATGTTTACTCGAGAGTTCCATAATAACAAGTTCTCTGAGATTGCCATCAGAAGCCACCCAAAGGGGAATGACCATGAGATCTCGTGTAGGAACTCCGATGAGCCAATGATTTTTTGAAGTATCAAGTGGAGGAGGAGTGTTCTGCTCTCTCAACAAAGGATCCTCCTTTTTTTGAGTACTGCCTTCTTTTTTTAAAGGTAGTTCCCAAAGCTGCCAACTCCCCTCTTCCCTACCTGGTCTTAGAAAAGTAGATCCCTTTTTCTCAGAAAAAGAGTGTAACAAAAGAGTACTGAGGGAAATTTTTGAGAGAACCCATCTTATTTTCTCTAAAATCAGCGCAAGAGGAGCAGGTAGTTTGGAACTTATTTTAAGCAGAACGGAGAGGAGTAGAGAAAAAAGCGCTGGTAGAAGATAGTAGAAAAAACTGAGTGGAAGATGTGATAGCGACATGACAAACGGTATGCCGTTGTTAAAAAAAAGAGAAAAAGGAAGGAAAAAGTGATCACTCATTGTTCTTGCCAGCTGAGTATATAACGGCTTCTTGAGTCTCCCATGACCACAATAATATGATGAGTAACGCCATGATAAGTTCCTCTACTATCAATGCGTCTGATATTGCCACTGACTCCAAAGTAATTGAGTAAAAGTTGTTCTTGCATTCCGGAGAGGCCCATTAGCTTTGCTGCTTCATGGATATCACTAAAAACCAAGTCATCTTCTGTTCCGGAGATACCATCAGGGCCAGCGCATAGTTTTACAAAAGCTTCTGTTTGTTCAGGGGTCATTCCTAGAAGATCAGTAAACATTTCAGGAGCACAATAATTGATGTTAATCTTCCCTGGATTAAAAGTCGAAAAATAATGTTCCCAGCGAGGATTGGCTTTGATCACTGGTGCAAAACCAAGGACCATGGCCATTTCATGGGCATGTACAAAAGGAGCATTAGGAGGATATCCCTCTAAACCTAGCTCTTGATAGTCAGCTGCTTTAGCACCATGAGCAGAACGAAGTTCTGTAGGACTTTGCCAGTCATAGAGACCATCAATGGCAGCTTCTTGATCTTTTTGAGAAACTCCCCATTTCTCAAATAAACGTTGGAAAATAATACGATCTGATTTGGCTAGCCAAAGGTTAGGATTAATAAAACCAGATTCATTATTAAGTTGTACAAGAAAACCTTCACCATCTCTCTTGGTAGGATTGCCTTGAGTTAAGACAGGATCATTGGGCCTAACATCAGGATTCATGCCAATAGCCAATCCACTGAGAGCTAACTGTCGTGCATGAAAGAGACGTTCTGCATGACTCTCCTCATCAAGCCATCCATTAATGCTCCCTGCAGCTAGGAGTAGGAGTCCTGTCAAAAAGAGAATTGTCCAGAGCACCATAGGAAGGGCAAAAGCAGCACTTCTAGTATAAGAGGACTTCTTGAAAAGATGGTAATTCAGTGCGAACACTTTAAAAAATAATACCTCCGCAGAGTGTTATCTTGATGATGGAGGAAAACTATTGATGGGATTGATAGGAGTTCCTGGGGGAAGTGGTCGATTGGGCAACAGATTATTACTGGGATTATTGTTAGGAGTAGTGTTCATCGAAGGGTTCATTGGAGCAGAGAATGCTTGAAAACTATTTTTAGCAAGAGCAGGAACGTAGAAAATACTTTCAATTGTTTCTGGAAAACCAGCTACTTCCATTCTTAAGCGTACTAAGAGAGGTCTTGGAGAACCGCGAGGCCATTCATCAACCCATTCCCCTTGATAGAAAAAGCTCCAGGTGGGCTTCTGGACTTTAGGGAGAAGCTTGATCCAAGATGTATGGTCATAAAATTGTTCTAAGGCAACACCTTGAACATTTTTAGGAATACGAAGAATGGAGAATGTTCTGCTTCCATCACTATTAGGCTGTGCTGAGAGGGTTAAGGTTCCTCCCGCAAGACTAGCAACCCCAAAAAGCCCTGTTGCATTTTCAAAGACAAGATCGGGAATGGTATTATGACTATCATTGCTCAAAAAAAGAGTTCCATTAGCCGGTAGATTTAGGAAAGCAGTTCGCACTATTTGTAAAAATCCTGCTAGTCGACGCATTGCAAACTGTTCGGCAATAACCTCCTTTGTTGATTCAATAGAAGCGGATGAAATCGAATAAATAGCTCCAGCAAGCAAAAGCATAATCACCATCGCTAAGATAACCTCCAATAGCGTGAAACCACGAGCCCGCTTGCTCAACAATATCTTCTGGCTGTTAGAAAATTCTAGAGATATCTCCCGGACTTTTTGAAACATAACAAGGTTCTTCACTATAAATAGAAAATTCTTCAAGGTCGATAGAGTAGAATTTCAGCCTCCTCTTCATCGTGATCATACTTTGAGTGAATCTTAAGACGATAAACACCATTGATTTGATTTCCTTGAGCATCCAGAAGAGGAACGGAAGTCAACGATTCTCTAAAATCAATACCATTACTCCTTATCACACGCTCCCCCTCCAAAGGAGGATCTATCAAATTATATGCAAGACGTGATTCCAGAGCCAACCGCGAGAAAGCACGCGCCCTCGTTTCCATCATCGCTTTCACTACTGAATCAAGTCCTATCACCAATCCAACCACTGCAAATGAAAAAATAGCTAGTGCGATAAGGACCTCAAACAACGTAAATCCTCTGGACCGCTTCTTCCATTCTACTCCTAGCGGGAGGCGCTCTCTCGCGCCGGTGCTCGCTCTATCGAGTACGCTGAGTACACTCCATTGCTGCGCGCCGTCGGCTCCTTGTTCTTCCTCACTAGGAGCGAATGGAAGAAGCGGTCGTTGAGCAGCGGTCTCTATTCTTGCTCCTGGAGAGAGGTGGGGTGCTTCTTGTATCCGTTGTTTGAGTCTTCTCATTCTTCGTTGTCAATAATTTGTCCTGTAATAGGATCGAATTTGATCACTAGAGGCTCTCTTCCACCTATCAAGCGCAACGTGATGGGATCACACATTCCTTCACTATGAAATTGCCACCATTCCTCAGGAAGCAGTGGGCGAAATTGACTATCAGTAAGACGCTTAATTTCTATTTTCCATCCTATTGGCACAAAACTAAGATGATCAAGAGCGATAAATCGCGTTTCTCCCGTTGTTATCGCTTCTGCTCTAGTTTTCGCTACCAAATCTTCAAGCGATCGAGCAACCTCCTCTTCCGGACTTTTCTTCCAAGCATCTGCCATATAAGGAGCAGCAGCAACCATAAGAATAGCAATGAGGGCTAGGGCTATTAGGATTTCAAGAAGAGTAAATCCTCTGGACCGCTTCTTCCATTCTACTCCTAGCGGGAGGAGCTCTCTCGCGCCGGTGCTCGCTCTATCGAGTACGCTGAGTACACTCCATCGCTGCGCGCCGTGGGCTCCTTGCTCTTCCTCACTAGGAGTAGTAGCAAAAGCTAATAGTTGCATGAGTGTGCTCTTTTCGTTCGCAACTTATTCTCAATGCTAGATCTTCCAGGGAAAAATCTACTTGAAGCCACAAGGAGAATTTTCCAAGGGAGTCTTCATAAAAAAGGAGGAAAAGGAGATTTTAGCGCCCAATATTCCCTTCTCCTTCTTTGCCTTGAGGACCTAGTGAGTAGAGGTCATAACCATCAGGTTTGTATTTTCCAGGGTTACGATAGACGTAGGGATTTCCCCAAGGATCAATAGGAAGAGACTCCATGAGTTTTTTCCAGTGGATTGGCTTAGGATCAGCAGAAGGAGGTTGTACAAGAGCTGCAAGACCTTGCTCCGTTGTAGGCTTACGAAAATTGAGCATTTCATAGGTGCGTAGCTGCATAGAAATAGCCTGAATATCGCTTGTGACCCGTTGTTCTTTAGCCACATCAATGTTGCCAGAGAGGGAATAGATGGCAGCCCCTACTAGGACAGAGATGATGCCCAAGACGAGCATGATTTCAAAAAGAGTATATCCTGACTCACGAAAAGATTGCGGGAGAGATTTTAGTGAAGGATTCATCAGTGATGTTGTCATTTTTTAATGCTAGCTTATTGGAGAGGAGAAGCAAAGAGCTGTTTTACTCTTTATTATTAAGAAGGAATAATTAGAAAGCGATTTTAGGGAAAAACTATTTTTTGATATTCTCTTTGGAGAAGTGTTCCATGCAGGAGAAGTTTCTGAAAAGGAGAGAGAAAAGCGATGATTTTTCTCCCTCCTGGAATGCTGATTCTTCTCGGATTTTCCTCTACTCCCTCTCCCCACATGAGTAAGGTTTGATCGCTGAGAAGAGCTGTTGTTAAGGAGGTATTGGCAACTAATTGTTCAACCTTGAGTTCTTTTTCTTGATGATTTTGAGGAAGAGATGGTGATTGCCCTCCGTGAGCTAAGTTTCCCCATGATTGAATGTTCCCGTTGTCTAGCAGAGCAGTAAAACTTTTACCTGAAGCAACTACTTCCAGGACTTTGTTATTACCAAGGTGCGGTGTTTCCCCCCCCGTTTCTTCATCACCCCCCGTTTCTTCATCACCCCAGCAGAGGAGGGAACCATTATTGAAAAGAGCAGTAAAAGCTGTGTCATTAGCAATGAGATATTTGAGTGTTAGAGGTTGATCGTTGCGATTATGAGGGAGAGGAATATGTTTGGTGATTTGTGTTTTTTTCAAATGAGAGACTCCTCTAGCATCAGTAACTGATGTCGTTTTGACCCAGGCACTGAGGAAACTTCCATCCTCTAGTGTAGCAGTAATTCCAGTTTGATTGGAGAGCAAACAAACAGCTCGGAGTTGTTGAGAGGAACTCCATGGAATTAAGGAAGCACTATTAGTATAAGGCAACTCTGGTGTCTGCAGATCTCCCCAAGAGTGAATCACTCCATCATCAAAAAGAGTGATGAAACTCTCTGCAGTAGCACAGAGTGCTCCTTCTTTCATAGAAACTTTTTTGATGGATGAGCGGAGGGGTTCTAAAACTCGGGTATCCTCTTTTTTCCATAGGCGCAGTTTTCCACTATCCAAGAGAGCACAGAATCCCTCTTTATTGCCAATAACGGAGACAACTTTTTCTTTTCCTAGGGAGAAAGGAGGTGTTGATACCTCCCCCCAGGAATAGAGTGTTTGAACTGATGGTGCTGAAGGAGAAGCTTCTTTTTCTAAAAGAGCACAAAAAGAATTGCTGCTTGAAAAAAGCGAAATCGCTTTTTTGTCTTTAGGAAGCAATGGAGCTTGGAGCCCTCCCCAGCAAAGAAGGGTCTGATCGCTTAGTAGCACGGCAATGCTTTTTTCATTAGAAGCGATGGAGAGAACCTCCTGCTCTTGAGAAAGTGTGGATACTGAATCTTCAAAAGGAAAAAAAGTAAGATTTGTTCTCGTGAGGGAATCATTAGCAGAGAGCCAGAAGAAAGCAAAGCTACTGGAGAAGAGGGTGATGAAATTTCTCAAAGGAGGCTCAATCAAGACTCCCTGATTGTTATGTAGTCCCCATGTAAAGAGACTGCCATCGTCAAGAAGAGCCACAAAATCAGTACTATTCATCATTTCCTTGCTAGTCCATCTATTGGAAATAGCAGGGATAGGAAATAAATCGTAATCACTAATCAGAATCGGCTCTGCAGAAGAGGTAGAGGATAGTTCAAAAAAAGGAAAAAGAGCCCAAAAAAGAAAAACAAAGGAAGAAAATTTTCTTAGCATAACTGACTGTACTAATAATCTTCTTTTTAAAAAATTTTAAAAAATGTTTTTGAATATTTTTCCAAAAAAATTAGAGAAGGAGTTTTTTAAAAAATCTCTTTACTCTTCTTAGTTTCAGTAATTTTGAAAAATCAAAAGCCAGCAATTCAAAAAATCATCATACTGCTACTCGTAACTATTAATCATTCCACCAAGGAAAATGAAGAGATGTTTGGCCTGTTTTAAAAAGATTCCAACAGTATCCTGTTCCTACTAGAACTATCCCCAAGTTTGTTAAAGGTACACCAACTTGAGGTGCGAAAAGTACTAGAGGGATAGAGATACATAATATTCCTAATCCAAGTTCTTCGGAATTTGTAGCTAAGCTGTAATCATTTTCGTGTAAGCTGGTACCCATCCGCAGGAAAGGATCAGGTGATTGCCCGTTAGCAGTAGTAGTTTCACCCTCAGAGAGTCTCGCTGCTACTGGTGCTAGAGAGTCTGTTGGCCAATGGAGATACCCAAGCAGATGAGGATAGAAGAGAGACTGGCGATATTGCGAGTTATCCTTATAGGGGAGACCAAAGAGCGACTCAAAGGCTCCTTGACGCTCCGCTTCCTCTTGAGGAGTCCTAGAGGCTGCCTCCTCTCCATAGTGAGCTAAGAAATACTCATAACCAGCAGTCCCCTTGATCCTATCTCGCTCCATGATATTATTCTCAATGCGGTCATCTAATACCTTGGCTCCTCTAAGAACAAAGAGCTCTAAGGGCGTGAGGTTCTCCGCAGTAAGATCCGAGCGCTTCTGCTGGAGTTCTAAGCGATCGATATACTTCTCTAGGAGAGGTCGATTGGAGCGCAAGTCCTCCATTTCAAAGAGAAGTTCACTCAATCCCCAAG
>JAJZSL010000008.1 GCA_021849805.1 bacterium
GGAGGAGCTGTGGGTGAATTGGGCGGGGGTACTGGTGGGTTCTCCTCTTCAAGAGTTGGGTTGGTGCTGCTTGGGGAGGCGCTAGCTGCGCTGCTGGTTCTTCTAGGTAGCGCAGGAGTGCTCATGGACTCGTTTATCTCATTTATGTCTATTCTTAATTAAACAACTCTAGAGCATTCAAGAAGCTTTCTTAATAGTTGAGAAGCTGACTCTCGACTTGGAATTCGCGATAGTATCCTCAAGCGTGGAGCTTCTTCTGAAGCCAATTGCAAGAGAGTTGGAATTTCCTTTCTATTTCTGTAGGCAAAACCTGCATGAAAAACCTGTTCATAGTAAGCTGATGATGCTGGGTATATAATAGGGCGACCAGCTGCCATAGCTTTCCAAATTTCCAGCGAAGCGCTATGACTCCCCTCTTCAATGAGTAATGGCTCATTGGAGAGGGCTTCTTTCCTTTTAAAACAAGGAAGAGGAAAAACAAGAGCCGGATGGAGAAGACCTGCACCTCGAAGATAGAGAATATCTTCAATGGAAGGAAGAAGCAGCCTAGTTTCTGGAAGAATCAAGGAGAGTGGTAACGAAGGGGTCACCCACTGAAAGCGCTGGCTCCCCTTTTGAGCTGGAGGGAGGGAAGAGGTAGGCCACCCAATGAATTCAATTCCTTGACCATTAGCAGGCCTTCGGGTGAGATGCGATAACTCAACAATGATTTCCAGTTCAGAGAAAATAGCATCCAGAGCAGCATCAGCACCAAACTGATGATTCCATCCGAGGAGATGATCCGTTTTTTTAGGAAAATAGCGCTGACGGAATTGATAGTGCAACTCTCTTCCTTGGGTCACCATCCATGAGGAAGCAGCAGAGCTTCTCTCATCAATGAGATGACTTCCTGCAAGATTACTGTAGAGTTGTTGCAAGTCTTTTTTCATCCTCTGCATGGTGTGTGATTCTTTCCATCGTTTCCATTGAGGAAGAAGCGTTGATTCTAAAATATGATCTTCTTGATCATTGGTGATACGATCAACTGCTTGGGAAATGGAGTCATAGCAGGAGAGAGGTTCTAGAATATCGTGAGCAAGTCCTACGGGAGTACTTAGTATCTTAACACCAGCAGCTGCTCCTTCCATGATTGCTTGTGGCCCTCCTTCCCATCGAGAGGAGAGCAGCATCAAGTCGGCTGCATTGATGAGCTCATTGAGTACGGAGCGCTCCAAAATATTCACTCCAAAATCATCTCCTCTCACATCGCTCTTTCCCACAAAAGTAAAGGGAATGCCCTCTCGCTTCAAGGCTTCACGAATCCAATGGCGACGAGGCCCCGCTAGAAGAACATGAAAGGAGATCCCTTTTGCTTGAAGCTCCTTAAAAATAGCTAGAAGCAGCTCAGGAGCTTTTTGAAATTTAGGCGTTGATAAATCAGCTCCCTCACTATCACGATGAAAATTGGCAATCACGTATGCTTCCTGGGGGAGTGCAAATTTCCTCCTCAACTCTTTCTTCTCCTTGATGGGAAAAAAGAGTGTTTCATCAATAGCATATGGAATATAGGTCACGGGAAGCCGAAGGGCTTCAAACTGCTTGAGCGCTTCTTGAGAACGAGCTACCCAAAGATCGACTTGTCGCTCTCCTTGTAGAAATTCGGGCTGCTTAAAATAGAAGAAAGGGGGATTGTCCGCATGAGCAATGACCAACTTCTGTTGAAGCGTTTCTGGATGAACTGAGCTCAATCCTTGCCAGAAGGGAGTATGAATCACCTGCGCTCTTGCAAGACTACTTTCATCAACGAGACCTTCAAGTGCTTGACGCATCTGACGTCGATCTTCATCCAGAGCCCAACCATGACCATCCCCAGGCATAAAGTGAACTTTGAGTCGAAGCTCTTTTTTCATAAAGTCATCATTCTTACTAAGAGCTGATGATACTGAGAAGACATTTTGCTTCCCGAAGGAGGATCGATGAGTAGCTTGGCTCGAAGTCTTGGTAATTCTTGAGCAAAACGATTGAGTGTTTTTCCCAAGTCATCTTCTAGAAGCATTCCATAGCGCTCTCCTTGCTCCACCGTGCCGCCACTCTCAGAGTGATAGAGAAGAGGGAGTCCACATTGTAAACCTTCAGCCACATGCATTGCTCCTGGCTCATAGCGGGAAGCACTCACATAACCATGGCACTGTCGTAGGAGAGAAGCTAGCGCTATGCCACTTTGAGGAGCAAAAGTGCGCGCACTCTTCCACCTCATTTCCTTTGGCCAACGTCCAATGATCCATAGCTCAAAGTGCTCCTTTCCTTCTTCTGCTAGCCATGTATCAATCTTTTCATAAATATCAAAGCCTTTCTTCCAGTGATCCGACCAGTGGTGTGTCACCAAGCGACAGGGCTCACCAGTATGTGGAAGTTGATTTCCAAGAGGATGAAAAAAACGAGGGTCAGCTCCAGGAGTAATCACCGAGTGAGGTCTAGAAAGATCGAACCACCGAGCTGCATGATGCTCTGCAAGCCATTGAGAAACAAAGACTGTGTGATCAGCAGCCTCATTACTCTGAGCAAGCAAGTCATTCATAGCTCTAGAATCCTTACGAAGATCATTGTCGTTGATGCGATGTAGGCAAGGAACATGGGGGTATTTTTCTTTATGAGCTAAAACTTCCCCAACTCCAAAAGTTGTTTTTATTGTTAGTCCCGTATGCGTCATGACAATGATGTCAGGGTTTTTCTTTAAATCATAACGAACAGAATAACCGTGATAAAGAAGCCAACGACTCAACTGTGTTGTCCATTGATTAGCACCACCCCAAGCTCCAGAACGAGGAGGAAGATTGATAGCAACTCTGGCCAGAGGAGAGGAAAAACGAGTGATAAAATCCATAGCACTATAAATCTAAAAATAAAAAAAAGCTCAAGCTCATAGCATCTTTCACTACTCTCCAAAATAAAATTTGATCCTGTTGACTCTTATATCATTGGTGAACATTTTTTCAAAAAGCAGAGGTCTCTTTTTTAGTTTTTTTACCAAATTCACACAGTGTCATTTCTGCAAACACAGAAAATGACGATAATGCAGATGGAATCAAGCTTCTAGAGCAGTTCCCTTCTATTAATCATTTTTATTTTCGACAGCGGGGAGCATCTCTAGAACATTTTCTTAATTAGGGAGAAGATTCTCCTCTCCCTTGAGGAAGATGAACATGAGAAAATCAAAAGAAGCAAGATTGAGTAAAGAGGTTAGGAGCCGATATGCTCCTTCTTCTCTCTCATATAATGAGTGAGTCGTTATTCCTTGATGATCGTTCTACAAGGTACAAGGTTGATTATGAAAGTGATCATGATTACGATTTTTGCTTTGATGACTCTTTAACCTCAATTCCACAGTTCAAATGAATGCGTTGCTGGAAGAACTTCTCCAGAACAATGGTTTTTATAAACCTATAGTTCACCTGGGTAGTGTGCATGGAGTTTTAGGAAAGATTTTTTAGGAACATCTATTCTGCAATATCGCTATGTTCAACTGCGGAATTTAGGTTTTACTCTTCTTAAGCTTTAGTTACTCTCTCCAGCATCAATTCTTCTGATTCTCCTTCCACCATGATTGAAAATGATTGAAAAGTCCTCTGCGCACTCCTCGGCTCTACGTTCGTTTTTTACATACTTAGGAGAGGTAGCTCTTCTTGTTATAGAATCATTTCAGACTATTGCTTCGGGTAGAATTCGCTTTCCTCTTGTTGTGGCCCAACTTGTAGAAATCGGCTATGGATCACAGTTTGTCGTTGTTGTTACAGGAGCTTTTACAGGAGCTGTTTTTACAGCCCAAATTTTCTATCAATTCTCAACACTGAGCATGAGTTCTGCTGTTGGCCCTGTGGTTTGTGTCGCTCTTTTTCGCGAATTAGGACCTGTGCTCACTGGATTGATGGTTGCAGGTCGTGTTGGAGCTGCTATGAGTGCAGAAATAGGAAGTATGAAAGTAACACAACAACTCGATGCCCTACGCGCTTTGGCCGTTCATCCTACTGATTATTTAGTAGTACCACGTGTTGTTGCCATGCTCATCTCTATGCCACTTTTAGTTACAGAATGTGTTTTTGTTGGTATTCTCTCCTCTTACTTTGTTGCTACCAAATTATTGGGAATCCCTAGTATCTATTTTTTGCAAAATATTGAGCGATTCATCGATGGTCATAACTTAGTGATGTCGCTTGCTAAGGGATTTGTCTTTGCCATCATCATTGTGTTCATTAGTTGTCAGCAAGGCCTCACTACTCGTGAAGGAGCTGTTGGTGTTGGAAAAGCAACCACAGAAGCTGTTGTTATTTGCTCACTATGCATTTTGATTGGTAACTTTTTTCTTACTATGGCTCTCAATATGATCTTTCCAGCGGGACTGCGCTAAATCCTCTTATGGATATTTTTCCCTCCTCCGATCACCCACTCATTCGTGTTGAAGAATTGAGGCAGCATTTTGGAACTCAAGAAGTCTTAAAAGGTATCTCGCTTAACGTAGAAGCAGGGGAAACATTGGTCTTACTGGGGCGTAGTGGCGGTGGAAAGAGCGTTTTTCTCCGACATCTTATCGGTCTCATAAGACCTGCCTCAGGAAAAATTTTTATTGATGGAGAAGAAATTTCTTCTCTCACCGAGCGCCAGTTAGAACCTATTCGGCGTAAGATTGGGATGTTATTTCAAGATGGAGCCCTTTTTGACTCTATGAATGTTTTTGAAAATGTTGCTTTTCCACTGCGTGAATCAGGAGAGAAAAACAGTAGGATCATTGAAGAAAAAGTAGCTAATGCACTAGAGCTTGTCTCCCTCACTGGGCATGATGAGAAAATGCCAGTTAATCTTAGTGGAGGAATGCGCAAGCGAGTAGCACTTGCACGAGCTGTTATTAGCCAACCAACCTGTATTCTCTATGATGAGCCTACAGCAGGACTCGATCCAATTGTGTGTGATACAATCAATCGCCTGATCCGACGGCTTCAAGAACAACTAGGCATGACCTCCATTGTCGTCACTCATGATATGAGAAGTGCTAATCAAATTGCTGATCGAATTGTACTCCTACATGATGGGAAGATTCATTTCTTAGGGAGCCTCAAAGAATTTCATGCCTCAAAGGACCCTCTTCTCCTAGACTTTATTCATGGTCGTTCCCATGAAATTGAGTAACAATTTTCCCAAATTCTTTTCGACTCAGTAAAAAGAAAAACCGATGACCGCTCACTTCTTTTAGTGCTATAGTCAAATTACTTAGAAAGTACAGGAGAGAGAGCAGAGATTTTTAAAAAAGGCAAGGCCGAAGACCGAGCGCTATCTCAACGATAACGTGATGGGAGGAGAACGCTGCATTTTTTAAATAAGATCAAGTCAATTTTCTGTCATTTCTAAGTAATTTGACTATAACCTTCTCTTCCTCTTCTTTTCTGAAACAACGACGATCTCTATAATGGATTCCAAAAACTACTCTACTCAAATTCGAGCTGGCATTTTTCTCTTTGTCGGTATTGTTTCGATTTGTTCTCTCGTACTCTACTTTGGACGCTTTAGTCAGTGGTCAGGGAATTATTACCCCATTACCGTAGAGTATAGCAATGCGAATGGCCTCCTCAAAGGTGCTGAAGTCCTACTAGCAGGAGCGCATATTGGAAATGTCGCCAGTGCACCAGTGCTTCTTCCCAACATGCATGGAGTCTCTGTGGCTCTTCATATTGATGCTCCTGTAAAAATCCCTAAACAAAGTGTCATTTCCATTGGAAGTTCAGGGTTGTTAGGTGATCGTTTCATCACAGTAACAGTGCCCAAAGGAGCAACAATGAGAGAATTCATCACTCCTAACTCTACCATCCAAGGAGAGAGAGAATCCAATATTGCTGACCTGCAAGAACAAGTAGGAGCACTCCTTCCAAAAATTGATCAAGTCATCTCTAACATCTCAGCCATTACTGAACATTTAAACAATGATGTTTTCAATCAACAAGGAATCACTGATATTGAAGCCTCCCTCACTAATATTCATAGGGCAACAGCACAAATGGAAAACGTACTTCATGAGAGTGAAATGTTCTTAAAGAAAGGAAACAACGTTATGACCTCTGCTCAAGAAGCAGCCAATGAGATGAAGCTTTTTCTAAGCAATCTCCGGCGTCACGGAATCATTTTTTACAAAAACACAACAAAACAATAATATTCTCAGCAGCACTATCTCTCCCCCCTTCATTAAGCGCTTGCTTCCCTATTATCATGAATCATCAGCTCTTCCTTCTTCTCTTATTTGTTGGAATATCACTCACACAACTCTCCGCTTCAGAAACAGCGCTTTCTGCTCTGCAAACTCTGCACGAATTGGGACGTCCTCAGCTAGCAGAAGCTCTCGTAGAAATAAAAGGAGAGCATGGTGAACCACAACCTCAAGAATGGATCTTACTTTGTAATGATCCTCAAGCACAGAGTGGTATTCGCGAACTAATCATCAAGGACCATCATCCTATTTCAGAGCGAACACCGCTACGTCGCTTCGAAGGAGAAGGAACGCTTCCTCAACTTGATCTTAAGCGGGTTAGCATTGATTCTGGGGTCATTTTTAAAGCTGCTAACACTGAAGCGAAAAATCATCGTGTTGGCTTTGATTTTATTAACTACATACTCCGCACTGATGCTCTCACTGGTCAGCCACTTTGGGTTGTTCAACTCTACAAAAATGCCCACAATGAAGAACATCTTGTTGGAACATTACAATTTTCTACAGAGACAGGAGCTCTTCTTAAAAGTAGTTTTCAACAGTGAATAGAGCAGTAGCAACCTGTTAAAATCTATAGCCAAGATTTCATCAAGAATAAGAAATTTAAGATCCGCTATAGAGAAGAGATACTCGAAAATTCAAGTGCCAGAATCATAGAGAAAAACATGATTAGAAAATTTTCTAATAGCCTCTAAAAGAGCTCCCTTGATGCTTCAGAGGCGATCCTCTTTTACCCTTTTTTTGTTCTAATTCTCTGAAAAAAGTGAACTCATCATCTCCTAGCAACCTCACGCTTCTACTTCTTGCTGCTGGCATGGGGAGCCGCTACGGCGGACTTAAACAACTTGAACCTGTCGGCCCACAAGGAGAAGCACTTCTTGATTATTCCATTGCTCATGCAGCAGAAGCTGGTTTTCACGAAGTTCTCTTTGTTCTTAGAAGAGAAATTGAAGAGCTCTTCACCAAACATTTGAAGGATCGCTATAGCAAGCGATTTCCTCATTTAAGAATCAGCGCTCTTTTCCAAGAGCTCAACGACCTTCCCACTCCTTTTCAATGCCCTAAGGGACGCTCTAAACCATGGGGTACAGGACATGCCTTATTTACTGCACGTCATCATCTGAGCACTCCTTTTGCAGTCATTAATGCTGATGATTACTACGGCCCTTGGGGCTATCAACTACTCAAAAAATTTTTTTCTCAACGCTCTATACCTGATCATGAAGAGCAGCAAGGTTATGCCATGATTGGCTATAAACTTGAGAACACCTTAAGTCATCATGGAACTGTTTCTCGTGGTATTTGTAATATCACTGAGAATTTTTTCTTAAGTGACATCAGAGAATTCACTAAGATTTCTAAAACCTCCGCTGGAATCATTGCTCAAGAAAAAAATGAAACACGCCTCTTCCATGGTAATGAATGGGTTTCTCTGAATTTCTGGGGACTAACACCCGATATTTTTCAAGATTTAGAAGAGACTTTTTCCCTTTTTTTGGAAAATCAGAGTCATGACCTTGAAGCAGAATTTTATCTTCCTTCCGCTTTGAATAAACTCATCCATGAAAAAAAAATCTCTATTCAGCTTTTACCTACTCAAGATAAATGGCTAGGACTGACGTATCGAGCTGATTTCATTGAGGTGAAGAAGAGGCTCTCTCACTCTAAGGTTTATTTCTAGAGAGCATACCATCAGCTTATTTTTTTCCTTAAGACTCTCTTCTTACCTTAGCGCTGGATAGCGCTTCCATCTTCAGCTTATTGCTATAAAAACTACGATTTGAAAAAATTGGATAGTTTTAAAAATTTTAGCATTTCCCCTTTCATAGGCTCTTTTCTACATTCTCAAGCTTTAAAGCTTTTCTAAACATCTTCTAGGAATTCTCTGGCGATAAGTGCACCAAAAGTTCACAAGAATGAAGGTGAGCAATAATGGAAGGAGGAAAAGTAGCCCTACGGGAACCATGCCTGAGACTTGTGATTTGCCAATCCAAGGCAGAAGCGCTTCAGGAGGAGAGATCAAGCTACTGGTAAGATGATTAAAACATTGTTGCCCAAGAATCCAAGCTCCATGCAGACCAATAGGAAGAGCCAGAGAAGCTGTTCGAATGGTGGCCCAAGCTAAGATTACTCCGATGAGGGTAAGATTGAGAAAGGCTCCTAGAAAAAGAGGAAACGCTGGGAGCCCCTCAAATGCCCTAGCACAGAGCTGCAAGCCACTCCACCAGCAAACCGGCTTTATAGGAAGAGAAGGCATGTTGAGGAAATGAATGCTAGCAAAGAAAAGGGAGGTCCAAAGAAGCGATCTCCAGCAATTCGCTCTAGAATTTCTTAAAAAGTGTCGACTCACTCCTAACAAAACGCCTCGAAAGAAAAACTCTTCCAATGTAGCCACAAGGGCCGCTGTGCTAGAGAATTTTAGAAAAAAGAAAAAGCTGATGCTACCACTTAGGCAATAGTAGCCTTGCCAAAGCAAGAGAGCTTGCAACAAGAAAAGTGGCACTAGCGCAGCAGCAGCACCGAAGAGCAGATCTGCTAGAGCATGTTCATTCTCAGAGAGCTCCAACTCATGGAGATGATAAAGGCCGATCCATCGAGTGGCAGGCCAGAGCAAGAGAAAAGCGATGACTTCTACAGAACGAGAGAAGTAACGATGGAAGGGCATCGCTTGCAGAGAAGCAATCAGATTGGGGAGAGAACCTAAGCCCCAAGAGGGTAGTGCTACGACCATTTTATAAATCCAAGGAGAAATCAAAGCTCCTAGCAGCACGGAGAAGAAAAGGTAGGAGAAGATTTTAGCTAAAGATTTCACAAGGGAGAAAAGTATGCTATTTTCAACTCTACGACGATGAGAAACTGTCATGCTTGGAATGTTCGAGAGGAAGACCATATCAAACGCGAAATCCGTGTGAGCAAAGAAGCATCTCGTTGGCGCTTTCAATCCAAGAGAGAGGATGCCACAAACTGGACCTATCATCAGCACCCACCGGAAGCAGACTTGATTGATTTTATCGAAATTTTAGATCGAAAATATCAGCGGCGAAGAGCTTCTCATGCCGATATTCTATTGGCAAAGGAAATGCTTGCTCAACTAAAAGCTCCTACTTCTCTTGGGAGGAAGCACTCAAAGCCTCAATGAATTTCTCAACACTTGCGGCCCTAGATCATCAGTATCTCTGGCATCCTTTTACCCAACAGCAAGAGTGGGTTGCCCAAGAACCATTGATTATTGTTTCTGGCAAGGGAGCTTTCCTACGTGACATTCATGGCAACGATTACTTTGATGGAAATAGTTCTATCTGGACTAATATTCATGGACATGCCCACCCTCGAATCGTTGAGGCTATTGCGGATCAAGCAGCTAGGCTAGATCACACATCATTTTTGGGAACAACTCATCCAACCGCTATTCTCCTAGCCAAGAAGCTTATTGAACTTTTTCCAGCAGGAACCCTATCACGTGTCTTCTTCTCGGATAATGGTTCCAGCGCTAATGAAGTGGCCCTCAAAATGACACTACAATACTGGCAACTAGTTGGTCATCCCGAGCGTTCTCGCTTTGTAAGCTTCACCAACGCCTATCATGGAGATACCGTGGGAGCAGCCAGTCTAGGAGGAAGGAATACTTTCTCTCAACGCTTCTCCCAAATTCACTTTTCAGTCGAGCAGGTCTCCTCTCTGAGGATGCTCGAGGAGATTCCTCATCCTCAAACCATTGCTGGTATTATCCTTGAGCCGTTGATTCAAGGCGTTGCTGGGATGAGGCCTTGGCCCCCCGGAATGCTCCAAGCGATTAGAAAATTTTGTGATGAGCATGACATTTTACTCTTGCTGGATGAAGTGATGACTGGCTTTGGGCGTACAGGAAGAATGTTCGCTTGTGAGCAGGAGGGAGTCTTTCCTGATTTTCTTGCTCTTGCCAAGGGCCTCAGTGGAGGAGCCCTTCCGATAGCAGCTACGTTAACTAGTGAAAAAATCTACGAAGCTTTCTTAGGAACAATCCGAGAAGAGAAGACCTTCTATTATGGCCATAGCTACACGGCTAATCCGATTGCAGCTGCTGCTGCCTTGGCGAGCTTAGCGATTTTTGAAGAAGAATCGGTCTTAGAGAAGCTCCCCTCGAAAATCCAATTTTTCTCGCATTCTCTCAAAAAACTAGCATCCCTTCCCCATATTGGATCCATTAGGCAGTGTGGACTCATTGCTGGCATTGAGCTTATGGAAGATCCACTCGGAGGCATTGCTTATCCTCCTGCTAGGCGCCAAGGAGCTCATCTTTGTCATGCTGCTCGTCAATATGGGCTCTTGACACGCCCGATTCTTGACACCATCGTACTGATGCCCCCACTCTGTTCTACGGAAGAAGAAATTGACTATGCTCTGAATGCTTTAGTAACAACAGTTCTGACACACAATCAACGATATTAAAAAAAATGGGGGCTTTAACAGATCTCGGTGGGAATTACCCAGAATACGAATTGAACGAATTGAAAACATTCTCACCACCCGGAGAGCAGCAAAACCCAAGAAGCTCCAGTGGATCATCAGATTCTAGAATATTCAATCAAGATGACCCTTCTTGGCGCGATCAACAACAATGGTCCTATCCATCAGCTAGCTCACCTGCACAGTTTATTCCAGTTTCAGAAATCAATAGACTGGCGCCTGCTGAAGCTATTGAGAAAGCAAGAAGAAAGTTTCAATGGAAACAAGCAACTTGGTTGCCTCAATCTCTTGATCGCTGGCTAATCAAAAATCACCTAAAAGTCATTGAAGTACCTCCTACAAATGCCTCATTTAAGTTTCGCGCTCAGAGGCTAGTGAAAGAATTCAAGAGCAAAGGCATCCCCTCTCTCCTCTCTGAGGCAGAGATCAACCAAGTGGCAGAAACAGTCGCTAAGGAACAGGTTTCTTTGCTCCAACAAGCTTATAATGAGGGTTCTATTACTCTTTTAAGGCCAAAAATCGAGGCCTCTACTTTTCAGTACTTTGCTCAGCGAGTAGCGAATCAAAATGTCTCTAAACTTCAGGAAACAGAGCCAATCGCTATCAAAGGAGCCGTCAAAATAAGTCAATCAGGGATTAATAATAGTGGTGTTGACTGTTATCTCAATAGTGCGTTGCAAGTACTCAAAGATCGTTTTGAAAACCAAACGGAAGAACAACAGGATCAAAGCCTCAAAGCCATCAGAGCGAAATCCTATTTTCGAGCAAGCCCTCCTCTTGCCTCTTTTTTAAAGGGGCTTTTTGATGCAACGGATTCTACAAAAGCTCTCTTGCTCAGAGATGATGTGAGGCAATTATTGATAGCAAAGAAAGTTGGTGATCCAATAGCAAAGAATATTACTACAAATGGGAAATCTTGTCGCCAAGCTGATGCCTCCGAAGCTTTGCTTGCTTTGATGGAAGTAGCTTCCATGCCATTACTTTCCTTTCAAGAGACTCTAGCTGATGAGGAACCAAGAGGAGTTCAGGAGCGCATTCTTCCTTTGAATCTTTCTTCTGAAGGTTCAGAGCTAACAATCGATGGGCTTATTACTGCTAACCTTACTGAGCAGGTTGATCATAAGGGAGCAGTGAAAGAAAAAAAGAGAACATTCGCGGATCAAACAGCTCCACTAGAACAGCTCACTCTCCAGCTCAATCGATTTACTCCGCCTTCAGGAAGAAAAGAAGATCCCCAGAAAGTAAGCAGGCCTATTTCTGGAGTGACTCAACCTTGCACCATAACTCGCAACATTGATCTTGGAACAGCTGGTTGGCCTATTCCAACAGATATTATTACTCAATACACTCCTACCTCAATTATTTGTCATCTTGGAGAATCGATGAACTCAGGACATTACGTTACCTATCGTCAGAAAGAAGAAAAATGGTACCTCATCAACGATGACAAGGTAGAGGAGATCAATTTGAATGATGCTCCCCAACCTTCATTCGGTAAAATCCCTGATGCTGGCAATTCTAATGGAGGAGAGAAAGAGATGACTCATCAGGAATTTATCGAGCGCAATGCTTATGTGATTAATTATCGAAACATCGCCCCCCCCTGCCTCTCTTTAATCAAAAAATCGGAAGAAATAATAGAGCATAATAGAGCTCCTACTACTGAAAATTCACGAGCAACTTCTATAAACATTAATTCTGGCCCAAGTGACGATGATAATAATGAGGAAGAAAAGTCCAGCAACTCTACTACCAATATACCAAAAGAGATAAACGATGCGCTTACTAGGTTACCTTACGATCAAGCATTTAGGGACTAATTCCCTTCTTCTCCTTCCTCTCCTTCTGTTCCTCTTGACGAGCTGTTCGGGGGTGATCAATGAGGTGAGAGTTCGAGAACTTCGTGAAGAGACGCTTCTAAAGGCAGGATTTAAGCCTGTTCCACTGACTGAAGTGCAAGAAGAGCACCTTCAATCTCTCCATCAGCTCCATGCTGGGAAGATCACAACGATCCAGCGCGAAGGAAAAATCTATTTTATCTACCCCGATTTTTCACACCATCGACTCCTTGTTGGGCGCAATCGCCAGTTCATGCACTACAATGAACTAACAGCGGATGAACTCACTCCCTTTTATAAAAAAAGAAAAGTCGAAGAGCTCGATTGGGTAGAGTCTGGTCTTTGGGATAATATCGGAGGATGGGATTAGCTCCCTGAAAGGGCTCTTTCATTGATTGCTAATCTAAAGTTACTTTTGCCTCTTCCTGATCTCTATGCTCCACTTCTCTCTCTTTTTTCAAGCGATCGATTCAATCGAACCCCTCCTCCGTAGAATGAGTCATCAACTCTCTCCACTTCCTAGGGCTTCATTAGCAAGCCTTCAGCGCTTGCAGGACTTAGAAGAGTCACTTGCAAGAGAACACACTCCTCCTTCTTGCTCCATGAGCACTCCGTTGAGCCACTCTAGTGCTCAAGATACTACTGATCATCTTCCCAGGCAGCAGCCTCAAGATGATCGTGTTGAAAAATTAGCTCTTCTCAAAGACCAAGCACTTGAGTGTCAACGCTGTCCTCATTTGGTTAAAAGCCGTAGGAATGTTGTCTTTGGAGTGGGCAATCCTTATGCCTCTTTAATGTTTGTGGGAGAAGCTCCCGGGGAAGAAGAAGATTTGCGGGGAGAACCTTTTGTGGGCAAAGCGGGAGAGCTGCTCACCAAGATCATTCACTCAATGGATTATCAACGAGAGGAAATTTTCATTGCCAATATTCTCAAATGTCGCCCAAACATGCCAGCAGGTGTTACCGGCAATCGGAAACCTAAGCCAGAGGAAATGACAACCTGCCTTCCTTGGTTAAAGAAACAAATTGAGCTCATCAAGCCACGAGTCCTTGTCGCTTGGGGTTCCACCGCCATGGAGGGCTTACTCGGAAAATCGATGCTGATGCGCCAAGCACGTGGTCGCTGGTTTGAATTTGAGGGGATTCCCCTCATGGTAACCTACCATCCCGCTTATTTGCTGAGGAATCAGTCGCTGAGTGAAAAAAGAAAAGTTTGGGAAGATATGCTCCAAGTTCTTGAGAAGCTAGAACGTCCCATTAGCCAAAAGCAGCGTCAATTCTTTCTCTCAGCAACAGCATGATTAGTGTCTTAAATTAAAAAAAACACATGAGGAGCAGAGAAATTTTTTCCTTAGGGCGAGGGCCGAAGACCGAGCACTATCTCAACGATAACGTGATGGAATGAGAACGCTGCACTTTTTAAATAAGATCCAGTCAATTGCCTGTCATTTCTAAGTAAGTTGACTATCATCTTTGGTCGTCTCATCAGCAAAAATCGCTCTCTTTCCATTGCCCCTTTTTCAATGTTACACACGCTAGCTTGGATCATTTCCAAAATGTTCCATTCTCTCTCATCTTATTCCAAGCGATCTTTCCGTTTTCTTCCTCATACTTGACCATTGCTGCGATGACTGCTTTAAATTCAAAAATTCCCCCTGGCCCTCTTGAAAAAAAATGGGAAAATTTCAAGAAAACAGCTCCACTGATTAGTCCTACAAATAAAAGAAAGTTCAATATTGTTGTTATCGGTTCAGGATTAGCAGGAGCTTCAGCTGCTGCTACACTAGCTCAGGAAGGATATCAGGTAGATTGCTTCTCTTTTCATGATTCTCCACGACGTGCTCATAGTATTGCAGCACAAGGAGGAATCAATGCAGCTAAAAATTATCAAAATGATGGTGATAGTGTTTGGAGGCTTTTCTACGATACGCTGAAAGGTGGTGATTTTCGCTCTCGCGAAGCCAATGTTTATCGGCTTGCAGAAGTATCACTTCATATCATCGATCAATGCGTTGCTCAAGGTGTTCCTTTTGCCCGTGAGTATGGAGGACAGTTAGCCAATCGTTCCTTTGGTGGAGCTCAAGTCTCTAGAACCTTCTATGCACGAGGCCAAACAGGACAACAACTTCTTCTAGGAGCTTACGGATCATTAAGTCATCAAATAGGAGCTGGCCGTTTGCGTATGCATACTCATTCCGAGATGCTTGATCTTGTTGTTATCAATGGCCATGCTAAAGGTGTCATTATTCGTCATCTTCTCACAGGTGCCATCTTGCGATATGCTGCTGATGCTGTTGTTCTGGCAACTGGAGGTTATAGCAATGTTTATTATCTCTCTACCAATGCTCGTGGCTCCAATGCTACTGCTATCTGGCGTTCCTACAAACGAGGTGCTCTTTTTGCTAATCCTTGCTACACCCAAATTCATCCCACGTGTATTCCAGTAGCTGGTGATTACCAGTCCAAACTTACGCTCATGTCAGAATCCTTGCGTAATGATGGACGTATTTGGGTCCCTAAGAAAAAAGGAGATCAGCGCCTCCCCCATCAAATTCCTCAACAAGAACGAGATTACTATTTGGAGAGAAAGTATCCTGCTTATGGAAACTTAGCACCGCGTGATATTGCTTCGAGAAGTGCAAAAGAGGTTTGTGATCAAGGACGAGGTGTTGGCCCAAGTGGCTTGGGAGTTTACCTCGATTTTGAAGACTCCATCACACGTCTTGGCAAAAAAGTCATTGAAGAGCGCTATGGAAATCTTTTTGAAATGTATGAAAATATTACTGGAGAAAATGCCTATGAGCATCCTATGCGTATTTTTCCAGCGCTACATTACACCATGGGGGGGCTTTGGGTTGACTATCACCTCATGAGCAATCTTCCAGGGCTTTATGTACTTGGAGAAGCTAATTTTTCTGACCATGGGGCAAATCGCTTAGGAGCTAGCGCTCTGATGCAAGGGCTTGCTGATGGTTATTTTATTCTTCCTTATACTTTAGGTAGCTATTTGTGCACACAATTTGAGACCAAACCTAGTATTGATCTTCCTGAGTTTGAGCAAGCTCAAGAAGCTGTTCTAGCAACGACTTCTCGACTCTTAGAAGTGAGAGGTTCTCTCAGTGCTCATTATTTTCATCGTGAATTAGGGAAAATTCTTTGGGAACACTGTGGAATGACTCGTTCAGAGAAAAGTCTTCAGGAAGCATTGAGTGAAATTCCAAAACTCCGCGAACGCTTTTGGAAAGAAATCAATGTTCCTGGTTCGAATGACTCTTTCAATAAATCACTCGAGTATGCTGGACGTGTCGCTGACTTTCTAGAACTCGGAGAGCTTCTCGCCCGTGATGCTCTCCACCGCCGCGAATCATGCGGAGGACATTTTCGTACTGAATACCAACGGCCTGATGGAGAAGCCTTGAGAAATGATGAACTCTTCTCCTGCGTCCAAGCATGGCAATATCAGGGGGAAGCTTCTGAACCAACCCTTCTTCAAGAACCTCTCTGCTATGAATTCGTGCAACCAGGAATGCGAAACTACAAATAAAAAACATCATGAAATCATCGTTGAACTCCTCTTCTCTTGGGCAAACTAGAGCAGAAAGAAAGTTGCTGAGCTTTACCTTGCGAATTTGGAGGCAAGAGAACAGCCATTCTCCCGGTTTTTTTGAGCAGCTGGATGCTAAAGATATTCCTGCTGAAGCTTCTTTCCTAGAAATGCTCGACATCATCAATGATCGTCTCATTGAAGAGAAAAAAATACCGATAGCTTTTGATTCTGATTGTCGCGAAGGGATCTGTGGTACTTGCAGCATGGTTATTAATGGTATCCCTCAAGGCCCTGGGCGTGGTGCTGCTTGCCAAGTCTATATGCGAAGCTTCTCTCCTGGTTCAACAATCACTATTGAACCATATCGTGTGAAAGCGTTCCCTATCCTCAAGGATCTTGTTGTTGATCGTAGTGCTTATGATCGCCTTATCCAAGCAGGTGGTTTTATTAGTGAGCATACAGGGGGAGCTGCTGATGCTGCTACTATCCTTATTAGTAAAAAAACTGCTGATGCTGCTATGGATGCTGCTGCTTGTATCGGCTGTGGTGCTTGTGCTGCTGCCTGTCCTAATAGCTCTGCCATGCTTTTTGTGGGAGCCAAGGTCACTCACTTAAGCCTCCTTCCCCAAGGACAACCAGAGCGATCGGAGCGTGTATTCTCCATGGTCCATGCCATGGATGGAGAAGGCTTTGGTAACTGCTCTAACTACTATGCTTGTGAAGCCATTTGCCCTGCTAATATTTCTGCTTCGGTCATTGCAACTCTCAATAGGGAGTTCATCAAAGCAAGTATCACTCTTTAAGCTCTCTCTTCCTTATGCTCAAACAATTTCGCTCTGCGATTACCTTTGCTTCGCATCTCCCCCGTTATCGTGAAATCATCAACATCCTCTTTAAATATGGCTTTGCTGAGGTATTACGCTTAGTTGTTTTGGAACAAATTCTTGGTTTTGGAGAAATTGAGCCACCTCTTCGTGAAACAGGGATACTCTCCAAACCTCTTGCAGTGAGAATTAGAATGGCTCTTGAGGAACTGGGGCCAACTTTTATTAAACTCGGTCAGATTTTAAGTTCTCGTAGAGACCTTGTGAGTGAAGAGTACTACCAAGAACTCTGTAAACTACAAGGTGAGGTCGCTCCCTTTTCTATCAAGGAGGTTCACCGAGTTATCGAAGAATCATTAGGGCTTCCCTTGAAAAAATGCTTCTCTTATTTTGAGGAAAACCCTATCGGATCAGCATCTATTGGACAAGTCCACCGTGCTCAGCTTGCAGATGGAACCATTGTTGCCGTTAAAGTACAGCGCCCTAAGATTGAAGAAACCATTGAATTGGACTTGGCCATTTTAGACGATATCGCCTCTTTTGTTACCCGCTATGTTCCTGAATTTGCTCCACTGAACCCTCAAGGATTAGTAGCTGAGTTTTCCTCTATTTTAATGAAGGAACTTCATTTTAATAATGAAGCAATCAATATTGAACGCTTTGCAGAGCAATTTCAAGGAGACCAAGATATTCATGTACCTCGTGTTTATCGCAACTTATCCAGTGATCTTGTCCTTACCATGGAATTTATAGAAGGCATTCCCCTTAGCGATCTTTCTGCATTAAAGAAAGCTCAACTTCGTCCTGAAGATATTGCAGAGCGGATGACAAGATTGATTTATAAGCAAATTTTTATTCACGGTTTTTTCCATGCAGATCCGCATCCAGGAAATATGGTTATCATGCCTGAAGGAGTCATTGGCCTTTATGATTACGGCATGATGGGCTCCTTGACGTTGGCTTTTAGAAGAAGCATTGCTCGTCTTATTACTGGATTAGTTCAAAAAAATTATGATCAAGTGATGCGCTCTATCTTAGAGATGTCTCAAGAAGGAGTTGTAGAGGACTCAAGGAGTCTATTGAGTCAGGTGGAAGAATTTTGTGATCAGAATCTAGCAGGAGCTCTCCGAGACATTCATATGGGGACTGTTTTACGTAAGCTTCTAGAGCTCTTACGAAAAAACCATCTTCGTATGAAGAGCAGTTTTTATCTTGGTATTAAAGCTCTCACTCAAGTTGAAGCAATTGGGCAAAACCTTGACCCCAACCTCAACTTTATTTTGTTAGGTGGAAGCTATGCTGCTGAAATCCTCACCAGCAGCTATGGACCTCAACGAGTTTTCCATGTGCTCCAGCGACTACTAACTGAAAGCATCGATCTAGTTGAAGAAATTCCCCAAGACATTCGCTTACTCTATACACAACTGAAGCATGGTAAATTAAGCCTTCCTCTGGAGCACCGCCTTGCTCCTGAAGGAATCGAACCGCTTCGTCAAACACTTGATTCTATCTTCAATCGCTTAGTGAATGCTCTCCTTGTAGCCTCACTTCTTATTGCTTCCTCAATTCTCATCCATTCTGATCTTCCCCCAAAAGTTTGTGGTCTACCAATTATTGGCGTTTTAGGATTTCTCCTTGGTCTTATCATGGGAATTCGCCTTGCCTTCTCTATTTGGAAGCATGGTGGACTCTGAAAAGTACAAATTGCTCTCTCTTCTAGAAGTTCTTTTACCAAAACTATTACAGGGAAACACTCTTTTCGAAGCCTCACATCGCTGCTCGAATCCTCGAGTATCAGGATACACTGCTGGGTTTGGCCTCCTCTCCTCGTTTCTAGCACTGCATTGGCTAGAACTTCATTTAAAACGATCTCATAGAAGGGGGAAGGAGACTGTATGACGTTGATAAAAAGACTAAAAAAGAGAGCGCTGCTTTTCAAAAAATGCTCACGCATGACATAAGAGGAAACGTCATCAACTTTTATTTCAAATTTCATTTTAGAGAGTATAGTAAATTAAAAAGGGCACTTCATTAGCTCACTCCTTTTTCCCTACTTCTAGTGCGCTCTTTTTAATCTTAACACACTAATCTCATTTTTGAAATTCTACTGCCGATAACTCCGTGCTACTGTGACTGCCCATACTCTCTGGGCTCCAGCACTTAGTAGAACTTTGGCACATTCATCAAGAGTGGATCCTGTCGTGAGCACATCATCAACAAGTAGGTAGTTTCCACTGAGCAATTTCGTTTTTTTAAATATCTTTTTTTTGATGATAAAAGCATCACGGAGATTATCGATTCGTTCCTTCCGATGAGAATGAACCTGGGTTGATGTTGCTTTAATTCGAGAGAGAAGATCCTCTAAGGGGAGCTGAAGTCGAGAAGCCACTTCCTGGGCAAGAAGACGTGCTTGATTGAATTCTCTCTCTCGCTCACGACGAGGATGAAGCGGAACTGGAACAACAGCTCTGAGCGAAAGAGAACTCCACGACTCTCTACTGAGAGCATGGCTAATGAGTTCTCCCATAACTTTTTTTAAACTCTGATCTCCAGCATACTTGAATCGAGAAAGGAGTTGAACAACTAAGCCATCATAACGAAAAGCACTGAGAGCACGAAGAAAATGGAGCTTGCGGTCAGTACAGTTATCGCAATGAGCATGTTGGGTTGGAAGAGAATAGTCACAAATAGGACAATAATACTCAGAGAGTTTAGGAAGCTGATTCCAGCAGCTTGTACAAAGACTACTTTCCTCAAAAAGGGCTATGCCGCACCCGACACAATGAGAGGGATAGAGAAGTTCTAAGAACGTGGAAAACCACATCGTACTTTGTTAAGAAGAGTAAGTCGTAGCTAGAAAATTTTCAATGCGGCGATCTGGCACAAGCCATAAAAAAGCTACAAAAATAAAAAGTCCTACCGCAATCCATGTATTGACAAAGGCTAAAAAAATACTGACCAAGTAACAGAGAAGCGAAATTTTCTCCTTGCAATCCTTCCCCAGCGCAAGAGCAAGCAGCGAGTTGACTCCTTGATCAGCAATAATAGCCCTCTCTAGAAGATGGAATGAGCAACCAGCCATCAGAGCAACAAACCCATACAAAGCAATAGAAAAGGAAGAGAGATGGTTTTTCCCAACCCATGCTGTTACAAAAGGAAAAAGAGAAAGCCAAAAGAGAAGATGTAGATTCGCCCACATGATGACTCCATTAACACGTTTGGTAAGATAAAAGAGGTGATGATGATTGTTCCAATAAATTCCTATGTAAATAAAGCCGAGTAGATAACTACAAAAAAGTGGCAATAATTCTTTGAGACCATTGATTCCAGCTGATTGGGGAACTTTAAGCTCCAGGACCATAATGGTAATAATAATAGCAAGTACGCCATCACTGAAGCCTTCAAGTCGATTTTTAGTCATCATAGTTATTTCTAGTATTTATATTCTCATATTTTTGTAAAATAGAGGATCAGATAGCCTCAAGATTCTTCTTCGTTAAGAAGATTTTTTTTAGACACGTTAAAAAACTTCTCATCAAAGTTTCTGATTAAAATCCACTGAATCAAAAAAACCTTCTCTCTTAAAGAAACTTCCTCTCTCTTATCATTTTTCTTTTATTCAAAATCATGGCGAACCATCCCATCACCTCGATTTCTCCTATTCAAATCATCCAGACATCGATTGCTCAGAATACAGGACGTCTTACCACAATAAGTGAAGAACTTCCCTCCAGTGGAGCAATGACTTCCTCAGCAAGCCTCTCTACAGCTGGTAATACTTCAATAACTAATGTCCATCTGATGCAATCGAATGATGCCACTACTTTTGTTTATGGTTCTACTCCTAGCAATCAATCGCCGGAGACTAGTAGTTACACGACTGTTGATGATGCAGCAAAGTTAGCAACTCTTGTTGCTACTGATTATGATGTTCTTGATGAAGTCAAACGAGAGGAAGAGAAAAAAAAGAAACAGCTTCTATCTAAAAAATCGAAGCAAGAGGAAGAGAAGAAAAACGATGATCTTCCACCTCTTGAGGAACCTCACTATAGCTTGAAAAGCACGATGGTTCTGGCAAGTCATGGTCCTGTTTAGTAGTAAAAAAACCGTTGAAAAATCAATTTCAAGAGACCTACTCTTCTGATAGTATCAGTTGTCCCATGTCAACTCCTTTCAATTCGCTGGAACCAATCTCTATTATTATTCCTTTTTATAATGAAGAAGAGAATGTAGAGGCTGTTCTCTACGAAGTCCACTTAACCAATCCGAACGCAGAGATCATTGCTGTTAATGATGGGAGCTCTGATAATACCGAAGAATTGATTAGGAAATTTGATTATGTTCGTCTCATCTCTTTTCCGAAAAATCTAGGTCAAAGTGCCGCTCTCTATGCAGGATTGCTCAATGCTTCTCACAATCTTTGTCTCCTCATGGATGGAGATGGTCAAAATGACCCTGCTGATATTCCCATGCTGGTAGATGAAGCAAAAAACTATGATGTTGTTTGTGGTTACCGTCATCAGCGCCAAGATAGCTGGCAAGTGAAGATAGCTTCCAAAATTGCTAATAAAATCCGCAAACTGTTTACTGGGGATAGCGTTCGTGATGCAGGCTGCACGCTCAAAGTGATCAGAAAGGAATATCTCTCACTCTTGATTCCTTTCAATGAAATGCAATGTTACATGATTGCAATGCTTCAACATGCAGGACTAAGCTTAGGTCAATTTCCTGTCAATCATCGCCCCCGTCGCTTTGGAAACTCTAACTATACAATCCTTCGTCGAGCTTGGCGTGGTATTTGGGATCTCCTAGCGATGACTTGGCTTCTACGTCGTCAAATTCTCTGGCCCCAAGGGTACCCTTACTTAAAAGAAAAAAGTTAAAAAACTACTGTGTGAAGGAACAATTTTTCTCTCGTCTTTCATCAAGATCAATATAGTCAAAAATAGTTTGAATATCACTACGATCTTCATATCCCCCCTCACGAAGACGCCTTTTTAATATTTCAGAAGCACGATCATTCCATCCATACTTCCTCATGTAAGTATTCCAGAGATGAATTTCTTCTTCCGTATGCTTTTTTCCATGATGAAGAATCCATTCCCAAATTTCTTCATTAGAAGCACCTTCTCTGATCTTTAAACAAAGTGACTCATAGCTAATTCCTAAAAATCGAAGGCAAAGTCCATCCATTTTTTCAGGATGGCCGAGATTAGCAAGGTAATCCTCAGGGAGCTCTCCAGTAAGATTCAATCGAATTTTATCAAGCAGGCGAGGCAAATAAATAACTCCATGAAGCTGATCAAAAGGACTACAAGGCCTTTTCATGACTACTCTGGACGTTAGTTGTTACTTTGCTCGCTGTGAAGTAAACGCACTCAAGAAGAAAAAACCAACAGCCATACAAATGCAAGTATCAGCTATATTAAATGGGGGCCAGTAGTAGTTCCAAATCTGGAAACCAAGAAAATCAACTACATGTCCCCGCCAGAGGCGATCCGAGAGATTGCCGATGATTCCACTCAATGTTAAGACCCAACCTAACTGTAGCGGAAGAGAAGCAAAGTGAGAGCGTTGCCAAAATAAAATGAGCGCTGCTGCTAGAGCAATCATCATTAAAAATCGATTGTTATCGTGCATGATTCCAAAAGCAGCCCCTGTATTGTAGAGATGGGTTAAGTAAAAAAATCCTGGAACAATCTTAATCACTCCATAAAGCGGAATCGCATAAAGAATCAAGAGCTTGGTGAGTTGATCAAGAGCAACAAATAAAAAAATCAGTGGAATAAAATAAAGTGGTGATGTCATAGAAGGTTACTCAATGATTTTCTTTAAATGTACCAAGGAATTATTTTCTTCAAAGAAAATGTGATCGAAGCAAAGCAGAGGTCAAGAATATTATTCTCCCTATTGATCATGTGAATCTTCAATAAGAGAGTAAGAAACTCCAACGCGTGAACTATCCTTAAAGTCAACACCCTCTCCCCGAAAAGAGCTTGTCTGACCATCAACATCTTCCAATTTCGTATCATCAATTAAAGGACTAGCTAGAGAATCAACTGATTGACTAGGTTCTAGAACAGCATCTCCTTTTCCACAAAAAAATTGCCGAGTTCGAGTACACATATTCCCAAACCATCTTCTAGCAGTAGCAGAACAACCGGTTTCTACTGCTATCTCCTCTCCTACTTCTGCTGCTTTGGCTTCTGGTGCTAGAAGACCAATCAGTACTTCTAAGACTCCTGCTGCGCCTGCAGAGCTCTCCGCCCCCGAAACGGTTAATGAGGAATCAAGAGGAATTTCCACAAAAGAACTTCTAGTAGCTGCAGCTTCTCCTCCCTCTGTAGCTTGAGCCCCCCAAGAACCACCAAAGAAGAACCAAGGGGAACAGGATTTTACCGTCTTTGATGTTTGTTGACTTTGAGAAGAAGAGTTTTCATGGCTACTGGGTGATGAGTCTTTTGTTACTCTTGTGCTAGTTGACGCTGATTCTTTTAGGCAAGAGGCGATCCAAAATTCTCCTTCCTCTCCAATTCCTACAGTTGAAGGAAAAGGTGTATAATCATAGTTGAGATCTCTATTGCTCAGCCAAGTGCAATAGTGTGCTTGCTCTTGTGAGGAAATTCCCAGCACTGGCTTATCTTCTTGACCAGGGATGAGGCTATAGTGATAGCCGCTTCCATCCCAAATACGATTGATTTGAGAAGGCATTTGAGGAGTATTTGACCATAACGATTCCTGTAAGTCAGCAGTCAGATCAATAAAAAAAGGGAAGAATTGAGCGAGAGTGACCACATGATAGTTATGATTTTCTAGGGAGTTGGTGGGAGCATCATCTGTCATTGAATTTTCTCGTTTCAGCGATTCAGCTTGATGGAGGCTGGGAGCGTCATTTTGATGTTCAGCACTAGCAGTTAGGCCTCGAAAACTAATTGCTAGAAGAAAAATGAAAAAAGTGGGCTTCATGATTGGTAAGTTGTTAAATTATTATCTTGCTAATTTTTAGTAGTAAGGTGGCTGAACGCTATTTTCATCAAAAAAGGCTAGGATGCTAAAATTGTGTTAACTAACAGAACACCGATCTTCTAAAAGTCGACCAAGATAGCGCTGGTCACTGCCGTCATCATTGTCATCGACAGGTTCAGGAGCCGTAGCACGAGCGATGAGTTCCCCTACTGGAATGCGTGGCTGTGCATGGAGATGAAAAGCTTTTATTTTTTCGGCAATTTCAGCAGAGCGGAAATAATGTTCGATGAGTTGCTCCGAGGGCTGCTCTTTCTCTGCTTCTCTAGCTATTTTTACTAAATCAGTGACTCGCGTTTGATTACCTAGATAGATCGTAAAAACCTCTCTAATCAATTGGTCATTTTCTTCTACATCGTGAGGATCACTACCTGGCACATTCTTAAATGCTTCTTCTTCTCTGAAATCTTCAGTCATTTCCAACTCACCAGTACAAGGATCCTCAACTTCCCATCCTCGATGAGTAAGACGGTATATTTTCTTCTCCTTGTTTAAGGAGAACTCATGATGATCCTTGTTAGGATTCAATCGTATTTCCTTGTTGGTAGTCTGCGTTGACAATGAACTCAAACCAGTATTGATAAGAGTTCCTGAAAGCTCTTTTGAAAGAGGAGAGGCAGGTTGATGGTGCGACGAGGCTTCCCCAGCTGCTATGGAAACTCCAGCAAAATCACCCACAGCAGAAGAAATATCCCTGAGGATAGGAGTCTGTTGTGAGGAGAAAATTTCTCTTTTCTCTTCTTTTGAGTCAAGAGAGGGCGATCCTAATGATTTCCAAGGAGCTGAATTCATGGTTTTAGGAATTCGCATGATGAGAGAAAAAACCTTGATGGCTTCTTTCTCTCATGAATCAGCAAATTGAAATAGGAGTAGTGTGTGAAAAAGCTATCTTCAAGAAGAAAGCTCTCCAAGAAAATTTTATCAATATTATTGAAGCGACTTAGCAGCAGTTAAGATACCTTCTACGCTGATTCCAAGCTCGTTGAGGACAATATCTCCAGGAGCACTCAAGCCAAAACGATCAATAGCAACACTCCTCCCCTCCAAACCAAGGAACTGAAACCATGGTTGTGATACTCCTGCTTCAACTGAAATACGCTTACGACAAGATTTGGGTAAAATTTCTTCTTGATATGTTGGATCTTGACGAAGGAAGCGCTCCATGCATGGCATCGAAACAACACGTGTTCCTTCACCCAAGATTTCAGCTGCTTGAAGAGCAAGTTGAAGTTCGCTTCCAGTAGCCATGAGAATGAGTTCGAGTTGTTTTTTCTCTTTCTTAGCGATGTAGGCACCTTGGAAAACACCATGACGACGTACGGAGACCTCCATATTGCTAAGATTGGGCACAGCTTGACGACAGAGAGCTAAGAGAGTGGGCCCATCTGTGCGCTCTAGCGCAGCAGCGATGGCACCAGCCGTCTCTTCAGGATCAGCAGGACGAATTACATCGAGTCCTGGGATAGCACGAAGTGCAGCAATTGTTTCTACTGGCTCATGTGTTGGTCCATCCTCTCCAACAGCAACAGAATCATGAGTGAAGATATAGAGTACTGGTAAATTAGAAAGAGCAGCCAAACGGATAGAAGGACGAGCATAATCGCTAAAAACTAAAAAAGTAGCTCCACTAGGTTGAAAAATCCCATCGTAGGCGATTCCATTGAGAATGGCAGCCATGCCATGTTCACGAATACCAAAATGGATATTCCGTCCTTCTCGATTCTCTCGTGTAAAATCTCCCAACTCATTCAAATAATTCATCGTTGAACCGAAAAGATCAGCGCTTCCTGTAATGAAAAGCGGTAGCGCCTTAGCAATGGATTGTAAAACAATACCACCCGCTTTGCGGGTAGCCATTTTTTCATCGGAAGCAAAGTGAGGAATCGTGACTTCTAAATTTGGTATTCTTTTATTGAGAGCATGATCAAGCATGCTTGCCTTATCAGTATTGGTAGTGCGCCATGCTTGGTAGGTTTGCTCCCAGTTGGAATAAAGCACTTCTCTCTCTTGCTGGCGCTTCTTAAAATAATCACGAACTGCAGGAGAAACAAAAAATTGATCCTTGGGAAGTCCAAGCGCTTGACGGCTCTGCTCAATGTATTTTACACCAGCTTCCCCATGAGCTTTGTTAGTTCCTGAAACCTCTGGAATTCCTTTACCAATCAAGGTGCGAGCAATAATGAACTGAGGTTTACCAAGAGCCGTTTTGGCTTTTTGAAATGCAAGAGCAATTTCCTCCATGTTTTCTCCATCAATTTCTTGGACGTCCCAGCCATAGGCACGATAGCGTGCTCCCACATCTTCACTCTGACTAACCTCGAGCATGGCATCGAGTGTTACACGATTGGCATCATGAAAAAGAATGAGGTTGTCTAATCCTAGATGGCCAGCTAGAGAGGAAGCCTCCGCAGAAACTCCTTCTTGCAGGCATCCATCTCCTGCTAAACATACAACATGGTAATCGAAGATCGTATGCTCTGCAGTATTAAAACGAGCTGCTGCCATCTTGCCAGAGATAGCAAGCCCAACGGCATTGGCAACGCCCTGACCTAGTGGGCCAGTTGTTGCCTCCACTCCTGGGGTATGGTGAAATTCAGGATGCCCCGGGGTAAGACTATGTAAGGAGCGAAACTTTTTGAGATCTTCAAGAGAAACATCAAAACCAGCCAGGTGCAGCCAAGCATAAAGAAACATACTGCCATGCCCTGCGGAGAGAAGAAAACGATCACGATTGAGCCAACGAGGTTCTTGAGGATGATATTGAAGTAATTCCCCAAAGAGAACTGCTCCTAGTTCTGCAGATCCAAGGGGCAAACCAAGATGACCTGATTTACAAGTAGCCACAGCATCCATAGCTAGTCCACGAGCATCACGAGCAGCTTGTTGAAGAATCAGTTTATTCATGAGTTTTAAAAAGTTAGGGTTAAATGAAGGAAAATGTTTAGGAAAACGCTTATTAAAGTATTTTATTTGAGTGAAGAGAATTCAAAACAGTTTGATCGAGTATTGATCTAGACTTTTCTGAAATTCAGTTGTGATCAATCGATCTCTATTGAAAATACAATTCTCAGATGAGAATTAGAACCTAACAGTCCTTTCTAGAAACCACAACCTTTTAGCTCTCTTGGAGAGCAGCTTGATGAAGTTCTTTTTCTTTGAACGGATCATTCTTCAAGAATGCCTCGATGAGGAAGAGGGGCATTTCCCCAAAAATTTTTAGAAGAGAAGGAGTAAGGATAATAAAGAGGAGAATGATATTGCACCTATTGATCTAGTCCAAATGCTTGATGAGTTAACTCTGCAGCTTGTTGAATATTTTTTTCATCAATAATCACAGCGATTTTAATTTCAGAGGTAGAAATCATTTGAATATTAATTCCTCCTTGAGCTAGACATTCGAAAAGCTTAGCAGCCACTCCAGAGTGAGTTCTCATGCCGATACCGACAACGCTTAATTTAGCAATACCGCTTTCTTTACGAACTTCTCCTGCTCCTATGCTTTGAACAATTTGCTCAAGAAGATCACCCATCTTATCAAGCTCTTCATTACTGAGGGTAAAGGAAATATTAGTGGTACCATAAGCTGAGACATCTTGAACAATCACATCGATGATTAAATGAGCTTCTGCAATGGCTGAAAAGATCGAAGCTGCATAACCGGGATGATCTGGAACATTGGTAATGGTTACCTTTGCTTGGTTTCTCTCTACGCTAATACCGCGAACAACAACTTGCTCCATTCCTGGTGACTCCTCTTGCACTCTAGTTCCGGGGATTGTTTTAAAACTATGTCCTACTTCAAAGGGGACATTGAATTTTTTGGCAAACTCAACAGCACGGGATTGCATCACCTTAGAGCCACTACTGGCCATTTCCAGCATTTCTTCATAAGCAAGAAGATCAATCTTTTTTGCTTGAGGAACAAGGCGAGGATCACAAGTGAAAACACCATCAACATCAGTGAAGATCTGACACTCATGAGCCTGGAGAGCTGAAGCTAGGGCGATAGCCGTTAAGTCTGATCCTCCACGTCCCAACGTCGTAATTTCCCCTTCTGAAGTCTCTCCTTGAAAGCCAGCAACAATCACAATGAAGCCTTCATGAAGGAAGCTGAGAATTTGCTGTGGGAAAATGCGATTGATCTTAGCTTTGGTATAAAAAGTGTTCGTTACAATACCCGCTTGAGCTCCTGTCATGGAAATGGCTCTACCACCGAGCGCTTCAATAGCCATTGCCGTTAGAGCACTGGTTGTCTGCTCTCCAGTAGCAAGCAGCATGTCAAGCTCTCTCTCTAATGGTTTTGAGGAAACTTCCTTTGCTAGACGAAGTAGAGAATCAGTCACTCCTGACATAGCAGAAACAACGCCAACAACAGAATTTCCTTGCCTTTGAGTTTGCAGAAGACGCTCTGCTACTACTTTAATACGTTGAGGATCACCCATGGAGGTTCCACCATATTTTTGAACAATCAGAGACATAAAAAAATAGGATAGAGAGATGGCTACAAATGCGCGAGGACTTCTTGGAGAGTAGGAGCGACCTCAAGCGGAGGAGAAATCGAATGTGATGCTGTTTCTGGATCTTTCAAACCATGGCCAGTAAGTGTGAGTACTACCGTTGGATGAGCAGGAAGCTTTCTAAAAATGGCGTTTGTACGTAAGGAGGAGGGATTGGTAGCCGAAGCATACTTCAAGAGAAGAGCAACAGGAACGACACTAGCTGGTTCCGCAAAAACTCCTTCTTCTCGAGCAAGCCATTGTTGTGCCTTTAGAATTTCTTCATCACTGACAATATCAAAGCAACCAGAGGACTCTTCAATAGCCTTCATGGCTCCATGCCAACTTGCAGGTTGACCAATTCGAATTGCTGTTGCCAATGTTTCAGGGTGATCCATAGGGGCTCCATGGTAGAGGGGAGCAGCTCCTGAAGCTTCAACACCCAACATCAAAGGAAGCCTCTGGCTAATCCCCAAACGATAGAACTCAGAGTATCCTCTCCAGTAGGCTGTAATATTCCCTGCATTACCTACAGGCAAGAGATGGAGATGAGGCGCCTCTCCTAGCTCTTCAATGATTTCAAACGCTGCTGTTTTCTGACCTTCAAGACGATAGGGATTAGTAGAATTGACAACTACAAAATCATGACGCTCTCCTAATTGCCGAACAAGACGGAGAGCATCATCAAAATTTCCTTGGATAGCAATGACTCTAGCACCGTAGAGGTATGCTTGAATCATCTTCCCTGTAGCAATGCGTCCAGCGGGGAGAAGAACAACACATTGCATTCCCGCACGAGCAGCATAAGCAGCAGCAGAAGCGGAGGTATTGCCAGTCGAAGCACAAAGAATTCTCTTAGCGCCCTCTTCTACTGCTTTGGAAATAGCCATGGTCATCCCTCGATCTTTAAAAGAGCAGGTAGGATTGAGTCCTTCATACTTCAAATAGACATGAGCTGAGAGCAGACTGCTTAATTTTGGAGAATGAAGCAGCGGCGTTGATCCTTCGTTCAAGGAAATAAGAGGCGTTTTGTTGCTAATAGGAAGGTGTTCTCGATAGCGTGAGATGATTCCAGAACGACATGGTTGCTTCAGCGACATATTTTTGAGAAATCAAGGGAGTAGACTAGAAATGATCCAGAGACGTTTTATGATTCTGAACATGAGTTGTGATTTCTCTCATTCCTAAGAAAATAAAAAAGCAAGAGCCATTACATTTCAACATTGAAGAGTATTGGTTCTGATTTCACACATGACAGAGTACGAACTTGCTCAAGAGCTGATTGGATCAAACCGTAAGGGGCTCGATGAATCATAAAAACAAGTGATGTTTTTCTATCAACTCTGGACTCTGGTTGAACTAGAGAAGAGATACTAATACCATATTGCCCAAAAATTGTTGTGATCATCGAAAGCACTCCTGGCTGATCTTCCACTGTAAAACGCAAATAGTAAGAAGAAATAATCTCTTCTGCTAGCCTAGATTTTCCATAAAGAGTGTGAGAGGAGAAACCGATAGGGCAACTTGTTCGCTCAGAGGAGAGATGCAAGTGGAAGTTTTGAGCAGCAGTCACTAAATCTCCAATCACCGAACTGGCTGTAGGTCGAGCACCAGCACCACGTCCATAGAAAAGGGATTCCCCCACAAGGTCCCCTTTAATGGCAATAGCATTAAAAACACCACTGACAGAAGCAAGAATACTCTTCATTGGAATCAAGGTAGGACTTACTCCTATTTCAATGATTCCATCACTACTAGCTCGTATCCTCGCAAGCAGCTTGATGGTGTATCCAAAATTTTTTGCGAATAAAATATCAGCAGCACTCACCTTTTCAATTCCCTCGACACGGATATCCTGAGGAGAGACCCAAAATCCATACGCAAGTGCTGCTAGGATCAGAGCTTTGTGAGCAGCGTCCCAACCGCTGAGATCCAGTGTTGGATCAGCTTCTACATAACCAAGTGCTTTTGCTTGATCGAGTGCTTGGTTGTATTCCATCCCCTCCTCTTGCATGCAGGAGAGAATGTAATTGGTCGTTCCATTGAGAATTCCATGAATGGATTCAATATGATTGCTGACAAAGGAGTCACGCAAACTCTGAATAATGGGAATGCCACCAGCCACGGCAGCTTCATAGAAAACAGGTGTTCGAAATTCTTGAGCTAAAGCAAAAATCTCTTCTCCTCGTTCTGCTAAGAGTGCTTTGTTGCCAGTAACAACAATACGTCTCGATTGTAATGCTCCTTTAATCAGCTCAAAAGCATCAGTAGTCCCACCCATTAACTCCACAACGATTTGAGTATGGGGATCACGAAGAAGATCTCGCCATGAACGCCGAAGAAGAGAGGGAGGGAGAAACTGCTTCCTCTGTTTTTGAGGATCCCTGATAGCAATACCTCTGACTTGAAAAGAGAATCCTGATCGTTCTTCAATGAGTTTTTGCTGTTTTTGTAAAGATTCAAAAACACCAGCTCCAACTGTACCAAAGCCTGCAAGACCAACACCAAGAGAACGAATCATAAAAAAGATTTTTTAAGATAATAAAATTTGAACCAATGACAATTACTTTCCCAAAGCTTCTTGTAATTTTTTTTCCTGCATTGGCAGCTCATCAGAGTTTTCTTGAACTTCCTCTTCGATGTGATGAAGGAGAACAGAGACTGTTTCTTGAACTTTTTTCTCTGCTTGAGCTCGTAGAAGAGGAGCAATCAGGCTACCAGGATTAATAAAATTAGAATAACAAAGAAGTGTTCCCCTCTCATGAGGAAGAACAAGAAAACTTCCTCGCCCTGATTTACTGTATCTTGAGCTCAAAATTTCCCAGGAAATTTCATAAGCACCTTCATGAGGAAAAGCATGGAGTGTATTGCGCACCCTGGAGAATTCATTGGGAAAAATAGGAATTTCAAGCTCATAGTTTACTTCTAAGACATTCAGAGAAGGACGAGCATGAAGAAGCGCTCTTAGACAGTGAGGAATATATTCTGGAGCTTTTTCTACATCCCAAAATATCGCTGCTGCTTGAAGCGGAGTCGCTTTAATCAGGCAATAGACATGGAAATAAGGCCAGGAACTCTCTTGGATTTTTTCGGTAACTAAAACCTCTTTTCCCTCTTGCAGAGAAGCTTTTTGTTTCTCGCTCAACGAAGACCAAGGGTCCTCAAGAAGAGCATTCAATCTACTTGAAGTAAAAAGTATGAAGAAACAGATGATGTATTGTATTTTCCACATGGTGATGCCTTGTAATGAGCTAGGTATTCATAGACTATATTTTCCCATTTGTACGCTTGATTTTTTTATATCACTTTCCACTTTTAGTTTTTGCTCGCTTTCACGATGACCTCTCAAGATGTTCAAAATCTCTTTAGCTCTATTGCTACACGTTATGCCCTTGTCAATCATGTCCTCTCATTTGGCATGGATTTCTGGTGGCGTTGGGTTGTTGCTCGACAAATTGAGCGCTGGCAACCTAGAGAGCTTCTCGATATAGCTACAGGCAATGGTGAGCTAGCCTTTGCTATCGCTCAGAGATTGCCAACAGTACGTATTAGCGCTATCGATTTTTGTGCTCCCATGCTCGCACAAGCATCTGAAAAACAAAAAAAAGGAAAAGGAAAACAGATCACCTTTCTCCAAGCTGATGGCTTAGAGCTTCCCTTCAAGGAGCATTCTTTTGATGTTGCAACCATCTCCTTTGGGTTACGAAATATGAGATCATGGGAGGGAGGGCTCCATGAAATGAATCGCGTGCTGCGCCCAGGAGGACATCTTCTCATCCTTGATTTCTCAATACCTACTTCTCCATTACTTCGACCACTTTATCGCTTCTATCTTCATTTTCTCTTACCTTATTTTGCTGGTTTATTAACAGGAGAAGCAAGCGCTTATCACTATATGGGAGGATCGATTGAAGCTTTTCCATCAGGTGAGAAGATGTGCGCTCTTTTAGAAAATTGTGGATTCCAGGATCCTCAAGCTCAACCACTCACTGCTGGTATTGTAACCATCTACAGAGCAAAAAAAGAGAAACAATCATCTTAAACTCATCCTCAATACGGCTGAGGAACAGTGATTTGATGTTGTTGACAGAAGTCTTGAAATTCCGCTTTTGTAAAAAGCCCCCAGTTATTTTGCCAAAGATCATGGAAGGGTCGTAGACGACCAGGAGCATGCTGATGATTGTTGGCATAAAAAACATCCAGTATCTTATCGATTGCTCTGGTCGTCTTCTCCTGAGAAATAAAAAGGCGATTAAATAACTTAGGAAAAAATGGACAGTTTTTTATTTCAATAAATTTTTCTCCATCGTGGCCAATGAAAGAAGTATGGCTCCATTCATTATGAAGAATAGGGCTAAATTCTGGAATAGTAATTGGCCTTACTGTGCGCAGAGAGGAAGAAGGCATAAGCTTTTGGTAAAGAGAGGAGCCTGCTTTGATTTGTAGAAGCTTGTAGAGGTTTTCTTGCAGCGTTAGTAGGGAAGGCTCTCTAAGTCAATTAAAATTTCTCGATCGCGAGCTCCATCCTTAGGACCAAGAATACCACGTTGTTCTAAAATATCGACTACGCGAGCTGCACGTGTATAACCAAGTCGCAAGCGCCTCTGTAACATCGACGTGGAAGCTTTTTTCTCTTGGCGAATAATTTCCAAGCACTTGGTTACCAATTCCTCTTCCTCAGCAGTGATTTCTTCTTCGGGCATGGTCGTTTGAGTGAGCTTTGCTAAAATACTAGGCTCAAAAACAGGTTGATTCTGAGATCCGAGAAAATCAACAACACGTCCTATTTCCTCATCAGTAACTAAAACTCCCTGAGCACGAATGACCTTAGCACTTCCTGGCGGTAAATAGAGCATATCTCCCTGTCCCAATAATCGATCAGCACCATTTTGATCCAGAATCACACGACTATCGAGCTTCGAGGCTACTTGGAAAGCAATACGTGTTGGAATATTCGCTTTGATGATTCCAGTCACAACATCAGCACGCGGTGTTTGTGTAGCCACAATCATATGAATCCCAGCAGCACGAGCCATTTGAGTAATACGTGCAATAGCAGACTCCACATCAGCAGGAGCTGTTTGCATCAGGTCAGCCAACTCATCAACAATAACTACAATAAAGGGAAGATGGTTGGGGATCACCAGCTCCTCTTCACGTGAGATAGAATGAGGTAGAGCTCTAGCAATAGGTAACTTTTCATCCTCTTGCTCCAGTGTAGAGGAGGCGCTGGCTTCAAGCTCCTTCGTATCATTGAGAATTTCACTTTGGGAAGAAGGAAGCTCTTGGGAAGTATTAGAAGAAGACTGAGGACGTGCATTAAAACCATGAATGTTACGCACTCCTGTTTTTGCAAAAATTTTATATCGTAGTTCCATTTCATCAATAACCCACCTAAGTGCAAGCAGGACTTTCTTGGGATCAGTAACAACAGGGGTTACTAAATGAGGCAACTTGTTGTAAATTTGCATCTCAACGACCTTAGGATCAATCATAATGAAGCGAAGTGTTTGAGGCGTATGCTTAAAGATAAGACTTGTGATAATTGAGTTAATACAAACACTCTTTCCACTTCCAGTAGCTCCTGCCACCAGGAGATGTGGCATTTGTGCAAGATCTGCAATAATGGCATTACCATAAACATCCTTCCCAAGAGCTAGTGGAAGCTTTGCTTTGGAGTGATGCCATGCGTCACTTTCAAAAATCTCACGAATAGCAACAGTGACCTTATGGCTGTTAGCAATTTCAATGCCAACTGTATCCTTGCCTGGAATAGGAGCTAAAATATTGATATGTTCTGCACTCGTTGCACGTGCTAGATCCCTCTCGAGATTAGAAATTCGATCCACACGAACACCACTTGCAGGATAGAGTTCATAGCGTGTAATTGTTGGGCCTTTGGTAATGTCCCCTGCTACTGCTTGAATACCGAACTGTGCAAGCGTCTGAATCAGAATTCGCTGAATTCCTTCTAACAGTGCTGGATCAGTAGGTTCACTTGATTTACTTTCATGAGTTTCTAACAAATCAAAAGTAGGAAGAGTGTAATTCTCTAAGTCGACCTTGGGAAGCAGTCCGGCTTCAACAGGAGAAGTATCAAGCTGAGTCGATTTGGATTTCATGACTTCAGAAAATGTAGGCCTCTTGGTAGGAAGACTTGCGTCAATAATTTTTGGAGGAGGAGTAAGTGTCGTATTTTCTTTTGCCTCCTCTAAAAGTTTTTGAGATAAAGCTTCTTTGGGTTGCTTTCTACGAGCAGTAGTAGGGCTTTTAGCAGTTTCTAGAAAAGAAGGTTTTTCTTCAGAAGCTAGAGAAAATTTTCTAGCTTCAGAAAAATAACTCCTAGTAAATCGAGAAATTTGGCGAATAAGCTTTCCAATAGCTCTCAAGAGATACTTAAAAGCTAGAAGAGGATGAAATCCCGTAGCCAAAACTAAGCTTGTTAGCGATATGGTGAAGAAGAGAAAGAGTGATCCCACTACTCCCATCGTATTTTTCCCAAGCGCAACCCCAAGAGCATGACCAAACCATCCTCCAGCGCTAGGAAGTGCTAAGGACTGTTTCCAAGCTGTTGAAAAAAAATGGAAATGATCTAAAAAATCGAGGAAATAAGACCAACTTAGGACAAAAATAAAGGACCATCCAAAACGAATACTCAGCGGTGATTCTTCTCCAAAAAAACAAGCAAGCCCCAATCCTAGGAGTGCAACTGCTGCAAAGAAAGCAGCTCCTCCAAAAAGGAAAAAACAGAATCCTGAGACCACAGCACCAAAGCGTCCTACAAAATTCAGTGGAACAGTTGTACTAGAAGCATACTTTGCATAAAATAAGCATGAAGGAACATCACGTGGCTCAAAAGAAAGCAAAGCAAGTAGCAACAAAATACCTCCAGCCAGGAGCAATAGAGCGATCATTTCATTCCTGCTACGATGTGACGAGGAAGCCATTGAAGAGAGAAACAACTGGTTGAATAAAAGTAATGAAAATAGAAGAAGGGGTTAGATTTTCGTGAATCTAAATTTTCAAATAACTTGATGAGCGACGTGTGATCTTAATTCAAAAAAAGAAAAACCCTAGAAAAACTTCAGAAAGATGATGGCAGTGGAGATGAAATGTAGCTTCTAGACGAGTGCTCTTCTATTAATCATTTTTATTTTGGATCGTAGTAATACCACATGATAAATACTTTCTTTCTTTATTTTGCAAGTGCAGCATATTCTCTCTCTTTCCCAAGCTCCTTGTTGACCCATAGTGAATGAGGAAATTATTTTATTATACCAATATGCATCAACACAAAAAAGTATCTCTTCTTAGTGCTACGGCCATTAGTGCAACAGCCATGGTAGGATCCGGTTGGCTCTTCAGTGCTCAACTGAATGCTCGTCTCGCAGGAAACTATGCTTTTCTAGCCTGGTTTCTAGCAGCACTACTGGTTATGGCAGTAGGGCTTTGTTTGGCTCAAGTAGTTTCTATCTACCCAGTCCGTGGTGCAACAACGCGCTCTAGCTCACTCTCTCATAATGCTATTTTTGGCATGCCTTTTGCTTTTGCTAATTGGTTTGGACTGATGATTTCAGTAACTACCGAAGCACAAGCAACAACAGAGTATCTCTCAGCCTATTTAAAAAATAACATTCTCATGGATAATGCTGGCCTTACTTTTTATGGCAAACTCTTTGCACTGGGAATTTTGTTTCTCTATCTCGTTGTCAATTTTTATGGCATTGGCCTCCTAGCAAGAGTGAATAACATTGTAACAGCCCTGAAAATTTTTACACCACTCTTTGCTATCACCCTTTTTCTCATTACTCGTTTTGATAAAAGTAATTTTACCCTACTCAATCATCATCTCTATCATGCAGGATCAGCTTTGAGTGCTGTGGTGGGAGCTGGGCTCATCTATTCCTATAATGGATTTCAACTAGCAGCTTCTTTTGCAAGTGAAGTAAAAAATCCCAAAAGAAATGTACCCCTTTCTATGATCATTTCAGTTTTGCTGGTGATGTTGCTCTACATGGCTCTTCAACTTTCCTTTATGGGGGCCGTTCCGCATCATTTACTGACTGCTGGCTGGGCTGCTTTAAACTTTCATTCTCCTTTAATGAATTTGGCCATGTTACTAGGGCTTAACTTTCTTGTTCTCTTACTGACTGCTGATAGCATTGTGAGCCCTTCAGGAACAGGCTACGCCTACTTGGGAGCTTCTGCCAGAATGTTCTATGCTATGGCAGCAGAGGGACAAATGCCAAAGTGGACAATTGCTAAGCTCAATCCTCTCTACAATATTTGCCGACGATCTTTGCTCATCAATTGGGTGTTAGTGGCTCTTGTATTATGGAATTCTCAGAGCTGGGCTACCCTCATGCTCATTGTTACTGGATATTACATCCTCGGTTATATGGCAGCTCCCATCAGCATGGGAGCAATGAAACCAAAACTTCGCTTCTTTGGTGCTTCTGTTTTCATCCCCCTAACCTTGATTATGGTTACTATTCCAAAGCACGATCTCTTAATGGTGAATTTTTCACTGCTCCTTCTCATGAGCATTTATGGTATGATCCAGTTCACAAAAAAAATACCACTCAAGACATTGCTAATACTCACCGCTCCTTTCATGACCTACCTCTGGCTCATTTATTTAAGTCAACAAACACTCTACGTTGTGACTATTTCACTCTTTTTTTATTTGCTCGTCACAGAGCCACGTTATGTTGAGTTTTGTAAAGCTACTGCTCTTCAAAAAGAGAGCTTAGAGGAGGAAGGTGATCTAAGAACAGAATAACCATCCGATTAAAATGAGAATGGGGAGCAGAATGGGCAGTGAGTAACCGGTAATATATTTTAAGAAATGAGGCATGCGAATCTCAGCATCCTCAGCAATGCTTTTGACCATAAAATTAGGACCGTTACCAATATAAGTTGTTGCTCCAAAGAAAACAGCCCCTAGTGAAATTCCAACAAGCGGTTGTGGATTCTCAAGAGCCACATAGGTGACATCGTGAAGAGAATCGATATTCATTCCATGAATTCCTAGTTGTAGCTGCAGCATTGCTAAATACGTGGGAGCATTATCTAAACAGGTAGAGAGCAATCCCGTGAGATAATAGAAGTGCGTTGGCTTAAGCAGTGGATAGGATGTTAAGGTGGTTTTCATTTCCATATAATCAAGCACGGGAAGCATGGTGATGAAGATACCAAAGAAAAGCCAAGCGACTTCTTCAATGGGATGAAAATTGAATTTATTAGCTTCAAAAATATTCTTTGGTGTTAGCCGATAAGAAAGAAAGCCAAGGAGAAGCATGGTTGCCTCTCTCCAAGGCGATGGTAGAAACACAGCTCCAATAATCATCGCCAAGAAGAAAAGATTGAGAAATCCTTGAAAATGCCAAGTTTCATTATTTGTCTTAGTGAGACGAACATCAAGGGGAGCATGGAGAAAATTATTCCTATCCAAAAAATAGAAAATTGCTGAAAGCAATCCTATGGTAAGTAACCAAGCCCCCCAGAGATGCTCAAGGAGCCAAAAGAAAGGAATACCTCGTAAATATCCCAAAAAGAGAGGAGGGTCTCCAATAGGACTGAGGCATCCTCCAATATTACTAATCATAAAAATAAAAAAAATCATATGAAACGCCGTGACGCGGTAGCGATTGCTCTGAATCCAAGGGCGAATCAAAAGCATGGAAGCTCCTGTTGTTCCAATAAAAATAGAAATGATCGACCCTACGATTAAAAAGAGCGTATTACGCCAAGGTGTTGCTTCTCCCTTCACGCGCAAGTAAATTCCTCCGGTAACTACAAACAGGGATCCAATGAGAACAATAAAACTCACATATTCACCAAAAATAGAACCTAAGCGAGGCAGGCCATGCTCTACAAATAGGTAATAGCAAATAACAATGCCTGCCAAAAAAAAGGAAACTTTCTTAAAATGAGCTCTCCACCATGATTCATTGAGAAAAGGCATGAAAGCAACAGCAAGAAGCATGAGCAGAAAAGGAATCAAAATAGCAGTGCGGAAAAACATAGATTAGTGCGGAAAAACATAGATTGATTGTTAAAAAGTTTTCTAGAGACTTGAAAGTTTAAAGTTTAAAAACTCCTCTCCTCTACTATTCTCTTCATTTTGAAAAGTCCTCTTTTTTCTTTCTTTTTAAATTCGATACTAACAAGCCTACTTGCTTGCTGGCTGAGCTCTTGTGCCTCGGTTAGTATTGAGAAAATGCACTCGGGATTTTCTGCACCTAAAAAACTTCCCGAGCGTATTTATGTTGAAAAATTTGAAGCCTCACCATGTCATTTCCATGTCAATCGTCAAGGTAAAGAACTCGAAGCACTCATTGAAAAAGAACGTACCCAACTGGCAAAAGATCTTCAGGTACGCTTAAGTAAGCATGTAGCTCCCACTGTTCTTCTACAACAAGGTGAAGAACCACCAGCTGGTCCTTTTTGGTTACTTCGCGGTTCTTTTCAAATAGTAGAAGAGGGAAGTCGATTACTAAGAGCTGGTATTGGGTTAGGGCTGGGTAAAACAGTCATGAAAACGGAAGTTCAACTGATTAATCTTTCCTCTTTAGAGAGTGATCCAGTTTTTTTGACCATTCAAACAACAGGCGGCTCTGGAATGGCTCCTGGAGCAGTGGCAGCCTTTACTCCTATTGGTCCTTTTGTTCTTTCTAATGCACTCATTAATGCCGGAGGCTCTTTAGGGGGAGCTCTAGGAAGTGGTATTTCCATTGATCGTCGTCGTACAGCACGTGAAATCGTTGCTGCCATTTCAGAATATTCTGCTCATCACGATCTTCTTCCTAGGACTCGTGCTCTCCATCCTAAGAAGTTAGGTAAGATTCCTAATTTTTTTGACTCAAATTCATATTAATATGCTTGAGCTTGCCCCTCTCCTCAACTATCTCCTTGAGGATGTTGGGTGCACTAAGAAGCTGTCCCTACAAATAATTCTCATGCCTCCTCAATCATGAGAAAAGCTCATTTTTTTGATCTCTGTTGCTGCAATTCTCTCTTTTTACTACTCCTCTCACTAGGACTACTTCTTAGCTTCCCTCTGCAAGCACAAGTCCTCTCCCCTCCTTCTTACAGCGTAGAATCTCAAGAAAACCAATATACATCGATTCGCAACTTCCAACCATGGCTTCAATATACGCATGCTACAGGATCTTGGTTTGGCCTACGTGATCGACTCTATGAAAAAGGAATCGATCTTGGTTTCTCCTCCATTGATGAAGTTTGGGGAAATACTACTGGTGGGTTCAAGAGAGGAAGTGTTTATACAGGGCTTCTCCAAGGAGCAACAGATATTGATTTAGAAAAGCTCCTTCATTGGCAAGGAGCTCGTTTTTACTCACGTTGGCTCTATCTCAGTGGTCAAGATCCTGGCATTAGCTTAACAGGTGATCTTTTCTACATTTCCAACATTGCAGGCTATAGCACTTTTAGAAATGTTGAATTATGGTTAGAGCAAAAGTTCTTTGATGAAACGATTTCTCTTCGTGCTGGACAACTGGTTGCTGATTCAGAGTTTGTGATCTCAAATTATGGAGCGCTTTTTATTAACAATACTTTTGGTTGGCCTGCTTTTATCTCATCAAATATTCCCAACGGTGGTCCTGCTTATCCCATAGGGGCTCCTGGAGTTCGTTTGAAACTCAAACCGACTGATCAGTGTTGTGTGATGGCAGCAGCTTTTCAAGGAAATGTATTTGCTCAAAATATCAATAATCATGGCTTTGATTGGAATCTTAATGCTGAGCAAGGATATTTCTATCTCACAGAAGTGAGTCATCGCTATCAGTTCATCTTACCTGGAGAAATAAAAGCTGGTGCTTGATTTAGCTCCTCCTCCTTTCCAAATTTCAGTAATTCTAATGCTTCCTTGACAGGAAATTATGGTATTTATGGTATCATCGATCAGATGCTCTTCTCCAGTCCTTATGGAAAAAAGAAAAGTGACTCTCAACCTCAAGAAGGCCTTGGTTTTTTTCATCGCCTTGCTCTTCAACCAGCAAACCGAAACATCCTTCAATTTTATTGTGATACAGGATTAACCTACCAAGGTCTCTTTCCTAGTCGTCATGAGGATCTCCTTGGCATTGCTCTTGCTTACGGACTACTGAGTAATGACTGGGTTGAAGCAACAAAGCAAAGCCAAGGAATAGCACCTAGCAGAACGACTTATGATCTTGAATTGACCTACCAAATTCAAGTGACTCACTGGTTAACCATTCAGCCAGATCTTCAATACCTCATCCATCCAGGAACAACACAAACATATCCCAATGCCTTTGTCCTCGGACTGAGAAGCAGTATTGTTTTTTAGATCTCCATTCTGGAGTTGAGAAGAATTATGATAGCCAGTAGCATTTGATTGCTGATGATGATTGATTAAAAATCGCTTTCATCGACTGCTCCTCAACTCAATTTCTTCTTTTTTTCAACATGACCACGCTCTCCTCACCTCCCAATCGCCATGAAGTTCACCTTGAAGACACCTGGGATTTGAGCCTTCTCTTCCCCACAGATGAAGCTTGGGAGGAGGAATTCCAACGATTCAATAACGATTATTTGGAGATCACTCAATTTGAAGGAAGCATCGGCTCTTCAGCAAAGAGACTCTTAGAACTATTAGAATGTGAGAAAAAACTGCACCTCAGCTTAGAGAAACTCAGTCGCTATGCAGGATTACGACTAGCAGAAGATAGTGCTTATGGTCCCTCTCTAGAACGTGAAGGAAGGCTGCAAGCATTGGCAGTAAAATTTCAAGCAGCAACTTCTTTCATTGCTCCGGAAATTCAAGCTATCGAGGAGGAAGCATTTTCTCTTCTCCTTACCGATACTCTACTAACAGCATGGACCATCCCCTTGAAACAGTTGAGGCGTCTGCGGATTCATACACTCAGCCAAAAAGAAGAACAACTCCTTGCCTTGAGCCAAGCAAGCCTCTTAGGTCATGAAGAAACATTTTCTCAATTAACCAATGTTGATATGATTTTCGGGACACTTTTTGATGAAAACAATCAAGAAGTCACCCTCACGCAAAGTAATTTCAGCTCTCTGCTACAGCGACAATGCCGCACCGTTCGTCAGGAAGCATTCGATAAATTCTACCAAGAATTCTCTGCACACCGCTATACCCTAGCTTCTACCTTAGCGAGCTCGGTGAAAAGCGATGTTTTTTATGCTCAAGCGCGTCACTATCCCAGCGCTCTTGAAGCTGCACTTTTTGAAAATAACATTCCTATCTCTGTCTATGAAAATTTGATCACTACCGTACGTTCACGTCGTGAAGTCCTCTTTGAGTACTATGACCTCCGAGAACGCATTCTTAAGCTTCCTCAACTTCATGCTTATGACCTCAGTGTTCCTCTCGTTGCTAGCATCCAGAGCAATATTCCTTTTGATGATGCTATCGAAAAAGTACTTCGCTCCCTTGAACCTTTGGGTAGCGAGTATGTTAATACCCTGGAGTCAGGGTTAAAGAAAGAGCGTTGGTGTGATCGTTACGAGAACAAAGGTAAGAGGAGTGGAGCTTTTTCTTCAGGAGGATACGAAGGACCTCCTTATATTTTGATGAATTACAAATCAGATACTCTAACAGACCTCTACACCTTGACCCATGAAGCTGGTCATTCGATGCACACATGGTACTCTTGCAAGCATCAGAGCTTTCAAAATTATCACTACCCCATCTTCTTAGCCGAAGTTGCATCGACCTTTAATGAAATTTTACTAACGGAGTATCTCCTATCAACCACAGACGATCTCAACATGCGTGCCTATATTATCAATCGTCAGATTGACGATCTTCGTGGAACGCTTTTTCGTCAAACCCTCTTCGCAGAGTTTGAAAAGATCACTCATGCTGCTCAAGAAGCTGGTGAAGCGTTAACACTCGATTTTTTCAGAAGAACTTATCGTACACTCCTTCACGATTACTTTGGCCCAAGAGTTATCATCGATGAAGCCTTAGAATTAGAATGTTTGCGCATCCCCCATTTCTACCATGCTTTCTATGTCTATCAATATGCTACTGGTATTTCTGCTGCCGTCGCTCTAGCAAGTGAAGTGCTCAAGAGTGGCCAGAGTTCTCAGTACCTCAACTTCCTCAAAAGTGGCAATAGTCAATTCCCTCTTGAAGCTCTGCAAGTAGCTGGAGTAGACATCAGCACTACCGAACCGATCTCACTAACGCTTGATCTCTTTGCAAAGCGCCTTCAAGAGCTTCAAGAGCTCATTTGATTTTCAGTACCATTTTGAAACTGAAAATGATTCCTCTAAAAAATGAAACGTGGTTTCCTTGATAAGCTCATTGAGCGTATTCAATTTGTTCAACCTAAAGAAGTCGGTCAGTATCTTCAAGACCTCGCACGTGAAAAAGGATTTTTAGAAACCATTTTCAATTCACTCCTTGAAGGAGTGATTGTTACTGATCCTAAGGATCAGATCATCTACCTCAATCGCATGGCCTCTGAATTCTTTGCTCTTCAAGGAGCGGAGAGTATTGGCAAGCCTATTGCTGATGTTCTTCCTGAGCTTGAATTAGATTTTATTGCTAATAAAACCGATACTATTAGTCGAGATATCGAAGTTTTTTACCCTCAAGAGCGTCTCCTTAATTTTTATCTCGCACCTCTGCTCAGTGATGAAACTCCATCAGATCAACAATCGCTAGTGGGAAGACTCTTCATTTTACGAGATATCACCAATATTCGACGTGAAAAAGAAGAAAGCATTGAGAGTGAACGCTCCTCAATGGCAACACTTCTTGCTGCGAGCATCGCTCATGAAATCGGCAACCCACTGAATTCACTAACAATTCATTTACAACTTTTAGAACGCCGCCTCGAAAAAATTCCTCTCGATCAAGCTCAAGAATTCAAAAAATCTCTCTCCATTGCCCAGAATGAAGTAACTCGTTTAGATCAAATTATCAGTCAGTTTTTAAATGCTATTCGCCCTGCTCCACTCAATCTACATCTTGAAGATATCAATGAAACTGTTTTAGAATCACTCTCCTTCTTGAAACAGGAAATTGAAAATCGTCGAGTAGAAGTTGAGCTTTTACTTGGAAAGAATATTCCTCATCTCTGGCTAGATCGTGATCAACTTAAGCAAGCACTCTATAATGTTATCCGCAATAGTTTTCAAGCCATGAAAAGTGGAGGACTTCTTCGCATCCTCACTGGATTTGATCAAACACATATTTGGGTGAGTATTGGAGATACGGGAGGCGGTATCCCCAGCAGTGAATTTGATAAAGTCTTTCAGCCTTACTTCACTACTAAGAGTGACGGTCATGGACTTGGACTCCATGTTGTAGAACGTATTGTAAGAGCTCATCGCGGTGAAATCATGCTTGAGAATAATTCAGGAAAAGGACTGATCTTCACGATTCGATTGCCTCGTGGGGATCGTCGCACTCATTCTCTACCAGCTCGAGCAAGTGAAGAAAAATGCTAGGTTACTTTCTTCTTTAGAGTTTTTTAAATCAAGTTATAGCCGATATAGTGCCAGTAACCAGAAGCATCAAAAAAACAAAGATGCAGCTATATAGTCAAATCACTTCTAGTGAAGTGGATGAATCTAAATGAACAAACATAATTTTTCTTAAAATAGCTTTCAAGTGAGAGACTCTCTTGCCTAGCAGCAGAGAGGAGTTGGGAAGACCAAGGCAACAAAAGCCATGGAGAATTTTAATATTCTAAAGAGAGCCCGAGACTTAAAAATCAGCACAATCAGAAGGCTGATCATTAAAAGTCTTCAGAGACTAATCGAGACTCTAAAAGTTAGCTTCGCCAACCAAATCGAAAAGCATTCAAGAAAAATACAACTCCAGTCCAACGTGCAAGCATAGCGCTAACATCAATTTTTGATGTGTCAGTAAACATTGCTAAAGCTATGGACGAATTTATTTTCACAAGACCCTAAGATTTTTATTTTTCCTTAACAGATGTCAAGTCTTTTTTAAAAAATTAAAAGGTGCACAAGAGAATCAGAAATGATGAGTTTCTTTACTCTTAGAAGATCTTTTTAAATTTTATGGACACTGATAAGCTGCAAAATAATGTTGCAGCTTTGCTCAAAAAATCATCCTCTTCAATCCAACTTAGCTGTTGCTCTCTATTTTTTGCCTCTTTCCTATCGTAGAGATGCTCTTTATTTTTACCGATTTTGTCGAAGTATTGATGACTGTGTCGATCACGCAGCTCTCTCTAGGCAGGAGAAGGAATTATTCCTTCAGCAGGCTCTCAATTCGATGGAAGAGCTCATCGAGAGACGAGAACTTAGAAGGAAACTTTTTTTAGAAATCATCGATGGTATGCGCATGGATTTTACTATTGCTCGTTATGCAACCTTTGAAGAACTTTGCACTTACATATGGCGTGTTGCTGCTGCTGTAGGACTGGTGAGCGCAGAGCTCTTTGGAGCACGTGGCCTACTCGTTGAGCAATATGCCCATGACCTTGCTATTGCACTCCAATTAACCAACATGCTGCGCGATGTTGCTGAGGATGCAAAGCGAGGTCGAATCTACCTTCCACTAGAGGATCTCAAGCGCTTCGGAGTCTATGAAGAGGAAATTCTCACTGCCCTTCCCTCTCCTAGAGTTACTCACCTCTTTGAGTACCAAGCAGAGAGAGCCCTCTCCTTTTTTGCAAAAGCTCATGCTACATGGGAGAAAATGCTCCCTCATCAACAATATCTCCTCCGTCCAGCTCGTTTCATGGAAACCATTTATCGAGCACTTTTAGAAAAAATGGAGAAGGATCGTTACGATGTTTTCTACAAAAAATATCGTGTTGATGTTATGAAGAAAATTCTGGTTGCACTAGAGATTTTTTAATAAAGAGTGATTAGAGCACTAGTGAAAATACTCTAGTGATGATAGCCCGATTTTCTATCCTGCTCTTCACGAGAGAGTCTTCCTTGAAATCGCAGTCGCAATGGAAGACCTGGGAATGACCATTGAGAGCGGATAGCACGTAAGAGATATTTATAGTAAGAGTCTGTAATGAGCTTTTCATCATTAACAAAAAGTAAAAATTCTGGCACAGGAAATGGAGAATACTTCTGAGGAGCAACTTGTGTTGCATAAAGCAGCTTAAATCGACGACCTCCACGTGATGGGGGAGGTTGATGTTCCCAGACTGCTTTAAAAAAACGATTAAGCTCCCCGGTGGTAATCCGCTGCTCAGAAGCGCGACGAACTTCTTGGAGCATCTTGATGAGCCTACCTATTCCCTCTCCTCTCTTTGCTGAAAGACAAACCATCGGTGCATAATCCAAGAAGAAGAGCTCTTTCTCAAGCATAGCTACATATTCTCCTTGCGAAACACGTCCCCCATCCTCTTTGTGCACCAGATCCCATTTATTGAGAATGATCAGAGAGGGTTTAAAAGATTCCTGGATCATTCCTGCAATCCTCTTATCCTGCGCTGTGAGAGAGGACGTGGCATCAAGGACAAGAAAGAGAATATCAGCTCGGCGGAGAGCCTCCTCGGTACGCATGGCACTAAAAATTTCTACAGATGTGTTTGGTTTAGAACGATGACGTAGTCCTGCTGTATCTACTAGTAAGTAGGGCTCTCCCCTCAAAGAGCAAGGAGTATCAAGAGCATCACGTGTTGTTCCTGCAATTTCACTCACAATACTTCTCTCCTCACCAATGATTTTATTGAGCAGAGAGGACTTACCCACATTAGGACGACCCACAATAGCAAGTTTGGGAACAGAAAGCTCTGCACTCTCTGGAGCAAGAGTAGAAGAAGCTTCCCACTGATCAATAGAAGTACTAGAAATTCCAGACTTCCAGTTATTTTGAGCAGGAGAGGACTGGCTAGAAGAGGAGGAGCTATATTCCTCCTGGATCATTTGAAGAAGAGCCCCTAGACCGCGGCCATGAGCAGCACTAAGCGTAAGGACATTTTTAAATCCTAATGAATAAAAATCAGCGCTTAGTGATTCATGAGCCTCCTGGTCAATTTTGTTAATCACTAAGAGCAAAGGTTTACGGTATTGACGCAGCTCACGAGCTAGCTGACGATCCAGAGGAGTCACTCCAGCAGGACCGTCCACTACAAAGAGAAGCAGATCCGCGCTTTCAATAGCTGCCATCGCTGACAAATGAGTTGCCTGAGAGAAAGCAGGATCAGGATGATCTCCAATACCACCTGTATCAATGATCTCAAAGGGTTCCCTTCCTTGTTCACAACGTGCAAGAAGTCGATCTCGTGTTACTCCAGCTTGATCATGAACAATAGAGAGACGTCGCCCAAGAAGACGATTAAAAAGGGAGGACTTACCAACATTAGGTCGACCAACAATGGCTACACGGTACATAGAGAAAATCAGAGTTTAGAAAATAAGGAGAAGCATTGTTAGCATGATGATGTTTGATGAACTCTTCTTCTCATCAAGATTCATGGCGTCTGGCGAAATCATGCCTTAGGATGAGCATGACCACTGGCTTGTAAAATTCCAATTCCATCAAGAATATAATCTACTCCACTGAGAAAAGTAAAAATACCTGCAACAATAACTACCACGCTGTAATAGTGCCACTGCAAAAGAACAGCAGCGATGGCAACCATTTGTAAGAACGTTGAAATTTTTCCAAGAAAGCTTGGATGGACTTCCAAGTGACCATTGAAAAAACGAATGAGAAGGCATCCAGTAAAAATAATCACGTCGCGAGCAATCACCAGCACGGGAAACCAAACAGGGAGAGAGCGATCCCAGTTGCTCACACTAAGCGTAATAATCGCTGTTAGCATCAGTCCCTTATCAGCAATAGGATCAAGAATGGAACCAAATTGAGATTGAAGCTTATAGTGGCGTGCTATCCATCCATCAGCAGCATCACTGAGTGCTGCTATCAAAAAAATAATAATAGCTCCAATGCGTAACCTCTCTTCTGGCGCTCCTAGAGCAACACTCTGACCATAGTACATTGCTAGGACGACAAAAATAGGAATCAGCAAAATGCGCCCGATAGTAATCTGATTGGGAAAAGTCATGGAAGAGACACTAAAAATTCTAAGCTTAAGGAAAAATCAAAGGAAAAACCATCTTTCTTCTCCTCCTATCCGTTTGGCTTTAGTCAAGAAGCCTCTCATAGAGTCAAATTGCTTAGAAATTACAGGAGAGAACGGAGAGATTTTTAAAAAAGGCAAGGCCGAAGACCGAGCGCTATCTCAACGATAAGGTGATAGGATGAGAACGCTGCATTTTTTAAAAAAGATTAAGTCCATTTCCTGTCATTTCTAAGTAATTTGACTATATCTTCGAAAAAGAGAAGATCATCATAACGAGAGCTTGTTGATTATTCAGATGAATCTGGCTTGTTAAAAAAAATCTTCCATCACACCAGAATAAAAAAATCTATTTTTTGACTTTTTTCAATTCGCTGAATTTAAGAAAATCTCTTTTCAAAACATTGACGCATGAATTTTCCTCAACAACGACTCGAAACTCTCTGGGCTCCTTGGCGTGTTCAGTACTTTGAGCTAGAACCTCAATCTACCAAAGATTTTCTATTGCAAGCAGCATGCTCCTGTGATGATAAGGCACACTTTGTGGTCAAGCGAAGCAAGCATACTTTTCTCCTACTTAATAAATATCCTTATACGACGGGGCATCTCATGGTTGCTCCTTATCAAAAAAAAGGAGCTATGAGTGAACTCTCCGATGAAGAAGCACTCGATCTTTGGCATCTTGCTCTTCATGCTCAGCGTCTACTCAAAGCCGTTGTCCACGCTCATGGCTTCAATCTTGGACTCAACCTAGGACCTGGAAGTGGAGGTGGCGTTGAAGATCATCTTCATCTTCACATTGTCCCTCGCTGGCAGAACGATCAAAACTTCATGCCTCTCCTTGCTGGTGCACGAGTTATTCCTACAGGGTTGGAAACGCTCTACAAAGCCTTCATGGACTTTCAAGAACAAGAAGATCGAGAATAACTGTTTGCTACCAATAAATACCCAGATTTTCCTCTATCCATTCATCATGGCAAAGAATTGAATTTCCTTGCATCAGCGGTCATCAGAAGATAGTCTCATTTTCTCAATGACGCGGGGTGGAGCAGCCCGGTAGCTCGTCAGGCTCATAACCTGAAGGTCGTAGGTTCAAATCCTACCCCCGCAACCATCTTATTTTAATTCACTAAAACTAGTCAGGAATTTTTCGTGAATAGTTAGAAATCCTCCTTGAAAACAGCAGTTTTCTTCTTTGAATAGCGATCCCCTTTTTCTCCTCCTGGTACTAGAAAAAAACTGCACGCTCTTCTCTCAGGTCAACTATCGTTCTTCCTGATGAATTCTTCTACTCTCCAATTCGATCAGAAATTCCTTCGAGATTTTTGGAGATTGCTGATTCCTTATTGGAAGTCGGAAGAGAAAAAAGTTGCATGGACTTTACTACTACTCTTGAGCGCTTGCGTTCTTGGTGAAGTTGCTGCTGGTGTTGGATACAATTATTTTTACAAATTTTTTTATGATGCACTGCAAGCATTCAATGTCCCTAAGGTCGTAAATTCTATTTTTTATTTTGTCGTCGTTCGCGTCGCCTTTGTTTTTTCAGAAACAGCGGGTGTTTTCGCTAGTGGAAAGTTAAATATTCGATGGCGACAATGGCTCACCAAGCATTATCTCAATCAATGGCTTGAAGAACACGCTCACTATCGTCTTCAATTTTCCAATCAAAAAATTGATAACCCTGACCAACGAATGAGCGAAGATGTAGAAGAATTCACTCATTTGACGCTTCAATTATTTTTTGGGACGTACATGATCTTACAGTCCTTGCTCTATAGCGTTTCTTTTGGATTTATCTTGTGGCAAATTTCTAATCATTTTGTTTTTCATTTCTCTTCACACGCTTTTATCATTCCCGGCTACCTGCTCTGGGTTACTCTACTTTTCGCAACAATAGGAATATTCATTATTAATTGGTTGGGCAAAAATCTCTCTTTCTTAGATTACATCCGCCAATATCTGAATGCTAATTTTCGGTTTAGCCTTATCCGTATGCGTGAGGCTAGTGAACAAGTTTCCCTCTCCCGCGGAGAAAAAATAGAAGAGAAAAAATTTCATCATCTCTTTGATAAAATTGTTCACAATTTTTTAGAAATTGTTTTCTTAAAAACAAAGTTAGCTGGCTTTAATCGTTGCTATGATTACCTCTCCTTTGCTACCAGCTTTGCTCTCTCAATCCCCTTTTATATGAGCAAAGCAATTGGTTTGGGTCTTGTTATGCAAATCAACTCCGCTTATGGAAGCGCCATTAACAGTGCCTTTGTCTATTTTCGCAATTTTGATTTGTTCTCTGACTGGCGCGCAGTGGTTCATCGTCTTAGAGAATTTGAAGAATCCATCAAAGCATTACCAACAACTCTTCCTCAAAAAATTGTAGTCAAAAAAGAAAATAATTCCTCCATCATCGTCTCCAACTTACAACTTGAATTGCCTCACGGAAAAAAATTACTTCATCCGATCAATTTAGAAATTGCACGCGGAGGAAAAATTCTTCTCAAAGGCCCTTTCGGGTGTGGCAAAAGCACTTTCCTTCGAGCTCTAGCAGGTCTTTGGACGCACGGTGAAGGAATAATTATCTTACCAAAAGATGCCAAAGTTTTATTCCTTCCACAAAAAAGTTATCTTCCTCTGGGCACTTTCAAAGAGACCATCTGCTATCCTCAAGATGCCGAGCATCAACAAGAGTTCGATGCTGTTTTGAGACGTTGCTTCTTAGAAAAATTCATCCCCTCTCTTCACGAAGAAAAAAGCTGGTCCCATCAACTCTCCCTTGGCGAACAACAACTCCTCTCCTTCGCTCGCATTTTCTTTTACAAACCCGATCTCCTTTTTCTCGATGAAGCCACAGCCAGTCTGGATGAGGCTACAGAATCGCAGTTATACCAACAGTTGAAAAGCTCCTTCCCCCACCTCACTCTCCTCAGCGTTGGCCATCGGAAAACGCTCGAGGCTTTTCATGAACGTGTAGTTGATTTTGAAAATCAGCTTTGTTCTCTATGAACTCCGTGATTTCACGTTTTCTTCTTCGCTATTGTCAGAATATTTAAACTACTATCTGCGACAAAATCATTTCCTTCCATGTCGTATTGGCAGATGATTTCAAATCCGTTTGTTAAAAGCATCGCTTGCAATTCTTCGGCAGTATAAATTTGAAGACTGAAACTATTAGTTCGTATCTCTGGCTCACCTTCTTTTTTGGAAATCGTGTAGTGATCATGAGAAGTAAGAAGTCCGTTCTTCCTATCAATTTCAGAATGTTGAACATTGCGGATTGTAATTCCGTTCACAACACCTCTACGCTCTATTGAAAAATCATCGATCATCTCATCATGAATAGCTTGCAAATTAAAAATATCGAAAACATAGATTCCTCCATCGCTTAAATTAGCGCGAATATTCTTAAGAGCCTGCTCAAAATCTTTTTTCGTGAGGTGGCCGATCGCATTAAAAATGGTAATGACTGCATCGAATTTTCCAACATGTAGTGTTCGCATATCACCTTCTAAAAAAGTGATATTTTTCTCTACATCCTTGGCTTTATTACGAGCAATCTTGATGAGAGCGGGACTAAAATCACTACCAACCACCTCATACCCACGCTCAGCTAAATAAAATACTTGCTGTCCCGTGCCGCAGGTCATATCGAGCACAGTTTTTACTTGCTGTTCTCTTAGTAGCTTTTCAATGAGAGCATTTTTAGCTCCTGTTTTCTCATTCACGTTATGAACATCGAAGTATTCAGGCATTTGCTGATACTCAAGCGGCAGACCAAGTTTATGCTTCATCGATTTTTTTGATAAACAAGAATTAGAAACTCAGCGGAGCTTGTAGTGCTACTGGTTTTATATTGGGCTAAATATTGCGGTGTAAATGGAGGTGTATCAGTAAAAATTCGTTTGTAGCCAAAAGGAATAATTTGATCATCATACTCTTCAAGGGGACGTATGAATACGGGCACGTTAATATTTTTCCCAAAACGCAAAAACCCATTTTTTGGATGATTAGTGGTTTCAAAACCATAAAAGCATCCCTCGTCACCATGATTTTTGGTTACATACTCTGGATTGAATGTAGCGAAAGCTAACACTCCCTCTGGTTTGAGAACATTGTTCAAATTAGTAAAAAGCAGTTTCATATTATCAACAAATGGGAAAACCATGATAGAGGCAATCAAATCGAAGGGAGAATTTCCAAGTTGATGCAGTGTTTCTGAATCACACTGGTAAAACTTAATATTTGGGAAATTTTTTTTTGGCAATGTTGATCATTGCAGAAGATGAGTCGCAGCCAATAACCGAATAGCCTCTATAAGATAGTTTATTACAAAAACTGCCTCCTCCACAGCCATAGTCCAACGCTTGCAGATGAGTACCATCAGCTTGAATTAGCTGAACTCCTTTTAAAAAACTCGGCCATGCAATCAAGATATTGTCAGCAACGTCCGCATGGATTGTTGAAGAATTTTCTGGTGCACTGAAATAATCACTCAGTTGATCCCATTGATTCGTTTGCATATTTAACAAATTGACTTTTTAGGTTGTCAATCGATCTGCAAAAAATTTGTAGACGATCACAAAGTCTAAATTTTCTGCTCCCATTTTTTCATAAAATTTTTTGCCCTGCTCGTTTTCTTTCACACACCAAACATAAATTCGTTGGATGTTTTTTCTTGAGCAACCTCGGCAAGCCTTTTTACAAGCGCTTCTCCAATTCCTTGTTTTCTAAAATCAGACTTCACGTAAAGCTCATCAATTTGAATCATGGCTCCGTAATTGTAAGCTCTAAAGAGATTGGTGATGCTATAAAAAAGCAATCCAATTGGTTCATCTTTTGCATCAACAGCAACCAAGCCGTCCCAATCAGCATCAGCACCAAATAAATCCTTTTCTAATACATCACGCGTCATTGTGAAACGATCCATCATTTTTTCATGCTCGACTCATTCCAGAAGCATTGAAAAAGCTTCGTCGAGATCTCTTGGCTGAACGTTTCTTATGAGTGGCTTCATTTTCATTTATCTCTTTCTATTTTCCATCAACCCATAAATAGCAGTAGGCTTCCCAAAGTAACAGGCCCAATAGCGATCGCCATAAGACCAGTGCCAATATTCTGTGGCAAGATTAGCGAAGCCAACTTGCTGAAGAACGCTGCTCATAATGCTGCGATATTTTTTGGCCTCCTCTGAAATCCGCGTAGAATTAGGCAGTGAAAGCAATCCATCATGATCGAGCAACCAATCTTTAGGATGCATGCCCATATCGACAGCCTCTCCTTTTTCATCAATCAAATAAACATCGATTGCTCCTCCTGTAGCATGCGAGGGAATATTTTGCGAGCCATCTAAGTTGATCGTTGGCGCGACCATTTGGTGCATTTCTAAAAATTGCTACTCGTAAGACCAATCAGGATGATACTTTTGAATCATGGCGAAGCGCTCATCAAAGAGCCGCTGCTGCAATTGAAGGCTGCGATAACCTTCGTACAAAAAAAAGTACAACCCTAATGGCAAAAGGCTCTGAGCCTCAAGCAGTTTTTCGTAGACTGTTTTTCTTAAGAAAGCGTAATCACAATTGTCTGGAATTTCAGGAGAAGGTCCAATGAGAATTTTTCCCTCTTACCGCAGGTCGACAAAAGGCTCTCCATTTTCTTGAACGAGAATTGCAGTGATGCATGGATCAGTGGGAAAGAGCATATTGTACATCTGATAGAGACTCTATTTTAAATCTAATTCATCTTCCTTATTCAAAATATCCATATATCTCTTGTAAGAAAAAAGGTGCTTTTTTCCTTGATTGGGCAATTCTTTAAGGATCTCTAACTTTACAAGCTGCTTGGCTGCCGCATGCAATGTAGGAATAGAAAGACTGAGGCTCTTGTGTGCTTGCCGCACAGAGCTGACTGGATGAGATTGGAAAAAACGATGAACCGCACGCATGGAGGGAGCAGCACGTCCGATCGTATTAATTTTTTCTCTATCTTTTTTGAACAATTCAAGAAGTTGTGTCGCTGTTTGAAATGCCTGATCCGCTGTGGTGGCTATGCCCTCGAAAAAGAATGCCAGCCAGGCTTCCCAGTCTCCTTCTTCCCTGATTTGGTTGAAAAGATCGTAATAAAGATTCCGATGCTTTTTAAAAAATAAACTCAAATACAAAAGCGGCTGTTGGAGTGTTCCATCAGCACAAAGCAACAAAGTGATCAGCAGCCTACCAACACGACCATTTCCATCCAAAAAAGGATGAATACTCTCAAACTGAACGTGAGCCAGCCCTGATTTCAGTAACGTCGTCGTTTTTTGTTTATCATCATGCAAAAATTTTTCCAAGCGATCGAGACACGCCATCAGTTTTTCTGCAGGCGGCGGAACATAACGTGCATTGCCGGGGCGTGTGCCTCCGATCCAATTTTGACTCGTTCTAAATTCACCTGGTTGTTTTTGATTTCTTCTGCCTTTGGATAACAAAATGTGATGGATTTCACGAATCAATCGCAACGATATCGGAAACCCCTCCCGAAGACGCTTCATACCATACTCAAGAGCATCAACATAGTTAGAAACTTCTTGAACGTCGTTGATCGGAACTCCTGGCGCTTCATCATTTTCATACAAAAGAAGATCAGAAAGTGATGACTGCGTTCCCTCGATTTGAGATGAAAGAACGGCTTCTTTTCGAATGTAACTGTAAAGCAGTACACTCGTTTCGGGAAAAATTGCCGCCACTCCATCCAGACGACCAAGTGCAGAACTTGCAGCAGCAAATTGCGTTTCCATTTCAGAAGACCAGACAAGCCCAGGCGAAGGCGGCAGCGGCGCTGGCACAAAAGCACGAGCCACCTCGCCTACCGTGGAAATAGTCGTATACTTCCCTTGAGCTCCTCTTTTCATGAAAAAATCGTATCAGACTATCTTTGACAAGACTAGCTCAATCGTTAAAGTTAATGGCTTATCTTTAACAATAAAAATTTGCATCCTTGATAGCGAAAAATCAATCATAGGAGAAAAGCCTACTCACATTTTCTTCACCATGTATAAATCATCCTCATAAAAAAGCGGAAAATCTTTTCGCTTCACCTTGAAACCATACTCATCAACCCAAATATGAAAAATCAAATCGATGATCACTGCGGAATCTGCATTGGTGGATGCTCGAAGGACAATGGGGTTCACAAATTCATTCACATTTTAAAGTGTTCTCAGTAACGAAGAATCACTCGAGAGAATTTAGAAATTTTTCCTTGGCGATTATCACACAAAAATGTCCCTGATCGTTATACTCATGCTTGTTTTTATTTCGCATTTTAAAAAAGTTACAGACTCTAATTATTTTTATTTGGATAGGCCTTCTTAAAGGTAGCAGACTCAGTAACAAAACAAAATATCCCTCTCTAGCAAGCACCTGAGCAGGAAAAGAGCTGTACCACTCTTCTGCATTAAGAGCATAAGGTTTTCCTTTGAAACCATAGGTCGCGATGATAAGCGGATAAAGTTTCTTAGATTGATAGTCGATCGGATAAATAAGATATCCTTTTGCCTCAACACCGTCTTTTGTTTTAATGGTCAGCGGCTCTATTGTTCCTAACGCAATATTTTTTTGTCATCGTTGAGTGTTGTTAACGTTGTGAGTTGACCGTTTTGCAAATCGTAAAGAACGACCTGGGGCGGCGTATTAACATCTTCAATCGTGGAAGCCAAAAAGTGCAGGTTGTTATCAAAAGAAATGTATCCTGTCCAATCATCTCGTGAATTTTTTATTGGCATAATTCTCCTCGATAAAAGCAAGCTCGTTATTATTAATCCAACAAGGGTTTCTTTTTATCGTAACTTGGTTTTCTGAACACAGATTAAAAGTTTTATTTTTTGAGATATCCAAAACAAACAAATCTTTGCAAAAACCCGGCGCTCCTATTTCTGGGCGACCATGTCTCCATAGAACGATAGCTAATTTATTTGCATCCGGTGAGAGCTCCAGAGACTCAAGCAAAGAATAATGAAGTGAGGGATTATCAAAGTAATTTTTAAAATCGAACTTAGTAAGGCATTTTTTTTCCAGATGATGGTTCTAAACACCAAATTTCTTCGAACTCATAATGTCCATACTCTTTGTTAAAAACGGTAAGAGCATTATCCTCTCCCCATCGATAAACATAGCCCCCTTCTTTTTCTTTTTTAACCTCTTCATCAGGAGTACTAGTGATTTGAGTGTAATATAATTTATTTTGAGCACCGATACTGGAAGTAGAAATAGGATTCAATGAAGAAATCAGGAGCATTGCTGAACCATGCTCAATATGATAAATTTGGAATTCTTTCTCTTTTTTCCCCAGCACGTAGGCGGCATCGTGAACCCATAGAATTTTTTTGATGTTATCCAATTGGAGTGGGGCAATCGTTGAACCCGATTTTTTATCCCAGACACGAAACATGTCTGTAACTTTGTTCTCCTCGATGTTTGATTTTTAAACCACAAAAGCCACTTTGTCACCGTCAGGGGAAATCGTCACTAACTTTGGCTTTCTGTAGTGATAATGTCTTCAAATTGCACTGGCCTCAAGGGTTCAGCTCCAGAAGAGGTTCTGAGAAGTATTGCTATTAAAACGAGAAGTAAAAAAAGCGGGCGGAATTGGAGTTGAGGCTTCACTTCATAAAACTCCAACATGCACTAGCACACTACTCACAGCAATTCATGAAAAAGAAACTCGCTCGATGATCAAGTTCAGTAAAAAAACGTCTTCTTCTTAAGCTTAGAGAGCTGGAAGTAACAACAAAAGAAAGAATAGGAAATGTTTTATCAATTTTAAAAAGCGCGGATCATTTCTCAATCTTCAATCGGAAGGGATTAAAGTTAGTTTCGTAGTCATAATAATCTTCAGACTCAACTCGCTTGAGATAGTTCGTGATGAGATAAGTTAATGGAATAACTGAAATTTCATAACTCACTTTGATCACCCATTGCCAAAAAATTAAAAGCGCGACGTTATTCCAAGAAATCATAAAAGTAAAAGCAATGCTACAAAACAAAAGGCTATCGAGCGCGCAGCCAGTTCCCGTGCTGATAATGAGCCGCAACCAATAATGTTTTCCAGCAAGAGCAATTTTGAGTTTGGCGAGCAAATAGGAATTTAAAAACTCACTGCAGAGATAGCTAGTAGAAGAAGCAATCACGATTCGAGGAACAGAGTCGAGCACCATGCTGTAAGCTGCTTGAAAAGGCCAAAAGGGAGCTGGTGGCAAAAGTGTTGTTATTTTTCCAAGCAAACAAAAAAGCAAGATGCAAAAGAGCCCTGTCCAAATCACACGTCGGCTATATTGATAGCCGTAAACTTCAGTCAGAATATCATCAAAGATGTAGGAAAAAGGAAAGATCACGAGAGCCGCTGGAAAAATCACAGACCCAATTTGTACAATTTTGAAAGCAGTGACATTCGCAATCAGCAAGCTTGTCACGTAGAGCATCGAGATGATGGGGAGGCAGTGATAATGAGAAAATTTTTGCGATTTCATGAAGGTAATATTATTTTTTATTATTGTTACCAAGACCCTCGGGCATCGTGAAAAGAAAATAATCGTTAGCATTCTATTCGTAGTCCGCCGAACAAAAGTATCCACGAAGCCACAACTGATGTTGAATGCGTCTGAGATAAAATCCTTGTGGACTATGACCATCTTCAGTGTGCCGCACTGATGCTATCGTAATGGAACCAGCAGGAGCTTTTCCCTTTTCTAATGGACCTTCGCTGTCCGGTTGATCCAAGTACTACAGCCTAAAGTAGGGTGCCAATTCGAGAGGAGAGAACATGAGGCCCATGGCTTCTGCCTTAGAATAAATTGCAGCGATAGTTGCTCCATGATGAAAACCAAGATCGCAAAGAGTTACTTCGATTGTCGCTACACGAGATTGTGCTGAAGAAGTAGTGAATGACTACTCGCAAAAAGTTGCTCTGCGAGTGGATTCAAGGAAATGCTGTTCCGTTGTCATTCTTTGAGCAGTTTCCACTTCGATAAGCCACCGACATCAACAAATCGGGTGATACCTGGATGTTTTGTAGAAGGTTGCTTAGTGGGAGTAAGCATAAGCAGCAGCAATCTATCTCGCCCCTCCCCATGAGATTCCGCCGTCCACGGTGATAATGCTTCCCGTCACATAAGGCGAAGCTTTGTTGGAAGCCAAATACAAGAGCGTTCCATCAAGATCGCTTGGCTCTGCAATGAAATGAAGTGGGATTAATCGTTTCAATTCTCGACGTTGCTCTTCGGTTTGTAATTTATATTCTGTTGCTGGAGTTCGAACGAGGCCTGGAACGATACAGTTGATGCGAATGCCAGCGTCACCCAGTTCTCCAACTAAGGCTTTTGTCAGTTGGATGATAGCAGATTTAGAAGCGCAATAACCAGCTCGTCCAGGATGCAAATAATCAGCTCCATTCACACTGCTGATGTTAATGATCGAGCCACCAATCTCATGTTGTTTCATCTGTTGGGCGACAGCTTGAATCAGATACCATGTGCCAAGAACATTGGTTTCTAATTGTGCTTCAAAATCAATCTCATCCTCTTTTCCAAAAATGGGAGTCCCTCCATAAATGCCAGCTGCATTAATGCAAATATCAATCCTCTCCCCTCGTTCTTCGAGCAATTCAACTGCTCGTTGAATGGAAACTTTGTCAGCAACGTCCATTTGAAGTGGGAAAGCGTTCTTGAGTTCTTGGGATAACGTTTCCAACTTTTCCAAGCTGCGCGCCGCCAAAATCACACGAGCCCCAGCACGTGACAAACAACGTGCAAACTGCTCTCCAAGGCCACTTGAAGCGCCAGTGATCAAAGCTGTTTGATGATGCAGGTCGAAGAGAGTCATGAAAACATGTTGGCGTTTTTACTGGCTTTGTTGCATCAAGTAGAAATGCTATAACTTTTCTCTGTTTTGAAAATCTCTTGCCTGGCGATAAATTGGCTTAATCCAGTCAGGAAATTTGTCTTCTGACAAATAGCTTTTTGAAATGGCTCCATGAACCATGCGGAAAAGAGGTTGAGGCTCAAAAGAACTCTCTTCGGTAATTTCTTTTGTATTATCAATAAAATAAGCACGATCAGCAATAAGAGCTGCTTTTAAAGCAAGTTTAAGAGAGCGTTCGTAACGGGCTTTGACTTTATCGCTAGGAACAGTATGTCCTCCTAGATCAACTCTCCACGCAATACGAAGCATATTAATTTTGGGATTGTTCGTGGCAACATACACGAAACGTATAAAAAAACCAACCTGCTTAGCGCGCCAGATAAAGTCTACTTTTTCTGGAATGGATAAAACTGTTTCAAAAAGAAGTCCTTGATGTTCTTTCAAACATTTTTCACGCATTTCATCGGCACGATTGGCTGCGGATTGAATAGCTATTGGATCATTCCAATTACCGAATTCTTCTTGAGCAATAATATCAGGATTAATTTCTACTAAATTTTTGATCCAATGAGGATATTTCTCTCGAAGTACCTTCGTTAATTGTGTTTTTCCTGAGCCATTAGGTCCTGCAATAACAATTAAAACAGGCTTAATGATTTTTTGCATGAGCCAAATCTGAGATTGCAATAGTAGTTAAAAAGCGATCTTTAAATTCTGAATATGAGAGTCCTGATTTTCCCAGCTTCTTATTTGCTTCACGAATGATCTTGCTCATATCATGAAGAGCATGTTCTAGTTCTTTAGCTTCTATTTCAGGATCCATGAGGGCGGGATGCTCTTGTTCAATTTTCATATCAGCATTATAATTTCCTTTTCCTGCTGAGAATAGTAAAATTAGTGCGGTTACGTGAGCCCATAAGAAATTTTAATCTGATCTCCTTTGATTTTTATTTTTCCTATTTCCATTTCTCCGATCTCACGCGTGTCGGCAACATGTGTCCCACCGCACGGAATGGGCTTGTACTCTCCAATTCTCACAACACGAAATTTTTTATTCTCAGGAATGGGATAAGAAAGTTTGTAAAATTCTTGTTCAAATGAAAGTGGATCAATTTCAAAGCTTGTTGTTGGAAATCCAAATTGCAATGCCCATTGCAAGCAGAGATGAATTTTTTCGGGTTCCAAGGCGGAGAGAGATTCTGGATTTTGAAATTCTACATAGCTTTCTTTTGGAAAGGAATGACCCTTGGTGGCCTTGAGCGAGGGATATAAAATCTCTCACTGCTGTCCAAAATAAATTTTAATTGATGCCACGCCCTCCATCAAAATTCATTCTCTAAAATATTTATTCTGCTTCATCACATTGAGGCCATACCAGCCCCAATAGACGCGATGATATTGGATCAGGCCATTTTTAAGTTCCATGACTTCCACAAAATCCATTTGCTCTCCTTCAGGTGTAGCACGTGGATACTCCCAAATAAGTGTCTCCCCATCGGTAAAATATTTCTTTTTGTAGTAGCCACGGACGAGTGGCTTACGAACAGCAACAAGTTCGAGAACTTTTTTGAGTTCCTGATGTCCTCGAAAAATATCATTTAGATTCAGTACTCATAGTTTAAGTTTCATTTTTTTTAAAATTTTAAATTAACTTTTTTTCATCTCTTCATGAGTCGCTTCAAAACCTAAGCTCTCATAAAAAATTTTAGTACGAGTTCTTTTTTGTTGTTGATGAGCTCAATGAGCACAACGTTTTCTTTTTTTACATACTCGAAAATTTTCTGAAACATCGATGTTCCGCTACCACGTCCGCGAAATGCCTCTGGAACATACACGGATTGGATTTAAAGGCGAGTGGAGCCCTGAAACCTCAACTAAGGAAGCAACGTCGAATGAACCGTTCCAATAATCTCTTCTTCTCATTCAATCACCATGAGGCTGTGATAGGGATAGTATCAATCTTTTGAAAAGCAGCCTCGTCAAACTTTATTGCAGCTGGTTCTAGCAATTCACGTGTTTTGCCAAGTTCGTCTTCCACGAGCAGTTTGATGATCTCAAGAAGATCCTCTTTGCTTGCTCGATGAAAAAGGAGACTGGAAAATAGTTCTTCCGTTTTCATTTCATATCAGAAAGTGCCGTAATACATTTTTCTTTTACTCCAGAATGAATCTCAGGGATCCCTTCGTTTCAAAGTATGGTCTGCTTGATTGCTGCAATCAGTCACTTCGCTTGTTCTTTCACACACGTGAATGCATAAATCGCATGGGTGACTCTACCTTATCGCCTACTGACTTTTTGAAAAGTTTAACAATAACTGCTTATTTTGTGACTGACAAATTGCTAAAAAATTCATCGTCAATTTTTTCGACCATGGGAATCATTCAAAATGAAGAGCCTTTTCCAAGATATTTTTCAAAAAAGGAGAAAAGCTGCTCTTCAAACTTGAGCTTATTTCTAAGTAATTTAAATCCGTGTCCTTCATTTTGAAAAAACAAAGGAGGCTCTGATAATTTTCCAAGACGTTGAAGTGCTTGAATCAATTCTTCAGATTGTAGGGGAAGAACACGAACATCATTTTTTCCATAAGCAATAAATAGAGGAGCTTGGATCATTTGAATTTTCGCTAAGGGGGATTGTTCTCTTAAAAGTCCTTCTTCAGTAAAAGGATTCCCAATACGCTTAAATAAAACATCTGTTAACGGCTTCCAAAGCGGATTGTAAGTATGAGAAAGTGCTACTAAATCAGAAACACCTACATAATCAACTCCACAAACAAAGAGATCTGGGTAAAAGGTAAGCCCACATAACGTTAAATAACCACCATAACTTCTTCCATAAATAGCAAGGCGTTGTGGATCTGCAATTCCTTGGTCAATCATCCACTTTGCACCGTCCACAATATCAGCAATCATTTTTTTTCCTGATTCCTTGTCTCCTGCTTGTAAGAATTTTTTTCCATAACCGATTGATCCTCGATAGTTGATTTGTAATACGGCAAAATGACGTTCTGCAAGCTCTTGCAGAAAAGGGTTTGCTCCCCAACCATCTCGTGCCCATGGTCCACCATGAATAACGAGAATAGCAGGAAGATTCTTAGGATCTTCATTGTTAGGAAAAGTGAGATATCCATGAATTGAAAGACCATCTCGGCTTCTAAAAGTCACTGGTTCCATTGCAGCAATCGAATTTTTTTCAACATCATTATGAAGTAAGGAAACTTTTTTCTTCTCTCGATCATAAAAATAGGTTGCAGCATTTGTCGGAGAATCAAAAAAAACAATCCAGTGTTGATTATCCTCGCTACTGCTCTGAATATGAATATCTCCTTGGTGAATGGTTTTTAAAAATGCCAAATCATTTTTAAAACTTCTACAAAGTGGTTGATAAATAAAGTGTTCTTCTAAAATCCCAGCAGCAAGAGGCTCTCCTTGATCATCATCAAATAATAACTCCGTAATATCATAATGAGGATCATGAGCTATTAATGACTCTTTTCCTGTCATGAGATTCTCTTCTACTAATGATGTTGTATCGTTTTCTCTAGCACGTGACCAATAAAGCGAAGACCCATCAGGACTAAAACCATAGATACTAGGAGTATCATCAAAAGCACATGTTGCTATTGATGAGTAAGGTTCTTTTTCAGAGGAACGAACTTGGATAGATACATGAGTTCCCTCTTGTACATAACGTGCACGAGCAAACCCTTTTCGATCTGCGACCCACGCTGTAATATTACCAGGGTTTTTTTCCAGACACTCATATTCTCCTGAAATAATATTGAGCCGATAAAGATCAAAGAGATGCTCCTCTCGCATATTCATTTCAATGATCGCTTGATTAGGATGGTTTTTAGGAAGAGCAACAAGTCGAACTTGAGTATGAGAATAGGGTGTTAGATCAGTACTAATTGTAGGAGAATCTAGAAACTCCCAACGATAGAGATGAAAATTTTCATTGCCTTGCTGATCTTCAAAAAAAAGAATTGCTCGGCTATCTCTCGTCCAGCAAAAACCTGCAATTCTTGGTTCTAAATGAGCTGTTAGAAGATCAGCATCGAGCTTCATTCCTTTATCATTACTAAGAATTCTGTTGATGATAAGACGACTGCCTTCTTTTTGAAGATGAAGTGATGCTACATATTCCCCATTAGGAGAAATTTGATCTTGCGTGTGGTAGGAAAGAAAAGGTTCTAGAAAAAGATTGTTGTAGGAAACAGTGGATCCCAATAACAGGTTAATGGGAAAAAAGAGCCCAATGACAAAAAGCTTTAGAAGGAAACTACGAAAATAACAAAAAATCATGTCCTTTGCTCTACAAGATTGATCAATGCCTCTGTCTCCTCTTCGATCGTAGCTGTGACATGCTCTGCTACGAGCTTGACCCAAAGCCATTTGAGAGGTCCCCTCACCACCGTCGTGTTAGTGATACGCAAGCCTTCAGAAGTTTCCTCCAGAGCATGAGTGTTGTACATTCGTGCGCCAGGAAAGATAGTACAATCAGTAAAGGAATGACCTTCCTGAATCTCAGTGAGAATAATTTTGACCGCTTTCCTATCTTTTGGCTTAAGCATAAAATGATTTCCGACAACAAAAGGCTCCTCCATGGTGCAACTCTCAAGATCCCCATGCCACTCAGGCCAACGATTAATATCGGTTGCAATCCGCCAAGCGGCTTCTTTGTTAACTCCAGGGTAGATCTTCGTAAAAGTTTTCTGCCAGATATTTATCATAAAAAAGTTAGTTTCTTAGTGATGATAAAAATCCATGAGAGATACAAAAATTTATTCTGATCATTTATTAGTTACTATTTTGATTGATTTCCCAGCACTCGCTTTAAAAATTTTCTGATCGCTTCAAAACATTTTCTCGGCTGTTCAATGTAGGGAAAATGGCCACACTCTTTAATGATGACCAGTGTTGAGTCAGGCAATGCCTTCCTTGTTTCTACAGCCGTGGCTACAGGAACTGGATCTTCATCACCATGAATGATTAGGATAGGAATACCTAATTGATGAAGTTGCGACCTTAAGTCATAAGGCTTACTGAAAAAGTTTCTTCCAAAGATTTTTTCTATTGTCGGACCATGAGTTGATGTTGCTTTTGAAAATTGAAGTGTAATCTTTTGAGCGTCGCTTTTTTTAAAACAGTATGTTTCAAAGATCATGCGATAATATTTTTCTACAGTATCGGGATCACCTTGTTGAAATTCAGAAGAATGTTGCAACTGGTCAAGCGGCTTTTGAATTGTTGCTAACCTACGAGCAGATCGTTGATCAAAAACTTTCATTCCATTCAACGTCATCGGAGCAGAATCCATGAAAATAAGGGCAGCGACATGTTGAGGATAGGCAATCGCATATTCTGCAGCTAAAATTCCTCCCCACGAATGACCAAGCAAAATGATTTTCTGAGCACCAAAATATTTTCGCACAGCTTCAAGATCTTGGACATAACGCTCCATGGTTATCTGATAAGGGTCAAAAGGTCCTACAGATGATTTTCCTGAACCTCGTTGATCATAAAAAATCACTTCGTGATCTTTTGCAAGCTCCAGCATCTGCGGCAAAAGATAACTCTGATCCATTCCGGGACCACCATGTAAGGGAATAATGGGAAGTTTATTCTTAGCAGGTATTCCAAATTGTTGGTAATAGAGCTGCTCTCCCGGAACTTTGATGAATCCTTGATGGTAGGACTGATCCCTGGCATGAAGCATGATCCCACTCCATCCTAGCCAAGCTATTCAAAAATATTTGATCGTGTTAAACATCATCATTTTTTCCTCCTCAAAAAACTATCAATCAACCTTCGCGATAGTGTTGAAGGTGGTGGTAGCAGTGGCATCTCATCGCGATGGAACCAGCGAGCTTCTTCGAGTTCATTGGGATCAATGTTGATGTCACCATGCAGATAATCAGCTTGAAAGGCCATCATGAAGCTATCAGGAAAGGGCCAGCTTTGACTTCCAAAATATTTTAAGTTTGTAACTTCGAGTCCTACTTCCTCACGCACCTCACGATGCACGGTTTGCTCCGCTGACTCACCAAGGTCGATAAAACCTGCGAGTGCAGTGTACATACCCAAAGGATGTTGAGAACCACGCGCTAGCAAAATCTCTTCCCCACGTTCAATCAAAACCAAAACAGCAGGAGAGAGTTTTGGAAAAAAAGAGCGTTGGCACGATGTGCATTTTTTCTCCGTGGTCTCTAAAACTTTTTCTAGAGCACTTCCACAACAGCTACAAAATTGATTTGTTCTATTAGCGACCATCCAATGGGCAGCTTTCAAAATCATCTCTTCGATTTCCGGTTGATCACATAACAAAAGAAAATAATCACGTGCTAGCAGAACGGTAATATTGGCTGGAAAGGATTTTTCCTCTTCATCAAGATGAACTATCAAAATATTTTCCTTTCGATACACTGCTTGAATGCTCATTCCAAGACGATCTAGGGTGCTACCGAGAGGTAGCAATGGAGAAGAATTCTCTATAACAATTTTTCCTTTGTTGGTAAAAAAGATTGCCTGCTCTTGAGGATTTTTTTGGCGCAGATCAGCGATATCAATTTGTTTCATGATTCATCATTTTTCCCGAAATCTGCTAACAATGCTTTGACTATTTGAGGCGGAGCTTTAGCAACGCTCCCACAATCAAAAGGAGGCTGTGGGTCATATTCGATCCCAAGTTGAATTCTCTTAGCAACATGATCGCCAGCAATTTTTGCAGTAAGTATTAATGCCATATCGATACCAGCTGATACACCGGCAGCTGTGATAATTTTTCCTGCTTCGACGACGCGACGCTCTGTTGGAATGGCTCCCCATTTTTTTAAATCATTCATCACGGACCAATGACTTGTTGCCGGAAGATCTTGTAATAAACCAGCTGCTCCTAAAATTAAACTCCCTGTACAAACAGACGTTGTCCATGTTGTTGTCTGATCTATGGAGCGAATCCATTCAAGAACACCAGGTTGATCTTTCAGAGTAGTAGCACTTCTTGCTCCTGGAATTACTAAAATATCGGCTTCCAAAACCTCTTCGAAAGAATGTTCTGCGAGAAATTTCAGGTGGGTAGTGTCTGTTGTTACTAAGCCAACTTTGGAGGCAACAAGCTTCACTTCTGCATCTGGAATGTTAACAAGAACTTGATGAGGTCCAATGGCATCGAGGGCTGTCATTCCTTCATAAAATAAAAAAACAATTTTTTTCATCAATTTAAGGGGAGGCCACTGTCGTTGAAATGAGGACTTCTAGAGGAGTCCCCTTTTATGAATCAGAGCCCTCGTATTACAGGCCTTATCCTCTCGAGAAAAAGTTCCTTCCGCCTCTCCTCTCCTTTTATTTTTTGAGCTAAGGTTCTGATCAATTCAGCTCGATAGTGACATTGGGCTTCAAGGAGGCTGATGATGCTATCGCCTAGTTGAGAGGATCCTCGAACTACTGCTTCCCTCTTGGATTCCGGACTAGAAGTCGCTGGTAGCACTTCCTCCTCGGGGAATTTGATTTCACCAGAATCCTCTCTCTCCAGGGCATTTGGGGAAGCACTTGAGAGATTACTGACACTGGCTCGAGGAGCCCTAATCTTCTCTCCAGCGGCTAAGGGAGGAGGTTCTAAGGGAGAAAGTTGATGGAGGCTCAGCTCTCCTCTCTGCTGTTCCACCATAGTCCGGAGAGCTGCGAGCGTTTCTTCATCCTTGGCTTGAGCTTCCTGCAACGTGGAGAGTGCCTCCTGGGCACTCTGACCACTGAGATCATTGAGTGCTGCTCGAGCTCTTCTCAAAGACTCGTCAGGGGCTAAGTAGTTCCTGAGATAAGCAGCAGTTGCTCCACCAGCAACAGAACCACCAAGTCCGACAGTGCCACCTACGGCATGAACCATAGCATTGCTAACATGATGAAAGCCCCCAAGCGCATCAAAAAGTACTCCTCCAAGCATTGAACCTAAACCACCACCTATCATACTACCTGTAAGGCCACCTAAGAAGAGAGAAAATATATTACGTTCAGGATCGAGAACAGGTTCTTCAGAACGCATCAGGATATGTATAGAAAGTGTAGAAACAATAAAGCCACCAAGCATGCCAAAAATAATACTTCCAGTCGTATCATAAAACGGGTTACCCAATTCCGTAATATTCATAATATTACCAAATAGAGTACCAGTTAGAGAACCAAAACTACTAATCATACCACCTGCAAAAGCACCGTCAGCAAGGCTTTGAGAGATATTAACATCATCGCCCTCTCTAGCAGTACCTTCAAGTACAAGAACATTGACTAAAGCACCAACTACAGTACCAACAGTAACACCTGTTGCTACAGAGGGAATGATGATACCCCCTAGAGGGCTTGCTGCTGCTGCTCCAAGAAGGACTCCTCCCCCTCGAGCTGCCGTCTGGGCACTATGATAGAAGAATTGCGTGAGGGCTTCCTCGGGGTGATCGAGGGTATGATGGGCAGCAGTAGCAAGAGCTCTCTGTGCCTCTCTCTTAGCATCCAAGGCATCGGCATAGAGAGAAGGTAAGAGCAGTTGTTGCAAGTTCTCTAGCTCTTGGGGGGAGAGGACTCGATATTGCTCCCGCAGGCGCTTGAGTTCTCCTTTGACACTAGGAGCTCCTAAAGCATCAATAATGCTGTATAGGTCACGATGCCTTATCGGTTCTTCTTGGTGAGCTGGATCTAGGAGATTGGCAGCAGCTGGGCAATGACTCAGTTGCTCTTCCCCATAGTAGGCTTCCAGTGCTCCACGAAGGTGTGCTCGAATGATTCTATTCTCAGCAGCTGTCGGATCACTATTGGAAGCACGAGTAGGACTCTCTCCTCGTCGGCTTCCTTGGAGATTCTTAAGTGCTAGAGGAGGCGTGATCGGATACGGTTGAACTCCCTCTTCTCCTTCTAAAGGCAGAAGATTCATCTCAAAAGGAGTTCTCTCTCCGTCATTCTTGTTGAGGACAAAGGGAGCTTCTGGAAAGTTATAGGCACGGTTGAGGGATCCTAAAGTTCCAACTTCACCACTAAATTCATCCTCTCCCATTTGATTAAAATCCAGGCTCATCACCAAGGAGATTGTATCGGCATAATGCAGTTTCTTGATGTCTTGCTCGATGGTACGGACTATTTGTCGCTCTCTCTCTAAGCTGGCTAGAAGTGCTTCTGTTCGCTGGGGAGCGCTGAGCGCTGGAGCAAGTGCGGTGGTGATAGGACCTCTTGATTGATTCCCTCTAGGAAGGTTCATTCCACCTATAGAACCGTAGAAAGGTCTTCTTTCCAGCCTCCCTAGAGCACTCCTCTCCTCTCTCTGCCCTCCAGTAGTATCACTAATGTGCCCACTGCTGATAGAAGTAGAAGAGGCCAGGAGGGGCGCCTGTTCCTCGCTTTGCGCTTCTAGATCCCAAGGGGCTGGAGGTGGGGTACTACGATTCGAGGAAATTGTAGAGTTGCTCATGGTTTCGTAAAGGTTCAGTGTGAAAAGTTTGGTGTGGTAAGGTTTTAATAAAAATAGGGAGATGATCCTTAGTTTTTAACTTAACATTCTTAACTCAATATAGAAGATTTCTTCTACCTTAGTAGCTATTTCTTCTAACGATGGAGTGCAAAAATTTTTATTTATTTCTTTTCCTTCTTTTTCCACAGAAGTCATGACTACTCCACGAATACCACATGGAGTAATTTTTTCGAAAGGGGTGAGGTCCCCTGAAACATTAAGGGCTAAACCGTGAAAAGAAATCCATTTACGAACACCAATCCCTAGAGAAGCAATCTTGCGATCCTCGGCCCAAACTCCCGTGAGTCCCTCTCGGCGTGATGCCATGATCTTATAGTGATAGAGAGTTTTGATTGTTACTTCTTCTAAGAATCGAAGATAGGCGTGCAAATCGTGATGAAAGAGCAATAAATCCAAAATAGGATAACAAACCAACTGTCCAGGTCCGTGATAAGTAGCCTCTCCTCCACGACCAATACGGTAGAGAGGATGAGGAAGAGAGGTTGTCCCAAGGCTCCAATCATCTCTTCTTCTCCCCATGGTGTAAACAGGAGAATGCTCTAGAAAAAGAAGATAGTTTTCTCTGGATCCATTTATTTTTTGAGCTACCAGTTTCTCTTGGAGATGCAGACCCTCTTGGTAATCGATCCTTCCTAACCAGCGAGATTGAAGAAGAGGTACCATTAGGATGGAATCACTAACTTCTGAGTCTTCTCCGACTGCTCTAAAAACTTTTTCCACGAAGTAGCTCGTGATTTTTTTCCTCTTCCTTCCGGTAGCACTAGAGCTTGAGTGCGTAGGTGAGTTAATCCTATAGCCATGGCATCAGCAGCATCACTAGGTGGAGTCTCCCTGAGGCCCAAAAGAGCTCTCACCATAAAGGCAACTTGGTTTTTTGTTGCACCTCCATGACCAACGACTGCTTGTTTCACACGCTTAGGAGGGTATTCATGAATGGGCAGTTTTTCTTTTGCAGCAAGTAGCAGAACAACTCCCCGGGCAGCTCCTAGAAGAATAGCCGTTGAATAACTCTGCACATAAATAACACTCTCCAAGACGATCATCTCCGGTTGATATTCTTCAATGAGTACGCAGAGCACATTATCAATTCTCAAGAGAGCTTCGGGAACAGAGAGAGAGGGAGGATTCTTAATCACTCCATAGTGCAAACAACGAAGAACACGCTCTGCATTCTCTAAGATAGCAAACCCTGTTCCACGCAAGGAAGGGTCAATAGAGAGGAGACGCATCATGCAACGTGGAAGTAAGAAGAAGACTAGAGGAGGATCATTTTTGAAAAGCTTACTTCATGAAGCAGCAAAGAGGGGAGGTAACCAAATGGAGTAGTCAGACTCATGGTGCTAACACTGAATTTTTTAAGCAATAAGAGGGGAACTAGCAAGAGATTGATCTTGAGCAATGCTCTTAATGTGTTCCCTGGAACCCCATACCACCAAGGGCTCCAGCTCCCTCCCAGGAAGCAGGCTTGTTCCAGGGAATAGGACTAGCCAGAGCAGAAGATTCATGCTCAGCAGCATTGCTCTCCAGGGAAGAACAGCTTGATAGAAGCATAAGAGGACCAACGAGAAGGAGCATTAGTCTCAGTAAAAAAGGGATTTTCGATAAAAAAACACTTTTCTTTTCTTTTACCCGATGAGTAATACGGTAATGATTCATACAGAAGAAAACGTGGTTTTAAAAAAGGTGGCTTTAAGATGAATGGCTCTCAAATGAGAAGCAAAAAGAAATTTAAAAAAATCTTCGAAAAGAGAAGAAGGACTCTTCACTCGATTATTTAGCCCCCCCCTTATCGGTAATGATCACTTGATCTCCCGCCTCAAGGAGTATGCCTTTGGAAAAAGAGTCCATCTCCAAATCAGCTACTGCTGTGGAATTCTCAACAGAGGTCACTTTAGCACGAGCAAGAAGCTCATTGTTACGTTTGATCGATAGCTCAACTCCCGTGCTTATTCCATCTTGAGCTCCAAGATTAATCACAACAAAATTCCAAGTACTATTAAAAGCAACCACTTTCCCTGCTTGGCAACTAGCACTCCGCTCCTTAAGAGGATTCTCTTTTTTGAGAGTCTCCTTCACTGGCTCTATGGAGTTTTCCTTAGAGCTTTTTTCTTTATCCTTGTTCTCCCTATTCTCCTTGTGAGAGGAGGTTTTGGATTTGGTGACTTCTTTGGAGGAAGAAAGCAGTTGAAGCGATGCTTCCAACTCTTGAATACGCGATCCTTTGGCCGAAAGTTCAGCTTCTAATTGTTTGATTTTCTCTTCTCCCTCTACAAGTCGTTGCTGAGCCTGAACTAAATCAGCGGCAGCCTTTCTTTGAGCTTCTTGGGCATCACTGATCTCCTTCTTGCTACTCTCTTGAAGAGCTGATTGGGACGTAAGATTCTCTTGAGCTTCCTTGAGTTCTTTCTCCAAATTGAGAATCGTATGATCTCGTTGTTCCAACAAGAGTGCTTTGCTTGCTAAAAGATTACTAAGGTATTGATGATTGAAGTAACTAAACCCAGTCGCTAGCGTAACTAAAATCAACGAGAGATAGAAAAAAAATTTTGTCATCATTTTGTCATTATTTTTGTCATCTTAGAAAATTTCTAGGACATATTTACTTCTCTCCAACTTATCGAAAAGACAATAAAGATCTAGTTCAAATTCTTCCCTCCCTTATTCTATGATTCAGCATCATGAAGAGCATGTCTCCTCTCCCCTCTCCAACTCATCAACGCATCGTCAAGAATCCGATAGTATGGGTAGTATATTGGTTCCCCATCATCGCTATTATGGAGCTCAAACAGCACGTTCTCTCATTCATTTCAACATTGGCAATGATTGCAAACCACCTGAACTTATTAAAGCTCTTGGATTACTAAAAAAAGCATGCGCTTATGCTAATGGTGATTTCAACCTCCTCTCTGCAGAGAAAGTAGCCCTCATTGCCCAGGCTGCCGATGAGGTGATTTCAGGAAAGCTCCATGATCATTTTCCACTGCGTATTTGGCAAACTGGAAGTGGTACTCAGAGCAACATGAATGCCAATGAAGTGATTGCCAATCGCGCTATCGAACTAGCAGGTGGTCGCCTAGGCTCTAAAACACCAATTCATCCCAATGATGATGTCAATAAATCACAATCATCCAATGATGCCTTCCCTACCGCTATGAATATTGCAGCCGTGATGATGCTGCAGGATCGCTTGCTACCATCTCTCTGGAAGCTACGCTCTGCCCTTGCTCAGAAAATGGAGGCCTTCTCTACCATTGTCAAAATTGGTCGTACTCATCTGCAAGATGCTACTCCCTTGACCTTAGGACAAGAATTCTCTGGTTATGTAGCCATGCTTGATGCCGACAAGGAAAAAATCGAAGTAGCCTTCAATGACTTATTAGCACTTGCTATTGGGGGAACAGCAGTAGGAACAGGATTGAATGCCCCCCTAGGCTTTGGAGAACGCGTAGCTCACTATCTGAGGGAATTCACCTCCCTTCCTTTCTGCTCTGCAAAAAACAAATTTGCAGCCCTAGCCTCTCATGGAGAATTTGTCAGCGCTAGTGGAGCTCTCAAGTCCCTGGCTGCATCCCTCATGAAAATAGCCAACGATCTTCGCTGGCTTGCTTCGGGGCCTCGCTGTGGTTTGGGGGAGCTGCAACTTCCAGAGAATGAACCTGGCTCCTCCATCATGCCTGGGAAAGTCAACCCTACTCAGTGTGAAGCCGTCACCATGGTTGCGCTTCAAGTCATAGGGAATGACACAGCTATTGGAATGGCTGCTGGACTTGGAAACTTTGAACTCAATGTCTTCAAACCACTCATTATTCATAACTTTCTTCATTCGGTGCGTCTTCTCAGTGATGTTTGCTACTCCTTTAGTCTCCACTGTGTTGAAGGAATTGAGGCTAATGAGGAAAAAATTGCAGAGCATCTCAACAATTCTCTCATGTTAGTCACTGCTCTCAATCCACACCTTGGCTACGACAGGGCTGCTCAAATAGCCAAGAGAGCTCACCAGGAAAATATCACGCTCAAACAAGCAGCTCTAGCATTAGGTTTTCTGAGCGAAGAAAATTTTGATCGATGGGTCGATCCCTCCAAAATGACTGCAGCTACATGAAGCAGGAGCGAAAACTCTTCGTTGTTCTAGGGATTCATCGAAGTGGAACTAGTGCACTGACACGGGGACTCCAAACCTTTGGGATTTCTCTAGGAGAGGACTTGCTCCCAGAAAATTTTTTCAACCCCAAAGGGCACTGGGAAGATGTCTCCTTCCATGACTTCAATATTACATTATTAGAAGCTCTTGGAGATCGCTACCCTCGCATTCTTCCTATCGATGAAGAAGAAGTCACCTTCCTATGTGCTCGTGGTTTTTTTGAGCAAGCCGTTGATCTTTTAGCTAACAAGGCGAAGGAGACTCCCCTTCTTGGGTTAAAAAATCCAAGATCTTCACTGCTTCTTCCCTTTTGGAAAAAAGTTTTTCAGCAGGCGGGCTTGGTTCCTTATTTTTTGATTGCACTGAGGGAGCCTTGGAGTGTGGCTATATCCAACAAAAACTATGCTCTCATCGAAGATGATGAAGTTGCCTTTTGGACCTACATTTCCTATCTCCTCAGCTCCCTGGAAGAAACAGTATCGTATCAACGCATTGTGGTTGACTATGGTGAGCTTCTCATCAATCCCAAGCATCAGCTCGAAAGGATTGCTAGAATATTCGGGCTCTCTACTGATCCTGAGCTCTTGGAAGAATATTGCTCTGATTTTATTGATCCGATGCTCTGCCATTCCCAAGCAGAGAGAAAAGTATCTCAAGAAGAGACCTTTGATCAAGAACTGGCGATCATAATTTATAAAAATTTACTTCTTGTTGCGCAAGATCAAGAGTCCTTGGAAGCTCTGCACCCATTAGTGCAAGAATGGAAAAAAAAATTCCTAAAAGCACATCCCCTTCTTCTCTTGGAGCGCAAGAACAACTTTACTAGCAATCAACTCAAAGAGCTCATGGAGGAACGCAAAGAAGTGGCTCGTCAGCTCCAGAAATTAATCAACAAAAATTCCTATCAACTAGCTTCTCTTTGTCAGATCTTGCACCAGAAAAACCTTCAGGTAGCTCTTCTAGAACAAGAGCTCGCAACAATGGTTCCCCATCATCAACAATGAAGAGGAACAAACATCTTATTCTCGTTATTGGCCCTGCTCACAGTGGAACAAGCGTACTGACCAAAGGTTTAGAAACCATGGGCGTCTCCTTGGGGCCTTCACTCACCCTCTCCTCCCCTTTTGAGCAAAAGTTGCATTGGGAGGATCCTGACGTGCATACGCTGAATTTCGAAATGATTCTCTCGTTTGGAAAAGAGCGCCGCCGTGAAATTCTTCCTCTAAGCTGTAACGAAGTTGAAACCTTAGTTGCTAAGGGCTTTCTGGAAAGAGCATCCCAGCTCCTTCTTGGAAAATTTCCCAAACATCAACCTCTTGGAATCAAAGACCCGAGATTCTCTATTTTGTTCCCTTTTTGGGAAAGAGTTTTTCAGCACAACCAGATCACCCTCTCCTTGATCATTGCTCTACGCCATCCTGGAAGCACAACAGCTACACAAGCGGAACATGTCGAAAAATCATCTTGGATTTGGATTTCCTATCTTCTCGCCTCTCTTGATGCTGCCACTATCCATCAGTCATTGATTGTTGACTACGACACGCTTCTCAGTGATCCAGCATACCAGATGAGGAGAATTGCTCGGATCCTTGGCCTTAGCATTGTTGAAGAAGACCTAAGATTATACTGTCAGTACTACGTTGATTTGAAGAGGCGTCATTTCTATGAGACAAAGATGCGCTCAACATCCCTCCCCTTTTATCGAAAGCTTGCTTTTGAGATCTACGAAGAGCTGCGGAAGGTAGCTACCGATGAACTCGATCTTCAGGACCTCAGAGAACCTCTTCTATCATGGAAAAAAGCGCTTCAAGAAATCTCTTCCCTTTTGGTATTGGCAGAAAAAAAGCATGCTCGTATCAAAGCACAACGAGAAGAAATTCAGCAGCTTGATCAAACCATTCATCAGCTCCATAAAGAAAGCAACCAACAAACATACGCCATTGCTCACTACTCCAAGGAAATTCATCGTCGTGAAGTTCGCCTCCATGCTCTTCTTCAACAAAAAAGAGAACTTGCAGAATAACGCCACCTCTGAGAACAGATGAAAAAACGTCGTCTCATTATCGTACTTGGTGTTCATCGCAGTGGTACCAGCGCCATCACCAAGGGGCTTGAAACCATGGGTGTTTCTCTCGGTCATCACCTCATTGCTCCCAATCTCTACAATGAAAAAGGATATTGGGAGGATGCAGATTTTCATCGACTCAATCTAGAGATGCTTAATGCTTTTGAGGATCGCTTACGCCGAATCCTCCCAGTGAGTGAAGAGGAGATCCTTACCTTAGAAACACACGGGTACTTTCAACAAGCCTCTGAACTACTCCATAGAAAAATTCAGCAATACCCTCTCTATGGAATCAAGGATCCTCGTTTCTCTCTTCTCCTGCCTTTTTGGAAAAAAGTATTCGCTACTTGCCATGTAGAACCTTCTTTTATCATCGCACTGAGGAATCCCCTGAATGTAGCAGCCTGCCAAGAGCAATTTAGAAATCAACATCGTGAGAAATCACTCTGGATTTGGATTTCTTACCTTCTTAGTTGTCTCCATCATTCGGAAGGCTATGAGCGAATTATTGTTGATTATGATGAACTCCTCAAAAATCCAACACATCAAATGAAGCGTCTCTCCAAAAAATTTTCTCTCCCGTTACATCCCGAGGTCCTTTACTCCTACAGCTGCGATTTTCTTGATCCTTCGCTCCGGCATTTCTACGGAAATGAAGAAAATCGCTTGGAGCAGAGTTTTTGTTACTCCTTTGCTCTGGAGATTTATCACAAGCTCCTCCATGTTGCCAAAGAGAAGATCAGCTTCTCTGAGCTGAAGCCATTCCTGAGGAAATGGAATGATCAGTTCTTCCCTCTTGAATCCTTGCTCATCTTAGAGGAAAAAAACAACCATCGTCTTCATCACTTGATGAAAGCCCATGAACAGCTCCACCACAAAAACACTGAGCAGCTCAAAACCATCATTGAATTGAACAAAACGGTCATGGAGAAATTAAAACTAGCAGCCGATTTGTCACAAATCATCGAGCAGAAGAACCGTCAACTTGCTCTCCTGAATCAAAAATTCTCTAGCTAATCGATTTCATCAGCTCCTGCTCTTTCTACTACTGCAGCAGGCGCTTTCTTTTTTTCAATTCTACCAGTTGAAGGATCTCTCTGATAATCAGGAGCCAACTTTAAGAAATGATCAGATAGTGTTCGATGATATTGAGTCAAAAAAGTTAATTCTTTCTGATTACTCTCGTTAGCCGAAGATTCTTCCGGAGAGGAGGGGAGGCGCACTGTTCTTTTATATCCGCTGGCGATGCTGCTGATAGCTTTAGAAGTATAATCAATGATATTTTCTAAATTATTATTACCAACAGACTGCTGATTATATGATTTAAACACTTTTTCCATTATCAGACGAGGTATTACGTCTTGCGCTAAATTTAAATTACTTACTATTTTATCTAGTTCATGCTGAGATTCACTGCTTAATTCAAAACTAATAACTACGGTATTCTTATCTTTAGGATCTTCAGTAATAGTGACTTCAAAACTACCAATCAACAAAGGGCGCATAGGAGACTCATGTTTTTGTAAGCTTTGATATTTTCGTAGATAACTTAAAAATTGTGACTGCATCTCAAAGGGAATTTCTGCTGGAGTTGATAGTGCTTTTTGAGGTACTGCTTCAGATTGATTAGCTGAAGCGCTAATTTCACTACCTCCTAACTTTTCAATTTGTCTACTCGCCTGGTTGAGTCTCGATTCTATTTCAGACTTGTCACTAACTGTCAGCTCTTCTTTAAGTGTAGTACTGCTACTAGTAGCAGTGGTCATACTATCTAGAGAATTATCTAATAGTTTCTTCAATAGTCTGACTTTACCTTGATCATCATCACTCGGTTGACCTATGCTGCCCCTTCTGGATTGAACTAAACGAAGCAAATCAGGCATTGTTAAAGAAGCTGAATGAGTATTAGGAGCGAGCAAATCAGGAGCACGATCAATAAGTCCAACGAGCTGTTCTCTTGTTGTTGAAAGCTCCGTTAGGCATTCTTGAGTTTTCACAGATTTGTCAAGATACCAAACCAGCATTCTAGAAGCTATGTTAGATATTTGTTCATTGTATGCTTGACTGTTTAGAACTTTTTCACTTTGAGAAAAGTCTATTATTGTATCTCGAGTCAACTCAAAGAATGATTTTACTCTTCCATTAGAGAGGTTGAACCATTGATCAAAAAGCATATTATTTTGATTCTTAAAAACTTCTCGATATTTTGTAAGGATTTTTGAATAGGCAGCCTCATACCTTGAATAGTCGTACTGATAGCTACACTCATAATAGTTATTCCTATTAGAAACTTGAGCTTGTTCTGGAGCTTGTTCTGGAGCTTGTTCTGGAGCTTGTTCTGGAGCTTGTTCTGGAGCTTGTTCTGGAGCTTGTTCTGGAGCTTGTTCTGGAGCTTGTTCTGGAGCTTGTTCTGGAGCTTG
>JAJZSL010000018.1 GCA_021849805.1 bacterium
AGGGGGCTATTTTGAAAGGGGAGTATTAGTAATTTTTGATGGATATCTCTATTCTTTAAGTTTATATAGGTCAATTTATTAAATAATGAACTCTCCTTCTAATAAAGTCTCTCAACCGCACGACCTTTTTTTTAAAAAAGTGATGAGTAATCCTCTAGCTGCTGAAGAATTTATTGAAACTCACTTTCCTGCTCAAATTGCAGCACTCCTTGATCCAGGTTCTCTCAAGTTGACCGACAGCAGTTTTATTGATCGAGATTTTGTTGAACATCGAACAGACATTCTCTATAAGGCCTCTTTTCAAGGAACTCCAGGATATCTGTATTTCTTGATTGAGCATCAGCGTAGAGCAGACCCGCTGATGCCACTACGCATCTTTGAGTATACATTAAAAATTTTCCGACGAGAACTCGAGAATACCAAAAAACAAAAAGTTCTCCATCTTCCTCTAGTCTATCCGTGCGTTATTTACAATGGAGAGAAACCATACTGTTATACAACTGACATTTTTGAAATGTTCCAAGATCCATTTCTAGCACGTGAGATTTTTCTAAAGCCATTTAATCTTATTGATTTACCAAGCATTCCTGATGACGATTTAAAGAAAAAGCCTCTTCTTGGTATCTTAGAAATGCATCTCAAATATGCTAACACACGCGATACCCTAGGATTTATTAGTAAAATCATCGATCTTCTTCATGAACTAGAGTCAATGAATCAACTTGATATCATCAAGGCAGGAGCCTATTATCTCTTTCAAACAAATAAAGATAGTTTATCGCGCTACGAGATTGTTGAAGAGTTCAAAAAATACTTAGCCCCATCAACCCAATCAGAAATCATGACTATTGCTGAAGCATTTGTCGAAGAAGGCCTCCAAAAAGGTCTGCAGAAAGGCCGTCAAGAAGGCCGTCAAGAAGGCCGTCAAGAAGAGCGTCAACTATTTCGCTCTTTGCTTATCAAACAACTTCGTCGTCGGTTTCCAGCTAAAGTTAAAAAAGAGCACCTTCATATGATTGAAGAGGCTGATAGCGACAAGCTTTCCTATTGGATCGAAAATTTGATAGAAGCAGCAACTATTGAGGAAGTCTTTCGTTGCTTCTAAAATCAGGCCTGATCAAATTTTCCGGTCGTCTTGTTCCCTTTTCTATTACTCTTGTATTGATCGTTATTCCTAGACCCTCCGTCATCACTAGGCCTTTCCTCATTACTAGGCTCATTGTCATCACTGGACTCATCGTCATTACCAGATCCATCGCGATTACCAGATCCATCGCGATTACCAGATCCATTGCCATTACCAGATCCATTGCCATTACTAGATCCATTGTCATCACTGTTCCTTCCATCATTCCTGCCCCCCTTTCCGTCATTCCTGCGGAGGCAGGAATCCAGAACACGGTCAATACTCATGTTGAAAAGTAGTGTTCTGTTCTCCGTGTTGCTCCGGATGTTTGATTTCACCGCTGCTTGGTGGCGCTGTTGATCATGAAAATAATGAAAAAAATCGCTCTAGAAGCTCTCGTCCATTATAGCCAAAAGAGGAAACCCCACGGCGTCCTGGATTCCTGCCTCCGCAGGAATGACGGAAGAGTGCAGGAGAGAGACGAAAGAGCACGGGAGACGAAGGACACGGGAGACGAAGGACACGGGAGACGAACGGCACAAGAAGAAGCCGAAGGGTGCGAGAAGGCGCTAGCGAAGGTTGCAAGAGGAAGCCGAGGATACGAGAAGGCGCTATCGAAGGGTCAAAGGGCGCTAGCGAAGGTTGTAAGAAGGAGGCAACGGACACAAAGAGCGCTATCGAAGAGTACAAGGGGGTGCTATCGATTCTAAGATCTAGCTCAGGTCTCATGTCAGACTAGCTCAGGTCTCATGTTGGACTAGCTCAGATCTCATGTTGGACTGAAGATGGCATTGAAGAAGGAGAGATTTTCTAAAACAATGTTTCATAGAGATCTTCCCACGTAGGATTCATTTGCTCGATGAGTCGTATTTTCCAAAGACGCTTCCATCGTTTTATAGCGCTCTCCCTAGCAATGGCAGCCAAGAAATGTTCATAAAATTCAAAGTAAACAAGCTGATGCACGCGATATTTTTTTGTGAAGCTATCTTGCCTATTTTCTCGATGTTCCCAAACTCTTCGAATCAAATTACCAGTAACCCCTGTATAAAGCGTCCCATGACGCTGGCTTGCTAGGATGTAGAAGGCTGGCTGTTTCAACTGTTTCATGTTTTGGATGATCTTGGTGAGAGTTTCTCAACGAACGAAAAAAATCTGTTCTTCCTGTTATTTCCGGTTGATGAGTAGAGTGCGCCCTAATATTTTTCGAATACTCTTTGAAATACTTTCTGATACCGCAAAAAACCTTTCCCTTTTTTAAAAACCAGGATACACATTGCAGATGTGTTTTGTGTTTTAGCCCTAAAACAAAGTCCACCCAAAGTCAACCTAAACCAAGCTGCTTCTAAAAAATAACGAAGTCTGTTTTGCTACACGACGATGCCAACATCTATTGATGGAACTTCCTCAAATGCCGGAAACCAGGCATCACAAGCAACTTCATCGGATCCAGCTCGACAACATACTGCCACCATGCAGGGAATGCCTATTGAGCCAGTAGCTACTAATCGCTCCATCCTGGGATGGGTATATCAAATAATGACTTCTTGTTTTTCATTTTGTTGGTCGAGAAGTTCCTATCAAGCAGTGAATACAGACGCTCAACAGTCGCAAGATGCAACTGTAGTAGATCCTCAAGGGGAGGACCAGAGAGGGACTGGCCTTTCAGCTAATAGCAACAATGAACATAATGCAGCTGTTCTTCTAGCGGCTTTTCATTCAGGAAGAAACTCAGGAGACTCCTCCCCTTCCTTCACTCAAGTTTCTAGCGGTTCTACTTCCGAGAATGATGGATCTGAGGGTTCCTCGGAGAAGGCTGGATTTGCTTTTGAGAGTCGGCGTCCTTCCATCTCCTCGGTTGCCTCCGATCATGATGCAGCTGTTCTTCTAGCGGCTTTTCGTTCAAGCGAAC
>JAJZSL010000009.1 GCA_021849805.1 bacterium
AGGAGAAGGGCTACTGCTCTGGGCAAGCAGCGCTCCAGGAGCAATCGCTAGAAATCCTAGAGCTAGGAGCATGCTCAAGAGGGCTCCTGCTAGAGGCTGATGGGAGAAGGGAGAAGCGCTCTGCTGGGCAGAATGTTGAGAGGACTGAGGGGGTCTCTTGAGGTCCTTGAAGACCTTGAAGAGGGAGCCGAGAAGATCTCCTAGAGGCTTGTTGATCAATGGTTGTCGGGGGGGATTCATAGAATGGGGTGGACGATAAAATTAAAATGATTTAAGAGCTTTATAGAGTTAATGGAGTTAAGTAAATTTTCTAACGACGTCAATGAGATAACGAACTAATAGGTGCTATAGAGGTACTACTTGTAGATCATAAATTTCACAAAATTGACTAAAAAATGAAGAGGAGAAAGTGGTCAACTATTTTTTCTTCTTCGCCTTCATTCTTAAAACAGACTAATGTAAAAAGATGATGAATGATGAACTTACTGAATATATCGATGCTGGTAAAATTAGTGCTCAGGATGCCGAAAAACTTAATTTATTAAAACCTGGAGACTACTGTAAACACCGCAGCTGGGGATTCGGTTGCATCAACCATTGGCAATTATTGAACGATCAGATCGTGATTGATTTTGAGAAGAAAAAAAATCACCCCATGCAAGTTCGCTATGCACTTGAAACATTAATTCCAATTCCAGAAGATCATATTCTTGTTCGTCTTTCAAAAAATCCTTCAGTAATTCAAGAAGAAGCAAAAGAAAATCCCGTTCAACTCATTCGCTCTATTCTCAGAGATCATGAGGGCAAAGCGACTATTGAGGAAATTGAGTCTATTTTGGTTCCGACTATTTTTAATACGATTAGTTTTAAAAAATGGTTGGCGACGACTAAGAAGAAACTCAAAAGTGATGGCCATTTCTCTTTTCCAACGAAAAAAGGATCTCTTATTGAACTGCAAGAAATTAAGGTAGAACCAGAAAATCGTATTTTAGAGCAGTTCCGCTCTGCTCGTCATCCCAAAGAGCAAGTCATGGCTCTTGATGCTTTATTAAAAATTGTTGATTCAAGAACATTCACTCTTCAAGACCTAAAACTTCTTATTACTGATATTGAGGAGGCGGTGCGACGATCGGAGCGTCTCCATACGGCTAAAGCACTCGAGCTTCTTTTAGTTCGTAATGAACTAGCTTCTTTTCATGAAGAACTCAATGATGTGCTTGATCCATCGCATCAACCATCACTTGTTTCTTTGTTAACAAACACTTCAAAGAAGCTTCATGATATTTTTCTAGAGCTTCCGGCTTCAAAATATCGTCGCATCCTCAAGAGTTTTCCTGCCCTTAATCCAGAAAAATGGCAGGAACGTGCACAATCCCTTCTCTCTCATGGAGAACCCAGGCTGATTGACGAGCTCTTCCATCTTTTCAAGGAAAATCAGCAAGAGGAGCTCTTTACTGCCATTTTAGCTCGAATGATTCAAGACCGCTCAGTAAGCTCGGACCTACTTTTTTGGATTTGTGAGTCCCGCAAGAAAAACATTACTTCTTTTATTAATAGTGATCTTCTCTCTGTCATCATTTTTTCTTTAGAGCGTGACATGCACGCCGATGGCAAAAAAGGGCAACGTTTACAAGAGCTTCTCTTTCACGATCGTGAGCTCATTGCTGACTTACTCAAGAGCGCTTCTGACGAACAAGCACGGACCATGATGCGTAAAATCATGCTCAGTCCGGTTTTTAATGATCTAGATCGTCGTTCTCTTTTAGCAAGAATTTTGAAAGTTCACCCAGAACTTCAAACTCTTATGAGCGGCCATCAAGAAAAAGAACATTCTTCTACTCGTGAAGAAAGTATCACGGTTTCGTGGGCAAGTCTCGAGCGTCGCAAAAGAGAATATGAGCATCTCATCAATAAGTTAATTCCACAAAACACCAAGGATATTTCTATTGCTCGTTCTTATGGTGACTTGCGAGAAAATTTTGAATTTAAGTCAGCTAAAGAACAGCAAGCGCTTTTACTTCGGCAGAAAGGAGAACTCGAACTTCTTCTTCATCGAGCTCGGGGAACCAACTTTGAGAATCCTGATATTTCAGTTGTTTCTATTGGAACCGTGGTAACCCTTCGAGATGAAGCTAGCGCTCAACGAGAAGTCTACTCAATCTTGGGAGCTTGGGATGGAGATCCTAGCAAACGTTGGGTCTCCTACCAAGCCGTCATCGGTCAGGCTCTCCTAGGTCATCCTGTTGGTGATGTCGTGGAACTGCCGACGGAAGAGAAAACTCGCCGCGTAGTGATTGAAAAAATTGAGCCCTTTACTCAAGAACTATCTTCTCAATTCATTGAGAGTAACCAGGAGTAGAGAACTTTTTTCCAAGAAGAAACTGGAAATTTTATAACAGAAATCCATTTTTACAGGATAGAACAATAAATTCTTCCCAGTTATTTTCTCAACAGATCATTATCTCGCAATAGCTTTTAACGCTTAACTTTATCATTTATGAAAGAGACCATTATTACTTCTATTCACGCTCGAGAAATCTTAGACTCTCGAGGTAATCCAACACTTGAAACTGATGTCCACTTGGCAGGAGGTGCCTTTGGTCGAGCTGCTGTTCCCAGTGGTGCTAGTACAGGGGAACATGAAGCCTTGGAATTGCGTGATGGAGATAAAAATCGCTACTTAGGCAAAGGAACCCTCACTGCCGTAGCCAATGTTAATAATATTCTTGCTCGGGAACTTATCGGTCAGAGCGCTTTAGAACAAAGAGCTCTTGACAAAATCATGCTCACTTTGGATGGTACTCCTACCAAGAAAAAATTAGGAGCCAATGCTATTCTCAGCCTCTCCCTAGCTATCGCTCATGCAGCTGCAGCGGCTCTCAAACTGCCACTTTACAGATATCTTGGCGGTCCTAACGCCAACCTTCTGCCCGTACCCATGATGAATATCCTCAATGGTGGAGCTCATTCAGATGCTCCGATTGATTTTCAAGAATTCATGATTGTTCCTCGTGAGTTTTCCTCTTTTGCTGAAGCTTTGCGCTGTGGCACTGAAGTTTTCCATACACTCAAAGCCCTCTTGCATCATCAAGGTCTCTCCACAGCTGTTGGAGATGAAGGAGGTTTTGCTCCAGCGCTTCCCTCTGCTCAAGCTGCTTTGGATTTAATTTCTCAAGCAATAGAAAAAGCAGGCTATCAGCTTGGAAGCCAGGTGTTCATTGCACTGGACGCAGCATCTAGTGAATTTTACAACACTGAGGAAAATATTTATCATTTTAAAAAATCAGATGGCTCCAAGCGCTCTGGAAGTGATTTGGTGACCTACTACAAGGAACTCTGTAATAAATATCCGATCATTTCTATTGAAGATGGGTGTGCAGAAAATGATTGGGCGACTTGGAAACTGATGACAGAGGCTCTTGGGGATAAGATTCAAATCGTCGGAGATGATCTTTTTGTCACCAATGTGGAATTTCTTCGAAAAGGAATTGAGCAAGAAATTGCCAATTCCATTCTCGTTAAAGTCAACCAAATAGGATCACTCACCGAAACACTGGAAACCATAGAATGTGCTCAAAAGCATTCCTATAGTTGCGTGATTAGCCATCGCTCGGGAGAAACCGAAGATACGACCATTGCTGATATTGCTGTTGCTACCAATGCAGGCCAAATCAAAACAGGCTCTCTTTGTCGCACCGACCGAATCGCCAAATATAATCAGCTCCTGAGGATTGAAGAACAACTTGGCAGCAATGCTTCTTACAACAGACTTGATTAACAACAAGAACATAGTTCACTCCTCTGCCACTCTTACGTTAATCTAAAATGAGACTATCATGAGTAATCTTTTTCGCAATATAGTAGAACACAATGCAAGCTGGGATAGAAATTATGCAATCTCAAACAGAGGGTTTTCTAGTGCATGCCGAGCTCTTGATTCTATCATCAATTTTTCAGAAGAGCATCAATCAAGGCAAATTAGCATGGAAAATGTTTGGCGAACCAACGAAGCAGGATATAATACGTATCACCCTTATACCTACGTTCCAGGAGATCCAGCTCCCTCTCTCCTTGGACATGCTATCAATGCTTTTGCCATAACACGCGATCAAAATCGTTCTGCTCGGGATACACTTCATCAGCTACGATTTGATATCCAAACAGCTTTAGGAGACGAAGCTGCTCATCTTTTTAAGCGTCAATTTTACTCTCACCTACTCACTAGCACAACACCAACACAACGAGAGTTAGTAGATTTTTTCCGGGAACATGGTTTCATCGAACATCTAACTACTCCTCCTATTGGTACAGATGCCCAACTTGTGCCGGATGCTCAAGAAGTCCCCGTGAGTGCTGAAGTTACTGCCGTTCCCTCTTCCCCTCAACTTCATGATGATCCCATAACTCTTACCGCCGATCCAATCGATCCCCCAGTCATCGCCCAACCTATTAATGATCAAACAAACCCTCACTTCACTCATCACATTTTTAGAGATGAAGAGGGATTAATTAATTTAGACGATGCTCGCAATCATCCACCACTAGTTCCAAGAGAGTAACAAGAAGGATCATGAATATTCCTTAGAGAGCTCTAGGCATATTCACTAACGTTCTAGCCGTGCATTGGCCGCGTCACTTCGGCGCTCAAATCCTTCTACATGAGAATAAAAACTGGTTTTGAGCTTCTTGTTTTCGGCACGACAGTGGCTAGAACTTTAAGGCTCTCAAAGATAACCCAACAAAAAAATCATGCTGCTTGAAAGCATGATAACAGCAAAAAAATCAGAAAGATTGCTATTTTATAGAAATTACTTTTCTAGAAGAAAGAATAACCTTTCGCTATGATGCTGCCATGAATTCTCCACGTGCTCATCAGCATCGCTCTCCCTCTCGAAGATTATCTCGAGAAGAGCAAGTGATTATTTTACCATTAGCTAATCGCTTTTTAATTTTACTCATCATTGCTGGAGTTCTAGCACTACTCTTGATGACCTTTTATCCAGAGTGGAGAAAACTTTCTCACATGCGCTCTGATTTAGCAAAAAAGCGAGCAGAACTTATCAAATTAGAAAAAGAAAATCATCGCAAAGAACGTGAACTCTACCTTCTACAACATGATAAAACTTACTTAGAGCTCATTGCTAGAGATCGTCTTGATCTCATGAAACCTAATGAAACAATTTTTCGTTTGAGCCCTCCCCGTGGAAGCGAACATCAACAATAATAACTCAGCATGAATTCTTTGCTTGAAGTTGAGCAGTTGATGAGAAAAGGTTTCTATTCTTCATCTCCTCGATCTAGAAAATTTACTATTTTGAGAAACTTATGAGGAGAACTTTTGAAACATCTCTATTGAGAAGAATTTCTTTTTTTCTCATTGATGAATCCCCTACTCCACAAAACTCTTAACCATGATTCAACGTTATAGTCGTCCAGAAATGCGCTCCCTTTGGTCAGAGCAACGAAAATTAGAACTCTGGCTTGAAATTGAAATCTTAGCCTGTGAAGCAATGGCTACATTTGGAATTATCCCTCAGAAAGATGCACAGATGATTCGAAGAAAAGGAGCCTTCTCTCAAGAGGCTATTGCTGAAATTGAAAAACGAACAAATCATGATGTTATTGCATTTCTTGAAAATGTAGCTTCCTATGTTGGAGAGCCAGCACGTTGGATTCATCGTGGTCTTACTTCCTCGGATCTTCTGGACACCACACTTTCAGTACAGATGAAAGAATCGATTGATCTTCTACTCAATGATCTTCATTTGCTTCAACATGCCATTGCAAAGCGATCCAAAGAGCATCAAGACACACCAACCATAGGACGCAGTCATGGAATTCATGCTGAGCCCATCACCTTTGGTCTGAAACTAGGAGTTATGTATGATGAATTTAGCCGTGCTCGCGAGAGACTTTTACAAACACGTAGTCGTGTAGCAGTGGGGATGCTCAGCGGAGCAGTAGGTACTCATGCCCATCTAGATCCCAGAGTAGAAGCCTATGTTTGTGAAAAGCTAGGTTTGAAGCCTTCGCTGCTTTCCACACAGATTTTACAGCGTGATCGTCATGCAGAGTTCATCATGACCTTAGCCCTCATTGGTTGTAGTATTGAGCGTTGGGCTACGGAATTTCGTCATCTTCAACGTACGGAAGTTCTGGAAGTGGAAGAATACTTCGCTGAAGGTCAAAAAGGAAGTTCAGCGATGCCTCACAAACGAAACCCCATTACCGGGGAACGTCTTTGTGGATTAGCCCGTGTACTCCGCGGCCACGCTTTAGCTGCCATGGAAAATGTCTCCCTTTGGCATGAACGCGATATCAGCCATAGCAGTGTAGAGCGCCTGATTTTTCCTGACTCTTCGACGTTAGCTGATTACATGCTCCACCAGTTAACAACATTGGTAGAAAATCTTCAGGTTTATCCCAAGAATATGATGCGCAACATGGATCTCACTCATGGACTTTATGGCAGTCAAGCGATCCTTCTGGAGCTGACTGATCGAGGAATGTCACGTCAAAAAGCTTATGAAGCTGTTCAACGAGCAGCCATGAAAACGTGGAAAGAGGCCCTACCTTTTCTCACTTCGCTTTGTCAAGAACCTGAAGTCATGGCTCGCCTCTCCAAGGAAGAGCTCGAGAAAATAACTTCTCCTCAGCGTCATTTTACTCATGTCCAAGAAAAGCTACATGCTGTGGGAGTTCTTTAATAAATTATAAATGGCATCATTCAACTCTTGAACTTTCAGTCGTGAAGGGTGAAAGCAACTACACATTTTCCAAACAAAAGAAAATATTGCTGCTCCACTTTGCTCACAAAACAACGATGACACTTTTTAAAAATTTTCTAGAACTCTAGAAAAAGAGGTTGCACCTACCTCAACTGAAGAAGAACTGCGTACAAAAGTATTTTTTAAAAAATCAAGACTAGTTTTTCTTTTAAAAGATAGTATATTCCTTCGTCAATTATCGAATATTTTTCTTCTCGACATTTTTTACCGCTTTTACACGTTCAAATCAGTGACTAAAAAGAAAACTCTCTCCTCTTCAAAAAAGAAACTCATTGTACTACCAACAAAAATGGTATCAAAAAAAGTTAGTCTTAAAAAAGCGAACTCCAAAAAATCAAGTCTAACTCAAAAAAAAGTTGTTCCTAAAAAAAATAAAAAGACTTCTCCTCGTTCGAAAAAAATAATCTCATCTAAGCAAATCCCCTCTTCAGCTTCCCAAAAAAAGCGAACAGTAAAATCAAGCCTGACTCCAAAAAAAACTCTCTTAGCTTCAACGCCAATCAAAAAAGCAAAAAACAAAACATCTAAAATTTCTCTTCAAGAAGATTCTGATACTTCGTCCGCATTAAAAGATCAAAAAAAACAAAAAGATACCTTTGTTACTTCTAAAAAGTTAACTCGCAAACCAGAAAAGAAAAAAGAAGTTCCTCAAGAGAATACTCCTCTTCCCAGTAGAAACGCTCTGTTTATTCAGAGTGATCTTCCTCCTAAAAGTCCTCGTGAAGCTAAAAAGTTGCTTCAAGAAAAAGTCCGTGAACTTTTAAAATTAGCTAAAGAACAAGGCTATATTACTTTTGAAGATTTGGAGGAACATCTTCCTGAGGGGATGAATAACCCTGAAACAATAGAGTCGATCCTCACTCAACTTCGCATTGTTGAAATCGATATTATTGATGCATCAGATGTTGACCGCGTTAAAGAAGTCAAAAAATTGGATGAAGAGGAGGAGAAAGATGAAAAGGATGAAAAAGCTGAAGGACGTCTTGATATCCTAGATGATCCCGTTCGTATGTATCTCAAGCAAATGGGTCAAGTTCCTCTTTTAACACGTGAACAGGAAGTTGAGATCTCCAAGCGTATTGAAGAAGCGCAGCTAGAAATGCAGAACGTACTCTATCGTTTTGGTCTTATTGCTCATGCCCATATCGATTTAGCCCAACGTCTCCTCGATTCTCGAGAGCGCTTTGATCGCGTTATTTTGGACAAAAAAATTGAGAGCCGTGAGCGCTATCTCAAAGCTCTTCCTCGTCTCTGCCAGCAGCTCCAGCGATTAGCCTCCGAAGTTTCCAGTCTTTATATTAAGAAAATCCTTTCTAAAAAAAATCCTCTCCCTAAGGACTACCAAGAAATTGAAAAGAAAATTGAGGAGATTATTAAGTTGTATCCTAAGTTTTATTTTAAACAGAAAATTACCGAAGATTTCGTTGCTTTAGTTGATGATCATATTCGCTTACTTCAAGAGCTACGTGCAGAGTATGAGAATCATTTAAAACATACTAACGCCACCTCAGATCGCCTCAAACAAGCCATTGTTGCTCAACGTAACGAGCATCATCATCGTAATTGGATGTCCACCGAACAGTCTGAGATAGCACATCGCACGCTCAAAAAACATTTTCGCTCTGCTCTACGTGCAAAAACAGAAATGGTCGAAGCAAATTTGCGACTCGTGATCTCTATTGCTAAGAAATATACAAATCGCGGGCTCTCCTTTCTTGATTTGATTCAAGAAGGAAATATGGGATTGATGAAAGCTGTTGAAAAATTCGAGTATCGGCGTGGTTACAAATTTTCTACTTATGCAACCTGGTGGATTCGTCAAGCAATTACACGTTCTATTGCTGATCAAGCACGCACCATTCGTATACCAGTTCACATGATTGAAACGATCAATAAATTGATTCGTGTTCAAAAACAACTTGTTCAAGAGTATGGTCGAGAACCAACCCCGGAAGAAATTGCTGACGAAATTCAACTTCCTGTTGAACGTGTTCGAGCTGTTCTCAAAATGGCTCAACAGCCAATATCATTGCAAGCTCCCGTTGGTGACAGTGATGATACTAGTTTTGGTGATTTTATTGAAGATAAGTCTGCTGAAAATCCTGCTGACATGGCAGCTATTGTTTTGCTGAAAGACAAAATTAAAGATGTTCTTGAATCACTAACAGAACGAGAACGCCAAGTCTTAGAACAACGCTTTGGCTTGATAGATGGTTATTCTAGAACACTTGAAGAAGTTGGCAAGCAATTCAGAGTCACTCGTGAACGCATTCGTCAAATTGAAGCAAAAGCACTTCGAAAAATGCGTCATCCTACTCGTTTGCGTCAATTAGAAGGTTTCCTAGAACCAAAAGATTTATAACTTTTTTTGATAAATCTTTTTTATTTAGGTGCGACTAAAAAATAAAATAAAATTTGTAGTAAAGTTTATTTCTTAAGGAAATAGATTCTCTCTCATTCTATGACACTATTGTTGGATAGTGCTTGTTTCTTAGCTTTTCTTCAAAAAGTTTGACGTTCAAAATCTTGAACTCCCTTCATCTCCTCTTGAAGTCACTCGACTGCATAGCTCCTCCTTTTTTATGAACAAGCAGCTGGAAAATAAGCTAGATGGTTTTTTATTGATCAAATCTTCTAGGAAAAAAAATTTTCGTCGTTTTAGAAATATCTTTGCTCTTCTTTTTCTACTTCTCTTTGCGTTTTTTTACTACTCCTACTACTACCGCTGTAGCCTCTACCCAGCAGGAGAAGGAGGTTGTGAGGGGGTAACTGCATTACGATTACTCTCCGGAAAAGTTCCTATTCGTGATGTTACTCTCAATTACAACTTACTTTGGTTCTATCCAATTGTTCTTCTTTTTAAATTTTTTGGCCCAAGCTATACGGCCTTGCGAATCTATTTTTTTGCTATGGCGACCCTCACTGGACTCCTTGCATTCTGGATAACAAGGAAAACAACGCACTGCTACTCTCTGGCACTCTTAGCTGGTATAGTAGCTCTCCTGTTACCAGGACAGCTCTTTCGCAATTACATGGCTTTTTGTGTCATGCTCAACATGCTCTGTTTTCTGAAAACATTTGCTCTTCCTTGTAGTAGCGTGAAAAAACATTTTCTCTGGATGATTGCTACAGGTTGCTCGTTAGGAATGACATTTTTAATTCGTATCGATCTCGGTTTTTTTTTGAGTTCTCTTTTTGGGGGACTCCTTTGCCTTTATCCATGGTTCAAGAACCAGCAATCAAAAAAATATTCACTTAAGAAACGTCTTCTTTTTCTTTTTATTGCTCTTACGTCAGGACTTGGAGGATTTTTATTATTTCATCTACCCACTTATTTTTATGCAGAGCAAAGAGGATTTGCTACTCCTTTTGCAGCTCAATATCAGCAATGGCCCCACATGATTATAGTTCAAGGAAATCATCTCTTGGAAACTGCACTGAACTACAAAAAATCACAGGCTCATCTCTCCTATGCTAGTGAAGCCCCTCCTCAGAAATCGACTGTTCCTTCGGAAAAAACAGAAAAAAGCAACCTTCGGCGTCCATCCTTCTTCTCTTCATCTGATTTGCGAGAGCGTATCATGACAATAGCGGTCTATTTACCACTCGTTTGTGCTTTTTTATTGCTATTGATAACATTACTTTTTTTCACATTAGGGTTTATTAAGAAAAAAAGCATCTTCACCTCTCTGGCTTGGATTTTCTTAATCATGCTGAGCTCCTCGTTAGTGCTCTTTCCTCAATATTTTTTCTGGAGGCCAGATATGGTTCATCTAAGTGAATTTATGGTTCCAATGACAACAACACTCATTGTAGCTTCCTCACTTCTTTGGAGGTTTCTAAGAGGGAGCAATGTGCTGCTGAAATTTCTCCTCTTGTTGTTTTTACTTTTTGCTCTTGCTAATCTTTCAATCTATTTTTTGATTGGAATACAGTCTCAATCCACAGGAGGTATTGCTATTAGCCAAGGAAGAGACCAAGAATTCGTTGGAGCAAATGGGGTTCGTGTACACCTGACTCCTCATGAATTTGAAGAAACACAAGCAATTTATAAAAGCATTATTACACATTCTCTCCCAGGTGAATATGTTCTCTGCTATCCTTATAATCCAGAGATCAATTTGATGACAGATCGACCTTCTTATCTCAAAAATCTTTACTGCGATGATATGACGGCAGGAACTAATTTTGATAAAGTCAGTATTGAGGAATTTGAAAAGTATCATCCTGCTGTTATTGTTGTTACCGATTGGCCAATTAATGGAACCGAACACTCTCGATTTAGTAACTGGGCTTCTCAAACCTATCACTACATTCAAAGCCATTATAAAGCTGATTACCAAAAAGGTATTATTCACGTTTTTGTACGTGGTAGTGCAGCAACGTCAGGAAATGAATAGTAGCAGTTCAACTTCCAACAAGTTGGAAAATCTTCTCGTAAGCATCCATAGATTTTTCCCATTCAAATTCCTTTGCTTTTTGAAGAGAGGCCTGTTGCATTTTCTTTAATAATACTCGTTGCTCTAATAGAGGACGCAGTGCCTTTGCCATGCCTAGCGGTCCTTCATTGAGATTAAAAAAGGAACCATTTTCATTTTCTACAATAATGTCTTGAAGACCTCCAATCCGACTTCCCACAATAGCAAGACCATGAAAAAGAGCTTCTATACCAACCATTGGAAGCCCCTCGGAAAGGGAAGGCAGTAACAGAATATCCGACTGTTTCATAATTGCTGTAACTTCATTACTTCTAAGCCATCCTAAGAAACTAATTTTTTCTTCAAGACCTTTACTTTTGACTATTTCCGCAAGAGAAGGAAAAAGAGGGCCTTCTCCAACAATTTTTAAATTCCATGGAAGCCCTCTCAGTAGAGCAAGAGCTTGTATAGCAAAAATTGGATTTTTTTGAATACTCAAGCGTCCAACCATCAGCATTTGGACTGATTTTGCTCTTTCCAAGGAGTCTAATGGTTCCTTCTCTGCAGCAATCTCCTTTCCTTTTATGTACTGACTTGCGTAAGAGGGTTGAAGATCAAAAGTAGAAAATATTTTTTTAGAGCAAACACCATTCAGGATAACTGTTGGCTTGATATCATAGGCTTTTTCTCCCAATGCTGCTACAAAACGACTCACGGCAGTCACTGCAGCAGCAGAACGCCAAATGGGAACTGTTAAAAATTTGATCCATTTGAAAAGAAATGCGGTTTGCTCTGGAACACCTCCCGGTACATCACCAAGGTGAATAGTTAAAACATAAGGGATAGAAGTGAGTTGATAGAGTACCCAAGCAAGAGCACCTGTTGGAACGGCAAAATGTGCTTGCATGAGCTTAGGCTTCCAGCAATACACCTCTTTGAGCGCTACTGGTAGAGCTGTGATTAGCCAAAAAAACATTTCCAGAATCGTACAAGTATCCTCTGATTTTCGCCCGGAGCGCACACGTAGAACATGAACCCCCTCAATAATTGATCTCTTGGGCAAGGAAGCAATTCCTCCCGTCACACAATGAACTTCATGACCACGATCTACTAGAGATGCTGCAATTTGAGCAGCAACCCTTCCACCTCCACCTCCTAGTGGTGGATATTCATAGCAAAGAAGAAGGATGCGCGACATTTTGAAAATATAAAAAAGAGCAGTCGCTTCTGTAAGGAAATTTTTTTAAGACAGAATTCTTGAATTCAACAAGAGAAATTTTGAAATTCATTTTATGCTCTCCTGCCTTGCAAGGGACACCTATTAGCAGGAGAATTATTTTTCCTCTAAAAGATGAGATAGAGAAACATAAACACCATAATGTGAGCATTGATTGCTTAGAGAAGAGAGAACTGTTATACAAAGATTCAAGTATGTCGACAACGCAATCCTATCGGAAAAAGAAAGTGCTTAGAGCATGCTTGCCAGCATGGAGGAGAGCAACTGTTTTTCAGAAGTCTCTTTAGAATTTATGAATTCAAACCCCTCTCTCACGCTTTTAGAGGCGTTAAAAAAAGGCACTCTTTTTCTTCAGAAGCATCATGTTGAAGAACCTCGACTTAATACAGAGTACCTCTTAGCTCATCAACTAGGACTTCAAAGGCTAGAGCTCTATTTACAATTTAATCGTCTTCTGGAGGAAGAAGAGTTAAATGCTTTGCGTCAGCTCCTTCTACAACGAAGCAGAGGAATTCCGCTACAATACTTACTGGGAACAGTAGAGTTTTTGGGTAGGATCTTTCTTTCTGATCAGCGTGCTTTAATACCACGACCAGAAACCGAGCAACTGCTTGAACATGTCTTGGCTCACCATCAATGCCAGCGTATTCTCGATGTTGGAACGGGGAGTGGTGTTATTGCCATCAGTATAGCTCTAGAAAAGCCAGTAGCAGAAGTAGAAGCTATCGACTGTTCTTTAGAAGCTCTAGAGCTGGCTCAAGAAAATGCAAAACGCTACCATATGACTAATATTCAATGGCACCATGGAAACCTTCTCTCAGCACTAGAAAAAAAAGAAATACTATCTTATTTCGATCTCATTGTTGCTAATCTTCCCTATCTTCTTAGCAAGGAAATTTCCACTCTCAGCCGTGAGCTTTCTTATGAACCGATCATAGCATTAGATGGAGGGGAAGATGGCCTGTATTTAATTAAAAAACTCATTAGAGATGCTCCCAAGTATCTTCAATCTCCAGGAATACTCTTGTTAGAAATTGGAAGAGATCAAGAAGAAAAAGTAGTCTATGAGTTCAAAAAAAATGGATATCAGAACATTCTTACTTTTCCTGATCACCAAGGAATTCTACGCTTTGTTCAAGCAGTTTATACAAAGAAATAGCCTAAGCCTTTTGAGAAGCCAATGAGTTTAAAACAACAAAACGAAATAAGAACTTTTAGCAATTCTTCGGAGAACCTTCAAAACTAGAAGTATCAGCCGCATGCTCTTGGTGTTGAGCAGAAGCTTCATGTTGCTCCATGATTTTTTGCTCGATTTTCTCAATGGAGGCAAGTCCTATTCTTAAATTATTGGCATTAACAGTGCCTGCAAGCAATTTATTTTCTAAAAATTGAAAAGCATGTTTGCTGAAATTTTCTGAAACTTCAGAAGTTGACTCCACAGCATCGGAAGAAATTGAATCTACTTTTTCTAAATTAGTTCCTGAATTAGAGGGAGAAGATTGAGGAAGAAATCTTTGATGAACAATGTTGGGAGAAGAAGAGTTCATATGCTTCTTTTATTCTCTTGAGAGCTTACAATGCGGACTCTTTTTTCTCTACCAAATCCACTAAATTTCTTTTCTCTTGCGACTGAGTCGAGCGAATTTGACGATCCAAATTATTTTGATTCCCAGCAACAAGCAAATTCAAAACAGAATCGCGCGAGTGTCCTTTTGGATTGGAACCGTCTGCCCCATCATTAGTTGCTTTCAAGCCCATAATTCCCGCTTGAGCTGGCGGAATATATTGACTCACATAAACTGAGTTGGCGGCAAGGGAATTCTCTTGATTTGGATTGTCTGCAGGAATATTAGGGCGGGTGCTTCGATGAATACGATCGTCACTTGTTGGAGTCGTAGATAATGGAGCATTTCCTGTATAGTTAGTAGAGAGAGGACCAGCAGCTTCACGCGTAGGTGAGTGAGAGGTAGGCGAAATAGACATATGGTTTTTAGAATTTAGAGTTTTAAAAGTTAGAATTAATTTAGGATACCCAAAAAAAGAAAACTCTTCAACTTTATTACTCAACTTTTATTTATAAAAAAACTGGTTCAATCTATAGTCTTTATTTTTTCTATTGATCTATTATAGAGAAAAGTAAAACGAGAAGTAGGACGTAGCAGACTAAGTTACTCTATTGTCCAAAATAAAATTTGAGGACGTTTTCTCTCATGTCCTTGGTGAGCGCTTTTTCAAAAAGCAGAGATATTGTTTTTAGTCTTTTTAGCAACTTCACACAGTCTCCTTTTCCCTCAGACGTGGAAATCCAGAAGGCCTTCTGGAGGAGCATTGAAAACTCTTTTGTAAAAACTTCAGAAAGATGACGGCATATATAGATGGAATATGCCTTCGAGACTAGTGCCCTTCTACTGATCATTTTTATTTTGAAAAGGGAGAGTAGTGGTACCTCCAATAAAAATCAATTGACTTTATCATCTTCCAATTTACATGATTGTTACTGGTGTTTTAGACAGTCAAATTCGCTATTTAATTCTTCATTTTTTCTTCCATTATGTCCTCTCCTTACCGTTCACTGCTAGAAGCACTGCGAGTTCACTGCAACCTACCTGAGTTCCCTAACCCGCTTCCTTCAGAACAACTGGTTCTTGAATTAAAAAATGGCTCTTCTATTAGCATTGATTTCAACGAAGAAAGCTCCATGGTGGTTCTCTTTGCTGAAATTGCTACCTACAGTCCAGAAGATGAACTTGCCGTTCTATCTAAGATTGCAGAAGCTAACTTTCTTTGGGCTGCTACTTCTGGAAGTACGCTGAGTGCGCGTCCTGAGATACAAACTATTTACTTGGCGCAACAATTTGCAGTCAATCTCTTGGAAGGAGCTGCTTTTATCAAGCTGGTGGAAGAATTCGTACAAGTCGTTCAACAATGGAAAACGATTGTTGAAAAAACATTCTCATCCAATAGTTCTTCCTCAGAGCAAGAAGAAACAAAGAACATAGTACAAGATGCTGAAATAATAAATCCCTCAGAACTCTCTTAGTAGCATCGATGTTTTAGGAATCTTTTCTTTAAATTATCTCCTCGATAGAAAAAACAGAAATAAGATTTTTTTCCATTGTACTTCACTCTATTGCTTAAATTTCATTTTCCAACTTTCCTTTTTATTTTTTTCTGTGCACCATTTACCCTTTTAAACGCACGTTCGCCTCAGAGAGAGCCAGTTTTAATCGTTGAGCCTTCCTTTTATCATCGACCTCTTGAATGCTTGATTCCAGGTGCTAGAAAAACAGTTGTTACTGCCGCTTGGATGGATCCACTTCATCCCACTTCTTTTTTTTTTCTAAAACCGAGTTTACAAACAATTCAGCCCTCTTGGATGGATTCTTTTTTCCAAAAAGGAAGAAATAGCCTCTCTGAGCATCTTGCTCTCTTAACCCCACGATTCGTGAGAGATGAACATCAAATTATCCTAACGGCTATTCTTGAATCAAATGATCCGCTAGCAGCTTCAACAATTTTAGCTCCAAATTTTGGAGAAGAGTTCATCAAGATTTTTGGGCCACAGATGCTCATTGCCATCCCATCAGCTAGCAGAATCTATGTTTTCTCGAAACTCCTTTCTGCTCTTCCGCTACTTGCTCCCGTTATTAAGGATGATTACCTACTTGCTACCATACCGCTGAGTTTAGAAATTTTTGAACTTGATTTTAAGCTTGGTGAAAGACAGCTCCATGCGATAGGTTCTCTGGAATCTTTATGACGATTTGTACGGAAAAAATTTTAGTTTCACAAGAAGCCATTCAAGAACGTGTTCGTGCTCTAGCAGAGGAAATCACCCGAGATTACAAAGAGAAAGAACTCACGATCTTAGCACTCATGAAAGGAAGCGTGGTTTTTCTTGCTGATCTACTACGTCTAATTCCCATTCCATTACGACTCGAGGTACTTCCAGTTTCTAGTTACCATGGAGGAATTGAAACCTCTGGTGTTGTCTCTTTTGCACAGCACTTTTTACCTGATATCCTCGACCATCATGTTCTCCTCATTGATGATATTCTTGATAGTGGTACAACGTTAAAAGCAATCAAAACCTGCATCTTAGAGCAGCATCCAGCCAGTTTGCGCTCTTGTGTTCTCTTGCATAAAAAAGTTAAAACGATGCAAGGAATCCATGCAGAATATGTCGGCTTTGAAATTCCCGATGTTTTTGTTGTTGGTTACGGTCTGGACTATCAAGAGTACTATCGTAATCTCCCTGAAATTAGGATTCTCTCTCAACGACCAGCTACATAAGAAATTTCTTAGATAACTATCCACAAATTTAATCTGATTTTTATTAGATGAGCTACTGCTCCTTTCCTCCTAAACAACCAAATACTGTTGTTACTAGTAGTGATGATACCCTATCACCAAAAACTCCTGAAGCTTTAAAACAACATGGAAACTTCCAAGAGAGAGTTGTTGATGCTAGGGAACCAAGCAGCAATCTCTTTCCTGAACATCCTGAAATTTCCTCGTTTTTTTCCTCTGATGCTCTTATTGCTAACACTCACTTCTTGAGATCTCAAGAAGATACTCAAAAATCTAGTCCTATAGAAAATAATTTCAAATCAGAGTTGGAGCATAGTGGCGAAGATAGAATCTTCTATTCGGAAGAAAAGGTAATCATTCCATACTATCGAGATCTTTTTCCTGATATCAACTCGATTGAAAATGACATCTCTATCCCAGCAGAAGGGCGTTTCATTGCAGGAAATGAAACATTAAAAATGTTCAGCCAGCAGATTTTTGAGAATACATGCTCTCTCATTGAAAGAGAAAATCGATCAAACAATCCTTACGAGCAATTTAGAAGAGATATTCAACGAGCGAACTACAAATTAGTCTCTCCAGAGGAGGAGCAATCTCTCACTGAGGAGAGTCATTCTTCTACAGCAGTAGATAGTACTTTCTTAGAAGACCAAGCAGTAGCGAACTTGGAAGCCTTCATAGGAGATGTCAACATGGCTCGAGCAATTGGTGCTACTTTTCATCAAACACTCTTCACTTTTATGCCTGACTTGAGAACTCATCCAAATATTGTAGGACTACCAAGGCCAGGTTCTCAAAAAAGTGATGGAAAGTCAGCACAAGTCAATTATCGAATAGAAAAAAAGGGGAACTCTACTACGGAACCTCCTTATTTTATTATAACAGCAAGCAGCAGTACCAGGGCTGCTGCTTTTACGCTCAAAGATCCCAAAAATGGAGAAATTTTTACATTTCCCCTTGATGATATTCCTAAAGATTGTTTCCTCGATTTTCATCAAGAAGCTCTTATAGAAATAAGCATTGCCGTGAAACCTAATGAGGCATTTGAAAGCTCCCATCCATGGAGCAAGGAGAATTTTCCTTGTACTTTTCAATGCCTCAATTATGTCAATATTTATAATTCTACTCCGATCATTATTTAATACACGATCATTATCGTAGAGTAATTATGTGTCGCTTTATTACTAAAGGGGCCAATTGTATCATCAAATTACTTAGAAATGACAGGAAATTGACTTGATCTTTTTTAAAAGATGCAGCGTCCTCATCCCATCACCTTATCGTTGCGATAGCACTTGGTCTTCGGCTCTGCCTTTTTTAACAATCTCTGCACTCTTTCCTGTCATTTCTAAGTAATTTGACTATACAGAAAGAACAACCTGCCTGCATCGCCCACATAGCGTAGGATGATCGTCATGAATTCCTACTTCAAGGCGATGGCGCCAGCAACGTTCGCATTTCTGAGCAGTTTGCTTTTCAATGAAAATTTGCTCTTGGTTGGAAGTGCTAGCTCTCACTTCAAGAGAACTGAGAATAAAAAGTTCTTCAATTTGAGCTAACCCACCTGGAGTTGCTATGCTTTTTAAAATATCAGGATCATTGGTAACAAGAAGAACATGAGCTTCGAGTGGATTGGAGATGATTTGATCATTTTGTGCTTGTTCTAGAACTTGTGCAATTCGGCTTCGAAGAGCAAAAAGTTTTTCATAACGTTGGAGTAGCTTCTCATCACAAGGAGCCTCTTGTGGAAAAAATTCTAGATGAATCGAGGAACCAGGGCGATGATATCTCCAAGCTTCCTCAGCAGTAAAAACCAAGATAGGGGCAAGTAAGCAAGCCAACGCTTCAAAAATCTTGACCATTGTATCCTCAGTAGAGCGGCGCTCTGGTGAATTCATCCCATCACAGTAGAGCCGATCTTTTGTAGCATCAATATAGTGGCTACTCAAATCAACAGCACAAAAATGATTCAACGTGTGATAAACCTTCTGAAAAGCAAACTCATCATAAGCCCTGCGACACGTATTAATGACCTGCTGCAATCGAGCTAAAATCCATTGATCGACTTCAGAACGCTCAGAAAGGCCACCAAGAGAGGGTTCCAGTCCTTTTTTATATCCTGCTATATTGCCTAGTAAAATGCGAAGTGTATTGCGCAAACGACGATAGGAATCGATAACACGTGAAAAAATTTCCTCTGAAAATGGGACATCATCCGTTATTTGAATACTACTTGCCCATAAACGAATGATATCAGCTCCATAGTTTTTAATAAAATGTTCAGCTTCTGTTGGCTTCTCATATCCAACATTTCCTTGGTTTGATTTAGAAATTTTCTGACGTGTATCCACATCAACAACGTAACCATGAGTAAGAACGCTCTTATAAGGTGCGAGGCCATTGAGAGCAATAGAAGTCATTAAAGAAGATTGAAACCAACCACGATGCTGGTCGGTGGCTTCCAAGTAAAGATCAGCAGGAAATTGTAACTCTGGCCTCATTCTTAAAACCGCTTCATGACTGACTCCACTGTCAATCCAAACATCAAGAGTATCGAAGCGTCGCACGGAACCAGCAGGAGCTCCAACAAGAGTACACCATGTCGCATCATCTAGTGAAAACCAAGCATTAGAACCTTTCTCCTCAATAACAGCAGCTACTTTACTAATGATCTTCGGATCCAAAAGAGGTTCTCCTTGCTCCTGCTGATAGAAAACTGGCAATGGTACACCCCAAGAACGCTGGCGTGAAATACACCAATCAGGACGACTTTCTACAGTGGTGCGAATACGATTGTAACCCCATTGAGGAATCCAAGAAACATTATCGATAGTAGCAAGAGCATGCTGACGAAGTTTAGTCACATTGATGAAAAACTGCTCCACAGCACGGAAGATAATGGGAGTTTTTGAACGCCAGCAATGTGGATAGCTATGCAAATAATCATGGGCACCGAGTAATAATCCTTTTGAAGTTAGAAGATCCATCAGGAAAGCGTTGCTATGAAAAACTGGCTTGCCGATGAGTTCATCAACACCACACTCCTGCGTAAAACATCCCGCATCATCCACAGGAGATAAGATGGGCAACTCATGCTTAAGGCCTAAGATATAGTCATCTTCTCCATGACCGGGAGCCACATGAACAAGACCGGTTCCTGTATCAAGAGTAACAAAATCAGCACAAAAAAGAGGAGCTTTGCGTAGCAGGAAAGGATGCGCTGCGATCATTCCTTCTAATTGAGTTCCTAGATAAGTACGAAGAACTTTTACTTCTTCTAACTGGCACTCCTGAACAACCTTTTCAAGAAGTGCTTGAGCAAGAAAATAGCAACCTTTAGGAATATCCTTTTGCTTAGCTTCTAGAAGAACGTAGGTAGCATCTGCCTTGAGCGCTATAGCAACGTTAGCTGGCAACGTCCAAGGAGTCGTTGTCCAAAGGAGAAAAGAGGTTTTAGCAGGAAGCTTTTCCCCTTCTTGCAGAGGGCTAAGGGGGAAAGCAACATAGATTGCTGTTGATGTTTTTTCTTGATACTCGATTTCAGCTTCTGCTAGAGCCGTTTGGGCTCCTGTACTCCAGAAAACTGGTTTTTTACTTCGATAGATGAGTCCTTTTTCAACCATTCTCCCAAAAGAGCGAATGATAGCTGCTTCATAAGCTGGATCAAGGGTAAGATAAGGATGTTCCCAGTCAGCAAAGACACCAAGACGCTTAAAATCTTCCCGTTGGAGGTCAATAAATTTTCGAGCATAGGCTTCTGACTGCTGGCGAATCTGACTGGGGGTAAGGCCGCTGGTTGATTTGATGACTTTGAACTCGATGGGAAGACCGTGACAATCCCAACCAGGAACATAGGGAGCTTGAAAGCCAGCCATCGTTTTGGATTTGATGATAAAATCCTTAAGAACCTTATTGAGTGCTGTTCCCATGTGCACTTTGCCGTTAGCAAAAGGAGGCCCATCATGGAGGATATAGCGTGGAAAGCCTTCACGAGCCTGCTGAATATGCCAGTAGAGCTGCTCTTTTTTCCAACATTCTAAAAGAGCTGGTTCACGCGTTGTAAGATTAGCACGCATTGGGAACTCCGTTTTAGGCAAGCGGACAGTGTCACGATAATTCATAGAACAAGCTTAAAAAATAATGAGAGAAATAAAAAATCTGGTTGATGAAGAGTAAGCTCTCTCTAAGAGAAGCAATCTTCTAACCAGTAGAGAAGCTGACTAATACTTTCCTCTGTTTCATCTCCCATGTTGGAAATACGAAAAGTTTCTCCTTTAATCTTCCCGTAACCACCATCAATGATGCAAGAATACTTTGCTTTGAGACGTTCAATCCAAGCAGCAACATCAATCCCTTTGTTATTTTTCACACAAGTTAGAGAAAGAGAGCGATAACCTTCTGGAGCAAAAAATTCAAAGCCATGCTTATGCACCCAATCATGAACTAATCTGTTCGTGCTAGCATGACGAGCATATCGATGCTCCAATCCTTCTTGGAAAATATCATCAAGCTTTGACTCCAAGGCATAGAGGTGACCAATCGAAGGGGTACTTGGAGTCATCTGAGCCTGATGATTTTTATAGAACTCCAAAAAATCAAAGTAGTATCCCCTCCCCTTGATTTTAGAAGCACGCTGCATTGCTTTATCGGAAAGAGAGAAAAAAGCCATTCCTGGAGGAAGAGCTAATGCTTTTTGACTTCCAGTGATCATGACATCAATACCAAGATCATCCATGGAAATCGGTACTGTTGAAAAAGAAGAGACCGTATCAACAACAAAAAAAACATCAGGAAATTGTTTCATCACTTCGGCAAGCTCTTGCAGTGGACTAAGAACTCCAGTAGAAGTTTCGTTATGAATCAGGGTCACCAGATCAATATCACCTTGCTTCAAACGAGTTGCTAATAACTCAGGTAAAATAGGATTTCCCCAAGGAACTTGAAGTTTTTCAGCCTGAAAACCAGCACGTTCACTAACATCAAACCATTTGTCGGAAAAAGCGCCATTCATACAATTGAGTACTTTTCCTTGGACCAAATTCCGCAATGTCCCCTCCATCACTCCCCAGGCTGAGGAAGTTGATAAATAAACAGGAGATTGTGTCCCAAAAAGCTTTTGAAGCCTAGGCTGGCAAGAAGCATAAAGTTTTTTGAAATCATTACCTCGGTGCCCAATCATCGGGCGAGAGAAAGCATCTCTGGTTTTCTTGGAAACATTGATAGGACCAGGAATAAAAAGTGAAATCGAAGAAGGCATAAAATGGATTGGAATATTAAAACGTTGAGACTTCAGATAACAGTAAAAAATCCACAGGGATGAGGATCTATCATTTAGAAAGCCATCTCTTATGTTCTAAAGAACTTATAACTCGCTCTTCCCTTTATTCCACTTTAGAGTCAAATTACTTAGAAATGACAGGACATTGACTTGATCTTTTTTAAAAAATGCAGCGTTCTCATCCCATCATCTTATCGTTGAGATAGCACTCGGTCCTCAGCCTTGCCTTTTTTAAAAATCTCTCCGTTCTCTCCTGTACTTTCTAAGTAATTTGACTATATTGTTTTTTGTAAATGGTCATTGATATTTTTTTCTTCATGAAATTTTCTTTACTCTTGAGTGTATCTTCTATTGTTAACTGCTTCTCTCTTGGGTCATCAAAATCAATAAGCCAGCTGAAAGAATGTTCTATGAAATTGAAAAAGAAGATTACTTCTCCCAGAGAAAGTTTTCTAATCGGAGCTTATTGATCCTATTTTTTGCTTCTGTAGCACGTGGTCCCCTCTCCTGGATGATCTGTTCATAAAGCTTGATAGCCTCATCCCACTGTTTTTGAGATTCTAGAAGAAGAGCTGCTTGAAAAGCAGCTTTATCATGCCAGAAGATTTCTGGCTCCTGCTGAAGAGGAGTTTTCAAAGCTTCATAGTAAGCAGCAAGAGCAGCATCATTTTCTCCTAACTTTTCATTCGTTAATCCTATTTTACAAAGCGCTTGATTTCGCCAATAAGGAGAAGAAGTTGGATCATTGGCTAATTGGCGCCATGCAATCATTGCTTCTTTGTAGTTTGTTGGGTCTTTAGGTCCTAGCGAATTGAGCGTATCCCCTTTGGCCATTTGAGCAGTACGCTTGAGTTGAGCTGTAGCCTCTTGGGAGGAGAGGATTTGATCATAGATAGCGATCGCTTCTTCTGGTAGTGCTTGAGCATTCTTAAGAGAAGCCTGTTCTAATCTAGCTTGCCAAGCATCTAAACCTGCATGAGGGTTCTGAGCAATTTGTTCTAAGAGCATCAGAGCATCATCAATAGATTTTGGATCCATACTTCGAGAAGCGGCTTGAGCAGCTAAGAAAAGAGCTGCTCTTCCCAGTGCTGAAGAAGATTCTAGTTTTCCAACTGTTTCAAGTTCTACACGTGCTTCTCGTACTTTGCCAGAAGCGAGGAGAGCTTCTCCTAGTTTCATGCGAACTTGGTTCGTGAGAGAAGATTGAGGATAGTTTCTTAGAAAATGGCGAGCAGCTTGGATAACAGCTGGAGCACTCTGGAGAGTTCCCTCATCAATTTGAAAAATGGATAAATACTCTTCACGTTCACGCACTCCTGGATCATTACTTTTTTTTGGAGAGAGAGAATCAGACTGATGAGAAGAAAAATCTTGGAGTATTCGTTGATTGTAGAGAGCATCCTCAGAAAGCTCTGGATCAAGAAGGGCAGCCTCTTCAAAGGCTTTTTCTGCTGCGTCATGATTTTTTAATGTTGATTGAGCTAAACCACGTTCAAAAGCATAGCGAGCACGCATTTTAGTAGAGAGATCTGCTCGATCCATGAGGTAGGAGAGAGCTGATTGAGGATCACCTTCTAGAAGCTTTAGCTGAGCTATTTCTAAGGTGACTTCATCTCTGAGAGGATGTTGGGGATAATCTTTTAAAAATAATATTCTCTTATCATTTGCCTTATCAACATGCCCAAGACGCTCAAGCATTCGAGCATAAGCCGGAAGAGCATAGGAAGCTCTTAAAGAATGTTTACGATCATCTGACCATTGTTGAAAGAGGTTTGTAGCGTTGTTATTTTCTAAAAGATAGAGCTTTTCTAACTGAGAAATTAATTCCGCCATTCGAGGTGAATCTGGATTTTCCTGCAAATATTTCTCGAGGATAAGTTGTGCTTCAGCTGGTTTGTTAAGCAAAAGATGAGAGTCAATAATACCTGAAATAGAAGCCGAAGAAGCCCAGGGATCCTTGGCTCCAACTTGATAAAATCTTCGAAGCGCTTCTTTGCTATCTCCACGTTGTGCTGCTGCAAGAGCAAGAAGATAGGAGAAGCGGGGTTGCTCCTTCAGGCGCTCTGGAGGAAGAGAGGAGAAGAGTTCTTCAAGCTCCTTACCTCTTTGGAGTGCTAGAAGGATTGATCCCTTTTCTTGAAGTGCTAGAGAAGCGATAGAACCATTTTCAGGAAGGGTTTGTGGAAGAGTTTCCAGAGTTTGAAGTGCTTGCTCAAACTGACCTTCAGCTCGATAAGCTCGTGCAAGTGCTATTTTCGAAATTTCAGTTTGAGTTTCATCAAGCTGATGAGAATCGATATTTTCCTCAAGTAAAAGTGCTGCCTCTTGAGGGCGTTTTAGTGCTAAGAGATCCTGGGCTTTCCAGAAGAGAATCATAGAAGAAGCAGAACTCTTCTTCAGATCAGTTAGCTCTAAGGAATTGAGAATCGATAGTGATTCCTCAGGATGACCTTCTCGTAGGAGAATCTCAGCGAGCCGTAGGGCAATCATCGAGTGCTTAAGAGGATCCTTTTCCTCTTGAAGTTGAACTCGCAAAATAGCTGCTGAGACATGCGGCAGTTCTTCAGAAAAAGCTTTCTTTGCTAGATCATCTTCATCATTCTGAGCCTGAGCACTGGAGGAAGGGGTGGTAGCCGGCTTCAAGGCTAGGTCAGCATCTTGGGCATTTGTTGACTTACTACCTAGGAGAAGAAAGTAAAGAAAAAAGAGAGAAGTAATAAATAAACAGAATAGAAAACACTCTGTTTGTAATTTTTTATTTTCACTCACTTTTTTAGTTTTGATGCAATAGCGATTTTTTTCAACCTTAAGCTCAACCTTAAGCTCAACCTTAAAAATTAAAAAGTAGAGAACTTTTATTGCGTTCCAATTTTTGAAGAATAACTCAATATACCATGGAGAGGAGGATACTAAAAGTGCTCAGGAGCCGCCTCCCTCCAGCTTGCACCATGCTTCTGTAACAATAAATGAGCTGCTTCTGGTCCCCAAGTTCCACTAGGATAAGAAGTCAGGTCTTTACTAGAAGTAGACCATGCTCTTTGAATTCCATCAATAAAAGTCCATGCTTCCTCCACTTCATCACCACGAGCAAAGAGCGTTGGATCTCCATGGATGACATCGAAAAGTAAGCGTTCATAAGCTTCAGGATTGGGTTTTCTAAAAGAATGTTCGTAGTCAAAATCCATACTTACTGGTTGAATAGAAAATTTGGAAGCAGGATTCTTTACTAAGAAGTTTAAGGAAATTCCTTCATGAGGCTGCATTCTCATGACCAGAGTATTGGCAGGGAAACAACCTCCTTGAGTAGAAAAAAGATGTGTGGATGATGATTTAAAAGTAATCACAATTTCTGTTAATGACTGTGGCATTCTTTTTCCTGAACGAATAAAAAAAGGAACTCCTCTCCATCGTTGATTCTCTAAAGAGAGGTGAAGAGCTACATATGTTTCTGTTAGAGAATCGGAGGCCACTGCGGATTCGTTTTTGTACCCAAGGAGTTTTTCATTGTTAAAAAAACCTTCGCCATATTGAGCTCTCACGACGTTGTTAAAAACATCTTGACCATGTAGAGGTCTCAGTGATTTGAGAACATTAACTTTTTCATTACGAATAGCATGATCGTCTATCCTCGCAGGAGGCTCCATGGCAATCAGAGTAAAGAGTTGAAGAAGATGGTTCTGAACCATATCACGTAAGGCTCCTGCCTGATCATAATAACCAGCGCGACCTTCAACACCCATCGACTCAGCGGCAGTAATCTGAACATGGTGAATATGCTGAGCATTCCAGAGTGACTCAAAAATAGGATTAGCAAATCTTAGCATCATAATATTTTGAGCTGTTTCTTTGCCTAAATAGTGATCAATACGATAAGTCGAGGACTCTGGAAAAGAATCATGAACCAGCTTGTTGAGATCACGAGCTGTTTCTAAGTTTGTGCCAAATGGTTTTTCGAGCACAACGCGTGTCCACCCTTTTTCTCGAGATCTGCTCAGCTTACTTTCTTTAAGATGCTTCAAAATAACTTCGAATTGATGTGGCGCTACAGCAAAGTAGAAGAGTCGATTAGCAGGCAGCTGGTGCGCTGATTCATATTCTTCTAATTTTTTGGCAAGTTGCAAGTAGCCCTCTAAATCATCAAATTCCATCCTATGGTAGGAAATCGTAGAAGAAAATTGCTCCCAAAGGAGTTCATCAACTCCAGAACGTGAAAATTTAGAAAGAGAATTCTTTAATTCCTCTCTAAACTCATGATTACTTTTATCACGACGCGCTACCCCGATCACTTTCAGTGAGGAAGAGGAGAAAGAATTCTCAAGAGCTAAGTGATAAAGAGCAGGAATCAATTTACGATGCGTGAGGTCACCAGTAGCTCCAAATATCACCAAAGAACAAGGTTCAAAAGCTCTCTTGCTCAATTCTTCTGTGGGGAGTGGAAAAGTAGACATAGTATTAAGGAAGTGGAAATTTGCTAGCAAAACGTGTGACTCGTTCTCTCAAAGAGTGAAGAGCTTGCTCCTCTCTTCGATTTCGCAGTGCCTCTTCAATAAAATTAGCAATTTCAACCATATCAGCCTCCAGAAGCGACCGTGTTGTCATTGCAGGTGTCCCTAGTCGAATACCTCCTGTTTTCACAATAGGCTCCGTATCAAAGGGAATTGCATTTTTATTAACAGTAATGGCAACTTTATCCAAGATTTCTTGAGCTTCTAAGCCATGAATCCCATAAGGACGAAGGTCGACTAAAAGAAGATGATTGTCCGTTCCTTGGGACACAATAGAGAATCCTAATTCCCTCAATCGTGTAGCAAGAGCCTGCGCATTGCGAACAATTTGGCGTGCATAGTCCCGAAAAGAGGGTTGAAGAGCTTCTTGAAAACAGACTGCTTTTGCTGCAATGATGTGCATGAGAGGCCCCCCTTGTGTTCCTGGAAAAACTTGCGAATCGATTTTCTTAGCATACTCCTTACGACAAATAATAAGACCTGATCGAGGACCACGAAGGCTCTTATGAGTTGTTGTTGTTACAAAATCTGCATAAGGAACAGGACTGGGATGCACCCCTCCAGCAACAAGACCAGCAATATGAGCCATATCAACAAAGAGTAGAGCTCCAACTCCATTGGCAATGGCACGCAAGCGCTCATAGTCAATAATACGCGAATAAGCAGAAGCACCTGCTGTAATCATTCTAGGTTTCAGAAGATTAGTCTGTTCTTCTAGGGCATCATAATTGATCAGACCATCATCTTCTCCAACTCCATAGTGAAAAACTTCATAAAATCTTCCAGAAAAATTAGCACGATGTCCATGTGTGAGGTGTCCTCCATGAGCAAGATCCATGGTTAAGAGACGATCCCCCGGGTTAAGTACTGAGAAATAAACAGCCATATTAGCTTGACTGCCACTATGAGGTTGAACATTGCAATGATCTCCACCAAAGAGCTCTCGGGAACGCTCTATGGCTAACCTTTCTATTTTATCGACTTGGTCACACCCTCCATACCAGCGCTGAGAAGGATATCCTTCAGCATATTTATTAGTTAGACAAGAGCCTTGAGCTTCCATCACGGCTCGACTTGTGAAATTTTCAGAGGCAATCAGTTCAACATGTTCTTGCTGTCGATGTGCTTCAGCAGCAATAATGGAGGCTATTTGAGGATCAGTTTTACTTAAAAATGAAGTCATGAGTTGGTCGTGAAGTGATTTTTTTAGCAACGATTGTCATTTCTTAGATAAGATTTTTTTCTATAAAGAGGAGAATACGCTCAAGAGCTTCTTCAATAGCATGAGCACATTGTTCGTAAGCATCCAGTGTCCCTCCAATAGGATCATCAATGTCTTCTCGTGTTGTCCCTTCACTGAGCAAAAATGTTTTTTCTCGAATATTGGGATAAAGAGTCAATATTTCTTGAAGATGAGATTTTGTCATTACAAAGATGTGAGTCGCTTCTTGGACTTTTTCTGCTCGCAGAGATTGGCTTCTAAATTTTGAAAAATCGATCCCTTGTTTTGCTAAAATAGCAACTGTTTTCTCACTAGCAGGAAGTCCATCTCTAGCATGAAGGCCAGCTGAAGAGATAGAAAAAGAATCCTTTGAAGCAATCATCTTTGTGAAAATTCCCTCGGCCAAGGGACTGCGACAAGTATTACCAGTACAAACAAAGAGTATTGATTTCATGGAAAGAAGAGAGTAGTAAAAAATATTTTCTTAACGCAAGGCCTATTAGACTAGAAATTCTCAAAAAATAGCCGAGAACATATTCCAGAAAGAATATTCCATCAAGTAGCTCTCTATTCAGTGTTACCCTTCTGCTGACTAGCATCAGTTTAAAGAAAAAATGAAATCAATTGTTTCATCCTGTTGTTCGCAAACCACTGGCAATCGCATTGATAGAGAGTAGAACACTTGGCAGAAGCTTGACTGCTTGCGATGAATTTTCTTCTCGAGCTTGACGCCAGGTTTTTAAAATCATGATTTGCTCATCATGAAGAAGGCTAAGAGCTTTGGCACGGAGCTCTAAGGTTTTTCCCATGCGTGGTCGACGTTCTTTGAGCGCACCTCCAAAAATCTGATGTAAGTGATGCTTAGTTGTTTGAAACTCGAGCGCAATCATTGAAAAAAAATACTCCCTAATATTAACATCAGTTACTAACTCCGCATATTTCCGCATCATGGAAAGACTGGCACTAGCAAGATTGGTTTCAACATTGAGAAAAACATAGTTGAGAAAAGACCATTGACGATGCTTCTCTTTAAGAGCTTCAAAAAGATCTGGTTTTTCTTGTTCTAAAGCATGAAGAGCACTTCCAACACCAAACCATCCAGGAAGAAAATAACGAGCCTGATTCCAGCTAAAAACCCATGGAATAGCTCTTAAATCGCTGAGTTGACGTTGTGCTGAACGCCGTTTGGGGCGTGAGCCAATTCGACTGACCTCCAGTGCGTCAATAGGAGTTGTCTGTTCATAGAATTTCAGAAAGTCATTGGCACCAATCAATGCTTGGTAAGCTTGACGACTGTAATTAGCTAAGAAAGCACTAATAGTTCTTTCCAGTGAGCAAGATTCTCTTCTCTTACTAGTACGCTGATTCAAGCACGAGAGTGTGGTCACTCCTGCTAAAAGCAATTCTAAGTGATAGGTTGCATTATTTTGTGTTCCATATTTTTGAGCGATTGTTTCTCCTTGTTCAGTCACTCTAAAATCTCCGCAGAGAGAACCAGGAGGTAAGGATTCTAAAAATAGATGTGTTGGTCCAGCACCTCGACTAATTGTTCCTCCGCGTCCGTGAAAAAACTGCATAACAATATTCATTTGGTGACCGATGTCGCTCATGGCCCTTTGAGACTCATGAAGAATCCACTGGCTTGCTAGGATGCCACAGTCTTTATTGCTATCACTATAACCAATCATGACTTGCTGTTTCTTAACATTTTCTTGCTGGTGATGAAGTGTTGCTATTCCTGCTGGTTCAGCAAAGTAGTCTGAGAGGACTTGAGCAGACTTTTCTAAGTCTTCATATGTCTCGAAGAGAGGAACCATGGGCAAGCGCAAATAATGAGTGCTCTGATTCCAACCACTAAGACCTCCTTCTCGAGCAAGAAAAATAACAACGAGCAAATCAGAAAGACGATGCGTCATACTCACAATTAGCGATCCTAGAGAAGCTACTCCGTAACGAGCAATTTGATGGCTTAGGAGTTGATACGTGCCTAAAAGGCTTTTTGCTTCTGGAGGTAGATCTTCTCTTGTTGTTAAGAGTGGTCGCTCCGTTGCTAACTCTTTTCTTAGAAAAGCGAGTCGTTTTGATTCATTCCACTCTAAAAAAGAGCTTGCATCGGGGAATTGAACAGCTTCCAAAATTTGTTTAACAACAAGATCATGCATTTGACTATTCTGACGAATGTCCAAACGAGCTAAATGAAACCCAAAAGTCTCTAGAGAGCGCAACAAAGGCCAGAGAGCATGCTTAAGAAGGTGGTTTGCATGAATATCTTGAAGACTCCTTAAAAGAATTTCTAAGAGTTCTTTGACTTCTTCTGGTTCCTTGAAACAAGTAGGAGCAGTAGAAGAGAAGGAAGTCTTTAATTTTTCTTTAATGAGCAGAACAAACTGTCGCCATGGTTCTTCAGGATAGCATTCTTGAATACTCTTTGATTCTCTCTCCAACTCCATGCTTAATTGTTCAAGGGCTTGAGTAAACTCTGCTGATGTCGATTGAAAATGAATAGAAAGAGGAAGAGCTCTAGCTAATTCATCGAGTTGCTTTTCTAAAAGTCTAAAAGCTGCTAAACGTAATTCTTCCAAAGTTTCTCTAATCACCTCTGTTGTTACAAAAGGATGACCATCACAATCCCCTCCAACCCATGTTCCAAAGCGTAATTTAGGTCGAGATTGAGGAGAAGCAAGGAGGGTTTCTGAAAAGCCTAATCCTTGCCAAGCAAACTCTAAACGATGATCCAGCTGAGCAAGAGCCTCTGGTAAAATGTTACAAAAATAAAAAAGAATACCGCGCCTCTCTTCTTCAACTTTAGGCTGTTGGAGAAAAATTTCTCCACTTCTCCATAATTTTTCAAGAACCACCTTGATTTTCTCACGACTAATTTTCTGCTCCAGTGGAGTCGTATTCTCTTGATCACGCTCTTCGAGCAGTTGATAGAGAAATCGATGTTCATCTAATACAACTCCTCGTTTTGCTTCTGTAGGATGAGCTGTGAAAACTGGCTCTACACAAATAAGCTGAAGAGAAGCAGCAATCTCTTCTGCTCGAAGACCTGCTTCTCTGAGACGTTGTAACTGAGCTCCCCACAATCCTCTCTCGGAACTAAGACCATTGTTAATTTCACGAAGTCGACGAGTTCTCTGGGCCGTATTTGCCTCGACAATATTGAGCAGTTGAAAAGCGATAGAGTAGGCCTGATTCAGTTGATTAGCAGAGGAAGAAACTGACTTGCTCAGTGAAGTAATCCAAGGCAATTGTCCAGCAACTTGATCTTCTCCAAGTTCTTCTAAAACCTCTTGAAAACAAAGCATAAGAAAGCGAAGATCACGATCGATTTTTTTGAATCCATCTAAGAGATAATTGTTTTCGTTTTGTGATTTTTTTTGTTTCAAACAATGCTTCATGATTCACTTTAAAACTAACCTACAATCGATTAATTCCGGCTACTCTCTTTACATCCGTATCTAACTTATCTGTATCTCCTTTTTAAGAATAAACTTTAGAAGAATTATACTCAGAAGCTTCTAGAGCTAGCAAGGCTTGAGCATGGAGCAATATCAACCTAGCAGCAGTGATAAGAACGAACTTGAGAATAAGAAAGGCTTATAAAAATTTCTAACAATTATTTGTGAAAGCTATCATCATCAACCTATTTCCTATTGAACCTTTATTAAAATGATTTTCCTTTTACGAGTTTTATTTCAATCGTTGTTTATTATTTTTTGGGGAGGCATTTTTATTTATCTTGATACCTTTTTAGGAATAAAAAAAATTGAACCTAAAAAGTCAAAAGTCCTTTGTTTTAGAAAATTTATTTTTTGTTTTTCCGCTATTTTCATATTTTCTTTAGCAACAATTCTTGCAGGGAAAACCCTCGATCATTTTTTATCTTCTTTCCCTTGTTGGATACACTTTCCTATCCTGCTTCTAGCGGCGCTTCTTCTTACGCTACTCATTATATTCGTTGGAATCATCATTCCCTATTTTATTGCAACAGCGAATAAATCGTCAGGATTATTCTTTTTGATTGGCAAGTTTACTGAATTTCTCTTAGCGATTCTTTCTCCTCTTCTCGACTTGTTCAGCAGCATTGAGTCCAAATATCAATCTTGCTCGATATTTTCCTTGTTAACTAATCATCCAACTTCTGAGAAGGATGTTATAGAAATAATGAATGAAGGACTTCATGCTGGAATTTTTAATGCTTCTGAAAAAGAAATGGTTGAGGGAGTTTTGGAGCTTGACGAACAGAAAGCTACTTCACTAATGACACCACGTGCTCATGTTGTTTTTTTGGATATCGACGATGAAGAGGAGAAAAACTGGCGCCGCATTATTGCAAGTGGTCACTCGGAGTTTCCAGTTTTCCAAACAACACACGATAATATCGTTGGAATTGTTTCTATAAAGGCGTTGTGGGCCAACCTCTCTCTTGCTGGTAGCGCTAAACTTATTGATCTCATTACTCCCCCACTCTATGTTTTCTGTAACACAACTGCTTCAAAAATTATTGAAGAATTTCGAATTAAAAAAAATCATACAGCACTTGTTATCGACGAATTCGGAGTTGTTGAAGGTATTATTACGCTTAAAGATGTCATTGAATCGATTCTAGGAACACTTCCTGAACGCACCGTGAGGCGTCACTACCCTGAGATTGAAGAACAGCCTGATGGCAGTTTTCTTGTAGATGCGATATTGCAATATCAAGAAATATCCCAAAAATTAAAACTTCCAATGCAAGAAGTAGAAAATCGCTATCAAACAATTGGAGGTTTTTTTCTCTATCACTTAGGTCACCTTCCTCGTGTAGGTGAAACAATTGTGATTGATCAATTGTCTTTTCAGGTTTTCTCCATGAATCGTCATCGAATCGATAAACTGCGTATTTTCAAAAACCAAGGATGAGACTCAACAGTGGTGTGAATGCAGTCAAAAGGCCACTTCCTAGCAATGTTATTCCATAAATAATACCCATAAAACAAAACGAATTCCAAATTTGATGATATCCTGGATTCGTAACTATTGAGATTGCTTTGAGCAGAAGATAAGGAGCAGCAACAAAAATAAATCCAGCTACAATCCAAATATAAGCTAGAAGAGCAAGAAAGAAAGCACTCCAAGAAGTTTGTAAAAAAGTGATCTCCAAAAGCGAATGTGCGATTTCTAATACCAAAAATCCTAACGATCGTACTGCTAGAAAATCAGGAACAAGCCACCCAAAGAGAATCATGCCGATAAAAATAGCAATCAGAAAAATAGGGCGCATAGGTGAAAATTCACCTAAATCAACTGTTGCAACTAAAAGGAAAAAATAAACACTCGCAATAGCTAAAAGAATATTTCCGAAATATCGAGAACGTGGAAATTGTTGAAGAAATTTTTTGCTTACTGAAGGAACAAAAAATGCAAAAAAATGTTGCGCAAGAAGTATCGCTCCCAAAAAGATTGTAGTGAATGGTAGTAGCCTCATGAATAAATGAATTTGAACTATTGTTGCCTAATTTGCGATTTTTTTATTCTTTTGCTCAAAATGATGTAGTGCTTGAGTTGCAGCTGCTACTTCTGCTTTTTTCTTGCTATTGCCTTCACCAATACCAAGCGTTGTTCCATTAGAGGAAACACGACAGCGAAATTGCTTTAAGTGTGCGGCCCCTCGCTCTTCAAGTAATTCGTAGATTGGTCTCTCAGCGCTTAAAGATTGAAGTAGTTCTTGAAGTCGACCTTTGGGATTAATTTCTTCAGGCTCCATTAAAACATGCTGCAAATATTCTTGAGCCTGTTTGAGAATAAAGTTTCCTGATGCATCTAAACCCCCATCTAAGTAGATAGCACCAATGAGTGCTTCAAACGAATTCCCCAAAATAGAAGAACGCTCTCGCCCTCCACTAGCTTCTTCTCCTCGTCCCATCATCAAATATTTTCCAATTTGGAGATCGACCGCATAGTTTTTCAATGCTGTGCGAGAAACCAGGCGCGTACGAATTTTAGTGAGTCGTCCCTCTTTGAAATTAGGGAAAAGCTCAAAGAGATGAGCTGTAATAACAAGTTGTAGAACAGCATCACCTAGAAATTCAAGCCTCTCGTTATCAAAAGAATTCTTGCCTTGATCAAGAGTGATGCTTGAGTGAGTAAGAGCTTCTTGAAGCAAACTAGGATTCTTAAAACGATATCCAATTTTTTTCTCCAGTGCCGACGTCAAAGAAACAGTATCAATTTCTAATTTTTTTTTCGCCATAAGCTAAGCCTAATGAAAGAAGAACTTAAATTCATTCTAAAACTTGCTTTCTCACTAATATATCATGGCTAGTGGAGCAAGAAAATTTTTTGATCATTAAAAACAGAATTGCATAAACAAAAAATAAATTTAGATTTAACGAACTATAGTTTTGGGATCGCTAGCTCAATGGTAGAGCAGTTGACTCTTAATCAATTGGTTCCCAGTTCGAGTCTGGGGCGGTCCACCAACATCCATCTCATCCGTTTCATCATTTTCCCTTATTGAAGTAAAAGTCAGAAATAGCAGCAATCTATTTTCCTGTTAAAAGAATTGCTCAAAATCGCTGACTCAGTCAATTGAATACAAAAAATAGAATAAAAACGTACTATGAAGAAAATAACAGCAACCCTAGCAGCACTTACACTCCTCTTCTTTGCTCAACAATCGATGGCCTGGAGCGCTCAGAAACTCGAAGAAAAGTCGGAAAAAGCACTGGCCAAACTCTATGCTCGTAATCCTCAAACTGCAGCCTTAGGCAAGAAGGCTGCTGCTGTATTGGTTTTTCCAGAGATTGTTAGAGCAGGCTTTATTATTGGAGGACAACGAGGAGATGGTGTTTTATTCCTTCATGGCAAAGTAGCAGGTTACTATAACACCACATCAGCATCCTACGGTCTCCAAGCAGGCATTCAACGCTTTGGATATGCTCTTTTCTTTATGAACGAAGAGTCTCTTAAATATTTCAAAAAGAGTGATGGTTTTGAATTAGGAGGAGCTCCAAGTTTAGTTGTTTTAGATATGGGAATCTCAGGATCACTTTCTACAATGACTCTTCAAAAAGGGATCTACGCTCTCTTTTTTAATCAACAAGGACTTATGGCAGGACTTAGTTTGCAGGGAACAAAAATTACAGAGTACATCCCAAGTAAATAAGCTAAATTTGCAGTCTATCCTTTAGTAAATCATTTTTTGCTAAAAAAGAACATTCTTGATGGCTCTTTCTGCTCCCCATGTTTCTTAAAGAAAATGCCCTTTGATGAGAAGAAACTTCAAGAAAAACTTGAAGCAACGGTAAAGAGTAGAGGGCACTGATTACAAGACAACTCTAATTAAATACATGGGATTTTTCCAAAAGTGCATAGGATTTTATCCACCTAAAGAGAAGGAACAACTTCTTGGTATTTGGGAACGCAGAGGAGATGAATTCTCAGGCTGCCTCATTAAAGTTGAGAAAGAGGCGGAAGAACTGCTAGGAAAAATTATCGTTTCTACTCCTCAAATGCTTGAGGCTGGTTGGAAAATTGGAGAACGTAAGTGGCGGTATATTCAAAGTGACTCACAAGAGAGGTGGAAACTCCTAGATTTGCGCAAACAATACGATACGCAAAATAAAAAAGTTCTCTCCACTGACTATACCCACTATTGGGTTTCTCTAAATCACGAAGGAAGAAAAATGAGCTTACATCAATCACAAATTCCTCTCTTTGCAGCTCAAGTCTGGAGAAAAATTGGGTGAAATCATCTCTCTTTTCTTTAGAGTATTTTATAAATAAAGTTGTAGCTGATGTAGTGCCATAAACGAGGAGCGAAAAACTCGCCGTTTATTCTCAATCCTCGAGGACTCGAGCATCGAAGTGACGCTGCAATGCACGACTAGAACGTTAGTGAAAATGCTACGAGAGTCTCTCTGAAAAGAAATAATGGTCAGTAAATACTAAACTGAAAGGAGTGCATGAAAAAAGACCTCCTAAAAGAAAGGAAGTTTTTAGAAAAGAAATTTTTTTCTAAAAGTTTTTGAGAGTGATAATACGCTCAAATGACTTATCGTGATTGAAGTTTTCCTAAACCTCCATCAATTCCTAGGACCTGACCAGTAACCCAAGATTGCATTGGATCTAAAAACCAAGCAATAGCTGAAGCAATATCGATTGGTTCTCCAATGCGACCAAGGGGGTGCATCGCTTCTGATTTTTTGAGAATCGACTCATTAGAAGTCAATTTTTCAGTTAGTTCAGTACGAGTCAGTCCAGGAGCTACACAATTAACACGAATTTTATAAGGAGCATAGGTTGCTGCTGCTGCAAGAGCCATACCTTGCAGGCCAGCTTTAGCGGCAGAGATACCCTCATGATTGATTAAACCTCGCTCTGCTGCAACAGAAGAACAGAAGAGAATACTGCCACCACTCGGTTGTTTCATCATGAGTCGTGTTGAGGAGCGCAAAAGATAAAATGCTGTTTTTAAATTTAAAAGTAAGGCCTCTTCGAATTCTTCATCACTGATGAGATGGGCTGGTTTCAAGAGAATTGATCCAACAGAATGAACAACTCCATCAAGATGTCCAAACTGAGTCATGATCGAATCCAGGCAGGAGTTCACTGAAAGACTACTCGTGGAATCAAGGGAGAAAATACTCAATTGTTCTCTAGGATATTCAAGGGGTAGTAGCATTGATCTTAGCTTCTCAGGTCGACGAGTAGCAGCAATGACGCTCCACCCTTTGGAGAGAAGCAAGGTTACTACCGCAGAACCAATTCCTCCAGATGCACCAACAACTAAGGCAACTGGAGAATTGCTTTCAGAAGGATGATTCCATGGTTGAGATTGACGATTCATAAAAAACGAAGATTAATTCTGAAGAGCTTTTGAAATAACTTGATACTTAGCTTTGTCATAATCTCCTAGAACTTTTGCTAAAATCACTCCCTCTCTATTTACAACTAAAAGAACAACAGATTGAGTTCCTTGGAGATCAAGCTTTTTTAGAAAGAGTTCGCGATTAGTATAAACTGTCCAAACATGAGCTCGGCGATTTTCATGAGTAATGCCAAGCCTCATTCCATGATCAATCCAGAAAGAAACTAGTCTCCAGGGGTGCTTTAGCACTGGAACCTCAAGCCATGAAATTTGCTGTTCTTCTGCATTAAGTTTTAAAGCATGAAGCCAAGAGTTAATGGAAGTCTGTTGTTCCCTCTCAAAAGCGATGAAGAGGAGTGTTCTCGGCGATGAAAGATCATTGGGTAAAAGGTGACGTCTTCCATTAAGATCATGAGCTCGAAGTTCAGGAAACTGAAGTTTTGGAGATGAAAAAGAAAGAGACTGAGAGGAAAAAAACAGTAAAAAACCAATAGCTAATTGGATCAGCATACCGCAATTTTTTTTATAGAATTTCATAGTGTTGAACTTTTTTATTTTTAAATCTTTTGACTGAGAAAAAACATACTGAAATGAATTTCAAGTGAATGGACTACTATTGTATCGTCGCTTTGTTCTCCACCTTAGAATGCCCATGATGCTATGGATAGATGATATTGGAAAATTATATGCAGAAGCTATTGATCCTATCAAGATTGCAGATCGTTTTCTGCTGCTGACCTAATAGCGGTGATAAGCAAACTAGTACTACTAAGAAATAATAGAGAATTCCTAAACTCCTTTTCTGAAAGGTAGATTTTAAAATCACTTTTCCTAAGTAGACTAAGCAGATAAAATCAATATTCCTTCTTTCAAGGAGCATCCTTCTCCTCCTTATTCATAAACATTGGAGGATACTCATAAAATTTTTCTTCCATGGACTCTTTTCTTTCAGTTGACGAACTTTCTGTTTCTTATGGAAAGGTGTGCGCTCTTCGTTCTATCTCCTTAAAAGTTCCAAGAGGAAGTATTGTTACCATGATTGGTGCTAATGGCGCTGGAAAGTCCTCAACACTTCGTGCTCTTGCTAGTGCTATTTGCTATCAAGGAAAAATTTTTTTTGATGGTATTCCTCTTAGGGAAGAAGAACCTTCGCAGCGAGCATCTCGCGGAATTAGTCTTGTTCCTGAAGGGCGTTCTATTTTCTCTAATCTTACTGTTGCTGAAAATTTGAGGCTAGGCGCTTGGAGCATAAGAAGCCTCTCTGAACGACAAGAAAACTTAGATCGTATATTCTATTTCTTTCCAAAGCTTAGAGAGCGCTACTCTCAAATTGCTGGCACTCTCTCCGGAGGAGAACAACAAATGCTAGCTCTAGGGCGATCATTAGTGAGCAAACCTCGCTTGCTCCTTCTTGACGAGCCTTCCATGGGACTCTCCCCATTGCTGATCAAAGAAGTTTTCTCCATCATCAAGAAGATCAATGAAGAAGGGATAACAATTCTTCTTGTTGAACAAAATGCTACCATGGCTCTTCAGATTGCTCACTATGCTTATTTTCTTGAACTGGGAGCTATTACTCTGGAAGGGCTAGGAGAAGAGCTCTTGGGTCATCAGAAAATTTCTTCAGGATATCTTGGAAAATGACTCAACGAGCTCCTTGCTTTTCTTCTCCCTCATCTCCTTCGCGAAGTGCTAAAGTGCTCTTATTCGATTTTGATGGAACCATTGCCGACACACGGCCTCTTGCTTTTGAAATCCTCAATGAGCTTGCTGAAGAATTTCATTTTCGAACTCTGCTTGAAAAAGAAATAGAAGAAGTCAGTCATATGAGCACTCGAGAATTTATTCGATTTTTGGGAATTAGCTACCTTCGGCTTCCTTTAATTACACGCTCTGGCTTGATTAAGTTTCAAGCGGTTAGTGAAAAAGTTCAGCCTATTTTGAAAATTCTCCATGTACTTGAAGAGCTCAAAACTCGTGGTTTTCGTCTTGGTATTTTAACTTCTAATCTAGAGTCAAACGTTCTTACTTTCTTAGAGAAACATCAGTTTTACTCTTTTGATTTTATTTCTACTTCTTCCAAACTCTTTGGAAAATGCTCTCAAATACGCCGCCTTATGAAAAAACACCAATTAAAGGCTGATGAAATCATTTATATTGGTGATGAAACACGTGACATTGAAGCTACAAAAGCTGTTCCCATTCGTATTGCTGCTGTTACTTGGGGATACAACTCCGCTTCTACTCTTGCTTCCATGAAACCTGACTTTCTATTTCATCGGCCAGAAGATTTACTGACCTTCGAGGTAGCTTCATGAAAAGTCCTGCACATCATCGTTCTCGATTAGATCAGCTCCTCTATGAAAAAGGACTATGTGCCTCACGAGAGAAAGCACAACGATCGATTTTAGCAGCTCAAGTCCTTGTCAACGGAGTCTGCATAACAAAAGCAGGAACAAAAGTTCCAGTCGATAGTGAGCTCATGCTCCTTGAATCTCAACGCTATGTAAGCCGTGGTGGTTATAAAATCCAAGGAGCTCTTGATGCTTTTTCTATCAACCCCCAGGGACTTCTCTGCTTGGATTTAGGATCTTCAACAGGAGGTTTTACCGATTGCCTGCTTCAACGTGGAGCAAAAAAAGTTACTGGTATTGATGTTGGCGTTGGTCAGCTTGCTTGGTCCTTGAGAAAAGATCCACGAGTTGAGATTCGTGAGGGAATCAATGCTCGCTACCTTCAATCCTGTGATTTTGATGAACCCTTTGATCTTATTGTGGGTGATTTAAGTTTTATTTCTCTTCGATGCATTCTACCAGCTGCTTTTCCTTTGCTCAAACCAGAGGGATGTATGATTTTTTTGATCAAACCACAGTTTGAACTTTCACAAAAAGAAGTTGGTCGAGGGGGAATTGTGCGTGAACCACTCCTTCGAGAAAAAGCAGTAAATTCCATTAGGCAGTGGGTAGAGAGTAGAGGACATTATTTCGAAAAAGTCATGGAATCCCCTCTCCCCGGAGCAACGGGCAATAGAGAGTATCTAGCACTACTTCGTCCTAAAATTTAGTACCATTTTCAAGATTTCTCTAAGAAGAAGAGCCTCTTGTCGCTGATCTTCTTCTCTTTGCTCTGAAACGAGCAAAGAGTGCTGCTGCGGCTATGAGAACTTCCATTCCAACAAAAGCAAGCACACAGGGGAGGCCTCCGCTTCCAAAACCGTAGCTATGTAGTCCTGCTCCTAAAACAAAATTCACTCCATACCAGGCCATCAGAATGCTGTTGAAAGCAAAGAGAGAGCCGATAGCAAGTCCAAAGCCCCCCCAATAACCTGCAAGACGACCATGGAGTAAAAAAAGATAACCAAGTAGCGCAATAAGCGCCCAAGTTTCTTTGGGATCCCAATCCCAAAAACGCCCCCAAGAGTAATTTGCCCAAACACCACCTAGGATTGTTCCTGTTGCCAAGAGCAAAACTCCTATTTGAAGCGTCCGGTAGAGATATTGATATAGGAGTGAAGCAATTTTTTTATCTAAAATGATTTGAGTTAAAATCACGTGTGCTACACCGAGGGAAAGTGCAAAAGCAGCATAGCTCAATGTAATGGTGAGTACATGAATGGTTAACCAAAAATTATCTCGTAGTACAGGAGTGAGCGGATGAATAGAAGGATCAAGAATGATGGGCTGAGTGTCAGCCAGAATAAGTGATAGAAGAGCTACTGGAATTGCTCCTAGAAGAAAGACACCAGCACGGTAGCGTGCTTCAAAAAGAAGAGCAAAAAAGATTGTCCCAAAGGCAACCCAAATCATGGATTCATACATGTTGGTTACTGGAGGACGCCCAGCAATGAGCATTCTGGAGAGCAAACCAAATGCTTGAATCAAAAATCCACTCCACGCACAAATCTGTCCCAAGCGATTAAAAAGCAAGGTTCTCCTGAAGAAAAAAAGAAAAATACCTGCTAGAGCATATCCCATCCATGCTAAGCGAAAAGGATGTAGTTTTTGTAACAAGACCTCCAGTTGCAGCCTCCAAGTTGGCACAACCTCCTCCGGATTTATAGAATTGAGTACTCCGCGAAACTGGATGACTCCTTCATTAAAGAGAACTTCATTATTAGACTTCCATCCCTCTTGCATGAGAGAAAAAGCCTGATGAGCCCTGGCAGCAGCAGGAGTAGAATCACTCTCCCAAGAGGAGAGAGTTTCCCAACGATTATTTGAAGCTTGCGAAGAAGGAATAATTCGGAAGAGAGAACCATCACTGAGCTCCTCAAAAAGTGATAATCGCATGCCAAGTTCAGAAACTTCTTTTAAGATTCCCTCAAGATGTTGACGAGGGTTACTTCTCCTGGCCTCAAGTGCTTCCGAGATGAGTTTTTGTAATCCTTCGTGATGAATTAATGTTTCATAACTAAAGAGAGATTGCGTTAGAGGAAGTTCTAATGTTTTTTTGAGAGAAACCGAAGAAAGAAAAATCAAAGGTTCTTGAGCATAATTTTCTTGAGGATCTAACCAAAAAGAAGTAATTAGCTCGCCAGCTTCTTCCCTTCTGCCATGGAGAGAAAGAGCCGTTTTTCCAGAAAGAAAGCGGAGGGTTTCTTCGGCAAAAACAACATATGGCTTGCGTCGACCTCCTTCTTGAATAGGAAGTGTTTGAAGAGAATTCGGAAGAGTGCTGATATTCGCTTGCAGTAGAGAAATAGAAACAACCAAGCAAAGGAGAAAAAATTTCATACAAGAAGATTATTACAGTGTATTAAATTGGAAAAGGCACATTAGGAGCAGAGAAATTTTTTCTTAGGGCAAGGCCGAAAATCGAAGCGCTATCCAGCGATAACGCAAGATTTGAGAACGCAGTCCTAGGGAAAAAGAGCAAGCTGATGATGTGCCTTTTCCAATTTAATACACTATACATGCACATCTCTATTTGAAAAATTCTTTTTCTTCACCTGCGCTCTCTTCTTGAGCTTGCTGGAGAAGGGTAGGCCTTATGAAGAAGGAATCATCTTTAAAAAAACAGCTACTGGAATAGAAGCATACCCTAGGAAAAAAAAGCAGGCAGCAAAACGGCCAAAGCATTGAAAATAATAGCGGAATTTCTGGTTGGTTAGCCCCAGTGTTTGAAATAGGCTTTCAATTCCATGAGCCAAATGCATGGCTAACAATCCAACACTCAGCAAGTAAAATCCACTTACCCAAGGGTTGTGAAAAGCAGTTGTTACCATCCGATAAACATTATGTTGGCCGAGGGAATCCTGCCACTGCTGGTATTCTGGATTGGTCCACTTCCAAGTAAACTGAGCTAAGTGAAAGAGCAAAAAACCAAGAATAACCAGGCCAGAGAGCCTCATGGAACGTGCGTAGAGTGTTCTCTCCAGTATTTGGTCCCTAGCGTAGGCTCGAGGTGAAGCAGCACGATTTTCTTTCCAGAGAGTCAATGTAAAGAAAAGATGTAATCCTACTAAGGCTATTAATCCTAAACGGGCGATCCATAAGAGAGCTCCGAGCTGATGCAACCGCGCTGCGTAGGCATTCATCACAACTGGCCCCAAGAAAATAGAAAGATTGCCTAACAAATGAATAGTTACAAAGAGCAGCAGGAAAAGCCCTGTAATAGCCACAATAAACTTACGCCCAATGGAGGAGTGGAAAAATTGCTTCATTCTTCGATCGTTACTTCTGTATTCATTGGCGTTACTTCATAAATAACTTTTGCCATCTCCTCTGGCAAGCGAATGCAACCATGAGAAGCTGGATAACCAGGAAGAAGGCCTACATGCATACCGACTCCTCGATCGGTAAGCCTCATAAAGTAGAGCATAGGAGCTCCCTGAAAATGCGTACCACTTGGAGCAGAGTCCCTTCGAGCATCAACTCCTGAGCGAATAATTCGATTTTCTCGATCAACAAAATTGCCATAAAGATTGGAACGATGAGCCGGATCTTTTTCCAAGATTTTAAATTTTCCCACAGGAGTCCAACCAGAACGACGCCCCGAAGAAATAGGGCTACTAATAGCAAGTTGATTCCCTAAGAAGAGAAATAATCGTTGTGCAGAAAGTGAAATACGAATGGAAACGGGCTCATTCGCATTATTCTTGAGCACCTTTTGGAAAATTTTACCTTTTTCTTGAGACATTCCTAAATGAGCAGAAGACTGAAGAGGGCTTCTTGTTGTATTCCCATCTGCGTAGGCAGCAGGAAGGAAGAATATCATGGCAAGTGGAGAGAAAAAAAACACCCTTAATCCAAGTTGTAGAAGAGGCCTCCTCCAGGAGGATAGAAAAAAGATAACATGAGCGATTTTATCCTCTTCCACAACAAAGAGTATTAAAGTCAATAGATGCTCTAGGTAATTTGGATATTGATTAAAAAAATAGGCAGCAACTTTATTGGGATGGAGAGTAATACTACTTGCTAGGAGCATTCTCTTCTGCTCTATCTCATCAGCCTTTTTTGTATTCTCCGAATAACAATCAATATGAAATAGACGTTCAAAAAAAGAGGGATTCATAAGGCTTGAGGTAGAAGATCGAAGGGACGATCAAGCTCAAATCGAATGCAACGATATCATAAGTTCAAGAAGAACACCCAGACTAGAGCTACAACAATCGTGGCGGCATACTGAGGAAAGAAAAGAACTAATATGTTTTAGGAGGGATCACACGTTTTAGGGAACTAAGCATCCGAGCAGCATAACGAGCTGATCCAAGAAGTGCAGCATTATCATTAAGAATCACGCTCAGAGGCATAGATTCGAGGAGAAGACGCATGCGACCTTTATTAAGAAAAGATTCCAAAAAGAGTGGGCCTCTCAGATGCTCTAAAATTCTAGGAGGAATACCTCCTCCGAGATAAACGCCACCCGTAGCCATTGTCTTAAGAGCTAAGTTACCTGCTTCTGCTCCTAAAATTCGAATAAAAATATCCATGGTATCACGACATAACCCACAAGAACCATTCCTAGAGTGCTCATCAATAATAGCATTGACATCACCGGAGAGCATTTTTTTTGCAACCATTGGTTTTTCTTTTCCTCGACCTGTATCTCTCAAAAATCGATAAATATTCGCAATGCCAATTCCTGCAATGACGCGCTCACAGCTGACTCGACCATATTCTTTGTGAAGAAATTCTAAAAGCGCTGCTTGAACATCATCAGTAGGAGCAAAGTCAGCATGACCACCTTCACTTGCCCAAGGATGGTGATGATGTCCATCCCAGAAAAGACCTGCTTCCCCTAAGCCTGTGCCAGGTGCAATCACACACTGATTACCAGCACGTGAGCCAGCTCCAGCTTGTAACAAAAGAAAATCACTATGACACAATTCCCCAACACCAAATGCTGTAGCTTCCAAATCATTGAGAATTTCTACGCGAGGAATACCAAGTTGATTGGGGAGTTCATTCACATCGATAAGCCAATTTAAATTGGTAGCATGGACAACTCCAGCAATATTAGGTCCTGGAACACCAAAACATGCTGTCATGATATTTCCTGGAATTGCTTCTTTCTCAAGAAAGGAGCGAACTGCTTCGGCAAGTGAATTAAATTGAATACTAACAAGACGCTCTGAACGAAGCTTTTTCAATGCTCCATGAGGACCACTCATTACTCTAAAAAGCGCAATTCGAAAATTAGTGCCTCCAAGATCACCAGCAAGAATCAATTTATGATTTTTAGACATACAAGTATTATTAAATTTTTAAGTTTATAGAAAATGGATAACCTCTACCCAGAGGATATTTTCATCAGCACGTAGTTGCTCCAGCAGAGTTGCAGGAGGGAGGGAATCTAGATTCATTAAGATTAATGCTGTTCCTAGAGTTTCATTACGACTGAGCGACATATTGGCAATATTGAGATGACTCTTACCAAAAAGTGAGCCAAGGTCACCGACAATACCTGGCTGATCTTTGTTTTCTAACAAAAGCAGAACCCCATTGGGATGTCCTTCTACAAAGCGATTATTCACTGTTACGATGCGTGGTTTTGATCCGTAGAAAGTAGCACCAATACTCGACTTCTCTCCTCCAGCTTCAATGCTTATTTCCAGAAGATCCATAAAATCGCCAGCTTCACTCTTGCGTGATTCAGTAACTTGAAGGCCAGCCTGTTTTAGGAAACTAGAAACATTAACAGCATTCACTTCAGGGCCATGAATATGTTCTAGGAAACCGGTAAGGAACGATCGTGAGACCGTACTCATATCATGTTCTGCAATGCGTCCACTATAGCAGATGGAAATTTTCTCTGTGCGCTTAGGACCAAGATGAGCCAAAAATTGTCCTAAACGACCAGCCAGTTCAATCCAGGGTCCAAGAATCTCTAGCGTCTTCTCATCGATATTGGGAATATTCAAGGCATTCCTAATTTCTCCTTTCAGAAGAGCAAGACGCACCGATTCGGCAATCTCAATACCAACCATTTCTTGAGCTTCGATGGTTGATGCGCCTAGATGAGGTGTTAGAATAAGGTTTTCCAACTGGGTGAGAGGAGAGCTCTGAGGCAGTGGTTCTACTTCAAAAACATCTAAGGCAGCTCCTGCTATAAGACCGCTGCTCAACCCTTCTACTAGAGCCTCTTCATCAATAAGACCTCCACGGGCACAGTTAATAAGACGCACGCCAGGTTTTAAAAAGGAGAGCTCCCTCCGACCAATCATATGCTTGGTCTCCTCAGTAAGTGGCATATGAACAGTGATAAAATCAGCTCGCGGTAAAAGTTCATGAAGTTGGTCAACGACTTCTATTTGTAGAGAACGAGCTTTGCTTGTAGAGAGATAAGGGTCATAGACCAATACCCTCATTCCAAAAGCGACAGCACGACGAGCTACCTCGCTACCAATGCGTCCCATACCCAGAATAGCGAGTGTTTTTCCATGGACTTGAGCTCCTTCAAATTTTTTACGATCCCACTTTCCTATTTTCATACTTGCATGAGCTTGAGGAATCATTCGTGCTGTGCATAGTAGAAGACTCAAAGCATGCTCTGCTGTTGAGATAGTGTTCCCTCCAGGAGCATTCATTACCACAATACCACGAGCTGTTGCAGCTTCCAGATGAACATTGTCAATACCCACCCCAGCACGACCGATGATTCTTAGCGAGGGAGAAGCCTCAATAACTGCTGCTGTAACCTTAGTTTGACTGCGTACAATGAGGGCTTCACAACCTTCAAGAGCTTCAATCAATGCTGGCTCTTGGAGCCCTGTTTTAACAATAACCTCAAAAAGACCATCGGCACGTAATAATTCAATTCCTTTAGAGGAAATAGAATCAGCAATAAATATTTTAGGAAGAGGTTTCATAGTAGTGATGAATGATTTTTTGAGTTAAGAAAAGTAATGTTCGTAAGAAAAGGAGGACTCTGAGAGAGGATCAGGTTCAAGATTACCATGGCATCACAAGAGTAGAAAATTCAACATCCTCATCAATCATCAAGCAATAAGAAGCGATAGCTCAATAAGAACAACAATAGTTAAAGTCATGGTGAAAAAATCAGTGAAAAATGGAGAGGTTAGATTTGTAGCTTAGACTTGCTCACAAGGGAATCCGTAAAATAGAAAAACCTACTTTTGAAATTTTTTAGTTGCTTACGACTTCAAACTAATCCACTGCGCAATGTTCTTGAGTACTCTACTAGCTTCACTTCCTTCATGCTGTAGGAAAAAAGGAACTCCTTGATCACTGGAAGTTCGAATTTCTATTTCCAAGGGAACTTCCCCTAAAAAGGGAATAGCTAGATGATCAGCTTCCCGTCTACCGCCATCAGAGCCAAAGATAGCATGACGAACTCCATCACTAGGAGAGAGAAAATAGCTCATATTTTCAATGATCCCAAGCAGAGGAACATTCGTTTTCTGAAACATCGAAGCTGCTTTGCGAACATCCAAGAGGGCCACTTCTTGTGGAGTTGTTACTAAAATAGCACCGAAGAGAGGAACCGTTTGGACAATGGTCAGTTGGATATCACCCGTTCCTGGAGGCAAATCGAGTAGGAGATAGTCTAAGGTTCCCCAGGCAACTTGCTTTAAGAACTGTTGGGTATAACGACTCACCATAGGTCCACGAAGAACAGCAGGTGCCTCCTCTTGCAGGAGAAGTCCCATCGACATCAATGAAATACCATGAGCTTTTACAGGAATAATTTGACCATCATCGCGTGCATGAGGACGCTCTCTGGAGCCGCATAGAAAAGCTACACTAGGACCATACAAATCACAATCACACACCCCCACAGAAGCACCAGAGCGAGCTAATGCAATAGCCAAATTAACCGCAATGGTCGATTTACCCACTCCCCCTTTTCCACTAGCAATAGCAATCACCTTGTTAACTCCAGGAATTTGATTCCCAGAAACAGAAGAAGCTAGAGGAGCTTGAATATCAATGAGGACAGTGATTTCTTCAATTCCAGGAATTGCTTGAAGCGATGTTTCAATCTCTTCTCGAAGTCTCTTGGGAATAGAACTCTCTGTTGTCGAGAGCTGCAGTTGAACAGTAACCTTGGCTCCCTCTACAATCACTTCTTTGACTAAACCAAAGGAGAGAATACTACGACGAAATCCAGGATAGGCCACTTGCTCAAGCGCCTGCTCAATTTGTTCTCTAGAAAAAGGGGAGGAACTCATGCTTTTTTAAAAACAAGTTTTCCCTCAATCATCTCTCCAAGAATCGTTGTCCCTTCTTGAAAATGTCCCTCCAAAATTTCCATACTCAAAGGATCCAAGATTTTTTGCTGGATCACTCGCTTCAGGGGACGAGCACCATAAGCTGGATCATATCCTTCTCTAGCAAGGTAGGCTTTGACTTGGCTAGAGAGCGCTAGGGAGAGTTTTTGTTTCTCAAGGCGATGGAGGAGTCGTTCTAACTGAATATCAATGATCTTGGTGATCTGATCATTGTTGAGGCGATCAAAGATCACGATTTCATCAACACGATTGAGAAACTCTGGTCGGAAGAACCCAGTAAGAGCCTCCATGACACGATGACGACGCTCTTCCATGCTCAAATCTTCCATGATAAATTGACTGCCCAGATTACTGGTCATAATGATGACAGCATTATTGAAGTTAACCGTACGGCCTTGTCCATCAGTAATACGTCCATCATCGAGTACTTGGAGAAGCACATTGAATACATCGGCATGAGCTTTTTCAATTTCATCAAAGAGAATGACACAGTAAGGTCGACGTCTTACAGCCTCGCTCAGCTGCCCTCCTTCATCGTATCCAACATAACCAGGAGGAGCTCCAATCAACCGAGCTACTGTATGCTTCTCCATGTATTCACTCATATCCAGACGGACCATGGCCTCTTCATCATCAAAGAGAAACTCAGCAAGGGCTTTGGAAAGCTCCGTTTTTCCTACTCCTGTAGGTCCTAAGAAGAGGAAGGATCCAATAGGACGATTTTCATCTTGTAACCCAGCACGGGCTCGACGCACGGCATTGGAAACAGCTTCAATAGCCTGATCCTGACCCACAACACGCTGCATGAGGCGCTCTTCCATGTTAAGAAGCTTCTCTCGTTCCCCTTCTTGAAGATTAGCTACAGGAATACCCGTCCAAACAGAAACAACCTTTGCAACATCCTCCTCTCCCACTTCTTCTTGAAGCAGCGATTCTTGAGAGGTTGATTTTTGGGCCATACGCAGATTATGAGCTTCTAGTTCCGCAGTAAGTGCTGGTAGACGACCATATTGAATTTCACTTGCTCTACTAAAGTCTCCTTGGCGCTGAGCCACCTCCAGTTCATTTTTTAAGGATTCAATTTGCTCATTGAGCTTTTGAGATTTCCCAATTTCTTCTTTTTCTTGAAGCCATCGCGTCTTCAGTAGTGCTGCTTGTTCGTTAACTTCAGCCAATTCTTTTTCCAATTTCTCAAGACGCTCTTTACTAGCTGCATCTTTTTCTTTCCGTAATGCTTGGCGTTCCATTTGAAGCATCATGATGTTGCGCTCACATTGGTCAATTTCCACAGGCATCGATTCTAGTTCTATTTTTAAGCGCGATGCTGCTTCATCAATAAGGTCAACTGCTTTATCAGGCAAGAAACGATCAGTGATATAGCGATGAGAGAGCATAGCTGCTGCAATGAGCGCAGCATCTTGAATACGCACTCCATGATGAATCTCGTAGCGCTCTTTAAGCCCTCTTAAAATGGCAATCGTATCCTCAACAGTTGGTTCTTGAACCATGACTGGCTGAAAGCGACGCTCCAGAGCAGCATCTTTTTCGATATATTTTCGATATTCATCGAGCGTTGTAGCACCAATGGTACGCAGTTCTCCACGAGCAAGCTGCGGTTTGAGCAAGTTAGAAGCATCCATGGAACCTTCTGCAGCTCCTGCTCCCACGATCGTATGGAGTTCATCGATAAAGAGAATAATTTCTCCCTCAGAACTACTGACTTCTTTTAGAAAAGCTTTCAAGCGATCTTCAAACTCTCCACGAAATTTTGCTCCTGCCACCATAGAGCCAATATCCATAGCAATAAGACGTTTGTTTTTCAGTGATTCTGGCACATCACCACTAACAATACGGCGTGCGAGACCTTCGACAATAGCAGTTTTCCCAACTCCAGGCTCTCCAATGAGAACAGGATTATTTTTAGTACGACGAGAGAGTACTTGCATCGTACGACGAATTTCCTCATCCCTCCCAATAACAGGATCAATCTTCCCTTGGCGCGCTAGTAGAGTAAGATCACGACCATATTTCTCTAATGTTTGATACTTTGCTTCAGGATGTTGATCAACGACACGCTGTCTTCCTCGCACTTGAAGAAGTACTTTCATGAGCTGCTCCCGCGTCATCCCAGCTTTCTTAAGAAGTTCAGCAACACCCCCCCTCTCCTCGCTTAAGGCTAGGAGATAATGCTCGGAGCTTAAAAATTCATCCTTGAGTTTCTCCTGCTCTCTTTCTGAATGCTCCAGTGTTTGTCTCAACTCGTTTCCTAAAAATGGCTCTAGAGCTCCATGAACACGAGCTTGAGCTCTGATATGAGACTCAATTTGTTGAATCACAGAAAGAACGTCGATCCCTATTTTTTCGAGTAGAGGAAGTGTTAAGCCTTCAGGCTGCTCTAAGAGGGAAAGTAAAAAGTGGCCATTGCTAACTTCTTGTTGACTGAATTTAGAAGCAAGATCGAGAGCTCCTCGAAGAGCTTCTTGCATTTTAAGGGTAAATTTATCTGGTCGCATAAGAATGAAGCTGGTGATTATTTTATCATGATAGAGTTTTTTAACGTGTTATTAATGTATCAAATTTTTATTATCGATTCTTTCTTCTGCTGAAGGACGATTCATCAAATTTAAGAGCGATCGACTCCATGGAGCTTCAATCCTAACCTCAAGTAGGTTGGTGTATCAAGGTCCTCTCCTTCAACAATGGTCGGCTCACTCTTATCAAAGCGCCCCCGCTGAAGAGGCTTTAAATCCAGTGACCCTTGTATTGATTTTCGTTGAGAGGAGGAAGAGAGTTTCTTCTTTGCAGTCGGAGCAAGTTCTGCTAGCTGCTCCTCATTGATTTCTCCAAAAAAATCGTTGATTTCTTGGGAAGCATCTTTCTTTTTCTCACTACTTGCTGTCGGCAATGCCCTCACTGCTGGAAGAGGAGCTCCTAAGTTCGTAGGAGCTAGACTTGAAGAAGAATTCACTGGAGAAGAAACAGCAGCCTCGCTCATGAAGGATGATGAATGGGAAGAGCGAGACTCCAATGGGCCTTCTGGAGCACTGATGCTCTCTTTCTGAAAAGTAGCAAAGAGAAAAATTTTCAGTGGAGCTCCTTCTACTTCTTCAGGCTGAAGGCTCAATTGAATATCACCCTCTTCTCCTACCAAGCGCTCTATTTCCTGCATAGCTGTTTGTACTTCAGCGAAGGAGATGTCCTTGGGACCACGGAGAAGAAGAAAAACAGTGCTTGCCTTAGCAAGAACACGACCACGCTGGAGAAGTGGACTCTTCAGTGTCCGCTCCAAAGCTTCATGAAGGCGATTAGCTCCCTGAGCTTGGCCATAACCAAAACAATTTTTCTGGGGAGTATTCTTGAGTGCTTTTAAAAAATGACTCTTTGTAATACGCACTGGTCCTCTGTTGAGCATGATGGTTAGAAGAGCTGGAAGCAGAGCAACAAAAGCCTCATCAGAAGCTCTGAATGTTTCGGCCAGAGCCACCGTCGAAGATCTAGTCACACAAAGACGATTATTATCCAGGAGCAATACCCCATCGCACTCTCTCTCCAAAGCGAGAAGAGAAGTTGTAGCCATCGATTGAGTTTTCTTTCCTTCAAAAGCGAAAGGAAGACTCACGCAAGCAAGAGTCACTTTCTTTGCAGCTTTGCAAAAAGCGGCAAGAGCAGGAAGAAATGTTGATCCAAAATCGCCACCAAGCCCTCCAAGAAGAATCAGAAAAGAAGCTTTCTTGATTTCTTCAAAAAGACCTGGAAGAAGTACTCCCATCTTCTCAAGAGTCAGGGGCTGAGCAGCAGCGACACTAGCAGGAAGAGCAAGTTGATGAGGCACGACGGAAGCTCCTAGTGACTCTGCATCATTATTCAGAGCAATAAGTCCTGGAAAAGAGGGCGTGGAGAGTAACAAACGATCCAAAAAATTCACTCCTGCATTCCCAACCCCAATAATACGATAGGAAGGAGTTGAGAGCTGAGAGTTGGAAGAAGAGGAAAAGTGACTCATAGAACTGATTACTTTTTTCCAAAAAAACCGCCAAAGACTCCTACAATCTTAGAGAGCAAATTCTCTTGTGGAATTTGGCAATAAACAGCATTAGCATATTTGGTAAGCCCGATTGCTGTAGAAAACTCAGGATTTTCAAAAGCAGAAGTAGGACCTGAAACATGAGTAGCAGCAGGAAGAAAAACGGGGAGTTGAAAAATATCTTCCGTTAATTTTTTAATTCCACGCAACTTTGAGCACCCTCCAGTGAGCATAATACCAGCACCAAGTAGATCCAAATGGCAAGCGCGTTCCACATCACGGCGTAATAATTCCAAGAGCTCTTGCATACGAGCATTCATAATTGTATTGAGAGCATGACGCTCAATCTCACACCCGGAGAAACCAGCATCATTTTTTAAGCTGATCTTCTCTCCGGGAAGCGAATCACTGAGCAGGAGTGATCCTTCTTCAATTTTTAAAAGCTCCGAGCGTACAATAGGAAGCCTCAGACCAATGGAGATATCGTTGGTGAGGTGATCTCCTCCAAGAGCTAAGACACCGCTATGCCGGACAGCTCCATCAAGATAGAGGAGAAAATCTGTTGTTCCTCCACCAAGATCGATAACAAGTGCTCCTTGATCTTTTTGCTGCTGAGTGAGAACAACCTGAGCAGAAGCAAGAGAACTCATAACAATATCCTCGACATCAAGGTGGAGAGACTCCAGAGAGCGCAAGGTATTTTGGATTCGGTTCTTCACCCCATGAACAATATGGAAGTCAGCTTCTAAGCGTGAGGCGACCATCCCTAGAGGATCAATAACATTACGATTTCCATCCACATGGTAGCTCTGAATAATTGTATGCAGAAAAGCATTAGCAGCAGGAAGAGTCACTTCTTTGGCATTCAACTCAACCATACGAAGATCTTCCTCATTAATAGCCTCATGATCGTTAGGTAAAACCCACGTTCCACGATTATTGAAACTTTGCAAATGTCCTCCGGAAATCGCCACCCAAACACTACGAATCTCAACATTACTCTTCTCCTCAGCATCAATAATGGCTTCCCTCACGCATTCTGTTGCTGAATTGAAGTCGATGATTTCCCCTTTGCGCACACCACGCGAAGGAGTTTCTCCCACTCCTAAAATATGAATCGAACCGTCGGGCAATCCTTCGGCAACGACTACACAAATTTTAGTAGTACCGATCTCCAAACCGACAAAGAGTTGTTCGCGTGGCATAAGATAAAAATTAGCAATAAAAAATGGGCATGGTTTTACTTATTCTTGAGGCCCTCTTCATGAGAGTTTAAGGATGATGAACTTTTTTGGCAACTCCTCCTAGAGAGGCTGTTTGAGCGCTACTGCTTGGAGCACTAGGACGAAAAGTCACGGGGGTATTGTACTCTAAAATAAGATTTGCTGTTTCAATCTCTCGCCCACTCTGCTGGGAGTGGAGAAGGAGTTTTTGAAGTCGCTCGACTTGAGCTGGTATCCTCTCTTTACCAAAAGTATAGCGGGCTCCTGTTTCATCGATAGCTAGGGCGCTATACTCCGAGGAGAGATCAAGAGCACGAATGTTGAGTAGTTGAGCATTTTTGGAATTCATCAAGAGATTCCAAAGATCAAGAGCAAAGGAAAATTTTTCATCCTCCAGCGGCTTGCCTACCACAAGCTCCTTGATAGGAATTCCTAGAAGAAGAGGAAGCTCTATGGACGAGGATGGAAGTTTCTTTGGACGCATCACCATGCCTTCTTGATCAATAACCATGCTCTCATTGAGAAGAAAAGGCTCTTGCTCCGAGGAGGCCAGCCTAAAAATAGGAACACGCCGCTCTAGGAGAATCTCGATGGTATTGGGAAGCAAACGTTGGACATGAGCTCTCTTGACTTCAGGAAGAGCACTCAAGGTTTTTTCAAGAGAACTAATATCAATACTAAAAATATTCCTCCCTTCATGAAGGCCCGTCATACTTTTTAACTCTTCAAGACTCATGAGCGAATCGAGTGAGACTTCAAGATGCTGAAGATTATAGTCAGGATTTTTAAAGAAAAATTTCTCCAACAAAGAGCGTCCTCCAAGATAAGCAGCTAGGGAGAGAGCAAGTGCTAGCAAAATTTTTGTAAGCAGCATGTTCGTTTTTTTCCTAGAGTGGCGCTTCCTGGGGTCACGACGCATGCGTGTTTCCATGAGTTGCTGCTCCTCAGAGCGAGGTTTGGTACCCAAGCGGCGGTTAGTTCTATTAGAACGACGAACAATCATAACAGAGAAATAAAGAAAATAGAAGATCAAGGGTGCTCCTGGCAATGAATATCAACATTGCTCCCATTTGCTTGAAGCTCAAGAAAAAGCTCCGGAAGTTTCCGCTTTTCTCCCTAGTCCTTCAGGTTCTTGATGCTGGTAAATTCAAGCTCTCATCGCTTGAGTCCCACTAAAGCTTCTCCTGGATTTCTTTTTACTTGCTCCGTACGGGAAAACGGGAGAGAGAGAGCTCAATAATTCTAAGACAAAGTGCACCAAAATCAAGTCCACGGACTCTTGCAGCATCCGGAAGTAAACTTGTTGGCGTCATCCCAGGAATCGTGTTGATTTCTAGTAGAGCGATGCGTCCATCATCTCCTAACATCATATCGACGCGGGAATAAACTTCGATCCCCAAAGCATGATGAGCTTGAAGGGCGATGGTTTGAATTTCTCGAGTGAGCTCTACATCCAGAGGAGCAGGAATCAGATGAACACTTCCATCAGCACTATATCGATTTTCATAATTGTAGAGACCATCTTTAGGCTTGATTTCAACAATGGGGAGCGCTTCTTCTCCTAAAATACCAACCGTAAGCTCTCTCCCTTGGAAAAATTCTTCGACGAGAATTTCCCTTCCCTCTCCATAGCCTCGTACTTCTTGAAGTGCTGATTGGATTTTCTCATCATCAGCTTCCTTAATAATAGCAACTCCGAGTGCTGATCCTTCCCTAGGAGCTTTGAGCACAAAGGGGGGGAGGAGTGCGGGCCATGCTCCAGGCTGAAGAATCTCAAAAGGAGCTGTAGGAAGACCAAGCTCTAAGAAACGTTTCTTAGATGCAATCTTATCAATAGCCAACTGACTAGCACTCACTCCTGCTCCACTATAAGGAAGACCGCGCTGCTCTAGAAGAGCCTGTAGTTCCCCATCCTCCCCAAATGTCCCATGAATCATGTTCATCACAAAGGTGACTTCTCGGGGAAGATCAACTCTACGGTCGCTCAGCTCAATAGCAATGACCCAGAGGCCAAGATCCCTGAGTACCCCAGCAACAGCTCTTCCCGAAGAGAGGGAAACCTCCCTCTCGGCTCCAGGTCCTCCCATGAGTACCGCAATCGTATCATTTTTTAAAAAAGAAGTGTCCATTTCGCTATTTTTCTTTACTTTACTAGAAGCTTACAAGCTCTTTTGAGCTTCTTTCCTTCAAATTCTTCTTTTAATTGCCTTCAACTTCGATTAGTAATTTCTTCTTTTGAGGAAACACTCTTCGATCACCCCTCACTAACGTTCATTTTTTATAGATATGGGTTTATATCCAATAGATGAATCTCCCAGTGCTTGGGAGAAGAATACGGCCATTAGAGAATCAGAGAAGACTTCAGAAACTTCATCACCAAGCAAAGGAGACTCCGATTGGTTCACAGGAATCAGAACAAGCATAGGACGTTTTTTCTGTTCTCTTCAGCTAGGAACTAAGAGTGATGGAGGAGCTGGTGAAACTACTCATTCCACTGCGTCCAGTACTGGAGCACGAAGCATGAAAGATCTTTTGAAAAATTCAATGAAGATTCTCTCTTACTTCTTTGGCAATGCTCATCAAAGCCCTCCTTCGGAGCAAGCCGTCAATCAATCACTGCTCAAAGCTCTTGACTCACAGCATGCTGCTGCGGCATCTCCAACGGAAGAGAACCAAAAGAAAGCTCAAACTGATCTTCAAGAAGCAAGAGCAATTGTTCAACGTTTTTTGGAAGGACTTGCCTCTTCGGGGAAAACACTTGATTCCATCAAAGAAGGAACTTTTCTTGGGGAACTGAGGGGGAAACTCAAATTAACACCTAGCCCCAATCAAGTTAATCAAACTGATCAAACAGCTAAAATAAATAATTGGAATGCTGTCTCAACCTACATTCTTAGGGATGAAAGCAAGTCTCTTCATCTAACACTGGAGAAAATTCTCTCTAGCCGGGAGAGGGAAGAAAACAACACCCCTCTTTACCTAAGACTCGACCCGAATAAAGGACTCTACCTCAGTAGCGATAATAGCGAACCCACCACGTACCTCGCTCGCAGCAGCGAAAACCGGGCCGTCGCTCAAAGAATCATTGAACTGACCAAAGAACAATGTGGGGGAAAAATCGCTGCTGATATGGAGCGTCATCTGCATAGCAAATACCATTCAGAATGTGAGCTTATTACTCTTGATGATGTTAGAGATTGCTTGCTCGAGAGTTTCTCAAAAATTCTTTCCCTACCTGCTATTGCAAGAAGTACTAAATTAAAAAAAGAGGCTCTCACTGAATTCATCAATACTACTGAACGTATTCCTAATCAATCGCCTGATCAAACAACTGTTTATACTTCTGATGAAAAAGTCGTTCTTTCTGAAATCGGAACTCAGTTATCTTGTGGTGTTGGAATGAACAGTGGAAAACCGCTTGATGCTACTCTTCCTGCTGCTTTTTGTGCCGTTTTTGGTAAAACGATGAGAGAGACTCTTCTTACCGATGAAAAAGCAGGAATGCTAAGACCTCTTAACGAATCGTTTGAGAAACTTAAGTTGCCAAACGAAGACGAATCTAAGACTGAAAATAAAACTAAGCAATCCTTACTACGTGAATTGACTCGCGTTACTATCCAATTCCAAAACGAAAATAATAATCCAGAAACTATCAATAGCGCTCAAAGCAAGACTACTCCTGAAGCGCTTTTGAAGGAGTTTGAGCAAAAAATTAAACATTTAACAGGCACGCCTCCTTCGGAGCAACAAATAAACGAAATATTATCCTTAATCTCTACAAATGTTAGAACTGCTGGTACTCCACTCAAAGCTACTGAGGAGAGTGGAGTGGTATTATACCGATCTGGAAATGCTAATACAAAAGAAAAAATAACGATCAGCTACAAAAAAGAAACAGGAAAATTTATCATTGAGAGAAGAGTAGAGGGACCGATTGAAAAATTTAGTTCTAGTGCTCTCCAAAGTGCTCAAACTAAGCTCACGTACTCGATCCTGCCTAAAAACGATAGTACGCAGACTTCTCAAATGTATGGTATGAGCGCTTACACACTCGAATACACTCCTCCCCCAACTGATACTAATAACTCTACTAATACCCCTATCGCTTCTCGCTTGGAGATAATAGATAGTCGCGAAGGCTTTTATTTTAAAGATCTTCCTCAAAGTGATTCTGCTACAGAAAAAATTTGAAGTCAGGGGTGGCTACAGAGTTTTCTGTTGTGAGTTTGCTATGAGTTGATACTTCCCTCGAGCAGACTTCCCGCATGCAGTATAGATCGTGTTCCTAGATTCCTGCCTGCGCAGGAATGACGGATAGGGGAGGCGGAATAGACGTTGGTGAAATAAACGTAGACCGGAAAAATAGACTGGGAGAGCAGACCGGAATAAACGTCGTGGTGGAATAAACATAAGTGGGGGGATGATCAGAGAAAAACATGCGATACTGAAGAAGCCGGGGAGCAAAATGACCAAACAATGGCAAGCGAATGCTGGAATGATTCAACAAAGATAAGTTAGGGGGCTGAATTACAAAAAAGAGCTAGCCATAGTAAAGAAGAAAATCGCTAGAGAAAAAGGTAGAATGAAGTAGAGAAAGTGAAATGACTAAAAAGAGGTGAACATGGGGTGATGTGTCATTGGAAAAAATCAACATTGAGAATAAAAGCTACCTCTCACAAGGATCACGGACCAAGGATCAGCACCCCCTCTTCCGTCATTCCTGCGGAGGCAGGAATCCAGAACACCGTGGAATTTATGTTCTGATTCGTAGCGGACGATGAGTTCTATGATTCTTACCGACGGGCGTTATTCAATCGTGCGTTCTTAATCTGGCATGGCTTCTAGGCTGAATATTTTCTTGAAGCTAGAACGTGTTCACTAAAGTTGTAGCCACTGTAGTACCAGAAACGAGAAGCGCAGAAACACAATTATCTATCCAATACTCGCGACTTCGAACAGCAGAGTAAAGTAACACGATAATATACGTCTATAACTTAAGTTAAAATGCTATAGAATACAGTCATCAGGAAAAAAGAAATTCCCTAGAGCATGCTTTTTCAATTCTAGGAAGCATCGTCACATTGAACCTCAATCTACTCCTACAATTTGGACTTCTTCTTCCAGCCTGATTCCTCGTTCTCTCCAAGCTCTCTCCTTGATCTCCTCAAGAAGCTGGAGAAGATCTTCAGCAGAAGCTCCTCCTTCATTGATGAGGAAATTAGCATGAATCGGGGAGACACGTGCCTTTCCAACACTTTTGCTCTTGAGTCCTAGTTCTTCGATGAGGCGACCTGCTGATAAATCTGGTCTTGGATTTTTAAAACAACAGCCTGCACTGGCAGCAATTGGTTGTGTCTGACGACGATGTTTCCTAGAGCGTTCCATGCACTCGAGAATATCAGATGTTGCTGCTCGGCGGCCTTGAAGCGTAGCGGAGAGAACATAGTTATTCTTAAAAAAAGGAACATTCCGATATTGAACCTCAAAGCCAGCAGGAGATTGCTGGGGAGTCCATGTTTTGATGACTCCTTCGGAAGTGAGGTAGCGAAAGGAGAGGACTTGATCAAACATCTGAGCTCCCATAGCACCAGCATTCATCCGAAGAGCTCCTCCCACATTCCCAGGAATTCCCTCCATCCACTCAAAGCCGCTGAGTCCTGCAAGGCGAGCGGCTTCACTGAGTTCTTTGAGACGAACTCCAGCTCCTACACTGATCTGCTCTCCTTGCAGAAGAAGTGAGCGAAAGCATCCCCTCCCCAAGTGAACCACAACTCCAGGAATACCACCATCACGTACTAGAAGATTTGAGCCTCTTCCCATCACCATGAATGGACGTTCTTCTTGAGTGCAAGCTTTCAGCAACATGGCCAATCCCTCTTCTTCTTGAGGCTGAGCCCAAAATTGAGCTGGTCCTCCTACACGCAGGGTCGTGTGCTCAGCTAGTGGTTCATACAAATCGATGGAGCCACTCCCCATGAGGGAGAGAAGATGATCCCGTTCTCTCAGATCGGCAACCAACCGTGTTGTCTCCTCATGAATATTACCTGCTCCTAGTGAGAGAATGAGGTCTCCTGATTGAACCATCGGCCAGAGCTTCCAGCGCAAGCCTTCTAAGGTTGGTTCATAAAAAATCGACGGATGGCCCAAGGAATACGCTTCCTGGAGAATGGACTCTCCACTAATCCCCTCAATAGGCTCTTCACTAGCAGGATAAATCGAGGTAATAAAAACGGTATCGGCTGCTAGGAGCACTCTGCCAAACTCTTTTCTAAAAGCAGCTGTTCGCGAATAACGATGAGGCTGGAAGAGGAGAAAGAGTCGCCCGTTCTGGCAGAACCTTCGTGCAGTAGCCAAGGTAGCTGCCATTTCTGTAGGGTGATGCCCATAGTCATCAATGACGACGACCTCTTCACTTTGATACTTACGCTCAAAGCGTCGTTTGGCTCCACGAAAGCTTTTCAGAGCCTTGGCAATCGTTTCAATGTCAATACCGAGTTCTAGAGCAAGCGCAATGACCAAGAGTGCATTATTGACATTATGCACTCCAGCAATCGTAAGCTCTAAACGCCCAAGCACGCGATCCCCAGCAAAGAGGGTGAAGGAAGAACCTTCCTGCTGCTCTTCTAGATCTTCGTAGTGATAGAAACAAGCAGGAGAAGTACCAACAGGAATAGCACGTGGGTGAGAGGAGCAAACCCTCATGGCACCTGGATCATTAGCCCAATAGAAAACTTTTCCTCGTGTTTGTGCTATCAAGGTTTTATAAACAGCATCAATCGATGGAAGATCTTTGTAAAAATCGAGATGCTCTAGCTCAACATTGAGAACAATGGCATGTTCGGGAGAATAGTAGATAAGCGTCCCATCACTTTCATCTCCTTCGGCTACGAAATAATCTCCTTGAGGATTCCATCTAGCATTAGTTCCTAAAATCGGGATTTCAGCACCGATATAATGAGAAGGCTCAAGTCCTGCATTTGCTAAGAGATGAGTAGCTAGCGATGCTGTGGTTGTTTTACCATGCATTCCAGAGATCACAATTCCCTTTTTAGCCAGCAAGAGTGCTGCTAAAACTTCGGCACGACGAGCAACTGGCTTCTTGAGCTCTCTTGCTTTTCTTAAGGTAGGATTGCTTGGCTGAATCGCTGAAGAGTAGATGATTAAATCAGCTTCTTGAGCATCGTGCGCTCGATGTCCTAGGGCAAACTGCAATCCTAGTTTCACGAGACGCTCCACTTCTTCACTCGTGGATCTATCAGAGCCACTAACATGATGACCCAGTGATAGGAGTAGTCCCGCTAACCCACTCATGCCGGAACCAGCAACTCCAAGAAGATGGATGTTCCAAGGTTGATTTTTGAGCAAAAAACTGGAGAGCTCTTCAATCTCCTGAAGCGAAACAAAAGGGAGCACTTTGCTATCAGCAAGATGAGGAGCTTGAGGCGAGGTCATAAAAAAGGGCGAATAATAGCAACTCCTCTTTCTTCAACGAGCAATTTTTCTATATTTTTCTGCTCAAGCAAGCAGCAAAAATAGCACGATGCCCTGCTATCCACTCTTCTTTATTGAAAAGGAGCTCAGCACGCTGACGTGCTGCTTGCGCATAGCTAGAGAAATGAGGTAAGATCTTGAGCACTCCAGCGGCAAGCTCTTCTCCAGTAGGGGTGATCATCTGATCCCACTGAAGTGCTGCAGGAATGAGAACTCCACTCTCTTTACTCACTAACTCTGGAAGCCCACCAGTAGCTGAGCCCACAACAGGGCAGCCAGAGGAGAGTGCTTCTAGAACAACAGTAGGAGAAGGATCCAGATACTTGGGATGGAGCAGCAGGTGGTGTGATTGGTAGAGAGTCACTGCCTGCGCTTGAGTGAAGGCAGGTAAGAGTGTGACTAGGGACTGAAGGCCTAGAGAAGCAATCTCTTCTTGAAGTTCTCTATGGGCATTGGGCCATTGGCACTGACCGGCCAGAGTAAGCAGTGCAGGAGTTCCAGCTTCTTGAAGGCATTTCAAACATGCCAGTGTTGAGAGAACTCGTGCTCGATAACCATGAGTTCCAAGAGTCAAAAGTCGTAGTGGTTGAAGCGGAGGCCTCACTGGTAGTGGCGCAAAAACATCCAGGTCAATAGGATTGAAGAGAATCTGACTAGGCGCTTGAGAAGCACCCAAGAAGTGCTGAGCACAATCGCGAGAAAAAGCACTTTGATAGATCACATAGTCAGCCATCTGATGCAACAGACGCATAGGAGCGTTGTGAAGCTCCACGTCTTGAGCAGCCCAAGCTCGGTAGGCAACTCCATTTTGATTCCAAACAAAAGCGATTCCCCGCTGACGTGCTCGAGCAAGAAGATCTAGAGCAAAGGGGGGCTGAGCACTACTGACCAAATAGAGAATATTAAACTCTCGCTGGTTAGTAAGAAAAGAACGCTTAAGGGTTAAGAGTTTGACAGCACCACCATGAGGATGAGTTTGACGATCTAAGACTTCGCCAAAGCTAAGAACCGGCTCTGCAGCAGAGGAGCGCTTCAAGGAAAAACGCGCTGAATAGAAGTAAAATCTCCTTGGAATGTTCCAGCAGAAGCGCAGGAGTGAAAAAAGGAAGGCTCTCATTGCAGGAGTTTTTCAATCTCCTCTGGAATATTGCAGCGAGCTCTCCAGCCAGTAGCTTGAGAAAATTTTGAAGAATCAATGCAAGAGCGAGCAATATCCCAAGCATAACGTGGATGATATTGCAAGGAAATGCGAAGATGAAGTGCCTTCTCTACAGCAGTTACTAAATCGATCAAAGAATATTGTTCCCCTGAGCCTAAATTGAAAAGACCGCTTAAGCGCTTTCTTAGTGCTGCTTGCAGAGCAAGGAGAAAATCATCAATCCAAAGATAATCTTTACTACAGTAGCCATCACCCCAGATTGGAAGAGGTTCTTGATTTTTAGCAGCAGCAATAATCCGAGGAAGAATCCCTTGTGGATAACGCGGATCGGAGAGAAAGCCGAGCACATTGGTGATTCTTAGGATGAGTGGCCGAAGAGAAGGATGACTCGTTGCCTGCTGGAGAATCATCCTCTCTGCAAGTAGTTTTTCCTTAGCATAGCGGCTCATGGGATGTAATTGGGCTGTTTCTTGGACTGCTTGTTCCGTCGTGTTCCCATAGACAGCAGCGGAAGAGAAGAAGAGGAGCTGAGGGACTTCTTGTTTCAGCGAGAGAAGAGCTAGCGTTGTTAAGATTTTATCTAGAAGTAGGAGATCTCTCTTATCCTCTTGCCCTTGATGCTCTTCACTGGTGAAGGGAACAGTGCTCCAAGCTGCATGAATCAAGAGATCAAAAGTTGCTAGAAGGTGAGGATTAAAAAGCTCCTCCAGGGGCAAGAATCCCTCTCCTTCCCTCCTGGAGAAAAGGAGAACTTCATAGCCTTCTTGACGTAGAAAAGAAGCCACTAAGCGAGCTAAGCGTCCACGTCCACCACTGATAGCGATGCGATATGGATATTGTTGAAAATTGTCAGAGGAAACACTCATGAATGATGACAGAAGGAAGCTACCGAGGTACTCTTTTGCTGAACGTTTTTTTTTGCTGATGTTTTCTTTTCTTCATTTTCCAAATTTTCTAAAACCACGCCATTCTCTTCCTCTCCAGGGAATTCTTCTACTTGAGGAAGGGATAAAACTCTTTACTCCTCAGGGATACAGTGCAAGCAAAAATCCTTCACTTGCTTTGATTTCACCCCCTGCAGAAAATTTTGCGACAAGTTTTTCAGAAAATTCAGACCAATGGCAACCAACATTTTTTACTCATGGATCTTTTTTTATCGTAACACTCTCACTCCCCAGAAAGGTGAGCCTCTACGGAACGGGAGAGGTTAGAGGATCACTTCTTAGAAATGGAAAAGAGATCGAACTCTGGAACACTGATAATTTCAAGTATCAACGTGCTGGTGGACGACGTCTCTATCAATCTCACCCCTGGGTCTTAGGAGTTCGTGAAGATGGAAGTTCTTTTGGAGTGCTCTTTGATACAACCTGGAAGGCTTCCCTGAAAACAGGGCGTAGGAATATTGTCTTCAAAAGTACGGGAGGACCTTGTCGCGTGCTCATAATTGATCGACCTTCTCCTCAGCAGGTTCTAGAAGCTCTTGCAAACCTTACCGGAAAAATAGAACTCCCTCCAAAATGGGCGCTTGGCTTTCATCAATCACGCTACTCCTACTACCCGGATTCCCATGTTTGTGATATTGCCAATGAATATCGTCGGCGTCACCTCCCCTGCGATGCAATCTGGATGGATATTGATTATATGGATGGGTATCGGATATTCAGTTTTGATCCAAACGGTTTTCCCAATCCTCGAGCTATCAATGACTATCTTCATGAACATGGATTTCACTCTGTTTGGATGATTGATCCTGGAGTCAAGGTTGATGCTAATGATCCAATTTATCAAAGTGGATCTGCCAAAAAAGTCTGGGTCACCAGCAAAGATGGAAGAGAATTTCAAGGATTAGTCTGGCCTGGCAGCTGCTCTTTCCCTGATTTTACCTCACCAGAAGTTCGTACTTGGTGGGCGGAGCATTACCAAAAATTTATGGCTCAAGGGGTAGATGGTGTTTGGAATGATATGAATGAGCCAGCTGTTTTTAAAACCAAAAGCGGCACAATGCCTGAAGATAATGAACATCGTGGAGGTGGATCTCTGCCACCTGGACCGCACTTAATGTATCATAATGTCTATGGGATGCTCATGACCATGGCCTCCCAGGAGGGAATACGAAAGGCTCTTCCAGAGAGACGACCTTTTTTGCTGACTCGTTCTAGCTTTCTTGGAGGTCAACGCTACGCAGCTACTTGGACTGGTGATAATGCCTCTTCTATGAAGTTTTTGAAAATGTCGCTTCCTATGAGCTTAAATCTTGGACTCTCAGGCCAGCCCTTCAGTGGTCCAGATCTTGGTGGCTTCTTAGGAAAAATAACTCCCGATCTTTTTGGAAAATGGATTTCCATGGCTCCTTTTTTTCCTTTTTCCAGAGCCCACACTGATAAGAGCAATCCTCCAAGAGAACCATGGTCGTTTGGTCCAACCATTGAACAGGTCTCCAGAACAGCTCTGGAGCGACGTTACCGACTCCTTCCCTATATCTATACCCTCGCCTACTATGCTTCGCTAAGAGGTGATCTGATGATGCAACCACTCTTTTTTGCCGATCCTTACGATCTAGCCTTAAGAAAAGAAGATCGTGCTTTTCTACTGGGGCCTGATCTCTTGGTAATTCCAGCTTGGATTAAAACTTCCTCCTGGGGAATAAAACGACCTCTCGCTCTTCCCAAAGGAGCGTGGCATCAGGTGCATTTACTCCCCAAAAATAGAGAAGAGGATGGCTACCAGGCAGACATTAAGCTCAGATCTGGAGCCATTCTTCCGCTTGGTGCGATTGTTGAACATAGTGGTCAAAACTCTTCCAAACTCACCTTGCTCATTAATCCCGATAAAGAAGGAAAAGCTAGTGGGATGCTCTATGAAGATGCAGGTGATGGATTCGGCTACCGCCATGGAGAATATTGCCTCACACGATGGGAAGCCTCTTCTGAAAAAGGAAACCTAGAAGTCAAAAGAATAGTGCAAGCAGGAGCGATGCCATCATCTTATCACCAAATAGAGATTCAATGGATTGGAGAGAAGAAAGAAACCTCTTGTTGAGAACTCATAAAAGATTGACATGTTGTCATGCTGACTTCATTATGTTGTCATGATGATGCGGACCCAAATTCAACTTGAAAAAGAGGCTTACCTCACACTTCAAATAATAGCCAAGCAGTCTAAAAAAAGCATTTCTCAGTTAGTGCGTCAAAGTGTTGATGAGCACTTAAAAAAAACAACCTCTGATCATGCTTGGGAACAATCACTCGCTGCTATAGGTCGCTTTCAGAGTGGAGCAAAAGATATCTCTGTCAATCATGACCACTACCTTGGAGATGAGTGGTAATCTTATTTTCATTGATACTTCAGGTTTCTTTGCGCTACTGGACAGAGATGATCAATTTCACCAGGCAGCTCTTAAGAAATGGAAATTACTTTTTGAGAACCGTACAGAATTAATCACCACAGATTATATTAGGCTCGAGAGCTTGGCACTGATTCAACGCCATTTAGGATCTAAGGCTGCTTTGAGCTTTTATGACCATCTCCTTCCCATTTGCACCCTTTATCCCGTTCATGAAGAGACTTTTCAAATAGCAGTAGCCCAGTGGCGCATGGCACGTAGAAAAAACCTCAGCATTGTGGACTTAACAAGTTTTGAGTGTATGAGAAAACTCCGTATCGAAGAAGCCCTCAGCTTTGACCATCACTTCGTAGAACAAGGTTTTACCATCACTTCATCAAAATAGTGATTCTACAGCAAAGAAGCGAGCCCTTACCAAGGGCACTTATTCAAAGTATTTTAATCAAAGTATTTTAAAAATTTCTGGTGCTCTACTTTTTGTAGTGTTGCCCCAGCGCTCTCCTCGTTGAATATTTTCATAGAGACTCCAGCTGCTCTGCGTTTTGCTTCTTACACGGGGTCACAATAACTTTTAAAAAGCTCTAAGAGGACTACCGCTTTAGCTTTATTTAAATTGCTCTCAAATGACTAAGATTTACTCTCTGATACTTTTAGGAAGCGTATCGTAGATAAAAGGGTTTTGAGCATAGAGCTCTTCAAAGGCCTCTTTAAGATGAGGATCAGTTATGATAAGATTCATTTTTGATAAAAGAGCAGGAGTAGCAGCCCAAAGATAAGATCCTAGTCCTTCGAGGAGGAGTTGAATTTTGGCAAAATTTACTGCAGGAGGACCTACAACCTCGATCTGCTGATGCAAACCTTCTTCGCTAAAGACAGATTCGATAACTGCTCGTTGATAGAGAACCGTGGGCTGATTGGAAATAAAGAGAATGTTCTGGACTTCAGGATGAGCACTGAGCCATGGAAGAGATTCTAAGATTGTTGTTTGTGTTGTTGGCCGGGGCAATGTTCGTCGTGGAGTGTTGATGAGATAGGAGTTGAGACCATCATGGCTCAAGGGAGAAGAGTTATAGAGATCTTGGAGTAAATCTGCTTCGGTGAGTTGGTGCCAATCATCAACTCCTAACCTTTGAGCTAATTGGATAAGCTCTTCTTCACTACCATCGATATCCTGGAGCAAATAACGTTCACCACTAATGAGAAGGAGAGTAGGTACGTGGAGACCTTGTTTCATTAGGGTGTGAAGATAATTGAGTCGCTCTTGCATCTTAGGACCAGTGCTCCCCAACAGACCAACAGCATCATAGTTACTCCCTTGGGGATCGATCCCATCAATAAATCCTAAACTTCTCAAGTCAGTTACAATTGCTTGAGGATCCTCCTTCATCCACTCCTGAGGCTCAATTTCCCAACGTTCCTGCACCCCAGTTCTCAACGTCAGTGTGCGCTGTGTTTCCCGAACCATGGTCAAGAGATCCCAAGCTAACTGGTTAGCTGTTCTCTTTGTTGGAAAAATGCTCTCCAAAGGTTCTCCCAGAGGAAGAATCGATGCTTTTTGAAAAATGGACTCAAGAGCCTGTTGCTGCTCAAAGTTTCTAAAACCGTAATAACTCAAAGCATCTCTCAAATTATAAGAACCAGGATATTGATTCTCCTCAGGCTCACTGGCAGCTCTAAAAGAGTAGAACATGATTAGTAAGAAAAAAAGGCTTCTCATTCATGAATGTTTTAAAAAAGGATTTGCAGTCTGTTAAATTGAAAAGAGCGCGCCAGAAGCACAAAATTTTTTCTTGGAGTAAAGCAAAAAATCAAAGTGCTCTCCAACAATAACACAAGAACATGAAAACGTTCTCCCAAGGAAAAAGAGCAAGTTGATACACGTGCCTTCTTCAATTTAATACACTATAGTTCACCCTTATCCAAAATAAAATTTGAGGACACCTCTTCTTATCTCATGCGCGAGCACTTTCTGAAAACAGCAGAGATATCTTTTTTAGTTTTTCCAAAAATTTGACTATAGTTCCATTTTCAAACCTCACTCCCCTCCACCCTATCAGACCTCGTCCCACTCTGTCATTCCCGCCCCTTTTTCGTCATTCCCTCCCCTTTTTCGTCATTCCCTCCCCTTTTTCGTCATTCCCTCCCCTTTTTCGTCATTCCCGCGGAGGCGGGAATCCAGAAGTCCTTCTAGAGGAGCATTGGAAGCTCTTTGAAACAAGTTTTCAAAAAAATTTTTCTTGAAAAATCGGCATGGTTTTTTGTCTTTTCCCCTTTTCCCCTTTTTCGATTTGAAGTTCTCACCGTTGTTCAAAAAAGGAAACGTCTTTCCCTTGTTCTTATAAAATCATCAACACTGCAACGACCCTTTCCTGGATTCCTGCCTCCGCAGGAATGACGGAAAAGGGGCAGGGATGACGAAAAGGGGCAGGGATGACGAAAAGGGGAGCAACAACAGAGAAGTGGGAATGATGGCAATGGAGATGGAATCAAGCTTGTAGAGGAGCGCCCTTCTACTGATCATTTTTATTTTGGAGAGTAGTGACTAAAAAATAAGTTTAGTCTTTTGAACTTTAAATGAGTTTAACGAGAAGATCCCTTTCTCGATTCACTGATTAGAAGCTGCTACTGCGCTGCTGCTCTCTTGGTATCCTCCAAGCGAGCAACGCCTTGATTATGCAGAGAGTAAGCAAGGTTCCTATTGCCTGCCATCTCTGCTGCAGCTGCCTGTCTCCAGAGCTCAGAGGCTTCCATGTAGCCTCTAACAATGTGCTCTCGATTCGCTCCTGCTTCTTCCTCGGTAGCTCTAAAGCGAGCAAAGCCTTGATTAAAGAGGTAGCGAGCACGATTTTCATCACCTGCCATCTCTGCTACAGCTGTCTGTCTATGGAGTTCAAACACTTCATTGTAGCCTCTAACAATGTGCTCTCGATTCGCTCCTGCTTCTTCCTCGGTAACCCAAAAGCGAGCCTCGGCTTGATTAAAGAGGTAGCGAGCACGAAATTTATTGCCTGCTATCCATGCTGCAGCTGCCCGTCTAAAGTGCTCAGAGGCTTCCTTGTAGCCCTCAACAATATGAACTCGATTCGCTCCCGCTTCTTCTTCGGTAGCCCTAGAGAGAGCAAGGCCTGGATTAAAGAGGTAGCAAGCACGATCTTCATCACCTGCCATCTCTGCTGCTACTGCCTGTCTATAGAGCTTAGAGGCTTCCTTGTAGCCTCTAACAATGTGCCTTCGATTCGCTCCTGCTTCTTCCTCGGTAGCTCTAAAGCGAGCTTCAGCTTGATCTCTGAGATAGCGAGTACAATTTCTATAGCCTTCCATCTCTTCTTCTGCTGCCTGTCTATAGAGCCCAAACGCTTCCTTGTAGCCTCTAATAATGTTCTTTCGATTCGCTCCCACTGCTTCCTCGGTAGCCCTAAAGCGAGCAAGGCCTTGATGATTGATGTAGCGAGCACTATTAATGAAATAGCGAGCACGATTAATGAGATAGCGAGCACGATATCTATTGCCTGCAGTAAGTTCTTCTAGTGCCTGGCCAAAGAGGTTTAATGCTTGACGATAATCCGCAAGGATAAAATCTCGAGGTTGCTCCCGGGAGAGTTCAGCCGCAAGATGAATAAGGGCGCGAGCTTGATTATTAAGATAGAGAGCACGGTCCCTATTTCCTGCTTCAAGTGTCTCTAGGGCCTGAGCATGAGCAGAGAAGCACTCATGAATGATCTCAATGACCCTAAAAGCAAATGCCACTTCTCTCTCTCCTGGTTCTTTTATATGATCGGTGAGGTTGCGTAAAATATTTACTCCCATAGTGAGGCTTTCTTTGTAGCACTCTAGATATTCAATAGTTTGCTGAAGATGAGCTCTCTGTTCCTCGGTTGCCCTCAGAATATCAATTCTCTTCTCAAGCTTCTTGATGTTCGCCTCTAGGGCAAAGGCTAGGTCATAGCGAAGTGCTTGCAGGGAGTAGTCAACTAGAGAATATTCTGGAGGGCCCGCTGAAGACTCTTTTGCCGAGCTGATGAGAGATACCTGGAGGGGAAATTCGATCTTCCCTTCAGCCAGTTGCGCTATCATCTCCACGCCATCAAGCTCCCCAGTTCTTAGTTCCGCTCCTATCTTATCATCTACAGCTAACCCTCTCCCTGCAATCATCTCCACTGCTC
>JAJZSL010000010.1 GCA_021849805.1 bacterium
CGCTATCGGAGTCATCAAGCTGGTGCTCTCATTTATCTGACTGCTGAGCTCTCCCGGGAGCAGCCTCGAGGTCCTATTGCTGCTGGTTACAATAGAGCGTTTGAATTCTATAGCAAGGCACTAGAAGAACTTACTGCAGGAAATAGAGATCGTGCTCGCTACCTCTATAGTCAAGGCACGGCTCGCTTCAGAGCTACTGAGGAAGAAGCAGGAGCGAATCGAGCGCACATTGTTAGGGACTACATGAAAGCATTTGAGCTCTATAGACAGGAAGTAAAGTCTAGTTAGTTATAGCATTCGTTAGAGAAAATATTGGCTGTGCTAACAACCTCAATCATCAATCCGAATCTCGCTCTAGAGCTTCTAGAGCTACCGAGAAAGCAGCTGGGGAGAATCGAGCTCACATTATTGCTGGCTAGAGTAGAGCTGTTGATCTCATTATTCGGTCAGCTACTGCTTCGCTGCAGGAAATTATAACGGTGCTAGATTTCTAGCTAAAACGAGTTATGATCAAATTATTCATTTGCCGACTTTTTAAGAGTATTTTTAAGAGTACTAAAGGCTTCGTAGTACTAAAGGCTTCGTTTTTTTGTTGTGAGTATTGAATACTATTAGAGAGTTTTTTGAAGCATCTTTGGAATTTTCTCTTGCTGGCATTTCCCTTTTTTTTTACTGTAGTCTTCATGCATGCTGACGCAGTCACTCATTTGCCAGTAGCTTACGATTCTAAGATCGAGGGGAATGTTATTATTACTAAGCTTGATGCGGCAATTAATTGGATGAGAAAAAATTCTCTTTGGCCCATGCCTATGGGTTTAGCCTGCTGTGCTATTGAGCTAATGGCAGCTTCTTCTTCTAGGTATGATATTTCGCGCTTTGGAGCAGAGGTCATGCGGTTTTCGCCGCGTCAATCTGATGTAATGATTGTGGCAGGAACAGTAACTTATAAAATGGCGCTCTCTGTCAAGCGTATCTATGAGCAGATGCCAGAACCAAAGTGGGTCATTGCTATGGGAGCGTGTGCTTCGAGTGGAGGGATGTACCGAAGCTACTCCGTGCTTCAAGGGGTAGACCAAGTGATTCCCGTTGATGTTTATATTTCGGGCTGTCCTCCCAGGCCGGAAGCTCTCTTGGATGGTTTAATGAAACTTCAGGATAAAATCATGACAGAGCATTCTTTCCTAGATCAGAAGCGCGCTCTTCTGAGCAAACTCTAAGAGAACTAAGCCGTGAATTTATTAGAAGTCATTGATTATTTGGAAGAAAATTATCCATCCTCCATTTTGGAGAAGAAAGAATTTCGAGGTGAATTTTCCTTAACATTGAAGGAATCTGATTTCTACCAGATCGCTCAATGTTGCCGTGATATTTTAGGGTTTGATATGTTGCTTGATATTTCTAGCGTTGATTATTTTGGAAGGGATCCTCGATTTGAAGTGGTTTATGAACTTTATTCTCTCTCTTCTAAAATTCAACTTCGTCTCAAAGTAAAGCTTCCTGAAGATCGTGCAGCTATTGTGACGGTGAGTAGTTTGTGGGCAACTGCCAATTGGCATGAACGTGAAGTCTACGATTTAATGGGTATTCTTTTCGAAGGACATCCTGATTTAAGACGTATCCTCATGTGGGATGGCTATCCCTATCATCCGTTACGTAAAGATTTTCCTCTAGAAGGAAAACCAAGTGAAATGATTGATATTGCTTTTTCAGCAGCAGCACCACTGCAGGGTGGTCCTTTCGTCAGTACTCCAAGTCTCGGTAATACCCAAGTCAGGGAGCCTCGTCATCGTTCTGCTGAGTCCTCTTTAGAGAAAAAAGAGACTCAAAGCATGTTCATTGCTGAGCCTTAGATTAGAACATTCTTGATTTCTACTCCCTCCCAGTACAACGAACTACTGAATCAACTGACGCTAGAGCATGAAATTGCTCTAGATACAGAAGCTGACAGTCTCTACTGCTATTTTGAGAAGCTCTGCCTTATTCAAATTGGTCTGCCTAATGGTTTTTTTCTTTTAGATCCGCTCTCTAGTCTTCCACTCATGGAGTTTTTTCAAGCCCTTGAAGGGAAAAGACTCATTTTTCATGATGCCTACTATGATCTCTCGCTGTTACGCCGTTGGGGACCTTTTCCAGATCATCATCTCTTTGACACGATGATTGCTGCTCGTCTATGTGGAGAAACACATTTGGGATTAGCAGCTCTCGTCGAAAAATATTTTCGTGTGACACTCTCGAAAGTCTCTCGTAAGGCTAACTGGGCTCAACGGCCGCTCTCCTCTTCCATGATTGATTATGCGCTCAATGATGTTCGCTATCTCCATCAACTTGCTGCTCTCTTTGAAGAAAAATTAAGTGGACTAGGGCGTCTAGAATGGTTTTATCAATCTCAAGATCGTATGATTCGCTCAACACGAGAAATACGTACTAAGGGAGAGGAGGAGCGATGGCGTCTTCCTGGCTATTCAAAACTCTCTCTTAGGAGCCAAGCCCTTCTACGGGCTCTATGGAAATGGCGGGATGACCAAGCTCGTCAATCAAATAAACCCTCCTTCTACATTCTCTCCAATGAGGAATTGCTTCAGATTGCTCATTGGGCTCCTGAGAAAAAGGTTGTTCCAAAAATTGCTCAAGCACGAAGAGCTTCTTTTGAGGAAGTGCTGGAAATGGCTCTCTCCCTACCTGAGGAGCAATGGCCTAAACCATTAGAGAAAAAAATGACTCGTATGACAAAAGAAGAAATCAAGCATATTCAAGTATTGAAAGAAAAAAGAGATAAGGTAGCTCTAGAACTTGGAATGAATCCCTCTATTATTGCTTCTAAACTTTCACTGGAACTTACTGTACGAGATCGCAGCTCTTCCACACTGCTTCCTTGGCAGCAGCAAGTTTTAGGAATAGAATCTCCTCTATTTAGCAACGATCATGCGAGCTAAAGAACTTCAGTTCGGAATGTGATTTTTTGAGTAGTTGTCAAATAAATAGGAAACAACAAAAATTTGACTATATATTCTTATCTTCACTCTTATCTTTTTGATGAATGCTCTCTTAACACTCATAAGAATGGCTCTTGCTGAGGATCTGGGGGCGGGTGATATCACTTCTGATTTTTTTATTGCAGCATCACATCAGAGTCAGAGTGAAATTATAACACGTCAGCCACTGGTCGTTGCTGGACTCTCCGTAGTTTTAACTCTTTTTGCTGAACTTGATCCTCAACTTCTTGTTATTCCAAAGGCCAAGGATGGAGAAAGACGAGATATAGGTGATCCACTCTTGAGTTTAAAAGGCTCAACACGGTCCATCTTAGCTGGAGAAAGGGCAGCTCTGAATTTTTTAGGACGTCTCTCGGGAATAGCAACATGGACTCGTGCGCATGTTGATGCTGCACAAGGAACGGGAGTCACTATTTTAGACACACGCAAGACCACCCCAGGCTGGAGATACCTTGAAAAAGAAGCAGTCAGAGCAGGAGGTGCTAAGAATCATCGGATGGGTCTCTATGACGCTATGCTCATTAAAGATAATCATCTTGCAGCACTTCGCTCTGATCTGAAATTGATGTTGCCTGGTTATTTGCAGAAGGCTCGATGGGAATATCCTCACCTTCCCATTGAGTTAGAAGCTGAAACCTTAGAGCAGGTTGAATTTTTCTTAACAATACCAGCCATTACAACCATTCTCCTTGATAATATGAGTCTTCCAATGCTTCGTCAGGCTGTAGCTCTAAGAAATAAAAGGGCACCGGCTATTCGTTTAGAAGCAAGTGGGGGTATTAGCTTGGCTAATCTTCGTGCTGTTGCAGAGACAGGAGTGGATGAGATTTCTTTGGGAGCACTCACCCACACAGCTCCCTGGGTTGATTTGTCATTGGAGCTATTTTAGAGAAATTGTGAAGAAGAACTTCTTTGATCCTGAAAAAATCAGACAGCAATCCCCTTGGAGAGGGAATATTTTTTTCTTGGAGAGGGTTACTTCTACGAATGATTTGCTCCTGGAATTAGCAGAAGAAGGTGCTCCCGAGGGAACCATGATTATTGCTAAGGAGCAAACACGTGGAAGAGGACAGTTTCATCGACCATGGTCCAGTCCCTCCGGGATGGGTCTTTGGATGTCTCTGCTACTACGTTGTCCCATAGAAAATAATAACATCGCTCCACTCTCTCAACTAGGTCCCATCAGTCTTTTTGATACTTGTTTAGCAATAGGTATTCCTCATGTACGTTTACAAATAAAGCCTCCCAATGATTTGTTCCTTGATGGGAAAAAACTTGCGGGAGTCCTTGTTGAGACACGTAGAGGCAAGCATTCTTTTGCTCTGTTGGGTCTTGGACTCAATCTATCCCAATGTCAAGATGATTTTCCTCCCCAATTGCACCAGCAAGCTATCTCTCTTGCACTTGCTGGATTTGGAGATGTTTCATGGGATTATCTTCTCGGAGAACTACTGGATGCTTTGCATGAGAATTATCTTCAATTTGCCAAGCCTAACAAGCTTCATGAACGCTGGAAGGAAATTGCTAAGCTTCCAGAAAATCGGCTCATGGAGGTTTTTAAATAATGCATTGTTCCTATTTTTGCGGCCCTATTCTTGCTATTGAATCCTCTTGTGATGAAACATCAGTTGCTATTGTCGATAAGCATGCTCAACTACTTGCTCATCTTGTTGCTTCGCAGAGTAAGCTCCATGCAGGTTTTGGAGGAGTTGTTCCTGAGCTTGCATCGCGTCATCATCTCTCCACCATTGATCCACTGTTTCATGCTGCTCTGCAGAAAGCTCAATTACAAGCAAGTGATTTGAGAGCTGTTGCAGCAACAGCAGGTCCTGGTTTGGCTCCTGCTCTTCTTGTAGGGGCTTCCTATGCTAAGGGAATTGCTCTAGGCTTAGGCATTCCTTACTTAGCGATGAATCATCTGGAAGGACATCTGCTTTCCCCTTTTTTTGGTCAAAAAAAAATTCCAGCACACCTTTCGCTTTTAGTAAGTGGCGGGCACACTCAACTAACAAAAGTCATCAGTGTAGGATCTTATCAACTGCTTGGCCGTACTCATGATGACGCAGCAGGTGAAGCATTTGACAAAGTAGGAAAACTCTTAGGATTATCGTATCCAGCAGGAGTTCAAATTGATGTTCTTGCACGGCAAGGTAACGCAAGAAAATATGCTTTTCCAAGAGCTTTACTAGAAAAAGGAAATCTCGATTTTAGTTTTAGTGGGTTGAAAACTGCCGTGCGCTATTTTTTAGAAAAACAGAGTAGCCTACTCTCCTCTTCTGATTTAGCAGATCTTTGTGCTTCCTTTCAGGAGGCAATTGTTGAGGTCCTTGTTGAGAAAACACGACGTGCTGCAAAGAAAGAAGGTCTCTGTTCTCTTGGAGTTAGTGGTGGTGTGGCTGCTAATAGTCGCTTGCAGTGTGCATTACAAGTGCTCTGTGAAGAAAATGATTGGGAGTTTCATCTTCCTGCTCCTTCTCTCATCGGTGATAATGCAGCTATGATTGCATTTGCAGCTTGGCATCATCTTATAGCAGGAGAGAGAACTCCTATTAGTGAAGAAATTATTTCCAATTGGGAGCTTTAGTTTCTTTTTTAAGAAAATAATTTTTCTCTTTTCGATAGCATGCCTATTTTTTTTATAATTTTCCTTGGGTTGAGCTTCTTGTTTTCGGGATGTCCTTCTGAGGAGCGAAAAGCTGATTTAGTTTTTATCAATGGAGTAGAACCAGAGAGTCTTGATCCTGCTGTTGCTACTGCTCAAGCAGATGGGCGTCTTCTTAGTGAGCTTTTTGAAGGTCTTCTACGTTTTAATGCACAAGGTCAACTAGTTCCTGGAGTGGCTTCTTCTTGGAGTATTTCTCCTGATGGGCGGACGTATACGTTTTATCTTCGTCCTCAAGCACGCTGGTCCGATGGGAAAGTTGTTAGGGCTACTGATTTTCTTCAATCATGGCGGAGGATCCTTCTTCCGACAGAGGCAGCTCCTTATGTCAATCAGTTCTTTGTGATTGATGGAGCAGAGGATTTTTCTCTAGGGAAAATTGATTTCTCTCACGTAGGAATTAAAGCAATTAATGATCAAACTTTTGAAGTAACATTAAGAAATCCGACTCCCTATTTTTTGTATCTTTGTGCCTTATGGACTTTTGCCCCAGTGAGGAATGATTTAATAGAGCGTTATGGTGATGAGTGGATGGAGCCCAAGAAAATGATTAGCAATGGGCCCTATCAGTTAGAGAGTTGGAAACTGAATGATAAAATCACATTAAAAAAAAATCCTTTCTACTGGAATGCTGCTCATGTAGCTCTTGAAAAAATTGATGCTCTGCCTATTAGTAATCCACTTGTTGCTTATAATTTTTATGCCATTGGGAAAGCTGATCTTATCTTAGGAAGACCAGCAGCTTTTCTTTTGGATGCTCTCAAGAAAAGCAGTGATTTTCATGCAGCTCCTTATCTTGGAGTTTTCTTTATTCGTTTTAATTGTTCTCGAGCTCCTTTTGATAATCCTCATGTTCGTCAAGCTTTCTCAATGGTTATTGATCGTCATCTTCTTGTGAACAAGGTCACTCGTGCTGGAGAACTTCCAGCCGAAAATTTTATTCCTCCAGGAATCCTTGGCTACCAAAGTGCTCAAGGATTACCTTATGACCCTCAGCGTGCTAGAGCATTGCTTGCTATGGCTGGCTACCCAGATGGTAAAAATTTCCCTTTAACCAATTACCTCTACTCTGAGAGTGCTATGAACGAAGAAATTGCTCTCGAACTGCAAGCAATGTGGCGCAAGGAGCTAGGTGTTTCTATCTTACTAGAACGTCGTGATTGGAAAGCTTCTCTCAACTTAATGAATCAGCTTGATTATGGAATGGCTATTTCAAACTGGGTTGGTGATTATGATGATCCTAATACTTTTTTGGAGCTTTTTGTCACAGGAGGAGGAAACAATCGCACTGGATGGAGCTCCCAAGCCTATGATCGTGATCTTCGAGAGGCTACATTAGCTCTGAGAATGCCCAGAAGGCTTGCTCTCTTACATGATGCAGAAAATTTATTAGTGCAGAAAGAACTCCCTATTGCTCCTCTTTTCTTTAATGTCTCAATTGCACTCTATCGCTCTGATGAACTTGGAGGAATCGAACCTAATTTGTTAGATCGACATCCACTTTCAGAAATTTATCGTAAGAAGAAGCGAAGCGCATTCCCTTGAGAGGCCTCTCTCTTTTTTCTATGAATTTCCTACAAAATAAAAAGATGAAATTGACATGTTCTCCTCAGTAGAGAAAGTAGCAAGGTGCATTTACAAAAATCACGAGCTACCTGCTCGACTTCTTCTTCATTGACTCCTTCCCTTGATCCTTTTCTTCCTTTAGTAGAGGACTTCATGCAAAAGATTGAGGAGCGCCTCAAGGAGGAAGGAAGTTTTTTTGACTCAGGTATTGAGAAATATATTTCCTATGCTTGTGAGGGGAGTGGAAAGCGCTTCCGCCCTCTCGTGGCTCTCTTCAGTGGTGGAGCAACAGGGAGAGTCACAGATGGTCATCTCAATTTAGCTCTCATTGTGGAGTTAATCCACATTGCTAGCCTTGTCCATGACGATATTATGGATGGAGCTCTTCTACGTCGTGACCGACCTACGCTTCATGCAAAGTGGGGAAGTAACTTGACTGTGTTAGCAGGTGATATCCTTTTTGCACATGCACTGAAGCTAGCAACGGATTTTTCAAAAACAGAAATATGTCGTCGTATTGCTGATGCGGCTATTGGAGTATGTTCTGGAGAAATGCTACAAACGGAACATCGTTTCGATGTTGATCTGAACTTAGAGAGTTATTATCGAATTGTTGAAATGAAAACAGGATCGCTCTTTGCAGTAGCTTGTGAATTGGGTGCTTTTCTCAACGAAGTTGATAATAAGATGGTAGAAGCACTGAAGGAGTATGGTAATATGCTTGGGATAGCTTATCAGCTCCTCGATGACTGCATTGATCTTTTGGGTGATGAAACAAGTACTGGAAAGACATTAGGAACAGATTTAGTGGGAGGAAAATGGACGTTACCTATTCTCCTCTTTCTTAAAAAAGCTTCTGCTCCAGAGGCAGAAAATTTGCGCCACGCATTAATAACTCAAAAAGCAATTCACCGTAGTAGGTTAGTTCAATCACTCGTGGATCAAGGAATTTTTTCAGAAGCACAAATATACATTCACAATTTTCTCCATCGAGGAGAAATGGCGTTGAAATTCTTTCCAAAAAATGACTACGTGGAAGGTTTGCGTTCTATAATTTTTTATATACGTGGAATGACAGAAAAAAAGTTGTCATTCTAGCATTGGCTATAAAAAAAGAGAGGATGAGAAGAAGGTTGCTTCCAAGGAAAGGGAAATTATACTCATGAACTCTCTGGCAATGAGTGATCAAAAAAAGAAACTCCGTAAAAAGGATCTCCCACGTGAGCGCCTTGCTGCTCATGGTGCCGAAGTCTTAAGAGATGCTGAACTATTAGCTATTTTCTTAAGAACTGGTCGTATAGGACATCATGTTCTTGAAGTAGCAGAAGATTTGATCAAAGAGTGGGGAACGCTTAGGAGAATTGCAGGATGCTCCATTGAAGCTCTTTCTCAAATTCCTGGTATTGGCTTGGCTAAAGCTGCAGAGCTGAAAGCTGCTTTTGAACTAGGAAAACGAGTAGCAGCTCCGGAGCAAGAGAAAATTTCCATTCAGAGTGGGGAAGATATTTATCATGCTCTAAAATCATCGCTTCAATTATTACCATATGAATCACTACACGTCTTGTTGCTCAATGCACGTGGTCTTCTCATCGAAGAGCGAGAAGTTTTTCGAGGAGGCCTTCATCAGACCATGGCAAGCCCACGAGAAATTTTTCAATTAGCTATTATCAAGCGCGCCTATGCTCTGGCCATTGCTCATAATCACCCTTCCGGCAATCCGCTACCAAGTTCTTCAGATCGTCTTCTTACACAAAAGCTCTTAAAAGCTAGTGACTGCTTGCAAATTCCTCTCTTCGATCACGTCATCATTGGAATAGAATCCTCCTCACATCAAGCATACTTTAGTTTTCGTGAAGAGGGACTCCTTCATGACTCATGAGGATATTTCCCTCATGAATTTATAGTGTATTAAATTGGAAAAGGTACATCATCAGCTTGCTCTTTTTTCCTAGGACTGCGTTCTCAAATCTTACGTTATCACTCGATAGCGCTTCGATTTTCGGCCTTGCCCTAAGAAAAAATTGCTGCGCTCCTAATGTGCCCTTTTCAATTTAATACACTATAAAATTTCAGAGGCATATTTTCTGGCTAATGGTATCTTGTTGAGCGCACCAATACTGAGTAGAAGTTGCTTTGCTTCTCACTTTCTGGAGTGCTTGGAAGACTAAATGTTCTTTGTTACAATCACTACTCAAGTGGCCCAAGACAACGTAACGCAACTCTTCATGTAATAATTGCTCCAGCAATGCAGCGGCATCTCCATTGGAGAGATGACCATGACGTGAGGAAATCCTCTGTTTAACAGCCCAAGGACGCTTTCTATCTTGTTCTAGCAGCTCATTGTCATAGTTGGCTTCAAGAAGTAGAGCATCAAGGTGCCCAAGAGCATCAAGAACCAAGCGTGAAGCATGGCCGAGATCAGTAGCTAATCCAAACGAATATTTTTTTTCTCGAAAGATGAATCCAACAGGATCCACAGCATCATGAGGAATAGAAAAAGAGCGAATGGAAAGATCAGCTATTGTCAATGAAGATCCCGTTTCAAAAATTTTCCAAGTCACGGAACTTCCTATCTTCTCACGGAGAAGAGTTGCTGTATGACGATTACAATAAAGTGGAGTAGCATAGTGTTTACACCATTGAGAGAGACCTTTGATGTGATCTCCATGCTCATGAGTAATAAAGATAGCATCAATGTCAGAAGCATCGAGCGAACAGAGAGAAAGTCGCTGCAGAAGCTGTTTTCTACTTAAGCCTGCATCGACAAGAATTGTTGCTCCTTCCGAGCGCACCAGCGTTGCATTACCACTGCTTCCGCTAGCAAGAATAGTAACTTCAAACATTTTAAGAGCATGGCGAAAGATTTTTCAAAAGTAAATCACTGGAAGAGGAAGTTATCCTCTTTTTCTAATCAATTTTTTAGTAAGAAAAATATTTTTTAGCTGTAGCCTTCAGTCTCTTCACTCTAAGCTATAAAGCTCAATGGGCGTCCGTAGCTCAGGGGATAGAGCAGGGGATTTCTAATCCCTTGGTCGCAGGTTCAAATCCTGCCGGGCGCATAATCATCATATCGTATCTTCCCTTGAGAAGGGTATGTCATTCATTTGCTCTTTTTTCTTAGGGGGACGTTTGCAACTTTTGTGTTTTCCTTAGATAGTGCTTTGATCTTGGGTTGTTGGCCGAAGAAAAAATTCTTTACTCCTAGTCTCCCCTTTTCCATGGAATACATGATGCTACCTGAATTCAATAATGAGAGAATTTCAATAGGGAAGAGTATCAGAATGAAATCGATTTTTATTCCGCTGTTGAGAAGAGCCATGAAGGTCGCTAGAGTTCTCTACTGGAGAAAAATCACTCCATTTTCCTTCATCCATAATGTTTTTTCTCTTCCCTCTTCATGTCTAGAAAATTTGACTCCTCTACTAATACTCACTACTTAGAAGCTCCTGTTGTGCTCAAGTTTGGTACAGGTATTCTAGCGCAAGCTGGTGGCTGTGCTTTGGACATGTTGCAGATAGAACGATTCGCTCAGGAAATCAGCTCTTTAATGAAAAAAGGAATTCCTTGTGTTCTTGTAAGTAGTGCAGCGATTACTGCTGGGATTCATATTTTAGGACTCAAGGAACGACCCAACGACGTGGCTGGAAAACAGGCTTGTGCAGCAGTTGGCCAACCAAGACTGATGGCAGCTTATGCGACTGCTTTTCTAAAACACGAAATCACAACAGCTCAATTACTCCTAACCCATGAGGATATTTTTAATGCATCAAGGCGCTCTAATGCTCAGAAGACCCTAGAGCGGTTACTTGCCTTCCCCAATCTTCTTCCCATTATAAATGAAAACGATACGGTAGCTACCGAAGAATTAAACTTAGGAGATAATGATCAACTTGCAGCTGAGGTTGCGATTATGATGCAAGCCCGATTATTAATTTTACTCACAACTTCCAATGGACTAATGGCTACTGCTGGAGGTGTTCCAGCAGCTCGCATTTCTGAGGTTCTCAATGTAAAAGAAATATTATGTCATGTGACTTCTTCTAAAGGAGCGAATGCTCGTGGTGGTATGATCACAAAAATAAAAGCCACTCAAACAGCTCTCCAAGCGGGGATTGAAGTCGTCATTGCTAGTGGATATGAGCCTAAAGAGATTGAAAAAGCTTTAGCAGGTGAAGATGTGGGCACACGTTTTCTTCTTCCACGCTAATGGAGAAAATTTTTCGCTTCTTCAAGCATCTTCGGGTCCTTGCTACTATGACGTTGCGAGAGCTGATTGACGAAAAGATCTTTCTTCTTTTTTTTCCCCTTATCTTCCTTTTTTTAGGAATTGGATTTTTTCTAGCAATGATTTCCTTGCAAGAAAAAGAACTTTTATTTCGAGAAACAGTAAGCGGTCTCTTTTCTCTTTTTTTGAGTTTGTTAGCAATAGTGGTATCAGCAACTCAATGTCATGCTCGCTCTGAGAAAATTTTTCTTTTCTCACGAGGCATTGCCCGCTGGGAATATTTTTTGGGGAAGCTGATGGGAGTGATTCTCTTGCTGTTGGTAGCAAGTGGCCTCTTTGTAATAAACCTACTTTTTATTCAATTATACTGGCATGATTTCTCCCTAAAATTTCTTTTTCTCAGGTCACTCGCGGGATCTCTGCTGCAAGCTTCTCTTCTAGCTACAATGACCTTTTGCATTGCTACAACGGCTCGTTCTTCTCTCTTTACGATGGTAACGATGCTCTTTGTCTATTTCATTGGTCACGCCTCCTTACCACTCCAAGAACTCGCTGAGCAAGTTGGGCCTTTTCCCTCATGGATCGAGAAGGGAATAAAAATTTTATGGTTACCTATCCCTTCTTGGTCTCTCTTTCAGGCTCACGATGATGCAGTGGGAAGCATGATGCAAGAGCTCACTATGCTCAGTGAAATGCTTAAGCCATTTGGTTTTTATGTCGCTATCTACACAATATTAGGTTGCTGGATGTTTGAGCGAGAGGAGCGATGAAAAGTCTTCTTCTCTTCATTTTTCTTTTTTTCCAGGGAGTATGGCTCTCCTTTTCCCAAGCATCAGTCAATCAGGAAGAATCAGCTAGAAGAAATGATCATGCTCTTTCAGCAGAAAAGATGCTCCTTCACATAGGAGAATCGACTGTTTTAACTCTTTTCTCAGATTTGCGTGCTCCTCTGGCAGCGTTCCTCTGGTTGGAGGTGGAGTCTTCTTGGGAGGAGCAGCAATGGGAGAAAATGAGTCGCCTTCTAGAACTCATTGTCAAACTGCAACCTCATAATATTACTTATTATACCATGGCTGCTTGGGAACTAGCTTGGAATGCTAGTAGTGCAGTTTCCTCCCAGGAGGAATCGCTTTTCTATATTCAGGTAGCTCAAAGAATCCTTGAACAAGGAATTTCAAAAAATCCAAGAAGCTCTTCGCTCTATGAATGTTTAGGAATACTTTTGCGTGATCGTCTTGGTGATCATCAAAGAGCTGCTATAGCTTTTAGTAGAGCAGCAGCACTGCCTGGTGCTCATCAGTATTTGAAACAGTTTCTTCTCGATGAAATCAATGCTTTGAGTAATCATCGTTAAAAATTTTTTCGCTAGCCTCTATGGTTGCTTTCTCAAGAAGTAATGATTCTAGCTCCAAGGTACCAGCAGTACTCTCTATGGAGATTTTGAACGCAAGCATACGATCAATCATTTACCTTGCATCATCTACCACAGCGCATTCTTATTATTAAACCTAGCTCCATGGGAGATGTCATTCATACTCTTCCCATTGTAACTCGATTGCACCAAGCATGGCCAGAAGCAGAGATTGCCTGGCTGATTCATCCTGCTCTTAAAGAGCTTCTAAAAGATTACGCTGCCGTGAGAAAAATAATCTTCTTTCCCCGTGAAGAATTTCGAGGCTTCCGAGGAGCGCTCAAAGCCTTCATTTGGATGAGAACGTTGCGTGAATGGAAGCCAGATCTTGCCATCGACTTACAAGGCCTTTTGCGTAGTGCTCTTATGGCACGTTTTTCGGGAGCCTCTTTTACTCTTGGTTTGAGTGATGCACGAGAGGGAGCCGCTCTTTTTTACTCTTCTTATGCTCTTGTCGATCCCAAAGCTCATGCTCTCAAGCGCTATAGCCAAGTACTTGAGAAACTGGCTATCTCCTCTGAAGGACTTTCATTTCAACTACCTGAGGGAAGAATTCCTGCCGATTTTTCTCTGAGCAGTCCCTTTGTTGTGATCCATCCCTATGCACGTGGTAAGGGGAAAAGCCTTACTCGAGAACAGGTGCTTGCTTTTGCAGAAGGTGTGAAGCCTTCACCTGTGGTTCTTCTAGGAAAAGGTCCCTCTATGAAGCCTCTTGTAGAGAATATCTTCGATTGGAGTGGAAAAACAAATCTTCTAGAGCTTATTGGATTATTGCGGCATGCTTCCTTTGTAGTAAGTTCTGATAGTGGTCCAATGCATCTTGCTGCAGCACTGCAACCACGACGCTTAGTTGCTATTCATCGCTGGAGTGATCCCCGGCGTGTTGGACCTTATGGGCAAGATACTCTTGTCTGGAAAAATGGAGAGCTCAAACCTCAGCGTGACTGGGGAGAGGAAGCGGGTCGTTTTGGGAGAGCTCCTACACTCGAAGAAATGAAAGCGCTTGGTAGAATGATTGCTCAGCAATAAATATCTTATGAAATTTTCTCAGCAGCAACTTCATGATCTTGAAGATCCATCAGCTTCTTTGCTTCGTTTTAAAGAGCTCTTGGATCCTTGTGATGATCTTCTTCTAGAAAAGAGAGCCCGTACTTCTGCGGCCATCACGCGGCGTTTTTTTGGGAGGACAATGCAACTCTTTGCACCACTTTATCTCTCCAATGAGTGTATTAATTCATGCGCTTATTGTGGTTTTTCAAGGGACAATCCTATTTTACGAGTAACCTTAGATATGGAGCAAGTCGCTGCTGAAGCTTCCTATCTCGCATCGCAAGGATTTCGTTCTGTGCTACTGGTAGCTGGAGAACATCCTAAATTTATTTCTAACGGATACCTCATTGATAGCGTTAAGCGCCTCAAGCCACTTTTTCACTCCATTATGCTTGAAGTCGCTCCTATGGAGGAAACTGCTTATGAGCAGTTTGTTCAAGCTGGAGTAGAGGGAATCATTGTTTATCAAGAAACGTATAACCCTGATGTTTATCAGGAGGTTCATACAGCTGGCCCTAAAAAAAATTTTCACTGGCGTCTCGATTCTCTACAACGAGCTTATCAAGCTGGATGTCGACGTTTGGGGGCAGGTGTTCTTTTTGGTCTTGCTGACTGGCGTACTGAAGCATTAGCTCTCGGAGCACATCTTTTCTTTCTCCAACGTTATTGTTGGCAAGCTCAGCTCTCGGTGAGTCTGCCGCGCTTGCGTCCTGCTGCAGGTGGATTTTTGCCACGTTTTTCTTTGAGTGATCGTGATTTTGCTCAGCTTCTTTTTGCTCTTAGGATCACCTTTCCTAGGATTCAGCTCGTTTTAAGCACCCGTGAGAATGCCACTTTTCGTGATGCTATTGCTCCTCTAGGAGTAACAATGATGAGTGCAGGAAGTCACACTGAACCGGGTGGTTATACGGGACAGGGAGCAGAAAATCTCCACCATACGCTTGGAGGAAAAAAAATTGAAGTTTCTTGCTATGAGAGATGTGCTACAAAGCAGTTTGAAATTTCCGATGAGCGCCCACCTTGGTTAGTAGCTAGAAATTTGAAATCCTTAGGGTTTGAAGTGATTTGGAAAGATTGGGATCATGAAATTTTAGGAACAAGTGTCGCAGAAAATAAAAAATGAAATTGACGAAAATTTTTCTTAATGGTCAAGAACGAGAGATAGAAGCAGAATCCTTGCTAGAGTTACTTCATGAGTTAGAACTTCCTCTCTCCCACGTTCTAGTTGAGCTCAATGGAGTAGCTCTTTTTCGCAGTGAGCTCGAAAAAGCAGATCTCAAGGCAGGGGATCGTGTTGAAATTCTTAAAGTCGTTGCAGGGGGGTAGAAGAAAACTTGAAGAATGCTTCTAACTTACCGAACACTAGGAGGAGAACGATTCTCTCCCCTTATATTCCTGAAGAGGAGAGCACTTGCGCCAGAGCTCCTAGGGTCACTCCGTAGAGCATATGAGCAAGAAGCTGTGCAAATCCAGTCATTGGACCGCGTGTGTGATAATAATTAATAGGATGATGTTCCATAATAGCAATGGAAACTAACAACATGATGAAAACTCCATGCAAGGACCCCATCAGTAATCCACTGAGAGCATTTAAGGGGATGTGAGAGAGTGAGAGAATGAAATAATAGATAAAAGCAAATAAAATTCCTGAGAGAAGATGAAGAATCAACCCAGGAAAAAAAGCGTGATGAACCTTTCGGGTGACTAGAGCTCCAAGAGCTCTAATGACATCAACACGACCAAACCCTAACCATTTTGGCAAAAGTAGTGCGCTAGTCATAACAACAGTTCCAAGTAGGCCGCTAAGAAGAAGGGAGAGGAAGGTTTTCATTTGATTTGTTTAACTTGCTTAAACTAGGGGATCCTTGCTGTTGATCCAAGATGTTTTTTAGTAATAACAGAGAGATATGAGAGCTTTTTCAATGCAGTTGTAGTCGATGTAGTTCCAGAAATAAGGAGCTCAAGACCCCACAGTCTCTTAGTCTATTCTCTTACTTGAGGACTCGAGCACCGAGGTGACGCGCCGCAATGTGGGGCTACAACGCTAGTGCAAATGCTCTAGTGAAACCCCAATAACATTCCTCCTTGATATACGAGTAATGATGCTAGATAAGCAGCTCCACTCATGTAACAAAATTGAAAGAGCGGCCAGCGAAGGCTATTTGTCTCACGACGAACAACAGCTAGGGTGCTCATGCACTGCATCGAGAGAACAAAGAAAATGAGAATTGAGAGACAGGTGAGGGGAGTATATACAGGCGCCCCTGTCGATCGGGTTTCCTTCAGAAGAGTTGTGCTCAGCGAAGAGGGGTTCTCTTCGTCATGTTGAACATGATAAATAATGGCCAATGTACTAATGAAGACCTCACGAGCTGCTTGAGCTGCAATAAGACCAATTCCAATTTTCCAATCGAAACCCAGAGGGGCAATAATCGGTTCAATAAGATGCCCAAGATATCCTGCATAGCTATGCTCCAGCTGATCTGCTTTTTGAGAAGTTACTGTGACTTCTTCATAGAAATGGCTCTTGGAGCTTTCTCTGGAGCTTGAAGAGGAACTTTTAGGAAAGCTCACCAAAAACCAAAGCAGAATTGAAATGCCCAAAATGACTGTACCAGCTCGTTTTAAAAATAAAGAAGCACGTTGAATCATTTGTAAGAGAATATGACTCATCGATGGCATTCGATAGGGAGGAAGTTCCATAAGAAAAATGGAATGTTCTCCCGGAAACATGGTCGTTTTAAACAACCAAGCAAAGGCAAGTGCTGCTAAGGTTCCAAGAAGATAGAGTCCCATCATGATGGTTCCTTTGAACCAAATGGAAATACTATTTCCTGGAAAGAGCGCTGTAATCATTAATGTGTAGACAGGAAGTCGTGCTGAGCAACTCATCAATGGTGCAACAAGAATGGTGACCAAACGGTCGTTCGAATTTTCAATAGTTCGCGTTGCCATGATGCCAGGAATGGCACAAGCATAGGAACTCAAGAGAGGAATAAAGGATTTTCCATGAAGACCTACTTTATTCATGACTCGGTCCATGAGAAAGGCGGCACGGGCCATGTAACCAGTCTCTTCGAGAAGTCCTATAAAAAAGAAAAGAATCAAAATTTGTGGTAAAAAAGTAACCACACCACCAATTCCAGCAAGAATGCCATCAACAAAAAGATCACGCAAATCACCTGATGGCATGAGTTCCTTAATAAAATCACTTGATAATTCAAAGAGAGTCTCAATCCATGACATCGGGTAGGAGGCAATTACAAAAATAGAGAGAAACATCAATCCCATAATTCCTAAGAATGCTAACCATCCCCAGCAAGGATGCGTTAAAATCTCATCTAAATAATGAGTGGTTGAATAGCTGGTCATCTTGCCTTCTCCTTGAACTGCTTGACAGAGTGTTGTAATCCTCTCATATCTTCTCGCAACAAGAACCTCCCTCCATGAAGGCAGGTCTCGGTCAAGCATCATGCGCTGTGCTAAAGCAATATTAAGCGCTTTCCCTGCGTTCATTTCCTCAGCAAGAAGCATCATGTCCTCAGCAGGTGCTGCTAAGAGCAAGAGTGACTTCATGCGTAAGAGTGGATCAGGCTCTAGGGAGTGTTCTTCATGGTGAGGCCAAATAGCAGCAATACCATCGATAGCACGAAGAAGAGTTGCTGGAAGTTGAGGAGACCAAGAACTACGCTCGATTTCAGCACGACTGAGGGCTAGCTTTAAAGGGAGGAGAGTTTCTTTTCTGGTAGCTTGAGAGGGGATGACGGGAACTCCTAACTCTTGAGAAAGTTTTTCAACATTTACCCTTCTCCCCTGTGCTTGAGCAAGGTCGACCATATTTAAGGCAACAATGGTGGGAAGACCTAGTTCCAGGACTTGTGTAATGAAGTAGAGATTACGCTCGAGATGAGACGCATCAATAACACAGAGAATTCTTTCTGGTCTTGGAGTGTCGTTGCGCAGTCCAAGTAAAACATCCCGAGTAACCCTCTCATCAGGAGCATGAGCACTGAGACTATAGCTGCCTGGCAAATCTAAAAGCTCAATTTTCTCCCCATGTTGTCCAATGAAAAACCCTGCTTTTTTCTCTACGGTAACTCCGGGATAGTTTCCAACTTTTTGTCTTAATCCAGTCAGCGCATTAAAAAGGGTTGTTTTACCGCTATTAGGGTTGCCGACAACGGCATAGTATTTAGAACGATTCATTCTTCAAGAGTCATTAGAAGTGCAGGAGTTAATTTTCTTGACCATAATGCAAGTGGCTTCTTCTTTGCGAAGACTCAACCGATAACCCCGCAACTTAATTTCAATAGGATCACCAAGTGGTGCTCGACGAATGTAAGTGATAGCTGTGCCAGGGAGTAATCCCATTTCACATAATCGTGAAGCAATCCGTTGATCTTTGGGTAGTGCTAGAATGATTGCTTCATCTTGAGATTCTAGTTCAGAGAGGGAAGTCGTCATAACGAATGTTCATCGTATTATTATTGTCAAAGGGCCATTGATCTGAAGCTTTTCGCCGAGTGCATGTGGGAAGAATCTTCCATATTTAACTTGAAAGCTGATGAGATTTGACCCAAATCTTCTTCGCTAATTGCTGGCTGAGGGCCAATCGTGTTCCACATACTTGACAAATCAATTGTCCGCGATGACTTAAGAGAAGTATTTCTGCTTTTTCACAAAATCCAACTTCGCGGAGCCTTCGGCAAACCGCTTCGTTTCCTTCAAGTCGTTCTACGGAGAGCAGAGAACCTGCCCTAGCTTCTGATAATGGAGTGAGAGAGACATCGGAGTTCATGAATCCTTTCTCTCATTATAGAAGGGAGAGAGAAGGCATGCAATACTTCTGAAAAAGAGAACCTGATCCTTGACACAGCTAGTTTCTATTTTAGAAACTCATGACTTCCGCTGCTTGCCGACGTAGCACAGTGGTAGTGCAGCTGATTCGTAATCAGCAGGTCAGGGGTTCGAATCCCCTCGTCGGCTTGATTTCGTACTCATCTACTGAAATAAACTACAAAACAACAACCAGATCATGGAGAGATTTTATAAATCGATAATCTCTTATCTTCAGAGCTACTTGAATCATTGACTTGGTAGTAGTTGTGAAATCCTAAAGTAGCCAAAGTGTCGTAAAAGTTTTATGAAAAAAGCATTAATTACAGGTATTACAGGTCAAGATGGTTCTTATCTTGCAGAATTACTCTTAGAAAAAGGATATGAAGTACACGGAGTTATTCGTCGTGCCTCTAGCTTTAATACACATCGTCTTGATCATCTCTATCAGGATCCACATTTTCATGAAAATCATCTCTTCTTACACTATGGAGATTTAGCTGATTCTGTCCAAATGGTAAAATTACTCTATGAGTTAAAACCTCATGAAATCTACAATCTTGGTGCACAGAGTCATGTTCGTGTCTCTTTTGATATTCCAGAATATACAGGTGATGTGACTGGAGTGAGTACAATTCGCTTACTAGAAGCGATTCGTGAAGCTGGTTTAGCAAAAAATACTCGTTTTTATCAAGCTTCTTCCTCTGAAATGTTTGGTCAAGTGCATGAAGTTCCTCAGAGAGAAACAACACCATTTCATCCTCGCTCTCCTTATGGTTGTGCTAAAGTATTTGCTTATTGGTTAACGGTGAATTATCGCGAAGCCTACAACCTTCATGCTTCTAATGGTATTCTCTTTAATCATGAGAGCCCACGGCGTGGTGAGACTTTTGTAACTCGTAAAATTACGCGCGCAGCAACTCGAATTAAGCTAGGTCTTCAAGAGAAGCTATTCTTAGGCAATCTTGATGCACAACGAGACTGGGGTTACGCCAAAGAATATGTTGAAGTCATGTGGTTAATGCTGCAGCAAGATCAGCCAGATGATTATGTTTGTGCCACAGGAGAGACCCATACAATTCGTGAATTTTGTCAGGAGTGTTTTGGGCTACTTGATCTAGACTGGAGGGAATATGTTCAACACGACGCCCGCTATGAGCGTCCAAGTGAAGTTGAATTGCTCATTGGTGATCCTTCTAAATTAAAACATCAGCTTGGTTGGGAACCAAAAGTAAAATTCAAAGAGCTTGTGAAAATTATGACAGAAGCTGATTTGAAACTTGCTTACCAAGAGCTTGCTCATCAAAATTATCAAGAAAATATGGCTGGTGAACAAATATCAAGTAGCCCTCGAGCATGTTCAAGAACTCTCTAGCTACTCATGGCAGTATTACTGCGGCACCTCTCTCCTCCATTATTTTTTGTAGCGTGGAGTACTCTATTGCTCCTTGTAGCGTGTGGATAGGAGATCGAATACATTATTTTTAAATGCTCTGTCCAAAAAGAGCGATTCTTTGTTGATGGAATCTATTTTTTGAATTTGTGTCTAAAACAACTATTTCTCCCTCTTCGCGTATCTATCTTGCAGGTCATCGTGGCATGGTTGGCTCCGCTCTTCTGCGAAAGCTTCAAGCTCATGGTTGCAATCATCTCATTCTAAGGACGCGCCAAGAATTAGATCTTTGTGATGGAGCAGCGGTTCGGTCCTTTTTTGATGAGGAGCAACCAGAAATCGTCATTATTGCTGCAGCACGTGTTGGCGGTATTCATGCCAATGCAACGTATCCTGCAGAATTTTTACATGAAAATTTAGCTTCTGCTCATCATCTCATTCATGAAGCTTATCGTCATGGAGTGAAGAGACTTTTATTTTTGGGTAGCTCTTGTATTTATCCACGAGAATCACCGCAGCCCATTAAAGAGGAATACCTGCTCACTGCTCCCTTAGAATCGACTAATGAAGCTTATGCAATTGCTAAAATTGCTGGCTTAAAGCTCTGTCAGTTTTATCGTCAACAATATGGAGTGCTCTTTCATGCTGCCATGCCAACCAATCTCTATGGACCTGGTGATAACTATCATTTGGAAAATGCACATGTTCTACCAGCTCTTCTTCGACGATTTCACGAAGCAAAGGAAAACCAAGGTGACTCACTCACTCTTTGGGGAACAGGTAAGAGCCGACGTGAATTTTTACATGTCGACGATTTGGCTTCAGCCCTCTTACTACTGCTCCAGATAGAGGATCCTCCTCCTTGGATTAATGTGGGCAGTGGTAGTGATATTACTATTAGAGAGCTTGCCTCACTTATTGCACGTATCGTTGGTTTTGAAGGAAATATTCAGTGGGATGCTAAACGTCCAGATGGAACATTACGAAAGCTCATGGATAGTAGTAAAATCATGGCTTTAGGCTGGCAACCAACTTTCACGCTCCAGTCAGGGATTGAACATGCTTATGCTGATTTTTTGAATGCTCAGAGAAAACAAATTCTCAGGATTCAGTAGCAGTAGATGGTGTCTTCTATGAGAAGAGTGTTTCAAAAAACATTCTAGAAGTTTGATTCCATCTACATTGCCCTCATTCCCGTCGACGTGGAAATGACGAAAAGAGCAGGGGAATGACACCCCGTGAAGTCGTTCAAAAGACTAAAAAAGATCTCTGCTTTTTGAAAAAATGCTCACTAATGATATAAGAAGAAAGGTCATTTAATTGTATGTTGGACCAGAATAATCGTGAATATGCTCTCAAGAACAGAAAGCATGAAGTTTGATGTACTCTTGAGCTTCTTGAAGAGCTTGAGGAAGTGCTTTGAGTGATGATCCACTTCCACGTGCTAGTTGAGAAGTCCCTCCTCCTTTACCACCAAGAAGTGGAGTGATTATTTGAATGAGTTTTCCAGCATTAATTTTTTGACTCCATGTCGGAGAAACAACAGCAAGGAGCAAAATATGAGGAGACTCAATGCCAGCTAAGAGTAGAACACCATCAAATTTTTTTTCTAATGCTGCTACAATAGCTTCAAGGCGCTTCCAATCAGTTTCCTGGAGTGTTTTAATGATTGTTGGAATAGTATTCAAGCTAATCACTTCTGTTAGTAGCGAGGAGGCGAATCTCTCTGCAGCTTCACGTTGTAGTTTTTGGACTTCTTTTTCCAAGGCGACATTTTTTTCCAGTAAGGATTGAATTTTTTGCTCTACCTGAGCAAGCGGAGCTCGTACTTGCGCTGCAAGATGGTGAAGGGTTAGGGCTTCTTGAGCCATCATTTGGTGAGCTCTAAGACCTGCAACAGCTTCAATACGTCGAATGCCAGAAGCAACAGCTCCTTCACTGATGATGCGAAAAAAACCGATTTGACTAGTCCGCTCAACATGTGTTCCACCACAAAGTTCCATGGAAAATCCATTCAGTTTCCCTCCCTCCCCTCCTATTTGAACTACACGAACATGGTCGTTATATTTTTCTCCAAAGAATTGCATGATATCACTTTTTTGCTTGACTTCGCTATAGGGAAGCTCCTGCCAAGTGACTATATGGTCATTGAGGATTTCTTCTACCAGAAGATTTTCGATCATGCGCAGTTCTTCAGCTTTTAGTGGGGCACTGTTAAAATCAAAAGTGAATTTTTCACTTCCAACATAAGAACCCTTTTGAACAACAGTAGGTCCTAAGATTTTACGTAGTGCCCAATGTAGCAGATGAGTGGCTGTATGATGACGTTCTATGGAGCGTCGACGTGCCAAATCAATGATAAGTATTCCTTCGGTAGTAAGAGGAGGTGGTTCTCCTTCGATAATGTGCAAGAAGAGAGCTCCTTGTTTTTTGGTGTCAATAATGGGATATGATTTCTCCCTGGTTTGAAAAATTCCACAATCACCGACTTGTCCTCCCATTTGACCATAGAAGACGGTACGATCAAAGATGAGCGCAGTTCTCTTATCTCCGAGTGACTCAATGGCAAGGAGAGTAGCTTCTACTTTGGAATGATTAAATCCAAGAAAAAGTGTTGGTGCTACTGTTCTCAGTGAGGAGAGCTGGAGCACTTCTTTTTTTTGCGCCCTACGAGCTCGTTGGCGTTGTTCTTCCATGAGTTTTTCAAAGCCACCATGGTCGATATCTAATCCTCGTTCACGAGCTAAGAGTTCGGTGAGATCAAACGGGAAGCCTTGCTCATCGTAGAGTTTAAAAGCACAAGCAGCTGAAATTTTCCCTTCTTCTTCTGCCTTTTCTTCAAAAAGAGAGAGTCCTCTTTCTAAAGTTTTGTAAAAAGATTCTTCTTCGCGATGAAGAATGGAAGCTATTTTCTCTTGATGAGTTCGTAATTCTGGAAAAGCATCCCCCATGCTTGTAGTTAAGAATGGTACGAGCTGATGGAGAAAGGGCGCCGAGAAGCCGAGGTGACGCCCATAACCAACAGCACGACGTAGAAGACGACGCAAAACATAGTTGCGCTCGCTGTTGCCAGGCTCAATCCCATCAGCAATCGCAAATCCCAACGTACGCAAATGATCAGCAATCACACGAAAAGCAACATCGGATTGCTCTTCTTTTGTTAAATTGTTCCTTTTTCCATGAGCACGCTTTGGTAGTGTGGATCGATAGCGCAGGTGACTCATGGCTTCGAGTTGTTGGAAAATCGGTTGAAAAAGATCAATTTCGTAATTGGAAATGTGAACATTACTGAATTGAGTTAATCCGTTTGTTCCTTGCATAATGGCACAGAGCCGCTCAAATCCCATTCCAGTATCAACATGACATTGTTTTAGAGGAGTGAAGGTTCCATCAGCGTTAGCATTGAACTGGATAAAAACAAGATTCCAAATTTCAAGGCACTCAGCACTCCCTTGATTCACAAGGGCTCCTTGAGTATTACCATCGGGAGTCAGATCAACATGAATCTCAGAGCAAGGACCACACGGTCCTGTTTCTCCCATCATCCAAAAATTATCTTGGCGATTACCTGGAACAAGATGAAGCTTGGGATCGAGGCCTGCCTGAGAAAAAAGAGTAGCCCAAAGATCGTAAGCTTCTTGATCAAAAGAAGCAGGATCTCCTTTGAGAGGTTTATAAATGGTGGCATAGAGACGTTGTGGAGGAAAATTCCAAACTTCCACCAAAAGTTCCCAAGCCCACTGAATAGCTTCTTTTTTAAAATAATCACCGAAGGACCAGTTGCCTAACATTTCAAAGAACGTGTGATGATAAGTATCAAGTCCAACTTCTTCTAAATCATTGTGCTTTCCTCCAGCACGAATACATTTTTGGGAATTAGCAGCTCGTGGTGGTTGATAGGGCGAGGGAATTTGTCCAACAAAAATCGGAACAAACTGATTCATTCCAGCATTAGTAAAAAGCAAGTTGGGGGCATCAGGCAGAAGGCTTGATGAGGGGAGAATAGAATGCCCTTGATGACGAAAAAATGAGAGAAAGGAGTGACGAAGTTCAGAGGAATGCATGGAAGAGAAGCGACTATAGTCAAAGCATCAGTACTTTGGCAAGGTAGGGCAGATTGTTGTTCATCGATGGATCTCTCAATTACAACGATAAGGTCCAATCTCTAGTCCACACTTTTTTCAATGCTCTGAACGTGAGGGAAGAAAGATCAAAAAAAGTTTTGCTTATTTTGGAGCAAGTGAATCTGCTTGGCTAATGAGGGCGTTTGCTCGATTGGTAAGATCATCAATTTTACTACGATTGTCCTTAGATGTTCGAGCAGACTCTCTGTCTAAAGAAGCAATCTTTGAGAATATGAATGCTGCTTGATGAAGCTTTTCTCCTTGCTGCTTTTTAACAGGATCTTTTGAATCATGGAGAAGTTGTGCGGATTTTTCAAAAAGATCAGCAGATCGAAGATAAAAGCTAATAGAGTTTTCTTTTTCACGAGAAGAGACTACTTGAGATGCAAGATAGTATGCTTCAGCGGCTCCTTGAAGCGAATTTGCTTCATTAACAGAAGAAGAATTTTTCAAAGAATTGTAGGAGCTACGACGAGCATTTAGTGCAATTGCTCCTTGCTCCTCAAGTTCAGCAGCTCGGAGTGTATAAGCAAAGTAGCTTTCAGGATAAGGATCCGGATATTTATAGTTAGTGTCTAGTGCATCAAAGAGAGGGGATAAACGAAAGAGTGCAAATTCATGAGCACTCTCTGCTTCTTCTTTTGAGTAAGTTTTTGGTAGCCACAACGACTCTAGATAGTGGGCTTGAGCTAACACTTCATTTTTAATGATCTCATTATCGCGTTCCTTCTCTTGAACTTCTATTTTGCTAGTTTTATTAAAGGGTAGGGTCTTCTTCCTAGCATCTTCGCTGAGTAAAGAAATTAAACGGACATTTCTAGTAGAAGCTTTTTGAATACTATCTAGTGCTTCTGCTAATTTTGGAGGAAGAGCAGCAGCTCTATTGTTGGTGGAAGGATGCTGTAATTGGAAAGCTCTGATATCTTCTTCAATTTTCCTCTGCTGTTCACTAATAAGTCGTCTCCTCTCATAAGCCTTCTCTAGTTGTTGAACACGTTTCTCTATAGGGTTAGGTTGAGCATTAATGCTTCTGAGCTGCTCTAAGTAAATATGATCAAAGCTCTCTAGAGACTTTTGATACGCCCCTTCTTTTTGTTCTTTTCCTAGTTGTTTATTAAAATCTGCTATCTCTTCTTGTTTTTTTGATCGACTTGTTAAAAGGCGACTCTGCATTTGGTCTTGATAATCTTCAGCTACTTGAAGTAGATCTCTCAGAGTCGTTAGTTCTTTTACTTGTTCTTGAGAAGGTTCCTTCAGAGTCATCAATCTTCTTTCATAATCTTCTCTTCTGCTTTTAATTGACGTGGATCGAGTCTCATGCTGCATGTAGATATCAATAGTACTCATAGCACTCGCTCTAGAAGATTGGGTTTTAAGCTCTTCTTCAGGAGATTCTACGTTTGCTGTTACATTAGCAATGTTATGAGCCTCTTCTGATAATGAAGAAATAGAAGGAGGAAATTGGTTAGAGTATCTAGATGATGAGGAGGAGGGGAGGGAACGACTTCTATGCTCCTACTTACTTCTTCTTGATCGATATGCTCTTGAGTGAAAGGTTGCTGAGATACTTCTGAACTACGAAGAGAATCAAGAGAATTATATAGTTCGTTTATTTGCGACATCGTTTTTTTAGGCTGAATGGAACTTCACGAGCGTTTTTTTAAAGGCTTTCTCGTTTTTTTTAGTTTTCTCTCTCTTTTTATAAATTTTTATAAAAAATATTTATGGCAATCGTAGCTTTTTTTACAGCTATTTTCTAGAACCAGTAAATGAAAAAACTTATTACTATTGGCAAGAATGTTTCTTTTTTAGAATAGTTCTTGATGAAGTAGCTCACGGCGCTACATTCTACTCTCTGATTAGTACTGGATTTTTCTAATCAGCTGAAGCATTTTAGAAGTACTTTTTTAGCATTGCTCACTATGAACACACTTTCCATTCGTCATCTTTACGCTTCCATTGGAGAAAAGCCAATTTTAGAAGATCTCAATTTGGATATTCCTCAAGGAGAAGTTCATGCCATTATGGGAAAAAATGGCTCTGGGAAGAGTACACTAGCTAAGGTGATAGCTGGACATCCTGATTACACCGTTACTTCAGGAGATGTTCTGCTTCATGGGGAATCAATCTTGGGTATGGATCCTCAAGTTCGTGCACGGCTCGGTTTTTTCTTAGCATTCCAATATCCTATGGAAATACCAGGTGTTACTATTGCCAATTTTATCAGAGCTGCTCTACAAGCTCGTCTTCCAGAGGGGGAGGAGCTAGAAGCGACGGACTACTATGCAGAGTTGTACGCAAAAATGGATACGCTAGGGATTCCTCGCTCTTTTACAGCACGTTCGGTTAATGTTGGCTTTTCTGGTGGAGAGAAAAAAAGGTGTGAGATTTTACAAATGATGATGCTCAAACCACGTTGTGCTCTCTTAGATGAAACCGATAGTGGTCTTGATATCGATGCACTGAAAGTTGTTGCCTCAGGTGTCAATGCCTTGCGAAGTTCTGAAATTGGGATGCTCGTTATTACTCACTATCAACGCCTCCTCGATTATATTGTTCCAGATCGAGTCCATGTCATGGCTGCAGGAAAAATTGTTCTCAGTGGGGAAAAAGACCTTGCCCTAAAACTTGAAGCTAAAGGTTATGATTGGGTAAGTGCCTAGCTGAGATGAATCTTTTCTTGATCTAAGTAGGCGAGAAATCAATTCTGTATTTTCTCGTAGCATCTTCTGGTCCATCTCTCTGTCAACAGAGCTAGAGAAGCTGTAAGAATGATATTTTGAACTCCTAAAAACTTTATTTTTTTATGAATTTTGAAAAAAAATCTGAAATTAACATCGATCGTTCCCTTGGTGACTTTAGTTATGATGTCGATTATACATTTGATGCAGGAGTAGGCTTGAGCGAATCTACGATTGATTATATTTGTGATGTTAAAAATGATCCTGATTGGGTTCGTTCTTTTCGAAAAGAGGGATATCGCAAATTCTTAGAAAAACCAATGCCTACCCATTGGGCTACAAAAGATTTAGAGAATATTGTCTTTGAGAATATTCGCTATTATCTTTCTCAAGGGAGTATTCCCAAACGTACTTGGGAGGAGGTTCCAGAGGATGTCAAGAAAACTTTTGAACGCCTTGGTATTCCTGAACAGGAGAGGAAATATCTTGCTGGAGTTGAAGCTCAATTTGATAGTGAGGCTGCCTACTCCAATATCAAGGCAGCTGTTGGGAAGCAGGGAGTCATTTTTGTAGGGAGTGCTGAAGGACTTCGTGAGCATCCTGAAATTTTTAGAAAATGGTTTGGAAAAGTCATTCCAAGTGGAGATAACAAATTTAGTGCGCTCAATAGTGCTGTTTTTAGTGGAGGAAGCTTTATTTATGTGCCACCAGGAGTAAAAGTTGCTCATCCCCTACAAGCTTATTTTCGGATTAATGCTCAAAATTTTGGACAGTTTGAGCGTACTCTTATTATTGCTGATGAAGGTGCTGAAGTTGTTTATATGGAGGGATGCACAGCCCCAAAGTTTGAAACAGCTACCTTACATAGTGCTGTTGTTGAATTAGTCGCCCTCAAAGGTGCCAAGATCCAATACATCACGGTTCAGAATTGGAGTTCTAATGTGTTTAATTTAGTCACCAAACGAGGAGTCGCTTACGAGGATGCTCAGATTAAGTGGATCGATTGCAACATCGGTTCGCGTCTGACCATGAAATATCCGGGAGTTGTTATGAAAGGGCGTCGTGCACGAGGAGAAGTTGTTTCCATTGCGCTTGCTGGAGAGGGACAGCATCAGGATACTGGTGCTAAGATGATCCATGCTGCCGATGAAACAAGCAGCAATATCATTTCTAAATCGATTAGCCTGGGAAGCGGACGAGCAACGTATCGCGGAATGGTTCATGTTCCTAAGCATCTGAAAAAATGCAAAAACAACACGGAGTGTGATGCTCTTTTAATCAACACGCAGAGCCGTACAGATACTTATCCAGCTATCACTGTGCGAGGTCAGGGACACTCGGTCCAACATGAAGCAAGCGTGAGTCAGATTAACGAAGAGCAAATTTTCTATATGCAACAACGTGGTTTGAGCGAAGCTGCTGCCATGAGTTTAGCAGTCAATGGTTTTGTGAACGATCTTGTCGAGCAGTTTCCAATGGAATATTCTATCGAACTCAAGCGACTCATTGATCTTGAAATGGAAGGATCGGTAGGGTAGGAAGAAATATTTTTGACATTAACTTTTGTACCCACACGACATGCCTGCCTCAACTTTTAATTTCCATCCTCTTGAAGAATCAACAGGGGTTGGATGGTTTCAAGAGCTTCAAAAAAAAGCTTGGGAGCAATTTTCTCAGCTTCCATCACCGGGACGTCATGATGAAGCATGGCGCTTTTCTTCCATCGGGAACATTGCTTTAGAAGGCTTCCATCAAGCGCCCCCTCCCACCGATGAGCAGTCTATCCTCGAACGTTCTCAAGGAATAACTCCTCTAGCCGCTCAATTAGTTTTTGGCAATAATCGTTTGATCCATGCTGATACTAGCAATCTTCCTCAAGGAGTGATTTTAGTTTCTCTCCAAGAAGCAATCAAAAAGCATGAAGATTTATTTCGTCGATATTTCATGAAGGAGGAAGCTCGCCTGGGATCTCTCAAGCTAGCCATGCTCCATCTCTCTCAGCTGAAGGAGGGAGTTTTCCTCTACGTTGCTCCTGGTGTTGTCGTTGATAAGCCGATTGAAATTTGGCATTGGGTTCAAGGAAATCGTAGTGCTCTCTTTCCTCATACGCTTCTAGTAGCCGGAGCAGGAAGTCACCTTGCTGTTATTGAGCATTTTTCCTCTTTAGAAGAAGAGCCTCTTCTTGCTTGCTCTCTCAGTGATGTTGTTGCCGAAGAGAAAGCTTCTATCCATCATGTTACCATTCAAGATTGGAGTCCTCAAGCAGTAGCCTTTCACCTTAATACAACTAGCGTCCTCCAAGAAGGTTCTGCCACCTCGCTGCAACTTCACCGTGGAGGTCATTTTGTGCGTTCAGAAAATGATAGTCGTTTGTTTGGAAAAGGAGCTAAGAGTATGATGCTATCAATTGTTTCCGCTCATGGTGCTCAAGAATTTGACCAGCGGACACTCCAAGACCATCTTTCCCCAGAAGCGAAGAGTGATCTTCTCTACCACAATGCTCTTAGTGACCAAGCTAGAACTATTTTTTCAGGACTTATCAAAGTTCAGAAAAGAGCGCATCGAACTGATGCTTATCAAAAAGTCAGCAATCTTATGCTCAGTGATGATGCGGAAGCAAACTCCATGCCAGGTTTAGAGATTCTTGCTGATGATGTTCGTTGCACTCACGGTGCAACTTCAGGAGAGTTAAATAAAGAGGAGTTGTTCTACATGATGGCACGCGGCATTGATGAATCTAGAGCAGTGAAGCTTTTGGTGCGTGGATTTTTTCAAACAGTACTCGAGCGCTTAGAGGAGCCACAACTCAAAAACTATCTTCAATTATTATTAGACCATGAATAAGTCCTTTCAACCAGTGACTGATTTTATCAATCATCATTTTCGTCACTTCAATGCTGCTGCACTTAAAGAGGCAGCACATGGATATCGAGCACACCTGAAGAAAGGAGGAAAAATGTTTCTTACTCTAGCAGGTGCTATGAGCACTGCTGAGATTGGTCTTTCTCTAGCTGAAATGATTCGTGAAGAAAAAGTTCATGCTATCTGCTCTACTGGAGCAAACTTAGAAGAGGATATTTTTAACCTTGTAGCTCATGATTATTATGAGCGAGTACCTCATTATCGTGATTTAACTCCTGCTGATGAAGAACGGCTCTTAGAGCGTCATATGAATCGTGTTACCGACACTTGTATTCCAGAAATGGAAGCAATGCGTCGTATTGAATCAGCTGTTTTAGAAGAATGGATGGCTGCAGATCGAGCTGGAGAGCACTATTTTCCTCATGAGTTCCTATACAAAATTCTTCGCAAGGGAACATTAGAAAAAAGTTATCAAATTGATCCAAGAAATAGTTGGATGGTAGCGGCTGCGGAGAAAAATTTACCAATTTTTGTTCCAGGCTGGGAAGATGCGACTCTTGGAAACATGTATGCTGGTCACTGCATCAGTGCTCATATTAAGAATGTTCATACCGTTAGAACCGGCATTGAATATATGATTGCTTTAGCTGAGTGGTATAGTAGAGAAGCAACCTTTCTGCAAGAGGAAGGATCAATAGGATTTTTCCAAATTGGAGGTGGTATTGCTGGAGATTTTCCTATTTGTGTCGTACCTATGCTACATCAAGATTTAGAGCGTAAGGAAGTTCCACGTTGGGGCTACTTTTGCCAAATTAGTGATTCTACAACAAGCTACGGCAGCTATTCTGGTGCTGTTCCCAACGAGAAAATAACTTGGGGAAAACTAGCAGTAACAACTCCCAAACATATTATCGAATCAGATGCTTCCATTGTGGCACCGCTTATTTTTGCTATGGTGCTTGAGCAATAGATCACTCATTGATCTTTTGAGTTCTACTGATTATTCTCTTCTTTCTTAAGAAAGAGCCGATGTGGCGAAATGGCAGACGCAAGGGACTTAAAATCCCTTTCTGCGAAAGCGGAGTGTGGGTTCGAGTCCCACCATCGGCATAATTTTTTTCTCTCTCTTTTTATCGTCAAATTCCTTAGAAATGACAGGAAATGGACTTGATCTTATTTAAAAAATGGAGTGTTCTCATCCCATCACCTTATCGTTGAGGTAGCGCTCGGTCTTCGGCCTTGCCTTTTTTAAAAATTTCTACACTCTTTCCTATAATTTCTAAGTAATTTGACTCTATTTGAGCATTTTATGCTCTCGAATGATCTTTTCCAAAAATCGGATATAACTATCGCTTTTGTTGAGCGCTCTAGTGTGAACGAGATCAGAATTTCTCCAATTGTTAATGATACGAGTTTCATTAGGTTGAAAAAATTCAGGTCTTTTCTTCATGATATCCTCAATTTGAGTTCTCTGTGTTGCCGTAAGATCAAAAGGATGATCTACTTCCTTGAGTTCAGGAATATCTCGGCGCATGTACTCTCGCCAATCATAACTGATCTTCTCTCCATCGCTGAAGTAGTCATAAGGATAAGCAGCTATGCTTAGCAGATTTTTATAGTAAGCACATTCTGCGATGTAGTTGGTGTAGAGCTCAAAATAAATTTCTTCCAACCTTTTGCTCAGCCAATGAAAAGTTTTCAGATTTTTTATAAAAAAGTGAGAGCAAGAAAAATGAAATAAAGCGAGAGGGATCCCATTGACTTGATAACAATCGTGATGACGTTTTATTTTTCTTTGATCGAAATTCCACCATGCAACGTTGTAACCGCAATGTTTGAAGATATCGAGTCGATCAACACGCCCGATAGCCTCATGAAGATAGAGCTGGTCAAGGTAAATTCCAATGATGAAGTCATCGATTAAACAGTTGTAATGAGTTTGCTCCCACCACCAATCCAAAAAGTCGGAGAGAGAGGGGGTGCTTCCCACATAGCCTGCATTAAAAATACCAGAGAGCCGGAGCATCATTGAAGAGACTACAGGAGCGACCACACTTGGCTTCCCATTACGATGAGGAGTCAGTGAGAGATGAGCAGCATCAAGTCGCTCCCATGCTTCTGAGAGATCATGAAATAATTTCATGTCGCTATCTAGGTAGATGACTTTCTCATAACGAAGAAGTGTCTCCTTGATCGCTCTTGGCTTCAAAGCACAGCAAGCAGCAAGGCCTGGATATTGAAAAAGGAATCGCTCCCACTCCTGAGAGTTTAAAACTTTTGCATCAATAAGCTCAAATGGGCAGTAATCGTAGCATTCTTGAGGAGGATTCAAACCAATAAGAAAAACAATAAAGTCTGCTCCTGGCTCAAAGAGATGAATCGTTTTTCCTAAAAGAATGACTTGATGAAAATAATCATTGGTAACAACGGTAATGATAGCTTTTTTTTTCCGAAGAGAAGGTTCACTCATGCGAAATTTTTAAAATGAAGGTTATCTTTATCAAGATGCTCTTATCAACAAGCTTAGTCTGGATAAATTGTGAAACGATATTCAATTTCGAGGCGTCCTTTCTCTAGGGTTTTAGCTATTTGAGCAGGAATAATGGGAATGGTTGCTTCCATAATCGACTGAAAGCAACAGTCAGCAAATGTTTGGTTAGAAGTATTAGAAATAAGACGAGGCTCTTCAATTTTTCCTTCTTCATTCACATAGAAAAAAATAATAGCTGTTCCAAAGCTTAATAGCTCCATGCGTGCATCAATGCAGTGATACCAATGAGAGCTAATAGCATCTGCTAGTGCTTTTTTGTAACGGCCAATCGGTGTGGATGCAGCAGCAGCAGAAGATTTTCCTTTATTGGAAATAGATCCACGAATCATTGATGAATGAGAGCTATGATTCTCTTCTTTGGCTCTTGAGGAGAGTGTTCCAAGAACAGGGTGCTGACTCTCTTCTTCTGGAGTCGATGTTGACGAAGAGGGAAGGGGGGTGGCTGAGAAAGAGCCCGCTGAGTTTTCTAATTTTTCTGATGAAATTGATGTGGGGAGAGAATGGGCTCTTCCTGCTGATTGATTCTCTTTGAGCTCTAAAAAATCTGATTCTTTTCCTTCTTGAGTGGGAAGTGGAATGTTACCACTAGCTGGGAGCTCACTGGATGCTTCTGTGTTTTGGTAGGACTGGAAGGTTGCATGTTCGGGAGCTTCTTGAAGAGGATGTTCAGAAGCTTTGGTCATCGTCGATTCTACTTTTGGGTTTAAGGAGCTAAGATCTAAAAGGACTTCTGGTAGGGGATTTGGAATGGTTTTTGAAGGTTGTGAATTTCTATTAGAAAAATGAAGAAATTCATAACAGAAGAAAAAAAACAAAAGGATATGGAGGAAGAGCGAGAGGCAAAAAGAAAGTGGAAGGCTCTCTTGATAAAGCTTGGAGCGAAGATGTTTTTTTGTATGGCGATTCACAGATTTTTCTTGGAATGCTCTTTACTAGGAAGAAATCAGGCAAGGATCGCCATAGAGCGTGAATGCGTGATGTTTGAGAATACGCACTTGAAAAATCTGGCGGTATAATTTCTTCTCTCCTTGAAAAACAACAATTTTGTTAGTGCGAGTTCGCCCTGTCAGACGAGTAGGATCATATCGACTTGGGCCTTCACATAGAATTTCTTGTAGTGTTCCAACAGTAGATTCTAGTTTTCTAAGAGCAGAAGCATTGATGACTTCTAAGAGATCTTTATTACGAAATTCTTTGATTTCTTCGGAGAGTTGCTCTCTCATCGTTGCTGCAGGAGTATCCCCGCGTGGTGAGTAACGAAAGACAAAAGCATTATCAAATTGTAGTTCTTCGGCAAGCTGACGAGTCTGCAAATAATCGTCCTCTTTTTCTCCGGGAAATCCAACAATGATATCTGTTGTAATAGCAATGCCAGGGCGTGCTTGACGCAGTTCTTCGACGAGCTTGCGATATTTATTAGTTGTATAAGGACGATGCATAGCTCTGAGTATTCGATCTGAACCCGATTGTAGAGGGAGATGAACATGCTCCATGATCTTTGAATGACTTCCAATACATTGAACTAGATCATGTCGGAATCCCATTGGATGTGGAGAGGTGAAGCGAATTCTCTCCAGGCCTTTGATGTCATCAAGCGCTTCGAGTAATTGAACAAAAGGGCTTTTACCATTGATTTTAGGAATTTCATGGCGTGCATAAAGATTGACAATTTGGCCTAGCAAAGTGACTTCCTTCACTCCAGCAGCAACCAGATTCTTCACTTCTTCAATAATATCAGCTAACGGTCTTCCTCGCTCTCCTCCACGTGTTCTAGGAACAATACAAAAAGTACAGTGCATATCGCAGCCCTGCATAATGGAAATGAAAGCAGTAGCAGGAATTTCCTTGAGGTTTGTTGATTGTTTTTCCTCTGGTAGGTGATCAGATATTGAGGAATCACTTCTTCTACCATTAAGAGAAGATGGCCTTAGAGAAGTCTCTCTCTCCTGAAGAAGCTCTGACTGAAGGGAGGAGGGAGTGGCTAGGGTCAATGCCACTTCTTTTTCACTTCTTGAAGGTGTCAGAAAAAGATGGTCACGAATGGTATTTTGAGAATTGATTTCCTCATCAATATCGATAAGAGGGTAGCGAAGGGAGCTCATGAGTTCTTTGATTTCTTGAGTGTGAGCTTCTCGTTGTCTTTTGAAGATTTCATCAACATAATCAGCAACACGATGAAATTTTTGTGTGCCAACAATGAGATCAACATGAGGAGTTTTTTCTGTAAGAGAAGCACCTAATCGCTGAGCCATGCAGCCAAGGTAACCAAGAACAAGCTGTGGTTTTTGGCGACGTAGCTTACGTAGAAAGCCCATTTTCCCAATCGCTTTATTCTCAGCCATCTCGCGAACACTGCACGTGTTCAATAAAATAATATCAGCTTCCTGTTCTCGTTGAGCAGGAGAGTAGCCATGAGCAATCAAATCACGAGCAACCTGCTCTGAATCGCGCTCATTCATTTGACATCCATATGTCTTAATAAAAAAACTAGGCATCATACTGGTTGTTAAGAAGAGAGAATGGAGCTGAAGGCTTGGCCTGGAATCGGGATTACTTTTGCTCAATGGAAGCAAGTGTACTTCTGCATCTCGATGGAGCAATCGTTAGCTTTTTTCCAGTTGAGGTGTTGCACGAGCTCCTGTGGGACTATTCTTCCACTGAAGGCTAGTTGTGCTCGGAGTAGGAGTGGAACGAGTAGGAGAAATTCCTTTATGAGAATTATTAGGATCATAAATTTTAAGATCTTTTCCTTGACGCAGCAGCCAGAAGGTGTTGTTGGTACCATATGTCTTCCAAGGTCCATCAGGAACAGCAGCCGCATCAACAAATTTCCAGTCACAATAATCATTTCTACTAAGGCCAAGATAGTCGCGCACAGCAGGTGAAACATCAAGGCCTGCTCCATGATTCAAATTAGGACGTGGACGATCATTTCCAAAGACATAACTAGCATGATCAGTACGAAAAGGCCCACAGTCTTCCCACTGAGCAAAGCATGTTCGTCCATTATAGTGAATGGCGATCCAACGTCCCTTGAGAACTGTTTGACCTGGCTTAATAAAAGCTTCCTTAAACCAAGGAACAATTCTCGAAACTTCTAGTTTCGTCCTACTATGAGTTACATCATTGTATGGTAGAGCGCAGTAGAAGGGATTTTGTTTTGGAAGCAGTCCTTTAGGAATAAAGTTAGCACGAGCTGCAGGATTCGGGTTATCGTAGCCTCCAAAATGATGAGCCCAGTTAGCATCCCAAGTGCTTTTGTTGTTGGGAACAGGGTTATGAGCTGTAGGCCTCTCTCCAATCCAGAAGACAGTAGTAAAAATATTTTTCTTCCATGGATAGCGATTGAAGCCTTGCCCTAGAGCTGGAGGATGTGTCTGAACACGGGGAGGTCTTGTTGAATCGACAGCTTGTTGTCGTAGTTTCAGAGCAAGAGCTTCGAATTCTTTTTCACTATAAGTTTTGCTAGTCAATTTTTCTTTCATTTCAGAGAGAGAAGGGAGTGCTCCCGCTGAGTTGGAAAATAAATGGAGGATCGCAAGCAACAATAATAAAATAATAAAAGAGGAACGAAGCATGGGAGGAGAGAAGGGTACGAATCTCTTACTAATTCGTACAAGGGTAAAATATACCACAATTTTTTCTAGAGTTTTGCTAGCACTTCATAGCAATGAGCATAAAATAGTAGCACTGCTCATGGCCGAAGATTTCTTTTTATTCGTGAGCAAAACTAAATTTTAAAAACTTAATTTTAAAAATGGAAGTTTAGCAATGAATCTTTCTAATGTTCTGACACTACTAAGAATAGTGCTTACTGTTTTTTTTGTCGTTGTCATGTCAGCTCAATCACATTTTGCCCATTCCATGGCATTGGTAATATTTGCTTTGGCGTCCCTAACTGATTGGATTGATGGGTATATCGCTCGTCGCTATGAAAGCTGTACAAGCTTTGGTCACTTCATGGATCCTCTTGCTGATAAAATTCTAGTAGCAGCAGCACTTATTTTACTCATTCCAGTAGGTGCTCTCCCTCCTTGGGTTGTGATTCTTATTATCACCAGAGAATTCATCATTACTGGTTTGCGGCTTCTAGCACTAGACCAAGGAGTCGTCATCGCTACAGATCGACTTGGCAAACAAAAAACATTTGCTCAGCTCTTGACTATCCTTTTTTATTTATTTCTTCTGTCGGCAGAAAATTTTTTACATGCTCCTTGGATTTCTTGGTCTTGGAGGAAGTTAGGTCCTTTTCTTATTGGGGTAACGCTATTCTTCACAATTTATTCAGGACTCCTCTATGTTTGGAATCATCGAAAACTTTTTTATCAATGACGCTAGCACCATTTGTCTATTCTCGTCTTGAGAATCTCCCTCCAGGAGGAGAGAAGAGAGTTCTTTTACATTCTTGCTGCGCTCCTTGTTCAGGTGAAGTGATTGAAGCAATGGTTGCTTCTGGATTAAACATTGAAATTTTTTTCTATAATCCCAATATTCATCCACGCAAGGAGTATGACTTGAGAAAAGAAGAGAATATTCGCTTTGCTCAAAAGCTTGGAATTCCTTTTATTGATGCTGATTACGATACAGCTTCATGGTTTCATCGTATCAAGGGAATGGAAAATGAGCCGGAGAGAGGACGGCGTTGTAGTGCTTGTTTTGATATGCGTTTTGAGAGAACCGCTCTGCATGCTCATGAATTTGGATTTCCTGTAATGACCAGTTGTCTTGGTATTTCTCGCTGGAAGAATATGGAACAGATCAATCAATCGGGAATAAGAGCAGCAGCTCGTTACGAGGGCCTTACTTATTGGACATTTAATTGGCGTCAAGGAGGTGGAGCAAATCGAATGATAGAAATCTCTAAGCGCGAAGGATTTTATCAACAAGAGTATTGTGGTTGTATTTATTCCTTGCGGGATACAAATGCTTGGAGAAAGAGTCGTGGACGAGCAAAAATCTGTCTCGGTGAAAAATATTATACGACCATGACGCCGTGCGAAGATACTACTTCATAGTACTATTTTGACTCTTGTGTTTCTGCAGTATTTCTTCAATAACCATGACGAGGAATTCCTTCGATCCCAGGAGTGCTCCTTATCGACGCATTTTCTATTTTCGATTACTTAGAAAAGTAGCTCGTTCTTTCTATTTTACGATTGCTCTTTTACCTCAAAGCTTGCAGGAACCCATGGGACTGGCTTACCTTTTGGCGCGTGCTTCTGATACAATTGCCGATCGAAAATTAGAGGATTTTCAACCTGTAGATTGGGAATTACTAGAGGCATTGCCACAATTAGTCGATTCATTGAATCATCCCAGTAGAGATCAGCGAGAAGCTTATTATATTCGCTCTGTTTGGGAGAAAATTCTTCAAGGGCAGCAATCTGATCTCCCTAGGACATGGGATTTAGAAGCACTCGATGAATATCTCTATCTGGTTGCTGGTTCTGTTGGGGAGTTTTGGACAAGAATGCTCATACATCATTTACCCAATTTAATGCGAACTTCCGCTTCTGAAATGATCAATTTAGGGATCAATTACGGAAAAGGCCTTCAACTGGTGAATATCCTCAGAGATCGTCAGCATGATATTCAACAAGGCCGCTTCTACTATCTAGAGGAAGATCGTACTCAACTCTATCATCAAGCTTTTGACTACTTGAAGAGTGGAAAAATCTATCTAAAAACACTTTCTCCAGGATATTTTAAGATGGCTACAGCAATTCCTTTACTCCTTGCGGAAGAAACATTGGTACTCATGATGAGCAAACCTCATCTCGCGATGAGGAAGGTTTGTCGTTTTAGACTCTATTGCACTTTGATGAAAGCTCTCACTCTTCTGTTTTTTTAAACTCAGCTTCTCTTAGCGGCACTACTGGTGCTACTCCAAGAGGACGACTCCACTCAAAGAGCCCCATATCTGATGATGGTTTCTGAGCATAAGCTTCTTGGAACATTTCAAAGCGTGCATCCAGATTATCAAGAAGGTGGAGCACCATGGCTTCAGGTGTTTTAGGAAGAATGGGAGAACCATACTCAAGAAGTCCATGATGAGAGGCAATGAGATGGAGAAGATGCAATCGGACTTCTTCATCTGCGGGGAGTAGATGACTCCATGTTTCTTTGGGTAACTCCCGCCAGAGTGCATTGACAAGTTCAATTCCAATGGAGAGATGTCCTAAGAGTTCTCCCCGAAGATGAGGAGTTATTTCAAATCCTTGAGCTAAGGGGCATGTTTCCCAGAGTTTTCCAGAATCATGAAAGAGAATTCCAGTAATGAGTAAATCTCGATGAAGCTGAGGATAGACTGGGTGAAGCGCTAAGAGAGATCTCATCATCCGAGCGGTATGTTCTAAGAGACCACCGCGACGAGCATGATGGTTGCTGCGAGCTGCTGCAGCTCTACGAAAACGTTTTCCATATTGTTTAAGGAATAGTTGGCAGAGCATTTGAAGCCGTGGATCTTGAAGGCTATCAATAGAATGAAGCAGTAACTCATAGTCAGCTTGATGAGTCCTCTGCTCCTCCAGAGAACCTTCAAGCAGAAAATTGATCTTCTCTTCATCGAGTGTTTGGACGCTCCATGTTGTAGCATCCAGCCCAAAGGAGTTTTGAGTGAAATTTCCAGTAATCTCTACGAACTCTCCTTTGGCTAGTTTCTGACAAGCTAAAAAAGAAGGCTTTTCACTCCAAGCTCGTAAGCTTAATGTACCTGTTGCATCGCGAAGTACGAGTTCATAGAAAGGTTTCCCAGAGGAGGTTTCTTTCAGTAGTATTTTCTCTACTTGAGCTTCAATAGTCAGAGAAGAGGAGTTCCCTTCACGGGTCATTTCACGGAGTGATCGAATGGTCATTGTTAGGAAGGAAAGTGAGAAGCTCTTCTAACGGCATGACTCTGCTGCACGGAGTGATCGACCGAATTGATGTAATATTAATAAAATAAGAAAAAGGGTGATTGCTGGAAAGAGCAGTATCCACCAGTCACCATGGAGGGGATTGATGCTTGCTGTTCCTTCTGCTAGAAGAGATCCTAAACTTGCTTCAGGAGCTTGAATACCAAATCCTAGAAAACTTAGAAATGCTTCATCAATAATGACTGCCGGAGTAGCAAGTGTCATATAAACCAATAAAAAGCCGAGGAGATTAGGTAGAAAATGATTCCATAGAAGAGTAAGAGAGCGCTCTCCGAGCACTCGTGCCGCTGCAATATAATTGCACTGTTTGAGGGAGAGTACTTGTCCTCGAATGATACGCGCTACGGTTAACCATTCGATGAATCCTAAGGTTAAGACTAAAATCATGATTCGTGATGAGGGGATCAGCCAAGAGAAATGGAGCTGATTGGCGATTTCCTGGAGGCGCGTATTGAAAATACTAATAAAAATCAGTACGAAAATAAGACGAGGAATGGAGTAGAGGATATCAAGAAGACGCATCATGATCATATCCCACCAACCACCTAAGTATCCTGCAATCATCCCGTAGAGGGTTCCTATGAAAATACTGATTGTGGCTCCAGAAAGACCAACAAAAAGTGAAATCTGAGCTCCAGTAAGTACACGATAAAGAAGATCGCGACCACTGGTATCAGTCCCAAAAAGATGCTTCCAGCTTGGAGGAGTATCTCTCAGTAGTGTTGGAGAGTAATCACTTCTTGAGCAAAAAAAGGGGACAGTACTCACCATGAATATCATAGCAATCACTAAATAAGCTAGAGGACGGGGAGAGGTGAGCATACGGAAGATCAACGATTCTACTAGAACTGTTTTTCTATTCTTGGGTCTAGAAAGCGATAGGAAATATCGATGAGAAGATTGAAGAGAATCAAAAGTCCACAATAGAGGATAACAACTCCACAAACTAGAAAAACATCATGATTGAGAATAGCATGAAGAAAAAATGCACCAACTCCAGGAATGTTGAAGATTGTTTCAATAACAATAGAACCCGTTAGAAGATTAGCAGCAAGGGGAGCGCTATAGGAAGCAACTGGTAGGAGAGCAAGTCGAAGAGCGTGATAGTAGAGAAGGCGTTGTGGAGAAGCTCCCTTGGCTCGTGCTACTTGAATGAAATTTTCTTGTAAAATATTCTCGAGGCTATCTCGTAGCAAGGAAGCAATTGTCACCATTGAAGGAAGTGCCAGAGTGATGGCAGGGAGGAGTATTTCTGAGGGTGAGCCCCAGCCTCCAAGAGGAAGCCAACGCAACCAAAGAGAAAAAAGAAGGATGAATAGAGGACCCAATACAAAAGTTGGCAGTGACATGATGACTAAGATGAGGAAGAGAATGGCAGTATCAATTTTTGAATGAGCATAAAGTGCTCCAAGTGTGCCAAGCAAAATTCCACCAACAAGAGAAATAACAAAAGCCAGAGAGCCTAAAACTAGGGTTACTGGCAATGTTTGACTGAGGATTTGAGAAACACTTCGATGACGATACTGTGTCGAAATTCTCAAATCACCATGTAAGAGATCCTTCCAGTAATCGAGATATTGATCCAAGAGGGATCCATTAAGTCGATACTTGGCGAGCAATTCACGTTCAATGGCTGCTGGTAATTTTCTCTCTGCGTCAAAAGGACCTCCGGGAATTAATCGAACCAAGAGGAAAGTAATAGAGAGAACACAATAGAAAACGAGGAGGGCGCTAATACAACGACGCAAGATCATAAGGTAGAAAAATGGTCTTGATTCTTTCTAGTAAAAGCTCCGCTCCGCTCTCAGTATGATATCATTGAATAGCGCTTGAAATGATGACTCTTCAAATGATTTTTAGGACTCAAGCATGTTGTGCTTGAAGGAAAATCTGTGCAAATGTTCGTGGATCAAGACTAGCACTTCCAACTAAGACTCCATCAATATTAGGTGCACTGAGAAATTCTCTTGTGTTTGCTGGAGTTACGCTGCCTCCATATTGCAAACGTATTTTCTGAGCAGTGGTACTGTTACTCAGTTGGGCAAGAGTGCTACGAATAAAGAGATGAGATTCTTCAGCTTGATCAAGCGTAGGCGTTTTCCCTGTTCCAATGGCCCACACAGGCTCATAGGCAACAATAGTATTCGCTAGTTGCTCCAAGGAAAACCCAGTGAGTGCTTCACGAAGCTGTTGCTCTAAAACTTGTTTTTCCTTTCCTGCAAGTCGTTCCTCTAATGTTTCACCAATACAGAGAATAGGACGAATTTCATGACGATGAGCAATAGCAATCTTAGCATGGATGAGATCATTGGTTTCTCCAAAGAGATGACGGCGTTCACTGTGTCCAATGAGCACATAGCGCACAAAGAGGTCACGTAGCATGGCAGCAGAAATTTCTCCAGTAAAAGCTCCCTTGTCATGGGAAGAGATATTTTGAGCTCCTAAGTAAATTCCTGGAATAAGCGCCAAGAGCTCTGAGGATTTTGGAAGAGAAGTGAAGGATGGAATGAGGATGACATCAACGGCCAAGACCGTTTTGATTTCTTCAAGAAAATTCGTAAGGTAAGCAGTAACCTCACTAGCAGTCATGTTCATTTTCCAGTTAGCAGCAATAACTTTTTTGCGAAGATGGGACATAGAGATCAATGATAGTGCATTTACTTAGAAATGACAGGAAAGAGCCTAGAAACTTCTAGAAAAGAGAAAAAAAATTCAAGAACAAGTATAGTCAAATTACTTAGAAATTATAGGAAAGAACGTAGAGATTTTTAAAAAAGGCAAGGCCGAAAACCGAGCGCTATCTCAACGATAAGGTGATGGAATGAGAACGCTGCATTTTTTAAAAAAGATCAAGTCAATTTCCTGTTCTTTCTAAGTAATTTGACTATAACATTTCAATGATAAGATGATGGGATAAGAGTGTTCTCAATGCTATGAAGTCCCATTTTGAAATCTTCCAATAAGGTGACTTTAGCTCTAGAGGCCTTTTCTCTTCCAGCCAGCATGCTTTTTAAGTAAATACAAGAGAGCTATTCAGTTTGATTATAGTAATGAAGAGCACCCTCTGCTAGGTCAAGGGAAGCGAGGAGTAAGAGCTGCAATTCCTGGAAGCTCTTTCCCTTCGATGAGTTCCAAGGAAGCTCCTCCCCCTGTAGAAATAAAACTCATCATGCTCGCTAAGCCAAATTGTTTAACAGCCGTTACTGAATCACCACCACCAATAATAGAGAGAGCTTGGCGATTTGCTGCAATCGCCTCAGCTAGAGAGCGTGTCCCACCGGAAAAATCAGGTATTTCAAAAATACCAACAGGTCCATTCCAGAGAATCGTTTTTGCGGAAGCAATTTCTTGAGCATAGCGCAAGCGCGTTTCCAAACCAATATCAACACCTTCCCAGCCCTCGGGGACGCCAGCGGTGATGGTAAGAGGAACATTTTTTGTGGGAACAGCAGCTTGAATAGATTGTACTGCAAGACAATCAAGAGGGAGTAAAAACTTAATAGATCTCTCTTGAGCTTCTACTAGAAGATCCTTAGCTAGGTCGATTTTATCAGCTTCTACACGGCTGAGTGATGTTTCAATCCCTTGTGCTCTTAGAAAAGTATAGGCCATAGCTCCTCCAATGAGGAATGTATCTGCCTTTTGCATGAGGCGTTGAATGACACCAATTTTATCAGAAACCTTAGAACCTCCTAAAATAACAAGGAAAGGACGCTTTGGATTGTTAAGTTCACCTTCTAAGTATTGAATTTCCTTCTCCATGAGCAAGCCCATTGCTGCTTGAGGAAGGTAAGCTGTTATTCCAGTGGTAGAAGCGTGAGCGCGATGGGCTGTACCAAAAGCGTCATTAACATAGAGATCTCCCCCAGCAGCAAGTGCTCGAGCAAAGGCAGGATCATTGGCTTCTTCTTCTTGATGAAAGCGTAGATTCTCTAAAAGTAATACATTCCCCTCCTGGAGAGTAAGAACAGCCTGATCGACTAGTGGACCAACACAGTCAGAAACAAAGTTCACGATTGGTCCTAACAGTTTGGTAAGGTGCCTTGCTACTGGAGCGAGAGAATATCTGGTTTGAGGCGATCCGTTGGGGCGTCCAAGATGTGAGAGAAGAATAATCTTGGCTTGATGTTCGAGAAGATAGTGAATCGTTGGAAGAGCTTCTAGGATGCGTGTATCATCGACAATTTCTCCTTGATCATTGAGCGGAACATTAAAATCAGCACGTAGGAGAACGCGTTGATGAGCAACTTGGAGGTCACGAAGAGAAAGTTTTTGTGAGTTCATGAACAGTTAGGGAGAGCACATTTTCTCAAGTAGTTCTACACAACGATTCGAATATCCCCATTCATTGTCATACCAAGCGACAAGTTTGAAGAAACGATCATTGAGCTCCATTCCTGATCCAGCGTCAAAAATACTAGAGTGTGAGTCATGGATAAAATCACTGGAAACAACATCATCAGCTGTATACTCCAAAATTCCTTGGAGATAAGTTTTGGAAGCATGCTTCATTGCTTCACAAATAGCCTGATAGCTTGTTGATCTAGCAGCTCGGAATGTCAAGTCAACAACAGAAACCGTTGGTGTGGGAACGCGGAAGGACATTCCTGTCAACTTGCCTTTAACTTCTGGAAGAACCAACCCAACAGCTCTGGCAGCACCTGTTGTCGAAGGAATAATATTCATCGCTGCAGAACGTCCTCCTTTCCAATCTTTACGTGAAGGGCCATCGACTGTTTTTTGTGTAGATGTATAACTATGAACAGTGGTCATCAGTCCTTCTTCGATCCCAAATCCTTCTTTCAGTAAAACATGGATGAGAGGAGCAAGACAGTTGGTTGTGCAGCTTGCATTAGAAACAATATGGTGTTTGTGAGGGTGATAGATGGAGTCATTAACACCCATAACAATGGTGGCATCCTCTCCTTTTGCGGGAGCTGAAATAAGAACTTTATTAGCTCCAGCATGGAGATGGCCGCGGGCCTTAATTGCATCTGTGAAGAAACCAGTCGATTCTACAACAAGATCAACATTCATCTCTTTCCAAGGAAGAGCTGCTGGTCCTTCTTTGATAGCAAGGCACTGAATTTTCTCTCCATGAACCACTAAAACGTCATCCTCGTGTTGGGAGGGATGTGATTTTTCTGTGCTGATTTCTCCTTGAAAGCGTCCTTGTGTGGAATCGTACTTGAGGAGATAGGCAAGGTTATCTGCTGGAACAAGGTCATTAATAGCAACAACGTGGTAACCTTTCTCTAAGAGTCCTTTTTCAACAAGAGCACGAAAGACAAGTCGTCCAATACGTCCGAATCCATTGATAGCAATATTTGGCATAGAATGAGCAAAAAGTAGGGATGATAAAATATTCGGGTTCTCCCGATTGATTTTAATTTGTTGATAGAAATTAGCAGGGAAAACCTTTATTAAAGCATGAAAAAACAATGATAATCAACTGCTATCTTCTTGGCTGGCTCTAGAAGAAGCTGAATGGATCATCATTATTCTTAGCGACAATAAATTTGAGATTATTGGGTTGATCCTAGCTTGTTTTTATTTTTAGCTTGTTGCTTCCGCACGGAAAGCTCTTCAATCTCCTCTCATGCATTCCAAGAAATCTTCCTCACTAAGGCCACATGTTGGTGTGGTGATGGGAAGTGCCTCCGATTGGCCCACCATGATGGAGAGTGCCTCTCTTCTCAGAGAATTTGGTGTACCTCATGAGACGCTTGTGCTCTCAGCTCATCGCATGCCATTACAGATGGCTTCTTATGCAACAGAGGCTCAAGAGCGAGGTCTCTTGGCTATTATTGCTGGAGCAGGAGGAGCAGCACACCTTCCTGGGATGCTTGCTGCTCAGACAGTGCTCCCTGTTCTTGGAGTTCCTATCCAAAGCAAGAGTCTAGGTGGAATCGACTCTCTCCTCTCTATTGTTCAAATGCCAGCAGGTATTCCTGTTGCTACCTTTGCTATTGGCAGAGCAGGAGCTAGGAATGCAGCCCTTTTTGCTATTGCACTTCTAGCATTGCATGATGTTTCCCTTGCGGAAAAATTAAATAGTTTTCGCCATCGAGAAAACAAAAAGGCAGCAACAAGCAAGCTAACATTTTCTTCAACCAAGAAGCATCTTTCTTAATTGATGGAAACAGTTCTCTTGAAGGCAGAGGAGGGAATAGATGCTGCTCTCTGTTTATTAAAAAAAGGGGAAGTTGTTGCTCTGCCCACCGAAACAGTTTATGGACTCGCTGCCAATGCTTTCTCCCCTAGCGCTGTGGCCTCTCTTTTTCAAGCTAAAGGACGTCCTCTTTCTGATCCTCTGATTCTCCATCTGCTTGATGCTTCCTGGTTAGATCTTGTTGTAGAGCTTGATTCTTCTATAAAAGAAGTGGTTTTAGCCTTGGGAGCTGCTTTCTGGCCTGGGCCACTAACGCTTCTACTACCCCGTCGGGAAACGGTTGCTGATTTGGTAACAGCAGGTCTTCCTCATGTTGCTCTTCGTGTTCCCTTTCATCCTTTTTTCAGAAAAATATTATCCAAACTAAAACTTCCCCTTGCAGCTCCAAGTGCTAATCGTTTTGGACATATCAGCCCCACAAGTGCTTCTGATGTGATGGCGGAGCTCCAAGGGCGTATTCCACTGATCCTTGATGGAGGTCCTTGCCACTATGGAGTAGAGTCAACAATTCTTCGACCTTTCCTGGATGCTCAAGGCGAGATGATGCTTCAGATTCTACGACCCGGTCCTATTACCGCTTCCATGTTAGAGCCCTTTGGGAAAGTTTTCTCTCAATCCCTACACGGTCAAGCTCCTGGATCACTAGAGAGCCATTATGCACCACGCAAAAAACTCTTTTGGTATCAAGAGAGAGTAAAATGGCCAGTGCCAAAATCAAAAATTGGGTTACTTGCATTTTCAAAAAGAATTACAGGATTTGGAGCTCTTGAGGTTCTCAGTTCTCAAGGTGATCTTAGAGAAGCAGCAGCTTCTCTTTATGGTGCTTTGCGCCGCTTGGATGAAAGTGATGTTGATTTTTTACTTGCTCAAGAAGTTCCTCCTCTTGGAATAGGAGTGGCCATTATGGATCGCCTTCAGCGAGCAGTTTCTAAAAAACCATTTTTGTAACATTTTCACTAACCTTGTAGAAGTGCATTGCGGCGTTACTTTGCTGCTCGAGTCCTCAAGTAGGAGAATGAACGGCGGTTCTACGTTCCTCGTTTCTGGCACTGTATCGGCTATAACTTTCTTTGCGCTCTAGTAGCCTTGAGAAAAGGAAGGCCATTTCAATGATCCTATTGAGTGAGCTCATAGCGAAATCGTTGGTCATACTTTCCTTGAGCATATTGCCGGCAACATTTCAAGCAAGCAATAGCTCGCCTAGGAGCATGCACTCGAGCTAAGATTCCTTGACAAGAGGGACAGCAATAAAAAAAATTTCGCCGCTGCACCTGGCGCTTTAAAGGGAGTCGATGGGTTGCTTTTTCCTTGGGAATACCTAAATGAAGACATGCTTCCCTCCATTCCTTTCCATGAGGAGCTATTTTTCTTCTCCCAGAGCGATGATAAGCAAGAAGGTGTGCTAACTCATGGCGTAATATTCTCTCAACATCAGCTCTAGAAATAGCTGCTACTGCCGGATTGAGATTGATTTCCCAGTTGGCATAGAGAGCTAGTCCAGCTGTTGTTTTCAGTCGTTGATTCCAGTATACAGTAACTTTAGATGCCAGAGTTGGAGCATAAGGTTGAAGAAGTTCTCTGGCTTTCTGCTCCAGAAGAGGGGCAGGTTGAAGATACGCTTTTTTCTTTTTTTTATTGAGGTGTGCGTGAGGAAGAGAAAGTCCAGCAAAGCAGTTAAGAAGCTTCAGGAGCATGGGAGAGGGGATTCTAGAAGAGGTTACTTATTTTTCAAATGATGGTCGCTGTCTTGCTAGGACTCTCTCTAGAGCAGCAAGAGTATAGTGAATATCCTCTTGACTTGTTTGCCGTCCTAAGGAGAAACGAACTGCTCCTTGAGCTTCTGAAGCAGGAATTCCCATGGCTGCTAGGACATGGGATGATCGAATCGATCCAACCATACAAGCAGAGCCACTTGAAACAGCGATTCCTTCTAAATCGAGAGCTATGAGGAGCATTTCGCCATCAACATGAGGAAAATGAACGTGGAGTGTATTAAAAAGTGTATGCTCAGCTTTCCCGTGACGGACTACTTGTGGATATATTTGTTGAATTCCTCTCCAGAGCACTTCACGAAGCTCTCCTTGGCGTTGAGCCTGAAATCCTAATTCGACCTCCTTGAGGGCAAGGCAAGCTGCTGAGGTCATTCCTACAATACTTGCAGTATTTTCAGTTCCAGGACGGCGTTGATTTTCTTGAAAACCACCATAGAAAATCGAATTTATTTCAACTCCAGAGCGCAGCCACAGTAATCCTGCTCCCCTAGGACCATAAAATTTATGGGCTGTGATTGATAAAGCATCAACTTGAAGTTCTCTTGGCTTGCAACGACGTTTCCCAAAAGTCTGCACTGCATCAGTATGAAAGAGGATGCCACGCTCTTGGCAGTGCCTGGCGAGTTTTTCGATGGGCTGAATGACACCAGTTTCATTATTGGCTTCCATAATGGAAACTAAGATTGTTTCTGGTCGCAGAGCTTCTAAGAAAAGGTTCTCTTCGAGGAGACCTTCTTGATTAACCGGCAAAATGGTAAGCTCAAACCCTTCTTGGTCACGCAAGAACTCCATAGCATGTAAGACAGCATGATGTTCGAGTGCAGAGGTGATGAGATGATGCCCACGAGGACGATGCCGTCGAGCTAGTCCTAAAATGGCAAGATTATCACTTTCAGTCCCCCCAGCTGTAAAGATAACCTCGTGCGGTTTTCCACCTAACCAGTGAGCCCACTGATCGCGAGCTTCATCAATGGCAGCTCGAACTTGACGACCTGCTTGGTGAATGCTAGAGGGATTGCCATAAGCGCCATCTCTTCCTTCGAGCCATGGAAGCATCGATTCCAGCGCTTCCGGGCATAAGGGTGTTGTTGCGTTATAATCAAGATAAACCATCGTTTCAAGAGCAGTGCTTTGGCTCTAGAAGAGGATAAATCGACTGAAGCTGAAAAAACAACTTTTCCAAGTAGAAATAATCATCGGAAGTATGTGGACGCTCTGAGTGTAGTCTAGAAAACTTTTGTCAAGTTCAATTAGAAAAGAAAACTAAAGTTATTCCTGTAGAAGTACCAGTAGTTTTTCGCAATCAGCAGCTACATCCAGATGTTATCTAGGAAGGAGAGTCATTGTATAGAAGTCTTCAATGTTTCGAAACAACAGCTTCAACTTTATAGTTAAAGCTTTTTTTAGCTGGATCCATGTTACTTCTACCAAAATAAATGCAAGAAGTACCAGGATAATTTGCTTTCAAAACAGGCACACTGGGCAAGAGTGGACTAAATTCAGTTGTTTCAATTACAACAGGTGGAAGAAAAGGATCGAAAAATTCATTCCACCCAGAGTCGCGTATAATGGTAAAGAGCGTTCCTGCGAATTTGTTACCACCCTCTTCTTGCCGTTTGATAGCATCTTGAAGATCGATTTGAAAAACATCACCTTTCTTGAGGAAAATCTTTTTTTGAGAAGGCTCTTGAGAAGAAAAAACTTTTATTGGAGAATCACTAGTGCTTGGAGCAAAAGAGGGAGTGAGAGTAGACGATGAAGATTCTGGAATTTCATGCTTCTTCTCTGGCACCTGAATCATGGCTCGAGCAGTTTCGTACGAACTAATATTGGAGTAGGAGGACTCCTGTGAGTAGGAAGGAATTATTGCAAGCAGGAGTAGCAGAACAACGGAGCAGAAGGGCTGGAGGGATTTCATTTTCAAGTAATTTATTATTTAATTATTATTTATTTTTTTAGGGATAATTTTTTAGGGATAAGAGTGTTAGGAAAAAAAGAATCTACATACCCTTATTAGATTATTAAGAAAGTTCATCCGTGAAAAATCTTTTTTCAAAAAGTTTAAAGAATTTGTTGTTCATGAACCTTAGAATAGAGCAGACTGAAATCCTCTTTTATGGACGACTCTATTTTACCGGACTTGCAAGCAGCCATACTTTGTGAAGATGTGCGTGCAGAGCGAAGTGGACAGCAAACACTGGTTGGAATTCTTGGGGTCATTCCTACTCCGTCACTCCCTATTGGGTTTCTGAAGCTCTCTCTTTGGACTCGCTGGTGTGGTGGAGTTGGAACGTTCACCCAACGAGCCACGATCCTTGATCCCGAGGAGAAGAATTCTATAGCAGAAGCTTCCATTGATTTTGAACTCAAGCATATGAATGCACATGCCACCACTGTTCATTTTTTTGCTGGCCTGCAATTCAAGCGTTTTGGGATTTATTATATCGAAATTTACCTTGATAAGGAATTAAAGCTACGTCTTCCACTCCCTGTCGTCCAAGTTCAGGAGGAAGATCAAGGGTTCCGTACTTAGTTTTAGTGATTAGATTCTTGACAGGTTGTTTCTCTCGACATAAATTCATCAGCTTTATTTGTAAAAATTAACAATTGATGAATGAAAACTTTCTCTGCAAAAGAATCTGAAATAAAGCGCCAGTGGTGGATCATTGATGCCAAGGGTCAATACCTTGGTCATGTTGCCACCCACGCAGCAAACCTTCTCCGTGGCAAGCATAAAACTATTTTTACTCCTCATGTAGACACAGGTGACTTTGTTGTAGTGATTAATGCTGCTGATGTTCAAATCAGCGGGAAAAAAGAAGTCCAAAAGGAGTACATGAGCTTTTCTGGTTTTGTAGGAGGACACAAATCAGAAACTTTTCGTCAGCGTCGTCAGCGTCGTCCTGAACTCCTCATTGAAAAAGCGGTTAAGGGAATGATTCCTCACAATCGTCTTGGTTCTAAAGTTTACAGAAAACTCAATGTCTACGCTGGTTCGGAGCATCCTCATCAGGCTCAATCTCCCCAGATTTTCTCAATAAAATAAATTTTATTCCAATAAAGTTTTATCTTCACTCACACTGAAGTCTTATAAGTCTTACTCTCATTCCTATGCTCGAAGAAAAAACAGTTACTACCAAAGCAGCTGATCATATTGTCAAAAAGCCTGTTTCCATAAAATCACTGAAATCAGGCCCCATGACTTCTACAGGACGTCGTAAAACAGCTGTAGTAACTATTCGCCTTGTTGATGGTTCCGGTAGAATTCGCGTTAATGGCCGTGATTTTTCAGATTATTTCACTACTATTTCCATGCAAAACAAGGTGTTGAAACCTTTGGATATGGTTCATGCTGTCAAGAGTTATGATATTTTTGCTAAAGCCCAAGGTGGTGGCCTCAATGGTCAAGCAGGAGCTCTTAGCCTTGCTCTTGCTCGTGCTCTGAATAATATAGATGGAGAGCTTCGTCCTATTCTCAAGAAAAATGGACTTCTAACACGTGATCCTCGCCGTCGTGAGCGTAATAAGCCCGGTCGTGCTGGTGCACGTAAACGCTTCCAATTCTCTAAACGCTAGAGGATTTTCATTTGTAATTTTCGTCTATTGAAGCGAGAGAATTTTATTCTCTTTTGTTTCTTACACTCTTTTCTCAAGAGGATGAGTGGCTCTTGAATAACTTCTATAAATTCCTAGCCTGCTGCTCCTAGCAGTGGTGAGAACTTTTAAAAGTTCTCTAACCATATTTTTTGTGGCATTATCTTAGTTTTTATGTCCACATCCTCGAGTGTTTTTTATACATGTTGGATTTGTGTTTTTGGTTCCCAATAATCTACCAGTTCTAGAATTTTCAGTGCTCTAGAAAATTGATTCCAGTGACTCCCATCTATCAATCGAAGGCCTTCTTAATTCGCAAATATCGCTTTTCAGAAACAAGTTTCATTCTTCTTTGGCTCACTCAAAAACATGGCAAAGTGCGAACAGTGGCTCAGGGAGCTCTGAAGCGAGAAGGAATTTTTTCCGGAAAATGGGATCTTTTTCTAGAAACGGAGATTTTTTTTCTACTCAATAAGAAAAGTGATTTGCATTCTTTGAAAGAAGTTCTTCCTCTGCAACGAGAACAAACCTTAAAGCCTGGCTATCTCACGCTACTAACGGCTTCTTATTTTGCTCAGTTATGTGATCTTTTTATTGAGCCCCTAGAACCAGTTCCCGAGCTTTTTGATTTGCTGGCTCGTGCTCTTGGTTTCTTAAGCAAGCATCATCCAACATCGCTTGCCGTGGAGCATTTTGAAAAAGAATTAGCAAAAGTACTAGGGATCTATGATGCTTCCTCATCAAGGGTCGACTGGTTTCATCGTACTGGAACACTCTTGCCTCCAAGTCGCAAGAAACTTTTGGAACAACTATCACTCCATCATTGATACCTTTGAACGAACTCCATAAGCTTTTTTGATGAAACAATATCATCGTTTGCTTCGTCTTGTCTTAGATCATGGAGAAGTCAAGAGCGATCGTACAGGTGTAGGAACACTTTCGATTTTTGGAGCTCAAGAGCGCTTTGATCTTCGAGAAGGATTTCCCTTACTAACAACAAAAAAACTTCATCTCCGCTCCATCATCCATGAATTACTTTGGTTCTTAGCAGGAGAGACTCATGTTGGATATCTGCAAAAAAATCGAGTGACCATTTGGGATGAATGGGCTGATGAAGAAGGAAATTTAGGTCGTATTTATGGTGCTCAGTGGCGTGATTGGCGCACAGAGAGCGGCCGCTCTATCGATCAAATTGAACAGCTCATCAATCAAATCAAAAACAATCCTCATAGTCGTCGCCATTTAGTAACGGCTTGGAATCCTGGAGAACTCGATCAAATGGCTTTAGCCCCTTGCCATGCTTTGTTCCAATTTTATGTTTCTCAAGGAGAGTTAAGCTGTCAGCTCTATCAGCGTAGTGCGGATCTTTTTTTGGGAGTTCCCTTCAATATTGCTTCCTACTCTCTTCTAACCATGATGATTGCTCAAGTTTGTGATCTCCAGCCCAAAGAATTTATTCATACCTTTGGTGATCTTCATCTCTATCTTAACCATTTGGATCAAGTTAAAGAGCAACTCTCCAGGTCGCCACGAGCACTCCCACAAATGAAGCTCAATCCCCAGGTGAGAAGAATAGAAGATTTTTGCTATGATGATTTTCAATTGGAAAATTATGATCCTTATCCGGCAATTCAAGCTCCTATTGCTGTGTAAGGATGAGAGCAATAGTTGCTGTGTTTCCAAATTTCACTTCTTTCTTTTGCTGTAGATGATTTCAAAGTGATTGCTCTAATAAGCTAGGTTTACTTGATGAAAGCTATTGTTGCTATGTCAGAAAATTGTGTCATCGGTGCTCATGGAAGTATCCCCTGGTACTTGCCAGAGGATTTTCGTTTTTTTAAAAGAATGACCTTGGGCTATCCGATCGTTATGGGTCGAAAGACCTATGAGTCGCTTGGGAAGCCACTTCCAGGAAGAAAAAATATTCTTCTCACGCGTCAGTTTCTGACACTTCCTCAAGAAGTTCTTAGTATCCATAGTGTGGAGGAGCTTTTAAAACTAGAAATTCCTTTGGAAGAAACTTTTGTCATTGGAGGAGCAGAGATTTATCGCTTGCTCCTTCCAAAATGCGATACACTCTTTGTAACTCGAGTGCACCGAAACATTTCAGGAGATACTTTTTTCCCACCTTTTGAAGAAGAGTTTCAAAAGCACTCTTGCCTTCTAGAAGCTGAAGAATTCACCATCTACGAATATAGGAGAAGAGAGAATCATCTTACTATTTGATACATTCTTGAATCTTTTTTTACGTAGATTTTTGATCTTTCGAAAACTGTGGTATTCTTTTTGTAATATTTGAGTCATTGAACTCTAAAATTTTTACTCCTGTGAATGAGCATATCTATCCTCCAAGACTCTTGAACATCATCTCGCTTTTTGAGTCTTTATCAGAGTCAGAGCGTCGTGAGATGCTTATTGCTTACGCTGACCAAGCTAAAAACTATGAGCCTAAAGAAGGAGAACTATTCGATTTTGAGGATCTTCGTAAAGATGAAGAGTGTACTGATTCTGTCGGCGTTTACTTAAAAAAAGATGATCATGCAGGCCTTCTCTTTAAAATAAAATTAGGACCTCATGTTCAAACGTTGACTCGTGCCATGAGTTCGATTCTTTGTAAAGGTCTACACGGAATCAATCCAGAAGCTCTTGAAATCATCCCTCATGATTTTGTATCTAAAATTGTAGGGGCTGAACTCATTCGAGTTCGTAGTCAAACAGTTTACTACCTTTTAACACGAATGAAAATGGCCTCTAAAGCGTGGAAGAGAGAAAGAGCTACCCAATGATGATTCCTTGACTCTGCTGCATGGGCAGTGGGATATTCTCACCTGAATTCATAGTACTGGAAGGTTTGATTAAGTCAGTGGAGATATCATCAACTTCACCAGTAAGAAATAAATGCCACTGAGCAATGATTTCAACAAATTTTTCAAGCAGATTAACAAATTCTCCTCCACTCAAACTAGAAGCAGGTGTTCGATAGGCAAAATAAACTGTTTGGATATCGGGGCGTGCACTTAACGTTCCGCCGGCAGTGGACGTCCAAAGGAAATTAGATGCTGCAATTTTCCTTAAAATGATTTTTTCGTGTTCTAGGGGATAAGTTCCAATTTGAGAAAAAATTTTTAGTGACTCATTCTCCTCTTCAAAATCGATGGTCAACGTTGGGCCATTTTCTAATTTCAGATCAAGCTGAGTAGAAGGGAGCGGATCAGGAAACTCGGGCAAATGACAACTAATGCGAAGTGCTTCCAAAAGAGTAAGGTAAGGCGTTAACGACATATAGAAAAACGATGCTACTGGATAGTTCGTAAGGGATATAGAAAATTCTCACTCCTTTTCAATCAGCTCCGAAGTTATCGTTTATTCAATTAGAGAAGGCAGATCATCAGATTCCTCTTTTTCCCTAGGACTGCATTTTCAAATCGTGCGTTAACGTTAGATAGTGCTTTGATTTTCGGCCCCCCTTGCCCTAAGAAAAAAATTCTCTGCACCTAATATGTTTTCTCAATGGAACACACTCTCTTTGATAAGATCAGGCTTCTTGGTCCTTATGTTCTCCGAGAGTCAGAAGGAATCTACTTGAGCAGTCGATATTCTTCACGAGCTTTATTAGCTTTTTCTTGGTTATTTTCATGTTCATAGATCTCAATGATTCGCTGGAGTGCTTCCTTGAGAAAGAGATGATCTTCAGTCAAGAGTGTAACGGCTTGATACGACTTCAGAGCAGCATCGTATTCTTGCTCGGAAAAAAGGAGATCTCCTAGTAACAGGCGAGCTTTTATATTGATTGCTCCCTCTGGTTGCAAGAGTAGTGTTTCTTGAATCAAGGAAGTAGCTTGAGAATAATTTTTTAGTCCTTTCTCAAGAGTGGCCAGTGCCATGGTGGCTTCTGCTCGAGCAGCTGGATCACGTGAAAGTTCTAATGCCTTTTGAGCAGGCTCTCTGGCTTCTTGAAATTTTTTTTCTTGAAGTAAGATTTTAGTGAGTGCTAGTGCAACATGGTAATTAATGAGTCCCTCTTGAGGACGTTTCATAACAAGAGAGAGCCATTGCTCTGCTGATGATTCTTTTCCTTGCTCGTAGAGTTTTAGTCCAAGCCATTGTGCTATTGCTAGTGGGAGAGAAGCTGCAGGCAGCGTTATGGCTTCTTGGTTTGTTTCACTGACTTCTCCTAAATAATAGTGAGCAAGCAGTAATCGTAGGGTAGCGCGTTCTCCAAGCTCTTTTTTATTCAGTAAACGAGCTTTCTCTAAAAAAGGAATAGCTTCTTTGTAGTCTTTTGTTTCAAAAGCAGTCCAACCTATCCAGAAATTAGCTTGAGCTGCTGCTGAAGTTTGAGGGTAGGAGGCTAGGAGCTCTTGAAAGGTTGCTCTCATCTCTTTATTTTCTTGGAGTTCTCCGTGAAGCAGCGCTTTTTGTAGGAGAGCTATTTCACCTTCTTGAGATTTTGGATAATTTTTTATGAGGGTAGTGTAATCCGCAAGAGCTAGAGCAATATCTTTTCTTTCTTGAGCAAGTCGAGCATGCTCAAGAAGTGCGAGGGGCATTTGAGGAGATTGAGGGAATGTTTTTATCCAGGTTGATAATAGAAGAAATGCTTTCTGAGGCTCTCCTGCTCTACTCCAAGACCAAGCTTCCTTGTAGAGAATTTCTGATTTTAACTCAGTGGAAAGATTACTGCTACTCAAGGAATCATAAGTTTCTGCTGCTGCTGAATAATTGCCTAATTGAAAAAGAGCTTCTGCTTTGAGAAGGAGAGCTTGAGTTTGAGCATTCAGATCGTGTTGATGACTTAAAAATATTTCTATTTCTTGAAGTAGTTTTGGATCCTCTAAGGAACGAAGGGCTTTAAGACGTAGAAGAGAAGCTTGTTTGGCTTCTTCTGAATCTGGAACTTCTTGGATAAGCCGATCACAAAGGGAACTTGTTTTCTTAAAATTTTTCAGTTCTTCTGCTGCTTGAGCTGTTAGTAGAAGAGCTTGAGCTTTTGTTTCCATCTTAGTACTGAGGATGGCATGCTCACTATTATTAATGACTTGCTGATAATCTTTTTTTTCAAAAGCCAATCTCATCAAGCCAAGAGAAGCAATGTCACTCCATTCCTTGGCTTCATTCAAAGAAGTTACTTGGTGAAATAATCGTTCTGCTTCCTCTTTTTTTCCTAAGCGTTGATTCATCATCGCAGCTCTTACTAAGCCCTCTGCAGCGATGATGCCTGAGCTCTCTTTTCCAAGTGATTCATAAAGCTCTTCTGCTTGCTGAAGATGCCCCTTTTTTTCTTCATAGTAAGCAAGAGCTAGCTTTGCTTGGAAACGACTAGGACTCTCTTCCTGAGCAACTTGTTTTAAAAGATCCATAGCTTTTTCCTCCTCTCCGAGTTGGTCGTAGCAGAGTGCTTGAGCGTAGCGTGCTGCGTTTTTGACTTTTGGATCATTGGTTAGTGAAGCCGCTTCTGCAAAATAGAGAGCAGCTTGAGATTTCTCTTGACGTGCTTGGTAGGATTCTCCCAATCGATAAGCTGCTCCTGCTGCAAAGATTCCACTGGGAGTTTCTTCAAGCAACTGCCTATAAGTTTCCTCTGCAGCCAGTTTTTGGCCAAGTTTACGTTGACATTCTGCTAGTCGAAAAAGAGCTTGATTGCGCTGAGCCTGATGAGGAGTTGTTTGTTGCAGGAATCGTTGATACTCAAGAAGAGCAGTAGAAAATTCCTCACGATCATAGCATCTATCAGCAGCAAGAAGCTGGGCTAGTTTTTTTTCTTCTTCAGTAAGGGAAACACTGGGAGCAAGTCGAATATCTGAAGAGGTAGAGTTAGAACTCCCACTATTTGATTGTTCCGTGGGGTGAGTAGGAGCTGAAATGAAAAGAGCCCGTCGCACTTGGGGTTCTCTGGCTATTAATACCATTGAGAGGAGAAACCAAAGCAAGAAGAAAGTAGCATGAGGAATCAGAGATCTCATTGCTCTGCTTGAGTTGCAAGGGAGGGGAGCTCTGATTTTTCTTTACTGGTTGCAAAAGCAATATTCCAAATATTGGCACTACGACAGATATCAAGTACTTCAATGATGTGGCTATAGGGCACTTTTTCATCTCCTCGTAAGATAATTGCTTGATCAGGATAGAGCGCTGAAATACGTGTGAGGGTTGCTCTCAATTCTTTTGGTGAGAAGAGACGTTGATTCATGATCATGACCCCATCTGCTTTCACATTGATAATGACTTCTCCGGGGGAGCGGCAACTTTCTTTGCCTTCTTTGGCCACGGGAACTTGCACATCAAGTTCTGTTTCGTAGCGTGCAAATGTCCAAGTCAGCATGAAGAATCCAAGCAGTACCAGTAAGATGTCCACCATAGGAGCAATGAGAAATCCTTTTGGTTCTAAGAGCACACGAGTTCGAAAGTTCATCAGTAGATTCACTTAATCAAAGCACACTGGCAACTTGCTCTTTTTCTAAGGGAGGTGGCTTTGAGTATTTTATAGTCTCTTCAAATAGTGCTTGTCGCTTGGATATTGAGCAACATTGAGTTTTTTTTAGAACACTTTTTTGTCTTATTTTAGTGCTTTTTCCAAATCTTCTTTCAAATCCTCTAGTGCTTCAATGCCGACGGAAAGACGAACAAAACCATCGCTAATCCCCAGAAGTTCTCTTTGTTCTTTTGGAAGAGCAAGGTGTGTCATCAATGCTGGATGTTCAATGAGACTTTCGACTCCTCCTAGGCTTTCTGCAAGAGTGAAGAGTTCCGTGCGCTCTAGAAAAGCCTTTGTTTGGTCAAGGGTACATTTTAATTCTAAAGAAATCATGCCTCCAAAGCCGGACATTTGTTCACAAGCAAGTGCATGTTGAGGATGGCTCTTGAGGCCAGGATAGAAGACACGAGCAACTCGAGGATGTTTCTCCAGCCAACTAGCCAATTCCATGGCACTCTCATTGTGTCGCTCCATGCGTAGAGCAAGAGTTTTCACACCGCGTAGAGCCATGAAACTATCAAAAGGAGAAGCAATCGCGCCTGTGCTATTCTGTAAAAAGTGGATTTGTGTTGCTAACTCTGGATCGTTGACAACAGCAATCCCATTGACGATATCGGAATGCCCATTGATATATTTTGTTGCTGAGTGGAGAACAATATCAAAGCCATATTCGAGAGGACGCTGAATGATGGGAGTCGCAAAGGTATTATCGGCAACAGCCAAGAGTCCATGTTGTTTAGCAAGAGCGGCAACTTTTCTTAAATCGGCTAACTTGAGCATTGGGTTGGTTGGTGTTTCAACCCAAATCATCTTTGTATTTTTTTGAATAGCTGCTGCTACGTTCTCTATGTTACTAAAATCAACAAAACTGAGCTCAAGGCCTGCAGAGCGCTTGCGTACACGCTCTAGAAGACGGTAGGTGCCACCGTAAAGATCATCACTTGCAATCAGATGGTCTCCTGGTTTGAGGAGTTCTAGGATGGTGGCTATAGCAGCCATTCCTGAAGCAAAGGCAAATCCTCTGCTGCCACTCTCTAAGTTGGCAAGGCAATCTTCATAAGCACGGCGTGTTGGATTTCCTGTTCGAGAATATTCATAACCACTATGTTTTCCAGGACTCTCTTGAGCATAGGTCGAGGTCAAGAAAATGGGAGTCATCACAGCGCCAGTAACGGCTTCTGGTTGTTGTCCAGCATGAATAACACGAGTAGGAAGGAGATGAGGGTGATTCATTGTTAATGATTTTTTAATTGAGAAATCCATGCTCTTGCATCCATGTTTCTTGAACAAATTTGGAGAGGTAGTTACGAACTCCATCAGCTAGGAGAACAACACATTTCTCCCCTTTCTTAAGTCGCTTGGCTGCTTGAAGTGCTCCCCAGGTTGTGGCACCGCACGACCCGCCAATGAGCAATCCTTCTTCGCGGATAAGACGTCGTGCTGTTTGAAAAGACTCCTTGTCACGTGTTTTAATGTACTCATCGACGAGCGAATTATCGAGTACTTTCGGGAAAAAATCGTAGCCAATTCCTTCTACCTGATAGGGGAATACGTCGCTACCACCTCCTAAAATAGAACCGTAGGGGTCCACTCCAACAATGGTAATTGCTCGATTAGCTTCTTTAAGTTTACTAGCGATGCCAGTGATCGATCCACCTGTACCTACAGAAATCACGACCATAGCAAGGCCTTCACCCGCATCCTCCAAAATTTCTTGAGCCGTTGTTTTATAGTGGATTTGAGGGTTCGCGGGATTGCTATATTGATCAAGAATGTGAGCGTTAGGAATTTCTTGTTGGAGTTTTTTAGCAAGAGAGATGTGACTCTCTGGTGCATCAAAAGCAGCTTGGCTCGGTGTTCGATAAATAGTGGCTCCAAGAGCTTTGAGAACAACTTCTTTCTCTTGGCTCATTTTCTCTGGCATCGTGATAATAAGATGATACCCCTTGACAGCAGCAGCAAGAGCGAGGCCAATACCTGTGTTGCCTGAGGTTGCTTCAATGAGCGTATCGCCTGGTTTGATTTTTCCAGCAGCTTCTGCTTCCTCAATCATGTTCTTAGCAATACGATCCTTAATGGAGCCGCCTGGGTTAAAAAACTCACATTTACCATACATTTCACAATCAAGATCTCGAGCAATTCGTTGAAAACGAACAAGAGGAGTTTTACCGATGGTCTCGAGAATAGTATTGTAGAGCATAAATATTAAAAAATTTTTATTCTTCAGGTTCTATCAGGGAATTCAAGGTTTTTCCTTTTTAGGAAAGGGAGCTCCTAGGATCCAACCTTCTACTTGAAGTTGTTGCTGCAAGAGGAGGGGGCATTCCTCAATATTGAACAAGGAGGGGTTTTTCTTCAAAAAGTAGCGCATGCCAGCAGCTGTTGCTAAAGCGTCAGCTTGATGATCACTAAGATTATTCATTTTGCAGGAGGTGGATTGATAAAAGAAAAGGAGTTCTTTTAGTTTTTCCATGCTACGAATTTTTGAGGAACCACTATTGGCTCGTTGAAGAAAGAGACGAGGATAGATTTCTGTCACCACGATGGTTGCTCTCGAGCAGGAGGCTGAGGTATCAAAAGGCCAAAAAGCAATCTTTTCTTGCAGCTCTTTTTTTAAAAAATGAGCCATCCTCATTGCTGCCAAGCCACCTTTACCCACTTGTTTGGCTCCTAGTAGCTTCAGTGGAGATTCAGGAGTTCCCAAGCATTCTGCTCTGCAGGCCAGTTCCGTTTGACGACGTAGGGATGAAAAAGAGGAAGGTTGTTTCCCCTGCGTCCAAAAATCATGACAAAAAAGCGATTCTTTCCAAAACGTAGAAGCGTAAAAATTTTCTTCACCTTGACAGTGTTCATCGATTATTTGCCAAAGTTCTTGTGCTTTTTTTAGCTTAGGAAGTCGCGTTTTTAGAAAACCAGCAGCATAACCAAGGTTGCTATCAATGCCAATGAGCAAGCGCTTAGAGCAATCTGCTTGCCTAAGAATCCATGTTGCTACGCTGCTACGAGACCATTGTTTTTCTGGAGGTGCAATAAGAGTGACCTTCTTTTTGTCCGCGAGAGCTTCTGCCAGAGCAATGCTTGAAGTATGTAGCTCCTGAGCTCCTGACCAATCAATAGCAATGTAGGCATGAAAAGAAGTCATCAGAAAAAATCATAAAAAGAAGCTATAAGAGCTCTTGTTTTATTTTTGAGAAAATGATCTTGGCTTGTTCTTGAATGGCCTCTTTTTTCTCTTTAGGAAATTTTCTCCAAGTGGCAAGGATAGTGTTGAGACGTTGATTTTTCTCAAATAGTGAAGCATGTCGTGCCATGAAGTCCCAATAGAGGGCATTGAAGGGACAAGCACGCTCGCCCAAAAGAAGGTTGGGATCATAGGAACAGTGTGGACAATAGTTGCTCATACGGTGAATGTATTTGCCGCTAGCAGCGTAGGGTTTGCTAGCGACAATTCCTCCATCGCCAAAGAGGGCCATACCCAGTGTATTGGGCATTTCCACCCACTCATAAGCATCAGAGTAGACTCCGAGGTACCATTCTTGAACTTCACGAACATCCAGAGCGGCAAGAAGTGCAAAATTTCCAGTGATCATCAATCGCTGGATATGGTGTGAGTAAGCATGCTCTTGAGTATGGGTGACTGCTTGGTGAACACAGAACATGGAGGTCTCTGCTGTCCAGTAAAAGGAAGGAAGCTTATTAGTAGCTTTAAGAAAATTTAGTTTTCCGTAGTTGGGCATCTCCAGCCAGTAAATACCACGAATAAATTCTCTCCATCCTAAGATTTGACGAATGAACCCCTCGGCAGCATTGAGAGGAATTTTTCCTTGGTAGTAGGCATCTTGAGCTCTTTGGCAAACTTCCAAAGGAAGGAGTAGTCCAATATTGAGGTAGGAGGAGAGTAGCGAGTGATAGAGATACGGTTCGCCAGCAACCATGGCATCTTGATAGTCTCCAAAGTGTGGGAGAATATTTTCAATAAAATCTTCTAATTCTAAGAGAGCTTCTTCTCGCGTGAGAGCATAGTAGAAAGGGCGTAATGTTCCAAAGTGAGTGCTATACTCATGCTCAACAAGAGCTAAGACTTCTTTGAGAATAGGAGATGCTCGATGAGCTAATCTTTTGGGAAAGTGCAGTTGACCCTTGGGAGGCTTACGATTTTCTTGATCAAAATTCCACTTTCCTCCTTCTGGCTTTCCCTCATCATCAAGAAGAATGCGATATCGCTGACGCATCTCACGATAGAAATACTCCATGCGAAGTTGCTTTTTGTTGTGAGCCCAACGCCTAAAATCGCTTTTGCTTGCTAGAAAGCGATCATCTTCCAAAAGCTCGATAGGAATTTGCGTTTGAAGTTTTTTGATCTCCTCCAGTGTCTTCCATTCACTCGGTTCGGTCACGATGATCTTTTGGTAATTTCCTTCCTCAAAAAGAGGAATGATCTCCTCAAGGAGGGAAGGATATTTTCGTTGGTGAGTGACGGAGAGCTCCTTCACGTTGAATCCTTCTTCTCGAAGAGTGCAAGCGAAGTGCCTCATGCAGGCTAGCGCAAAAGCAATTTTTTTTTGATGATGAGCAGGAGCAGATTCAACTGATTCCAAGCAGAGCACAGTATCTATTCCTGGGCGAGCTCTCTTGAGTGCAGTAAGAGAGAGGGAGAGTTGATCTTTGAAAAGGAGGATGAGATTTTTCATGACGTAGGTTCTCAATGCTGTTCTGGAGTTGAAGAGGGAATCATTTTTTTGATGAGAGCTGCCAATTTAGGGCCTATCTTAGGATGATCAGCAAGCTCTTGAAAACTTCGTTGACCAAGGCGATGAACACTGCCAAATGTCCGAAGAATCAACTTTTTCTTTGCGTCACTAATACCAGGAATCATATCAAGAGTACTTTGAGAGATGCGTCTCTTGAGTAAAATTTCATGATACCCATTGGCAATTCGGTGAGCTTCATCGCGGATACGCTGTAGCAGCCGTAGAGCACCATTATTTTTGTCTAATCTCTTGGGGTTTTCCTCTTGAGGAGTATAAATTTCTTCAAATTCTTTTGCTAAACCAATAATAGGAATATCAGAGAGTCCTAGTGTACGAAGTTCGCGGCAGGCCACACTGAGCTGACCTCTACCTCCGTCAACAATGATCAAATCAGGAAGAGGAGAGTGCTTGCCTTCCGCTTGATAAGATCGACGTAAAAAGAGAAAAAGTGATTCTTGAGTATTCTCGCTTTGATGTAGTTCCTTGACCTCACTAAGAAGCCGAGCGTAGCGTCGTCGAACGACTTCAGCCATGGCGATGAAGTCATCTTGACCTTGTGTACTGGTGATGCGGTAGCGGCGATAGTTTTTTTTCTCAGGAATTCCGTTTCTAAATTGAACCATGGAAGCAACACAATGTGTTTTCGAAAGATTAGAAATATCAAAGCACTCCATGACGCGTGGCTCATAGGGAAGACATAGGACTCGTTGAAGTTCGATAAGATCAGCTTCTGGATCGATGCTCACTGGCAGTGATTTTCGAGTGAAGCGTCGCGTTGGTTTGGCTGTTTCCTCGAGGCTACGGAGAAGATTGCGCAGTGATGCGGCTTTTTCAAAATCGAGTTGCTCGGCAGCTTTCTTCATTTCTAGAGTCACCTGCTCAATGATGGAGCGTGATTTTCCTTCTAAAAAACGACAAGCTTCTAGAACTCGCTCTTGATATTCTTCTCTGCTGACACGTTGAATACAAGGGGCTGAGCAGTTTTGAATAACGTGATCGAGGCAATGTTTAAAATCTTTTTCGGTTGGTTCAAGTGGGTGACAAGAGCGAATTCCAAATTGTTTGATTAACGCTCTAACGGTCTTACGAAGGGCACTCTCATTAGGGAAAGGACCAAAGTAACGAGCTCCATCTTCTTTGCGTAAGCGTACAAATTCAAAGCGTGGGAAGGGATCACTTAAACGAACACGAACCATAGGAAAGCGTTTATCATCACGAAAGCTGATATTATACTTCGGTCTCCACTCTTTGATGAGCTTTCCTTCAAAGAGAATGGCTTCCGTATCACTTTTAACAAGGTGGTACTCAAAATCATGAATGCTCTCAATGAGCGCTCGTGTTTTAAGGTCAGCACGCTTGATACTTGATGGCGTGAAGTAATTGGCTAGTCGCTTTCGCAAATCGCGTGCTTTACCAACATAAATAATACGATCGAGCCGGTCTCTCATCAAATAGACTCCAGGACGGTGAGGGACAGAGCGGAGTTTTGTAATAAGGTGATGATTCATCGAAGAGATTAAGATGAAAGACTAGAGTATTCTCTTTTTTTCTTGAATGAATTTTAGCGATTTAAAAAAAACTTAAAAAAAACTTAAAAAAATTCTCTAACTGCCCCTTTGTAGGTCCCTACAGTGTTCACACTCTTGAATATTTCTTCTAAATGGTCACTCTAGGAAAATTTGCTCTTCTTCTTTTGAGAATTCCTTGGGTGTAGAATTTTAAGAAAACTTTAGAAAACATAAGGAGTTCTTTTTTAAAAATTCAGACTAGGAATACTTTACCCTTGATGTCTCCTTGAGGACTCAAGAAGCTCTTTGAATGATCATTTCTATCACCATTCCTATCTACAATGAACGGGAAGCAATCACTCCACTTTTCACTAAGATTGTGGAAGTGATGAATCGTTATGGAAAGCCATACGAAGTTATTTTTATTAATGATGGAAGCCATGATGGAAGTGCAGAGCTTCTCGATGAGCTTGCTGCTGCTCATCAAGAAGCAAAGGTGATTCATTTTCGACGGAATTTTGGCCAAACAGCAGCCATGATGGCTGGCTTTGATTATGCGTGTGGTGAAATCATTATTCCTATGGATGGGGACTATCAAAATGATCCTGAGGATATCCCACGTATGCTTGCCAAACTTGAGGAAGGTTATGATGTCTGCTCAGGATGGCGTCGAGACCGTCAGGATAATGCTCTGCAGCGAAATATCCCTAGCATGATGGCTAACAAACTGATTTCCTTCATTTCAGGAGTTCGCTTACATGACTTTGGTTGTTCTCTGAAAGCTTATCGTCGTGATGTGATTGAAGGAGTTCGTCTTTATGGAGAAATGCATCGCTTTCTCCCCATTTATACGCAGTGGCATGGAGCTCGTATTACTGAGTTACCAGTCAATCACTTTGCTCGCAGGACTGGTCATTCCAAATATGGTTTAGAGCGTGTACTCAAAGTCATCTTAGATTTAATCGTCGTTAAATTTTTGGACCGTCATGCTCAAAAACCAATGTATGTCTTTGGTGCTTGTGGCTTGATGAGCTTGATGGCAAGTGTTGGTTTTGCCGCATGGGCCTTCGAGTTGCTCTGCTTTGCTCAGAAGCCACTCATCACCACACCACTACCACTGATGGCAGTTTTTACTTTCCTTGTAGGGATCATGAGCTTCCTGATGGGATTACTTGCTGAAATGATCATGCGTACTTTTTATGAATCACAAGGAAAGTCGATCTATTTAGTCCGCAAAACAGCAAATATTCTTCCGAAGGCTCAGAAGAACAGGAATTAATTTTTCTTAAGGAAGTACTCATCTCTATGTGTGGTATAGCTGGTTTTATCGGTCCTTCTGATCAAGAGACACTCTTTGCGATGACACGTGCCTTAGCTCATCGCGGACCAGATGGAGAAGGATTTTTTCTAGAAGAGAAAAAAAGAGTTCATCTTGGACATCGCCGTCTTGCTATTGTCGATCTTGCTGATGGAGCTCAACCAATGGTAAGTGCTGATGAGCAATTAGTCCTTGTTTTTAATGGAGAAATTTATAATCACCTAGAGTTACGGACTGAGCTCATAGCTCAAGGTTACATTTTTAAAACAGATCACTCCGATACCGAAGTTCTCCTCCATGGTTATCGGGCTTGGGGAGAAGAAATGCTCGAGAAGCTCAATGGAATGTGGGCTTTTGCCATTTATGACCAACGCACTGATTCACTTTTCTTAGCGCGTGATCGTTTTGGAGAAAAGCCTCTCTACTACTTTCATCGACCTGGGAGCAGGGGAGTGTTTGCTTTCTCCTCAGAAATGACCTCCTTACTCAAACATCCAGAAGCTCCAAGAAATGAATCGACCTTGGCTTTAAAAAAGTACTTTGCGTATGGCTATATCCCTGCTCCGTATACACTCATTGATGGCATTCATAAACTTCCAGCAGGTTGCTCTGGTCGATTGAATATTCTCTCAGGAGAGTGGAAAATGAGACGCTATTGGAATTATCGCTTAGAGCCTTCCGAGTATCACCTCCCAGCTGATGGAGGTAGGGCTTGGGCAGAAGAGTTCTTAGAGTTGCTTGACCGTGCTGTAAAGCGGCGCTTAGTTGCTGATGTTCCCATGGGGATTTTTCTTAGTGGAGGTCTTGATTCCTCGGCGGTAGCCGCTTTGGCTGCTCGTCATCTACCAGCAGGAGCGCTAAAAACTTTTAGTATTGGATTTGAAGATCAATCTTTTAATGAACTGCCATTTGCACGTCAAGTAGCCTCTTTCCTTGGTTCTGTGCATCAAGAAGAGTTACTTGATCTTCAGAGAGCTCTTGCGCTTCTACCCGATTGCTTCAACAACTTAGATGAGCCAATTGCTGATAGCTCCTTACTTCCAACATGGTTGCTTGCTGGTTTTGCAAGGCGTCATGTCACAATGGCTCTTGGTGGTGATGGAGGTGATGAGCTCTTAGCAGGCTATGATCCTTTTAAGGCACTCCGAGCAGCTGAGCTTTATGCGCAGAAGATTCCTGCTTGGTTGCATCCTGCACTCTCTTTTCTTGCAGCTTGGTTGCCTGTTTCTCATGCTAATATGAGTATTGATTTCAAAGTAAAAAGAACGTTGAGAGGTCTCTCTTTTGACCAACCACTTTGGATACCTGTTTGGATGGGACCTCTGAGCCCCAGGGAAATTGATGATTTCTTTGGAGATAAAAATGATTTAGAGGAAGTCTATAGTGAGGCTATTGAAGCGTGGGAGGTAGCAGGAGAAGGAGCTTCTATTACCGATCGCGCACTTCAATTCTTTACCCGTCTCTATCTACAAGAAGATATTTTACTCAAAGTCGATCGCATGAGCATGTCGCATTCTCTAGAAGTACGTTCTCCTTTTCTCGACATTGATGTCGTTGATTTTCTAAGACGTCTACCTCCCACTGTAAAATTACGAGGGAGTACGACCAAATGGATTTTGAAGAAAGCACTTCACTCACTTCTCCCTGCAACAATTATCAATCGTAAGAAAAAAGGATTTGGAATGCCCATTGGTTCATGGTTGAGCAGTGGAGCTCTTTTACCTGCTGAACCTACTGCAGTTGAAGCTAAGAAGTTTTTTAGGCAACGCTGGCAATCACATCGATCTCTCCGAAGCGATGAAAGACTATTTCTCTGGGCTCAGTTTGTTCTTAGCAAGGTCAGAAAGCATCATGCTTCTACTCACAGAAAATAAATTTATTGCGCGCTTGAAAAAGAATCCTTTTGCCAAACCCTCAAGATCAATGCTTACTTTGGAAACTTTTTTATGGATAAAATGATTGTACACGGTGGTTCACTTCTCCAAGGAGAGGTGACAATGAGTGGTTCCAAAAACTCCGCGCTCCCTATTCTTGCAGCGACTTTGTTGACTCGTGAGCCATGTATTATTGAGCACGTTCCTGACCTAAGCGATATTCATTATATGCTCACCATTTTGAATATGCTCGGCTCTGAGGTCGAGAGAGCAAGCGGCATTGTGAAGGTGAGAGCTACTCATCTTAGAACAGAGGCTCCTTATGACATTGTCCGTAAAATGCGAGCTTCGGTTTGTATCTTGGGGCCTCTTTTAGGACGTGAACATGCAGCCACCGTTTCCTTGCCTGGAGGATGTGTGATTGGTGATCGTCCTATTGATCTACATCTTCGTGGATTTGAAGAGTTAGGTGCGACTGTTCAAGTGAAAGGAGGAGATATTCATCTGCTCGCTTCACATCTTCATGGCACAACAATTCATCTTCGCGGAAAGTATGGGCCAACTGTTCTGGGAACAGGAAATATCATGATGGCAGCTGTTCTTGCTGAGGGAACCACTGTGATTGAAGGAGCTGCTACCGAGCCAGAAGTGACAGACCTTGCTGAAGTACTCATCAAGATGGGAGCACGTATTCATGGCTCTGGAACATCACGGATTATTATTGAAGGTGTCAGAGAGCTCCATGGATTCAGACATACGATTATTCCTGATCGTATTGAAGCAGGAACATTCCTTATTGCAGCTGCCATGGCAGGAAAAAAAGTAACACTTCATCGCGTTATTCCTCAACATTTGGAGGCTCTTCTCCACGTGCTTGAGGAAGCTGGTGTTCCTCTTAAAATAAAGAAGGAGAGTATTACTATTACTGCTTCTCCTTCTCTCAAGGCACTATCCATTGAAACGCTTCCCTTTCCTGGATTTGCTACCGATTTGCAGGCACAGCTCTCTGCCATGCTCTGTACGACTCAGGGAGTGAGCACTATTACGGAGCATGTTTTCCCACAACGCTTCATGCATCTTGCTGAGCTAAAGAGAATGGGTGCTAATATTGAACTCGATGGCGCTAGAGCTACGATTATTGGGGTTGATCAACTTAGTGGAGCTCCAGTGATGGCCAGTGATTTGAGAGCTTCTGCTGCTCTTGTCCTAGCAGCTCTGAGGGCTGATGGCCCTACAGAAATTAATCGTGTTTACCATATTGATCGTGGCTATGAAGGAATCGATAGGAAACTTAACAAGCTAGGAGCTAAGATTCAACGAATTCAAGAGTAAGAGGTGGGGAACGCTCCCTCTTATTTTGATACGCATTTTTAATAACTTGAGTAACGTAAAAGTTCAGTTAAAACTTTAAGCCATTTTATCTTTGCTCCTTCTTCCCTGCCCCCCCCGACAACCATTGATCAACAAGCCTCTAGGAGAGCTTCTAGACTCTCTCTTTAAGGTCTTTAAGGTCTTTAAGGTCTTTAAGGTCTTTAAGGTCTTTAAGGTCTTTAAGGTCTTTAAGGTCTTTAAGGTCTTTAAGGTCCTCAAAGTCCTCAAGAGACCCCCTCAGTCCTCTCAACGTTCTGACCAGCAGAGCGCTTCTCCCTTCTCCCATCAGCCTCTAGCAGGAGCCCTCTTGAGCATGCTCCTAGCTCTAGGATTTCTAGCGATTGCTCCTGGAGCGCTGCTTGCCCAGAGCAGTAGCCCTTCTCCT
>JAJZSL010000017.1 GCA_021849805.1 bacterium
CAGGAAGAACCATTGAAGAGGTGACCTCAGCAAGTACTCCAGCAAGTAATGTAGAAACTTCCCAAGATGGCCTCAACGCCTTCATCACCTCCTTAAGCGACCTTCTGGAAGCTCATCCGGGAGCAACCTATTTTCTGCTAGGAGCTGATGGGACATTCCTCCCAAGAGAAGAGAACCCACCAAAATCACTTCGTGGAGCAGAAGCTGGAACGATGCAACGCCTCAGAGCAAGGTTAGCAGCAGCAGGGTGGGAGGAATTGAGCCGTCATCCCATCTTCCATATGCAAGATCATGCTGAGGAAAATTCTACTCTCCAAAATCCTCTCCCGCCTCCACCACGCCTAGGAGAAGATCCCCTGACCCCGGCAAGACTAGGACGTATTGTCCAATTTCTCAGAAATCAACTTCCTACTACTGCCCCAGCAAATCGACTTCAAGAAGAGCAACCCCAAGCAGCACCCCAAGTGTTACCTTATCCAGGAGCAACTGCAAAAGAGCAACCTCAAGAAAATCGTGACTCCCAGAGTGAATCGTACTTCCGCGAAGTAGAAGATCTTCCTCTGAGTGACCAAGAGCGATTTGAGAGAGCAGTGGAGATGATTGCAGGGAGAGGGTTAGCTCTAGATGATAAGATAGGAGCGGAACTAAGAACTGGGGAGCTTGATGGCGTGGAGATGATAGCGCAACTGGCTGAAGGGAAGATCGAATTTCCTCTGAGAGGATCTTTAGTAAATACTTCAGAAACTTCTGCAGCGGGCTCTCCAGAATATTCTCTAGCCGACTACTCCCTGCAAGAGCTTTGCTCTGGACTCTCCTTTGCCCTGCAGGAGAACATCAAGAAGATTGAGGAGAGGATCAATACACTGAGGACAACCAAAGAACAGAGAGTTAATCATCAGCAAACCCTTCACTATCTAGAGCGCTACCAAGAAAGCCTCACTATGGGAGGAGAGATTTTACTCAGTCTTACCGATCAGATAGAAGAAGGAGGAGAGGGAGAAGCGGAAATTATCTTTGAGCGAATCAAGCTGCTCCATGAGTGCTTCTCTGCTCATGCTCAGGCCCTCAAGGAAATTAGTAAGGATGTTACTCTAGGAGATAGTGACCGTGCTCGCTATCTGAGTCATCAAGCGCGTGCTCTCATCTATCTGACTGCCGAACTCTCCCGGAAGCAGCCTCGAGGTCCTATTGCTGCTGGTTATAATAGAGCGTTTGCATTCTATAGCGAGGCACTCGCAATAATAGATACTAGTCAATGTAAATACTTCGATACTCGTCGATACTGGTACGGAGAGAATGATTTTGCTAACTGCGCTCGCTTCCTTGACAATAAAGCTACGGCCCTCTTCAAATCCACAGAGGAAGCAGCTGGAGCGAACCGAGCAAATATTGTCGCGGGCTACAATGAGGTCATTGATCTTTGTGATCAGGCAGTAGCAGCACTTGCTAATTATGAAGGGGACCTTTTTGTCTACTATAATCTTCAAGCTGCGGCCCTCTTCAAATCTACCGAGGAAGAAGCTGGAGCGAATCGAGCACGCATTGTCGCAGGCTACAATGAGGCCTTTGATCTCTATGGTCAATCCTTAGTGTTAATACCCGGATCAATACGACACTTATCTGATTATCTAAGTGAACATATGGCAAAGGAAGCTCATGCTCATTTTGAGCTTGCTGAAGAAGAAGCTGAAGCGAATCGAACTCCTATTATCGATGGATATAAGAAACTGATTGATCTTCAGAGGCGATGTATAGCAGCCATAAGAGCAGAAAACAGAGTGGAATATGATCATTTAAAGGAACAAGCAAATAGTACATTTAATCGCGTAAGATTTCTCGAGGAAGAATTTGAAATAAATGATAAAAATTATGTAGAGAGGGATAGGAGGAAAGTGTTTCCTTATCTGACCTAAATTTTTTTAATGCTACTTTTTCTCTTCGCTTTGGTTATTACGTTCTCGAATATTTTTCGATAGCGTAGATTCGCCACTCCTCTTTCTTTTTCCTCAGGTTCTCTTGAACTCTTTAGTTTTCGTTGGGAGATTTTCGCTTAGAAATTCTCCTTCTTTTTCTCTTGGGAAGTGATTCCTTGAGCTGGGGGAGTGGAGTATTGCGAGTGAGGTAGAGCTGAGCAATAGAGAAGAGATTTTGAGTCGTCCAGTAGAGTGCTAATGCTGAGGCAAAGTTATAACAGAAGCAGAGGAAGACAACCGGCATGAGATACATGAGACGCTGTTGTGCTGGATCTCCTCCCTTAGGAGAGAGTGACATTTGCCAAATCATTGTTCCAGCCATGATGAGAGGGAGAAGATTAATCGGGTAGTGGAAGAGATGGGCAATAGTGTCTGGCTGGGAGAGATCGTGGATCCAAAGAAAATGGCTATTTCGGAGCTCAATAGCTGTTCCGAGCATCGAGTAGAAGCCAAAGAAAATTGGAATTTGAACAAGCATCGGGAGGCATCCCCCCAAGGGATTGACTCCATATTGCTTGTAGAGCTTCATGAGCTCTTCATTCATTTTGGTAGGGTTATCTTTATATTTGGCCCTCAGCTCATTCATCCTAGGAGAGAGAAGCTGCATCCGCTTCATGGAGTTGGTGGCTTGATTTTGGATCGGCCAGAGAACTGCTTTAATCAGTAGGGTGAGAACAATAATGGCTGCAGCGTAGTTGCCGAGGAGATTTTTTAAACAGTTCATTGCCCAAAGTAAAAACTCAGAAACAAGATGGAATGTCCCAAAGTTCATCACGCTCTGTTGCCCATTTCCCAATTTTCCTAGAGCAGCAAAATCTTTTGGACCGGCAAAAATCGTATAATGTTCCCTATGAGTAGCTCCTGGAGATAAGTGGAGGGGTTCTAGGAGAAAGCCACCTTCAATGCCATAAATAGATCGTAACGCTGTTGTTTTTGGAATAAGAGGATCCTCAAAACGTGCAGCCCAAACAGAAGCATGTTCCTCCTGATTTTGCGCTGTTAGAATTGTACAAAAATATTGACTGGTTACAGCAGTCCAAACTATGTCAGGGTTTTTGACTTCATAGAGTGGCCGAGCGGCATGTGTCTCAATCCCGAGAATAGGAATCATGCCTGCAGAGAACCAATTCACATCAATGGTGGTCATCTTTCCTCTGCTATACCAATCAAAGCGCGTGTAAGTGGAAGCATCGGTAGCATGGACCGGTGTTGCCCCACCACACGAGAGAAAGTAGGCAGGAAGCTGCAGTGGAGTTGCTCCTTTATTTTCAAAAGTTAGCTCCAATTCAAGAGTATATTCTTGAGGGGAACCAGTGGACTGAGGAAGAGTAAATTTTTTGGTGATGGTCAATCCTGCAGGCTCACTGCGCTCAAAATAAACGATATTTTTGCTCTCTTGCTCCTTCATCACAAATCCAGTAAGGGTTTGTAGAGTGTCTCCAGATTTTTCCTCTAAAGCTCCAATGGGTGTTGGAGAAAGGTTATTGAGTTGCAGGCTATGATCTTGTTCTCCCAAATGAAGAAAAAGGGTCACTGCTTCCAGTCCACCACTATTATCGGAGAAAAGATATTCTGCCTTGGCTGTATCGAATGTTGCTCGACGTGGTTGTAGGGTTGGCGTGGGGAGAGTAGGTAACGGTTTTCTGACGGAAGCAGATTCCTCTGAAATCGCTGTTCTTCTGGATTCTTGCTCTAGGGCTACTTTATGCTCGGTTTCTAGAGCAGGGAGATAATGAGTGCTATAGTACCACTGCCAGCCAAGAAGGCCTATAATCGAACATCCAATAGCAATCCAAGTTGTACGGTCAAACATCATAGCAATAAAAAAAGGTCGTTTATTCTAGCCCATGGAATAGCAATCGCGAAGCAAATTCGTGAGCAATCGAAGCCATCGTCGTTAAATAGAGAAGGGAGCCCTAGCCCTAGTCCTAGTAGCAGAGAAATTTTTTCTTGGGGCAAGGCTGAAAATCGAAGTGCTATTGAGCGATAGAGTCAAATTACTTAGAAATTATAGGGAATTGACTTGATCTTTTTTAAAAGCTCTTCCTCATCGCCTAAGAGGAGAAACATTCCCTCCTGCTAACCTTTACTACCTACTAAGGCACGGGATCATAACCACCACTTCCCCAGGGATGGCAACTCAGAAGGCGTTTGAGCGCTAAGATCAAGCCAACGAAAGGTCCACGCTTTTGAAGGGATTCCATCCAATAGAGAGAGCAGCTAGGAACGTGGCGACATCCACATCCGGGACCACAAAGTGCATGAAGCAGAGGAGAGAGGAACCACCGATATAGAAGTGCTGGTAGTTGTAATAAAAAAATCATGAGTACTAGATAAATAAGAAGTTCAATTCTTGAGTGAAGAATTTTTAAAGGATATTAAGAAATGGGAATTTTTTTAAGAGCCGATTCCACTCTTCCTTTAGTTGAGCAAAGGTTGCCTTTGTTATTTGAGGAGTGGCAATAAGTGCCATCCAAGAGGGAGAGAGAATTCGTGAGCGTTCTCTTCGATAGAGCTCCCTGAGAAGTCGCTTGGCACGATTGCGTGCAACAGCATTTCCCACACGAGAAGAAGCAATAAAGCCGCATCGAGTCATCGTGCTTTCTGATGGATTGAGTGGAAGAAGAGCGAGGTGAAAAAAAGAACCTCGTTTCATGATGCCTTTTTCTCGGAGAGTATCATACTGAGATTTTTTACGAAGCGTTGCATCTGCTGGCAGTGTGCAGGAAGGAGGTTTCATGAATTCAACGATGTTTCAACGAACAAATCGGCAAGATTTCCCTCTATGATCAACGAACATCAGCAAAGAATATCCAAGAACTCCGACTAGAAGCATGAGGGGAATAACACTGATGCCGTAGACAAAAGAATTTTTGACACTTGGGCCTCCTGTTATATGAATGAGCAGTCCAATAAGGCTATGGAGCATATACCCAAAGCTCATAATCACCATATTTGCTACCGCTGTTGTGAGGCCTGAAACACGTTCGGAAAGATAGGTGGAAGCCTGATAAATGGACAAAATTTGATAAGAAGAACAAACCCCTACGATGAGAAAAGCAGGCATCATCCAAGAGAGACTCATGCAATGGGTCACGAGCAAGGTGAAAATAATACTCATCAGCACACCTGCTCCTACAATCGATTCTAAGTAACATGCTCTTCTCTGAGCAATAAAGCTGAGAAGAGGAGCGCCAAAGCACATTCCTACAAAAATCATGGAGGGAAGTTTGAGAGCTAGAGAGCTCGTCAATCCATCATAGTGTTTGAGAAATTCTGCTCCCCAAATGTCAGCAAAACCTTCCAGAGGCCCTACCATGCAACCTGCAAAAAGACAGACCAGTAGAATATGATGGTTGCCAAGAACAAGGACTAAATCTTTAAAAAGAGAATTCTTCTTCAGGAGTGTTGTTTGGTTATCAGCAATCGCACCGTTCTTTTCTCTAACCAAACAATAAGTCAGGAGGGCTAAGATCAAACCTAAGGAGAAGAAGATACCAACAACTATCCTCTCCCCCCAAAGTCCCAAAAGTCGATTTAGAGGAGATCCCCCATAGATGGCTCCTAGGAGACCAATAGTGACGGTGAGGCTGAGTAATTTTGTAAACTGATGTTCTGGAAAATTCATGCGAATAATCTTAAAAGCTCCTAAGATTGCTGCCGAAGAACCGACTCCCATGAGCCCACGTCCAAGAATAAGAATCATGGCATGATGGCTGAAAATCAGTGGGAGAAGGCCAGTAGCAGCTATTATAATTGACCCAGTGAGGACTCGACGAGGACCATAACGATCAAACATTATTCCCATAGGCAAATGGAAAAGTGCATAGCCAAGGTAGTAGATCCCAGAGAATTGCCCAAAAAGCGTCGCATTCATATGAAAGCGCTGCATGATTGGAGAAACCATCATACTTGGCATAATGCGAAGCACATATTGGTAAGCATAAAAAAGAGAAGCTAACAACCAAGGAGTCCAGTTCCTGAAAATAACATAAGAAGAGCGAGGTGAGGCGAAAAGTTTCAGAAACATGATGGTGAGAGCAGCTAAGAGAGAATCTTGCTGATAGTGAGTTGAAACTTAATAAACTACAGGTTCAATGAGCTACTGAAAACCAGAAAAAATGAGGAAAGCAAGAAGACCTTATTCAGCTCGAATGTATCATGTCGATGGACTGTGAAATCGGAAAAGGCCGATGAATATTGTGGTGTTGGACTCGAATTTTGACTGCTCTTATCAGCTCTCGCAGCTTCCTTATTACCATTAGCATGAAATCTCCGGGCTAGGAATATACTGGAAGATGCGACGGCCAGAAGAATGGAGTTTTTCATCCAGTAATGGACCAATAAGCTTGAGAAAACGTTAAGAAGTTTTTGGAGAAGTGTCTTGCTCTAAATTGAATTCTACTCCCTGCGAGTCGATCCCCTCCTTTTCTATCACTCGATCGTTTAAAATAACTTGCAGATGAATCCTCCGAGGAGGGATAGGTCGATCTCCCTGACGACTTTTGATGGTAACACGTAAGATTTTCCCTTTTAAAGAAGCATGGTAGTGAGTCAAGGCGTAGTCCCCTTGCTGATAATCAAAGCCATTTCCTTCATCTTCATAGAGGTCTCCATCAGCTTCCCCTTTTTCATTTAAGCAGAGGAGCAGGGTCAAAGGTTCTAGAGAGTTTTCAGTAGTATTTTGGATGATTCGACCAAGAGGAACAATAGCTCCTCCTCGTATTTTAATGATTGGTTGATATCCATCATTTTCTTGGTGATTCTCTAGGAGAGAAACAGTCCTCCAAATACCATGAGGTACTATTTTCTGGTTGCCCCAGCGAGGAATGATGAGAAGGTCTTCTCCTAATAGGAAGGAGCGATCTTCTCTGCGCAAGGATAGATTGTTAGGCTCAGCAAAGAAGAGTGGCTCTAAAATAGGCTCTCCTTGCTCCGATGCTTTCCAAAAAAGAGTGTAGAGATAAGGTAGAAGACGATAGCGTCTCTCCAGAGCAACTCGTGCTACCTTCTCTATCTTAGGCCCAAAAACCCAAGGCTCTCTAGGTGGATTAGCAATATCAGTATGAGCACGAGCAAAGGGAAAAAAAGAAGAGAGCACGATCCATTTTCCAAAAAGTTCTGGAGTTGTTTTACCAGTGTAACCACCGAGATCAACGCCACAAAAAGATTCTCCAGAGAGATTCAAATTAAGAAGCATAGGAATGGTCATCTGGAGATAAGGCATGGCTGTACCACTATCCCCTGTCCAGGTAGCAGCATAGCGTTGAGAGCCTAGGTAACCAGCACGTGATAATAAAAAGGGACGCTGCTTGGGAGAGGCATGGAGCAGACCTTCTCGGGTTGCTGCAGCCATGAGCATCCCGTAGACATTGTGATACATCAAATGAGGACCAGCAGGAAGAATACCACCACGGTGCCAATTATCCTCAGGCATTGTTCGAGTCTTAGTTTTAAAAACAGCTGGCTCATTCATATCATTCCAGACACCATCGATGCCCTGAGCTAAAAATGGGGCATAGCATTCTGCCCACCATTGAGAAACAGCGGGTATTGTAAAGTCAGGGAAGACACTTTTTCCTGGCCAGACGATTCCTTCATAAGGTGTTTTCTCTTTTGTTAAGACCCAGTAAGAATGAGCGGATCCTTGTTGATAAATAGAATAGTGCGTATCAATTTTAATGGCAGGATCAACAATCCAAACAGAATGAAATCCGAGCTGATGGAGATATTGGTTGGTTGCTCTGGGATTGGGAAAGCGTGATGCATCAAACGTGAAATCGCGATATCCATTCATATAGTCAATATCCATCCAAATCACATCGCAAGGAAGATGATCTCTTCGATATCGCTTCGCAATTTCTCGAACCTTGGTGTCACTATCATAAGAGTAGCGACATTGCTGAAAGCCAAGTGCCCACTTAGGAGGAAGAGGCATTTTTCCTGTAAAATGAGCAAGCATCTTTACTATTTCTTGAGGTGATCGGCCATTGATGATGATGACGCGAGGTGGTGGTCCATCTGCAATAAAGATAATTTTACGAGAAAGGGTGATCAAATCAGCCCTCCAAGTCGTATCAAAGATGATTCCAAAAGAAGAACCATCTTTTCTCACTCCTAAAACCCAAGGATGAGATTGATAGAGGCGACGACCATGAGCCTTTGTGAAATTGAAATTATCGGTATTCCAAAGAGTGATTTTTTTCCCATTACGCAAGAGAGGTCCTGTCACTTCACCAGTCCCGTAGAGTGAAGTCCCAGGAGGTAGGGAAAGAAGAACTTTTGTTTTTTGACCTTCAAGAAAAAATCGAGGTTTCCATGTCCAATCTGAAGAGAGTGGCCCTATCGTTTGTAACGGTTTTTCAAAGGCAAGAGAAGGATTTTTAGTAGGAGTATACCCTTGAGGTAGGAAGAGAGCTGCTTGAGAGGAAATAGCTTTCTCGTCTAGAAGTGGAAGCTCTCTGGAAAATAATAGAGCTGATGTTAAATAGAGAACCAATAGGAAGTTTTTCATCAAAAAAGCGAAGTTCTCAGCTTAATAAACATAAATTTGCTAAACGCAGGGCTATCACTAAGCGATCCCTTAGAAAAGCAAACACTTTTTAAAAAAGAGAGAGCTTATGAACTAGGCCTCCGTATGCCGCTTAAAATGAACTTCAACACCTTTAGGTAGAAGTCGAGCACGTCCATGACGACGACGACGACTGAGAATAGCGCGACCATTTTTTGTGGCCATTCGGGCACGAAAACCAAATTGTTGCTTGCGAGTTCTCTTGGATGGTTGATAGGTGCGCTTCATCGTAAAAAAATTGGAGTGAGAGCATGCCAGAAAATCGTTATGGAGTCAATGCTTATCGTTATTAATACACTATAATAAATGTTCAGTTCAAAAGAGATGAAGTTTTGGCTTTTAGAAAAGCACCATCACCAAGAGGGAGAGAGAGCTCATTGTGGCCAGCAATACTGAAGAAAAGGAGGGCTCAAGTAGGTCTAGAGTAATTTGATTATAACGTCGTAGCCGTGCATTGAGGTGTTACTTCGGTGCTTGAGTTCTCGAGGAGGAGAATAGATAGGCCTTGCTCTCCTTGTTGCTGGCACTACAGTTGGCCATAACTTCATTGAAAGCACTCTAGAGCCCGTAGTGAGGAAGTTTTAAGAATTGCTACTCCTCTTAGGCAGGGAGAAGAGGCACTCCTAAGTCTCCTATTTTTCCAAGATTCAATCCTTTGAGCAGTGGTATTGATAGAGCCATTTGAGAGAAGAGCACTTCTAAGCTACGAGGTCCGGGGGCGCCAGTGATAAGTTCTAGGAGATCTCGTAGAATTTCCCAATCATCACGAGCTTCTCCAGGAGCTTCAATAGCTTGATTGAGGCGTTGAAGACGGCCTTGAAGATTAATCATAGAGCCCCGTTTTTCAGCTGGAGCAGAGCCAGGTAAAAGGATAGAAGCAAGTGCGGTTGTGGCACTGGGAAGAATATCAAGTACTAGGAGGTTTTTTAAATTCTCGAGTGTAGTTTGACTGATGCCACAATCAAGAGCATCCTCATGCAAGCAAAGCAGAGAGGTAATGCTACCTGATTGTAAACCAGCACGAATTGCTTCCAAACGTGCCCCAGGAACCTCTCCAGTCAAGCCCATGAGCTGAACACCTCGTGTGTTGGGATTTCCATCCTTAGCAATTAAGAATCCATCACCTTCTTGAGGGCGAGGTCGCATTTCCAAATGTTCGATAGAAAGAGCCTCTGCAAGGCGGGCAGCAAGAAATAGTTCTTCGTTGGTCATTCGTCCAGAAACAATCATGGCTACTGATCCTGGAGTCTCTTCTTGAAGAGCAAGTGCTACTGCTCTTAGAGCTTCTGCCCAGGAGGTTTTTGAGCTGGTGTGGGTTCCCTGAGAGTTCTTGATGACTGGTTCTCTAAGACGGTCTTCACGATGTAAATAGGTATAGTTGAGCCGATGAGAGTCTGGCATCCAGCAGGAATTTACAGCTTCATTTTGACGAGGAGTAATTCGATAAATTTTATTTTCACGACTGCTAATGGTAATGTTGCAGCCGCTGCCACAATTCACGTCAATAGTTTTCGTTTCTTTCAAAAACCAAACACGCATCTTAAAGCGGAAATCCTTGGACGTTAGTGCTCCAACAGGGCAAAGATCAACCGTGTTCAACGAGTAGTTATTGTCAAGTCTTTTTCCAGGATGAACCGTCAAGGTTGTATGACTCCCTCGCTCAACAAAGCCGAGGACATCATCCTGAGCAACTTCCTTCATAAAACGAATACAACGTGAGCAGAGGATGCACCGCTCATCATCTAGAACAATATGCTTACCAATATCGAGATGTTTTGGTTTTTTGACCTTCTCCTCCTCAAATCGTGAAGAACTATGGCCATACTCCACGGAGAATTCTTGAAGACGACATTCTCCCGCTTTGTCACAAATCGTACAATCAAGAGGATGGTTAATGAGTAGGAATTCCATGACTCCCTGACGACACTCTTCCACCAGAGGAGAGTTCGTCTTCACAGCCATTCCTTCACTAATTTCAAGAGCACATGAAATAGTCGGACGTGGACTCCAGTTAATGAGAGGATACCCATCTTCCCCTAGCTCTGGCTGACGATGAGAATTCATTCTAGGAGATCCTACTTCCACTAAGCAGAGACGACAATTTCCAGGAACACTCAACTTAGGATGATAGCAGTAGTGGGGAATATGATGTCCAGACTGCATGCAGGCTTCAATTAACCGTGTGCCTTTGGGAAACTGTTTCCAAACTCCATCAATTTGGATATTCACCAGGGGAGAGGAACTTGCTGTAGTCGTCATTTTGAAGAGTTTAGTAGAGAGTTTTTATGTTGAAAAGTTGAAAAAAGATAACCTCTTCAATGGGAGAGACGATATTGATTGGCTGCCTTGCATAGATTTGAACTATGACAAACAGATTCAGAGTCTGCTGTGCTACCGTTACACCACAAGGCAATCAATAAATTTAGTTCAGAAGGAGCTCAGGAGAAGCACAGGGAGCACTCACCCCTCCAAATTTTGGATAAACAAAGCGTGATGATGTCGTGTTGCCACGTGTTAGAGCAGTAATTTGCTGAAGTCCTGCTGTAGCTAAATGCTCGAGGGAAGCTTCTAGGAGAGCTGAACCAAGACCACGATTTCGGTATTCAGTAAGTACCCAAGGACCACTGAGCAAATGAGAAGGGGCCTCTTCTCGAGTATCTAGCATGGAAGTAGCAATGATTCTCCCACCATGATCAACCACAAAACAGGCAGGAGATGGGGCTCCTGAGAAAGAACGTTTCTTGGCTTGAAGAATTGCTTCTCTAGCTAAAATTGTAGAGTCATTCCATTCAGTATTCATTTTCAGTGCAAGAAGAGCAACTTCTGTTGCTATTTCTTTTTCATGAGAAGCGGCATAGCGAATTGAAAATGATTGATCCAGTGGAGCTCTATTCTTAGCTCTCTGCTGAAGAGTTGATATTTCCCAATGAAAAATTCTCCAGGGTATATTCGTAATCATGCGTAAAAATAAGGAAAGTGATTGAGAGTAGAGGGTTTTTCTGAAAACAATGATCTCTAGGAGTAGAGAGCTTGGACTAAGGATTGAGTTCGTGGTCCAGGGAGTGTTCCTGGCTGCATCGCATTGGGGAGATAAGCAAACCCCAATTCCAGAAGGGGATCAGCAAAGGCTAGAGTTCCGCCAGCTCCAGGATGACCAAAAACGAAGTGATCAGATGGATACATCAAATTGCTCCTATCCATCATAAAACCAGCAGAAAAACAAGTTTCCGTCAGTAAGACTCGGTCAATACCTTCGGCTAGCGGTGTTCTTAGCAAGGAGAGCGTTGCTGGTTGGAAGAAAGGATTTTTTTCTTTGATCGCCAAGAGTGAATAGAATCGAGCTAGAGCATCCGCTGTAGAGAGAGCCCCAAAGGAAATAAGAGAGGCTTGACGTGCCTTCTTTTGGTTCATGCTGGATGGAGGTAGTTTTCCTTCGGGCTCCGCAAAAGCTCGATAAGTAAGCGAAGAAGGGTTTTGATAAGCTAAGAAAAATTTATTCAACGGGGGGTAAGATCTAGGAGGGATGACTTCTGCAACTCGATTCAACAGAGCATCAGGCACTCCAAACCAAAGGTCGATCTCCCATGGGTCAGCAAAAACACGTCTCCAATAACTAGCAAGACTCTCTCCATCGCAGAGCCGACGGACTAACTCATCAAGGAGAAACCCAAAGGTACGTGGTCCATATCCATGAGTGCCATCATAGATCCAGTTGGGTTGTTGTGCTGCAAGCGCTTCTACAACAGCTTGATGGTTCGTGACAGAGAGACCCCTTTGATCTAGAGCAGCAAGACCAGCACGATGCGAGAGAAGTTGAGCAAGAGTGATCTTCTCTTTTCCTGCTTGAGTAAAAGCTGGCCAAAGTGTAGCAACCTTTTCTTCTAGCGAAATTTTCTTTGATTCAAGAGCATGAAGAAGACAAACAGCAGCAACCCCCTTACCTGCTGACCAAATCAGCGATAATGTCTCCTCTTTCCACGGTTCTTTCTTAGCAGCATCAGAGAAACCAGCGTAAAGAGAAATCTTTTTTTCTCCACGGTAGAAAAGAGCAAGGGAAGCTCCTACTTCAAGATTTTGCTCAAAGTTTTTCTTAAAAGCCGTTGTGAGCTTTTCTTCAAGAGATAGAAAATCCAAAGATCCCATTTTCTAGAAAAAAGATTTCACTTTTGATGGAGAGGAAAATTATTTTTTAAGCAACAGTGATTTCAGAGCAAAGATAAACATCTTGGATGGAGCGAATGAGGTTGATCCCTTCTTCCATTGGACGCTGGAAAGCCTTGCGACCACAAATAAGTCCAGTTCCTCCGGCACGCTTGTTAATAACAGCAGTTCTCAGAGCATCAGCAAGATCATGAGTGCCGGAAGCACCACCGCTATTGATGAGCCCAGCACGTCCCATGTAACCATTGGCAACTTGATAACGGCAAAGATCAATAGGATGATCAGAGGTTAGTGTTGTATAAATACGCTCATCAAGTTTGCCATAGCTGGAGTTTCCTGTGTTCAGGGCCTTATAACCACCATTGTTTTCTGGCAACTTTTGTTTGATGATATCCGCTTGAATCGTAGCTCCCAAGTGGTTGGCTTGGCCAGTTAAGTCAGCAGAGAGATGATAGTCTTTCTCCTTGTTGAAAGCAGAGTTGCGAAGATAGCACCAGAGAACTGTAGCCATACCGAGCTCATGAGCATGATAAAAAGCTTCAGCAACTTCAACGATTTCTCTCTCAGCATCCTCAGAACCAAAGTAAATCGTGGCACCAATAGCTGCAGCTCCCATGTTGTAAGCCTCTTCAATAGCTCCAAACATGATTTCTTGATGTTTATTGGGATAGGTGAGGAGTTCATTATGGTTGATTTTTACAAGAAAAGGAATGTGGTGAGCATATTTTCGAGCAACACTACCGAGCACACCAAAGGTTGAAGCAACAGCGCTGCAGCCTGCCTCGATAGCTAAGCGAACGATATTCTCAGGATCAAAATAGATCGGGTTTTTTGCAAAGCTTGCTCCTGCAGAGTGCTCCACTCCTTGATCAACAGGAAGAATAGAGAGGTATCCTGTTCCTCCTAAACGTCCATGATTGTAGAGTCGTTGCAGATTTCCTAGAACACGTGGAGAGCGGTCAGAGTGAGAGAAAACACGATCAACAAAATCAGGTCCAGGAAGGTGAAGTAGTTTTTTATCAATAGTGCTACAGGTATGACGAAGAAGGGAATCGGCTTCTGCTCCCAGATACTGTTCAATGGTGGAAATCATATAAGAAATGTTGAGCGTTGAGGAGTGGTTATGCCACTGCGACCGTCGGTCATAGGTCTCCTCTGAGCGTTGACAGACTGATTGGTTGAGAGTAGATGGCCTCCTAGGACAAATCAATCTCAAATTCTACCTCTCTTTTTCTCTAGGACTGCATTTCTAAATCTTGCGTTATTGCTCAATAGCGCTTTGATTTTTAGCCTTGATCGCTAAGAAAAAATTTCTGTGCTTCTAGAGTGTGCTCTTTTCAGGGTAATGCACGATACGTCGAACGGACTTGCCTACTTCTTCCAGAGGGTGCTTCTCTCCCTGAGCAAGGAGCAGATGATAATTTTTTAGACCACGCTTTTCTTCTTCAATCCATTCCTTAGCAAATTTTCCTGATCTAATGCGCTCAAGAGCTCCTCTCATGCGCTTCTTCACTGAGGCATCGATGATTTTAGGACCAACTGTTAGGTCACCATATTTTGCTGTTTGAGAAATCGCAGAACGCATGCCACTGATTCCTACTCGATGAATTAAATCTACAGTCAGTTTTAATTCATCAAGCACTTCAAAATAAGCTATCTCTGGTTGATAGCCATGATCGACTAAGGTTTCAAAGGCAGCATAGATCAAGGCGCTGAGTCCACCGCACAAGATAGCTTGTTCTCCGAAGAGGTCTGTTTCTGTTTCTTCGGCAAAAGTTGTTTCAAAAACAGCAGCACGAGTACTCCCGATTCCCTTAGCCCAAGCAAGAGCAATTTTTTTCGAAGTTTTGGAAGGGTCTTCATGAAGAGCAAGGAGAGCTGGAATTCCTTTTCCTTGGACAAACTGACGACGTAGAAGATCACCTGGACCTTTAGGAGCAACCATCACCACATTGATCTGAGGATCAGGACGGATTGTTTGATAGTGAATGGCAAAACCGTGAGCGAAAATAAGCGTTTTCCCAGGGGTAAGCCATGGAGCAATATCATGATTAAAAATAGCTGGTATTTTGGGATCTGAAAGAGCAAGAAGCATGACATCTGCTCTTCTGGCAGCTTGAGCCGTAGTGAGTACCTCGAATCCTAGCTTCTTAGCAACAGCACGACTCTTGCTTTGAGCATGAAGTCCAATGATCAGATCAACGCCACTCTCTTGGAGATTGAGCGCTTGCGCCTTCCCTTGATTACCAAAACCGATAATGGCACATGTTCTTCCTTCAAGATCCTGGAGATTGGCATCTTCTTCTCGATAAATAATAGGTGGCATAAATGACAATCAGCTTTCTTTTTTAATCTAACAATGGAAATAATATTTTTATCCAATATTTTTATCCAATATAACCTTCTTCAAATTGCTCTCCTAGCATCTTAGTAATTTCCCAGCTTTGACCCAGCTTTATAACAAGCACCTTTTCGAGCAACAATTTCCCTTCGCTCTTGGATCCCTTCGCTCCTGGATCTTAGGATGGGGAGCTGAGGCCCGGAGAGTGGAAGCGGATCTTCTAGAGGGGATGGAAGCGGTGAGGAGGCAGAGCAAGGCAGCTGCAAGAATAGAGAGCGTCAACCCACCCGCTCTCGACCCTCAAGCAGAGAAGGCAGCCATTGAAAAAGAGGTTGAAGAACTCATCGCAGGAGAACTGGCAACCCAAATAGCAGGGAAAAGCGGAGAACCACTTCCCAGTAGGGAGGAGAGAACAGCAGCAGAGGATAAACTTAATGATACTCTAAAAGATATGGGAGATATTTTAGGGAAAGCTAGAGTAAAAGTCCAAGGAGGTGATTGTGCTCTAACAAATGAAATCAACTTAGCCCACACCTCCCTCCAAGAAGCCAAAGAGGCATTTGTGGTGATATCAAAATCACTGGAAGGAGATACTCTCAATCCTAATAATTTGAAGACTACAAAAGATGCCAAAGATAAACTCACCCAAATGATCACCTCCCTCCACGAGATAGAAAAAACCCCTGCTCAAGCAGAGAAGATCCTCCAAGAGAGGGCCGCCAATGAGGCTGATGAGTTAACCATAGAACAATCTCAAGAGACCGTGGAGAGAGTTATTGAATCGATAACCAACTTCTATGAGAAGCAACTAGGAGAGAAGGAAGATTGGAGAGTGGAGAGAAGACTAGCAGTCTTGGAGCAGAACTACCCAGGAGGGCATCTCCTCCCCTGCT
>JAJZSL010000003.1:0-40773 GCA_021849805.1 bacterium
GAACCAGGAGAGAGAGAAGTGGCATTTGCTTTTAGGGTCATTGAGATCATTCATGAGTGCTTCTCTACTCATGCTCAGGCCCTCGAGGAAATGAACAGGGATGTTACTCGAGAAGATATTGAGCGTGTTCGCTATCTGAGTCATCAAGCTCGCGCCCTTATTCATCTTGCGGCTGAACTCTCCCGGGAGCAGCCTCGAGATTCTATCCTTGCGGATTATCGTCAAGCATTAAACCTCTTTGGCCAGGCACTAGAAGAACTTACTGCAGGCAATAGAGATCGTGCTCTCTATCTCAATAATCAAGGCCTTGCTTGCTTTAGGGCTACCGAGGAAGCAGCAGGAGCGAATCGAGATCGCATTGTTAGCGGCTACAAGGAAGCGTTTGAATTCTATAGACAGGCAGTAGCAGCAGCGATGGCAGGTTATGGATTTCGTGCTAGTTATCTGAATAATCAAGGCACGGCTCTCTCTTGGGCTACCCAGGAAGCAGCGGGAGCGAATCGAGCGGACATTGTCAGGGGCTACATGGAAGCATTGGAGCTCTATAGAGAGGCAGTAGCAGCAGTGATGGCAGGCAATAGGGATCGTGCTAGCTATCTGAATAATCAAGGCACGGCTCTCTCTAGGGCTACCCAGGAAGCAGCGGGAGCGAATCGAGCTCTCGTTGTTGCGGGCTACAAGGAAGCCTCTGAGCTCTTTAGACAGGCAGCTGCAGCAGTGATGGCAGGCAATAGAGACCTTGCTTACTCTCTGTATAATCAAGGCCTTGCTCACTTTGAGGATACCAAGAGAGCAGCAGCGCAGTAGCAACTTCTACTCAGTGAATGGAGAAAGGGATCTTCTGGTTAAATTTATTTAGAGTCAAATTACTTAGAAATGACAGGAAATTGGCTTGATCTTATTTAAAAAATGCAGCATTCTCCTCTCATTACCTTATCGTTGAGATAGCGCTCAATCTTCGGCTTTGCTTTTTTAAAAATCTCTGCACTCTCTCCTGTCATTTCTAAGTAATTTGACGATAGAAGAGAAAATTTTTGTGGGAAATTGTTCTAGCGAGATGAAGTTCTTCTCTAGGTGGGATTTGCTATATGCTCTCTACCGTAAGAGAGAAAAATCACTTATTCATGAATTTTTCTCCTCATGCTCTCGATGATTTCAAGCAGTAGCTCCCTCTCCCGAAGAGTTAGTTCATGGTTGCAGAAGCTTCTAATTTCTAAGAGAGATTCTAGCAAAGCTACCCAACCATGAACTAATTCACTGCAAAGTGGATAATCTCTTAAAATATAGAAGAGAGGCTTTAAACACCGTCGTTCGCACCACTCATCGATTAATCGTTCTAATTTAGCATAGATGGTATAGCTCTCATGGATCATAAGGTTGGGTTGTTGAGGGTGCTGATTTACTAGGGTTGTGGTGTTACATAGGATGAGAAAAAAAGATAAATTCTAAGAAAAGATGTCGTGTTGTTGGCCTATCAATTATTTCCTGAAAAAGGAAGCCGTTTCATTGCCTCATTGCTGCTAGGATTCCCAGAGTATTGGAAAATAGAAAAGACACATTGGTCACCATGTCCCTTTTTTTTGAAATGTCAACAATAATTAACAACAATTAACAATAATAGTGATACTTTAACACCTCTTTTCCTAAAACAGTCTGTTTCTTAAGAAGAACATGCTTGAAATTTTTAAGAGCTAAACTAATTTTCCAGAGATAGCCAACAATCGACATGCCTGATTTTCATACTGAACCATCTGAATTATTAGAATTAGAAGAAGAGCCATCGATGGAAGAGCTCCAAGATCAAGTACAGCGCGCTCAATCAGAACTTCTTGAATTGAAGCGCCGACAAGATCAAATTGAAAAAGAAAAACTACGACTCGAGGAATTAAGTCGACGTCAGGAAGAACTGGAACGAGGACGCCTAGAAATCATGGATAAGTTAACCCGCTCCTTACTTTTAGTTCAGCGAGAAGCTGAAGAATCACAACGCCGTTTTGAGCAGTTACAGAACATAGAAGAATCTTTTACAGACCATTTGCAAGAGTTAGAGCGTATTGATTCTAAAAGTTGGAATGGCAGAGAACTCGCTCGTGAATTGACTAAAGCCACAGGTACTGTTGATGAAGCCAAAGCAGCTTATAGTCGAGCTCAAGCTAAGATTGCACCGCCAGAGCCGGAGTTAGTAGGAGTAGGGAACAGGACTTTTGAAGGAGATAATGCTCCTCTAGAAGGATATAGCTTTCTCTACTGGCTCCAGTCAGGTGTTGCCTTTACATTGCCTTTAGTTCTTCTAGGTCTGGTTGCACTGCTGCTCTGGAGCTGGCATTTACTAACATCCCCTCACTAATTCTCTACCCGGAAAAGGGACTCTTACTTTATGAAAATGACTTACTGCTCTTCTTCTTGCTATGAATATCTTTTGCTCGATTTTTCATCGTACAGTTTTTGTTTGGGAGAGAAGCATTCCTTTTTTACTAATGTGTCTTTGTGATTCCTTGCTCCTATCGAATCAACAATTGCTCGACTAGAGCCATTTTCCAACGAGGTTTTTATTCATGATTAGATCCTCTTCGCGTGCTAAAAAATTGGTAACTCGACCTCTGGATGATGATCGTGAGCGCTTGCGTAAAGAAGAAGAGAAAATCCGTCAATTAGAAGAGAAAATTCGCCTGCAAGAAGAAGCAGCTCGACGCAAATTAGAAAATCTTCCCAGAGAATTAGAAGAGCGAAAACGACGTCAACAAGAGTTACATCGTCTTCGTCTTGTGTCCGCTCCTACACGTGCTGATGGACTAAGCAAACTTCGTGACAAGCGTCATCCTCTGCGTCAAAAAACCGTTTCTTCCACTGGAAAGCGCTTAGCAGAACAACGCGCAGCACGAGTTCAATTTATCTTGCTTTGTGTGGTTTTTGGAATCATCTTGCTTCTTCTTTGGAGATCACTGCCTTCATAATCGCTTTGTCGATATTTTCCTAGAAATCGCTCGCTTCGTTGGAACTAAAAAATAAAGCAACTAACTGAACACCAGAAATGGGAATACAAAATTTATGCAATATCGTTGGCTTCAAAATACTCCGTCGTTTCAACCTCCTATGATCAAGCGGTTTTCATGGAAGCTTTTCACACAACTTTTATCATTCACCTTGTTAGGGTAAAAAAATTTTCTAGTGGAAGACCCAACGCTGCAGAACACTGAGGATTGGACTGAAGACTCCAAGGCTCAACATCTCTATGTTAAAGCCTATCGCATCATGCTCACTGCACGATTGCTCGAGGAGAAGCTATCAGTGCTGAAGCGTTCAGGAAAAATCGTTGGTGGTCTTTTTCTAGGACGTGGACAAGAGGCTCTCAGCGTAGCACTCGGAGTTTATTTGCGCAGGGGAGATATCTATGCTCCTCTTATCCGTGATCAAGCAGGGCGCCTTGCTTTTGGAGAAGGAATCCTAGATGTCCTGAGAACTTACTTAGGATCATCGCTAGGATCCATGCGTGGAAGAGATGGTAATGTTCATCGTGGTCGTCCTAAAGAGGGTTACTATGCGATGATCAGTCATCTTGGTGTGATGGTTTCAGCTGTGAGTGGAGCACTCATGGCACGCCGGTTGCGTGGAGAGCATGGTGTTCTTGGGGCTACTTGCATTGGTGATGGAGGAACCTCTACAGGAAGTTTTCATGAAGGTCTCAATGTAGCTGCTGTTGAAAAACTTCCCCTCGTCGTTGTTGTAGCTAACAATCAATATGCCTACTCGACACCTAACAGCCGTCAATTTGCCTGCAACCATCTCATTGATCGTGCTCTAGGGTATGGTGTTGCTGGATATCGTGTTTGTGGTAATGATTTGGGTGATTGTTTGAAGGTTCTTCATCAAGCTACCTCAGCAGCACGTGCTGGTCACGGTCCCCAGCTTGTTCTAGCAGATCTACTCCGTCTCGCTGGTCATGCTGATCACGATGATGCCAGATATGTCACGGATGCGCAGAAAGCATCTCCTCTGGGGCGTGATTGTCTTCTGCTTGCTAGAGAAAAGCTACTTAGAGAAAACAATAGCACTGAGGAAGAACTCAATGAGTGGTATGAAGAAATAAATAGGGAGATTGAATCAACGACCACACGAGTGCTGCGAGAGCCGGCCCCTGATCCGCAAGAAGAGCGCTGGAGCTCGTTGGCAACGAATTACCTTCATGCTGAAGAATAAATTCATGATAACAGCGAAAGAATACCGACGACATTCTGATGAATAGCATTACCTATCTTGAAGCTATACGTGCAGCCCAAGAGAGAGCTCTCGAGGAAGATTCGCGAGTTTTTATTTATGGTCAAGATGTGGGTGCTTTTGGAGGAGCTTTTAAAGCAACTAAAAATCTTGCTCATCAATTTCCAGGGCGTGTCATTGATGCACCTATTAGTGAGGATGCGATGATTGGAATGGCTATTGGAGCTGCCATTGAGGGGATGCGGCCTATTATTGAAATGCAATTTGCTGATTTTTCCCTCTGTGCTTTCAATCAAATCGTCAACCATGCAGCAACGCTTTTCTATCGTACGGAGGTTCCATGTCCTCTTGTAGTACGCCTCCCCTGCGGAGGTACTCCAGGAAGTGGTCCCTTTCATAGTCAAAGCTTAGAGGCTATTTATGCTCATTTTCCTGGTTTAGTCGTGATGACACCAGCCACGGTGGAGGATGTTTATACCATGCTACTAGAAGCTATTGAGATCGATGACCCTGTTATTTTTTGTGAACATAAATTTCTCTATTATCATTTAAAAGCAGAAGCTCTTCCTACTACGGCACTCCCTGTTGGTAAAGCCCGTATCACACGCCCTGGAAGAGATGCTACCATTGTCACTTATAGTGCTATGCTTCATGAAGCCTTAGTGGCTGCAGAAGAATTAAGAAAAGATGGTTATGAAATTGAAGTGGTCGATCTCCGATCCGTAAAACCACTCGATACAAATACTATCTTGGCTTCGGTAGCGCGTACAGGGCGTATTTTAGTGGTGAGTGAGGCTTTTCCCTGGGGAGGAGTAGCAGCAGAAGTTATCGCACATGTTAGCTCAGAGGGATTTGGTCTTCTCGATGCCCCTCCACAACGTCTCAACTCCAAAGACACACCAGTTCCTTATCATCCTCTCCTTTGGGGAACACATCGACCAACAGCTTCTACCATTATTTCTGCTCTCCATCGTTTATTAAAACTCTAGCTTCTCCACGACCCATCATTCTCTAGGATGGAGTAGAATTATTCTTCTGAATCGACCATCATTTTACTCAATCTGTTCTAAAACACGATAACATCTCCTCTTATGCCGCAACTTCCTATTATTATGCCTCAGCTTGGTGAGTCGATTGCCGAAGCAACAATTGTTCGTCTTCTCTTTCCCTTAGGAGCGCATGTAGAGAGAGATACGGATATCTTTGAAGTAGAAACTAACAAAGCACTCATGAGTGTTACCGTACCGTGTGCAGGTATCATCAAAGAAGTGACGGCAACGGTAGGAGAGAGCTATCCTGTTGGAGCAACGTTAGGGTTTCTTGATATTAGTCAAGAGGATGCAGAGCGACTTGGAGTCAATCAAAGCGTTGATATCTCTACAGCGCCTTTGAAAGAAGCTTCGGTGGAAGCAAAAGAAGTCCAAGAAGTGAAAGAAGATATAGAGGAGAAAGTAGCCCCTTGGCAATCATCGCTAGAATCGACTGTTTGTGGGCTTCCTGTCCCTGCTCATGCTCAAGGAGTCAGTTTCCTCTCTCCACGAATGAAAGCTCGCATGACAGAACTAGGGCTACATGCTGCTGATTTAGCTGGTATTGCCGGCAGTGGTGCTAATGGAAGGGTGACAGTAAAAGATTTGGAGAAGTTTCTAGAAGATCTAGAGCGTAATAAAATCACTCCTGCTTCCTCCATGAGAGTGGCTGTTGCTGATGCCATGAGGCGCAGTTGGACACGGCCACTGGCTACAGTTGTCCTTCCTGTTGCTCTGGATCCCTTACTCACCCATCGTAGTCAACAATCTCAGAAAGCTGGGCCAGCCCTCTATGCTCTACGTGCTCTAGCCATAGCTCTAGGAGAAAATTCTGCTATTGCAGGACGTCTCATTGGGGCACGGATCATTCATCCCCGTTCCATTGACATTGGTTTTGCTGTAGAAGCTACTGACGGAGTTCTTGTCCCTGTCATTCGCAATGCTGATCAATTTTCGCTTATTCATCTCCTAGACCACTATAACCATCTTGTAGAATTGGCTCGTGCACGAAAGCTCTCAGCAAGGGACACAGGGGGATCGATTGCAACGGTAACCAACTATGGTGTCTTTGGTCTAACAATGGCTACTCCCATTCCTCTTCCAGAGCAGACGTTACTTCTGGGCATGGGAGCTGGCCAACGTACGCCGTGTTGGGATCAAGAAAAAAAATCATTTTTTCCGATAACCGAGGCACAGTTTACACTAAGTTTTGATCATCGTGTTCTTGATGGTGGTGCTGCTGGTCGTTTGCTCCTGCGCATCAGAGAACTCCTAAGCAATCCAGAAGAATTGTAGCTAAAAATTAGAGAATCAATCATCAGAAATACTTTCTTTTTGACATCAACGTTTTCTTTACAAGAATTTTTTCATTATGAACTCCAATACCCTCAATTCCCTCAATTTGACTACTTCTACTGAAATATCTAGTCAAGAGAACACCCTACCAAACCAAACTAACTCAAGCTCTCCTAAAGGTTATATAGATGGAGCTAATGGAGTGGAACAAGTGAGTGTAGCACTGAGTTCACAACCTTCTTCTCCAGCACCTCACAATACTCCTGATCTTGCTCGTTTTCATCTTGATCCCTCAGAAGCGGATACTGCTTGGGCTCCTGGAGGACTTTTATCAGGAAGAATCACTAGCAATGTCCACTCAACACCCCTTAAAGCATCAAGTGAAGTTTCCTCCGGAGTCCACCTTGCAAACGCAGAAAATGCTCCACAATTTCAAGAAAAAATAACATCTGAACATCACTTCAGTGATCAAGTGCGATTTGAAAGACAACTTGAGATGATTGCAGGAAGAGGGTTATCTGTGGATGATAAGATAGGAGGGGAACTAAGAACTAGGGAGCTTGATGGAGTGGAGATGATTGCCCAACTAGCAGAAGGAAAAATAGAGTTTCCTCTGCAGGCACCTTCCTTAAAAAATCACTCTCTTCGAGAGCTTCGTTATGCAATAGCTTTTGCTCTTCAGGAGAATATCAAGAAGCTCGATGAGCGAATCAACTTCTTAAAGGCAACAGAAGAAAAATCAACAATTACTCAACAAAACATTGAGTATCTAGAAAACTATAGAGAAAGCCTAGATGTAGGAAAAAAAATCTTATCAAATCTTACTGAACATGTAGAAGAACCAGGAAGCCGTGAAGAGGACCTTGTTTTTGAAACCATAGAAATGCTTCATAAGTGCTTTGATATGCATAAAAAATCATTAAAAACGCTAGCTCTAGGAAATATTGATCAAGCTTCTTATGAAAATGTTCAAGCTCTTGCTCGCATACGTGTTACTGAAGAAACAATGGGACCACCAGTGGTGCGTGATCACATAATAGCTGGCTATCACGAGGTGTTTGCTCTCTATGACAAAGCGCTTGGAGCGCATAGAGAAGTAGCTGACTGTTTACATCGTCAAGCTAATGCTCTCTTCCAGGTTATTGAGCAAAAAGCTAGAAGGTCTCCTAATAAGGTGTTGATTGATGAATATAATAGACAAGTTGAATACTATGCTACACTTGCAGCACACACAGCTGAGTACTATGGTACACGTCCTAATGGCTGAATAGCGTCTTCACTACTCACTTCCAAGAGTTCCACTTTCCCTCACGAAGAAGCGACCAAAGAAGCTTATTTTTTGTATGATGCGATGGTATCAAGGCAACAATTTGTCGACTCTTTAATTAAAACGCAGCTTGCTAGAGAGCATTTTTTTGAGAGGATTTTTACAAAAAATACTTATCTAAATTGAAAAATTTCAATAATAAAAAGCTAAGCATTTCCTTAGGAAGAAATATTCATGACAACGTTAGTTATTCTCCTTTTTTCGCTCTTCTCTTGTTTGTCACTAGCTGCTCTCAATGAGGTAGAAAAAAACCAATCTACTCTTCAAGATGATGAGAAGAAAACGCAAGCTGATCTGCTAGCATCGCTCAGTCCTGGTGAACGGGGAGAGTTGCTCACTGCCTATCAAAAAGCTCTTGCTGATCCTTCTGTCCAATCAACACGTGAAATAGCCTATATGGCCTTGCATCATGCGATGCTCAAGATCGATCCCTCCATTGAGGAGATCATTGCTAAGATGGATGCAGAAGGCCCTGAGCCTGGGAAAAATCTTCATCATGTAAACAGAAATCTAGGCGGTCATTTTCAACAATGGTTAGCTCACTTTCCAGCAGCAGCAGTTGTTTCTCTTACTGTTGAGCAAAAAGAAGTTCTCAAGCGTGCTCATTCCAAGGCTCTACTTGATCCCAATGTTGAGCAAGCACGCCAAGTCGCTTACCTGACTTTTTATAATGCTCTTCTGAATGCTGATCCGTTAATTGGACCACTACTTATCAAAGTAGGGATGCAGCAGCCCTCTAGCATGAAACCTCTCTCTACCAAGCGACCTCTTGTTAATGAAGAGAGAATTCTTGGTGGTGATTTTCAAGCGTGGGGAGAAGAGATTCTTGCTCCTGCCCTCTCTACTGAAAAACAGAGTGAAGATCAAGCACCATAGAGATTTCTTCTCCATAGTGCTTCCAAATTGTTAGAGCCTATTTTTAAAATTCTCTAAAGGTAGATCGACGCCATCATTCTAGAGCGTTTTAAATGAAGTTTGAATGAAGTTCTAGCCACTGCCATGGCAGCAACGAGGAGTACAAGAACCGCCGTCTATTCTTCTTCTACTGCATTGTCTATAGATCTCTTCAAAGCGCTCTAGCAGAATGATCATTCTACTCCTGAGGTAAGGAGAGTGATTGTTGAACTTGTTTGGAATACTTTAAAATGAGAGAGAAGAGTTCTTTGATAAAAAGAGGGTCGAGATGATAAGTCAAGGCGAGGGTAAGGAGTCGCTGTTCCAAATTTTCTTCGCGGCAGAGATCATCAATAGCCCAGTTTTCTCGATTCTTGAGAGCCCCAATGCTTAAGGAGAGTGCTCGTCGACGAGCTAGTAACTCAATGAGGCGATCATCGATTTGATCAATTTCTTCTCGTAGTTGAGTAAGGGTCTTCATGAATGAATTGATGATGGAGCGCTTGAAGTTCCTGAAGTAGTTTTTCTCGAACTTCTCGAGCAAACGGATTATAGCGATGCATGTTAAAGAAAAGCTCTTCATGATCTCCTTGCACGTGGCAAGCTAATTTTTTTAACAGTTCGAAGCTTGGTGTAGACAATGTTCTCATTGATGAGGAAAGCATGGGAGCTCGTCCAAGGAAGTAAGCAAGCGCCTGAGTGTGAGCCATGATTTTGTCATGCTCCTGAGCAGAGAGAGAGATCATCTCCAAGTCCATTCGCTCAAAAATATTCTTCATCTCCTCGGCAAGTATTCCTTGCACGTCAGTACAGAGAACAAGTTGATACTTCTGCATCGAACCAGCAGCAAGAGCGTTAGGGCCAAAGAGTGGATGAATGGACATCAGCGGTTGTGTGGAAGGAAAGATGGATCTCATGATCTCTAGAGGAAAAACTTTCACCGAAGAAGCTTCAATGATCAGTGTGTTAGAAGTGATCTGATCAACAATCTGCAGACAGCAACTTTCAAGAGCACTGATAGGAACGAGTAGAAAGAGAAACTTGACTTTTACTACTTCTTGAAGTGAGACAAGAGGAACCTCAGTAAGAGGGCTGGTACTCAAAGCCGTATCGTGAGCAATAACACGACCAAAAGGGAGTAAGAGCTTCGCAAAACATTGGCCAAAATTCCCTAGACCTAGAATACCAAAGGTTATTTCTTCTTTCATCGACTAGAAGCGACAAGAGTAATGTTATAAGTTTTGTGCTTTCTGCAGGAGGCAATGATCCATGAGCACAAGAGCAGCCATGGCATCAACAATGGGAACAGCTCGTGGTAGAACGCAAGGATCATGACGACCTTGAGCGCGGAGAGAGACTTCTTGGTGATCAATTGTGAGTGTTTTTTGCTCCTTAGCGATGGTGGAGACTGGTTTGAAGGCAACTCGAAAGAGAATATTCTCTCCTGTAGAAATACCACCTAAGATACCTCCAGCATGATTAGTAGCATAGGCGATCTTCCCATCCTTAAGGAAGAAGGAATCATTATGTTGGCTGCCACGCAAAGAAGCTCCAGCAAATCCAGAACCGATTTCAAATCCTTTGACAGCATTGATTCCCAACATAGCTTTGCCCAAATCAGCAGAGAGTTTGTCAAAAACAGGAGCCCCAAGACCAGCTGGGACACCACGAAGCACCCCTTGAATAACACCTCCCAGAGAGTCGCCTTCTTCTTGAACAGCATGAATAAGATCAGTCATTTGGGGAACAATTCTTTCATCAGGACAGCGCAAAGGATGGCGCTCAATGGCTTCTCTGGAAACGGTATTCGGGTCAATAGTAGAGCATAACGTTCCTACTTGCTGGACGTAGCTGAGGATTTCGATTTGAAATTGCTGCTGAAGATATTTTTTTGCAATAGCTCCTGCAGCAACGCGAGCCCATGTTTCACGAGCGCTTGCTCGACCACCACCTCGAAAATCACGAAAACCATATTTTTTCTCATAGGTAATATCAGCATGAGAGGGACGGTAGAGATTTTTGAGTGCTTGGTAATCTTCTGGGCGCATGTCCTCGTTGTAGGCTAGTAGGAGGATTGGTGTTCCTGTTGTTTTTCCTTCAAAGATTCCGGAGAGAAGATGTACTTGGTCCCTCTCGTGACGTGGTGTGGTTAGGGAGCTTTGGCCTGGGCGACGACGATCAAGCTCTTGTTGTATTTCTTCTGCACTAATGGAAATGTTAGGAGGAGCCCCATCGATAATAACGGCAATAGCTCCTCCATGGGATTCACCACAAGTTGTAATTTTAAAAAGATTTCCTAGTGTGTTCATCTTATTTCCTTCAGTGCTCGGAGAACAATAGTATCATCAAGGAAATGAAGAAAAGCCTCTCCTTTTTTTCTAACAACTCCAAGTTGATCAAGCAGAACATAGCGGGTGCTACCAGCTAGATTTTTTTTGTCATGGAGCGTAGCTCTTAGGAGATCCTTCGGATCGATCTTAGCAATGATGGCAGGAGTGATTTTTAAACGAGCAAAGAGGTCAGTCACGATGTTGAACTCTTCTTGAGGAAGGAATCCAAGAAGTTGACTGATTTTAAGTTCTACTAAAATCCCAAGTCCCACAGCATATCCATGCATGATTTTATAGTTGGAGAGATGCTCCAGTGCATGACCGATGGTATGTCCAAAATTGAGCACCATGCGCTCATTACTCTCCCTTTCATCTCTTTGTACAATCGCAACTTTATGTTTCAGCGCTCTTTGAATAACCCACCGAAGTGTGGTGGAATCAGCTTCTAGGAGGAGATCGATCTGATTGCAGACCATCAAGAAAGCCTCTCGATCAGAAGTAAGAAATATTTTTATTGCTTCCACTAGCCCGTTGATGAGCTGTTGTTGGGAAAGTGTTTTTAGAAAATCAAGGTCAATGAGCAGAGCACGTGGCTGCCAGAAAGCTCCAAGGAGATTTTTTCCGTAAATAGTGTTCACTCCTGTTTTGCCACCAATGCTACTATCAATCATGGCCAGCAAGGTTGTAGGAACTTGAATGTAGTCAATGCCACGCAAGTACGTTGCTGCAACAAAGCCTGCTATATCTCCCACAACACCCCCTCCTAGCGCAATAATGACACTCTTGCGTCCACAAGCTGCTTGGAGCATGGCTAACTCCAGCTCTTCCTTAGTCTTGCTAGTTTTAGATTGTTCCCCTGCCTCAAAAGAGAAGAGTAACACATGGAAACCTCTCTCTAGAAGTTCTCGGTGAAGAGATGTTCCATAGATTTTTTTAACACGATGATCAGTAATAATGACCAGTTGCTCTTCGTGAGTAACCAACGACTCCAAGACTTCAATAATCTTGGCATCCAAGAAAATGGGATAAGAAGTAGCAGCCCGTTGGGGAAGTGTTAAGAACGTTCTAATCAACTCTTCTTAGGTGTGGAGTGTTCTTCCAAATTGCTCGTCTCTCTTCACTGTGAGAGCAAAAGCAGCCAGTAGCTCCGCTGTTTTTTTAAGATCGGAGAAATGAATCATTTCTACAGGAGAGTGCATGTAACGATTGGGAACACCAAGGGAGATGGTGGGAATCCCTCCTCGTTGAGAAAAAATAGCATCAGCATCAGTGCCACTGCGGCGAGGATTTACTTCTACTTGAAATGCTATTCTCTGACGTTGAGCTATCGAGCACAAACGCTCATTGACTGGCGGATGATTGGTACTTCCAAGACTAATAACAGGCCCCTTTCCTAAGCGAATATCACCATGTTTTGGCTTGGAGCAACTGGGGATATCGGTAGCATGGGTCACATCAACAACAAGAGCTACATCAGGGTGAATGCTATGAGCAGCCATTGTTGCACCGTAGAGACCATTTTCCTCTTGAATCGTTGAGAGGGCAACAACAGAGGCCTGAAGCTTTTTCCTATTCTTGGCAATAATGCGTAGTGCTTGGGCAACAGCCCAAGCTCCAATACGATTATCACAGCCACGAGCAGCAAAGCAGTCGTTAGCCAGTTCCTGGAAGCTAGAGCTGTAGGTAATAGGATCACCAAGAGCGACTAATTTTTCGGCCTCCCTTCGAGAGCTAGCTCCAATGTCGATGTACATTTCATGAAGAGGAGGTACTCTCTTGCGATCATCAGGCTCTTGAAGATGAATGGCTAGAAGGCCTGTGACTCCAGCAACAGGGCCTTTCTTTGTATGGATGGTGACATGCTGACCGCGGACGAGTGTTTGATCAATGCCTCCAATTCCTTGAAAGTAGAGAAATCCTTCCTCCGCAATGTAGGAGACCATCATGCCAATTTCATCCATGTGAGCCGCTAAGAGAATTTTAGGGTTCCCCTGAGGATGAATTGTAGCAAGAGCATTGCCGTAACTATCCATTTCTACTTTATCGGCCAGAGGCTTGACATAATCGATCCAACAGTGCTGACCACGAGTTTCAAAGCCTGAAGGAGAGGGAATTTGGAGGAGTTTTTTTAAAAAGTCACGTGCTGGAGATTTCATCATTACAATAAAAGATCGTTGATTGAGAAGAATTTTCTAGGCACTCTTCTCTTAAGAGGAAAAGTAACATTAGCTTCTTTGCTCTCAAAGGTCAGTCATGATTTCTAAAATTTGTTTTTATGCCAAATATAAGATCGCTTTCAACGCACCCACATAATAGTGATGAGAATAGTTTTTCAGAATTATCCTCTTCTTCTTCGAGTAAAAGTTCCTCACCTCATTCTCTTTCAAGATCAAGGAGTTTTTTTCAAAATCAGAGTGACACCTCTTCTTTTTCCTCAATAACTTCTTCCATGAAGAGCACGGAGAGTATGTCTATGAAATCAAAAAAACTAGCACCTCTAGAGCGCATTTCAGCTCAAGAGTTACAGGAAGTACGCCAAATGATTGATGAAGTTTATGGTGTCGATTCTAAAGAAGCTAGCTTGTTTAAAAAAAGATTCATTCCAACTACACAGATTGATTCTTTATTTTTTGGAGAGAAAACATTGCAGAAAACGTTACAGAAAAAAATTTCTTCCCCAACACGAGAAGAATTAAAATTATTTCTCAGCGAACTAGCAAATCCAGATGGAACACCATCGATTGCTCATCGTGTTCATCAAGATGGAGAGCTGATGAGAGAACCACGTTTGATCCTTCTCCATTTAGAATTAAAGCGATTTATTGAAGAAAATACGTCGTCAGCATGGAGGGAAGCTCTGCTCAATTATTCAGGAAATGCTCTTGATGCTCCAGGAAGAGAAGATCTCATTGATCATCTAACGACACAGCCACTGGAGAGTGATCTTATTGTTACTGATTTTAGCGTTGCTGCTCAACTTGCAGAGGCAGCAATCAATCGCTTCAGAATATCTAACGGAGAAGCAGCACTTCACTGAGATCCACGCTCTCCTGTTGAAAAAAACTCTCTGAATGTACTTTTTTCTTACCAGGAGAATACGCTGAACTCTCTATGATCTTTCTCCTTGCTGGAGAGAAGAAGATTTTATTCTTGCTGGAGGAGAGATTGTCAGAGATTTTTATGAACTCATGAAAGCACGCGTTACCATCATGCCACAAGCTGCTGTTCTCGATCCAGCTGGAGTTGCCACTGCAGATGCTCTAAAGCACCTTGGATTTGAAGGTGTTCGCTCTGTACGTATTGGTAAGTCTATCGAGCTCGACCTTGAACATGCTACTGAAGAAGAGCTCCACCAAGCTTGCCGAGATCTTCTCTCCAATCCCATTATGGAGGATTATCATTTGGAAATCTTCTCGTAGCATGCGTGCAGCGGTTCTTCAGTTTCCTGGCTCTAATGGTGACTATGATGCACTCATGGCACTACGCTCCTTTCCAGAAATAAGTGCCCAGCTTATTTGGCATCAAGAGAGTTCGCTTGATACCTATGACCTTATTCTCCTACCAGGTGGTTTTTCCTATGGTGATTATTTACGCTCGGGTGCTATTGCCCGTTTTTCTCCCATCATGCAAGCAGTGAGAAGAGCAGCTGAAGAAGGAAAGTGGATTCTTGGTATTTGTAATGGTTTTCAAATACTCTGTGAGGCTGGCCTACTGCCGGGGGTGCTACTACGCAATCGCCATCTTCTCTTTTGTGCTGGAGAACAAATCGTGCGTGTAGAAACAAGCAATACTCCTTTTACAAAGACTATTTCTCCAAAATCACTCCTGCGCCTTCCCATTGCCCATGGAGAAGGGTGTTATTTTGCTTCCAAAGAAACACTTAAAGAACTCCTCACCAATGATCAAGTTCTCTTGCGCTATGCAACGGCTCAAGGCATGACAACCTCGGAAGCTAATCCGAATGGTTCGCTAGAAAACATTGCAGGTATTTGTAATAAGGAGAGAAATATTTTTGGACTCATGCCACATCCAGAGCGGGCTTTTGAAGAACTTCTTGGAAGTAGGGATGGACGCAAGATTATTGAGTCGCTACTTGCTTCTCTTCACGGATTAATACAATAACCTCGCTACTCCATGATTACTCCAGACTCTATCTCTCAACATGGACTCTCGATGGAAGAATATGAGAAAATTCTCTCTCTTCTCGGTCGTCAGCCCAGTATAGAAGAACTTGGTGTTTTCTCAGTCATGTGGAGTGAACACTGTTCTTATAAAAACTCCCGCCTAGAACTGAAGAAATTCCCAACCGATGGTCCTAAAGTTTTAGTCAAAGCTGGAGAAGAAAATGCTGGAGTTCTCGATCTTGGAGATGGTTGGGCTATTGCTTTTAAAATCGAGAGTCATAATCACCCAAGTGCTCTAGAACCATTTCAGGGAGCGGCAACGGGAGTCGGTGGGATCATTCGTGATATTTTTACCATGGGAGCACGCCCCCTGTTCTTGATGAATTCACTTCGCTTTGGTTCAATTACAGGAAATAGTCAGCGTGCTGCTGAAAATCGACGCCTCTTTGCAGGAGTTGTTGCTGGTATTGGACATTATGGAAACTCAATTGGTATTCCAACCATCGGTGGTGAAATTTATTTTGATGAAAGTTATCATGGGAATCCGCTAGTCAATGCTTTTTCTCTTGGAGTGCTCAAGCAGGATCAAATTGCACGTGGTGCTGCAAGAGGAGTTGGTAATTTAATTTTCTATGTTGGTGCCCAAACAGGACGTGATGGACTTGCAGGAGCTGCTTTTGCTTCTAGAGAACTAACGGAAGAATCCAAAGCTGATCGGCCTGCTGTTCAGGTAGGAGACCCTTTTCGAGAAAAACTATTACTGGAAGCTTGCTTGGAGCTTCTTGCTACGGGGAGTGTTGTTGGTATTCAAGACATGGGAGCAGCAGGGCTAACTTGTTCTACTGCGGAAACAGCTAGCCGTGGTGGAACCGGTGTGGATATTGATTTAGAACTGGTGCCCAAGAGATCAGATGATTTAACTTCCTATGAACTCCTCCTGAGCGAATCACAAGAGAGGATGCTCGTTATTGTTGAAGAAGGTAAGGAAGCTTCTATTGAGCGTATTTTCAAAAAGTGGGAACTCCCCTATGCTTTCCTTGGGCGGGTCACCGGGGATGGAAAGATGAAGGTTCGCCGTGGTTCTCAGGTTGTTGTTGATATTCCTGCAGAAGCGCTGACTCAAGAAGCTCCCCTCTATCGTCGTGAGGCTGCTTCTTGGAAGCCTCCAGCTCCTCTTGATCTTCAAACAGTTCCTCTTGCTGACCCCCTTCTTGTGCTTCATGAACTCTTAAGTTACCCTAGCATTGCTTGCAAGCGTTGGGTTTGGAGCCAGTATGATCAAACAGTAGGTAATGGAACGGTGGTTTCAGCAGGTTCTGATGCAGCTGTCTTCTATGTCCGTGAAGCCAACAAATTCCTAGCAGCAACCAGTGACTGTAATGCCATCTATTGTTCTCTTGATCCTTATGAGGGAGCTAAAATAGCAGTTGCTGAAGCTGCTCGTAATTTAGCCTGCTCAGGAGCTCTTCCTCTGGGTGCTACGGATAATCTCAATTTTGGTAATCCCTATAAGCCAGTCAGTTTTTTCCAGCTTCGCGCTGCTATTGAAGGAATAGCTGAGGGGTGCCGCGCTTTTGATATTCCAGTAACAGGGGGCAACGTCAGTCTTTACAATGAAAGCCCTCTCTCTTCCATTGATCCAACACCAACGGTAGCACTTGTTGGGTTCATTCAATCCCCAGAAGAGATCACGCTGCAGCACTTCAGAGAACCAGGAGATATCATCTTTTTGCTAGGAGCTATCGGAAGCGAACTTGGTGGATCTCACTATTTACTTGTTTCGCACAAAAGAAAAGAAGGACTTCCTCCTCGAGTTGATTTAGGACATGAAAAAGCTATTCATGATCAACTTCGATTGTTGGTTCGATTGGGACTAGTACGTAGCGCTCACGATTGTGCTGAAGGAGGACTTGCTGTCGCCCTGGCAGAATCATGCTTTGGTTCTTCGCGAGCTTTGAGTGAAGCAGCAGAGCTTCTTGGAGCCACTATTGATTTAGGAAATGAAGATTTGCGTCCTGATGTAGCTCTCTTTAATGAATCTCAAAGCCGACTTCTCTTCTCGATATCACCTCACACTCTCACCCAAGTTGAAGAACATTTGATCGCCTCAGGACTCCCATTTACTCGGCTTGGAGTAGTCACCAGAGAACCAAAGCTCTCCATTCAACTCAAAGAGAAGAAGTATCAATGGAGCACGGGGGCTCTCTATCAGAGCTGGTCGACTTCTCTTGCAACCATCATGAAGGATCAAGAGTAGGGAGCTGATCCCCTCTTGAGCAAGGTGTCACGAGCAAATTTCTCGCAATGCTGAGGATAATCCAGTGTATAGTGAAGGCCACGACTCTCTTGACGACTCATAGCAGCTTGGACCATCAGTGTTGCTGTAGTAACAAGATTACGAAGTTCAAGAAGATCTGCTGAAACACGAAAATTCCAATAAAATTCTTGGATTTCCTCTTCAAGATTTTTTAAACGAGTTGCTGCTCGCTGAAGACGTTTGTTGGTACGAACAATGCCCATGTAATCCCACATAAGGCGTCGGATTTCATCCCAATTATGATGAATAACAACTCCTTCATCAACATCTTGAGCTTCTCCTGTATTCCACTTAGGCAATGGAATATCAAATGATTCTTTAGCTTCGACTTGTGCTTGAGCTGCAGCACGGTGAGCCATGACTAAGGCTTCTAGAAGAGAATTGCTAGCAAGACGATTAGCTCCATGTAATCCTGTGCATGCTGTTTCTCCAATAGCATAGAGTCCGGCAAGATCCGTTCTTCCCATAAGGTCGGTTTTGACACCGCCACATTGATAATGGGCTGCTGGAACAACAGGAATAGGCTCTTTGCTCATATCAATTCCAAAGTGAAGGCAGGCAGCATTGATTTTAGGAAATCGCTCTTGGAGAAAACTTGAAGGCCGATGGCTAATATCCAACGAGACATATTGATCTCCCCGTTTTTTCATTTCAGCATCAATGGCACGTGCTACTACATCACGTGGAGCAAGCTCTAAGCGAGGATCATAGGACTCCATGAAGCGCTCTCCTACGCTATTGAGTAGAATAGCACCTTCTCCGCGAAGTGCCTCGGAGATGAGGAAGGATGTTCCTTTGGGGTGATAGAGACATGTGGGATGAAATTGCATAAATTCCATATTGGCAAGAAGAGCACCTGCTCTCCAAGCCATAGCAATCCCATCTCCAGTGGCAATACTTGGATTAGTCGTGTAGAGATAAACTTTACCGCAACCACCAGTGGCTAGTACGGTCACATTAGCTCGTAGTGTTTCTACAAGCATATTTTTTTTATTGAAGACATACAAACCGACACAGCGCGCAGGAGCATGTTCTAGAGCAGGCTGTTTTTTCTTTAATTTTTCTGTGGTAATTAAATCCACAGCCATGTGATTTTCAAACAATGTGATGTTAGGATGCTTGGAAACAGCTTCTAGAAGTGCTCTCTGAATTTCAAAGCCTGTTCTATCACGGTTGTGGAGGATACGTCGCTTGGAGTGGCCTCCTTCTTTTCCTAAATTAAATTGTTGATCTCCCTGGTCATTGATACGGTGGTCAAAGTTTACTCCAAGAGAAAGAAGTTCCTGAACACAAGCTGGTCCTTGCTCAAGGATAGTTCGTACAACATCTTCATGACATAATCCATCGCCAGCAATCAGAGTATCTCTGACATGAAATTCTAAGGAATCCTCTTGGCTACTAACACAAGCAAGTCCTCCTTGAGCCCAAGCAGTATTAGAATCAGCCCTAGAGCTTTTGGTGATGATGGCAGTGGAACCTCTTGCTGCTACTTTAAGCGCAAAGGTAAGGCCAGCAATACCACTACCAACGATGACATAGTGAAATGTTTTCAAAAAAATTCTTAAACTTAAAAAAATACAACTGCTTTTCCTCTGGAAAGGAAGCAATGTTCAATGCTGCTCTTGCTTACTATCATGTATGGGCAGATCGATGTTATCAATAAGACGTACGTTGCCAAGGTGTAGTGCGACAAAGAGACGAGCTGGGGTCATGCTCTTCTCTAAGGTTAATAATGGTTGGAGAGTTTCTTCATGGACTATGGTGATGTACTCGATGGTGGCATGAGGCATGGATCGGAAGATTGCTTCTACCTGCTTGAGGAGAGAGGGGAGATTTCTTTCTCCTCGGAGCACACGATCTCTTGTTTGTTGAAGAGTTCTATAGATTTGAGGAGCAACAGCTCGTTCTTGAGCGGAGAGACGTTGATTACGAGAGCTCATAGCAAGACCGTCTTGCTCCCGCACTGTAGGGTGTGAGAGAATATGAACCTTAAAGTTCAAGTCACGAACAAGACGGCGAACCAAAATGAGTTGTTGCCAATCTTTTTCTCCAAAAATAGCCACATCAGGATCGATCATATTAAAAAGTTTAGTAACAATAGTAAGAACTCCTTGAAAATGTCCTGGACGTGATTTTCCACAAAGAGCTGCTGAGAGTTGATCCTCATGAACGCTGATGGAAGCTTCTGGGTGATAAATCTCCTCAACTCTCGGAGAAAAAAGAACATCAACATGCAGCTTCTTACAGAGCTCTTGATCAGAAGAGGGAGAGCGAGGGTAGAGTTCTAAATCAGTAGGATGATTAAACTGTGTAGGATTAAGAAAAATGGAAGCCACTACCGTACCAAGCTCTCCGGCGACTTGACGTGCTTGTTGGAGAAGAGCAGCATGTCCTTGATGGAGGGCTCCCATCGTAGGAACAAAAACCAGCGGTTCTCTTGCATGGCTAGTAAACTCTCTTAAGAGAGCAATGTTCTCAACAACCTGCATGAGTAAAGAGAGGCTCCCTAAGGGAAGACTAAGGCTTCGCTGATGTTGAAGGAACTGTTGCTCCAGTAGCAGGTTTGCTCATGAGCTGCTTTTGGATTTTGGTAGGACCACTGGAGGACTTGACATACACCATGGAGATGAGCAGCGTTAAAAGAAAAAAGAGACTTCCAAGCCAAACAGTAAAACGATTGAGGACAGTGCTTGTTTGTGCTCCAAAAAGGTTATCGGTCATGTTACTTCCAAAAGAGGCTCCCAATCCTTCATTCTTAGGTCGCTGCATGAGCACAACAATAATCAGTAACAGTGAAACAACTGTCAAACAAGTGATGAGAAAAGGCAAGAGGAGCCACATAGGCTAAGGAGAGAGAAAAGGAGTGATGATTGTATTGCAGAGAGGGGGAATCGTGAAAAGTGGTGAGGTCACATGCTACTCTCTGCTATAATAGAAATGGTTATTATCAGCTTAAGAATTCTGAATTGTAAAGATGCAAAACCATCCTTCTTGCTTCTTCATCAGCAGCCATGATTTCTTCAAGTGTTGGATGAGGAAGTGAGGAGAGACGATTCATTGTTTCCTCCACATAGTGCCAGATATGAGGAAAAGTAATGTTGCCTGCAAGAAAAAGTTCTACAGCTTTTTCATTTGCTGCATTGAGGATAGCAGGCATCGTACCACCAGATATACCAGCCTCTCTGGCTAGGCGGAGTGCTGGGAAGAGCTCATGACGCGGTTCTTCAAAATGAAGGGCCCCAATGCTCGGTAAATCAAGAAAGGAGCAAGGACCATGAATGCGCTCGGGATAAGTGATGGCATATTGAATGGGAAAGGTCATTTCATGGTGACTGAGTTGAGCTAAAAGAGATCCATCTACAAATTCTACCATGGAGTGAATGATGCTCTCAGGATGAATGACGACGTCAATTTTTTCCATGGGAATATTGAAGAGATGATGAGCTTCCATCATTTCTAGTCCTTTGTTAAAAAGGGTTGCTGAATCAATAGTGATTTTAGATCCCATTTTCCAAGTTGGATGACGTAGTGCCATCGATGGAGTAACCTTTCTTAAATCAGCGCTTGTGGCTATTGTGCGAAAAGGACCACCTGAACAAGTGATGATTAAGCGTCGAATAGTACTTCGGTCCCGTCCTTCTAAGCATTGAAAAAGAGCATTATGTTCACTATCGACAGGAAGAATGAGGCTTCCAGAAGTCGCAGCTCTTCTCATGACCTCCTCTCCAGCCATGACCAAAATTTCCTTGCTAGCAAGAGCTAGATTTTTTTTTGCATCCAGTGCATCCAGTGTCGGTTTTAAACCAGCCGTTCCAACAATAGCAACTAAGATTAAGTCAGCCTCTGGAAGTGTTGCCAGCCTTCTCAATCCTTCCTCTCCATGGACAATGGTAGGTATACTTGCGTGCGACTCAAAGGCTTTGCGAAGATCGTTCGCACTGATTGCATCTCTGGTGCATATCATTGGAGGAGCAAACTCTTTGGCTAATTCCAATAAACGAGTTTGGTTGTGATAGGCTGACATGCCAACAATCTTCATCCGTTCTCGAAGAGCTCGGGCAACCTCAATAGCACTTTGACCAATAGAGCCACTGGCTCCTAAGATAACAACGCGGCGCTGAAAAGACATATTAGAGGAAAAGAATTCCCAAGAGTATAAAATAGAAAAGAGGAGCCGTAAAAAGAATGCTATCAATGAGATCAAGGCCCCCTCCGATACCAGGTAGCGTATCACTGGAATTTTTTGTTTGTAATGTCCGCTTGAGTAATGATTCAGCAAGATCGCCTAAAATAGCAGCCATCCCAAGTACTAAGGAAATGATCAGTACAGTAACTGGGCGGAGGAGAGACAATTGATGTTCAAAGCAGTGAAAGAAAAGATAACCGCTTAGTATCGCAAAGCAGAGAGCCCCCAGGCATCCTTCACGAGTTTTCCGAGGACTGATGTGTGTAAAGAAAGGAGAACGTCCCAAGAGACTTCCAGAAATGAAGGCTCCTACATCAGTGAATTTTGTCACTACTAAGAGAAAGAGAGCATAGTAGTGACCAGTAAGCAGTCCTTCACTCGTGCGTGGCGTAAGATAAATGATTTTGATGACAAAAGAAAACAGCCAGGGAATGTAGATAATTCCAAGAAGAGTGAAAGCAATGGCATCAGCAGCTTTGCGATGTGGTTTTGAAGAAAATAATGTTTTTATAAAAAGCAGCAGCAGAAGGATGGCCAGAAGCATCGATTCAAAAATAAAGACAGAACCTTCTCGTAAGAAAAAATCACTAGAAGAAGAAGTGCGTAGCAACCAAAAATTCCCCCCCAGCAAAACAATCCCACTGGCATAGCCAAGACTCCAATGACGTGGAATATTAGCTACTCTTAAAAGCCAAAAATATTCCCAGAGCGACCCAAGCGCAGCAATGGCAATGAGTAGGGCATAACCATTTTCAGATTTTTTAACGACGACCACTGCAATGAGCGCCCAAAGAAGGAATGTACTCATCAAGCGAGGTAGAAAAGAAGTTGGGAGCAATTTCATGAAGCTAGGGACTCTAGCGGTAGTTAGTAATAATGAAAATCAATTTATCAAGAGCATGTTGATGCTACTTGCTTTGGAAGAATAGAATCTCTAAGATAGGGCCTCAACTTCCCCCTTTCCTAAAATCTTATGGCTAAAACTGAAGAAAATATAACGCCTGCTCTTCTGAAAAATGCAACACTGAGTGACAAAGCGATGACACTACGAGCTAAGAACCTCGATCTGGCCATCCAGCAGATTGCCAAAGATTATGGAGATGGAGCGATTATGAGACTTGGAGCTCAGGGTGCTGAAGGAATTTCAGTGATTCCTACTGGCAATCTTCTCATTGATCGTGCTTTGGGTGTGGGTGGTTTTCCACGGGGGCGTATCATTGAAATTTATGGACCAGAATCTTCTGGGAAAACGACCCTGACGCTCAGCGTTATTGCTCAAGCTCAGAGAAAAGGAGGTCTAGCTGCCTTTATTGATGTTGAACATGCTCTTGATCCTGTTTATTCGCGGAAGCTAGGAGTCAATTTAGAAGATCTTCTTGTCTCACAACCTTCTTCAGGGGAAGAAGCGTTACGTATTTGTGAAACGCTTGTTCGCTCCAATGCTCTAGATGTCGTTGTCTTAGATTCGGTAGCTGCTCTGGTTACCAAAACAGAATTGGAAGGAGAAATTGGAGATTCCGTTGTAGGAGCTCAAGCACGGCTCATGAGTGCAGCCATGAGGAAACTAACAGCTTTCATTTCTAAAGCTGATACCTGCGTCATCTTTACCAATCAAATCCGTGAAAAAATTGGTGTCATGTTTGGCAATCCTGAAACAACACCAGGAGGGAAAGCCCTCAAATTTTATTCGAGTGTGCGCATTGATATCCGTCGTGTCGGAGCAATCAAAACAGCTGATGGAACAGTAACAGGAAATCGGACACGAATTAAAGTCGTGAAGAATAAAGTAGCACCACCCTTTACGGAAGCGGAGTTTGATATCATGTATAATGAAGGAATTTCTAACACTGGTTCCTTACTGGATCTTGCTCTCGAGAAAAATATTATCGAGAAGCGCGGATCTTGGCTTAGCTACCAAGGAAACCAACTGGCTCAAGGACGTGATGCTGCCAAAGAAGCACTCAAAAGTAACACTCCTCTTTATCTTGAAATTGAGGAAGCAGTAACAAGGGCTCTCGAAGCAGAGAAAGCAAACGCTTCTTAAAAATTATTGTTCTTCGATCAGTCGATACAAGGGTATTTTTCAGAAGATTCTCCAATCGATCAGTGATGGAGCTTAGTGATGGAGTCCCTGAGGGAGGCTTCTGAAAAAAGCAGGAGCGCTTCCAATAGGTCTTTAAATAGGTCTCTTTGAAGGAGGGTGATTCCAGATAGGGAGAAGAAGAAAGAAATTTTTTCATAGACGTACCCTAAATTCGGGAAATACTAAGAAACGCTAAAAATGATATAAAGATTTTTTGAAAACAGCAGCATGTCTCCTCCAAAAACCTCTCTTGCTATTCTTGGAACTGGTATTTCTGGCTTAGCTGCTGCTTACTTTCTAGCTCGACGAGAGAACTATGAAGTTACTCTTTTTGAAAAAGAGGATCGTCTTGGAGGTCATGCTCACACGGTGATGGTTGAGGAGGAAGAAAAGGTTCTTCCTATTGATACTGGCTTCATGGTCTATAATGAGGTTACCTACCCGTTGCTCACGCGGCTTTTTGAAGAACTGAAGGTTGTTACAAAGCCGACAATCATGTCCTTTAGCGTACAACATCGAGGAGATGATTTGGAATATAATGGAACGAGTCTTCCTTTACTTTTTGTGCAACGTCGAAATCTCTTGCGACCTCGCTACTGGCGGATGCTCGGTCAGATTGCTCGTTTTCATCAAGAAAGTGTGCAGGAACTCATGGATCCCCACTTCCGAGAAATGACGCTTCGAGATTATGTCAACCTGCGTGGTTATGGAGAAGATTTCCTCCAATGGTATCTCTCTCCCATGGCAGCCGCCGTCTGGTCAAGTTCTCCTGCAAGTATCGAGCAGTTCCCTGCGCATACACTGTTACGGTTCTGGCATCAGCATGGTTTTCTGGGTCGTCATACGCATCACCCTTGGCGTACGGTAGTAGGCGGTTCTAGGGCGTATGTAGAGAAATTGGTAACTTCTCTTAAGCACCGCTTGCACCAAGGTGCACGTTTGAAGAAAATGAGGAGTCATGATCGAGGAGTTGAACTTCTCTTTGAAGATGGAAGTAGAGAACACTTTGATAAAGTCATTCTTGCTGTGCACGGAGATCAAGCTCTCCCTCTCCTGGATGACCCCACGCCACTAGAAGAGGAAATTCTCTCCGCGTTTCGCTATCAGCATAATGATCTCTACTTACATACCGATCCACAGTTCATGCCTCAGCGTAAGCGTGCTTGGGCTTCTTGGAACTACCGTATTGATGGTAAGGAGAAGGGAGGGGGATATCACTACTCAACACACTACTGGATGAATGAGCTACAAGGAGTTTCAGAGAGAGAGAACTATTTTGTTTCCCTTAATCCTCCCGTGATTCCAAAGGAAGATTCTATCAAGCGTGCTCTTTGTTATGAACATCCTCTCTTTGATTTGAAGGCTATTGCTGCTCAAGAGCGTTTGTCAGAACTACGTGCTGCTGGGAGTAGAACGAATCGTTACTTTTGTGGTGCTTGGCAGCGCTATGGATTTCATGAAGATGGTCTTCTCTCAGCGTGTTGGGTTGCTCAAGAAATATTAGGTCATGATCCTTGGCTCTCCCATCATCAGTAAGCTCTACGAGTGCTCTGTTACGCACGCTCGTCTTCAACCAAAGCGCCATGTTTTCTCTTATCGCCTCTTCATGCTGAGCGTGAATCTTCAGGAGCTACCTGCTTTGGCTCAGCGTACCTGGTGCTTAGGTCATAACAAATGGAATTTTTTTTCTATTGATGATGCTGATCATATCGATCTTGGGTATCCTGGTGGTATTGCTCCTAATCTTCTTGCATGGTTGGAGACTCAAGGAAAAAAATTCCCAGCAGATACAATTATTTCTCTGATGACCTTTCCGCGCGTTTTAGGCTATGGATTTCATCCTGTTTCTTTCTATTACCTCTACTCTAAGCAAGGAGAGCCACTAGTTGTGGTTGCAGAAGTTGTCAATACATTTAGAGAAATGAAACTCTTCCTCATTGAGCATCGGCATGCTGATGGTTTGTGGCATCGGCGTGTTACAAAAAATTTTTATGTTTCTCCCTTTTCTGATCCAGGCCTTGAATTTGATTTTAAGATAGGGATTCCTCAGCAAACATGGCGCGTCAATATTGATGACTATGAAGAGAGGAAGAGGACTCTCTTGAGTTCTATTCGTGGTAGTGAGCGCTCTTTGACTTCCGCACGACTCTTTTGGTATTTTTTCAAATATCCACTCCTTTCCTTTCGTATTATTACTCTCATTCACTGGCATGCTTTTCTTCTCTGGAGGAAGAAAATTCCTTTTTTTCAAAAAACAGATCGTCTGGAAGCTCAATGTGACCTTCTAAGACCCTTTTCAAATAAAAAAAGCGATGACACTCTCTTATAACCATTCCACAACTAGACGTAAGAGCCTTTGGGAGTATTTTGTTCTAAAAGCTCTCAGAACCATGAAGAAAGGAGGGCTCTCTCTCCAATATGATGAAGGACCATCTTCTTATTTTGGGGAACCTGGAGCTCCTATTACAGCGCAGATAACCATTCACAATGCTTCCAAATTTTTTAAATACTGTGCGCTCTACGGAGATATAGGGCTAGGAAAAGCTTATACAGAAGGTCTCTGGGATACGGATGATATCAAGGCTCTCATCACTTGGTTTATTGAGAATCTTAATAATTTTCAAGGTTCCAACACAAAAGCCACCAATATACCAAGCGTTAACTTTTTAACCATCCTCCAGTGGATACGTCATCTTAAGCGTTGCAATAGTGTGAGTATGAGCCGTCGTAATATCTCCCAGCATTATGATTTGGGTAATGATTTTTATGCTCTTTGGCTTGATCCCACGATGACCTACTCGAGCGCCAAATTTCAGCATGCTCATCAATCTCTCCAAGAAGCTCAGGAAGCCAAATATAGAGCATTTTGTGAGAAATTACACCTTCAGTCTACTGATCACGTTCTCGAGATTGGTTGTGGATGGGGTGGTTTTGCTCTCTATGCTGCTCAACACTATGGATGTCATCTTACGGGAGTTACCATTTCGCAAGCTCAAGCTAGCTGGGCCCAAGAGAGAGTAGCAGCTTTAGGATTGGAAGATCAAATCACCATTCTTCTGCAAGACTATCGTCATCTTACTGGTCGTTATAATAAAATTGTCTCCATTGAAATGCTCGAGGCTGTTGGACATCACTATCACCATGCCTTCTTCTCCAAGTGCCATGAAGTTCTTCACTCCGATGGGTTACTTGGTGTGCAAATGATTACTGTTGCGGACTATCGTTACTCCAGTTTGAGAAGAAGTGTTGATTGGATTCAACATCATATCTTTCCAGGCTCTTTGCTGCTCAGTGTTGGACGAATTAATCAAGTTCTTCTAGAGACGAGCAATCTTTTTCTCCATGATTTAGAAGACCTCGGGAGGGACTATGCGCGTACGTTGGCTATGTGGCATAAGAATTTCAATGCCCATTTACCTGAAGTTCGAGCGCTCGGTTTTGATGAGTCTTTTATTCGAAGTTGGAACTATTATCTCCAATATTGTGAAGCAGCATTTGCCACTCATAACATTTCTGTTGTGCAAGCAATCTACACACGACCTAATAACCGAACCTTATGCTAGATTCTTTTCTTTTTTTTCTAAAAGCCACCGGAGCGATGATGCTTCTCTTCACTCTTGCTTGGTGTTGGGCGCGCGCTTGTAATAACTACTCCCTAGTGGATGCTTTCTGGGCTGCTGGATTATTGATCATGGGGCTTTTCTTTCTATTGGCTTTGAGTCCTTGGAATGGAAGCAAGTTACTAATCGCTCTTCTTTTTTTATGTTGGAGTGGTCGACTCACTTGGCACTTGAGCTATCGCATTGCAAAGGCTCATCCTCACGAAGACCGACGGTATGAGCAGTTGCGCCTTGTTTGGAAAGAAAAAGAAGCTCTCTACTCTTTTCTTTTTTTTCAAGCACAAGCAGGCTCTGTGATCTTATTAACCATTCCTTTTTTCTATATTGGTAAGAATCCTCATCCATCTTGGAGTCGACTGGAAATAGCAGGCTGTTTCTTGCTCCTTCTCGGTATTTTTGGTGAAGCAATCGCTGATCATCAACTGGCGTCTTTTAAAAAAAGAACTTCTTCCCCTAAGATCGTTTGTGAAGAAGGGCTCTGGAAATATTCGCGTCACCCTAATTATTTTTTTGAAATGATTATTTGGATGAGCTTTTACTTGCTTGCTTCTTCTGCCCCTGGAGGGTGGACCACCCTTTATGCTCCTGCAATCATTATCTTTCTCTTAATAAAGGTGACCGGCATTCCCCCTGCTGAAGCCGCTTCCCTTCAAAGCAAAGGAGATGCTTACAGAAAGTATCAGGAAAAAACATCCATGTTCATTCCTTGGTTCTCCCAAAAATCATGACCCTCTCTCTCTCTTAACAAGAGCGAGGAGTGCAAGAAGTTGAGTTGTTGCTGATTCCATCTCCGAGATCATGGAGTTGACGCGGCCTCGGAAAAAAGCATAAGCACTCATAGCAATCATCCCTACAAGAAGTCCAGCAGCCGTGGCTACCAAGGCTTGACCAACTCCTGCAGCTAAGAGGAGTGGACGTGTTGCTGCAATATCATTGGCCATAACATTAAAAGAGTGGATCATTCCTAGAACCGTCCCAAGCAATCCGAGCATAGGAGCCATTGTAGCAATATCGGAGAGCCAGAGAATGCGTTGTTGAAGAATATTGGACTCACGAGCTCCTTCTGTTTGCGCGATTTCACGTACTTGAGTGTGAGTTGCTTCTGGATGATGAAACATAAAATCGATGGTACGATTCATAATCAGAGCGACACTTTCACGATGATGTAGCGATGTTTTTAAGAAGCTGGAGAGATCTCCTTTGGTAAGTAACGCTGATGCCATCACCATATATTTTCTACTCACAACACTTCTTGCACGTAAGGTGAAGAGATAGAGAAAAATTAAAGCAGTAGTGATGACAGAGAGAAGCAGTAAGGGAAGCATGACCCATCCACCACGAATCACTAGAGCAAGTAGATTGCCTTCTCCTGCTGATGGTAGAGTATGGAGAAGAGGAGCTAGGAGTTGAGAGAGAAAAAGATAAAGCTGATTCATTGTTCTTGTATTTGTTTGGAAATAATAAACTAAAAATGTTCTTCATGCTCGCCAGTAGTACTCTTGAAGAAATTCTCCATCGCTCCTTGATAAGTAATACTCCCTTCTACTAAGAAGATCATTTGATCAGCACATTTTTTGGCAAATTCTATTTCATGAGTTACTAGGAGGATAGGAATGGAGCGAGAGCGCAGCTCAAGGATGAGTTCGAGAACTTCTGACTTCATCCCAGGATCAAGTGATGACGTTGGTTCATCAAGAAGTAACCACGTGGGAGAGGTTACCAAAGCACGCGCAATAGCAACACGCTGTGCTTGCCCCCCGGAGAGTTGATGAGGTTTTTTATACTGATGTTCCTTAAGATGGAGCTGCTCAAGGATCTCTTGAGCTCTTTTTTTGGCTAACAATGAGGGAACATGATGGACCAGCTTGAGCGGTAAGATGACATTTTCAAGAGCACTTAAATGAGGAAAAAGGCTTTGCTGCTGAAAAACAACACCTAATTTTCGGCGATAGCGCTCTAGCGAAGCTTCATCAGATGGGATGGCTTCTCCATTAATGAGAATAGAACCTTGCTCTGGGATCTCCAATCCCGCTAGCAAACGTAGGAGAGTCGTCTTACCACTACCACTTGGACCTAATAGTGCTAGGACATGATCAAAAGTGATCGATACAGAAAAGTCATCAAAAAGTTTTTTGTGCTGATGCTGAAGCAAAAAACTTTTGCAAAGATGTTCAATAGTTATATTCACAATTTTAATTTTTTCTCTAGCAACCGACTTCCTAAAGAAATGGGGAGTGTTAGGACTAAATACCCTAGTGCTAATGGGAAAAAACTCTCCAATGTGCAGTAGGTTGTTGCATTGACTTGTTGAGCCGAGAGTGTCAGCTCAGAAATGCCGATAATGGAGAGTAAGGAAGAATCCTTAATGAGAGAAGCTAGTTGACCGGCAAGGGCAGGAAGTAGCGAGCGAAGGGACTGAGGAATGATGACATAGCGATAAGTTTGATAAGTCGTCAGCCCAATGGCTTTTGCAGAATCCCACTGAAGAGGATGAATTGCTTCAATACTTGCTCTCATTAATTCTGCAATGTAGACACTACTGAAAAGTGAAAGAAGAAGGATGCCTGTTAACAAGCGGTTCTCAAGCCCTACTCCATGAGCAACCACATAGAAGAAAAAGAGAATTTGTGTCAAAAAAGGTGTTCCGCGAAGAATTTCAATGAGAAGGAATGCTAGAAAATGAAGTAGCTTCAGTGATGATCGATAGGCTGTGAGAAGCAGTGCTCCCAAAAAACAACTCAACAGAAGTGCTACCATCGAAATAGAAAGAGTACTCAACCAGCCATGCCAAAAAACATTTCTATAGTGCCAAACGAGCTTCCACTTTGATCCTGAATGCTCAAGAAACTCTTCCAAGAGGGAGAAGGAAAAGTAGCTGAGCAGGAGAATGCCTAAAATTAGGAGAGCCGATGGCAGCCATCGATTTCTCTTCCAAGTTGAGGGAATAGGAAATGTCATGGAGAAAATCGAAAAAATGCTTCTGCTCTTAACGTCGTTTCTGCGGCAACTTCTTGAAGAGAGCAACGGCGCAACTGAGCAATTTTTTCAGCAATAAGGCGTACATGAGCAGGCTCAGCACGCTCTCCACGATGTGGCACGGGAGCTAAGTAGGGAGCATCTGTTTCAATCATATAATGATTCCTAGGAGTGGCTTCTATTGTTTGAGCAAGGAGTGATGCATTCTTAAAAGTGACAATTCCTGTGAAGGAAACAACATGTCCTTGATCAAGGAGAGAGTGCATTTGCTCTACACTTCCTCCAAAACAGTGGAAAACAGCAGATAGCTTCTTTTGATAAGAGGAGAGGATAGTCAAGAGATCGTCCCAAGCGTTGAATTGATGCAGCAGAGAATCTTCTGACAACTCTTTTTTTTTGGTAAGAGGAAGGTCGCGCTGATGAATAATGACATTGAAGCCTAAGGCTACTGCTAAATCAAGTTGAGCTTGGAGAGCCTGGAGTTGCTCTTCTCTCCATTGGATCAAGTTAGCCGAAGAGAGATCACTGGGAAGATGATAATAATCCAATCCTATTTCTCCAAGAGCAACAACCTTAGGATGAGTAGCAAGTCTTTTTAATTCCTTCCACCAAGTGGTTTTTTCTTCATGAAGATGAAGAGGATGAATCCCTAGAGCTGCATAAAGAGAGGGATAGCGTTCCACCAGAGCTAGTGTTCTATGATTGCTGGCCATGCTCGTGCCAATAGTAACAATGCGCCTGACTCCTGCAGCATGAGCACGATCAATCAGAGCATCACGATCGTGCTCAAAACGAGGATCATCAAGATGAGCATGTGTTTCTATTAGGTTCATAAAAAACGAGGCGAGATGCACTCCATGCTCTTTCCTAGGTGAAGAGAGTTGAAATCATCTCCTTGCAAGAGAAGAAGGATCAATCTTGATAGCCGTGAGGATGGGCCTGATGCCAACTCCAAGCACTTTGAATAATTTTCTCAAGAGACTGATACTGTGGATTCCAGCCTAATTCTTTTTTGATTCTCTCGGAAGAACCGATAAGAAGAGGTGGATCACCTGGTCGGCGCGGCTTCTCTAAGGCCAAAATGGGATAGCCACTGACACGACGACAACATTCGATCACTTCATAAACAGAAGAACCACCTCCTGTGCCAAGGTTGTAGAAGGCACTCTCTTTGGCGTGGAGAGCTAAGAGGTGAGCTTCTGCTAGATCCAGTACATGGATGTAGTCGCGAATACAACTCCCATCACGTGTTGGATAATCAGTTCCATAAATTTCAACGGCTTCTCTTTTACCAAGAGCAACATTGAGGACGTTGGGAATTAAATGAGTTTCGACACGATGATCTTCTCCAAAACGAGTGCTAGCACCAGCAGCATTAAAATAACGTAAGGCTATAAAAGTTAGGTGATGGATTTTCTCATACCATGGTAGAAGACGCTCAAAAATTAATTTTGATTCTCCATAGGGATTGATTGGGCGCTGTGGCATCGATTCAACAATAGGCATCTGATCGGGAACTCCAAAGGTAGCGCAAGTCGAAGAGAAAACAAGATGCCTAACTCCTGTAGCCACCATGGCATCTAAGAGGTTAAGGCCACCAACAACATTGTTGTGAAAGTATTTTGAGGGATGGAGCATGGATTCTCCCACCAGAGCATGAGCTGCAAAGTGCATCACCGCCGTTGCTTGAAAATCACGCAATGTTTGTTCAAGAAACGATCGATCGGCCAACTCTCCTTGGAAAAAAGTAGCTCTTGGATCAATGGCAGCACGATGCCCTTCACTCAAGTTATCAAAAACAGCAACGCTATAACCTTTCTCAAGAAGTTGCTCAACACAAATACTACCGATATAGCCAGCTCCTCCTGTTACAAAAATTCTCTTCTGGAGTGCTGAGGAAGCATGGTGATTGTTGCAATGATTTTTCTGAAGCATTGTTAATGTTAAGCAGCTGGAGAGATGACGGAGCGATAGATGCCAGCAACTTGGCTGACTTCACGATGAATAGGGATTCCCAGAACATCACTAATCATTGTTTTCTCAAAGTTTTCAACCTGAGGATAGAGACGAGCAATAGGTTCTAGAGGATTGTGACTCTCAAGAATACTCCAAGAAGAATCCTCTTGGAAACAAGCAAAATGGCCTTCTTCATGACGTAGTTTAGCAAAAGAGCGAGCACGCTCTCGGGGAGTATCACCACTGATTTTCTTTTTTATGGCTACTGCCATGTGACGGAAATGAAGCATTAATAATTTTTCGGCAGCTGTAGACCCAAAGAGTTGCTGGGCTCCTTGCAGTAAGGAGAGAGCGAGTGCATTATTTTCTTCAGAAAAAAGTTCATAAGCTTTTTCAGTAAGGCGATAGTACATCAAAGGGCGACCACGGTGACTAGGTTGACGCCATGTTTCTAAGTAGCCTTGACGATGCATGGAGAGACAATGTGCTTTTACCCCCATGTAGCTCATGGAGAGACGCGTAGCGAGTTCACGCACCGAGAGGCCCGCTTGGGAGCATTTCAAAATTTCTAGGATAGCGAGTCGTTGGCTGCGACCAAGTTCACGAAGAATACGGCGTTTCATCAACGGGGGAGAATATCACTTTTCCTCAAAGAAAGAACAGCCTCTATTTTTAGTAGCTTGTGAAAGATTTTCTCTCGGATCATGATGTTGGGAACACTCATGAATCGCTTGCTTCATTTTCTCCTTACCAAAAATTTTCTTCCTGATCTTCTTCTTCGTTACGGCATTCGCAGAAGGCTGGCAGCACATCTTCAGCGCTTCAAGAGACTCTCTCTGCAAGAGCGCCAAGAGCTCTTCATGAAGCATCTTCACTCGCTCAAGCAGAGCCCTCTGGCTGTTGCTACCCAGCAAGCTAATGAGCAGCACTATGAACTACCAACAGATTTTTTTGAGCATGTCCTAGGAAAACAAAAAAAATATAGTTCTGGTTTCTGGAAAGATGATACTTCCAGCTTGGATCAAGCAGAGGAGGAGATGCTCCGACTTACTGCTGAGCGAGCAGAGCTTCAGGAGGGGGGGCAGCGAATTTTAGAACTTGGTTGTGGTTGGGGCTCACTCACCTTATGGATGGCCACTCACTATCCCGATGCTCAGATAACAGCGATTTCGAATTCAAAGACACAACGTGAATATATTAATGCCCAGCTTGCAGAACGTCATCTTACCAATGTAACGGTTCGAACAGTCAATATGATTGATTATTTAGGAGAAGGTGAAGCTCTTTTCGATCGTGTTGTTTCTGTTGAAATGTTTGAGCACATGAAAAATTACCAACTCTTGCTCCAGCGCATTGCTACGTGGCTCAAGCCAGGCGGAATGCTCTTTGTCCATCTTTTCTCTCATCGTGAAATAGCCTATCACTACGAAATAGAGGAGGGAGAAGATGACTGGATGGCACGATATTTTTTTACAGGAGGTCAAATGCCCTCTGATGATCTATTGCTCTATTTTCAAGAGGATCTTCGGATCAAGGATCATTGGCATGTTTGTGGAACTCACTATCAAAAAACAGCTCGTGCTTGGTTAGAAAATATGGATCGAGCAAAAAAGAGAATCATCCCTCTGCTAGCCACTACTTATGGGGAGGAGCAGAAGAAGCGTTGGTGGGTTTACTGGCGTCTCTTCTTCATGGCTTGTGAAGAGCTCTGGGGATATAGGCAAGGAGAAGAGTGGATGGTCTCTCACTACCTCTTTGAGAAAAAAACCTAGTGATAAATCCATCCGCTCCGGAAGAATCAGCTTCACTACTCCGTACAGCCCGAAGAAGTTCACTCTATGGGGCTATTGCTTCTCCTACTTCCTCTAGTCATCAGAGTCCTGGAGAGAGGAGCGTTGGCTCTTTTTTTAACAGACGTATAGCACACGTGCCCTCATCGGAGGGTCCCTCATCCTCTACTTCGCTGATACATCAACGAGCAGAAAGAAGAGACGAAGAGGAGGGAAGAAGAACGACCTCTTTCTCTGGATGCATATTTCCTTCGGACTAAGAGATTGATCTTCTTGGTCCCATGCGTGGATCTTCTCTTGCTATTGCTGAGGAATATTATCGAGGAAAAAAATAGAGGCTACGGATCCTCATCTTCAAGATCATTATGGACATGTTCAATTACTGCTTCGAAAAATGCAGCAACTTGAAGCTGCTGCTAGCAGAGCTAGAGAAGAAGGAAGAGCTGATGAGTCCTTTCTCTATCTTCAAGCTTCTCTTATGTATCGTTATGCTACACGATTTCGTCTCTTTCAACCTTCTACTGATTGGGAAATAGAGTCTCAACGACTGGAGCATGCAGCAGAGAGCTACTCAAAAGCTGCTTATTGTTTAGAGCAAATTGTTACCTCTCTTCAAAGAGCGCAACTACTCATCGCTCGACTTCCTGCTCGATTAGAGCATCTCTTCTCTTCATCGGCAGTATTCTCTCTTCTTGATAACCTCACGATCTATGCTCAAGGAATAGCTTCATCCTTGAATCTGCGTACTAATACTTCTCCAGAGAATACGCTCATGATCACAAATAACCTTGCTGAATTATCTTTTCGTGAAGAAGGATCGATGAGTAACTATGTTACGCTCCTCAATGATGCTCTCCTGCTTCCTCAATCTCCTGAAATGACCTCACTACTGCAACTTCATAAAGGCCTCTTTGAACAAGCGCAGATCTATCTTCAAGATGCAAAGAATATTGAAAACTCCCTGATCCGCCTCTAGGAGTGGAGAGCAGGAGAAAAATTTTTCTAAAATTTCGAGTGAATGTTGTAACTTAAAAAATAAATATGAATTCTTCTAACAAAATAGGAAGTGGTGATTTTCCTGAAGAACTGCTATTGGAAACCTCTTATTCTTCTGTAGGAGAAATCAAAAATCCACTGGCACCTCTTCCTCCACCTGTTCGTGAGGATGAGAAAGAAGTCGCTTTTGGTGATCATACCATGACTGTTGTGTGGCCTCAGCAAGAGCATCCTAGTGGCCTTCACACGGAATCATTTCAACATGCAGCATCTTCAGGCTCCTTGTCTCATGATGGAGAGCCTATTCATCAGCTTACTCATCTAAAATCAGATTTGCACTTACCTCCTTCAACAAGCTCCACAGAAGCTGGAGAGCCTTCGCTGGAAGAGAGAATGCTGCTACGCTCACCTCATTGGACTCCAGAAGCTTCTTTCAGAAACTATGCAACTTTTCCACCACTACCCCCTCCTCCCTCGGAGCATGAGGACCTTGATTTCTCAAGACCCTATCAATGGGATCGTCAATCCATCGTAGAGGCTGAATCATTTTATCAAGCAAAAGCTGAGGAGACTTCCCATGCTGAGTTAAAATTACACTATCAAACCTTATCTTCTTATTTGAGAGCAGCTCTCCATTGCCAAGAAAACTTACATCGTGCTTACCAAAGAAGAAAAGCAGACATCATCGGCTGTTATTTCAATGCTTTTACACGTTATTACCAAGATGCTATTACTTCCTTGAGAGTGAATGCAAGAGAAGTGGCAGCACTGCGGTATCAACAAGCTCGTGAATGTGAGAGAGCTGCCTCTCACTTTGAAGAAGTCATTTCGCTGGTACAACCTGATGCTATAACTGGCCCTCTGGCTATTAAACTTCGCCATGATGATCGATCAGAAGTGGAGTATAACCTCTCTGCCTTTTCTTTTCAGGAAGCCAACTCCATGAGAAACTATTATGCTATGATTACTTCCAAGAAATTGATTGGTGGTTCGAATATTGCCACACTCCAACAGCAAAAAAGTCTTCTAGAAGATGCCTTCAGTCACTTAGAGAATGTGCGGAGGATTGAAACAAGATCAACGATGATCAATGATCAACCAATTATTTTTATGTAGTTCTTTCCTCTGGAGGTATAAAGTCAAATTACTTAGAAATTAGATGGAAATTGACTTGATCTTATTTAAAAAAGGCAGCGTTCTCATCCCATCACCTCATTGTTGAGATCGTTGAGATAGCGCTCGGTCTTCGGCCTTGCCTTTTTTAGAAATCTCTGCACTCTCTCCTGTCATTTCTAAGTAATTTGACTATAGCGAACAAGAACAGAAGAGGTTCCGATCGCCATAGACATTATCGACACGAGCGACACTTGGCCAAAATTTCTGTTGCCTCAGCCATGTTGCCGGATAGGCTCCCTGCTGACGCGAGTAAGGTCGATCCCAATGATCTTCTGTAAGAGCCTCAGCTGTATGTGGAGCACGCTTGAGAGGATTATTAGTACGATCAGCTCTTCCCTCTTCAATGGCAAGAAGTTCCTCATAAATACTAATCATCGCATCGCAGAAGCGATCGATTTCTTCTTTGGACTCACTCTCTGTGGGCTCTACCATCAAGGTTCCAGGTACGGGCCAGCTCATTGTTGGAGCATGAAATCCATAATCGATGAGCCGTTTGGCAACATCCTCCACTTCAATTCCTGCACGTTGTTTCCAAGGCCTCAAATCAAGGATACATTCGTGAGCAACACGACCATGTTCTCCTCGATAGAGAATCGAGAAATAGGGCTCCAAGCGCTTTGCAATGTAGTTAGCGCTCAAAATGGCTAGCCCAGTGGCAGCTGCAAGACCATCAGCACCCATCATGCGAATATACATCCAGCTAATCACACAAATACTAGCACTTCCCCAAGGAGCAGCACTGATTTGAGGATTTTTCATGAAGGACTCTCTATGATCATCGCTTGCCTGGACTCTCGTTTTGTCGTTCTTCTGATCCTTCCAGCAAGGAGACTCTTCTTCTTGAAAAAAGATTTGAGAAGAGGGCAAATAGGGAGCCAGATGCTCGGCAACGCAGATAGGTCCAACTCCTGGACCACCACCACCGTGAGGAATACAAAATGTTTTATGAAGATTGAGGTGACAAACATCGGCTCCTAACTCATGTGGGCGACAAAGCCCAACTTGGGCATTCATGTTGGCTCCATCCATGTAGACTTGGCCGCCTGCTTGATGAACTAAGGCGCAAATTTCTTGGATGGAGGATTCAAAAACTCCGTGTGTAGAAGGATAGGTCACCATCAGGGCGGCTAAACGATCTTGGTGAAGGAGAATTTTTTCTCTCAAATCAGTAAGATCGATATTTCCTTGAGTGTCACAGAGGACACCGATGATCTTCATGCCAGCCATGATAGCACTTGCTGGATTGGTTCCGTGAGCTGAATGAGGGATGAGACAAACGTTCCGATGTTTCTCTCCTCGATCACGATGATAAGAGCGAATAGCAAGAAGTCCTGCATATTCTCCTTGAGAGCCAGCATTGGGCTGTAAGGAAACGGCATAGAATCCAGTAATCTGAGCAAGCCAGTTCTCTAGCTGAGAAAAAATTTTCTGATATCCAGCTGCTTGGTCAAGCGGGATGAAGGGGTGGAGACCTGCTAGCTTCTCCCAACTGAGTGGAATCATTTCGGAGGTCGCATTCAATTTCATCGTGCAGGAACCCAGAGGAATCATCGATGTCGTCAAGGAGAGATCTTTAGATTGAAGACGATGAATGTAGCGTAACATCTCCGTTTCACTCTGATAGGAATTGAAAACAGGATGCTGCAGAAAGGGAGTGTTCCTCTTGAGAATAGGAGGCCACTCCCAATCATCAGAAGCTGTTGATGGAAAAACTTCAGAAACTTCTCCTGCTTCAAAAAGCTCTAATAATGGAGCTAGTGAAACAACTGTTTCATCAAGAGTAATGAGGAGTGCTTTTGTTTTTTTTAGGAAACGAAGATTGATTTTTCTAGCAGTAGCTCGTAGCTGTAGGGAGTGATATTGCTCTTCGGTGAGGTCAATGCGAAGCGTATCAAAAAAAGGAATCGCAGCCACCTTCCATCCTGCATGAGAGAGTGATCTAGCAAGACGTTGAGTTTGCTTATGGATACCAGAAGCAATCGATTTGAGGCCTTCAGGGCCATGATAAATAGCATACATCGATGCCATAACGGCCAGAAGCACTTGGGCTGTACAAATATTACTCGTTGCTTTCTCACGACGAATATGTTGTTCGCGTGTTTGTAAAGCAAGGCGGAGAGCACGTCTTCCTTCAGCATCTCGTGAAACACCAACAAGTCGAGCTGGCAGGCGTCGTTTCCACTCCTCCCGTATCGCCATAAAAGCCGCGTGAGGCCCCCCATAACCAAGAGGAACTCCAAAACGTTGTGTAGAACCAATAGCAATATCTGCTCCTAACTCTCCTGGCGGCTTGAGTAAAACCATGGCAAGCGGATCAGAGGCGACAACAGCAAGTCCTCCTGAAGACTTTGTTTTTTCAATAAAAGGACGAGGATCTTCAATAACTCCCATAGTTGTCGGATATTGAAGGAGAGAACCGCACAATCCTTCTGATGGCATTTCATCGAGGAAACCAACGATTAGTTTGATTCCAAGAGGTTCGGAGCGAGTTTTTAGGAGTGCTATGGTTTGTGGATGAAGATGTGCATGAGCAAAGAAAAGAGGATGTTTTTTTAAATCAAAACAGAGAGCCATGGCTTCGGCGGCAGCCGTTGCCTCATCCAAGAGAGAAGCATTAGCGATGGGTAGTCCCATCAAATCACTGATCATTGTCTGAAAATTCAGAAGTGCTTCCAAGCGTCCTTGAGCGATTTCTGCCTGATAAGGAGTGTAAGCCGTGTACCAGCCAGGATTCTCAAGGATATTACGCCGAATAACAGCAGGAAGATTTGTTCCGTGATATCCCATGCCAAGGTAGGTGAGCCATTGTTGGTTCTCAGAAGCCAATTGTTTTAACTCAGCAAGAGCTTCTTCTTCACTAGCTGCAGGTGGGAGATCCAGTGAGATTGATGAACGAAGTTTCTGGGGAATGGTTTCATCGAGAAGCTCCTCGATGGTGGAACAACCGAGAAGCGCTAACATGGAGGCTATCGATTGCTCCGTTAATCCAACATGCCTTCGAAAAAAAGTTCCTAATGATGGAAATTCAAGTGATGCACCTTCAAGCATGGAAGAAAAAAGACTTTTTTAGGAAGTAATTTGCTGTAAATAGAGTGATGGCGTGAGGAGCTTCTCTAATTCTTCTGGTATGCTAAGGCGTAGCCGAAATAACCAGCCAGCTCCAAAAGGATCACTATTGATCAGTGATGGGTCATGTTGAAGTGATTCATTGACTTTTAGAACCATTCCAGAAGTAGGGGCATAAATATCACTTGCTGCTTTGACAGATTCAACAACTGCTATGGGAGAGGCAGCAGAAAAATCTTTCCCAACTTCTGGAAGCTCTACATAAACAATATCAGTTAATTCAGCCTGAGCATGTTCCGTAATACCAACAGTAATCACTCTTTTTTCAGAGTCCTCAAAACGAATCCACTCATGTGTTTTAGTGTAAAGGAGGTCTTTGGGAATATTCATTGACCAATTCTAACTAAGACTCAAGAAGAAGAAAGAGAGAAAATGAATTCACTGCTGTTGAAAACAAAAATGATTGATAGAAGAGTAGTCGTCTAGAAGGTTCTTTCCATCTCCATTACCGTCATTCCTGCGTACGTAGGAATCTAGGAGAATCATCGCTGTAACGTTGATGATTTTTAATCGTTTTTAGAGCATAAAAACAGTTTTGTTTGTCAATTTCCACCATCTTGGGAATGGTGCTTGCCTCCCCGATGGTGATTTTGATCTCCGGGGTTGATACCAGGAGTCTCACCAGGATTGACACCGGGAGTTTCAGCAGGATTGACTCCTGGGGTTTCTCCGGGATTAACACCAGGGACCTGATCTGTTTTCCCTGGATCAATACCAGGAATCTCTCCTGGATTGACTCCGGGAGTTTCTCCTGGGTTAACACCGGGAGTTCCATCAGTTTTGCCGACTTCTCTCCCCTCGGGGTTACCTACGACATGGTTATCAGAGTTGCCAGGGTTGATGCCAGGAGTCTCACCAGGATTGACTCCGGGAGTGAAGCCTTCCACAGCGCCAGGGGTGAAGCCAGGAACTACCCCGGGATTGATACCAGGAGTTTCAGCTGGATTGATGCCAGGAGTCTCTCCTGGGTTAACACCGGGAGTTCCATCAGTTTTGCCGACTTCTCTTCCCTCCGGGTTACCTACAACGTGGTTATCAGGGTTACCAGGGTTGATGCCAGGAGTCTCACCAGGATTGACTCCGGGAGTGAAGCCTTCTACAACGCCAGGCGTGAAGCCAGGAACTACTCCAGGATTGACACCAGGAGTTTCAGCTGGATTGACTCCTGGGGTTTCTCCGGGATTAACACCAGGGACCTGATCTGTTTTCCCTGGATCAATACCAGGAATCTCTCCTGGATTGACTCCGGGAGTTTCTCCTGGGTTAACACCGGGAGTTCCATCAGTTTTGCCGACTTCTCTCCCCTCGGGGTTACCTACGACATGGTTATCAG
>JAJZSL010000003.1:40783-193497 GCA_021849805.1 bacterium
TTCCCTGGATCAATACCAGGAATCTCTCCTGGATTGACTCCGGGAGTTTCTCCTGGGTTAACACCGGGAGTTCCATCAGTTTTGCCGACTTCTCTCCCCTCGGGGTTACCTACGACATGGTTATCAGGGTTACCAGGGTTGATGCCAGGAGTCTCTCCAGGATTGACTCCGGGAGTAAAGCCTTCCACAACGCCAGGGGTGAAGCCAGGAACTACTCCAGGAGTAAAATTATCTCCATTGTTATCAGGTTCTTTTTTCGGAGACTTCTTTTTTTTAGGATCTTTAGGATCTTTTGTTGGATTTTTATGATGGTTACCATTTTCAGGATTTTTTTTCTCAAAATTCCTATTTAGAGCTAAGATCATCTGATCATTTGAATTTTCGGTAACTGAAGGAGCTGCTTTTTTCTGATGGATTGCTTGGCTGATAGCCTGTTCACAATAGATGATATTGACTTGAGCTTGAAGCAAAGCAATTGGATTGGTCACATCGAGATTGTTTAGTAGCTGATCGAGTTCTTGCTCTAAGAGGGCACAGTCTTCAACACAAAAAACAGAAGCTCTACTTTCAATAACCATGAGATGCAGATAAGAGTAGAGGAGGTTATCTTTGAGAAGAGAGAAACAACTCAGATCCATCTCGACATCAATTTTGTGCTCTAAGCTTTGTTCTAGTTCAGCTGGAGTATTGACAATCGAGGTAGCAAGTTCTCTAGTTCTATAGTTGTCAACAGCACTTTGATAGTTCTTATTAAGTTTTTCTTTAAAGTCCTTGAAGGAAGCAAGTGGTGTTGTTTTTAACTTAAGCAGATCAACAAACTCTTCAAATCCATGAGGTTTCCGAAGTGGATCAGTATCATAGAAAATACCAAATTGAATACCAACTCGACCTTCTAGAAGGTTTTGCCACCAGGAGGAAAATAATGACCATTCTGCACTCCAGATCTGAGTATTTGTGAAATCATCGTTGCTGATTTCAGTCGCAGTGTCAGTTTCTAAGCCATCTGTATGAGAAGTGAACTGACTGAAATACTCAGAATCCTTCTTTAAAAAAACATGCTTGTTTGTTACAGCACTTTGATAAGCGAGAATGCTATATTGAGCTTTAAGGATGTTGTTAAGATAAAATTCTTTTATGAATTCTAATGGGACACCTCCTGAATAACCACCGTTTTGAAGAAAATCAACCGTCATGAATCGTTGAAGGTTATCCCAAGCATCTCTGATATTTTGATCCAATGTTGCAATATTTACTACTGAGCTGGTCGCACTTGGAGCATCAGAGGAAGATTGTGCCTTGAGCGAGTTTGTTGCAGAAGTTAAAGCTGCTAAAGCAATACCAAGAGTTAAGAGAGTTTTTTTCATGACGGTTATTTTATTCTAAGTTGTTATCCTACTTTTCCTGATTCTCATTATTAAGTGACAGCGATGTATCGATAGTAAAATGAAAAGAAGTATTTCGTTTATTTACTTTTCTTGCTCGGAGCTGAAATAACTAACAAAGAAGACAAATTTTTCAAACGAAATTTTTTTTAAAAGTGCTCAATAAAAGTACGTTTAAAAAACTGATCTGCCACTCCATTTCTCAAAAGAAAAATTACTTTTTATAAAAAGGTAATGTTACAACAGTAGCCTTGTAGCGCTTATTTCGAATTTCAATTTGAAGGGTCGTTCCTACTTGTGTGTATTCTAGCGGCAAGTAAGCCAAGGCAATCCCTACTCCTAAACTAGGTGAGAGAGAGCCGCTACTGGTTTTCCCAATGAGTTGTTCTTCTGCATAGATAGAATAGTGAGCGCGTAGTGGTGGGCCTTCCTTTATCAATTGGAGTGGCGTGAGGCGTGAAGAAATGCCATCTGCTTGCTGCTTTTGTAAGGCTTCTCGCCCATAGAAGTTCCCTTTGAGCGGGTCCTCTAGAGAAAGAAATCTCTGAAGATTTGCCTCAAGAGGTGTTCGTGTGAGTAGAAGATCGGAGCCATAAAGAGGATAGCCCATCTCCAAGCGAAGAGTATCGCGTGCCCCTAGGCCAGAGGGCTTAGCACCAGCAGCGAGGAACTGCTGCCAGAGATGAGGAGCATCATGATGGCTTAAGAAAATCTCAAAGCCATCTTCCCCGGTGTATCCTGTGCGAGCAAGGAGGAGTAAGTGAGCAAATCGAGCATCATTTATTTCTAGAAGATGATTGCGCTTGGGAAAGTTGATAGATGGGAAAATTTTCTCGAGTAGTTCTTCAGACTTGGGTCCTTGTAGCGCTAGTGCAGCCCAAGAGTCACTTTGATCCTCTAAGAAAACAGACTGATCCTCGGGAAGATGTTTTGTCAACCAGAGCATATCCTCTTCACGTTGTCCTGCATTGACGACTAAGAAAAATTTTTGATCTCCTCGAGCATAGAGAATCAAATCATCAATCACTCCTCCTTCTTCATTGAGCATGAGCGTGTATTGGCTGCAACCGGTAGTCAATTTTCCAACACGATTGCTAAGCATCATCTCCAGCCAAGAAGCAGCTCCCTCTCCCTCAACCATGATTTCTCCCATGTGGGAAATATCAAAAATACCAACATCTTTTCTCACGGCGTCATGTTCCTTCTGAATGCTGGTGTATTGAATAGGTAGTGACCAGCCAGCAAAGTTGACCATGCGGGCTCCAGCTTGAAGATGAGCAAGCTCAAGAGGCGTATGTTTCATTGTAGAAATGATTGAAAGTGGTGAAGAGATCAGCTCTTCTCTATGAAAAATCCAAATACGTGTAAGATGATAATGTTCGTTCGTATTCACTGAGAAGCCTCATTCCTTCATTAGGTTTGAGTTGATCGCTTTTAATGGCAGTATCAAGTTGAGCTTTCATACGACGTACCATGGCCTTAGTGTCCCACTGAGTATGGTTGAGGACACTGCCTACAGTTGTTCCTGGAATAACCTCTTCGATGTAGTAACCCTCCTCTTCATCCTCATCAAGGAAGATATGCATTTCATGAACACGTCCAAAAAGATTATGCAGATCTCCCATGATATCTTGGTAGGCCCCTGTGAGGAAGAATCCCAAGTAGTAAGGCTCATTGGGAACTAGAGGATGGATGGGCAATGTTTGCCGCACATCTTGAAAGTCAATGAATTTAGCGATTTTTCCATCAGAATCACATGTGATATCAACCAGTGTTCCTGCGCACGATGCCTTTTCGTTAAGTCGATGAATTGGCATGATAGGAAAGAGTTGTCCTAAGGCCCAATGGTCAATAATCGACTGAAAAACCGAAAAGTTACAAAGGAGTTGACTGGCAAGTGTGATTTCCAACTCTTTGACTTCTTCAGGAACGTAGGCAACTCCTTCATAAAGCTTGACAACTTTGGTAGCAATCTCCCAGTAGAGAGCATCAATCTTAGCTTTGGAGCGCAAATCAAGGAGACCTAGTTCAAACATCGATTGACTTTGATCACGAATTTGCTGAGCTTCGTGAAGATATTCCTGACGGCGCTTCTGACTCAAGTGAGTCCGAATATCTAACATCTCTCCCACTAATTTATGATCTGCTGCTGCTGGTAGGACGGAGGCAGAAGCATGAGCTTTTTCAATAGCACCAAAAGCTTCAACAATAAGTACAGAGTGAGGAGCTGCAATGTAGCGGCCGCTTTCGCTAACAACAATAGGATGGGGGACTTTTTCTGCATCACAAATCTCCATAATGTTATAGATAAGAGCTCTTGTATACTCGTGGACCGAGTAGTTAGCAGAGCTATCGAAGGAAGTGCGCGAGCCATCATAATCAATGGCAAGTCCTCCTCCCACATCGATGTATTCGAGTGCATGGCCCATTTGATAGAGTTTGGCATAAAAGCGAGTTGCCTCACAGGTAGCACGGTTGATGGTACTAATATCAGGAACTTGAGAGCCGACATGATAGTGAAGCATCTTGAGTGCTTGGGGAATATTGGCTGCATGAAGTATATCACTCATGGCTACTAGCTCGGCAGTATCGAGACCGAATTTTGCATTTTCTCCTCCACTAGTAGCCCACTTCCCCGCACCTTTAGAGAGAAGACGAACACGAGCTCCAATCAGTGGGATCACTCCCATTTTCTCTCCAATGGATAAAATTTGATGTAACTCCTCTAATTTTTCAATCACTAGAATAACTCTCTTGCCAAGCTTGACCCCTAGGAGAGCAGCACGAATGAACTCAAAATCCTTGTAGCCATTACCAATGATTAAGCTCTCTGGATCATCATGTACAGAGAGAGCGGCCATCATTTCAGGCTTACTGCCAGCTTCAAGACCAAAGTGGTACTTTCTTCCAGCATCGACAATTTCAGCAACAACTTCATGTAGTTGATTGACTTTTATTGGGAAAACACCGCGATAAACATTTTTGTAACCAGCTTCTTGAATGGAATTTTCAAACGACTCATTAATACGACGGACACGATCGCGCAAGAGGTCCTGAAAACGAATCAGCAAGGGAGCTCGGAGCCCACGTTCTTTTCCCTCAGCCACAAGGTCCATGAGGTCGATTGCTTGCTTTTCATCACGTGTTGGTAGAATGGCTACATGGCCATGTTGATTAATTTTAGCATATCCTTCTGACCACTGATGAATATTGTAGGAAGAAGTATGGTCAAGAATAGGCTCAAGCCCAGTGTTTAGAATAGAGTCAGGTGAATGAGGCATTTAAAAAAACAATACGCAACAATAATGATTGACTCCTTATCTCTGCGAGGCTTTTTTGCAAGCTTGAAGAAAACCAGTGAAGAGAGGATGTGGTGCATGAGGTTTGCTCTGAAATTCAGGATGGAACTGAACAGCAAGAAACCAAGGATGATGGGGAATCTCAATGATTTCCACTAGTTGGCCATCAAGAGAAGTTCCAGAGATGACAAGTCCCAAAGCTTCGAGCTGCTGACGATAATCGTTGTTGAATTCAAAACGATGTCGATGTCGCTCAGCAATTTCATGACAACCATACATGCGATGGGCAAGAGTTCCTTCTCTGAGGCGTGCAGGCCAGCTTCCCAAGCGCATGGAAGCACCTTTGTCTAAGACTTTCTTCTGCTCTTCAAGCAGAGCAATAACAGGATGAGGTGTTACTGGGTCAAACTCGGTGCTATTTGCATGCTCTAGATGGCAAACATGACGTGCGAATTCAATAGTGGCAATCTGCATCCCCAAACAGAGACCAAAATAGGGGAGTTGATGTTCACGAGCATATTGAGTTGCTTTAATCTTACCTTCTGCACCTCGATCTCCAAATCCTCCTGGAACAAGGATTCCAGAGACATGAAGAAGATATTTTTCAGCACCATTGTGTTCGATTTCCTCAGCATCGACGACTTCAATGGAGACTCCACAATCATTGAAACCTCCAGCATGGGTTAATGATTCATAAATACTTTTGTAAGCATCTTGTAGTTCATATTTAGCGATCAAAGCAATTTTAAGATGATGAGTTGGAGTAACAATGGTTTGAACCATGCTGCGCCATTGCGACATCTGAGCAGCAGGAGCGTGAATTCCAAAAAGATGACATATTTTCTCATCGAGTCCCTCCTCTTGAAGCAAGAGAGGATATTCATAAATCGAGTGCTCAACATCACGAGCTTCCATCACAGCATCAACAGGGATGTTGCAGAAGAGAGAAAGCTTCTCCCTGACTTCTCTCTCTAATGGTTGTTCCGTGCGACAGAGAAGTACTTGTGGTTGTAATCCAATTTCACGTAGTTTGGCGACGCTTTGTTGAGTCGGTTTTGTCTTCAGCTCTCCTGCTGCTTTAATAAAAGGAACCAGCGTCACATGCATGAGAATGGCATTTTGAGGTCCTACTTGAAGAATGAATTGACGAATAGCCTCTAGAAAAGGAAGTCCTTCAATGTCGCCTGTTGTCCCTCCGATTTCTGTAATGAGAATGTCAGCGCTGCTTGTTTTTTCAAAAAAGAGAATTCTTTCTTTAATTTCATCAGTAATATGAGGAATGACTTGAACTGTTTCACCAAGATAGTCACCGCGTCGTTCTTTGGAGAGGACTGTTTCGTATACTTGACCACTGGTAACATTGTTAGCACGAGTCAAGAGAGAATCAGTAAAGCGCTCATAGTGTCCCAAATCCAAATCTGTTTCGGCTCCATCAGCGAGTACATAGACCTCGCCATGCTCTAGAGGATTCATGGTGCCAGGATCAACATTGAGATAAGGGTCGAGCTTCTGGAAAGCAACGCGCAGACCACGACGTTCTAATAAGGTGCCTAGAGCAGCAGCAGCAAGGCCTTTTCCCAGGGAACTGACGACACCACCGGTAACGAAAATGTATTTCATGTTCTCAAGAACATAAAAGATGTCTCTAGAAAATCCAGCTTCGTCATTAATTTTTTACTAAATTTTTATTCTTCAAGAATGGAATCAAAAAAAGAGCGTCTTCTTGAATGCTCTTCTTCACTGAGTATAGGGAGAGCTCTGCTCGTGGTTATTTCAGGGAGATGAATCCAAGAGCGGCATCCTCCCCATCGTTTTTCCATTTTCAGTTCGAGAGGAGCATCCAAACGATAAACTCGAAGAAAAGCTACATGAATTCCAGGCTTGCTCTCTTGAGCATTACAATAGTAGAAGCGTTCTTTGAGAACAGAGTCCTTGAGAATATGTAGTTCGGAGAGCTGTGCTATTTTTTGGTAACTAGCGATAAAATCACCCCGCTCTACAGAAACAACGTATTCTAAGCGCAGTGTATCTGATGCTGGATGGAGAGAGGATAATTTCTGGGAGTGATAGCGAGGATGAATCTTTTCGAGCTCTCCATGAAACCATGTTGGGAAAAGTAAAAATTTCTGGTGTTCAAAAGCAAATCCTCCTTTTCTTTCGATAAGGCCACCTTTGCGTAAGAGTAAACTCTGATCACCATGCCCAAGTGCCTGACAAACAAGCGACCACTCTTTAAGAGCAATGTCAGTTTTGAAAGAAAAATAGTTGGGGAGCATACAAAAATCTACTTTCAGAACTCTGCTATGGTCGTAGTATTCGATCTTTCTGTATCTGGGTGGTTATGATTGCTTGGGGGTACCTCTTGGATAGAACTATTCCAAGGATTTCCTAAATAAGTTGCTATGGGAATAGGGATTACTTCTGGAGCTTCTGGATCGTTTTCTTCGTCTTCCCCATGGAGGAGCTCTGCCTCTGGTATTTCCTCATCACTATCTATAGCAATTGCTTCTGGTTCTTCTTTTGGGAAAGACCTTCCTCTATAAGCAGCATCAGGAGCTTGAGCAATATCGTCGAGTCCAGCTTCTTGCCTATTGGCATCGGATACATGATAAACTCCAGGTTGTTCATTAATAGCTTGAGGAACACTTGGCTCAAGAGCATGAAGAAGATTGGCGAATGTTTGATGATTGGAATCAGGAAGTTCTTCCGAAGAGCTCAAAAGTCTAGAATATTCATTATTAAAGAGGAATATCTCTTCAATGATCTTTTTTCGAGAAGTGATCATTGAAAATAGTGTTCCTGAATTACTACTAAGATCAATATAAGCTTGACGAACCTTAGCATAGCTCTCTCTGAGGCTTTGTGGACAAAGAGTATGGTTAATTAAGCAATCATTTTCTGCTAGGAAATCTTCTGCTTGACGGATTAAACGTTCGTTCAGTGCATACATGATGCTACTAGGAGCGAGGGTTCGCATGAATCTTCTCGCTTGATTTGGGAGATGGATACTACTGCTAAAAGGGAAGCAGGATTGGGTTTCTTGAGCTATTTGAGGAGAAATTTCTGTTTCCCTATTGGGAACTTGGGAAAGAATCGTAGAGCTTCTTGAGTTATTGGGTATATTCATTCTGGTGTTATTGAAGTTGGAAAATAATTCCATAAAAATCGTGAAATACCATAAGCAATAAAAATAGCTACTAGTAAATCAGAACAATGATGAGCTCCCAGAAGAAGTCGTGAACAAGCAATAAGAGCTGCTAGTACTAGAGCAACCGTCCCCCAGAGAGAATCAGCAAAAAAGATAATAAAAGCAAACCCAAATGCAGTTGCTGTATGTCCGGAGGGAAAACTATTGAATTCCGAACGTCCTATCATCCAGGTTCCATGGTGATAAGGACCATACCAGCCTTGTTCATGAGCTGGAGAAACACGTGGACGGGTTCTTCCTGTGCTCAAACGAAGGACATTAGTCATTGCTCCAGCCATGGTGGAAGCAATCATTGCCATTAAAAAAAGACGTTTCCAAACCGGATTGTTAGCGTATTTTGAGAGGCCCCATCCAAATGCTCCCAGAAGTATCAGTTCTGGCCAATCGCCATAACGACTCAATGCACTAGAGAGAAGATGTAATAGGGAATGATTCCAATCGTTCCCCTCGGCTTGAAGGATAAAACTCCTTAAGGGAGTATCTACTAGAAAAGAAAAAGCAAGGAGAAGAAGAAGCGCAAGAAAAAGAAAGAGTTTCCAGAAATTTTCTTTCACAATAATAAAGAGAAAAAATGATATTCGAGAGTGTTTTCAATAAGATAATAGAGGTCTCATGCTCTTCTAGATTGGTGCGCGTTGTCTCTTCAAAATTTGCTCGCGGGAGTGCACCACTTGTGATCTTAGAACTTGAGGAAGGAGCAAGCTACTTAAAATATTTTCAATATTTTCAACCTTAAGATTTCCACTTGATGCTACATCCCAGGGAGTTGGAGAAAGGTTCTTGAGGAGACGTTCCCCTGACAACAGCTTCTAGAGCAGCATGCAGATCATTTCCAGTAACGGGGATACCATTTTTAGGGGTACTTGCATCAAAACGACCATGATAAACGAGCAGAAGCTCTTGATTGAAAAGAAAAAAATCAGGCGTACAAGTTGCAAAAAAAGCTTTAGCTACTTCTTGTGTTTCATCAAAGAGAATGGGGAAGGGAATTTGATCTTGCTCTACCATTTCTTTAAGTGCGTGGGGAGCATCTTGTGGATAGGTCACGGGATCATTAGAGCAAATTCCTAGGAATCCTAGACCTTTTGCTGTAAATTCATGAGCTAGTTGAATAAGCTTTTTCTTAAAGTGCTGAACATAGGGGCAATGCTGGCACAGAAAAATAACAAGAAGACCTTTGGAAAAGGATTCAATCATTTGCTGAGGTGTTCTTTTTTCTTCATGAAGAACATCAGGAAGAGAAAAAGAGGGTATCTTTTTTCCTAGAGGGAACGTGTCAAGGGCGAGAATAGCCATTGGAGAAAGAATTCAACTTAAGGATAATTTTAATCTTAAAAAAAGTAAGATCATGTATGCAGGAGGAGGCATTAAAATGGAATATCATCTTCCTCATCGCTTGGTTCCAGAGGAGTAGAGTGAGAGGATTTCTGAGAACGTGATTCCTTAAAATCCTTTGAAGGAATAGGAAAAGAAGCACTCTCTTCTTGACTTCCAGTAGCAGCACCAGAACGTGGTCCAAGTAGCTGCAAGTTTTCTCCGACGACTCGTAAACGCGTTCTTTTTTGCCCGGAGGTTTTATCTTCCCAAGAATCGAGTTGTAAACGACCTTCGATGTAGATAGAGCGACCTTTTTTACAATACTCAGCAGCAATTTCAGCTTGACGTCCCCAGAGAGTTACATCGACATAAGTCGTTTCTTCTTTTTTCTCTCCTTGATCACTATTGTAGAAGCGATTAATGGCAAGCCCTAGATCAAGTACGGCTGTCCCTTTTGGAGTGTATTTAATTTCTGGATCACGCGTTACATTACCAATGAGTTGGACTTTATTGAGATTAGCCATGAGAGTGAAGATAATGATGGATGGAGAAGCAAGAACTGTAAAATTTCTATATCAGTGATGACCTCTTCTTTGTTTTTTTGGGAGTTCTAGGAGCGTCAGCTTCTCCCTCTTGGAAGTAATTTTGAAGTGTTACCTCTTCTACGAGCGTCAGTTTTTGCCTTATTTTAGCAATCGATGAAGGTTCTGCAGTAATTTTAAAACTGACATAGAATGCAGCTTTTTTATGACGATGAGGATAAGCAAATTCTTTACGATCCAAGCGCTGAACTTCCTCGACACTACCTCCCTCAGTATTGATGATTTTTTCAAGATTCTCTAAGAGGGCCTTGATTTCTTCTTCCTGATGATTAAGAAGAAGGGCCAAGAGGATTTCATATTTTTTTCTGATCATAGGTTACTGCATATTCGAGGTTAAGTTTGTTGACTGTTAGAAAAGCTTCAAGAGGATAGAGCTCCACTCTTCGGTAAATCAATAAGTTTTTGTCATCAAAAGGAAAAACATCGAAAAAGAGCTCGTTGTTTTGCAACTAGATGAGGAGAGTATGTCCTAAGAATTATAAGCATTCATTGTTTTATCTAAGCCCTCTTTTTGAAGATATTCGAGAGCTTCAACAGCACGCTGAAGAGAAGTTTCTACTTTTGGTAATTCATCGATGAGAAAAGGCTCCAGAACAAATTCATTGAGAGATTTTCTAGAAAACTCTTCTTCTTCCATTGGAGCGATACCAAAGCGTAAACGTGGTACTCTCTGACTGGAGCAATGAGTCAAAATAGATTCTAGTCCACGTTGTCCACCAGAGCTGCCTCCTGGCTTGAAGCGCAATTTTCCCAGTGGCAAGGAAACATCATCAAGTAGAACAAGAACTTGAGAGGATTCTATTTGAGCAAAACGCATGTAGGTTTCCACGGCTGTTCCACTTAAATTCATGAGTGTTCTTGGTTTCATTAAAGTGACTTTCTCCTCAAGAGAAGCGAGCGCAGGAATGGTGGTGATCTCTGCATTGAATTTTGACTCAAAGGCAAAAGAGACTTTATGTAACCTGGCTAGTGCATCAAGAATAGCAAAGCCAATATTGTGACGTGTTCCAGTATATCGATTTCCTGGATTGCCAAGGCCAACAATGAGTTTAGGAGCGCTGATGTTTGGAAAATCGCTCTCCTTATTGCTTCCTTCTCTCTCCATCATATTTTCCATTTGATGTAAGATAAAAAATTTAGCAGCGTTAGAATTTTTTACTCCTATGGGAGGAGAGTATCAAAAATTTTGCTCCGAGCAGGCATGCTCTATTTTTTAGCTTCAGCTTCAGTAGCTGGTTTCTTTTCTTTAATGACTTCGGGGGATTGTGCCGAATCTTCGGAAGTTGAGGCTACTTCTACCTTAGGCTCAGCGACAAGGAAAACAGTCAAATCAGGATCAAGAGTCGTATGAACACCAGCTGGTAAAACTAAATCGCGAACATGGAGGGCTGATCCAAGAGCAAGAGAAGAAATATCAACGCGAATGCTCTCAGGAAGATCTTTTGGTAAGCATTCAATAGCAATACTCCTGATCAACTGTTCAAGCAGTCCACCGTAATTCTTGACTCCATCAGCTTCTCCTATGGGTTCAAGAGGAACATCTGTTCGAAGTAGTTCATTCATGGAAACCTCTAGAAAATCAACATGCAGAATATCTCCACGCACAGGGTGATGTTGCACTTCTTGGATCAGGGAGAGATGCACTTGAGTTCCCTGAGCATGAGTGATTTCAAGCTCAACAAGAATATTTTCACCAGCAGCATGAGCGAGAAGGCGCTTAATATCTTTTTCATTGATTTGAATATTAGCTGGTTGATCGTTATGACCATAGATATTAGCTGGAATAACACCACGAGAACGAAGTTGTTTCAGAGAGTTGCGCCCAAGATGAGTTCGAGGTTGAGCAGAGAGTTTGACCTGTTTTGCCATAGGATAGATATGTTTGAGTGGGGAGGTAGAATAATAGGAAGTAAGGTTATTTCAATCTAAATAGTGAGCTAACAGATTCACCTTCATGAATGCGACGAATGCCTTCCCCCAGTAGCTCAGCAATAGAAAGCACACTTAGCTGTTGGGGGGCATTGGCAGAAACAGGGACGCTATTGGTAGTAATGAGTTGCTTGATGGGAGAATCTCTTAGTCGTTCAGTAGCCAAGTCAGTGAGTACAGCATGGGAAACAGCAGCATAAATATCTTTCACTCCTGAATTCTTTAATATTCTTGCAGCACTAGCAATTGTTCCCGCTGTTTCAGTAATATCATCAACAATAAGAGCATTTTTTCCCTCCACATCACCAATCACATGAGAGGAGGTTACCTCAGTAGCACTCCGACGTCTCTTCACGACGATAGCAAGACTAGCTCCAAGAGCTTCTGCATAAGCCGAAGCCATTTTGACACCACCAACATCTGGAGAAACAACAACAAGATTCTCTAGTTTCATTGCAAGAATGTGTTTGGCCATCACTGGTAGGGCGTAGAGATGATCCACAGGGATATCAAAAAATCCTTGGAGTTGTTGAGCATGTAAATCCATAGTGAGCACGCGCTGCACACCAGCTGCAACAAGAAGATTGGCAATTAATTTTGCAGTAATAGGAACACGAGGTTGATCTTTGCGATCTTGGCGTGCATATCCAAAAAAAGGAATAACCGCTGTAATACGATCAGCACTGGCACGACGAACGGCATCAACCATAATAAGCAGTTCCATGATATTCTGATTGGTGGGAGGAGACGTAGGCTGTAGAAGAAAGACATCTTTTTCTCGAATGTTATCGTTGATTTTGACAAACGTTTCTCCATCAGGAAATGAGGTGACGGTAGCATCAGAAATTTTTTGTCCTAAGTAATGAGCAATATCTAATGCGAGCTCTGGATGGGCAGAACCACTAAATAAATGGAGTTTGTTTTTCATCCTAGGAGAAGTTCTATGATGTCTTTAAAATTTTTCTTCAATAATATCATGGTTTCTAATGTGAGGATTCTTTGGACTCGGGAGGTGGAGTCAATGGGACGGTAGGTTCAACGGAGACCTGTTCCAAACGATGTAAGTAGGCTCTTTCCAAAAGATCACAACGCTCACTAATGGTTGGATCCATTTTCTTCATAGTAGCGAAAAGCAAGGAATAATAAGCTCGCAGTGCTTGACGCTTCCCTTCATCAGTGGTGGCATGTGCTGCCTTTTCTTTTAGTGCAGCAACATCTTTCTCTTTTTCAACTTCTGCTCTTACCTGATAATAGCGAACTTTAAGTTCTTGTTTTTTCTTCTCTATGCTCTCTACCGATGGTAGCAGGGAAGGAGTTGTTTGAGCCTCACCCTCTTGCTCGTTGCTCAAGGCTGGATTCTCAGAAGTCGGCGAACTATCTTCGGGAGGTGGGATCATGGAGGGATCAGTTGGCATCGAAGAGGAAGTTTCCTGAGAAGTTTCTCCAGAGGGTGCTGGAGTATTCTCTGTAGAGGGTGCTGTCGATGGATTTTCCTCTTTGTAAGAGTTGGTCTCCTTGTTGCTGGAGCTATCAGATTTCTCTGGAATAGAAGGTCCATGGACGGAGTCAGAGGGGCTTGGAGTAGCTCCAATAGCGGAAATAGGTGGGGTGGCAGGAATGTTTTCTTGAGCTAGGAGAAGCAGGGAAGATCCGCAAGTAAAAATTATCCAAAGAAAAAATGAAGATAATGATCGTGGAGTAAACATAAAATTGCTGGGAACATATCAGACTAAAAGTTGCACATGGCTACTTCAAGAGCCTAACGAAAAATTTATTGTACTTCAAAAGAGATGATAAGTGATGGCCCATATCAATGGAGGAAAGAGGCAATCAATGAGATCTTTTCTTTAGGACGAAGTTATAGAATATCATGGTATTTTTTACGATACTTAGAGTGAAAACTCTATTCTCAGACAATAGTGCTGTTATGAGTGTGTTCTGTTAAACTTTTCAATGTTGACTTCATGGTCATTAGATCGAGAGGATGGAGCGATTTTACGAATAATTTTTTGTTCGCTTTTGGTATCTTGAACACTCCATCCCTGTTTTTCGATAGCTTGGCGCAGAAGATCACTCTGATTCCAGTTTTTAGAAGCACGTGCTTTCTCCCTCAAGAGAGCAAGTTTTTTGATCTCTTCTGGAATTTCTTCATCAAGTAAATCAGGCTCTAGCGCTAAAATACTATTCACTTTTCTCCACCATGCTAAGAGAGCAACAACTTCTGCTATAGAGAGCGCATCTTCATTGAGAAGACGATGAGAGTGACGAATCACTTCAAATAAAACTGCAAGAGCTGCTGAAATATTTAAATCGTGATCAAGCGCGCTGAAAAAATCATTTAAAGAAATCGGCCCCAATGTTTCCAAGCACCCTGGTGAAGAAGAATGATCTCTTGTTATATCATGGAGACGACGGATCCATTCATCAAGACGATGAAGAGATTGTCGAGCAGCTTCTAATCCTTCCATTGTGAAATTCAGAGGTGTACGGTAATGAACACTCAAGAGAGCATAACGAATTTCACGACCACTCCAACCTTGCTCAAGTAGGTCACCAACCGTATAGAAATTTCCAGCTGACTTTGCCATTTTAGTTCCTTCGACCATTAAATGAGCAGCATGCATCCAAAGACGCACAAATTTCTTTCCACTGACACATTCGCACTGAGCGATTTCTGCTTCATGATGAGGAAAGATATTGTCAATACCACCGCAATGAATATCGATCTGATCTCCAAGAAGACGCATAGCCATGGCACTACATTCTAAATGCCATCCAGGGCGCCCTTTCCCCCAAGGACTTTCCCAATAGACTGCTCCATCTGCTTGATTCCATGCTTTCCAAAGTGCAAAATCAGCAATTTCTTCTTTAGTATATTCATCACTTCTAATGCGTGCACTAGATCGCTGAGCTTCAAAATTGACACGAGCAAGTGATCCATAGCTCTTGAAGGATGAAATACGAAAATAGATGGAGTGATCTTCAGCTTGATAGGCATGGCCCCTGCTGAGTAAATGGTCAATAATAGCGATCATGGCAGCAATATTTTCCGGGTCAGTCGCTGCTGGGTAATGCGTTGCAGAGCGAAGACGTAATGCTTTCATATCGTTGAAAAAGCTTTTTTTGTAGGGAGCTGTATAGTCACTCAGAGAGATTCCTGCTCGAAGAGCTCCTTGAATCGTCTTATCATCAACATCAGTTAAATTCATGACTCGGAGAACTTGATGGTTCCGAGTTTCCAAATAACGATGCAATAAGTCTTCAAAAACATAAGTTCTGAAATTTCCTATATGGGCATGGTTATAGACAGTCGGCCCACAGGTGTAGATTCGAACGACTTTCTGAGGAGAGAAGTATTCTACTTTACGAGTGAGAGTATTATAAAAATACATGGAGGAAAGGAATAGTAAGAATCATTCGCACTGGAAATTATTTATTTTGCATCATGGAGATAGCAAACGTTTGCTAGGGCTAGCGCTGCAATTCCTTCTTTTCGTCCGAGAGCTCCAAGACCCTCATTAGTTGTTGCTTTCAGAGCAATCGAGGAGGGAGGGATTTCTAAAACTTGAGCAAGAGTTGATTTCATGGATTCAACATAGGGAGCAATCTTAGGCTCTTGGGCAATGAGTGTGGCATCAATATTGATGATTTTTCCTCCATCCAGCAGAAGGAGTTCAAGGGCTTTCTTGAGAATAAGCAGGCTGGAGATGTCTTTGAGTAAAGGATCATCATTTGGAAAATAGTATCCGATATCTCGCTTGCCAGCAGCACCAAGCAGTGCATCAGCAATAGCATGAGTAAGAACATCAGCATCAGAATGGCCATCCAATCCTTTCTCTTGAGGATGTGGCACAAGAACGCCACCTAGGATCAGAGGACGACCTAGCGTGAAGGGATGAATGTCATAGCCAAGACCAGAACGAGTGATTGTCATCGTGTGCTCAGAAGAAGATTTTTTGTATGAGCTTCTCCACTCCTAGGCACCGACGCCCAAAGAGAGCAAGCCACTAGAGGCTACAATCGAGTATTTATCAGCTTTGCTTGGGTGTGGTTTGAGATCAATAATACCTCCTGCCATTTCAACCATGAGCACTCCTGCAGCAATATCCCAGAGACTAATTTCTCCTTCAATATAGGCATCAAGTCTACCACAAGCCACGTAGGCTATATCAAGGGTTGCGCTTCCCATAAGGCGACATTTTTGAGCTGATTGTACCAATCGTAGAAAGTGAGGAAGCATTTGCTCCATGGTTGCTGCACTTTTAGACATTCCCACGGAAAGGACTGCTTCACTTAATTTGTTTCGCTTACTTACGGCAATAGGACGGCGATTCAAGGTGACTGCTCCTCCTTGAGAAGCCTCCCAGAGCTCATGACGAATGGGATCATAAATAACCCCCACAACTGTTTGCTCTTGTCGCTCAAGTGCAATGGAAATAGCAAAGTGAGGAATGCCATAAAAAAAATTCACTGTTCCATCAATGGGATCAATAATCCATCGATCCTCTGAATGAGGATTTCCACTTATTCCTTCCTCTCCATAAATAGCCGCATGAGGAAAAACCTCTTTTATTTTTTTTTCAATAAGTTCTTGAGAGCGTCGATCTAACTCTAGTTTAATATCGTGAGCTTCACGATGATCTACAATAAATTCTTCTTGACTTTTTTGTGCTTGTTCATGGAGAAGCTCTCCCGCAGCTAGTGCTGCTTGACATGCGAGACGAAGTTCTTGTGAATAAGGGGCATTCATAGAGTAAGACTTACTGGAGCAACATCTTCTCAATTTCTTTTTTAGAGAGCTCCGTAGCTAGAGCAATTTGATCGAGCGGGATATCGAGCTGGCGAAGTTTTTCGATCATTTCTACCTTGGCCTTGAGTTCCCCTTTTGCCAAGCCAGCTGCTTCTCCTTCTACTCTGCCTTTGGCTAAGCCAGCTGCTTCTCCTTCTGCTCTGCCTTTGGCTAAGCCGGCTGCTTCTCCTTCTTGATATTTACCACTTAAGAGAGTTCGCTCAGAGCTAACGGTATCCCATGTTCTATCATAGGCTAGTAGCTCAGCTTCACTATAAGAGGAAATTTCTAGCAGGGAGAGAGCTTTCTTGAGTGCTGCTACTTCTAGGAAACTTGGATCGATTTCTTCTGTGTGTTCATTAATCTCCTTGAGAAAGCGAAGCCATAGAATCGTCATTTTCCTCTCCCTGATGTTTGTTGGTTTGAATTTAGGAAGTTCAATGAGGACGAGTTGAAGATCCTCTAGACTCTTATTAGCATCGTTGGCATTGGTCATTTTGTAGTGATGGAACCACTCTTGATCTTTGGTGAAGCTAGCATCCAGAAGCGCTACTCCGTAGACAGGACTTAGCTCTTGGTAGCTCTCTCCTCTCTTAAGTTGCCGAGCGTAAGTCGACGCAGCATTATAGAGCATTCGCTTCATGAAATCAGCAGTCCACTGCAGTTGCATCTCTACAATGAAATGACGGCCATGGTTATCAGAGCAGCGAACATCAACAATCGAGTATTTTAGCACTGGAATCTCAGGTACATTCTCTGTGGTTAGATAGTGAAGACTCTCAATGATACAATCCTCTGGTAAGGGTAAGATTGCATTGAGAAAGCTCTTAAGCAGTTCAGGATGTTGGCCAAAGATTTTTTTGAAGACAAAATCGCTCTTAGGATCAAGGTAGCGTGGCATAAAAAGAGGAAAAACACTTCATCTCTACTAGCCAGAAGAGAGGCTGTCAATCTTCAAGATCCTCATCAGTGGTCTTAGAGATACAATATGTTATAACCCTGATATTATCAGGTAGAAATTGTAGGTAGACTAAGAACCTTTGCCATAAATCTAGTACCAAAACACTCTAAGGAGACTTCTTAGAGAGAATATCATGCTCAAGGAGCATATATCCTACTCCATGGTCTTAAGAAGAGAGGGTAGCTCTCTGAGGTCTCCTATAATAAAATCAGAAGAAATATTCTCTGTTGTACTGGGATCACACAGCCTGATCCAAATAGAGCGCATTCCAGCAGCACGAGCTCCTGCAATATCATTTTCTAAACTATTCCCAATCATGACACATTGAGAAATTGAAACACCAAGTTCCTCGCTAGCTTTCTGAAAAAGAAGTGGGTTTGGCTTTCCAAAACCATGATCTCCCGAAATGATGGTTGTCAAGAAAAGAGATTCCAACTTAGAAGCTTTCAGTTTTTCTCGTTGAAGGTCAGGAGCTCCATTGGTAAGAAGGCCAAGATGATATTTCTTGGAGAGTTTCTGCACTATCTCTTTTGTTTGAGGAAAGAGGCGCTGTCTTCTACGGCGTTCGCGTGCAAAGAATGTTGCAGCTTCTTGAGCTTGTTGTGGCGAAGAGAAAACTTCCTCAAAAACGTCTTCCCGATATTTCAGGGCCCAGGTTCGTAGTTTTAGCCATGGTTCTTCTGCTAGAGAAAAATTTCCCCAAAGACATTCCATGGCAGAAATACCAATTAGGCGGCACCATGCATAGCAAGGACCTTGCTCCCATCGCCGCAGAGCAACATTTTTTATGTTTTTAAGAAAGATTTCTTTCTCTTCCTTAATCCCTAAATGAAGAAGGAGAGCTTCTAACACCTCTTCTGAAAGAGCTTCATCAACGAGCAAGGTATCATCCAAATCAAAAATGAGTGCTTTCAGAGGTTTTCGAAGGATACTCTTTTCTAAATGAGCTATTTCTAAGTTTTCCATGATTGCATGATCGTAGAATCTTTTCTGACACGAAGTTGAGCTCCCTTTTTTCTAGAATCAAAGAAGATATTTGCCTCAGAGGCGACGATAAGCAATACTTTTTGATCCTCTTTGGAAAATGTTTCTCCTTACATAATGACCGCTCAGAAAAATCTAGCTAGTTCAATAGAAGATCCTATTAATAATGTTTTCACTTCAGAACAGAAAATCGCTGCTCTGAGAGATATGTTGCGTATTCGTCGTTTTGAACAGCAATCCTTCAAATTATATCAACAGGAGAAAATAGGGGGATTCCTCCATCTCTACGTGGGACAAGAATCAGTTGCTGTAGCTGCCGTAGGTTTAATGAGTGGCGCTGATGAAATGATTACTGCTTATCGCGATCATGGCCACGCATTAGCTGTTGGTATGAGCATGGAGGAGTGTATGGCAGAGCTCTTTGGGAAAGCCACTGGTTGCTCCAAAGGGAAAGGAGGCTCTATGCATTTCTTTGCTCCTGATAAGCACTACTGGGGAGGACATGGTATTGTTGCAGGTCAAGTTCCTCTAGGCTTAGGTCTAGCGTTTGCTCTCAAGTATAAGAAAATTCCTGGCTGTGCGCTCTGTTTTTTGGGGGATGGGGCTGTTAATCAAGGAGTATTTAGTGAATCCCTCAACCTTGCCTCTCTCTGGGATCTTCCTCTTGTTTTCATTATTGAGAATAATGGTTATTCTATGGGAACGAGTTTAGAGCGCTCCTCCTCGATTGAAGGCTCATTGGCAGAACGGGCTGTGGGCTTTAAGATGGAGAGGGAGAAAATAAATGGGAATAATTTTTATGAACTCAGAGCAAAACTCCATAACGTCATGGAGCGAGCTCGACATCAGTGCAAACCCTCGCTGCTTGAAATTACAACCTACCGCTACTATGGCCATTCTATTGCCGATGCTAATCACAAAAAATATCGAAGCGCCGAGGAGATCCATGAATATCAAAAAAATCATGATCCCATTATGCTCTGGGAAGAGCAGCTGCTGAAAGAAGGAGTGATTACTCCTTCTACAATGGAATCGCTTGATCAAGCTGCTAAGGAAGAAGTAGCTGCTGCGATTCTTTTTGCAGAAGCAAGCCCGTGGCCAGAACCAGCAAGTATCTTCAGCGATATCTACTCAGAAGTCGATGTAGGGAGTGATGCAGCAAAAAGAGGAACTTACTTCTTTAGTGATACTCGCCTTTGAGCAGAACAACATTTCCATTACAATTCATCTTCTACGATTTGCTCAGTGACTCTTCCGAGAAATCACCACTACTATTAGTAACCAAAATCAACAAATAACTTTAACAAAAAAGAGAATGAAAAAACGAATTCCTTTCTTCATAAAGATTGATTTCTTGATGCAGGTTTTCATGATCCTCTTCTTTGTTGCCTATTCGCACCTCCTGGCGCAAGACTCCCCTAACAATTGCAGTTCGACGTTGAATGCTTTACCTCAGGAGAGTGCAGCAGGAGAAAACTTTATTTTTTTTACAGATGCTCAACTAACGGATCTTGGCCATCGTCTTTGGGAAACTTACAACTCAGAAAAGAAAATAATCCTCTGGGATGAGCGTGGTTTTGCTTGTGTTGGGATTGCTCAATTTCTCTGGGAGCCAGCAGGAGTGAACACAATCTTTGGCGATGATTGGCGCTCCTGCGCTCTTGCGCTCAAAAGTCAGGGTGTTGCTCTTGAAGATTGGATGCTGGGGCCCTCTCCTTGGTCCAGTGAAGAAGAATTCAATAGGGCTGTTGAGCAACATGATCCTCGTTTAGAACAACTGAGGGTGTCTCTTTCTACCCCTCTAGTCATTAGGGAACAAGCTCGTGTGATTGTGGAGAGGTTTCAGAAAGCACTTTTCCTCAATTCAGAAAATTCCATTCTCAATAATCTTCCTCCTGGCGAAGCAGAATTATTATTAGCCAACGCTAAAGCTGTTGCCAATGTTTGTGATGAAAACCAGAGACCTCTTGGTCTCTTTGCCCTCATCGACTATACACACTTCAAAGGGGAAGGGCTGGATGGAGGCTATAACACTCAGTCTTGGGGGCTTCAGCGTGTTTTATGGAATATGCAGAATATCGATCCAGCTTTTGTGCGCACACACAGCGCTCTTGAAATATTTGTCGCTTCTGCTGAAGAAATCTTAGAAGAGCGAATTCTCAATTATCGCATAGAGAGAGATAGGAATAATACGCCAGTTCCTAATGACAAACCAGATGCTCATTTTGACGAGTCAGTCTATAGAGACTTCTGGTACAATCATCTCAATAACTATTTTTCTTGGCCAGAAGCATTCACCCAACAGCTCAATTGATCCCTATTGTGTTCTTTTCAACTGCTCTTTTCCCAACCAACCATGCCTCTCATTGACTACAAAACAGCTCTCAACCAAGCATTCGCTGAAGAATTAACTCGTGATGAAACTGTGTTCTTAATGGGAGAGGAAGTTGCTGAGTACGACGGAGCTTATAAAGTCACAAAAGGTCTCTGGGAACGCTTTGGCTCTCGACGAATCATTGATACACCTATTAGTGAAGCTGCTTTTTTAGGACTTGGTGTTGGGGCGGCAATGATGGGTCTTCGACCTATCATTGAATTAATGTTTTGGAGTTTTGCTTATGTTGGTTTTGATCAAATCATCAATAACGCAGGCTGTATTCGTTATATGTCAGGAGGCCTGATTAATGTTCCTATGGTTATTCGTGGTCCTGCTAACGGTGGTACTAGTGTCGGAGCGACTCACTCTCATACGCCTGAGAATTTTTTGGCTAATACACCAGGACTTAAAGTCGTTGCTCCAGCTACTCCCTACGACGCCAAAGGGTTGATGATCTCCTCTATTCGTGATAATGATACTGTCTGTTTTATGGAGAATACTCTTCTCTATGGGCATCGTGGTGAAGTTCCAGAAGGCTCCTATACGATTCCCCTTGGAGTAGCGGATCTGAAACGAGAAGGTACAGATGTTTCTTTTATTGCTTATGGACGTGCTCTCCTCACGGCGTTGGAAGCTGCCCAAACACTCCAAGCGGAGCATGGTATTTCCGTTGAAGTTGTCGATCTTCGTTCACTACGTCCACTTGATGAAGAAGCAATTTTAAATTCTGTTAGCAAAACACATCGTGTACTTCTTATTGATGAGAACAAGCCTTTCTGTGGTATCAGCGCTCAAATCGCTGCTATCATTGCGGAGAAAGCTTTTGATCAACTTGATGCCCCTGTTCTACGTGTTACGGCTCTTGATGCTCCTGCTATTTATAGTGCGCCACTAGAGAAATTGCAGTTGCCCAACACCCAACGTATCATTGCTAAAGCACTCACACTCTTTTAGTCACTATTACTAATCTTTTACTTTATCTACTCTAACGTCGAACGTTTCGTTTTTTATGCCTGAAATAACAATGCCAAAATTGAGTGACACGATGACAGAGGGAACGCTCTTGCGCTGGTGCAAAGAGAAAGGGGAAGCTGTTAGAACTGGCGATCTACTTGCAGAAATTGAGACTGATAAAGCCACCATGGAGATGGAAGCCTTCGACGATGGTATTCTCGCAGAACTTTATGTTCAAGCGGGAGAGAAGGTCACAGTAGGAGCTCCGATTGCTTTGATTTTAGGAAAAGATGAAAAAAGAGAATCTTCTTCTCAAAAAACGGCCAGTTCTCTATCGCTGCCTACTTCTTCAGTAGCAACAACTGTTCCCCCAACAATCACCTCTCCTTCTTCGCGACAAGCTATTGCGAGTTCTTTCAAAAAGCCATCACCATATCTTAAGGCCTCCCCTCTAGCACGTAAGATTGCTGCTGAGCGTGGTCTTCTTTTAGAAACAATTGCTGGAAGAGGCACGGGGCCTGGTGGCCGCATTGTGGCTGCTGATGTCCTCCAAGTACCTCTGGGATCTTTCATTGGAGGAGGGATAGAGTCTTCTGGTATTGCTCCTATTCTCCCTACACCTATTAGTGATAATCCTGAAGTCGAAATTCCACTCAGTGGCATGCGTCAGGTTATTGCACAGCGTTTACTTGCAAGCAAAACACACATTCCTCACTTTTATCTTTCTCTTCAAGTTGATGCTGCTCCCATGATGACTTTTCGAAGAGAATTCAATGCTACGGGTAACAAAGTGACTTTTAATGATATTATTTTGCTTGCTACTGCTCGTGCAGCTGTCAAGGAACCAAGAATCAATGCAGCTTTTGGGCCTAGTTCTATTCTACAATACAAAAATGTTCATCTTTGTGTGGCCATTGCTCTGGAGGAAGGATTAGTGACTCCAGTGATTCGAAATGCTCAAGAGAAATCACTGCTAGAAATTAGTGCTGCTGTAAAAGACTTAGCCACTCGCGCACGAGAAAAAAAATTAAAACCTGAAGAATTTTCAGGTGGAACGATTACTGTTTCCAATTTGGGAGCTTATGGTATTGATCAGTTTTGTGCTATTGTCAATCCTCCTCAAGCAGCTATTCTCGCCATTGGAGCCATTGTGAAGCAACCAGTTGTTAACAAAGAAGAGCAAATCGTCATTGGTCATCGCCTCTCCATCACGCTGAGTGGTGATCATCGAGTGATTGATGGAGCTGTAGCGGCAGAATATTTAAGAGCACTAAAAATTTACTTGGAATCTCCTACTAGATTACTAGTTCCGACTGCTTAACAATATTGCTACTGAACTTAATTCAACGGTAACATTGGGATTGAATGTTGACGCGAGAGAAAAAGATGTTTCTAGAATAGTAGAACTACTCTTTGCTCTCTATTCCTACGTAGGTTTGAAAACCGAGAGCAAACCACTCTAGAGCCTCCCAACAGCGTTCCTTTCTCTTATCACTGCCTTTACTTATGAGCTCCAACTCACTGAATAGAATATGATGAGCAGTTCAAGTGAGGGAGTTTTTAGCAGAACAGACTCCAGAGAAATACTTGGAGAGGATCGCCCAACATTAGCAGTTTTATCGAATGCTTCTGTGGCTCCTATAGGTGATATGGGAGGCATACCTGTTGAAGCAAGCCAACCCTCCTTTCCAGCAACACACTCAAGAGAAACTGACTCTGCTCATTCACCCTTAGCAACTCCATCAACTCTAGCAGGAGGAACTATCAGCCAGATGTTCCCGGTAATCACCCAAGGAAATAGTGTAGAGAACTTGCAATCACAAAAAGTTATAAAAAACAACCTCAAGAAGATCGTGATCTGCTGAGTGAATCGCACTTCCGCGAAGTAGAAGATCGTTCTCTGAGTGACCAAGAGCGATTTGAGAGAGCAGTGGAGATGATTGCAGGGAGAGGGTTAGCTGTAGATAATAGTATAGGAGCGGAACTAAGAACTGGGGAGCTTGATGGCGTGGAGATGATAGCGCAACTGGCTGAAGGGAAGATCGAATTTCCCCTAAGGGGATCTTTAGCAAATACCTCAGAAACTTCTGCAGCGGTCCTTCCAGAATATTCTCTAGCCGACTACTCCCTGCGAGAACTTCGCTATGGCCTAGCCTTTGCCTTGGAGGGGAATATTACGAAGATTGAGGAGAGGATCAATACTCTGAGGGCAACATTTGAAGCAAACAAGGAAAAACCGGAGCATACTCAGGAAACCATTAAATTTCTAAATCTAGAAGGCTATAAAACATCTCTATCATTTGAAAAGAGAATCAAGGCTCTCAATAAAACAAAAGGAAAACCAGAGAACCTTCAAAAGACCATTGATTATCTAGAAGAGTATAAAAAAAGTCTCACCATGGGAGGAGAGATTTTACGCAATCTTACCGATCACATAGAAGAACCAGGAGAGAGAGAAGTGGCATTTGCTTTTAGGGTCATTGAGATTATTCATGAATGCTTCTCTGCTCACGCTCAAGTTCTAGAGGAGTTTGATAAAAGTGTTCTAGGTATTCTTTTAAAAGATTATCGTGATCGTACTCGCTACCTTAATAATAAAGCTCATGCTCTCATTCATCTTGCTGCTGAGCTCTCCCGGGAGCAGCCTCGAGATTCTATCCTTGCAGATTATCGTCAAGCACTAAGAATCTTTGGCCAAGCACTCGAAGAACTTGCTGCAGGCAATAGAAATCGTGCTCGCTATTTCGATGGTCAAGCTACTGCTCGCTTTTGGGCCACAGAAGAAGAAGCGGGAGCAAATCGAGCGGACATTGTCAGGGGCTACAATGAAGTCTTTGCTCTTTTTAGTCAGGCGGTAGAAGAACTTGCTGCAGGAAAAGATAACCGTGCTCTCCTCTTAGCTAATCAAGCTCGTGCATGCTTTGCGAGGACAAAGGAAGAAGCAGGAGCGAAACGAGCGCACATTATCGCGATCTATAATAATGTAGTTAGTTTCTGTAAGAAGGCACTACCTTTTCATGCGATGAGGGATTATGTTCACTGTTTAGTAAATCGAGCTAGTAGTACCTTTGAGGCTGCTGAGGAAGCAGCAGGAGCAAATCGAATGAATATTACGGTAGGTTTTAATGAGGCAGCTGATTTCTATGTCCAAGCAGTAGCAGCAATCGTTGCAGGAAATGATACTCGTGTTCGCTATCTCCGGGATTTAGCCGCAATTCGCTTTTCGGCCACGCAAGAAGCAGCGGGAGCGAATCGAGCTTCTGTTATTGCAGCTTACAATAAAGTATTCAGTCTTCGTGAACAGGCATTTGCAGCATGGGTTGCAGGAAATGGGGGTCAAGCTCGCGACCTAAATTTCTGGGCCTTCGATCTCTATAGGGATATCCAGATAGCAACTGCTCATTGAGTGAGTCCAGAGAGTTTCCTGGTTCCTGGTTTCTGGTTTCTGGTTTCTAAAGCAAGAAAGGAAGTTCAAATGCTTTTCATTCAGTCATAGGGCTATCCCCTATTTTGTTCAAGAGGGGGTATGGACTGAATATTCTGATCGACATGAATACCAATACAGCGAATTTCAAGAGAGAGATTTTCCAATGAGTTGAGTTCAGTGGAATCGTAGGAACGATTCACTCTAAGAGCATATTTACAGGAAAGCCTCATCTGACGTGAAAGAGGTAGAGTTGCTTGCTCTTGAGGAGGAGTTGGATAGCTTTGTTCTGCTTGATAGGTGGCTTCTAGAATAAAGAATGGGTCTTCACTGGAAGGATGACTTCTTTTTTCTAAAGAAAAGGAGGCTGTTTCATTGGAGAGCGAGGAAATCATCTCCCCAAAGAGAGGTTCTCGCTGCAAGAGGGGAATAACCATGGAGAGCGATTGAGCTATGAGTAGATCAATTCCCTTAGCCACCTCGCTATTTTCACTAAAAGAGAGTAAGGTTTGCCCATCCTCAAAGTTTAATTTCTCTGCTGTCAAGGAGAGAGACTCTGAATGCACATAATGTCTTGAATGCTCCAGAAATTGTTTTTCAAGCTGTTTGGTTAATTGATATTGAAGTGAGCGACTCCCTTCAAAAGAAAGGTTAGCAGGAAGATGCAGAGCACTCTTTCCTTCTGTTGAAAGAGTCACTTGATCATCACTAACAATGGTCATATTTCGATCCAAAAAAGGAGCTATTCTTCGGTTGCCAGCTAGGCGAGTAGCTTTTTCTTGTAGAGTATTTCTCAAGAGCTGTAGTTCGTGTGTGATTGTTTCTTCCTTTTCTAGACGTTGAGAGGAGATGAGTGGTCCAAACTGTGGACGACTAGCCAAGTGCATCATGGTCGATTTTGATCGCTCTTTAGCATGGAGATAAGCTTGCTCTGCTTGGTGATAATCGTGGACGGCCTGCTGTTCCTCCTCGGAGAGGCTCTCCCAATGGCTTAAGCTAATGGTATCAGGTAGAGGAGGACGCTCTCCTTGAAAAGGAATCAATCGGTGAGTGATTTTTCCATCAAGACAATCGATATGGACTGGGAGATGATCGAGTGCTACGGCTCGATGAGGATCAAACGCTTCGTTTTCCTGAAAACGGTATTTCAAGAAGTCAGCTGTATGAAGTGTAAATTCCTGTTTTTCTAGAACATGGATCCTCTCTTCGCTCTTCGCATTGAAAATAGTAAGATCGAAAACATCTTGATCATGGCTCCCTGTTTTTTTTTCAAGATAGTAGACAATCGTTTTCTCCGATCGAGTTCCTGGGCGAAGTCGCGACTCATGTTCCAATGGTCGGATACTCTTTAATCCATCTGTAAAAAAAGACTGTAACTCTTGCTGGGGATTTCGAGAAACCCCATACTGCATGTATTCTAAATCAGCAGCTCCTCGCTGATACATGAGTGATCCAATAGCAATTTGCAAAGCTCGAGAAGGACCGATATAATCTTTAAACGTACCAATCCCTCTGGCAACAAGATGATCAGTAACATGATCAGCAATATTTTTTCCAAGAGAGCTCTCCTTTCTTGATTCTGGCTCTTTCTTTTCTTCCTCAAAATATCGGGTGATTTCTTCTTCTTTTTGACGATGATCAAAGAGAAGTTCCACACTAGGAGGTTCCTCAGGATCAATGTTTCTTTGCTGAATCATGAAGGTAGCACGAGGAAGATCCCGTCCCATTTCCGCAAAAATTGTTTCTTCCTCTTTGGAAATAGATTGAGGATCTAGTATCTGGAGTAGGTGATGTTCCTGGTTTGCTTTTAGTTGATCGCGGAGGGCTCGACCAAAAATAAATTCTCCTGAATTTGGATAGCTCTCTGAGCCTAGAGAAAGGCGTTCCTCTGAGTAAGTTGATTGATTGAGTACTTCTTCTGGATCTTGATACTCCAAGCTGGAGAGTGCTTCAGCAAGCTCATCGTAGCTTGAAGCAACTTTTTCTGCAGCGAGAGCTACTTGTTGATGAGAGGGAGGATTTTTCGGAGGCAAACAAGTATTCATCAATCCCATGATTTGTCTGATAGTGGATTGTTCTCTGAGAATCGCTTTTTCTACAGTGCGCTCATGAAGACCTTTTGCTTCTTGATGTAACGTATAGGCATCACTAAATTCGTGGAGCATCTCATCTCGTTTGCTCTCCTGTTCTTGAAAAGAAAGAGACTCCTTATTTTCAGGAAGATGTGAGCTCTCTTGAGGAGGAGTTGCGCTCAAGTAAAAGTTAGCATTGCTAGCAGCAGCAGCGCGAACGGTATTCATTGCTCAAGTATGAGCGGTTTTGCTAGAAAAAAAACGACAACTTTATTCAGTGTTGTCAAATGGAACGAATCCCTTCTCCTGGAGCCATGGGGATTCGAACCCCAGACCTCCTCAATGCCATTGAGGCGCTCTACCAACTGAGCTATGACCCCTTGGAGAAAAAATTTCTTCGTGGAATTATCTTAAACAATAACACTACTGTCCAAAATAAAAATGATTTATAGAGGAGCATGCCTCTAGAAGCCTCCTTCCATTTCCATTGCCATCATCTTTTTGGAGTTTTTGTAAAAGGACTTCCAATGTTCCTTCAGAAGGCCTTCTGGATTTCCTCCTCCGTGGGAATGATGACAAGAGAAGTGGAAGGAGACTGTATGAAGTTGTTAAAAAGACTAAAAAAGCCCTCTGCATTTTTGAAAAAATGCTTACTAGTGACATCAGAGGAAAAGTCCTCCAATTTTGTTTTGGAGAAATGTGATGAACAGATGTTCTAGCGTGAGTTGCTCTGCCAGCGAGGATAATCGATCCACAAAGGAGAAGCAATACCTTCCCGATAAGCTTTGAGCGCTCCTCGCGAAGAGTTCACGCGTAAATTGCTATAGCTTCCATCCGTATTCTCCCAACGTTCATGCCAGAGAATAGCAGCTTTGATGCGCGGATATTCTTGAGAAATCATCATTCGACATCCATCAGCATACCAGGTTCCTTTATCTCCCTGACCATGCGGTTCTGCTGTTCCCCATTCTGCAATCATGATCGGTTTATTTGGATCCAGGGCACAGAGCTCTCGATATGGCCATGCTAGAAGGGGAGCAAAATCATCCCAGTTTTCTTTGGCATATTGTTTTCCAAAAAGACTCATTGCAAGCCAATCGACATACTGAGGACCAGGATAGTAGGCTGCAGCAAGGTTCCAGCGGTTATTAGGATAAGAATAATTATTAACTTGAAATACCCAAAGAACGTTGTTTGCTCCTCGTGCTCGAACACGATCGACAACATAGCGATAAGCTTTTTTGTATGTTTCTGCGCCTACCAGGAAATTTTTCTCTAATTTTTTGTCATAGAATAGATGCTCCACTCCTTGAATATTTATTGATTTCTCCCCCTTGATCTTTTGGCGATAAAAATATCCTGACCACGGAAACCAAGTCCCATTCATTTCACAAGCAAAAGAGACAAAAAATTGCTCACCAACAGCCTTTGCTCCATCAGCCCAGCTGTCGATATAATGATCCCAAGTTCCATCTAAAATTTTCTCTAAAGAAAATTTGTCAGGTCCTCTCTCTTGATCAAAAGGCTCTTCCCAAGGAGACCAATAGAGCAGGGGTACAGCTCCGTAAGAGTGCAGAAGATCAACTTTTTCTCGCGGAAAGGCTCCACGTGCCCAAAAAGATCCAAAGGCAATAATAGCTTGGTGTTTTTGTACTAGTTTCTCGAAATTCTCTATCCCCTCCAAAGTAACACCATCTTCTCCATCACCAAAATCAACATAGGCACCTAGATAGGCTCCTTTTTCTGGAAGAACTAAGATTTTAAATGGTGTTTCTAGAGGAGATGGACGAGGTATTTCTTCAAGAGCAAAGCTCCAAGGAGTCCCTACAATCATGCAATAGAGAAGAGCTGTGAGTTGAATCTTCACAAAACGAGCGTGGAAGCGTGAGAGCAGGAAGGTCTGTCGATCAAGTTTTGGAAGAGAGAAAAATTTTTCAAAGAAGGATTTCATTTTTGGAGGTTATATATTACAAAGTTTTTTTGAGCTCCTTAAGAAAAAACTCTCACAGCTAGCCTCCTGAAACTATCGAGAGAGTTTTCTACTCTTCCTCAACGATCTCTTTCCTATTGATTGATCAGCGTATTGATGATAGCTCTCTCCTAAAAATCAATGATAGTCCTCCGATGAGCACACTAAAAATTTATCTTCTCCTTCTTGGAATCAGCTTTCAGAGTCTTAGCGCTACTGCTTCAACAAGCACTCAAGCGGAAAAACAAATGGATACTATCGTAGAAACCTCTCTCCATGAACCAGAGCGATGTTCCTCCTCAGTGGTAACGACTACAGATTTCAATCCATGCTTCAATGATCTTGCTATAACACCACAAGGTCATGATTTACTCTACACTCCCTTAATGAAGGCCCAGATTGAGTGTGTCTGGAATGGCTTCAGCTACCAGTACTATATCGTCGCAGGTGAAGAAAATCAGCCCATCGAGAATGTACCAGCAGAAGTTCAATCGATTTACTCCAGGTGGCGAAGTGCTCAGAGTGATACGTTTGATTACTCTCTTGTTCTAGAAAATGATTTCTCTTCTCATCCAAAAACTACATTTTCTCTCAAAGAAGTTCCCAAATCAGAAGATGAGATCCAACGAGCAGCTAGAGAGAGTTGTTTAGTAGCTTCACACGCTTCAGTAGCTTCCCCCGAGGAAAATCAACCCCCTTCTTCTTTAGGTGCGGGCAGTGGATTAGCTATGATGGGAGGAATGAGAGCAGGAGGAGCTGTTTCGGGACCTCTGAGTGAAGTGCTACTTGATTCTTCGTTGACTGTTTCAGGGGCAGAGAGTTCTGCAGGAGCAGCAGGAGTGCTGCAGCTACTAGCTGCGTTGATTTTTCCAGAAGCTACCGTAGCAGACGAAGGAGCTGCTCTAGCAGCAGAAACGGGTTGTTGCACAGGAGTGAGAAGTTGGTTAGGAGGAATGGCTACTCGAACATGGAATATGTTTTGTAGAACAGGAGCTTCTACTCAAGCTAGTGAAAATCTCACTCTTAGTAGAAATGTATCGATCCACTCGATGGTGAGTCCCACTCTTGGCGCTCCAGTACCAATCGATTCTCTAGAACCAGCTTTATTGAAGTGAGCTAGAAAAATTAATGATCTCTAGCTTCTCCAAAAGCGCTTGAGCAACTTCCTGGGGAGTAATTTTTCTCATACAGCGAAAATCAATAGGACAAACACGAAGAAAACAAGGACTGCACTCAACCGGATGTTTGATGACACGGTGAAGAGCTCCTTGTGGGCCTGTCCGTTGAGGATCCGTGGAGCCAAAGAGTGCAATAGTCGGAATGTTGTAAAGAGCAGCCAGGTGCATGCTTCCAGTATCATTGGTGAGAAGAAGGTGAAAACTCTTCATGAGCTCGATAAGTTCTTGAAGGGATGTTTTCCCAATATTGTTATCAAGTCGACCGGCAAAATCCTCAACCAGTGGAGGAGCAAGCTCTTGCTCCGCCTTTGTTCCAATCAAAATCCAAAGAATAGGATAAGGCAATAATTGATCCATGAGAGCACGGAAATACTCGATAGGCCAACGTTTTGCTGGTCCATATTCAGCACCAGGACAAAGGCCAATGCGAGCTGGTTGTTGAGGAGTAAACATTTTAGGAGAAGAAATTGATGGACTAGCGGAGGGAGGATGCTCCTAACCAAGATGCAAGAGCACGATATTCATCAGCTTGATGGCAATGGGAGCGATAAATTTCTTCAGGAAATGGTTGATTAATAAACCATCCTCTACAAATCTCTTTTCTTCTAACTCGTCCAAGACGACGTGGAATCTTTGCTAACCAAACTTCGAGAGCTACTCTAAGAGAGTTGGGCAGAAGAAGTGCTGCGTCAAAGGGAGGTTCATCTTTCTCCTCTTGGCAAGCTTTTAGTTGTTCTGCCACTGTCCATGGAGATGATTTGGGAGCGATAGAGATAACCTCATCAATTTGAGGAAAAGATTTCCAGAGGGCTTCGAGCTTTTGTGGACTTAAAACTGTAAGGTGCATGTCTGGGCGCCCCTGTTTGAGAGCACAAAGAGTGGGTGCTGCCATGCAAGCATCACCAAGCCAATTGGGAGAGCGGACTAACAACTTGAAAGGCTTCAACTCGATGTCCTCAGGAATATAGTAACCTCGTTTCACTTTCTCGAGAAGAAAAGCAGGGTAGGGAAGCTTCCATCGATTATGAACCCAAAACCAATCTGCTGGAGATTTTTTAATTTCCTCAGCAAGCTGACATCCAAGATCATAAGTGATTTCGGCTATAGAACGACCTTCTGTCCTCGTAGGAGTATTCATGCGAAGGGACCAGCGGGCTGGTCCGATTGTGTGAATAGTGGCATGAATGAGTAGAGCTCCTGTTCTTTGAGCAAGAGTAGCAGCCAGAGGAGATGTTGAAGCTAACTTTTTAAAGAAAGGAATCCAAATTCCAGCATCTCCTGCGTGCTGATCGATAAGAATACCGAGCAGACCTCCTTCACGTAGAAAATTGAGTGCTGCAGCTAAATCGCGCTTGCGATCGAAGGTACGTACTCCACGATGACGAGCTTTATTCACAAGATCATTGAGTTGCTGATTTTTTAATTTTTGATAGATAGTGCCTGCAGAGCGAGTGTGCAAGAGCATTGCAATTTGCGCGTTCATTTCCCAATTTCCAAAATGACTGAGGGCTACTAAAATTCCAGGAGGAGCGTGATCACGATCAATAACTTCACGAAGCATTCTTTCGTCTTCAATAGTGAGCACCTTGCGCAAGGCTGCTGGCGAGAGAGCTGGAATCTTGATAGAGCAGAGAAGATTAGCCCCTAGTACTTGAAAATGACGGCGTGCTAGTTTTTTTCTTTCACTCAGAGAGTGCTTGCTTGCAAGAGCAATCGAGAGATTTTTTTGAGCAAGGTGACGGTAGGGAGGAAAAAATCGATAAACAAGAAGCCCTAAACATTCTCCTAAACGAAAACAAAGGATCAATGGGAGAAGACGAATGATCCCCAGAAAACCTTGCATCAAAAAAATAGGTAGCCAAGAGAGAAATCTTGTTTTTTGAAGTGATGATGGAGTGGGAGACATGCTATTGTTGGAGAGGATTGAAGTTTAATTATTGACTTTTCCTCTCTCTAAATCAAAAACGAATTCATCGTGCTCCTACCATTGCAATCTAACTATTGGAAGACTCAAAAATTTCTTAGGATTGCTTAATCAATCATAGCGCTCCTATTCATCGAATATTCATGCTTCTCCCATGAGAGAAAATCATTCTTTAAATCGCTTCGTGCCATCATTACTTACCCTACCCAAGGGGTCTTCTCTTGGTATTTTAGGAAGTGGGCAGCTTGGTCAAATGATGGGGAGGGCTGCTCAAAAATTAGGATATCGTGTTTGTATTTATGATTCTGTTTCTCAAGGGCCCGCTACCCATATTGCTGATGAAGTGATGGTGCACTCTTTTGATGATCAGGAAGCTCTCAATCATTTTGCCTCCAAGGTTGATCTTATCACGATTGAATTTGAACATATCCCACTTAGGGCTTTGGAAATATTAGCAGCCCTCAAGCCAGTTCATCCGTCGCCCAGAGTCATCGAGATTTGTCAAAATCGTCGTTTAGAAAAAGAGTTTCTTCATAGCCATGGTATTCCTCTTGCTCCTTTTGAAGTCATCACGACAGCTCAAGAACTAGAAAGAGCGCTTCATCATCTCAATGCTCCTTGCTTGTTGAAAACAGCAACAGAGGGATACGATGGAAAAGGCCAAATAGCTCTTCATCCAGACGATGATCCTTTTCTTGCCTGGGATACCTTGAAAGCAAATCGTGCTGTCTTAGAGAAGAAGATATTTTTTCTCGCTGAAGCCTCTCTCATCATGGCCCGTTCTTCTTCTGGAGATATCGTCTCTTTTCCATGGCAAGAGAATGTTCATCTCCAAGGGATTCTCCACACCTCAGCAACCTCTCCTCCTTTTTTAGGAGAAAAAAAGGCTAGAGCTCTTGGAGAAAAAATTCTAGAAGCTCTAGAGGTTATTGGACTGATGACGATGGAGTTTTTTGTACTCCCTGATGGAACCTTGCTTCTCAATGAGCTGGCTCCCCGACCTCATAATTCTGGGCATCACACGTTGGAATCTTCTCTAACAAGTCAATTTGAACAAACCATTCGTGCCATTGCAGGGTTATCATTTGGCTCTACGGAGTTGAAATCAGAAGCTGTTATGGTTAACCTCTTAGGTGATCTCTGGAGAGATGGAGATCCTCCTTGGGAAGTCCTTCTCAATCATCCTCAGGTACATCTTCATCTTTATGGGAAAAAAGAGGCGAAACCAGGTCGAAAAATGGGTCATTTTACTATTCTAGGAAAAGATAGAGAAAATCTTCTGCTCACAGCAGAACAATTATTCAAACAACTACAACCACGATAACCACGCTCTGGGTTATTGATAACGATTTGTAATTCATGACTGCTTCTACTTCATCTATTGTTGCTGTCATTCCAGCACGTTGGAAATCAACTCGCTTCCCTGGCAAGATGCTCCACCTCCTAGCAGGGCGTCCTCTAATTGAACATGTATGGCGACGTTGCTCTCGAGCACTTCATCTCCAACGAGTTATTATTGCAACTGATAGTGAGCGTATTGCAACGGTTGCAAAAAACTTTGGAGCGGAAGTCATCATGACCTCCGAGAATCATCAATCAGGAACAGACCGTGTTGCTGAAGTGGCGACACTTTTAGAAAAAGAGAAAATATTTCCTTCTCATTTTATCAACGTTCAAGGAGATGAACCTCTGCTAGAGCCCAAGCTCATTGAGCGCTTTGCTCGTTTTATGGCCAAGTCTCCTGATCTTCAAATGGTGACAGCAGCAACTCCTCTTCGAGCTAATCATCAAAATCCTAACCTTGTTAAAGTTGTTTTGGATTGCAAGAAACGTGCTCTTTATTTTTCACGTGCCCCTCTTCCCTTTCATCGCGATCAAGAAGATAGAGCATCGATAGTTCAACCCTTGCTTCATCTTGGGATCTACGGATTTCGTGCTGATACGCTCAAGAGATTCGTGAGTTATCAACCCTCACCTCTGGAATGTTGCGAAAAGCTAGAGCAGCTACGTGCTCTTGAATACGGAATTCCTATCGATGTCATCATCACTAATCATCGTTCGCACGGTGTTGATACTCCTGCTGATGCTTTAGCTTTAGAAAAAATAATAACTAAAAAAGAGACCTGCTAGAAATTCTCTGAATTTTATGTCTATTAAATTGTAAAAAGCACATTAAAGAGCAGAGATATCTCTTCTAGTCTTTTACCAACTTCAGACAGTTCTTTAACTTTTTCAAAAAGAAACATCTTACCACTCTTTTTATAAAATCATCGACACTGCGGCGATATCCTCCTGGATTTCTGTGTCCGCAGGAATGACAGCAATGTAGATGGAAGGAGGTTTCTCTAGACTAGTGACCTTCCCATCATCTCTATTTTGGATAGTAGTTGATTTAATTCACAATGCCAAACTCAGCACGGCGGTTCTTAGCCCATGCTGCTTCATTGCTGGAAGGGTCAACAGGCATTTCTTTTCCAAAACTAACTGTTTGGACTTTACTTGCAGCGACTCCTTTGATAAGGAGAGCTTGACGTACAGCAAGGGCACGTCGTTCACCGAGGCTGCGATTATACTCCTCCGTTCCGCGATCATCAGTGAATCCAGCTACAATCACTGTTTTTCCTGAAGAACGAACATCTTGAGCGACTCGATTGACCTTCTCTTGCTCTTCCGCTCCTACTGTTGTGCTATCAAAAGCGAAATGAATTGGAGAAAATTCAGTTCGATTAACATTAGCACTCATGAAATTAGCACTTTGAGAACGCTCACTCAATGGTGTTCCAGCAACATAGTCACCATCAATACCAGCATATTGTTTCTTTTTTTTGTTAGCACAAGCGGGAAGAAGTGCAACAACGAACAAGAGAAGAGAGCGAGAGAGAAAGTTTTTCATAGGAAGAGAAGTATCTCCTTTTTTCAAGAATTTCCAAATAAAATATTGTGCTCTTTATTTATTTTTCTTCACTCTCTTCATGATGAAGAAGAGGCGTCCAAGCAAAGGATAGAGAAGCCATTGCTTCTCCTAAAAACTATTTGTAGAAAGTAGTTAGTGATGATACCCTACGCGATTTACTTCCAATGAGTTGCTCATGAATCCCCCTCCATCGTCATCAACTCGTAAAGTGGGCTTAATGACTTGTGTTTTTCTTGTCATCGCAACCATGGTTGGCAGTGGCCTCTATACCAACCTTGGAGTTCAACTTACTTTTGTTTCAAGTAGTTTTACGATTTTAACACTTTGGGCATTAGGTGGTCTAGTGGCCCTCTCGGGGGCTCTCTCTTATGCAGAACTTGCTGCTCAAATGCCTCACTCTGGTGGAGAATATTATTACCTTTCAAAGGTATATCACCCTGCTCTTGGAACGATGGCTGGCATTATTACTCAAATGGCAGGCTGCATCGGTCCTATTGCTCTTGCAAGTATGGCTTTTGGGACGTACTCACACACGCTCTTTCCATCACTTCATCCAACAATCACGGCATTTTTTCTGGTGACTTTTATAACCGGAGTCCATCTCTTCAACATAGGAGTAAGCGCTTTTTTCCAAGATATCACAACAGGAATAAAATTTTTTCTTCTTGTTCTTCTCTTCTATGTTGGCTGTCGCTACACGACCATTCCACTGCAGACCTTGCTTCCTTCCAAGCAAGCCCTTGGAGAATTGTTTCACCCTAGTGCTGGAGTTGTTTTAATTTTTTGCTTCTATGCTTATTCAGGGTGGAATGCATCGACATACATTGCTGATGACGTCGTGGCTTCTGAGAAAACAATAAGTCGATCCCTTATTTTTGGGTCACTCTCCGTGATATTTATTTATTTGCTGATGAATGCACTTTTTCTTCTTTCTGCACCCATGAACCAGTTGCGTGGTGTTCTAGACGTAGGGAGCGTTGTTGCTCTCTATCTTCTTGGAGAACGTGGAGGACATTTGATGTCAGCACTCATTGCTCTTGGACTGATTGCTAGCATCAGTGCCATGACTTGGACAGGTCCACACATCATGCAGTCCATGGCCAAAAATCTTGCTGCCTTGCGCTGGTTTGCTCCTGCCTCTTGGAATAAAGTTCCCGTGCGAGCAATCCTCTTTCAGTACGCTCTTGTTGTGCTGCTTCTGATCCTCTCTTCTTTTAAAACTATTCTCTTAAGCACACAATTTGCTTTAATTTTCTGCGAGCTCTTAGCGGTTTTCAGTGTAATTTTACTGAGACATCCAAGAGCTAGCGCTATTGCTTCTCCTAAGAATGCTCCTAAGAATCGATTCCGATCACCTCTCTATCCACTGCCTCAGCTCTTTTTCATTGTTGTGAGTACCATGGCTCTTCTCTACACCATGGTTACTAACTTTTTTGAAGCTTTTTTAGGAATAATTTTTATTCTGAGCGCCTTAGCGAGCTATCCACTTCTCTGTAGAGGAGAAAAAACAACTAAAGAAAAAAGCAGATGATCAAGAAAAAAACAATGAGTGTGTTTAGTCTTGTGATGATGAATGTCATTGCCATTGATAGCATCAGAACGTTGCCTATGAGTGCTGAATATGGATTTTCCATCATTTTCTATTATGGAGCGGCGGCCTTACTTTTTTTTATTCCAACAGCACTTGTTTCTGCAGAGCTAGCAACAGGATGGCCAGAAACAGGAGGAGTTTATGTTTGGGCTCGCGAAGCTTTTGGGAAAAAATTTGGATTTCTCACTATTTGGATGCAATGGTTCTATAATCTCTGCTGGTATCCCACCATTATGTCCTTCATTGCAGCAACGCTTGCTTACTGCATTGACCCCAATTTAGTGAATAACAAATTCTATATTTTGCCTGTGGTCTTTCTTTTCTTCTGGGGTGCTACCATCATTAATTTTTTTGGATTAAAAGCATCAAGTGCCCTGAGCTCTTCTTCAGCAGTGATCGGGGTGTTAGCTCCTATGGTTTTTATTATTCTCCTTGGTGGTACTTGGATATACCTTGGAAAGCCGGTTGCCATTGAGTTTACATGGAAGAGTTTTTTCCCAGATTTAAGTAGCCTTGAGAATATGGTTCTACTAACAGCTGTTCTCTACAGCTTAGTTGGCATTGAAATGTCTGCTGTACATGCAGGTGAAGTCGATCATCCTCAGCGGAACTACCCTAAAGCCATTTTTTGGTCAGCACTGATTATTCTCTTCTCGCTGATTTTATCTTCACTAGCTGTAGCACTAGTCATTCCTCAAAAGCAGCTCAATATCATTTCTGGTTTAATGCAAGCTTTTGAGGTTTTCTTCACGGCTTTTCACATGAATTGGTTTATGCCGATCTTGGCTTTCTTAATTATCCTAAGTTCAATAGGTGGCGTGAATGCTTGGATTTTGGGACCAAGTAAAAGTTTATTAGTGGCTTGTGAGGATGAATGTCTCCCTTCAGTACTAGCACATAAAAATAAACAGGGTGTTCCTGTAACTATTCTTATTGTCCAAGGATGTATTTTTACAATACTATGCTCCGTTTTTCTGCTCATGCCAACAATCACAAGTGGATTCTGGGTCCTCACGAACATCACTTCTATTTTAGCTCTCCTTGTTTACCTTGCTATGTTCGCTGCTGTACTAAAACTTCGTTATCAATATCCAGAAGTGAAGCGAGCTTTTTTAATTCCAGGAGGGAAAATTGGACTTTGGTGCGTTTCTCTCCTTGGTTCTCTGAGCTCTCTTTTCACAATTGGTCTTGGATTCTTGCCCCCCAGCCAAATTTCTGTTGGTAATGTCAAGACCTATGAGCTCACCATGATTGGTGGAGTTATTGCAAGCACAGCATTGCCATTTCTTCTCTACTCATTTCATGAGTATTGGAAAAAAAGAAATAATAGTAACGTTGATTCTCGATCTTGATGTCTAGTGAATTGAAGAAAACACAGCATAAAGCAGCCTCCTGCATTATTGCAGTTATCCTTTGGGAATTTTTTAGTTTTTATGGATTAAAGGCTATTCTTGTTCTCTACTTTACCAGTCACTTACATTTCTCTGACGCCCGAGCTTATCAACTCTTTGGAAGCTTTATCTCGCTGATTTTTATTACACCGATTCTAGGAGGCTGGTTAGCTGATCGCTACTGTGGTTATCGGTATGCTACGGCTAGTGGATCGATTTTAATTATTCTAGGACATTTGATGTTAACCGTATGGGGGCAAAACGTCTTTGTTGGATTAGCACTTTTAACCATGGGAATTGGATTTTTTAAAAGCAATGCTGTTTGTCTTATTAGTAGCTGCTACCTTCATGATCCCATAGGGGCTACAACGGCTTTTTCATGGTACTATGTTGCTGGAAATATCGGTTCGATGACAGCAAGTATTGTTTGTCCTTATTTAGTCGAAAAATTCAATTGGGAAGCTGGTTTCATCATGGCTGCTTTTGGCATGATGTTAGGTTTTTTAGTTTTTCTCTACTCCAAGCGCTATTTCGCTTGGGAAAAAGACATGGAGCAAACAAATTATTGGAGGGCACTCTCTCTTCCTAAAAAAACACTTTTGACGATTCTCTTTTTTACGAGCTCTTTTCTATTTTTCTATGAAATCCTCAGTCACGATTGGGTTATTTATTTGCTCATAGCAGCAGTAGTGATTGCATTTGCAATTTTTATAAAAATTTATATCAACACAACGCCTTCTCATCGAAGAGGACTTGTGATGATGGCTCTGCTAACACTCTTTGTTACTTCTTTTTGGATTTTCAGTAATCAAGTTTCCAGTTCGTATCCACTTTTTATTTTGAGATATGTCGATCGTACAATAGCTGGATTTACAATTCCTACAGGGATGTTTCAATCACTCAACGCCGGGAGTATTTTACTTGTTGGAGGATTCATGGCTTTTCTATGGCGTTGGTTAGGGCGTCATCACATTCGTCCACAAACCGATACAAAAATTAGTGTTGCTCTTCTCCTTCTAGTATTAGGTTTCATGACCATTACTCATGCAACAAATTTAGCTTGTGAGCATGCTCCTATTTCAATTTTCTTCCCAGTTTTGAGTATTGTTCTCCTTGGTATTGCAGAACTCTTTACTGAACCTGTGATGTTGGCTGCTTGGGGAGATATTGCCCCCCATAATACAGAAGGTCGTTTAGTGGCAATCTATTTTTTATTTATTGGAGCTATTGGGAACTACCTTTCCATTTGGGTTTCTAAGATGACAGTTGATCCAACAACAAGTAAGGCTACTGCTGCTACTTATCATGCTGCTTATGAGCAAGTGACATTTCTTACCCTAGGGCTTATTTCTTTACTATTCTTGCGTATTTTTTGGAGAAAATATCGAGCAAAAAAAATTTCTGAATGATAGAATTTTTTCTTAAGAAAGATGGCTCAAAGGCTTCAATCTCGTTTGCTCAAGACTTAAGTTTCATGAATTTTTCTCAAAGAGAGAAGTTATCGTCAAATTACTTAGAAATTGCAGCAAATTGACTTGATCTTATTTAAAAAAAGCAGCGTTCTCCTCCCATCACCTTATCGTTGAGATAGCGCTCGGTCTTCGGCCTTGCCTTTTTTAAAAATCTCTGCACTCTTCCCTGTAATTTCTAAGTAATTTGACTATATATTTTTAGAGTGAACATCATTTTTATGAATATTGATCAACAATGATTCTTTTTTCTCGATGATCATTCTTAATCCTCACTCCTATACTCCTCCTTCTCCTTTAGTCGACCATCAGGAAGGTTATCAAAGAACAGTACTTCAGGAAATTTCTCTTCTTGATCTCACAAAACCACTGCCTCTCTTAGAACAAGGAAGCATTGTACTGCTTGGCTTTTCTTCCGATGAGGGAGTGAAACGTGACTTAGGACGTTTTGGTGCTGCTGATGGACCATCATATTTGATCCATACATTAAAGAAATTTCCATGGAGTTTCCCCCAAAAAATTTCTCTCTGGGATGCTGGTTCTATTTGTTTTCCTGATAATCGTTTGGAGGAAGGAGAAAAACTGCTTGAAGAAATAGTTGCTGCTCTTCGGGCTCAGGGAGCTTTTGTTATTGTGATTGGAGGAGGTCATGAGCTCTCTTGGGGACATTTTCAAGGAATTGTTAAAAGTTTATTTTCTCCTGAAGAGAAACTTTCTATCGATGTTCTTCATCTTGGTGCTCATTTTAATTTAAAACCTCTTTTTCCCCATCAACAAGTTTCTTCAGGAAATAGTTTGCATCAAATTTATGAATATTCACAGAAAAAGAGGATAGAGTCCCGTTATGCATATTTGGGAATTCAATCTCACAGTAACACTTTCGAATCGTTTAAGTATGCAGATTCCATCAAAGCTTATGCTGCTCTAGCAGATGAAATGATCAATCAACCAGAAAAAATTCATCAAGCGCTAGAAGATTGGTTAGCCTTATCAAAAAAAATTTACTTGACGCTCTCGCTGGATGTTTTTGCAGCAGCTTTTGCACCTGGAGTAAGTGCTCCGCAAGCACTCGGGATGTCTCCTCACCAACTACTTCCTTTTTTCCGACAAGTCCTAGCAAGCGGTAAGGTCGCTGGGTTTGATATTGCTGAACTCAATCCCATCTATGATCAAGATGGTCACACAGCAAGATTAGCAGTTTCCCTTCTCCTAGAAGTCCTAAAAGCTATTAGTCAATATCATTAAAGATGGAAAGATAAATCATCATTCCTCTCTCCCATGAGCACTCCTGCGCTACCTAAGAGAACCAGCAGTCCAGCTAGCGCCTCCCCAAGCAGCGGCAGCCGAACTCTTGGATAAGAGAGCCCGCTGCTAGTAGTAGCCCCGCCCAATTCTCCCACAGCTCCTGCTCACCTCCTTGGAATCAGTGTGGAAGCCACCAGTAGGCCCTCCTCCCCTACGCCACATAGAAGAGCCCCGGACCTTGCACATCTTGATAACCTCACGATAGCAGATGCTTCTCCTACAGACACACCAGAAGCAGCTCTTCAAGAACCTGGGGGAACTACATCACCACTAGCAGGAAGAACCATCGAGGAGGTGACCCCAGCAAGTACCCCAGCAAGTACCCCAGCAAGTACTGTAGAAACTCCCGAAGATCGCCTCAACGCCTTCATCACCTCCTTAAGCAACCTTCTGGAAGCTCATCCGGGAGCAACCTATTTTCTGCTAGGAGCTGATGGGACATTCCTCCCAAGAGAAGAGAGCCCACCAAGATCTCTTCGTGGAGTGCAAGCTGGAACGATGCAACGCCTCAGAGCAAGCTTAGCAGCAGTGGGATGGGAGGAGCTCAGCGAGCATCCCATCTTCAATATGCAAGATCATACTGAGGAAAATCCTACTCTCCAAAATCCTCTCCCGCCTCCAGCACGCCTAGGAGAAGATCCCCTGACCCCGGCAAGACTAGGACGTATTATCCAGTTTTTAGGAGAACAACTGGAACAACAGAATCAACTTCCTGCTACTGCCCAAGCTTCCTTAGAAGATAAGAAAGCTCCTCTGAGTGACCAAGAACGATTTGAGAGACAACTGGAGATGATTCGAGGAAGAGGGTTAGCTGTAGATGATAAGTTAGCTGTAGATGATAAGATAGAAGGGGAACTAAGAACTAGAGATCTTGATGGAGTAGAGATTAATGAATTACGATGGGAGCTAAGAACCAGGGAGCTGGATGGCGTGGAGATGATAGCGCAACTGGCTGAAGGGAAGATCGAATTTCCTTTGAGGGGATCTTTAGCAAATACTTCAGAAACTTCTGCAGCGGGCTCTCCAGAATATTCTCTAGCTGACTACTCCCTGCGAGCGCTTCGCTATGCCCTAGCTTTTGCCCTTCAGGAGAATATTACGAAAATCGAGGAGAGGATCAATACTCTGAGGGGAGCCAAGGAACAGAGAGCTAATCTTCAGAAAGTCCTTGAATATCTAGAGTGCTACAAAGAAAGTCTCACTATGGGAGAGGAGATTTTATACAACCTCACCGATCAGGTAGAAGAACCAGGATGTGGAGAGGAGGAAATTGTTTTTGAGCGAATCAAGATGCTCCATGAGTGCTTCTCTGCTCATGCTCAGGCCCTCGAGGAAATGAACAAGGATGTTACTCTCAGAGATAGTGACCGTGCTCTCTACCTTAATAATCAAGCTCGCGCTCTTATTCATCTTGCGGCTGAACTCTCCCGGGAGCAGCCTCGAGGTCCTATTGCTGCTGGTTACAATAGAGCGTTTGAAGTCTTCACTCAGGCACTAGCAGTACTTTCTACAGTCAAGAGAGATCGTTCTCACTACTTCAATAATCAAGGCTATGCTCGCTTCAGAGCTACTGAGGAAGAAGTAGGAGCGAATCGAGACCACATTGTCAGGGGCTACATGGAAGCGTCTGAATTCTATAGACAGGCAGTAGAAGCAGAGATGGCAGGCAATCATGCTCAAGCTAGTGAGTTAAGTTCTCGGACCTATGGTTTCTGCCGAGATGCCGAAAGAGCAGCAGAGCAGTAGCAGCTTCTAATCAGTGAATGGAGAAAGGGATCTTCTCGTTCAACTCATTTAAAGTTCAAAAGACTAAACTTGTTTTTCAGTCACTATTCTCCAAAATAAAAATGATCAGTAGAAGGGCACCCCTCTACAAGCTTGATTCCATCTCCATTGTCGTCATCTTTTTGAAGTTTTTCTAAAAAAGCTTTCAATGTTGCTCTAGAAGGCCTCCTGGATTCCCGCCTCCGCGGGAATGACGAAAAGAGAAGCGGGAAGGACGAAAAGGGAGGAGGGAATAACAAAAAGGGGTCAACAACAACAGAAAAGAAAGCGGGACATGACACTGTGTGAAGTTGATTAAAAAACTAAAAAGAGATCCCTACTTTTTCAGAAAGTGCTCACCAAGGACATAAGAGGAGGCATCTACCATCAAAAGAAAGATCCTCAAATTTTATTTTGGACAGCAGTGCCCCTATCATTTCTTTCACTTGGATATTATTTATTATTGAGACAACAAATGGATTGAAGTGCAGAAGAAGTGATCCAGCCTTTTTGACCTGATGGCATCTGTACATAAGACCAGAAGCCATGATGTGACTTTAAGGAAAGCAGAGATCCTGTTGGAATTTGAACAATCATTGTTCCGTTTTCAAGGGGATTTGCTCTCAGTGGCACACTCTTTGGTCGGTCTTGGGGTTCATGATCATTATTGTTCAAGTCATAGGGTGGAAGTACAACAGCTAGGTGATCTGCTTGTGTACGTGGATCTATGATCGTTCCCAGAGTAAGAACACCAATTCCTACGATGCCCATAAAAAATAGGGTAAAGAGTCTGATTTTTTCTTTTTTTTCAAACTTTCTCTCTTTGTGAAGAAGATATTGAAAGCAGAACCAAAGTATTAGGAAAGCTGCTATCCAAGCAAGGGAGGAACCACTGATTACCAGAAGGTCGGGTGATACAAAGAGGAGCAGTTGATTTTTCCATGTTGGCTCATCAACTACACCTAACTGAGCAAGTAGCTCGTTGAGTTTTCTCTGGGCTTCTGGAAATTGAGGATCAAGGATAAGCGCACGTCGTAAAGCTAGAGAAGCATCTGCAAGATGACCGTGAGCTTCTTCTTCGAGTGCATCACTGTAAAATTGAGCTGGAGATGGAAGGGGAGCTCCTTGAGAGGTTTCACCAAATTGATGTGAAGCTTCACTCTTAGCAGATGAAGCATCATTGATCTTGGTTTGTTCCTTAGTAAAGGAAGGGGGCGGCACTCCTCCTCCTTGTTGAGGAGCACTTAGAAGTTGAAAAGAACAGGCTATGGGAAAAAGGAAAATGAAGAAAAGGCATGAGATCTTTTTCATGATTCATGAAGAGGATGTAGTGATTTGAGTTTTCCTAAAATTTTTCTTCGTTCTTCAGAACTTAAGATGATTTCACGAGCTCCATAGTTGATTTCATCATGGCGCTTGAAGATTTCTTTTAACTCAGGAGTGGAGGCAGCCTCTGCTCCTAAAAGTTCTTCTGCATAGATCACTGCTTTTTTTAAAAAGAGATCTGCTGAAAGTTGATCTTCTTGAAGTTCTAGCCACTGCTCCTTGAGTTTTTGTTCTTTCAGAGAGAAAGCATTTTTTCTATACCACTGAAAACTAAGATAAGCTGCAAGGAGGAAGAATACTCCAAGAAGAATCAGTGTTGTCTGAAAGTAGACATGCTGGTAGAGCAGTGGCTTCCATGATCTCATGGAGTTTTTGTTGATCAGTGGAGAGGGAGAAGGGTTCGGTAGTTTTGCTGTTTGCTCAAGAGCACTATTGGTAGCTGTAGATGGAGTTGATGTCTTTGCTGTTGTGAGGACTTGTAAAGTTTGTGGTGGAGTGCTCAAGGTTACATACTTTCCAGTATTAGGATTGAAGTAGGAAAAAAGAGAACCAGGGGTGCTTGTTTTCGGCTCTTGTGTCATCATGGTGACCTGGAATGTCTTGATTCCATGGAGGCCAGCTGCATCAGGAGGATCAATCTTATCGGTAGCAGGATAAATTTTCCAACCGTCAACATTAGTTAATTCCGGCATACTAATGGCTTTAAAATTACCACTTCCCTCAATAGTGAGAGCTAGGGTAATAGGATCTCCTGGAACATATTTTTTAGGCTGTGCTATTGCATCCATTTGAAAATCACCAATGGCTCCAGAAAAATGTTCAGGACGTCCTTCTGTAGGGAGAGCAATAGCCTCTAAGGAAATGGTGTTTGATTTGAGAGTTAAGGAATGTTCTTGCGACATAGCTCCAGAGTGACCGAGTAGTTGAGCCATTAAGTCAGGCATATCGGCTGGTGGTGCTACGGGAAGTTCTAGAGCAAGGCCGAGTGTTACAGGTCCAAAATGAAGCATTCCTGTTTTCACGGCAGAAACAAATGTATGAAAAGTGAGTACATTGTAGATAGTACCATGACGCTCCTCGGTGCTAGAGAGTGGATCACTCAAGCGCTCTACGAGTAATCCTTCATTATTAAAATTTGTCAATTGACGTACTCGGGCACTATAGCGAGCATCTACATAAAAACGAACTTCCACAGGAACAACTTCTCCAACGTAGAGTTTCCTCTTAGGAACACTAAGTTCACTAAAGGCAATTTGATCTTTTGTTGGTATTTTCTTTGTTGTTGAGGAAGTAGGAGGAGGATTGTTGATGAAAGAACTTGGCTGTTGTGGAGACTGCATGGAACTACTCGGGGAGGAAACGGATCCCTCAACGGTAAGTTGCAGCGGTGATGTCTGAAAATATTTTCCATCAGCATGGACTCGGATAGAAGGAATCGTGAAGATTCCTGAGCGTAGTGGAATAACAATATAGGAGTAGCGTATGGAAGAATTCACAACAGAATTCACCATCTCCATTTCTTTAGATTGTCCCATAAGATTGATTTGAAGACCGTCTAGAGAGAGATTTTGAGGAGGATCGGCATCTTCAGTTCCTAGAATTTTGATATCAAGTTGAACCATTTCTCCTACAGGAACATGACTCCTTGAGAGCTCTGCATGAACTTCTACGTTGGCGTTAGCGAAGAGAGAAGTCATCCAGAGGATTCCAAATATCAACATGGAATAGCAAAAAAATTTTGAGCGTTTAGAGAAAATAAAATTTTTCATGGTGCTTGATGATCTCAAGAGAATCGTCGTTCTTACCAATCTTGGGTTGTTTCTTCTTCCTGACGATGTTGGAGTTGAACCTGTTCTTCTTCATCTTTCATGGCACGAAGAATTGCTTCTGCTTGATCCTTGGACATCGCTCCCTCTTCTTTTCCTTCATTGGAAGAAAGAACAGGGGCTTTTTTTTCTCCACCAGCGAGAGTTCCTTGTTTTTTCTCTGAGGAGAGAGTTTCATGCTCTTCCGAAGCATGCTGGTCACTAGGTGAGCTGCCAGAAGGAGTTAAGTTAGGAGATGGAGATGGTGATTGCTGTTGAGAAGAAGGATATTTTTCTGCTGAAGGGGGGTTATTTTTTGAATTATTTTCTGACGGTTTTTCGGAAGTAGAAGGGGAGGATTGCTCGCCTTGGCCAGAAGAATTATCATTAGCACGCTTTTTACTCTCTTGATCCTGATTCTGAGGAGGAGATGGAGTTTGTCCAGAGGGAGCAGCAGAGTCATGCTGAGGATGCTCTGGTTGATTCATTTTTTCTTCTTGTTCCTTTGTTTGTTGATTCTCTTGCTGAGATTTTTGATTTTCTTTTTGTTGAGAGGAATTTCCTGCTCCATCCTTGTTTTTTTGCTCTTCTGGTGAGTCTTTTGCTCCCTGTTGTTGCTCTTTCTTTTGATTTTTCTTCTGCTCTTCTTCTTTTTTAAGATTCTCCATCATTTTCTTAACGATTGCTTCATTCTCTTGAGCTTCTTTATTGTTAGGATTTCCTTTAAGAACGGTGTCATAGTGCTCAAGAGCGCTTTTCCAATTGGCAAGTTTTTCAGAATGGTCCCCTGCTCTCTCTCCCTCGCGTACAAGAGCATTGGCAAGATTATAGGTTGATGCTTCTTGTATTTTAGGGGAAGAAGAAGTCATGGCTCCTGTAAAATAGTCGATGGCTTTTTTGTAATCCCCCTGTTTGTAAGCAGCAGTACCAGCATCAAAGCGAACTTCATCAGAAGCATGACTATGGCGAAGTTCTTCTTCAAAGGTTTTGAGTGCTGCTCCATAATTACCATGATGATATTCACTGAGCCCAGGAGTTGTTCTTCCTAAGGTAGGAAGAAGCAAGAGGCAGAAGAGTGCTGTCATAAGAGATATCTTGGAAGAGCGACGTCGCTCTCCTAGAATCCACCAGAGCAGGAGGCAGAGAAGAGCTGCTCCCAATGGCCATTCATAACGCTCAATTGGACGACGCGTGACTTGCTTGTTTTCATGTCCACCGGAGAGAGGTAAAATTCCTTTTTGAACAATATTCTCTGCTGCTTTGCTTCCAAAAGATTCATAAAAACCACCAGTTAGGGAAGCAATTTTCTCTAAACGCTCCACATCAAGTTTAGAGAGAACCGCTTTGCCATGCTCATCTCGGAGAAAATCATGCTGATTGTTTTCATTGAGAATGGGAATGAAGGAGCCTTCCGGAGAACCAATGCCAATGGTGAAAATTCGAATCCCCTGCGCTTTGGCTTTTTCTGCTGCTTGGAGTGCATTCCCTTGGAGCTCTTCTCCATCGGTCATTAGGATCAAGGATCGGTCGCTTCCCTCTCCTTTGCCAAGAGCTCTTATTGTTAAATCAATTGCTTGAGCAATATTTGTACCTCCTTTGGGAACAATATTAGTATCCAGTTCATCAAGAGCATCACTAATGGCCCGATGATCTAGCGTCATGGGTGCTTGTAAGAAAGCTCTGCCAGCAAAAGCAATGAGGCCAAGACGATCGCCAGGCAATAGTGCTAAAACATCTTGAGCAAGTAGCTTGGCTCTTGCAAGACGTGTGGGAGTAACATCGGTAGATTGCATGCTTCGCGATGTATCAATAGCAATCATGACGTCACGTCCGTAGCTTTCGCTCATATATTCCTCGTAGCCAAAGCGTGGCCCTGCAAGAGCAAGAAACAAGAATTCTAAAGCTCCTAGAACCAGTCCTGCACGCCATATTCGCTTGGTTAAGCTAACATGTTCCAGCAGAGAGGAGCGCAGCTTAGGAGCAAGAATCTTGGAGAGAAGTTGATTTCTTCTTCTCTGAGCATCAAAAAAAAGAAAAGCTCCTGGAAGGAGAAGAAGAAGTGCCCATAGCCAAAAGGGATCTTTAAAATGAAGTGTTGTCTCGGCAGTCATCATCGGGTAGTCAATAAGAAAATAGAAAAAAAAGAGAATCAGCAAAAAACTCGCTCATTACTCTAGCAGGATGAGAGGGCACTATTTTTAAGGAAGTTTCCGAAGCCATGTTTGTGAAAGAACAACGTCGAGGAAAATTAAGAAGGTACCCACTGCAAGAAACCACCAAAAAAAATCTTGATGATTCACATTTTTTTCAATTTCAATTTTGCTTTTTTCTAAACGATCGATTTCCTGAAAAGTCTCGCGAAGGGAAGCTGAGTCAGCAGCTCGAAAATATTTTCCACTGCCAAGATGTGCAATGTCAGCAAGTAATTTTTCGTCAAAATCAAAAATCACTGTTTGAGGAAAGACGCGCCCAAAGCGGTCTTTTAGCGGTAGGGTAATAGGGCCTGAACTTCCTGCACCAATGGTATAGATACGAATCCCAAGAGATTTGGCTGCTTCAGCTGCTGTCAGAGGCATAATCTTCCCTGCATTGTTGGCACCATCAGTGAGTAGTACAATGAGTTTGGTCTTGGCCTCTCGATTCTTTAAGCGAGCTGCTGCTGATGCCAAGGCAGAACCAATCGCTGTCCCATCTTCAACAAGTCCCAATTGAACACGATTAAGATTATCAATGAGCCATTGGTGATCTAACGTAATGGGGCTAACAAGATAGGGTCTGCCAGCGAAAGCAATAATTCCAATACGATCATTAGGTCGTGCTTCAATAAACTGTTCCGTTACTTGCTTAACAGCTTCTAGTCGACTTGCTGCCTGATTTCCGATCGTATAATCTTCTGTGGACATAGAGCCAGAGACATCGAGAACAAGCATAATATCTACCCCGCTAGCTCTGACATGTTCAATGGTTTCCCCAAACTGAGGACGTGCTAGAGCAATGATGAGAAGAGCGATTGCTAAATAAAAGAGTGACGCCGAAAAAGCTCCCCATCGAGATCGAGTTCTTGATCCTCTATTGCCAAGAAGTGATAGGGAGGAAAAAGAGAGACTAGGCATTCCCGCAAAGCGTCCTTTGAGCAAGGAGAGGAAAGGCAGAAGAAGCAATCCTAGTAAAAACCAAGGATGAGCGAAGGAAAAACCTTTTCCTAGAGAGCTAACAAAATGATGGAAGTAAGAAACCATGATGAAGATGACTCTTTTAAAGCAACTCCTTCTCCTTTTTAGATTCTAAAATAGGATGGCTGAGGAGGAAATGTTCTGCTGCTGCAAGGAATGAAAGACGATCCTGCTCTGTAGATTTTCCACGAGCGAACTTCAATAAGTCGGCATGTATCAAAAAATCCTTCAGTCCATTTTGTTCTTCTGGAGTGAAATCTTCATGATGATGTAGGGAAGCAAGAAACTCTTCTGTGGTTTGACGCGTGGTGGCAAGTCCAAAAGCTTTTTCTAAATAACTACGTAACACCCCTGAAACTTGGCTTCCAAAAGCATCATCACTTCCTTCCATGATTTTCCCTTTAATTTTAAGTAGTTCCTCTAAGTAGAACTCACGGGGAGTGAGGGCTCTTTTTTTATTTTTTCTCTGGAAGATCCAAAAAATAACTCCTCCTAGTGCTATCAATCCAAAAAAAATAGCAAGCAGTTGAGTTGAGTTATATGCAAAAAAAGAAACAGGACCGACAATATCATGCAAAGGAGCTTGAGCTGATGAAGAAGCTGCTAGTCCTTGCCATGAAGCTGCTGTCGAGGGACTCAAACTTGTAGATGGAGTGGTTATTGCAAAAGAGAGCATTGTTCCTAAAAAAAGAGTTCTTTATTTTCTTTTTCGTTTTTCTCGAGAGGAAAAAAAGGTTCGCAGTGGTGGCAAATAATCTTTTTCTGTGTGAAGAGGAACGGTATCAATACGTCGTGACCTAAAAAAACGTTTTAGCTCGAGGAGTCGACGTGCTGAAGTTTCAGCATATTCTTCTCGAAGTTGAGTAGAGGCAGTATTGACTTCGAATTGTTCTCCTGTTTCAGGATCTTCTAGAACAATTGTTCCAACATCAGGTAATTTTTCTTCAGCAGGATCAATAATAGGGAGCGCAATGAGATCATGACGTTTTGCCATCACCATGAGAGGACGCTCAAAATCAGTGTTATCAAGAAAATCAGAAATGATAAATACAATAGCCCTACGGTTCATGATTTTATTGAGATACTCGAGAGCCTGATGAATATTAGTTCTAGGGCTCTTGGGTTGAAAATAAAACATTTCACGAAGAAGGCGCAAGTGATGGGAGCGTCCTTTCTTGGGAGGGAGAAAAAGTTCTATTTGATCGGAAAAGAGAAGTAGTCCCACTTTATCATTGTTGTAAGTAGCACTGAAAGCGAGAACAGCAGCTACCTGAGCAGCTACGAGTCGCTTGCTCTCTTGATAACTTCCAAAATTTCCCGATGCACTGACATCTATAAGGATCATCACAGTCGCTTCTCTCTCTTCTTTAAATTTTTTAATATGAAGATCGCCAGTACGAGCGCTGACATTCCAATCAATAGAGTGAATTTCATCACCAGGTGCATAAGGCCGTACTTCCTCAAAGCTCATTCCTTGACCTTTAAAAACGCTTTGATACTGACCTGCAAATGCTGATTGAACAAGCTGTTTGGTTCGTATTTCTAGACGGCGAATTTTATGAAGAATGTCTTGAGAAGGATTCATGATTCTGTTGTTGAGAAGTCGATTCCAACATTCTCTTGAAGTGCTCAGCGTCGTTTTCTTGCTCTAAGAGAACTACATCAAGGAACAGGAAGACCTTCAAAAATTTTACCGATGATTGTCTCGGAGCCAATCGACTCAGCTTCCGCTTCATAGCTAACGGCTACGCGATGACGTAATACCTCTAATCCAACTGATTTGACATCATGAGGAGTAACATATCCTCGACCATGAAGAAAAGCGTGTGCCTTAGCAGCGAGGGTCAGATAAATAGTAGCTCGTGGAGAAGCTCCATAGCGAATTAGTCCATCTAACTTTAGTTTGTAGGCAGCAGGTTCTCGTGTCGCCCAAACGAGGTCAACAATGTAATCCTTCACTTTTTCATCAACGTAGATTTCATTGACCACATGACGTGCCTGTAGAATCTGTTCTCTGCTAATCAAACGTGCTACCTGAAGACGAGGAGAAGAAGTTGCCATGGTATCTAAAATGACTCTCTCTTCCTTGCGGGTAGGGTATCCTACGACAATTTTGAGCATGAAGCGATCCAATTGGGCTTCTGGTAGTGGATAGGTTCCTTCTTGTTCGAGTGGATTTTGAGTGGCTAAGACAAGGAAAGGATCTGGAAGAGGGAATGTCTCATCACTAATAGTAACATGCCTCTCTTGCATTGCTTCAAGTAAAGCGCTTTGAACCTTGGCTGGAGCACGATTAATTTCATCAGCCAGAATGAGGTTAGCAAAAATAGGACCTTTGCGCGTTGTAAAGATACTCTCTTTTGGGTTGTAGATGAGAGTGCCAATGAGATCAGCTGGGAGCAAATCAGGAGTAAATTGCAAACGCTGAAAAGAAGCATCAATGCAAGAGGAGAGCGTTTTTACTGTTAATGTCTTAGCTAGTCCAGGAACTCCTTCCAGGAGTACATGACCACTACTGAGTAGTCCAAGGAGCAAGCCACGAACAAGGTTCTGCTGTCCGACAACAACACGACTGATTTCTTGAGTAAGAGAAGGAATCCAAGCACCAGTTTCTTGGACACGACGATCAAGTTCTTCAATAGAGTGGTTCATAAAATAAACAAAGTGAGTATTGAAAATAAAAAAATGATTCTAAATTTAAAGACAAAAAAAAGAAGAAAATGTTCGATGGTTTCTTAAGTTTAAGTTCCATAGAGAAAATGAATTTCTCTAGAAGAGTTAGTTCAAATAATTTCCTTGCCTCCTTGTAGAAGAGAGTACCCTCTACACATGCTTTTTAACTTGCTCTAGCAGGTGTCCCATCTTTTCTTTTTTTGTAGAAAGATAGTTAGCGTTGTGCCTATTGGAAGCTGACTCAATAGGGATACGATTGATCATTTCAATACCAAAACCAGCAAGACCAACGACTTTTTTAGGATTATTGGTGAGCAGATTCATTTTACCAACACCTAGATCAACAAGAATCTGTGCACCGACACCGTAATCACGAAGATCCATTGGGTAACCAAGTTTAATATTGGCTTCAACCGTATCGAACCCTTTTTCTTGCAGCTTATAGGCATGAATTTTAGCAGCAAGTCCAATTCCTCGGCCCTCTTGCCTCATATAAACAAGAACACCATGTCCACTTTGTTCGATCTGCTCGAGAGCCATATGGAGCTGTGGTCCACAATCACAGCGCTGTGATCCAAAAATATCCCCAGAAAAACATTCACTATGAACACGAACTAAAGCTGGTTTACTAGAGTCAATAGGACCTTTGACCAGGGCAAGATGATATTCTTGATCTGGAGTTGCAAGTATTGAGCGATATAAGAAGAGTTGAAAATCACCAAAGGCTGTAGGAAAGAAAATTTCTTCTTCACGACTGATGAGCTTTTCACGTTGACGACGATAGGTGATGAGATCTCGGATAGAACATATTTTTAAGTGATGTTTATCTTTAAATTGAAGTAAATCAGCAAGACGAGCCATACTCCCATCTTCGTTGAGGATTTCACAGAGCACACCTGAGGGGTCGAGACCTGCTAGAGTTGCCAAGTCAACAGCTGCTTCTGTATGACCAACACGACGCAACACTCCACCAGGCGCTGCTTGTAGTGGGAAAATATGCCCCGGCTGACGTAATTCTTCTGCACAAGAGCTTGGAGAAGCCAAGACTCGAATGGTCGTAGCACGGTCAGCAGCACTAATACCTGTTGAAGTATGGTAAGTAGCATCAACGGAAACAGTAAAATCTGTCTGATGCATTTCACGGTTATTGGGAACCATGCGCTTGAGCTCTAGTTGCTGAGCTCTCTTTTCGGTAATGGGAGCACAGATGAGACCTCGCCCATATTGGGCCATAAAATTAATATGTGCTGCAGTGACTTTTTCAGCAGCCATGATGAGGTCTCCTTCATTTTCCCGGTCCTCATCATCAGTGACAATGACCATATTTCCTTGGCGAATTTCTTCAATAATTTCCTCAATAGAATCAAAAGGATGCTCTTGAGTAGAGGGGGGATGATGTTGAGGAGGCTCCATGGCGTGATTCATTGAGAACAATCAACTCTTAAGAAAAATTCTATGTAGCTTGAGTAATCATTTGAGAGGAAGCAATCCATCCTCCTCCAAGGACAAGGTCCTTATCATAGAATACAGCAGCTTGTCCTGGAGTAACAGCACGAAGGGGAGCACTCAAGCACACTCTTGCTGTTTCATTGTTATCTACATGAATTGTGGCGCTGGCTCCTTGATGGCCGTGACGCACACGAACGGTGACTTCTTTTCTAGAAGAAGGAATGGCTTCTAGCCAATTGAGGCGATCAACTTGAAATTCTTGGCACAAAAGGTCACTTTCTCTTCCAAGAATTACTCGTTTTTGTTCGGCATCGATATCGACAACATAGCGTGGATAGGGAGATCCTCCTGGAAGTCCTTTTCTCTGTCCGATGGTGAAGAGTTCGATTCCATCGTGTTCTCCAAGATAATTTCCTTCTACATCGTAGAAACCACCAGGATGAAAAACATCTCCACGTTCCTTTAAAAAGGCTTTGTAATCCTTTCCAGGAACAAAACAAATTTCCTGGCTATCTTCTTTCTCAGCGACTTTGAGTCCTAGTTGACGTGCAAGAGAACGAATTTCTTTTTTAGTGAGTTTCCCCAAAGGACAGAGAGCACGCTGGAGCTGAGGTTGGCGTAAACTAAACAAAAAGTAAGATTGATCTTTTGTTTCATCAAGGCCTCTGCGCAAGGTAGCTTTTCCTTCGGTATGTTCCACAATGGCATAATGACCTGTAGCAATATAGTTGGCTCCTAGGGCTGTTGCCTTTGTCCAAAGATTGCCAAACTTCAGTTTTTCATTACACATGATACAAGGATTGGGAGTTCTCCCCAACTTATATTCTTCAGAAAAATAATTGATGACGAGTTCTTCAAAAGGAGAAGCTTCATCAATAACATAGTGAGGAATACCAAGGGCATGAGCGACGCCACGGGCATCGGCAATAGCCTGTGGGCCACAACATTTATCTTGAGCACGAGACATGCAGTCTTGTGGCCAAAGTTTCATGGTAACACCAATAACTCTCCATCCTTCTTCTTTGAGCAAATAAGCAGCAACACTGGAGTCAACGCCGCCACTCATGCCGATAACCACGCATTGATCAGAATGGCCCAAGTAATGAGAACGTTTATTCATTGCCTTTCCAATATACAGGTAGATGATGGCGAAATCACTCATAATTAATAGAGACTTTTGATGAGCATCGCAGAAGAAAAGCAAGTACTAAGAACGAGAATGAAATTATTGATGGAAGAGAAAAATGAGTCCTCTTGCTCACTCTCCTCCTTACTAAAACTCACCGCCTGGGCAGATGCTTCCTCGCTTCTTCTCTACGCTCCCCTTCCTGGAGAAGCTGATCTTCGGAAACTCTTAGTGCTCTTTCCAGAGAAGAAATTTTCTTTTCCACGCATCAGAAAAAAACAACTCCATCTCTACGAATGGTTTTCTCAAGCTCCCTGGATTACTAATTCCTATGGGCTTGAAGAACCAGATTCAGAATATTGGAGAGAGATCCCTCTTACGCAGATTGATCTAGCCATGATTCCAGGTCTAGCCTTTGATTGGAGGGGAGGAAGATTAGGGCGTGGTGGCGGTTTTTATGATCGACTTTTAAGTCAACCAGGCTGGCACGCTCTTAATATTGGTGTTGCATGGCCCTGGCAAATAGTCAATGCCATTCCCCGAAATGAGCAGGATGTACTCATGGATGTCATTGTCACTCTCTCTTCGGAGAATCACTGAAAAATGACTCCCTTTTTTCTCTTAAATTCCCTTTTTTATTCTCTGCTTGCCAGCTAGCCTTCTCACGATGAATGCTCCACTTCCAACACCATTTCAGCGCAAGATTTGCTGGAGTGGTCTAACAGCTTTTGCTGGATTCATTCTCTTTTCTATTCTGCTTGGGGCAGGATGGATTTTACTAGCAATCATTCACCTCTTTGCACCAGTCTTAATACCAATTGCGATTGCTTCCATTTTAGCGTACCTACTGAACCCTCTTGTTGATTGGCTCTGTAGCTATCGACTTCCAAGAAAAGCAAGTGTCATTCTAGTTTTTCTGGCTTTTATCTTTTTTTTAGTAGGCATTCTCTTCTGGATTACTCCCTCCCTACAGCGTCAAGGGAGTTCTTTTCTCAAAAATATTCCAGCCTATCGCCAGCACATTCAAGACCTTCTGGGCATGAGTGCGAGTCTCCTCAATCACTTTATAGAGTTGACCTCCTCCTCCAAGGAGCACTTGCCAATAACACAGTTGGATAAAATGCATGATTATGCACTCAGTCTCTTTGGAGAAGTCACCGGATGGGTACAACAGAAAATTCCTGTACTTGTAGAATTCTTAGGACACTTAATTCAAAGTAGTATTGGAAGTGTTTTTGGAATTGTAGGAACACTCATTAGTTTTATTTTAATTCCTATTCTCCTATTCTTTTTTCTTCTTGAGAGTGAATCGATCAAAGAACATTGGAGCGATTATCTTCCGCTTCCTCCCTCCTCTCTGAAGGAGGAAGTGGTCTCTCTCTTGCTGGAGATCAATAATACGATTGTCTTTTTCTTTCGAGGTCAACTCTTGGTTACTCTCATCGATGGAGCCATGATTGGTCTTGCTTTAATGATCTTTGTGCATCTTGATTTTGCTGCTCTTATAGGACTCATGGTTGGGATTCTTGGGCTTATTCCCTATGCAGGGATTATTATTTGTTGGATTCCTTCTCTGCTGATTGCTGCAGCTCAATTTGGAGATTGGTGGCATCCCTTGCTAGTAACAGCTATTTTCTTAGTTGCTAATAATCTTGATAGCATTCTTATCTCTCCGAAGATTGTTGGCAAATCAGTAGGCCTTCATCCGCTGCTTGTTATTCTCTCTGTCTTCACTTGGAGTATTGTTTTAGGCGGCCTTCTTGGAGCTCTTCTTGCAGTACCTCTCACAGCATCTCTCTTTGTCATTTTACGTCGCTATGTTTGGAGGCCTACCTCAGCGAGTAGGGAGGCTTCTCCAACGCCTCAGGACAAAGGAGGAAAGGTTCTCTAAGGTTTCTTCGATAGAAGAATGTGATGTTAGAAGATGCAACTCTGGGTTAGTAGGAGCTTCATAGGGATCATCGATTCCAGTAAAGTGGTGCAGTTCTCCACGGCGAGCTTTTAAATAAAGCCCCCGAGGATCTCGGGCTTCACAGAGAGAGAGAGGAGCATCAACAAAAATTTCACTAAAGGAAATATTGGATTGATCAGCAAGAGAGCGGACATATGCGCGATCGCTACGGTAAGGAGAAATAAATGTACAAAGAACAAGGAGTCCTGTTTCTGCCAAAATCTTTCCAACTTCTGCTGCTCGACGATTATTTTCTCGTCGATCTTGAGCTGAGAAACCAAGGTCACAACAAAGTCCTTGACGCAATAGATCTCCGTCCAGAAGAGCGCTCCTGATCCCCTCTTTTTCTAGAAGTGCCCTCAGTCCTCTAGCTAGAGTCGATTTGCCAGAGCCCGAGAGTCCTGTGAACCAAAAGAGAGCGCCTGGTCTTATTTTTGTATCCAAGAGATGTTGATTTTTTGAGAAGGGAGTCGTTGACATGACGATCAGTTGAGGATTGGTAGTCAGGTTGATAAAGAATAGAAGAGGTTTTTTCAGAAAGAATAGGGAGCATTAAGAATCCCTCCTCCAGCAATGATTTCGCCGGTCTGCTCCTCTCCTGCAGGAAGTGTGATCAATAGGCGCCCTGTGGTTGGAATCTCTTGATGAAAATCATAGAAAAGTGGTTGCTCTAATTGAAAAGAGACATCAGCCACTTGATCTTGATGAACTGCTCTCTCCTCTTCCTTCATCACGATAGAAGTTGTTCCCTCAACAACATGAAGAATCGAAGCAACCGAAGCTCCAACACGTTGTGTGGCCAAACGTAAGATGACTTTCTGCTGGAGGCAGAGGTTCTTTTTCTCAAACCAGAAAAGACGAACCACAAGTCGATGAGACTGAAGAGGAGGATGTTTGGGTGTGGTAACAAGATCACCTCGCTGAAGAGATAGGGGACCTTGAAGTCGTATAGCAATCGATTCTCCTGCCGTAGCACTAAGGGGAGCATGGGTAGCGCCCCACTCTTCAATGGATCGAATACGCTGAGAGCATACTCCTTGATGCTGAGACCAGAAAAGGAGTTCTTCATCAACTCGAAGAGTGCCAGATTCAACACGACCAACAAGAAGGGGTTCTCCACCAACGTGGTAAACATCTTGAATAAAAAATCGTAGTGGTTTCTCTTCCTCAGCAAGTGGAGATTTCAATTCACTTAGGGATGGAAATAAAGCGGGACCTTCATACCAGGGTAAGAGAGGGCTTTTGGTCACTACATTCGCTCCCAAACGTGCTGCTAGTGGAATAATTCTTAGGTAAGGAAGAGCCAATTGATTAAAAAGAGTCTTGATCTCTTCTGCTGTTTGCTCAAAAGCTTGTTGAGAGAAGTCAAGAAGATCAAGCTTGTTGACAGCAACAATGATTTGATCGATGCCAAGCAATTTTAGCAATTGAAGATGACGTTCTGTTTGTTCTCTAATTCCATCTCTAATGCTCACCACAAGGATGGCAGCATCTGCACGAGAAGCTCCTGTGATCATATTTTTTAAAAATTCCCGATGTCCTGGAGCATCAATCATGAGGTATTCTCTAGCTGATCGTCGCAGAGGAACTTCCGTGACATCCATGGTGATGTTCCTGCTCTGTTCCTCCCAGAATGCATCGAGTGCAAAAGCAAACTCAAAAGCCCCTCTGTGAGCTTGATTAGCTAAATGTAGAGAGGAGAGTTGTTCCTGCGAGAGGGAATGAGTATCATAGAGTAGGCGTCCAAGAAGAGTGGACTTGCCATGATCGACATCACCAACAGTGATGATTCGAAGTGGTGAAGCTGTTGATCTAGAAAAATTTGATCTCATCGTGTGAGGGCAGAAACATAGCTCAAAAATTGTTTACAAAAATCCTCTAGCTCGTAGTTTTTGCATGGCATAGGGTTCTTGATGATCTTGAGCACGTCCTGAGCGCTCGGAGTGAGGGGTATGTAATAATTCTTCAATAATAGCTGAAATAGTGGAAGCTTCGCTTTCAATGGGGTGAGTGATTGGAGAGCATCCCAAAGAGCGATAACGCTTCCCTCCATGAGCAAAGTACATGTTGGGAATAGGAATTTTCTCTCGCTCAAGGTAGCGCCAAATATCAATCTCACTCCAGTCTAAGAGAGGTTGAATACGCGTGTGGCTGCCTGGATGGGTAGCTACTACAAATTGATTCCAAAACTCGGGAGGTTGATTGTGATAGTTCCATCTAAAGGTGGCATCACGTGGAGAGAAGTAGCGTTCTTTTGCTCTTGTTGCATCTTCATCACGTCGAATGCCAGTAATTAAGCCATCATAGGGGTGCTCTTGCATGAATTGTTGAAGGGCAACTGTTTTCAGTTCATGGGTGACAGTCAGTGGATCATGTGTCTCATAGCTAATAGGAGTTCTATAAGGGGCGTGTCCAAAACGAGCAGCTTTATTAATTTTGATGATCAGTTCAAATCCATAGTGCTCTTGTGCCCAGGAACGAAAAGCGAGCATTTGAGGGAATTCATAGGTTGTATCAATATGGAGCAGTGGATAGGGAATTTCCCCTCCAAAAGCTTTCTTAGTGAGCCAGAGTAACACGTTGGAATCTTTACCCATACTCCAGAGCATGCAGAGTTTTGGAAAAGCATAGTAAGCTTCGCGTAGAATATAGATACTCTGAGATTGAAGAAAATCGAGATGATCCATGAAACAAAGAGAAAAGTTGGTTGTTTTGTTAAAAAGATTATTTTCTTTTGATGCGGAGGTCTAAAAAATTTTCTGTTTTACCTCCAATATCCCAGTTAAACAATCACGATGAATTTTAAAGGAGCCAGTATTCTTTCTATTGATCAATTTGAAAAAGTTGATGTAGAGCACATTTTCTCTCTTGCAGCCATCATGGAGTCCTATGCAGAACGCAAAAAAAGAACACGTGTTCTAGAAGGTGCTGTCCTGGGAAATCTTTTCTTTGAGCCAAGTACACGTTCTCGGATCAGCTTTGAAATTGCTTTTCAGCGGCTTGGAGGGGCCGTCACTACCATGGCGGAGAGAGCAACAACTTCCATGGTTAAAGGCGAATCACTAGAAGATACTGTTCGTATCCTAGGGGGATATGCCGATCTTTTGGTGATACGCCACCCTCAAGAAGGGGCTCTGAAACGCTGTGCTCAAGCTACACCCTGTCCCATCATCAATAGTGGAGATGGAGCAGGAGAGCATCCAACACAAGCCTTGCTCGATCTCTACACAATTTTAAAGGAATGCAAGAGAACTTTTCATCAACTCGATGGAATCTCCATAACAATGGTGGGAGATTTGAAACATAGTAGAACGGCTCATTCTCTGGTGAAGCTTCTCTCCTTATTGAAGAATATTCGTTTTAATTTTATTTCTGCAGAGGCACTAAGAATACCAAGAGAACTTCTTGAGGAGCTATTGAGCCGTGGACATTCTGCCTATGAGACTACTGATTTAGTTCAAGGACTCAGAAGGGCTGATGTCCTTTATATGACGCGCTTGCAGGAGGAGCGATTTGCTACACCCCAAGAAGCAGAGCAATATCGTGGAGCCTATTGTTTGAAGAGGGAAATTTATGAAAAAGGAGTAGGATCTCGATTTGTTCCCATCTTGCATCCACTACCGCGGGATCATCGTTTTGGAGTTTGTGAAATTGATCAAGATCTCAACGAACATGCTGCTCTAGCAATTTTTCGCCAAGCTCAGAATGGTATTCCGCTTCGGATGGCGCTCTTTGCTCTGATACTCGATGTGGCTACTTCCTTGAGAGCTTTTTAAATAAAGTTGTAATCGATGTAGGTGCCAGAAACGAGGAGCACAAGACCCCGCAGTGGATGCTGTGATACTCGAGAACTCGAGCACCAAACTGAAGCCTTAAGGGACGGCTAGAACTTTATAGTGCAAATGCTCTAGTGAGTTCTTCTCAATTTGATCCGCTGTAGAGCAATACTGTTGAAAATAAAAATGGATATCAGGAGAAAACGAGTCGAGAAGACTTATTCCATCTATACTGCCGTCATTCCCATGTTCGCGGAAATGACGCTCTATGAACTATGCTCAGTTAGTTAGTAAGGGATAAGAAAAAAGTGCTACTTCGCTGGAAGAGTAGCACTTTGAAGTTTGGATTTAGGGACGTGAAAACGAGAAACTAAGCTTTGCTATGTTCTTCGATGTATTTGACAACATCTCCAACTTTTTGAAGTTTTTCAGCATCTTCGTCGGGAACTTCGACTCCAAACTCTTCTTCAAAAGCCATCACAAGCTCAACAGTATCGAGTGAATCAGCCCCAAGATCCTCAATAAAAGAGGCCTCTAGAGTGACTTGCTCGGCAGTAACCCCGAGTTGCTCGACAATAATATTACGTACTTTTTCTTCAATAGGTAATTCAGACATGGTAGTTGATGAAATAATTTGGATAAAAGAAGTAGAGTTCTTTCTCTCTCTTGGCAACTATTTTTATTAAAAAATTTACCATCTCGCTATTTCATTTTCTGGGGGGATCCAGCCTTCAGATATTAAGAAATAGTAAGCTGCTAGTTGAACTCTTGAGCTTGTTGAGGAGTAATTTCCTGAGTGATTGTGTACTCAGGATGTCCTACCAGAGAGACTTGCAGGAAGTAAGTTACTCCGTTTTTTAGAAGTGAGGTCGAAATTTTCTCTGTGTAGAGAACACTTTCCTTAGGGTTGATCGTCAGCACGCTTTCAATCGGTTCAAAAGAACGGTCCTCAGACCATCGAAGAATTGTTGCTCCTCCTTTTTTCTCTTTTATAAGAATTTCGATTCTTTGATTGGTCGGAAAATCCAAGAAAATCATCTCTTCTCTCCTGTTGAATACTCTCAAGGAAACTTCCAGCTCAGGGGTTGTTTCTACTGAGAAAAAAGTAGGACTTATCTCTACGGCAGAAGGCTCAAGAGCAGATGGATGAAATGGTTTTTGAAGAATGCTCAAGCATGCTTTCCCTACATTCTTGAGAAGTTGCTGGGTAGAATGTCGTGGAGTTCGTGGTGTAGTGTTACATCCTGGGTTACTAGCAGCAGCAGCAGCTTGGCGGGCTTCTTCCCTCTCAATAAAGAAAGGACTATTTTCTCTTGGCTCCATGGAAGCAGAAATCTCTTCCATTTCCGAGCGAGAGAGCGTTTTTGGTTTTTCTGAGTGAGCCGAGGAGATCATCATCACCTCGATGAGCAGAAAAAGAAGAAGAGAGAGAAATTTCATATTAAAGATGTCCAGATGTCCAAAAATGAGCTTATTCTCTATAGCTTCTAAAGCTTCCTCAAATCAATAATGATGATTCTTTTCACTCTTCTATGCCTTTTCTGAGACCTTGGAATAATGGAACGTGGCTTGTCGCTGCCATCATGGCACTTGGAACCCTCGCTGCTAGTTTAACTATTTGGGTTTACTCGCATCATGTCTACTCCACGCATGAAGCTCAGGTTATTAGCAGGAGAGGAGAGATTGTTGCCCTCTATCCTCATCGCTTTTTCAAGAAAATTCTTCCTCACCAAAGTGCTAAAATTACCTTTGAGCAGGAAGATTTCCTCTTCCCATCCAAGGCAGAAGTAACGGCTGTCAAGCAAACGACGTTAGGGAAGAAGTCGATTCTTCTTGTTCAACTCAAGTTGCTCCCTCAAGAAGGAGAGAGCGGAGTTGATGGAAAAGAGGAAGATTTTCTTCCTGGAACACGCTGTCGTGTAACCATTGATACGACCATTCCAGAAAAAATGACAAAGTAAAAGCATGCTCCCTTCTCTAACAATCACCAGGCAGAGGAGAGATCTTCTTCTTGCTTGGAGCTTAGCTCTTCTTACTGGAGTAGCGATGAGTGCTACCTTCCCACCTTATGATCAACCGAGATTCTCGTGGATTCCCTTTATTGCTTTTGCACCCTTGAGTGGAGCCCTCCTGCTGATTCCACCTCCTTCTTCTTGGAGAAAACGTCTTGGCCTTACTTTTGCCCTTGGATTCTGCTCTAGTGCTCTTTTTTTTCTTCTCACCCTTGAATGGATCAGGGTAGTGGCATGGGAGGGATGGCTCACACTTCCTTTATATTTAGCTCTCTATGCTGGTCTCTGGAGCCTTTTTGTCGGCGTTCTCTTGCGTGATTTTTTGGAGAGCACGACTAATTTTTTCCTGAAGAATTTCTCTCTTGCCTCTCTTGCTGCTGCTGCTTGGAGTGCTCTGGAATGGCTTCGTGGGACTCTCTTCACAGGCTTTGGTTGGAATTCTTTTGGAGTTGCTTTTCACCACACTCTTCCATTCATTCAAATAGCTGACATTACTGGAGTCAGTGGAGTCTCTTTCCTAGGGGTGCTCTTTGGATGTATGCTGGCTTTGAGCTGGAGAGATGTTCTGCAAAAAAAAAAGATACAGCAGCTTGAGTGTATAAGGCTCAAGAGTGATTGGATCGTAACACTTTTCCTTCTTCTTGCTCTCATGGTTTATGGGATGCATGAGCTCAGCGCACCCGATCCTAGTGAGAGAACACTTCGCATAGCTGCTATTGAAGGAAATATTCCACAAGATCACAAATGGGATCGTCTCTTTGAACAATCGATTATGGAGATCTACACGCGCCACTCGGAAGTAGCTCTTGCCTTGCATCCTGATCTCGTTGTTTGGCCAGAAGCAGCAACGCCAAAGCCTCTGCTCTATCATCAAGAAACCTTCTCACGCGTTCAGACCCTCTTAAAAAAAGGAAATGCTGATTTCCTAATTGGATCACTCCAGTATGAGAATAATCCTCAAAAAGATTACAATGCAGCTATTTTGCTACGTCCTAGAGCAATTCCAGGAATGTCTAATATTGATTATTATGCCAAGATTCATCTGGTTCCCTTTGGGGAATATATTCCTTTTCGCAAAAGTTTTCCGTTCTTTGCTTGGATGGTTGGAAATCGTATCTTAGGCGATTTTGATGCAGGTCCAGGCCCCAAGCTCTTCTTGCTCTCGCATCAAAATATTAAAGTCGCTCCTCTCCTTTGTTTTGAAGATACCATAGGTGATCTGGTGAGAAGATTTGCTCAACTGAGAGCCCAAGCTCTCATTAATTTAACCAACGATGGATGGTTTAACCACTCTGCAGCTTCCAAGCAACATCAGATCAATGCTCTTTTCCGCTCTGTGGAAACAAAACTTCCCCTGCTTCGTGTTGCCAATACTGGCGTGACGTGCCTCATTGATCGTTTTGGTCGTCTCATTAGTCAGCTTGATGATGGTCATGGGAATACTTTTATTGAAGGCGTGATGATGGAGGACTGGAGAATCCCGGTCGATCCAACACTCACTTTTTACACGCAGCATGGTGATGTTTTTGCCCAAAGCTGCTTGGCACTCACGCTACTGAGTCTCCTCTTTTTTGTTCTCCGAAGAATAAAAAAAAATTAACTTTATGCAGATTTATGCAGAATTCACCCTGCTCTAGAAGGAAGATAGAACGACACATACTTGAGTTTTTTTTTTTTTTTGATACCTTCAAAAAATGAAAAAAGTAGGATTTAATTATTGGAAAGAAGATAACTTTTGGATCGGTTATCTCGATGAATGGCCTGAATACTTGACTCAAGGAGATTCCCTGGAAGATCTCAAGGTGCATCTTCGAGATCTTTTTGAAGACCTCTCTTCAGAAAAAATTCCAAATGCTCGTTCTCATGCCGAACTAGAAGTTGCGTGAAACAGCGAGATCTTATCAAAAAAATTACGCAGGAGGGTGCTATTCTCCTACGACATGGAGGAAATCATGATTGGTATCGCAATCCCCTAAGCGGTGTTAGTCAACCAGTTCCTCGTCATCGTGAAATTCATCAGTTCTTGGCACAACATATTATTCGTAAGCTTGGTAAGAATTCAAAATAATCAGTTGTTTCTTTCAACAACTTCGTGTAAAGCAATGCACCGCCATTTATCAAAATCCTATGTTTAACTTCATTCAATTACTTTCTGACAACGGTGCTACACTTGCCATGATCTGCGGATCGCTGGGTATTCTTGTAGCCCTGTTTCTCATCAACTTGATTCTCAAAGCTCCTGCTGGCACCAAAAAAATGGAAGTGATTGCTGCTGCTATTCAAGAAGGAGCCAAAGCATATCTCAATCGGCAAATCACAGCGATTTCAATGATTGCTGTCCTTATTGGTGTTGCTCTTTTCTATTTCAAGGGAGAAATAACACTTCTTGGTTTCATTGTTGGAGCTTTCTGCTCTCTAGCTGCTGGGTATGTTGGCATGCGTATTGCTGTTATTGCCAATCTTCGGACAGCTGCTGGTGCTCTTCTCTCCCGTCATCGCGCTATGAGGATGGCTTTTAGTGGAGGAGCTGTGACGGGATTACTTGTTGTTGGTCTCGCTCTTCTTTCTGTCGGTGGATTTTTCCTTGCCGCTTGTCATTTTCTAGGAGAAGCCGAAGCCGTTAATAGTCTTGTTGGATTAGCGCTAGGAGCTAGTTTGATTAGTGTTTTTGCTCGTCTGGGAGGTGGCATTTACACGAAGGCTGCTGATGTGGGAGCGGATCTTGTCGGTAAGATTGAGCAAAATCTCGATGAAGATGATCCTCGTAACCCAGCAACAATTGCTGATAACGTTGGTGATAATGTAGGTGATTGTGCAGGAATGGCTGCTGATGTTTTTGAAACCTACGCTGTTAGCCTTATTGGAGCTATTTTTGTTGGTTTCCTTTTGTTTAAAGGGACGCCAGCTGCTGTGCTCTATCCTTTTGTTCTCGGTGGCATCTCCGTTCTCGGCTCTATTCTGGCTATTCTCTATGTCAATGCTTCTAAGAAAAAGCCAGCAGCAGCACTCATCAGTGCTGTTGTGCTTAATGTGCTTTTCTCAGCAGTTCTTTTTTATCCAGCTACTCAAGCTCTTTTCCCAACAGCGATTCAATCTTCTGGGAGCATGATTACTGCCAATGGTCTCTATGCTGCTGCGCTCATTGGTCTGGTGATGACAGCTATTATTGTTCTGATCACTAATTATTTCACCTCAACGCACTATGAACCCGTACGCCGCATTGCGCGTGCTTCTGAAACAGGCCATGGTACTAATATTATTGCTGGTATCGCTGTTGGGAATCACGCAACGGTACTTCCTGCTATTTTCATTATTGCTGCTATTCTAGGAAGCTTTCAACTTGCTGGTCTCTATGGGGTAGCTGTCGCTGTGATGAGCATGCTCTCACTCTCAGGTATTATCATTTCGCTCGATGCGTTTGGTCCTATTACTGACAATGCAGGCGGAATCGCAGTCATGAGTGAATCTCCTAAATCTGCTCGTGAAATCACCGATGAACTTGATGCCGTTGGAAACACCATGAAAGCGGTGACCAAGGGATATGCCATTGCTTCTGCAGGATTAGCAGCACTTGTGCTCTTTGGCTCTTACGTTGAAGAACTCAAGAATCATATGATCAGTTCGGTAGCTTTGAATTTCTCGCTTTCCGATCCACGCGTGATTGCCGGTTTACTCCTTGGAGGATTACTTCCTTTTGTTTTTTCGGCCTTTAGTATTGATGCTGTAGGCAAGGCTGCTGGCGCTGTGGTATTAGAAGTTCGTCGTCAATTGCAACTACATCCTGGGATTCTTACTGGCAAAGATACCCCCGAGTATGGCCATTGTGTTGATATTGTGACCAAGGCAGCACTCCGTGAAATGGTTGCTCCCGCTCTTCTTCCTCTTCTAGTGGTCCTTGGTGTTGGATTCATTCCATGGTTAGGAGCTCTTGCCTTGGGAGGAGTGCTCGTTGGAACAATTGTAACGGGGTTGTTTCTAGCTATTTCGATGACTTCCAGTGGAGGTGCTTGGGACAATGCTAAAAAATATATTGAAGAAGGAAATCATGGTGGAAAAGGCTCCTCAGCTCACTCAGCAGCAGTGACGGGAGACACAGTTGGTGATCCATACAAGGATACAGCAGGACCTGCCATCAATCCAATGATCAAGGTCGTGAACATTGTTGCTATCCTCATTGTTCCTTTACTTTTCAAGTAATCTTTTAAATACTAGAGGCTTCTTTCTTCTCACCTTGTTTCAAAGGAAGAGCTTTTTCTATTTTTTTAGAGAGAGATTTTCTTAAAAATGGGAGCAATCCCTCTAGCAGCCATCATGAGGAGTTTCACTTTTCTTGATTTTTGCTTGGGCCTTGGTTGTTCTTTGAGTATCCTTTTCCCTCTGTGAATACTCCCCTACCTCATGTTGCTGTTGTTGGAGGGGAACTAGCCATCGCCTGGAGTAATGGAGAAGAGTACTATTTCTCGTTAGCTTCTCTGCGTGAAGCCTGTCCTTGTGCCTTATGTTGCGGTGAGCCAGATGTGATGGGCCATCGATCTTCATTAGAGCGAGAGCGTTTTTCTCCAGAGAGCTTTCTATTAAAAAAATACCAATGGGTAGGCGGATATGCCTTGCAATTTTTCTGGAGTGATGGGCACAACAGTGGGATCTATTCCTTGGAGTATTTGAGAACATTGCATCAGCGCGGTTGCTCTACTCAAATTTCCAGAAGCCATAAAGCGTGAACTCCTGCTTTCAAAAACATCCCCTTGCTCCAATGACAACAACAGGTATTTCCCAGCAGCAGCGCCGTCTGATTATTTTCATTCTTGGACTTCTCAGTGCTGTTAATCCTCTCTCCATGGACATGTACTTACCAGCTTTTGAGCAAATTGCTCATGCACTTGGAACCACTGTAGCAAGCCTTTCCTTCACGGTTTCCAGTTATTTTGTGGGTATTGGGGTGGGGCAAATCATCTATGGACCACTTCTCGATCGTTTTGGTCGCAAGAAGCCTCTCTACTTTGGCCTTTCACTCTACATTGTAGCTTCGATTGGCTCTCTCTTCTCGCATCATTTATGGCATCTGCTGCTATGGCGCTTTATTAGTGCCGCAGGTGGTTGCGTCGCTTCTGTCATGAGTATGGCCATGGTGCGTGATTTATTTGAAGAGAAAGAGAGAGCTCGTATCTTCTCCTTCCTCATGCTGGTACTCGGTATTTCACCTCTACTGGCGCCAACAGTTGGAAGTTTTGCTGCTATGCATATCGGATGGTATGGCTCTTTTCTTATCTTAATTTTTCTTGTTGGCATGATGATGCTCTTGGCCAGGTGGATCCTTCCAGAGAGTCATGGAGGAGATCTTTCTGTTGAGTTAACCCCCAGCTCCATAGCACGTGATTATGGAGTTGTTGCACGAGAAGCTCCTTTTTTGAGTTATGCTGTTATTGGAGGAGCTTCTTTTGCGTCACTCTTTGCTTTTATTGCTGCTTCTCCACTGCTGCTTTTCACTTTTTTTAAGGTGAGTATTTATGGATATGGATTACTCTTTACGGCTCTTGCTGCAGGCTATATCAGCGGAAGTCAAGTGAGTCTCTGGCTTTTGCGCCGTCGCTCCAGTAAGCAAGTATTACGCTTAGCAGTGAGGATGCAAATAGGGAGCACGTTGCTCTTGCTCCTTCTTACTGCACTATCTTGGATTTCTCTCCCCATTGTTTTCTGCTTGCTTTTTCTTATGCTTCTGGCCGTAGGTTGCGCCGCTCCCAATGCAGCAGGCTTGGCCATTGCTCCCTTTGCAGCAAATGCAGGACGAGCTTCAGCACTTTATAGTACTGTTCAGATTCTCCTTGGAACAATGGCCTCCCTCTCCATAGGGTTCCTCGATATCAAAACGATCTTTCCTATTGCTTGTGTTTTTGCTCTTCCTGCACTCATTGCGGAGCTGCTCTTGATCTTAAGAGAACATTGCTCCTCCTAGCTGCTCTTCTTACTCTTCCTTAGTACTCTAGCTCTACTGAAAATCTTCTCTTCCAATTTTTCTCCTCTTGCCTTAGAAAGTATCTTTTTATGGAACAAGTCATCATCATTGGTACTGGCTGCGCTGGCCTAACAGCAGCTATCTACAGCGCAAGAGCTAATCTCTCTCCTCTGGTCATCGAAGGAAATCAGCCAGGAGGACAGCTCACTACCACCACGGAGGTGGAGAACTTTCCTGGCTTTCCTCAGGGAATCGATGGCCCAGAGCTCATCATGCGCATGCATGAGCAAGCAGAGCGCTTTGGAGCACGCTTTCTCTATGGGAGTGTGGAGGAATTTGATCATCGTGATGGAATCAATTGGATTAAGGTTGATGGGAACTGGCTTCAGACTAGGGCTCTCATCATTGCTTCTGGTGCTTCAGCACGTTGGTTGGGGCTTCCAGGAGAGAAGGAGCTCATTGGTCATGGACTGACTTCCTGTGCCACTTGTGATGGAGCTTTTTATAAAAATGTTCCTGTCTGCGTGGTGGGAGGAGGCGACTCTGCCTGCGAAGAGGCTCTCTTCTTGACTCGGTTTGCTTCCACGGTCTACCTCATTCACCGCCGAGACACCTTACGTGCTTCCAAGATCATGGCGGATCGAGCGCTTGCGCACCCAAAGATCACGCCCCTTTGGAACACGACCCTTGCCAGTTATCTCACCGACGAGGAGAAGAAAGTACGTGGAGTTGTGCTCCAAGATTTAGTTTCTGGCGAACAACGTGAGCTGGAAGTCAAATGTGTCTTTGTGGCTATTGGACATGATGCCAATAGTGGACCATTTGCTGGCAAATTGGATATTGATAAAAAAGGATATCTTCTCCCAAAAAGAGGGGTGGAAATGAATCTTCCTGGTGTCTTTGCTGCAGGAGATGTCGCTGATCAAATTTATCGTCAGGCCATTACTGCTGCGGGCCAAGGCTGTGCTGCAGCAATCTCCGCAGAGAGGTGGCTTGCAGAACAGTCATAGAAGATCCGTGATCAATATTAAAAACTCGAACCCATAACACGCGAACCCATATTACGAAACATTTAATTTTATGGACGAACTACAAGAAGAACAAGCCGAGGCACTCGTGGAATCATTAGGAAGAGAGCTCCATCTTGATCGTTTGATCTTCGATGATGATGATCATAGTTGTTCCGTGCAACTTGATGAAGAAAACCTTATCACGCTCACTTGGGTGGAGGATGGTTCCATGATTCTCCTAGATGAACTGATCATCACCCTCTCCTTGCAGGAGCGAGAAGATCGCCAAGATCTGGTTGAAAAAATGCTCGAGGCAAATGTCTTTTGGATGGGAAGCAGAGGAGCAACCCTGAGCATGCACTCCGAGAGTGGGGTAGTGATCGCAGCACGTCAGCTCCCGGTGTATCGCCGTGAGGGCTCGATGATCCAGGCCAGTGAGCTAGCAGCAGCCATTCGTAATTTTGCTGATGTCGCCTCGCAGTGGCGCTCGCTTCTCAAAACCGGAGAGACTGCGATTTCTTCTCTTCCTCCACTATCAACTCCCAAAGAAGTTCTCACTAGAGAAACCATGGGTAGAGAACTCATCGATGACCCCGAAGTACTTGCTTAGGTAACATCATGAATGTAACAGAACACACAGCAAATCCTACAGACGAAGAACTCGATGCTTTTTTTAGGCAAAACCCTTCTTTAGAAGAAAGGGTCAACCAATTTTCTTATCGAGAAGATCCTCCTCTAGCACCTACTGACAGTACTGAGACTATTGATGGACTTAGAGAAGAATTTCTTCATCAACCAAGGCCCTCCGAAGAAAATTTCTCGACTCGTCCTACAGAAGCTTGGCTAACCTCAGAAAGTAGAAAATATGGTCAATATGATCAAGAGATTAGTGCAGAGTCTCTCTCTTCCAATCTCCCCATAGAAAAAGAGAGCTCCTCTTCTACTCAAGTTGGAACGAATAATTCCGCTGCTCCGAAGAAACTTCAGGCTGCTGTGCTATTGCCAGAGCAACTACGTGCCAAAGCAAGTAAATTAGTCAACGAGCTCGAGGGGGAAAAGAAGGATTTTTTTGAGCGTTCATCAAATCAAGTAAAAGCAAAACTTAGAGCAGAACTTAGTGATCGTCCTACAGAAGCATGGCCAACTAGAGAAAACCAAAACTCGGAGCATCGAGCGCTACTCTGGGGAGAAGCTTCTACTGCTATTTCTACGGCACCAACAGTAGAAAATATCCCTCCCCCTCCAGAAGAGTTAGCAGATCGGAAGAATCTTTCCAAAGAAGCAAAAAAAGCATTATTACCCCACTCTCCTCTTTGGAACGAAACCATTGAGGATGCTCTTCCTAAGACTGAAACTGGTTTCTCCTGCGATTATTCGATAACCACCATCCCTCGTCATGAAGGTGATAGAGGAGTTTGCAGGCGTGATGATCTCCATTCCATGAATGCTTGGAGTGTTCAAGTAAAGTCAACAGCAACTTCAGCGGCATCAGAGAGTGGTTCTGCACTAGCAGCTTCTGGAGAAGAAAAACCAATTTACTCCTCCCTACGCTCTGCTGCCTGGGTTCCCAAGGGAAGTAAAGAGATTCCTCCTGGGCGTCAGCGTCTCCTTGATAACATGACCTCGGCAGCCCAGCTTCAAGTCAACAATCCCAAAAGTGAGATTGCTCAAGCTATTAATCGTGAAGAATTTGGTTTAAAGAATACACCTCTTTCCCTGAAGATACTCTCCAATAGCCTCCTCTCGACAGATCTAGCCAGTGTGAAAAATTTCGATTTTGAAGGGACTTTGGAGAGCAAACAGCGCCAACTCATTGAGTGGGCTAATACTCAAGCAGAGCCTTTTGAACTAGAAATTACAGTTGGTGATGAGAAGAAAACTCTCTGGGTGGAGCCAGATATTCTCATGTTGAATACACCTGTACAGCAGCATGATCGGTTTCTTATTAATTCTATGGGAGCTTCTGGCGTGAATTATCATGAGGAGAACATGAAGGTCGTAGAGGCTCTTGAGCAGGAGGTCAGAGCATACAACACGAAACTTTTCGAAGAGATTGATCAACTGCGCGCTACTCATCCATTAACACTCGCAGACAAAAAAAAGTTGATTGATTTGGCCCTCGAGCTACGAGTTGTTGCAGATCTCAGCAGAGAAATCAAGGAGATGGCAGAGGATCCATTCAATACCCATACGGGGATGTATGGAGAAAATTATGGAAATCCTCATGCTTTTAATTCCAGGCTTAAGGCTCTCTACTACCGACTTGGGAGAATTTCTGTTGATAATTGCAAAACAGGTAAAGATCGCACTGAGGATAGTCAGGTTGCTACGGATTTATTGGTTGCAGAACTAGAAGAAAACGTAAAGCAGGAGAGAACGCGTCTCTATGAGCAATATAAGCTCGGTGCAGTGGGTGGAGAGGATACCTTTGATGCGGATGATCTGCTCAGCATGGTTGACCTTCCTCTTCCGGAGGGAGTGAAGAGTTCCCAAGCCGACTTGTTATTACCAAGAGAAGAATTGCCAGGATTACTTGGGGAAGATAAAGAATCGATAACATCTCAACAAGCATCAGCTCTATCCCTTCCTCTTCCGGAGGGAGTGACGAGTTCCCAAGCCGACTCGTTAGTATCAAGAGAAGAATTGCCAGGATTACTTGGGGAAGATGAAAAATCGATAGCATCTCAACGAGCATCAGCTCCATCTTTGGGTGGAGAGAGTGTTGTCCAAGGAATGCCTAGTTTTCCACCACTTGTTCCAAGAAGAGATTTTCTATCTAAAACAAGTTTACTTCGAGAAATCAAAGCTCTCGAGATAAAAACTTTTGGTAATGACATTACTGCTTGCATCGAGCACTATTCTCCTCATCAGCCAGATCAAGAAAATCTTTATGCTCAAATCAGAGGCCTCTTTGGACCTAATAATCCCATCCCTTCTTCACTCAAGGAGCTACTGGAGCGCTTTGAGCAAACAGCACATCGACGGATCGCTTTTGCGCTCAATCGGGCTGGAGCAACAATTCAGCTTCTCAATAACAAAGAGAAATTAATCTATGGGAATAAACAGCCTCGCTACCCTAATTATCTCTTTGGTTTATCCTCAGCAGAGATCAAGGCGTATGAGCAGTTGATGAGCGCAAAAGGAGCAAAGACATAACTCTGGAGGCAAGCTCTCCTTAGCTGTTCTTTTCATAACGATATGGTTATTCTCAGTAGGGAGAGTTAGTAGTGCTTCTTCTTGGTGGTATGCTCGTTTGTGATTTGACCCAATTTTATTCTCCCGTTGGTGGTGGAGTGCGGCGTTATTTAAGTGAGAAGGCAAAATACCTCAGCGCTCAGGGAGATCAACACCTCCTCATCGTTCCTGGCGAGAGAACAGAGCGCAGAGAGGAGGGAGCAGAGATTCTCTGGACCATTAAGTCACCACTGATTTCTCGCCAAGCACGCTATCGGATACTCCTCCATGGAGCCTTGATGGAAAAAATCTTGGAGCAAGAGAGACCCGATCTTATCGAGTCAGCAGATCCTTATCAAGTGGCTTGGAGAGCTCTCGCTGCAGGGCGTCGGCTTGGAATCCCCGTGGTTGCCTGCTACCATTCTCATTTTCCATCAATCATTCTTCAATTTTTCACCAAATACGTCGGGGCGCTAGGCACCAGTATGGCTGAAGGACTACTTCGTGGCTATGTCACCTCTCTCTATAATCAGTTTGCTCTGACTACTGTTCCCAATCCTCAATTACGAGCTGAGCTTGAGTGCTGGGGAGTGAAGAATACAGTAACGCTAGAATTCGGAGTGGATACGGCCCAATTTTCTCCTGATCGGAGAAGGGGAGCAGCATTAAGGAAAAAATTAGCTCTTGAGGATTCCAAAAAAATACTCCTCTATGTTGGCCGCCTTGCTCCTGAGAAAAATATACGCACGCTCCTGGGAGCTTTTGAGCAACTCCATCAGATGCATCCGGATCAATATCATCTCATTGTACTTGGAGATGGAACATTACGAGGCTCTGTGCAACAGTTGCAGAAGAAAACTCAAGCCATCACCTGGCACTCCTATTCACAGAGTTCTCAAGAGCTCGCTGACTTCTATCGTGCTGCTGATCTCTTTGTGCATCCTGGAGTTGAGGAAACCTTTGGGCTCGTTACGCTGGAGAGCCAAGCATGTGGAACTCCTGTTCTTGCGATTGAAGGAACAGCTATGAATCGTCTTCTAGTAACGACAGCTCCCTATGGGGCCAAGGAAAATAGTCCCCAAGCCCTTTGCAAGGCGATTGAAGATTTCTTCACACTTCATTGGCAAGAGAGAGGAGTTGAGATTGCAGCTTTTGTGAAAACTCATTACCATTGGGAGCACGTTTTCAGTAAGCTCTTCTCCCTTTATCGTTATGTCCTCGCTTCCCATCTCCCCCTCGCTGGGCATTCTCATTCGTCGTTATGAGGCTTCAGATCGTCCTCGTGTGCGGGAGCTCTGTTGTGAAACCGGATTTCTCGGGAGCGATATTGCTCCGGTTTTTGAAGATCGAGAACTTTTTGCTGATTATCTGACTTCTTACTATACGGACGTAGAACCTCAATCTTCCTTTGTTCTGGAGCATCATGGTCTGATCAAAGGTTATTTGCTCGGGTCGTGCTCACCACTGCGTCAACAATTCTTTAGCTTTTTTAATAATATCAAATTATTTCTTCGAGGAATGAAGCGTTATCCTAGCTATAGTAAACCAACGCGTGATTTTATTGGTTGGATTCTCTGGAACTCATGGAGAGAAGTTCCTGCAGCACCACGAAGGAGTGCTCATTTTCATTTTAATATTCTACCTGAAGCTCAAGGACTCGCCAACTCTAGCGCCCTGATGAATGCTTATTTGGACTATTTGCGCGATGAAGGAGTTACCTCTGTTTATGGACAGGTGGTAACTTTTGAAACGCGCCGTGGAGCGCGCGTCTTCGAGCGCTATGGGTTTCAAGTTTTAGAGCGTAAGAAAATTACCAAATATCGTCATATTCACTCAGAGCCAGTTTATTTGACAACAGTACTGAAGAAGCTCTCTCCGCGTGACTCCTCCTCCTTGATGAATGCTAAGGCAGAAGTAAAAGGTTGAAGTAGTCATAGGATCAATCGTACTATGAAGAGGCGAGAGAGCCTCTTTTCTTAGCATCAACAATAATCGATCTTCTACTCCGACAAATTTAACCTTTATCTTAACGTGGAAATTAAAGAAATACGTGCCCTCATTGACCTCATGAAAAAGAATGACCTTGCTGTCTTCAAGATTGAGGAAGGTGGTTTCAAAATCACTCTGAAAACTCCTGAGGGAGCGAGTGGTCGAACTCTTCTCCAAGGAGTAGCAGCTCCAGCAGCTCCAGCACTAGCAGCTCCTTCTCCTGCTGCTCCCCCAGCAGGTCAAGAAGCAGCACCTGCTCCCAGTAATTTGAAGGAAATCCTCTCTCCCATGGTCGGCACTTTCTATACGGCTGCCTCTCCAGATTCTCCTCCATTTGTGGAGGTTGGGGCAGTTATTCATGCTGAATCAACCGTTTGCATTATTGAAGCAATGAAGGTGATGAATGAGATCAAAGCCGAGCTTGCTGGGACAATTGTGGAAGTTGTGGCCACTAACGGTAAGCCAGTACAATTTGGGGAAGTTCTCTTCCGTGTTCAATAGATGATTATTTGATTACTCGAGAGGCTTTCGAAATCTACTTCTAGAGCTCTAAGCCTCCGTAGTCATACTTACGTAATGAACTTGAATATTTCATGATCAAAAAAATTCTCATTGCCAATCGCGGAGAAATCGCTCTTCGCATCATTCGTGCTTGTAAGGAACTGGGTATTGGAACGGTCGCTGTCTATTCGCAGCCCGACATTGATTCACTTCATGTTCAACTCGCTGATGAAGCAGTTTGCATTGGCTCTGCTTCAAGTAGCGAGAGTTATTTGAAAATTGATCGCATCATTAGTGCGGCCGAAGTTTCTGATGTGGATGCTATTCACCCAGGCTATGGATTTTTATCGGAGAATGCTCATTTTGCTCAAGTATGTGCATCGGCTAACATTCAATTCATTGGACCTCCTGTTTCAGCCATCAAGATGATGGGAGATAAGAATAGCGCTCGAGAAGCTGCTCGCCGAGCAGGAGTTCCTATTTCTCCTGGAAGCGATGGGATTGTGGAATCTGAAGCAGAAGCTCTAAAAATTGCAAAACGTATCGGTTTTCCAGTGATGATTAAAGCAGTGGCTGGTGGTGGTGGCCGAGGAATGCGTATTGCTCACCATGATGGAAGTCTTATTCAAGGTTTTCACCAAGCTCGCTTAGAAGCAGAGAAAGCGTTTGGTAATGGCGCTCTTTACATTGAAAAATTTATTTTGAATCCGCGCCATATTGAATTTCAAATCTTTGGAGATACTCATGGACGTGTGGTTCACTTGGGAGAGAGAGATTGTTCTATTCAGAGGAGGAATCAAAAAATCATTGAGGAATGTCCTTCTCCCATCATGACTCCAGAGCTTCGTGCTAAGATGGGAGAAGCTTCGGTGAAGCTTTGTGAATCTGTTGGTTACTACAACGCTGGAACCATTGAGTATTTAGTTGATGAGCAAGGAAACTTCTATTTCATGGAAATGAACACACGGATTCAGGTGGAACATCCAGTTACCGAAGAGGTTTATGGTTGTGATCTGGTCAAGCAACAAATCCAAGTTGCCTCTGGAGAGCATCTCTCCGAACATGTGGTCAATGCTAAGCCACGTCTTCATTCCATTGAGTGTCGTATTAATGCTGAAGACCCCATGAAGAACTTCCAACCAAGTCCTGGGCTCATTGAGGCTTATTATGCTCCTGGAGGCCGTGGTATTCGAATCGATTCGCATGCCTATGCTGGCTATCCTGTCCCACCTCACTATGATTCCATGATTGCTAAGGTCATTGCTACTGCTTCAACACGAGAAGCTGCCATTAGTAGAATGAGTCGAGCGTTGAGCGAATATCTTATCGTAGGCATTAAGACAACCATTCCCCTTCAGCGGGCTATTTTACAGAATGCTGATTTTTCTCAAGGACGCTATCATACTGGATTTTTGGAGCGATTTTTGGAACAAGGTCTTCCGATGCTAGAGAATTAATGTTTCCTCTCTCATGAAAGCTCTTCTCAATGCTCTTCAAGAAGGTCGTCTTGTTGAATTACCTAACAAGGATAAATTTGATGCCCTAGAATTTCTCTCTCTACTCATTGAAGCCATTCCTGAAGTACAAGTTGATGATGAAGTAACTGAGCGAATTATTGCTCGTGAGAAGCTTCATAATACAGCGATAGGAAAAGGATGGGCCTGTCCTCATGCTTCAACGCTTCGTGATACAGAGCTTTTTTGCTCTGTTGGCTGGAATCCTCATGGCATTGATTATGGCGCTGCGGATGGGGAGCCAGTTCGACTTGTCGTCATGTATTTTGTTCCTGAATCGCAAAAAAATGCCTACCTCAAGGAAATTTCTTCTCTCGCAAAGGCTATTCATCAAACGCCAGCTCTAAAACAACTTCAAGAACTGCATGAACTCGCTGAAGTCAGGCATACTCTCTTAGATGCGATTAGTCATGCTCTAGAATCAGTAGGTCCAGAAGCACGAGCACGCATGATTCAGCTGGAAGTTAAGCATGCTAACGTGGCTCAAAACATCACACCACTGGATAACAAGCTTATTGAATTAGTTCGCCACCTTCTTCCTTTCTCCATTTTAGAAATTCCAGGAGCTTCTCCACGTGTGCTTGCTCAAGATGAGCTTTTTGTCAAATTATTAGAATCTTCTGATGACCTAAGTACAGAACTCGCTCGACATGATGTTCTAGAATATCAAGGATTCCATATAGCCATTCGCTCCAAAGAACGCTTTGCTCTTAATCGAACACTCTATCATTGCGTAGCAGCCAAGCTTCATCCCTAAGAAAATCCAAAGTAATTTGACTATATTTTCAAAAAATTTTCCTATGAAGAAAAAATATTTCTTCATCACCTTGCTCTTACTCCTTCTAGGAGTTTTCTTCTTCTTAGCAAGGAATGAATGGAAGGACTACTGTCAGAAAAAATCGAACGCTCTCTTTGAAGAACTTGTTCGTACTAATCTTTAAATTCCGTCGATAGCGTTATTTCTCTCCACTGCTCTATTTCTTGAAGTAATGATTTCAAATGAGTGGTTACTGCTTCATAGGCATCATGGCCAAGAAGAAGATGGAGAGGAGGGTTCTCTAGCTGAGTCATCTTGACAATGGCTTCTGCAGCAAGAGCAGGGTTTCCTGGTTGTTGTTGATGGAAGCGCTCACTCCATGAACGTAGAGCTCCAGCACTGGAGGAATAATCTTCAATAATAGTTGATGCGAGAGAAAGAGCTTCTTTGGAGAGGCAATTGGTTCGAAAACCTCCTGGTTCTACAACAGTCACTTTAATACCAAGCTCTCTGACTTCTTGGGCTAAGGCTTCTGAAAGCCCTTCAATAGCAAATTTAGTAGCGCTATATAAACCAAGACCGGCTCTAGAAGTCCTGCCAGCCATTGAAGAGAGATTGATGATATGGCCTCTTCGACGTTCTCTAAAATGAGGTAGTAGGGCCTGTGTTACCTTAAGCAAAGCAAAGAAATTAATCTCAAAGAGATTTCTAATTTCTTCATCACAGAGCTCTTCTAGAGCCCCAAAGAGACCGTATCCAGCATTGTTGACAAGAATATCGACTCCTCCAAAAGTTGAGAGAGCCTTCTCTACAGCTCCTTCTATATCAGCGCTATTTTTAAGATTCACTTCTAAGGCTAGTAAACGATGAGCATAGGGAGCAAACGCTTTTTCTATTTTTTCAGGAGTACGCGATGTAGCAACTACCCGATCACCACGTTCTAAGGCAGCACGGAGAAGCTCCCATCCAAAACCGTGGGCTGTTCCTGTAATAAACCAAATAAGAGGTGATGAAGAAGGAGGCATCTGTTTGAGAAATTGATTGGAAGGGGAAGAGATATTAGGAGAGTTTTTGGAGTAGAATTTCTCCAACAAGTGCCGGATTTGCTTTTCCTTGAGAAAGCTTCATCACCTGTCCTTTCAAGAAATTTAATGCAGCACCTCTACCAGCTTTGAAGTCGGCAACCACTGTTGGATGAGCTTGGATAGCACTCTGACAAAAAGCTTCTAGAGCACCATGATCGCTGAGCTGCTGCATTCCTTGTTCTTCAATAATCTGAGATGGTTTTTGGGAGCTGATGATCATCTGGGCAAAAACTTCTTTTCCTTGACGTCCACTAATGATTCCTTGCTCTAGGAGCAAGAGCAATTCAACGAGATTTTCTGGAGTGATGGGTGATTGACGAAGGCTCAATGAAGCACTTCCCAGAGCACTAAGAAGGTCATTAATGATCCAATTGGCAAGAACTTTAGGACGAATTTTCTCTCCAGCTACCCTTTTGGCTTCTTCAAAGTAAGTCGCTAGAGCACGATCTTCCGTTAATACAGCAGCATCGTAGGGAGTCAACTCATAGACCTCGATGAAGCGAGCACACTTTGCTTGAGGCAATTCGGGCATACGTTTTTTTGCTTCTAGAACTAATGCTTCGGTATGAATGGGTAGGAGGTCAGGATCAGGAAAATAGCGGTAGTCATGAGCTGATTCTTTCACACGCATAAGAACTGTTTGACCACGATCATCATCCCACCGACGTGTTTCCTGAGATAAGGTTTTACCAGCAGAGAGAAGATGAATTTGACGTTCAATTTCAAAACTCAAAGCACGACGAACACCACTGATGGTATTGAGGTTTTTGAGTTCAACTTTTGTACCAAATTTTTCTTCATCAGCAGGACGTACCGAGATGTTCACATCGCAGCGGAGTTGCCCTTTTTCCATGTCAGCATCACTGATGTTTCCATAAATTAATATTTGACGTAGTGAGGTAAGATAAGCAAAAGCCTCTTCTGGTGAAGCAAGATCAGGCTCAGAAACAATTTCAATAAGAGGAGTCCCAGCTCGGTTGAAATCAATATTACTGGTTGTAGAAGTATGAAAGCTTTTAGCAACATCTTCCTCAAGATGAATACGAGTGAGTCGAATCTTCTTTTCTTGAGCAACTGCTGCAGATTTTTGAACATCTTTAGGATAAGCACGCTCGTAGAGCGGCACGGAACCTCGAAGACAGAGTGGCTGATCAAATTGTGAGATTTGATAGTTTTTGGGCATGTCAGGATAAAAATAATTTTTCCGATCAAACTTACAAATAGCAGGAATCTCACAGGAGAGCATTAAACCTGCAAGTGTTGTCAAATAGAGAGCTTCATGATTGATTGTAGGTAGAGCCCCTGGATGCCCCAAACAAACTGGGCAAACGTGAGTATTAGGCTGAGCTCCATACTCGAGGGCGCAGGAGCAAAACATTTTAGTCTTGGTCTTAAGCTGAGCATGAACTTCTAGTCCAATGGTGACTAGATAAGAGGAATGATCTGTTGAGTGCACGAAGAGGAAGATTTTTCTAAATCAAATCTTTAGAGGGGTTTAAAAATTTCTAGAGCTCCACGTTGTGACGGCACTTCCGTGCTCTGTTAGTGGCACTTGATGAGCTAGAGTAAATTTTCGAATGCTTTTAAAGAATGGAGAACGTTTTATTGGAAAATTGAAAATTAGTAACAAAAGGCAGGTAGTAATTTTAGTGATTTTTTGATCTCCAGTTCAAATCAAAAGCAACTTTTTGGTCTCAATGATGAAGAGAAGTCGTTGTTTTTTCTGTTGCTTCCCGTAGTGCAGTCGAGAGATCAAAAGTTCTCATCGCTTGCCAGAGAGCAGGATCTCTCCAGGCAGATTGGATATTTTTGTTACTAAGAAGAAGGAAAATATTTCCTGTCGCGATAGCATTCTGCACACTAGGGTCAGCAAGAGCCTGTTTGAGAGAAGGTGTTGCCAGTAATTGCTGAGTACTCGAAGTATGGATGAAGCGCTTGATCTCTTCTGGATTGTGAAATAAGAGGATGCCTCTTTTAGTGTTCTCATAAAAGCGAGAGTTCCATGGATCACATTGAATCAACCAAGCTCCGGTTGTTCCTGACTCTAATGTTTTTCTTAATTCTACTAAATTGAAGAACAAGGAGTCCCTGATCGTTAGGGGGCCTCCTTTTAGAGAAGGAAGAGTTCTTTCCGTGAAAATTTCAAGATTTCGGATCAAGGAGATACCCCCACAGAGCAGAAGTAAGCCAAATAATAATCCACATCCTGCTCCACCTAGTCCAAAGAAGATACGCAAGAAGCCATGATAATGATCTGTTTTTTTGAAAAGGAGGCTTAAGAAAAAATTGATGATCATATAAAACCCAAGTCCAAGAGTTGCTCCCAGAAAGTTAGGAATTAGTGTTGAGGGATGCTGGTAGAAGAAGTGAAGCCCGAGACTGAGAGAAGAGGCAATACTTGAACCTAGAAACCAAGCAACGATGAGAGAAGCCAATTTTAGGAAACTTCGAATAAGCCCAAGGCGCCATCCACGCCATGCTGCAAGAAGAAACCAAAGGAGAGCAAAGAAGAGCAGGTATACTTGACACTGAGTGGGCGATAGGAGAGTCATGAAGGAGAGTGGTTCTTAGCTCTAGAGCAGGTCAAAAAATTTTCTGGCTATCCCTTGTGTTAGTTCATGCGCTCAAGTATTCTTTATTTACTGTAGCTCTCTACTCTTTCTTACTGAGGGAAGCGGGACTAGCGAGTTTTAAAACACTCTCACACTCATGAGCTGAGTGGTTGAAGGAACTAGAAAGTTAGTTCTTCATTGGTCAGAGCATTGGTAACAATGAATTTTTCTAGGTGAATTGTCGGATCAGCTCGAAAAGTAAGGCGGGCTAAATAGCGGCGCTGAATATCAGCTAATAGTTCATCATCTTCATGACGCAAGCGATGGAGCAGTTCGGGGTGGACGATGACTTTGAATTCATGAATTTGGTCTTGATGTCTTTTCATTAAAACATGAAGAACACGTTGAAGTTCTACACTCATGGTCATGACGCTTTTAATGACTCCTTTGCCACTACAATAAGGACAGTAGGTATAGTGAGAACTGGAAATACTCTCCTGAGCGCGCTGTCGTGTCATTTCCATGAGTCCTAAAGGAGAAATCGGGAGAACGTGCGTGCGTGCTTTGTCGCGCTTGAGGCGATCTTTCATCCGGTGGTAAACCGTCTGTTGGTCTTTGCGACTCTTCATATCAATGAAATCACAAATAATGAGTCCTCCAATATTACGAAGACGAAGTTGACGAGCAATTTCATCAACAGCTTCAAGATTTGTTTGTAGCAAGGTTTTCTCCATGTCCTTGCTTCCTTTATTGCGACCAGTATTCACATCAATAGTAATCATGGCCTCCGTTTCATCAATAACGAGGTATCCCCCACAAGGTAGCCAGACTTGACGTAGAAATGCTTTATCAATCTGTTCCTGAACTCCAAAGTGATCAAAGATCGGTTTCGATCCACTGTAGTAGTGGATGAGTTTGCGAGCTCGTTTTGAAATCGGTGTTACCAGTGATTGCATTCGCTCTACTTCACTCAAATCATCAACATGGACTTCATCAATGCTATCGGTTAGAAAATCACGAACCGTCCGTGCAATGAGATCAGGTTCTAGAATCAATGTCGTTGCAGCAGACTGATTCTTCATCCCCTCTTCAACACAACGCCATTGATCAAGTAAGAAATGGAGATCACGTACAAAAAAACGAGCCCTCTGTCCTTCTCCAGCTGTTCTAATGATGATTCCCATTCCTTCGGGCAACTCTAAATTCGTGAGAATCGTACGAAGACGAAGACGCTCTTTAGGATCCTCGATTTTTCGAGAAATACCACATTGATCATTAAAAGGCATGAGAACCATATAACGTCCAGCCAAGCTAATATTGGTAGTGACACGAGGACCTTTTGTCCCAATAGGCCCCTTGGTAACTTGGACCATCACTTCAGATCCAATCGGATAGATAGAGGGAATATCTTTTGCAGTGACTTTCTTCTTGGTATGGCGGTGATGCTGTGTTCTCTCGACAGCTTCAATACTATTATCTAGAGCAGCAGGAACAGCATCCCAAAAATGAAGAAACGCATTCTTTTCAAAACCAATATCAATAAACATTGCTTTGAGGCCATGCTCAATATTGCGCACTTTTCCTTTGAAAATACCTCCTACAATATTTCGATCACTATCCCTTTCGATGGAATATTCTTCTAGTAGACCATTTTCGAGGAGAGCAACTCGTTTTTCAAGTTTCTCAGCACTAACAATAAGTTTGATTTGAGGTTCTTTTTTGTTAACACCTAAGAAATTTTTAATGTTATCGATAATTTTCAAAATAGTAAGAGCCATGGAGGGATGGCAGTTGGAGGTGGAAATAGTAAAAACGAGTAAGTTTTACTCGAGGCAGCCTCTATAGTCAAATTACTTAGAAACTCCATAGCATATGCTTGATATGAGTGAACCTAAAAACGTAAATAAAAAAATCTGACGCAATATATAATCAAGTTGTATCATCAAAAAAGCTCCAGGAGCAGATGATGCAGTAAGATTATTTTTTGGGTGTTGCTGATCGACCACCACTTAAAAATTTAAAAAATTTTCCAAGAGTTCCTGGTTCTAGTGGTTTGTTTTTGACGCGCCCTTGAACATCAGAATCATCGCTAATATCAGGAGTTGTTTCATTTTCATGAGAAGATTCTGGTGTTTTGCCCTCTTGAAGAGGTGCATCAGCAGGCTCTATATCAGGACCGTAGGAAGTAGGTGATGAAAGATGAAAATCAATACTAGAAATATGATTAAAATTACCTACAGCAGGCTCTAGAAAAGACAATGGAATTTCTTTTCCTGCTTCCATAGCAAAAATTTCTTCTAATACTTTGGCAGCAAGAGGAGCAGCAACAACTCCTCCTGATTTGGCTCCTTGCACGAGTGTAATAATGACATATCTAGGATGGTCATAGGGAGCAAAGCCAAGAAACCATGTGTGATTGTCCTTAAGATGACCTCGCCAGAACTGTGCAGTTCCTGTTTTTCCGGCTACAATATTCTTCTCAAGACGAGCTTTACGAGCAGTTCCTCCATCTTCATTAACAACTTTCCACATTCCTAAGCGGACCTGCTCGAATTGTTCATCACTAAATCCTCCTTCTTTTTTGAAGTCACTTCGAATGACTGTTGGCTCTTGCTCAAGAATGCTCCCATCTTGAGCCACCACTTTTTCTACAAGTCGTGGTTGGTAGTAGGTTCCCCCGTTGGCCACTGTGGCTCCAAGGAGTGCCATTTGTAGTGGTGTTGTGAGAACAAATCCTTGACCAATGGAGGCATTAGCTGTGTAACCTGCACTCCAGTGTTCATTAGGAGCGTGGGTGGCTAGCCAAGCAGGTCCTGGCAGTACACCTGATGCTTCATTATTAAGTGGGACTCCCGTTCGTTGACCAAGACCAAGCATTGTCCCTATAGCATCAATTTGATCAATGCCAGCAGCATTTCCATATTGATAGAAAAAGCAATTGCATGATTTCTTCAGGGCATCACTCAAGTGGAGGGTCCCGTGTGGAGGAAGAGGGGGTTTAGCAGTCATGACCCAACATTTCATAAACTTATCGCCATACCAAACTCCCCCTGTACAGGTAAATTCATGATTGCCAACGCCAGCTCGAATCCCTGCAAAGGATGTACATAATTTGAAAATGGAACCTGGAGCATATGCATTTAAGGCCCGGTTGCTTAGGGGATCAGTTGGATCATGGATGAGGGCTTCCCAATCTCGTTTTGAAATAGTAGGGACAAATTTATTAGGATCAAAGGAAGGAACCGATGCCATTGCTAGAATATCGCCATTATTGGGATCGAGAATCACCATGGCTCCACGACCCACAACACGTAATGCTTTTTCTACAATGTATTGAATGCGTGCATCAATGGTGAGGTAGATATTAGCTCCTTGTTGAGGTTGAACGCGCTCTTCTTCTTTTTCAATAGTTCCATGGGCATTACGCTGAAGGATACGTTGGCCTGGAGTGCCTCGAAGCATCTTATCGTAGGCTAACTCGATTTGAGCTCTTCCAACAATATCAGGTTCATAAAAATTGAATTGAGTGGCTTCTTGAGAATCGAGATTGGTAGGGAGTCCTACATATCCAAAAAGATGAGAAGCAAGCGACCCGTAGATGTAGTTTCTAATGGGCTTTAAGGTTACATTGACTCCTGGAAGATTAATGCTATTTTCACAAAAGCGAGCCATTGTCTCAAAGTTGAGATCTTGTCGATAGGTAAAAGGAACTTCTTTATTGTAACGATAATGGCGCTGTAACTTGTGTGTGTTATAGTCAGAAGCAAGCCCTAGCTTCTCGAGGTGAGGAATCACGGAAGTTTGGATGATCTTAATAATATCGGCTTCTTCTCTATCAACGGGCATTCCATGTTCAAGAGTACGATAATGGAGTAGCGGGAGACTCCCCTCTTTTTCTTTGTATGCTCTGACGATATCAGGCAAGTAGAAATCGACTTGTAGGCTTGCACGATTTTCTACAAGTGGAACTCCGTAGCGATCGTAGATTTCTCCTCGAAGGGCAGGAACTCGGACAGTCCATTGAGAACTTTCTTTAATCTTGGCTTTGTATTGATCATAACAAAAGAGCTGCACATACCAGAGACGTGCTAGTAAAATAGAGAAAGCAGCAAGAACGATTCCTGATAGAAAAAAGATCTGACGTGTAGCGATTGACTCTTTTTTTTTGAGCATCAATAGGGAGCAGGATAGTGAGAAGAAGTTTTTCTAAACAAAGAGAATAAGAGTTCTAGTAATCCATAAAGAAGGGGAGCTAGAATCAGAACAAGAGCAGCTGGAAGAAAAGAGAAAAGAAAAAAAGATCCATTAATAAAAAAGTCTCCTCGATAAAAAGAAAGGAGGAAAAATTCTCCAGCAAGAAAGGTCATGGTACAAAATCCGCTTGCTAACGTGTGAAGTTCCCAGCGAATTCCATGGGTGAACTCACGGAAGAGTTGAAGAAGAAAAGCCCAAATTAGGAAAAAGAAAATAAACCATCCCAAGGAAATTTCCGCAATTCCTGCTTGAAAATGAACAACCATGAGTCCTACTAAGCAGCCAGTGAGGATTCCGAAAAAAAGAGCTTCTAGAAAGGATAATGTGAGTGCAGTAAAAGAAAAAACGATAGGAAAGAGAAAAAGGTGAGCTTCTCCGAGAAAACTAAGAGGAGGCATCACTTCTTCAAGCATTAAGGAAATAAGTAGAAGAAAAAAAAGGAGGAGGAAGCAGGAGAGTGTTTTCATGATTAGGAAGCTAGAAGAGCGTAGAGACTTCTATGGAAAAATTTTCTAATCAAGACGACAAATAATGCAGGTATAAGCTCCGTAGCAGTATTACTGTTTTGACCCAATAATAACAAAAACATGCTCTAAGTTATTGAAATCAACTGCTGGTTCAATGATAGCTTGAGCATCAAGTTCACGAAGGTGAAAACTTTTTACTCGTCCAATTTCAATGCCTGAAGGAAAAATACCACCGCTGACTCCTGCCGTATAAACTTTTTGACCTTCCTGTAAATTGGCTAGTTTGCTTAAAAATGCCAGTTCTACTTCTCCTGTGGGAATACGAAATCCACGACAAATTCCTTGATCAGAAGTTCCTTCTACTTTGGAAGCAACACTGCAAGTTTCATCGGTAATAAGCAGAACTGTTGTCATCATAGGGGTGACGACACTTGTTTTGCCAACAAGACCATCTTCTGTGACTACTGGCATGTCGATTTTCAGGCCATGAAGAGATCCTTGATCAATATAAATACTCCTCCACCAGGTACTATTCTCACGACCGATGATGCTTGCAGGCAGAAGCTCAAATGCAGAATGATCTCGATATTCTAAAGATTGACGTAGTTGATGGTTCTCTTCCTCGGCAGCATGGAGAACTTGATTTTCTGCTTTGAGTTTTTGGTTTTCTAGAACCAACGTACGATTGTTTGTTTCTAGCTGACGAAGTGTCATGCGATGGTATGTCCACTCCTTCCAGCTTTTTTTACAAAATGAAGAGAAATAAAAAACGGGAGAGAGTACCGTGAAAAGTTTTTCCTGAGCTTGTTGAAGAAGAGGGGCTTTTAAAGCAGAGAGCGCAATAGAGCATGCCACCAGTAGAACAAAGAAAAGAAAACGAGAGCGGAGCATCATCATGAATCTAAAGAATGCTAAAAAGCTTTTTCAATCTTCTGCTCAGCAATAGAAAGTAGATAACGTCTGCTTTCTCAAAGGCAGCACGTTCTAAAAACGGACTCGATCTTGCGATGCTACGGCACGCAAAAAATTGATTTCTTCCAGGGCCCGTCCTGTTCCTTTGACAACAGCACTTAGTGGATCTTCTGCAACATGGACCGGTAATGCTGTTTCCTGAGCAATCAAAGTATCTAGCCCGCGCAGTAGAGCGCCACCACCTGCAAGGACAACACCATGGTCAACAAGATCTGCTGAAAGTTCAGGAGGACATCGCTCTAGTGTAATACGAACAGCAGCCACAATTGTTGAAACCGGCTCCATGAGAGCTTCACGAATTTCCTTAGAAGAAATGGTTACGGTTTTGGGAAGACCTGCAACTAAATCTCGACCTTTCACATCCATGACCATTTCTTTTTCTAGAGGAGATGCAGAGCCAATTTGTAGCTTGATATCTTCTGCTGTTCTCTCGCCAATGAGTACGTTGTAAGCACGTTTGATATGATTAATAATGGCTTCATCGAGTTCATCACCAGCAACACGAACACTTCGACTAAAAACAATTCCTGCAAGCGAGATAATAGCAACTTCGGTTGTTCCTCCTCCAATATCAATAATCATATTGGCTGCAGGATCAGTGACAGGAAGACCGACTCCAATAGCGGCAGCCATTGGTTCTTCAATCAAAAAAACTTCTCGTGCTCCTGCATGAAGTCCAGAATCTTTAACAGCACGTTTCTCCACTTCAGTAATTCCGCTTGGAACAGCAATCAGCACACGGGGGCGAATGAGGCAGCGCGATCCATGAGCCTTTGTAATAAAATGACGAAGCATAGCTTCGGTGATTTCAAAATCAGCAATGACTCCATCTTTAAGAGGCCGTATGGCTGTAATACTCCCTGGTGTTCTTCCAAGCATGCGCTTGGCTTCATCTCCAACAGCTAGTACATGCATTGTTCCTGCCTTGACTGCTACAATAGAAGGTTCTCGAAGGACAACGCCATGATCTTTAAGGTAGACAAGAGTATTTGCTGTACCTAAATCGATTCCAATATCAGTGGAGAAAAAACTTAATAGTTTGGCAGAAATTGTTGAGAAGAAGCTCATGGGAAAATTAGAGATTTTTTAAAACAAAAAAGCGTGATAACGAAAAATCCAACAATGCCTATAAAACCACTTGGAAGCAAGCCTTCCTTCCATTAAGTTCCTTTTTTTATGCTTCCTACTTCTTCTTCTCTTGAGGCAATGGATCATGGGAGAATTGTTTCTCCAAAACTCTTTCACTTCTCCTGGACATGGCTTTTCCCAATCTTAGCTCTCATGACGACTATTTGGTTTTTTTGGGATCATTGGCGTCAAGAAGGCCCTACCATTGAAGTTGAATTTCATGAAGCTCCTGGAATTCAAGCTAACAAAACACGTCTTTTCTATCGTGGTGTTGTGGCGGGAGAGGTGACAGATGTTTCTCTCAATGAGCATTTGAGTAAGGCAATTGTGACAATTCGGCTGAAAGCTTTTGCAACACCTCTTTCTCAAGCAGGTACCATCTACTGGATTGATCAACCAGTTCTTAGTCTTGCAAAAACTTCTGGTCTTAGCTCACTCATTCAAGGGAACTCGTTGCAAGCACGCCTCGGAGAGGGGCCTAGAACGACTCATTTCCTAGGAATGGAGAAAGCCCCTCTTCATCCTCTCGAACCTCCGGGACTCATCCTCAAGCTTACTGCTAAAGAAATTCCTTATTTAGAAGAAGGTTCTCCCATTACTTATCGAGGCCTTCCTATTGGAGGAGTCATGCGCAAAGAACTCCTCGAGAATGGAGATTCTTTTCTCATCATTGCTATTCAAAAACAATACATGGGACTCATTCATGAGAATAGTCGTTTTTGGATGCTCCCTGCTGCTTCGCTAAAAGTAGGGCCCGCTGGAGCACAAGTAGAAATTGAAAACCTCAAGAGTATGTTCCTTGGAACAGTTGCTGTTGATACTTTTGAAACACCAAGTCAAGAGGCTAAAAGTGGAGCATCTTTTTCTTTGGCTGCTAATGAGCAGGAGGCTCGATCTGGAAGAGAAGGGGTAAGGTTTCAGCTCTGTGCTGCTGAAATTCCAACACTCTACGTAGGCAGTCCTATTCTTTATCGTGGTATCACCGTTGGTAGTGTGGAGAAGAAGGATCTCGATGAGCAAGGTCGCCCACGGTTGAGTATTTTCATTGAACAAGCATTTGCAAATACTATTCACCAAAAAAGCGTTTTCTGGCGCTTGCCTGCTACCCAAGTTCAAGCTGGTCCAGGAGTGATTACTATGCAGATTGCTAGCTTGCAAACGCTTCTTCAAGGAGGCATTGCCTACGATTGTTTTGATGCTCCTGCTGGAGATCCTCTAGCAGAGCCTGGAAGAACATTTACTCTTTTCTCCAACGAGCAAGTAGCACGACTGAGTCCAGAACCGCTAAAAATTTCTCTAGAGGAGGGACAAGGGCTCCTTGCCGGAAAGACACAAGTACGCTATCTCGGCCTGCCTATTGGATTGGTAGAGGAGATACGTATTCTTCATCATCATGTCGAAATCACTGCTTATTTGGCTCCAGGTTATGATTTCCTGCGTGCCCCTTCAACAAGCTATTCGGTTGTTCGCCCAAAATTAGGATTCGATGGACTCTCGGGTATTGAGACGCTGGTTAGCGGTGTTTATATTGACTGTAGTCGACCTAAGAAACCGGCTAAGCCACTGTTGCACGTTCTCGAGAGGCTTTGGAGTAGAGTTCTTCCTAAGAGAGAAAAGTAGGAAAAATCAGATTTTCTCTCATCCTCATGAACACCTCGGAACAACTGCTCATTGATTTAAAAAGTGAGGAATACTTCATGGAGCAAGCGTTGCGTCAAGCAGTGAAAGCTTACGGAAGAGAAGAAGTCCCCGTAGGTGCTGTTATTGTGCATGAAGGTAACATCATTGCTCGTGCTCATAATGAAGTAGAAACGCTAAGAGATGCTACAGCTCATGCAGAAATTTTAGCTATCACTCAAGCAGCAGAGGTTCTTGGAGATTGGCGTTTAAATCAATGTGATCTCTATGTGACCAAAGAGCCTTGTCCCATGTGTGCTGGAGCTTGTGTGAATGCTCGTATCAGCCGTGTGGTCTTTGGATGTAGTGATCCTCACGGAGGAGGAGCTGGTGGGCTCCTCAATATTCTTCAATTACCAACACTCAATCATCACTGCGATTTTCTTGCTGGTGTGAAGGGAGAGGAATCAGGAGCGCTCTTAAAAAAATTTTTCCAGAAAAAGAGAACAAGTTCCAAGAAGGAATGATCTTACAGAGTCTCCGTTAATGCCCCCTCTGTGCATCAGTATTGCTCCTTCAAGATCACATTTCCCTCTCCAAGAAGAATAATGGAGGGTTGATAATTGGAGAGATCAGGCTCATCTTCTACCCAAGCAAAGGACATGATGGTGAGCAAATCACCAACCTTGCCTAAAAGTGCGGTGGCTCCATTGAGCTCAATGCTTCCAAGTCCAGTTTTTCCATAGATGACATAGGTTTCAAAACGTTCTCCATTAGCCATGTTGCTAACCAAGATTTTTTCGTAAGGAAGCAATCCAACACGTTGAGCAAGATCAGCAGCTATCGTTAGGCTCCCTTCATAATCGAGCGAAGCATCGGTAACACGAGCACGGTGAATTTTCGATTTTAGGAGAGAGAGCTTCATAGCGTCATTTTTTTTCGAGCAGAGAAAAGTAGACGTAAATAAAGAGCTTGGCTATTTATTTCCTATGAACATTCTCTTAATTGGCTCTGGAGGTCGAGAACATGCACTTGCTTGGAAGCTGCTGCAGAGTCCTCGCTTAAGAAAACTCTACATTGCTCCTGGCAATGCAGGAACAGCAATGCTAGGAGAAAATGTTCCTCTAGCAGCTTCTGACACAAAGGGACTTCTCTCCTTTGCTCAAGAAAAAAAAATTGACCTCACCATCGTTGGTCCAGATGACCCTCTAGCGCTAGGTATTGTTGATCTTTTTGAGGCAGAAGGATTACGGATTTTTGGTCCGAGTCAATTGGGAGCTCGTTTAGAATCTTCAAAATCGTTTGCTAAAGATTTTATGAATCGTCATGGCATTCCTACAGCAGCTTCTAAGACTTTCACGACTTCCTCAGCAGCTTCAGCATATGTTCAAACAGCCAACTATCCTTTGGTCATCAAGGCTGATGGACTTGCTCTTGGAAAAGGAGTGATCATCGCAACCAAGAGAGAAGAAGCACTAGGAGCGATTCACCAATCTATGGATCTTGGGCTCTTTGGAGCAGCAGGAAGGACTATTCTTATTGAAGAATTTCTCTCTGGTGTAGAATGTTCTCTCCATGCACTGGTGGATGGGAAAAGCAAACTTCTCTTTCCTGATGCACGAGATCATAAAAGGGTTTTTGATGGCAATCGAGGACCCAACACAGGGGGTATGGGAACTATTTCACCCTCGGGTCTTCTCGATGCTCAAGTTGAGAAAACATTAGAGAGAATGCTCTTTGAACCCTTACTACGTGGATTAAAAGCTGACTCACTACCATTTCGGGGAATGCTCTTTCCTGGAATTATGCTCACGGAAGAAGGACCAAAAGTATTAGAATTTAACTGTCGCTTTGGTGATCCAGAAACACAAGTCTTCCTGCGTCGTCTCAAGAGTGATCTTCTCGATCTTCTCGAAGCAACAGTAGATGGAACTCTTGCAAATGAAGAACCAAGTTGGGAGGAGCGCTCGGCTGTTTGTATTGTTCTGGCTTCTGGAGGATATCCTGGCTCTAGTGAAAAAGGAAAAATCATCCAGGGGCTCACTGCTGCTCAAGCTCTCGATCCTGATATTGTACTCTTTCATGCAGGAGTGGTCCAAGAAGGTTCTTCCTATTATACGGCTGGAGGCCGTGTTTTAGGAATCACGGCGCTTGGAGCAACGCTTCAAGAAGCCTCTCAGAGAGCCTATGCTGCTGCTGAGCTGATTCATTTTGAAGGAAAGCACTACCGAAGAGATATTGGAGTGGGCATCAGGACGATCTAGTTTTCTTAAGGTGTCGCGATACTTTTTCCTTGAGGAGATGATATGAAAGCTCTCCCTTTCTTTCTTGTTGCTTTCCTTCTTGGTTCTGCTCTGAGCAAAGGAGATGAAGTAGATGTTAGTAGCAAGAAGAGTGACGTAGTGCTTGTCGACCCTTCCAGTGAGGATGCTTTTATTTCTTCTTGGAAAAATTTGGCAATGACTTGGGGAGATTTAGTAGCACACTTGAATCAAGCACAAGATCCCACACTCTATCAACCTCAGATGACTCCTTATATCACCTGTTTGGTAGGATCCATCAATGATGGTTCAGTAGTAAGGAGGCATGACTACTATTCCATCAATGAGCAGCATCCTGAATATGAAGGAGAATTGGTTAATGCGACCATGAGTAAGGTTCATGACGAACATACTGTTGAGCTTGATGAAAATAAGGAGTCCTTTGCTCAACGTGAAGCTGGCGACACTGATTCCTTCAAGATTAACCATTCTTCCGGGAGTGAGGCCTCAAGCCAGAGAACATCAAATTTAACGAATCAACATACTAAGGAACATGCTAAGACACAACAGGAGACCATGTATCTGTTTGGTTATGGAATGAATCTTCTAGGGGCTCTAGTGGCCTCCTGTTTAATCGATTCATTTGGTCCTCTTATTGTGCCGGTTCTTGTCATCTATGTTACTCTTCAGACATTCTTCTTAACTATGTCTATTAATACGATCGCTACCTAGTATGACTGCTAGTTGTTGATTTATTTAGTTGTTGGTCTCTTTTCCTCATTCCCGTGGAGGCGGGAATCCAGAAGGCCTTATGGAGGAGCATGGGAAGCTCTTTTAGAAAAACTTTCAAAAAGATGACGGCCATATAGATGGAATGGAACTTCTCACTGAGTGCCCTTCTATTGATCATTTTTATTTTGGAGAGTAGTGTAAGAAAATATAATTTGCTCAACTTTTTAGCAATTCTGCTACTCTTCGTCTTTATGTCTCTCCATGCTCCTGAACACACAGGTTATCGTTCCCAATCACCTTGTCGTATTACCATCGTAGCTAGTCGCTACAATGAAGTTTTTGTTACTTCTTTAATCCGAGAAGCTCAAAAAGCTATCCTTGCTCTTGCTCCTGAGACTATTCTTGAGCTCTTACGTGTTCCTGGTGCATTTGAGATACCGCTTGCCATCAAGCTTGTAGCCGAACATCAAAAGCCAGATGCCATCATTGCCCTGGGAGTTATCTTGCGCGGAGAAACAGCACATGCTCATCTCATTGCTACTGCTCTTAGTGAGCAGCTCCTCGCCCTTTCCCTGGAGTATTCTCTTCCTGTTATTCATGAAGTGTTATTACTCGATAGTCAAGCACAAGCAAGAGCACGTTGTTTTGGTAGTCAAATCAATCGTGGAGCTGAAGCTGGGCAATGTGCTCTTTCTATGATCGAGGTCACTCGCTCCATGATCGCCAAAGGAGTCGTGGATGAACTAGGGACAAATCATTAACACAAGCTATGGGAGTCCGTCATGAAGGGCGTGAAGCCGCTATGCAATTTCTTTATCAATGGGATTTGGGAGGGAATAGAGAAGAGAGAGACTTAGAAGATTTTTTTTCTTTTCGAAAACTCAGTCCAGCAGCAACTCGATTTTGTCGTTCTCTTTTAGCAGGAGCTCTAAGCACAATTCCCCAAATTGATCAAATTTTAGAAGAGCATCTTCAAAATTATCAACTCAGCAGGCTCTCTACAGTTGATAGAAATGTTCTAAGAGTTGCTATCTATGAACTGCTTTTCTCCCCAAAAACACCAGTAGCTGTTATTATTGATGAAGCAATTACAATTGCAAAAAAATATGGCACACAGGAGTCAGGACGTTTTGTCAATGGAATTTTAGATAAAATAAAACATTCACTTTCACAATCCTCATATGGGTCTACTCACATCACTTCTAGGACATCTTGGCATCAGTAGAGGAGCTCCCGTTGACTGGGAGGAACTGGAAGCAATACTCTACCAAACCGACTTGGGAGGAGGGACGATTGCTTCACTGATGACACTCCTTGAAGAGAAGAAAAACTCTCTCGATGCAAAGACTATTCTTGAAGCAGCACGAAGTGAGATCAAAAACTTTCTTCCTCCTCTACCTGAAACACTCCTGCCAAGAAGTGATGGCCCTACCGTGATTTTTTTGGTTGGTGTTAATGGTACTGGTAAAACAACCAGTGCAGCTAAGCTTGCTTACTATTTAAAAAATCAAGGCTACTCTTCACTCCTTGCTGCAGCAGATACTTTCCGAGCAGCAGCTATCGAGCAGCTCTCCTCCTGGGGGGAGCGTCTTGACATTGAAGTAGTGAAGAGCACTTATCGTGCTGATGCAGCAGCACTCTGCCATGATGCTCTTTCCAAAGCACAACGGCTGAAAGCAGATTTTCTTATTTGTGATACAGCAGGTCGTCTTCACACAAAATCAAACTTAATGGAGGAATTAGCAAAAATAAAACGTACTGTTGCTAAACTTGACCCTTCTGCTCCTCATCACCTACTTCTTGTCGTTGATACAACCACAGGAACCAATGCTCTTGAGCAAGCTAAAGAATTTCATCGCGCCATAGGGCTAACCGGTCTCATTGTTACTAAAATGGATGGTGCGGGACGAGGTGGTGTTCTTGTTGCTATTGCACGGGAGATAGGAGTAACTCCTCTTTTTATTGGTACAGGAGAGGAAGCTACGGACTTTCAACCCTTCGATGTCGATTCCTTTTTAAGAAGGCTCCTCTAGGGAGTATCTTCTAATCAATTTGATCGACGCAGCAGAAGTAGTGCTAGCATACGGCCTGTTTTTCCTCGTTCTCGGCGATAGGAATAGTAGCGCTGAGGGTGAGAGGCTGTACATACTTGTTGGTCATTAATGAGAGTCACTCCAGCTTCATGAGCTTGATCACGGAGTATTTGAGCAAAATCAATTTCATAATGAGGAGGGCGAATACAAGGGCCAATAGTTATGACCATCTCAGAGGGATCAAGTTGAAAAGTTTTTTGCATTTTTTCAATAGCCTTAGGGAGAATACCAGCCTCTGTTCCTTTTCGGCCAGCATGGAGGAGTGCTCCAGCACGACCCCTTCGATCAACAATCCAAACTGGAGCACAATCTGCTACACGAATCCCTAATAGGAGATTTGGAGAAGAGGTCATCAACCCATCAACGTTAGGAATTTTCTGCTTTTCTTCGGGAGCAGGAGACTCGATGAGGGCAATCTCTGATCCATGACATTGCTCCGCGGTCACCAAACAGGGGGCTTTTACTTTTTCAATGGGAGGAAAAAGTTTTCTAATAATTTCTAAATGGATTGGTTCTTGAAGAAGTAGAGCAGCTTGGCGATCTGAAGGTAATAGAAGTCCCGAAATACGCCCAACGAAGAAGGCTACTGCAGGAACATCTTGCTGCAATGAGAGTGGAATTTTCTCAAGGAAGGCTTCTGGGGAAGAAGTTTTCAAAAGAAATAATAAATTAAGGTGAACAATATTGGAGAGAACGATTGTTCCCTCTTCCTTGGTTCCTGATCGATAAGAAGTAGGAAGGCTAGGGCCAAGAATAGGGAGAGAAATTGATTAACATTGAGCTAGAGCTCTTAACTTTTCCCAAGCTATCTTTTCCTCTTTAGAAAGAGTTGTTGGAATCATGATATGAAGAAGAGCAAAGAAATCACCTCGTTCACCGGAGCTCTTAGGAAGACCTTGTTGGGGAATACGGAATTTTTTCCCCTGCTCGCTCTTGGGAGGTATTTTAAGTTTTATGCGACCGCTTAGTGTAGGAATCATCAGTTCTCCTCCGAGTACTGCCTGCCAAGGTGGAACTTCTAAATCATAATAGATGTCACTGCCTTGAACGTAGAAATCAGGATGCTTCTCTAACTTAATACGAAGATAGAGATCTCCTGGTTTTCCCTGAGGGCCACCAGGGCTGCCTTGACCTGCAAGTCGAATGCGCTGTCCTTCATGAACACCTTGAGGAATTTTAATCGTGTAGGTTTGTAATGGTTGGGAGGGACTTTTTCTCAAAGAAATTTGACGCGTTGCTCCATGAAGAATCTCCTCAAGGGGAACTAAAATATCAGCCTCTATATCACTTCCTTCTTGAGGTTTCTCTTTCATATCACCAAACGGAGAACCTGAACGACGTGTGCCAAAAAATTGCTCAAAGAAATCACTATATCCACTGCCAGCAAATTGAAATTCCTCTCCTCCCATCGAAGCAAATCCACCCATTCCCCCAAATCCTGAAGGCTGAGCATGAGCTGCTCTACCATATCCAGAGCCAATTTGAGACCAATTAGCTCCATAGGAATCATATTTTTTTCGATTTTCTGGATCGCTTAAAACTTCATAAGCTTCATTGATTTCTTTGAATTTTTCTTCAGCTGCTTTTTTGTCTTTGGCTAAATCAGGGTGATGCTTTCGAGCTAACTTACGGAAAGCACTTTTGATTTCATCGGCCGTTGCCGATTTAGAAACTCCTAATATCTGGTAATAATCACGAAAAGAGACCGGCATAAGCTTAAGTAGTAACTAAAGTAGTTATTCAAAAACTAGTTTAATAATTTCCTGTGAGTCGCTACAGAAAAAAATGATTCTTCCTCAAAAAAGCTTTCTTTCCCTTTTCCAATCATGCAGCATCCCCATCCAGCTTTTTTCTTTATGATCCTCGTTCTCTCTTGCAGTCACCATCCTGAAAGTCGCTCTCGTCTTTTAGCAGAAGCTGCAACCAAGTCCCTAACAGCAATAGGAGCTACTCTTCACTTTCTTGATCTCCGAACATTACAACTTCCTCTCTGTGATGGACATTCCTCTCATGCTCATCCTCATGTCAATGAGGCCTGCAAGCTTGTCCAATCCGCAGAAGGTATTCTTCTCTCAACTCCTATCTACAACTATGGAGCTGCAGCAATTACCAAAAATTTCATTGAACTGACGGGAGCTACTTGGCAAGGGAAACCAGTGGGTCTTCTTTGTGCTGCTGGAGGGAAGGGAAGCTACATGGCTCTTCTTCCGCTAGCAGGAGCACTGATGCTTGATTTTCACTGTTACCTGCTTCCTCGTCATGTTTATGCAACAGGAGATCAATTTGAAGGAAATTGTATTATTGATCCCCAGCTTCAAGAGCGCATTGAACTCCTTGCTGCTGATATTTACTGGCTTTCGGGAGCACTCTCTGAGCGATTAGCAAAAAGTAAATCCTCGTTTTGATTTTTTCTTCTTCTCATAGAATACTCCACTTATGGCTCTTTCCTTAACTGAACTTCAATCTCTCTATGAGCTTCCTTTCTTTGAGCTCATAGAGCGCTCTCATCAAGTGCATCGTAACCATTGGGGAAGGGGTGAAGTTCAGCTCTGCACCTTATTGAGTATCAAAACAGGGGGATGCAGCGAAGATTGTTCTTACTGTACTCAGAGTGCTCGCTATAAAACAGAGCTGGACGTGGAGCCTTTAATGACCTGTGAGGAGATTCTTCCGCGTGCTCGTCAAGCCAAAGAACATGGGGCTAAGCGCTTTTGTATGGGAACCGCATGGCGTGGTGTGAAAAGCGGGGATGCCAAATTTAACGAAGTGCTCAAAACAGTACGAGAAGTCAGTAAGCTTGGCATGGAAGTTTGCGTCACCTTAGGACTTTTAGGAGAGCAGGAAGCGCGTGAGCTTAAAGAAGCTGGTGTGAGTGCTTACAATCATAATATTGATACCTCCCCGGAGTATTATCCTCAGATCATCTCTACACGGACTTTTGAAGATCGTCTAAAAACGATTCGAGCTCTTCAGCAAGCCGAAATTTCAGTTTGTTCGGGTGGAATCATTGGTATGGGTGAGAGCATTACTGATCGTTTGCGAATGATCGAAGTCCTTTGTAATCTCGATCCAGTTCCTGAAAGTGTCCCCATTAATGCTCTGGTTCCTATGCCGGGAACGCCACTGGAGCATCAACCTCCTGTTGATATTTTTGAGTTTGTAAGACTTATTGCCACAACACGTATTGCTATGCCAAGAGCTCGTGTGCGCCTCTCTGCCGGTCGTAACAAACTAAGTCGTGAAGGACAGGCTCTCTGTTTCTTTGCAGGTGCTAACTCCATCCACTGTGGTGAGAAACTTCTTACTGCTGATAACCCTCAGATGCAAGAAGACATGGAACTACTTTCTCAATTAGGATTACTTCAAGAGCAAGAGGCATGCTCGCATCAGAAGGATGCATGAAGCTCTCTATTAGAATGTCCTCGGCAAGCGCTCTTCAACAATTTCACAGAGCACGTGCAAGAGAAACTTTTGTGCTTCTTGAATCCGAGCTGTTTGCTCTCCAGGAACAATGATTTCCAAATGAGCAACTCCTTTGGTAAATCCTCCTGCTTGTCCAAGAAGAGCAACTGTTTGAATGCCGCGCTCTCTAGCTGCTTGAAGAGCAAGAAGGAGATTGCGCGAGTTCCCACTTGTGCTCAAGGCTAAGAGGAGATCACCCTTTTTTCCAAAAGCGATGACTTGTCGCTCAAAGATCTGCTCAAAATGATAATCGTTTCCAATGGCTGTCATTAATCCACCATCAACAGGGAGTGCCATAGCAGGATAAGGACGTCGATCATGACGGAAGCGACAGGTAAATTCTGTGGCAAGGTGAGCGCTGTCACTAGCGCTTCCACCATTACCAGCAATCATGAGCTTACCACCAGCAAGGAGTGTATCAGTAACCATGGTTGCTACTTGGAGAAGACTGGATCGGAGGTCTCTTAATTGCTCAAAAAGAGTAAGAGCCTTGGTGAGTGAAGAATCAAACTGATCTTCAGGCGTGAGTGCTGATACTAGTGGTAGCGAAGACATAAGAAAGTATTGACCAAAGAGGAAAATAAAAAAAGTGATCTTATCTTCCTGAATTCTCGAGTGCAAGGTTGATGAGATGGAGAGAAGTAGAGATCATTTTCTTTACCACGAGTAGGCCTCCTTCTATTCTTCTTCTCCCTATGCGCAATGTTTCTTCTTCTGCTATTTCTCCTACACGCCAAGAAAATTTTCCAGAATGGTATCAGCAAGTAGTCAAGCATGCCCAACTAGCAGAAAATTCAGAGGTTCGCGGTTGTATGGTCATCAAACCATGGGGATATGCCCTTTGGGAGAGGATGCAGAGCATTTTAGATCAAATGTTCAAAGCCACAGGACACCGCAATGCCTATTTTCCACTTTTTATTCCTTTGAGTCATTTACAAAAAGAAGCAGAGCATGTGGAAGGTTTTGCCAAAGAATGTGCAGTAGTGACTCATCACCGTTTGGAAATGAAAGAGGGGAAACTCATTCCTGCTGCTGAGCTTACAGAACCACTTCTCATTCGCCCTACTTCGGAAACAATTATTGGTTCTACTTATGCTAAATGGATCAAGTCGTATCGAGACCTTCCCATTTTACTTAACCAATGGGCAAACGTTGTCCGCTGGGAGTTGCGACCGCGCCTTTTTTTGCGTACAGCTGAATTCCTTTGGCAAGAAGGACACACCGCTCATGAATCAGAGCAAGAGGCCCTGGAAGAAACAGAGAGAATGCATGAAATCTACCGCACGTTTCTTCAAGATTACCTAGCTGTGCCAGCCTTTAGTGGAGAGAAAACAGCTAGTGAACGATTCCCAGGGGCGCTCAGAACCTATACTCTTGAAGCTATGATGCAAGATGGTAAGGCTCTTCAAGCGACTACTTCTCATTTTTTAGGACAAAATTTTGCAAAAGCTTTTGGCATTCAATTTCAATCTCGTTCTGGGACCCTGGAGCATGCTTGGACAACAAGCTGGGGAGCTACAACACGTCTTATTGGTATGCTGCTCATGATCCATGGTGATGATGATGGAGCAATTCTTCCTCCGCGAATTGCACCAAGCCAAGTGGTGATCATTCCTTTTATTCCAAAAGCAGAAGAGAAAAAAAACATTCTTCAAAAAGCAGAAGAAATTGCTCAACTTCTTCGCCAAACAGAATATGCCCGAGAGCCTATCCGCGTAGAAATTGATACTCGTGACTTAGGTGGGAGTATCAAAAACTGGGATTGGATCAAGCGCGGAGTCCCTTTGCGTCTAGAGATTGGGCCTCGTGACTTAGTAAAAAATATGGTGATGGTGGGACGGCGTGATCATCCGCCCAAAGAAAAAGAGCCTCTCCTTCTTAGCGAACTTCAAGAGCGCCTTCCTCTCCTCTTGGCTGATATGGAACAAGGCCTCTGGCAGCGAGCTCTTAGCTATCAAAAAGCCAGGACCTATGAAATCAATACGCAGGAAGAGTTCTACGATTTTTTTCGTAATTCTGGAGTCTCTTTTTCTCCACATGGAGAAGATGATCTTACTCCTTCAAAATTATCTGGCTTTGCTCTAGCCCATTGGAATGGCTCTGCAGCTATTGAGGCCAAACTTAAAGAAGATTTACAAGTCACCATTCGCTGTATTCCTCACCAAGATGATCCCATTACTGGCATTTGTCCATTTAGTGGAGACTCAAGCCCCCAGCGTGTCCTCTTTGCAAGGTCTTACTAACATCTATAAATACTAGAGTACGTTAACTAGAATCATTGTCACTTTTGATGACCTTCTTCTCTTATGTCATTAGTGAGTGCTTTTTCAAAAAGCAGAGATATCTTTAGAGCATCTCCACTAACGTTGTAGCCCTGCACTGCGGTGTTACTTCGGTGAAACGCTCTCCTGGATTCCTGCATCCGCAGGAATGACAGCAATGGAGATGGAAGGAAGCTTCTAGAGGAGAGCCCTTCTAGGAAGCATTTTTATTTTGGAGAGTAGTGAGAAAAAACCAAAAAGAGAGCCGGCAGTCGGACTCGAACCGACGACCGGCTGATTACAAATCAGCTGCTCTACCAACTGAGCTATGCCGGCTTTCTTAAAAAAATTTTAAAATACGTTGAAGACCGGGAAGAGTCTCAGAACTTCACTCTCAGCGCAAGGTTATTGTTTCTTCTAGAAATAAAAATATTCCACTCCACTCTCTTCATCGTTGCGTTATTGAGCCAAAAAGCTTGATTCAGACTATCGTGTATTCGATTCTTTTTAGCTCTTCTTTTGTTGAGAACATTCCCTGCTTGAAGGCAAAATTTTTTATTCATCAATAATGAACCTTATGAATTATCTTTCCTATGATTTTGTCCAGAATGCATTTCTAGCAGGATCTCTTGCTGCTATTTTGGGTTCTACTGTTGGTTATTTTGTCATGGTTCGTCGAGTGGGATTTGCAGCACATGCTCTTGCTCATATCGGTTTTGCAGGAGCAACAGGAGCACTCCTTCTTGGATTAACACCAATTGAAGGAATGCTTCTAATGAACTTTCTAGCAGGAGGAATGATGGGTATATCAGGTAATAAAATAGAGCGTAGTGAGCTTTCTATTGGGATGGTTCTCGCTGTTTCTCTTGGTCTTGGAACGCTCTTTTTATCGATCTATCAGGGATTTTCTGGAGAAACAACAACACTCCTTTTTGGAAATATTTTTGGTATCTCTCAAGCACAAGTTCTCCAAATGGTATTACTTGCTCTCCTGAGTTTAAGTTTTTTATCGTTTATTGCTCGGCCATTACTTTTTCTAAGCATTCAGCCTCAGCTAGCTCAAGCACGAGGCTTGTCACTTACTTTTTTTTCAACAATATTTATGATGCTCTTGGCTGTGAGTGTGGCTCTCGTGAGTCAAGTTGTTGGAACTTTGCTTGTTTTCACCTTGCTCATTGCTCCTGCTGGAATTGCTATGCGATGGTGTCACTCTTTTTGGAGGAGTCTTTTTTTCTCGTGCACTCTTAGTCTCCTAGCTGTTTGGAGTGGTATTTTTCTGGCTTGTTTCACCAACAAGCCACCTAGTTTTTGGATAACGGCTTTTCTTTTTGTTGTTTATGTCATTACAGAATTGATCCTTAGGATGAAACGCTAGAAAGGCGTTTCTATCATGCTTCCTTAGTCATTGATCACTTTTTTATGAAGAGAAAAACGGATTGAATTTACAAAAAAAAATAAAAGTAAAAAAACTTTCATTTTCTTCTTGCGTTTTTTAATAAAGTACCTACATTCACCCGTCCGGTCTTTCATGAAGAGACTCATGAGCACGAAGGTGCCATCCCAAAACTTCTTGATTTTTTTAATGAGCATTTTCTCAATGCCAATTTAAAACAAGAATCGGAGAAGCACGAGACCTACTTCCATATCTATGCCTACTATTAATCAACTTGTACGAAAAGGACGCCGTAGAGTTCTGGTGAAATCAAAATCGCCAGCACTTCTTAACTGTCCACAGCGACGCGGTGTTTGTGTCCAAGTCATGACGCGTACGCCCAAGAAGCCTAATTCTGCTCTAAGAAAGGTAGCCAAAGTTCGTTTGACCAACGGTGAAGAAGTCATTGCTTATATTCCTGGAGAGGGACACAATCTTCAAGAGCACTCTATTGTTTTAGTTCGTGGAGGTCGGGTTAAAGATCTTCCTGGTGTACGATATCACATTGTTCGAGGTACACTTGATAGTCTTGGCGTTGATGGCCGTCGTCGTAGTCGCTCCAAATACGGCTCAAAGCGTCCTAAAGCGGGCGAAGAAGCGAAAGCAACTGGTAAGAAAAAATAGGAATATGATACTACAGTTTCGCTTCTGCAATGTCTTACAACATTTTCTCGTCTCATTCCTTTCTTATTTTCAACCTCTCTAACCTATTAATAGCTGTTTAGCAGTAACCATCTCATGTCTCGTCGCAAACGTGTCATTCATAAAGAAATCAAGTCTGATCTTCGCTATGCAAGTTCGCTGGTAGCTCGTCTTATCACCTCAGTGATGCGTCAAGGCAAGCGTTCGGTAGCTGAGAGGATTGTCTATACAGCAATCGAGACCACTCGTTCTCACAGTGATGTTGTCGATCCTCTGGATGTTCTCCAAAAAGCCGTTGAAAACGCTCGTCCTCGACTGGAAGTAAAAAGCCGACGTGTTGGTGGTGCCACCTATCAAGTTCCTATGGAGGTAGCAATGGATCGTTCCTTAGCTCTTGCCATGCGATGGATTGTTGGACTTGCTCAAAAACGAAAAGGTATTCCTATGTCAAAAGCACTCGCTCAAGAGCTCAAGGATGCTTCTCTTGGACAAGGTGCTGCTATTAAGAAAAGAGATGACCTCCATAAGATGGCTCAGGCTAATCGAGCTTTTGCTCACTTCCGCTGGTAAGAGCTCCCTGAAATTTTTTTAAATTATACATTCTCACTCTCCATGGCCTCCAAAACCGATACTTCCAATCCGAATTCTCCGGATCGCGCTTTCCCCTTAGAAAGAACGCGCAATATCGGTATTTGTGCTCATATTGACGCAGGAAAAACTACTCTTACAGAACGAGTTCTTTTCTACACAGGAATGATCCATAAGATTGGAGAAGTACATGAGGGAACAACCGTCACGGACTGGATGGAACAGGAGCGTGAGCGTGGTATTACGATTACCTCTGCAGCGACAACGTGTAGCTGGAAGCAGCGTGTTGAGCCTGATATCGTGAAGCTTTTTCCTAATGTTGAACAACGAGTTAACATTATTGATACCCCAGGACACGTTGATTTTACAGCAGAGGTAGAACGTTCTCTTCGAGTTTTAGATGGAGCTATTGCTGTTTTTTGTGGTGTTGCTGGAGTTCAGCCTCAATCAGAGACAGTTTGGCGCCAAGCTAACAAATATGGAGTTCCTCGTATTGCCTTTGTTAACAAAATGGATCGTACTGGGGCGAACTTTGCTAATGCTCTTAACGACATGCGAGTGAAGCTTGGGGCTAATGCATGGCCTATTCTCATTCCACTGGGAGCAGAGGACTCTCTTCGTGGACAAATTGATGTTATTAATCAGAAAGCTATTTTTTATGATGATGACACCAGTATGGGATCGACCTATCGTATTGATGCTATCCCTGAGGAATATCAGTCTATGGCTAAATCAGCCTATGATGACTTAGTGAATCAAATGATGGATTTGGACGAAGAAGTTGGGAATCTTTTCTTAGAGGAAAAACCAGTAACAAGAGAGGATTTAAAAAGAGCTATTCGCCGTCAAACTATTAACAACCGATTTGTACCAGTAGCTGGTGGTTCTGCCTTTAAAAATAAAGGTGTTCAATATCTTGTGGATGCTGTTATCGACTACCTTCCAAGCCCAATTGATATTGATGCAGCAAAAGGTCAAGATCCAGATACGGGAGCAGAAAAATTAGCACAAACCAGCGATCATGCTCCTTTTTGTTCACTGGCTTTCAAACTCTGGAGTGACCCTTTTGTAGGAAAACTCGTTTTCTTCCGTGTTTACTCGGGAAAACTTAGTAAAGGAGATACTGTTTACAACCCTCGTACCAACAAGCGAGAGCGCATTAGCCGATTGATTCAGATTCAAGCTGATAAGCGTCAAGATATTGAAACCTGTTACTCGGGAGATATTGCCGCTATTGTGGGCATTCGCAATATTACCACAGGAGATACCCTTTGCAATGAGGATCATCCTATTCTACTAGAGCCCCCCTCCTTTCCTGATCCAGTCATTTCCATGTCCATCGAGCCTAAAACAAAAGCTGATCAAGAAAAAATGGCTAATGCACTTCAGCGACTTGCGGAAGAGGATCCAACGTTTTGTGTCTTCACAAACGAGGATACTGGTCAGACCATTATTGCGGGCATGGGAGAGCTTCATCTTGAAATTATTCGAGATCGCATGTTGCGTGAGTTTAAAGTTGATGCAGCCTCTGGCAAACCTCAAATTGCTTATAAAGAAACAATACTTATCCCTGCTGATGGAGAGGGCAAGTTGGTCAAACAATCAGGTGGTCGTGGACAGTATGGCCACGTTGTTGTAAAGATTGCTCCCAATGAGCGAGGAAAAGGAATTACTATTGAAAACAAAGTTGTCGGTGGAGCTATTCCTAAAGAATTTATTCCTGCAGTCATTAAAGGGCTCAATGAAGCAATGCTCAATGGTGTTGTAGGGGGCTATCCAGTCATTGACCTCCACGTTGATATCGTCGATGGATCCTATCACGACGTAGACTCTAACGAACTAGCATTCAAAATGGCAGCTATCTTCTCGCTCAAGGATGCTATGAAAAAAGCAAAAGCAATTCTTCTAGAGCCTATTATGAAGGTAGAAGCGATTACTCCTGAAGAGTATCAAGGAGACATCATGGGAGATCTTAATCGTCGTCGAGGTAAAATTATGTCAATTGAAACAAAAACAATCAGCACAAGCGTCAATGCAGAAGTTCCGCTAGCTGAAATGTTCGGTTATGCTACGGCTATTCGTTCGCTTTCCAAAGGACGTGCTGCCTACTCCATGGAACCATCTCATTTTGAACAAGTCCCTGCTCAAGTTTTGGCAGCAGTTCTTGATCAAAAAAATTAATTAACGTCAACTTTAAACCCTAACTTTTCATGGCTTCTGGACAACGTATTCGTATTCGACTTAAAGGTTTTGATTTTCGCCTTCTGGATACTTCCGCTTTGGAGATCGTGGAAACGGCAAAAAGGACAGGATCAAAAGTAGCTGGTCCTATTCCTTTACCAACACACGTTGAAAAGTTTACAGTCAATCGCTCTCCTCATGTTGACAAAAAATCGATGGACCAATTTGAAATTAGAACTCATAAACGTCTCTTAGATATTTTGGATCCTACAGCAAAAACAGTTGATGAACTTCGCAAACTCAATTTGCCAGCAGGAGTTGATATCTCCATTAAAATTTAATTTCACTCTATAATTTCACATTTATGTCATTGGGAATTCTTGGAAAAAAAATTGGAATGACTCGCGTCTATGATGCGAAAGGCTGCGTTCATGCTGTAACAGTACTGGATGTCAAAGATAATCGTGTTCTTCAAGTAAAGACTTCTCAAAAAGAAGGATATGCTGCTGTTCAGATTGGCTTTGACACTCAAAAAGAGCAACGCGTTACCAAAGCCCAACTTGGTCATTTCAAAAAATCAGGTTCGGCTCCCAAACGTTTTCAAAAAGAGTTTCGCTTAGCTCTTCACCAATCAGCACCAGAGCTTGGAGAGTGGGGAATGTCTCATCTCCGAGTTGGTCAGTTTGTTGATGTGATCAGCACTTCCAAAGGAAAAGGTTTTCAGGGTGTAGTTAGGCGTTTTAAATTTGCAGGACAACCTCAAACTCATGGATCGATGATGCATCGACGAAATGGCGCTATTGGAAATCGTCTAACACCTGGACGCGTCTGGAAGAACATGGGTATGCCTGGTCATATGGGCTGTGATCGAATCACCACTCAAAATCTTAAGATTATTCAGTTACGTGAACAAGAGGGTGTTCTTCTTATCAGTGGAGCTGTTCCAGGAGCAAAAGGAACCTATGTTGTTATTCGTCCTTCTAAGAAAAAAGTGAATCAGAATGCAGAGCTCTTTGCTGCTTCTAAAGCTAATTGATGGTTTTTGAATTTTAAAATCTTAGGTTTATGTCCTCAATTCTTCTCACTCCCGAACTCGCAAAAAAGGCAAATATTGATATTATCAATAATGGCAAAGGAACTCAAGCAGTCCATGATGTTATTGTTGCGATGAGAGCTAATCGTCGTAGTGGTACAGCTTCTGTAAAAACAAAAGCAACAGTCAATCTCTCTGGGAAAAAACCATGGCGCCAGAAGGGGACAGGACGTGCTCGTGCTGGTTATGCAAGTTCCCCAGTTTGGGTAGGTGGTGGTGTTGTTCACGGTCCTCACCCTCGCTCCTATGCTAAAAAAGTTACTAAGGGAGTTAAAAAGCTAGCTTTTCGCAAGGCTCTGAGCGCTCGTATTCTAGCTGGCGATATTTTTCTTGTGGAATCTTTTGATATTGAAAAACCAAAGACCAAAAATTTTCTAGATCTCCTAACAAACATACATGAAAAAAGCACTTCACCAAAAGGGTTGCCTACTTTCTTAGTCATTTCTCTAGCATTCTCTGAAAATACTTTTCGTAGTGCTCGTAACGTGAAAAAGACACTTCTCATGAGTGTAGCAGAAGTAAATACAGAACACCTCCTCTCATTTGATAAAATTATTATTACTCAAGAAGCACTCACTGCTCTTGGAGCACGTCTTGTATAACCGTTATGAAGGAAGCCACTCAACTCATCGAAAAAGTTTGTATCAGCGAGAAGGCTAGTCTTGTCGCTGAAAAGCTCAATCAGTATGTTTTTCGCGTTCATCCGGAAGCAAATAAAATAGAAATCAAATATGCTATTGAACATCTCTTTAAAAAGCATGTCACCTCTGTTCGCACTATGCAGTACGCTGGTAAGAAAAAAAGAGAGCGTCGTGCTGACTTTGGACGACGTGCTCATTGGAAAAAAGCAATAATCACTTTAGCTCCTGGTGAAAAAATCGAACTAACATAGTAAATTTTAAAAAGAGAATTCAAATTCACAAAATCGATTTTAATTTTGATCTATCATGCCTCTAAAAACATTTAGACCTCTAACTCCTTCTCGCCGCTTTATGGCACTCCCCTCCTTTGAGGAGATTACTAAGAGCAAACCGGAGAAATCACTTTGTGAGATCAAACCACGTACCGGTGGACGTAATAATAAAGGAAGAAAAACATCTCGTCATCGTGGAGGTGGTCATAAAAAGCTCTATCGTATCATTGACTTTAAGCGTTCTCATCGAGACGTTATTGGTGAAGTCTTATCTATTGAGTATGATCCTAATCGTACGGCTCGTATTTGCCTTGTTCAGTACCCCGATGGTCTTAAAACATATATTTTGGCTCCTCATGGAATTAGCGTAGGAACAAAAATTTCTGCAGGAGAAAAGGCCGAACCTTCGCTAGGAAATGCACTTCCGCTTAAGTTCATTCCCTTGGGTTCTTCTCTTCATAACATTGAATTAATTCCTGGTCGTGGTGGACAGATTGTTCGTAGTGCTGGATCTCAAGCTATTTTAAGCAATAGAGAAGCAGGTTATGCTCTTATCAAAATGGCTTCGGGAGAGATTCGTCGTATTCATGAAGAATGCTATGCAACTATTGGTCAGGTAAGCAATGTAGAGCATATGAATGTTTCTAGTGGTAAAGCAGGCCGCAGTCGCTGGCGTGGCATTCGTCCTCAGACACGCGGTATGGCAATGAATCCAGTAGACCATCCAATGGGTGGTGGACAAGGGAAGAGTAAGGGTGGTGGAGGACGCCATCATCCTATGAGTCCATGGGGACAGCTTGCTAAAGGATTTAAGACACGTTCTAAACGAAAATCATCTGATCAATTTATTATCCAACGTCGTAAACATAAATAATTCACTATGGCTCGTTCACTTAAAAAAGGTCCTTTTGTTGAATGGAAGCTTCTCGAGAAAATCGATAAGCTCAATGAGACAAATCTCAAAAAGCCAATTAAGACTTGGTCTCGTCGTTCTACGATCACTCCAGATTTTGTCGGTCATACCTTTAACGTTCATAATGGACGCTCGTTCATCCCTGTTTTTGTGACAGAAAATATGGTTGGACATAAACTAGGTGAGTTCTCTCCTACGCGTATCTTCAAGAAACATGGTTCACACACAGCAAAGGTGACCAAGTAAATTTCTGATCCTTCTCATGCAAGTATTATCAATCCATCGTTACGCAAAGATTTCTCCCTTCAAGGCTCGTGAAGTAACTCGTGAAATTCAAGGAAAGCCAGCCTTGGATGCGCTTGCAGAGCTCAAGCTTGTTCCTAAAAAGGCAGCTCCTCTGATTCTTAAAGTTCTCAAGAGTGCTATTGCTAATGCAGAGAATAATAATCATCTCTCTCCCAAAGTTCTTGTTATCAAAGAAGCAGTAATCGGTGAGGCAGTCACCATGAAGCGCATCATGACTCGAGCTCGTGGAAGTGCAAGCGCCATTCGTAAGCGCACTAGTCATATTCGTATTGTTCTCACTGATGAAATCCCTATCCATCGTCGTGCTGACCAGATTAGGAAAAAGAAAGATTCTAAGAAAAAAGAGTCTCCGACTAAGTCTAAAAAAGAGTCTTCTGCCAGCAAAGATACTACTTCATCTGCTAAATCGGCAAGCGTTCTATTAAGCCCAGTCAATTCAAGTGACCAAACGGTGCTAGCTCCAAAGGAAGCACCTGCAGAAAAAGTTTCTTAAACCTATTCATTCCATTCACTAAGCATCTAAATTAACTATCTACTTTATGGGACAAAAAGTTAACCCTATTGGATTTCGTCTTCCTATTACTCGAGATTGGAGTTCTCGTTGGTATGCTTCTGAGAAGGAGTTTGCTGATTTTCTGCATGCCGATATCAATATCCGCCGAGGACTCAAGAAAAAACTAAAATCTGCAGCGGTTTCTCGTATCGTTATTGAGCGTGCTTGGAATAGTGTTCGTGTGACTATTGTTACTGCACGCCCCGGAGTAGTTATTGGACGTAAAGGTTCAGAAATTGAAACCATGACGCAAGAAATTTCTTTACTTGCAGGTGGTAAGCAGGCAAAAATAGACATTGTTGAAGTTAAGCAACCAGAAATTGATGCAACACTTGTTGCAGAAAGCATTGCTTCTCAACTAGAACGTCGCATTGGTTTTCGTCGAGCTATGAAAAAAGCGATGCAGCTTGCCATGGATCTTGGTGCAGAAGGCATTAAGATACGTGCTTCAGGTCGTCTAGGAGGGAGTGAAATTGCTCGAACAGAAATTGTTCGCTCAGGAACAATTCCCCTCCACACACTACGTAAAAATATCGACTATGGTTTTGCAGAAGCTAATACAGTTGCTGGAAAAATTGGTATTCAATGTTGGATTTGTAAAAAAGAAGAAAATTCTAATTCAGAGTCACGCCAATCGTCTAGTAATTAGAAAGTATTCCAAAATTTTTTAAATATTTTTACCTTCATTATTTTCAATTATGCCCTTATTGCCTAAAAGAGTTAAATATCGAAAAACACAACGCGGCAGTCGTTCTGGAATGGCTTCTCGTAATCTCCGTATCGATTTTGGAGAATTTGGTCTTCAGACACTTGATCGCGCATGGATCACTAATACGCAAATTGAGGCAGCACGTGTTGCACTGACTCGTAATATGAAGCGTAAAGGCAAGCTTTGGATCCGTATTTTTCCTGATAAATCAGTTACAGCAAGACCTCCAGAAACTCGTATGGGAAAAGGCAAAGGTCAACCAGAATATTGGGTAGCAACTGTTCGTCCAGGCAACATTTTGTTTGAACTTGATGGTATTCCCGAATCGCTAGCACGTGAATCACTACGACTAGCAGCCAACAAACTTCCGATTCGTACAAAGTTTGTGACACGCCACCATGCTCTTAGTTAGTAGTTATATGGTGCTTACTTTTTATTTTCTCTTATGACTATTACAGACATTAAAGAATTAACCGCGAAGGAGATTTTGACTCAGATTCAAAAACAGCGTCAGGAAATTTTTCACTATCGCCTTCAACAACAAGCTGGTCAGCTAGAAAAACCTCATCTCTTGCGATTCGCACGACGCGAGATTGCACGTCTTAAAACTATACTCAAAGAAAAACAAGCTTAAATTCCTTCTCTATACTTTTTATTTAATAACGCTCACTCATGAACGATACAGCCACTCACCATCAAATTCATGAATCGACTCAAATCGATGCTTGCTTGAACAAAAATCGCGGATTACGAAAGACACGTTTTGGTGAAGTCATTTCTAATAAAATGGACAAAACAATTGTTGTCAAAACAGTGACGCGAGTTCCTCACCCACGTTTTGGAAAGATTGTCAAACAAATTAAAAAATTCCATGTTCATGATGAAAAAAATGAAGCTCAAATTGGGGATCGAGTTTCAATTATGGAAACACGTCCCATCAGTCGTTTGAAACGATGGAGATTGATGGCTATCTTGAAGCATTAATAGGAATTACTATTTTACGATTATGATTTATTTACGTACTCGTCTTGATGTTGCTGATAATACTGGGGCTCGCATGGCTACAATGATTGGAGTTATTGGCAAGAAAACTCTTTCTGCTCGTGTGGGTGATATTATTACTGCGAATGTTAAGGAAGCATCTACTGGAGGAACAGTTAAGAAAGGGGACGTCGTCCGTGCGGTTGTAGTAAGGACACGTCAAATTATTACTCGAGATAATGGTTTTGGTGTTCGTTTTGATAGGAATGCTATTGTTATTATTGATAAAGATAAAAACCCTCGAGGAACCCGTATTTTTGGTCCTGTAGCTCGTGAACTTCGTGAAAAAAACTTCATGAAAATTGTTTCTCTTGCTCCTGAAGTTATATGATGCAGATGAAAAAAAATAAAACACATGTCCATACAGGTGATACTGTAAAAGTTATTTCTGGCAACCATCGTGGTGCTGAAGGGAAAATTCTTCGTGTGATTGCTGGTAAGGATCAAGTTATTATTGAAGGGGTACGCATGATCAAGAAGCACCTTGGTCGCTCTCAAGAGAGAACTCAAGGTGAAATTATTGAACGTGAGGGCCCTATTCATATTTCCAATGTTAAGCTTCTTGAAAAAGTTTCTTCCAGAGGAAAAGAGGAAACCAAGGAAAAAAAAGTCTCTAAAAAAAATGAGTCATCTCCAGCAAAAAAAGCTTCCAAAAAAGAGAAAGATTCTAGTTCCCTATCTTTTCCAAAAAAATAAGTAGTCATGCAACAAGCATCAGCATTTTTTATCGATTATCAACAGAGAGTGATTCCAGCGCTTCAAAAAAAGCGTGGATATAAAAACAAACATCAAGTACCACGGCTCCTCAAAGTTGTTCTCAATACTTCTGTAGCCTCTTCTCCAGATGTAAAACAAGCACTGGAGATTGCTAAAGAAGAATTGGCATTGATTACTGGTCAAAAACCGGTAGAGACCATTGCTAAGAAAAGTATTTCCAATTTTAAACTACGTGCTGGTCAGGCTATTGGAGCCAAGGTTACCCTACGTGGTCGAATCATGTATGAATTTTTGGAGAGATTTATTAAAATGGCACTACCTCGAATTCGTGATTTTCGCGGCGTTTCCACAAAATCCTTCGATGGTCATGGTAACTATACCATTGGTGTTGTAGATCAATCGATTTTTCCAGAAATTGAACTTGATAAGATTAAGCGAAATATAGGTTTTGATGTAACCATTGTCACTTCTGCTAAAAACAGTGAAGAAACAAGAGATTTTCTAACGGAACTAGGAATGCCTTTTGCTGGTCGTCATCGTTCCAAAAAATTAGTGGAAAAAGAAAATGACCTGACCACTTCAAACGCAGTAGAGACTTCTACTACCTCTTCATCATCACTTCTAGACTCATGAGTGCCTTAACTGATCCCATTGCCGACTTACTCACGCGTGTTCGCAATGCAACACGTGTTCACAAAAAAGAATTTTTCATTCCTTATTCCAAAATGAGAATTGACATTGTAGCTCTTTTGAAAAAAGAGGGTTACATTGAGGATTATCAATTAGATAGAACGGAGAGACATCCACGACTCAAAGTTATCCCTCGCTACGTTGGTAATAAATCAGCAATTACAGGATTGCGTCGCATAAGTAGGCCCGGCCTTCGTCGTTATGTGAGCAGTCAAGAAATTCCTCGTGTCTTAGGTAATATGGGTATTGCTATTCTTTCAACATCACGAGGGGTGCTCACTGGCCATGAAGCACGTCGCCAGCATCTTGGTGGTGAATTACTCGCGACTATTTGGTAAATTTTGAAATTACAGAATACTTATTTAACTTTTCTTTTTCATGTCACGTATAGGAAAAACTCCAATCAAACTCCCTAAGAATGTCAAGATTGCTCTGGATGATCATGGTGCTATCACTGTTGAAGGTCCCAAAGGAAAGCTCTCTTGGACCTTGCCTCCGGCAGTGACTCTTCGGCTTGACGAAGAACAAGTGACCCTCCATCGTAATAATGATTTGCGAGCAACCCGCGCTCTTCATGGCCTATCACGTGCGCTGGTCAATAATATGATTCATGGTGTTGATGAAGGTTTCCGTCGAGATTTAGAAATCCAGGGAGTCGGCTTTCGTGCAGCTCTCAAAGGAGAGCATTTAGATCTCTCTCTTGGCTATTCTCATCCTGTACTCTTTAACATTCCTCAAGGAATTAAGATTACTGTTGCGGAGAACACAAAAATTAGTATTGAAGGAATCGACAAGCATCTTGTTGGACAAGTTGCTGCAGATATTCGTTCCTACTATCCTCCTGAGCCTTACAAAGGAAAAGGAATTCGTTATGCGGGAGAACAAGTTCGCCGCAAAGAAGGTAAAACTGTTCAATAATTATTATCATCATGCCTAGTATTTCTTCTCGTCAATTGCGGCATCGCCGCCTTCGCAAAAAAGTTGTGGGCAATAGAGAACGCCCTCGTCTTTCCATTCATTTTTCTGGAAAACATATCACTGCTCAAGTCATCGATGATACGTTGGGAGTTACTTTGGCTAGTGTCCATACTACAGAGGAAAAGTTTAGTAAAGAAGCATCAGTCCGTCCAAACATAGCAACATCTATCAAAGTAGGAACACTTATTGCAGAGCGTGGACTTTCCAAAAACATCAAAAAAGTCGTTTTTGATCGAGGTGGTTTTAACTATCATGGAAAAGTTAAGGCATTAGCTGATGCAGCACGTGCTGGAGGATTTGAATTTTAATTATTGGAATAAATACTATTATGGCTGAAAAAACAAATAAGAAGACGGCGCAGCGTCGTGAATCTACTAGTGAGGCTGCACCGAAAGATACTGTTGAAAAAGTAGTTTTCATTAATCGTTGTGCAAAGGTTGTTAAAGGTGGTCGTCGATTTAGCTTCAGTGCTTTGATTGTCAGTGGAAATATGAAAGGAAAAGTTGGTGTTGGTTTCGGTAAAGCTAATGAAGTAAGTGAAGCCATTCGTAAAGCTTCTCAAACAGCTACTAAATCGATGATTTCAGTTGCTGTTGATGAGAATACTATTCCTCATGAAGTCATTGGCACTCATGGCGGTGGTCGCGTTTTACTTCGTCCTGCTTCTCCTGGTACTGGTATTATTGCTGGTGGAGGAGTGCGTGCTGTTGTTGAAGCTGTAGGCATCCGTGATATTCTTGCCAAGTCGCTTGGTTCCAATAATCACGCTAACGTTGTCAAGGCCACTTTGGATGCACTCTTACAGTTGCGTCCTCGTGAAGAAATTTATCGTTTACGACAGAAAAAATTTCAAAAAAATTTGTCAGTAAAAGCATCAGAAATATCAACTCCTTCCACTCTTCCACTAAAAACAGCAACAATGAAAACAGCTGTTGAGGATTCTATAGAGCTTCTTGAAGAAGTTGTTCTCAATATTGCTTAACTGATTTTCTGTAAAAAGCAGAAAAGTATTTTAGCCTATTTCACTTCCTAACTTTTAATAATTCTTATGAGACTTCATGATCTTCATCCTCGTCCTGGCGCTAAACATCGCCGTAAACGTTTAGGTTGTGGGGAAAGTTCTGGCCATGGAAAAACATCAGGTCGTGGCCATAAAGGTCAAAAAGCACGTTCTGGCGGCAGTGTTCGCTTGGGGTTTGAAGGTGGTCAGATGCCTTTGATTCGACGTCTTCCTAAGCGAGGATTTAGTAATGATTCCTTTAAACCAATTTTTGCAGTCATCAATCTTGATACTCTAGAAGAGCGTTTTGAAGCAGGAAGTTTTATTGATGAAGAAAAACTTCGATCTCTGGGACTTCTTAACGGTCGTTGCGATGGCATTAAACTCTTGGCACGTGGAGTGCTCAACAAAGCACTCACCCTAGAAGTAGATAAAACAAGTGCTGCTGCTCGTCAAAAGTTTGAACAAGTTGGAGGCACGTTGATCCTACGTCCTACTAAGCTCCATCAAACACGTCGTTTAGCAAAATCAGAAGAGCGTTTACAGCGTCAACGTCTTCCACGTAGCAAAAAAAAGTAAGAACAGGCTAAGAATTAAGAATTGCTGAATTGAGGAAGTAGAAAAATTCATTAGCTAGAGATTTCAAATTGTTTTTAAAATTTTTCCTGTCGAGCTTGGAAAGCATTCCAAGAATGTTAAGCTGAGCATTGTCAATGATAAAAAATTACTAAACAGTTTTAATCACACCCCTTTTTATGATTTCTGCTTTTGTCAATACCTTTAAAATTGCCGAACTTCGCTCTCGGGCTCTTTTCACCTTAGGGATGGTGATTATTATGCGTTTAGGAGCTGCGATTACTACACCGGGAGTCAATGCCCAAGTTCTTCGTCAGTGGTTCCTCAATGTAGCTGATGCTAAGGTTGGTGGTGGTATTGCCACTATGTTCAATCTCTTCAGTGGTGGTGCACTTAGTAATTGTGCCATTTTTTCCTTAGGGATTATGCCCTACATTAGTGCTTCTATTATGCTTCAGTTGCTGGGGGCTGTCATTCCAAAGCTCGGAAAACTGGCACGAGAAGATGGAGGTCGTCAAAAAATCTCTCAATACACGCGTTATGCAACAATTTTTCTTTGTCTGATTCAAGGTTGGCTCTTAGCCCTTTCGTTTGAATCACCACAATCTAACCCTTTTCTTCCTGGTATTGCTGAGACGATTATGCGGCTTGGCATTCCTCTGGTAGCAAGCCCTGGTCTAGGTTTTCGTCTCATGACTGTCATGACAATGACAGCTGGCACACTCTTCTTAATGTGGCTAGGTGACCAAATTACAGAACGGGGTATTGGTAACGGTGTTTCCTTCATTATTACTGTTGGTATTTTAGCCCAGCTACCCGCCGGTCTTCTTCAAGCATGGCGTACGTTTGTTCCTCTTGAGAAAGAGGCGGCTCTCGTCAGCCCAATTGTGCTAGTTGTTTTGTGTGCTTTTCTTTTTCTAGTTATTGCAGCTGTCATTTCCGTGACGCAAGCACAGCGAAAAATTAGTATTCAATATGCAAAGCGTGTTGTCGGTAGAAAAGTCTATGGTGGCCAAACACAATATATGCCTCTAAAAGTCAACTATGCTGGCGTGATGCCGATTATTTTTGCACAAGCTATTTTACTATTCCCCTCGACAATTCTCAACATGGCTTTTCCTGGAAAAGGCTGGGCACAAGAGCTTGCTTCCGCTCTAACGCTAGGTTGGCCTCATTATGTTCTCTATGGACTATTGATTTTTTCATTTAGTTATTTTTGGGTAGCAACTCAATTTCAGCCTGCACAAATTGCCGATGATCTGAAGAAAAATGGTGGCTTCATTCCAGGAGTCCGACCAGGCAAGCCAACAGCTGATTTTCTTGATCACACTATGAGTCGGTTAACCTTTGCAGGAGCTATTTTTTTGGTAGTGATTGCTATTTTGCCACAGCTGTTGAGTCGAGGATTACAGGTTCCCTATATGACCGCTCAATTTTTTGGAGGAACAGGGTTGCTTATTATTGTTGGCGTTACTCTTGATACCATGCGTCAAGTCGAGACGTTCTTGTTGCAGCGTCACTATGATGGATTTTTGAGAAAAGGAAAAACTTCAGGACGCACCTCCTATCGTCAGCCGATCAATCACGGTGCCTTAGTTAGCGATACTTTCCTTGTTTGGTTTTATGCGGTTTTGGGAGCTCTGGCAATTGTGGGAGTGACAATCTTCCTAACAACGCATCGTTGATGGAAGAGTTAGAGAATGCTCTCTCTTGTTTCTCGGTCTATGCAAAGCTCTTCCATCCGTCGTCGTGGATGATAACCGTAGGTTCTGTATTTATACGAGAAACTTCAGGTCGGACTTTTGTTTGCCAATGTTCTAGTTTTGATTTTATGGATGGAAGTTTTTCTACTTCTCTAGAAATATAGTTATCTTTTTCTTGAAGTAATTCTCCATAAGTCTCCTGAAGTAATTCTCCATAAGTCTCCTCATTCCATATTTCAACGATTCTTCCTCCTGAAACCTGATTATTCTGTATCTTAGTGAGATGTTCCTTGAGAGCATCGAGACGTCGGAGGGTAGCTGATCTCTCTTCTTTTGTAAGGTTACTTTTTTCTAAAAGTTCGTGAAGTTTAACAGGATCTAATTTTTCAATAGCATCTGCTGCTTCTTTGTCAACAAGGCGCGGGAGTTTTTTCAGAAAAATCCCATCACCTAAAACTTTCTCCATGGTTTCTTGAGAAAAATCCGTATAAAAAGGTGGAAAAGATTGATCATTGTCGATGAGGTGGAGTTGATAACTGCCATCTTCTTTTGTTTCATAAAAGAAATTTCCTGAATTTCGGTCAACTTGCCCAGTGAGAAGATCGAAGAGATGAGCCTGAGACATTGCTTTTTGTAAGGATGGACTTTTGAAATCAATGGTTTCATCAACCTTGGCTAGAACTTTTGCTCTTGCTTCAATTTCCCCATTTTTCAGTAAAGTATCAAATTCCTCTTGCTCAATCAGCTTCTCTCCTCGATAGAACTGATTTTCCTGAACCACAATACTTTGATCATCTCCACAATAGGAAACCTCCAATTCTCTCAATTGCGAAGTAAACCTTGCATCCTTCGGATCCTCTTGAAATCCTTTTAGTAGACTCTTAATATTATCATCAGCAGTATTGAGTAATTGTTTTGCATCTTCATAGAGAGCTCTTCCTGGAGCTTTCAGCTGAAAAGTGCCAAGCTGATCTTTAAAACCAGCAAAGACGGTTTTAGGAACTAGGCTGGAGAAGCTTTCAGAGAGTAATTGACTCACGTGGTAACTAAGAACATTTCTAGTGGATAAGCCTGCTTCTAAGGAAGATTGGCTATTGGGAATTCCAAAAGCAACACCTGCTGTTGCTACACAATCAGAAGGAATTTCGGAGACTGGCTTAAAAAAACCTTCTTCACCATTCCCATAGGTCAGACGACTGAGCTTCGAGAGATTACCACTGGCAATATTTTCATCAAAAAATTTGACCTGCTCAGCCTTGTACTCTTGAGTGATTTGCTCCTGTATCGATTTTTTCAATAGAAGAATCGTTTTCTCTTTTCGGATTTGATTTTCGAGTTCTTTGAGAGGATGATTTTTTTGATTATCTTTTGAGTTGATTAATGGTTTTAGTTTTGCTGTAGCTGTTGCTAATTGATCTAACGTAGAAAGAAGATCGGTGATGTCATTCGGATTCTTTCTGAGAAGTACGTGGTACCCATCAAGACTTTTAAGAAGAAGGCGATACTGTGTGTAATCTTCTACGCTCCCACCAGTAAAAAAAAGTGACAAAAAGAAAATATATGTTTTTTTCCTTAAGGCTATTGCTGAGGGAATCTGAGTATTGGAAGGATTCTCTTGAGAGGAGGATGAGATCCAGCGAAAGATTCCTTTAGGAAAAATAGAGGGACGATCCCATCGACTTTTGAGGGAAGGAAAGGGAAAAGTGGGTAAAGAGTTATACTTTTCTTTCAATGCTTGAACTCCTTCAAGAAGAAATGAAGAGAGAGAACGGGATGGCTGACTTGTTGAACTGGTAGAAGAAGTGGGTACTAAAGAAGATTCTTCTTCTGCTTTTGTTAAGGTCGCAGGAAGGTTACTGAAAGGAGCATCAGTAGTTATATTCATAGAGCTTTGTAATGTAGGCTAACGAGTCGATAAGCTTTTCCTTCAGGTTGCTCGGCACTATAGTAGAAAAGCTCTAAGGCTGAGAAAGGATCGCTCCAGCGGTAGCCAACAAGGGAGAGGGTGACATCGTTAGTTTTCTTAGCAGTAGCAGGGGAGAGTGCTAGAGCTGCTCCATATTTTAGGTCATACATTCTCCTAAAGGAATCAAAAAAGTTCTGATATTGATGAGCGCTCCAAGCTTTATTCCCATAACGATATTCAATTTCAATCAACGCATTTTTCTGGAAAATAAAAAGATTTTCCTGCAGTGCTACCCCAAGCAGCCCGTGAACAGTGATGATGGTTTTACCGGCTGTTTCTTCTCGTTGAGTGATAGAAAAACCTCCTGGACGAGCCAGTGATTCAAGTTTTTCAACGGGATCTCCCCACGAAAGACCAAGAGGAATCTTGATTTCGTGGGCAGAGAAAGCACTCTGCATCAGTAAGGAGAAGCATAAGAAGGAGAAAAAGAGTAATCCCTTGTTGCTCCTTAGTTGGAATATGCTGGATTGAAACTTCATTAATAGATATGGATAAGTGCCACTTATGTCCTCTTTTGAAATAAGAAAAGTTTTTGTTACTGGGCTTGCTATGTTTGCGATGCTCTTTGGTTCTGGCAATGTTATTTTTCCATTGATCTTGGGGAAAGATTCTGGCCATCAACTTTTCTGGGGATTATTGGGATTTTTGCTCACAGCAGTATTAGTTCCTCTCTTAGGTCTTTTTGCAACCATACTGAGCCATGGTGACTACAAAATGCTTTTAGCTCCCCTTGGTAGGGTTCCTTCTTTTCTTATTATTCTCTGCTGTATGGCGCTCATTGGGCCCTTTGGAGTGATTCCACGGTGCATTACTATTTCTTATGCTGCTTGCAGGGTGCACCTTCCTTCTCTGCATTTGTTACCGTTTGCTATTTTTGGAGCAGCTCTTATTTTTCTGTGTACTTTTAAGAATAAAATCATTGTTGATCTTTTAGGAAAATTTTTTGGACCCTTAAAAATTATTTTATTGTGCGTCTTTATTATCAAAGGCCTTCTTACTCCTGCTGTTTTTACTCCCACAGAATTGACCAAAATGGAAACTTTCCTCCATGGTATTTTCTCTGGTTATGGAACCTGTGATTTGATTGCAGCTATTTTTTTCTCTGGTCTTATTGTCAGTAGCTTGAGTAAGGGAATGCATCCTCAAAGAAAAAAAGACTCTTGGTCCATGATTCTCTCAGGAGTAGTAGCCAGTATGATAGGAGGGATTCTCTTAGCATTGGTCTATGCCGGTTTTTGTATTGTAGCAGCTCTGCACGCTCAAGAGCTTGCTACTGTTGAGCGAGGAGATCTCTTCAGTGTGCTAGCACTCCTTGTCTTAGGAGAAAAAGGAGGGATGCTCACCAACATCACGCTTGCTGTTTCCTGCTTAGCGACGGCTATTTCTCTAACAGCTGTTTTTGCCATGTACCTTCACAAGGATTTATTAGCAGGGCGCTTGAGCTATCGGGCTTCACTTTTGATCACAACAGTGATTACTATGTGCATGACTAATCTCGGTTTTTCACGAATTATGAAAGCACTCTCACCCATAATAGAGGTTATCTATCCCTTATTGATTCTCTATACACTCTGGATAATAGGAGTAAAGCTTTGGCGATTGAAAACAGATCGCTCCTTCTCCATCACGATGCAACCTAAGAGTAGTGACTGGGGGGAGGAGTGAGACTTTCTTTTGCTTTCTCTTTGAGGAGAAAGAAAAAAAGCAGAGAGGTCTTCTCAAGCGAATAATATAAAAACAGTCTCTATTTAAAAAAATAGTGCTTCTTACTCCTACGAGGGTAGAATTTACGTTTAATTTTATATAAAAAATGATTGAAATTTTACAAAAAGGGGGTCCTCTTATGGGAATCATCCTCATTTGCAGTATTGTTGTTTTAGGCGTTTTCCTTGAAAGGCTGCTCTACTTGCATCGGGCTTCTATTCGTATAGGAGAGTTCTTAGAAGGCTTATCACTTTTGTTGGAGCGAGGCCATGTTCAAGCAGCGCTTCAGGAATGTACAATGACGCCAGGTCCAGTGGCACGCGTTCTAGAAGCAGCTTTAGAGAAACCAAATGCCAGTCGTAGTGAGTTAAAAGAAATCACCACCGATGCTGGTTTACTCGAATTACCCAAACTGGAGCGCAATCTCTCCATCCTCTCGATGTTATCCTATATTACTCCTTTAATTGGACTTCTTGGAACTGTCCTTGGTCTTCTAGACGCCTTCTTATCGATTAATAATCACGGTGGTTACGCCACAGCAGCAGAAATCGCTAAAGGTGTTTTTGAAAGCTTGCTCACCACAGCTGCTAGTCTTGCTGTAGCGATTCCTGCTTTTCTAGCTTATAGCTATCTCTCTTCTCGAGTGAATGATTTGATTCATGATATGGAACGAGCTGGTATAGAAATTGTGCAGCTTCTGCTCAATCATGAACATACTTCCTCGAATAGGAATTCAGACTCTTGATGTAAGAATCCTCAAAGCTGATTTTTTCCAAGAAATGAGGGATTAGTTTTTCGTTATGTTATGTCCCTCTTTTCCAAAATAAAAATTTGATGACGTTTTCTCTTATGTTATGCGTGAGCACTTTCACACATCGTCATTCCCGCATTTGGGGAAATAACGGCAATGCAGATGGAAGAAAGCTTCTAGAATAGTCTCCTTCTATTATTCATTTTTATTTTGGAGAGTAGTGATGTTGAGTAAAAGCTTGCCTTTCTAAGGAAGTATTGATCCTAAATTTCACCGTTGAGCATGGTGATGGTGCACAATATACTTTTTTACAAAAGTTTTTCTGACGCCTCATGCAGTATTGAGGTGGATCATAGCTCTTTGAACACTATTTTTTCGAAAAAGTTTTTCCACAAACTCCTCTATTTTACCTACGAAATTCAGATCGAAAAGAAGGATAACCGGAGATTCTAGAAAAAATTTATATTATCAATCATTGTTTCTACCCAATCACGCTATTTATGCGACTTCGCCGAACACAAGAGCCTGGCTCTCCTTTTTTTTTCTTAGCTCCTACACTAAGTGTAGCACTCTGTTTTATTTTTTTTCTCCTTATTGGAGGAACCTTACTTCTACAACCAGGGATTGCCATTAAAGTTCCTCAAGCCCCTTTCCTGCTTCTTCCTCATCATGATCCACGTGTGGTTAGCATTACAGGGAGCCCTCTTCCGGCGATTTATGATGATAATGAAGAAGTTTCCTTAGAGAAGCTGAAGACTCATCTTCTCAAGACTCCTTCCAAAGGAAGCCTTATCATTAAAGCAGATCAGCAAGCTCCTTATGATCTGCTTGTCCAAGTCATGACTGTTGGTATCAATGCTGGATTCTCCATTATCCTAGCAACCAATGATCTTCCTTCTTCATGAAAAAAAAGCTTCTCTTTCGTTGGCCAATGAAAAGAGCTCCTAGGGTTGGTTTACCTTTTTTTATTTTACTTGCAGCACTCCTCCATCTCTTAGGAAATTACTGTTTCAATATCATTTATCCCTCTCCTCAACGAGCTCAAGTCCAAGCAGCCGAAGTCTTTTTTCTTCCAGCTGGTTCTCCGATGTCCAAACAACTTGCCCCATGGATTCAAGCTAATGATCCTGCTCTTTTTTCTCCTCTAAAAATTGTTCAAGCTCATCGACCCAAAATACCAACTTCCATTTATTTACCAAAACAACCACTCCCTCTTCTTCATCCTTTGCCCTCTCCTAAAGAAGAAACCATCGAATCTCTGCTGCCTCCAACCAATGAGTCCACTCTTCTTCCCTCTCCCGTTTCCAAAAATCAATCTTCTACGCCCACTCTTCTTCCTACGAGCGTTCAATTTTCTGAAAGTATTACTATGTATGCTCCTCTGCTACCCTCTCAATTAGACCATCCCAATTTACCTGATGGTACTCAAATTCCTCTTCACCCTACCTCGCTGACTCTAGAGATTGATGCTTCGGGTCTTCCTCTTCATGCTATCATTATGCAATCCTCCGGTAGTCAGGCCGCTGATGAAGCTGCAAGGAGCTGGTTGCTCACACGCCGTTTTTCCCCAGCTCAAGAAGAGCATTGGGGAAGAGTGCTGGTTTATTGGGGAGCTAAGAATTGAGGAAGCATCAACGTGGCTCTTTTTCTAAGTCATTTGACAGTGATGATATCAAGGGTATTTGAGGCTTTTTCATGATCCATCTTACTCTTCCATGGTTTGTCTTTATTTATCTCATCGTTTTTCTTGCTGGGATCTTAAGCTTTTGGATAGGATATGAAATGCTTCAACAACGATTATCTTCTAGAGATTCTTCCTGCCAGCAGGTTTGTCGTATCTGCGGTGCTTCTTTTCGTGGCGCCTTGCGGTCATCACGTTCTGGACAAAAGCTCGTTCACTGCTCTTCTTGTGGCAGCCTTCATGAGCTCAATCATCAAGGAGGGCTCTAGAGATGGGCATGTGGATTGGAAAAAATCGTAAGGCTCGCGTGACTTACGGATTTGATGAAATAGCGCTTGTTCCTGGTAGTATCACTATCAATCCTGAGGAGGTCGACACAACTTTTTCGATCCCTCATTCTAGTGGAGAGGCCATGAAGCTCTCTATTCCCATTTTAGCGAGTGCCATGGATGGGGTCGTCGATGTCCGCTTTGCAGCAGCAATGGGAAAGCTAGGTGGATTAGCTGTTCTCAACCTCGATGGTATTCAAACACGATACGAAGATCCTGAAGAAATTTTTTCAAAAATACTCACTGCTCATAAGGATGAAGTTACGGCCCTGCTCCAGAAAATCTATCAGGAGCCAGTTCGTGATGACCTCATTGTCAAGCGAATTGTTGATATTAAAGCTACTGGCTCTCTGGCTGCGGTGAGTTCTATTCCACAACGAGCAGAACATGTGGGCTTCCTTGCCGCGCAAGCAGGTGCTGATCTCTTTGTTGTTCAGAGCACTGTATCGACAGTGCGTCATCTTTCTACCAAATATCGAACCTTACCATTGGCTGATTTTTGTGCTAAGATGCCTATTCCTGTTATTGTGGGAAATGCAGTAAGCTATGAAGTCACTCTAGAGCTTATGGAGTGTGGAGTCAGTGGTGTTCTTATTGGTGTTGGTCCTGGAGCTGCTTGTACATCGCGCGGTGTTCTAGGATTAGGAGTTCCTCAAGTAACAGCTACCGTTGATTGCGCAGCAGCAAGAGATGCTTATTTTAAGAAGACGAGTCGCTATGTACCCATCATTACTGACGGAGGTATGAGCAAAGGAGGAGATGTTTGTAAGGCGCTGGCTTGTGGTTCTGATGCTGTGATGGTGGGAAGTGCTTTTGCAAAAGCACTTCAGGCGCCAGGAAAAGGATATCATTGGGGAATGGCTACTCCTCATGCTAACCTTCCTCGGGGAACACGCATTCATGTTGGAACAACTGGTTCTCTAGAACAGATCCTCTTTGGTCCAGCTGTTGTGGATGATGGAAGTCAAAATCTCGTTGGAGCAATCACCACATGCATGGGTAATGTGGGAGCTAGTACTATTAAAGAATTTCAAGAGACCGAAATCATTATTGCTCCTTCGATTAAAACAGAAGGGAAGCTTTTCCAAACGGTTCAGAATGTCGGTATGGGAACACGCTAATGATTTTCTCTTTCCTTGAAGGAAAAGTTTTGGAAAAAATTTTCCTATTACTTCTCTTCTACAGTTTGATCTTGGGAGGAATTGTTCTCTTAGGAGGATGTACTACAGTGGATCCTCCTGTTCTTAAATTAGAAAAAGCAGATGTGCTCCCTCTACAAATCAATCCACAGTTTGCTTTTCGCAAAGAAACACAATTCCTCAATGATCCAAGTACCTTTAGGCCTAGTCACTCTGAGGTGATCAATTTTGTGCGTCGTTCCTACATGTGGCCAGCTACAAGTGCTCTTGATAAGGACGAACTGCGTGGGCACTACTTCAACTTCTACTGGTGGAATCACGGTCCAGCTCAAGAAGTCACGATTCGGTTGGAGTATCGCCAAGCTGATCTTGGTAACGAAGTCCTAGCCCGAGAGATAACGTATCCTCATGCTCATGGATCGATTTGTTCTATTTTTAAAATTGTAGGGGATGATTACTTGGAAAATGGTCAAGTGACCTGTTGGCGAGCTCTTCTCATCGTCAATCATCGTATTGTAGCGCTGACTCAGTCTTTTCTCTGGGAGTGAGGGGGAGCCCAAGAGTGGGAATCTTGTTAAAATTTCCTTGTTAAAATCTAAGAGCTTCTCAGGAGATTTTTCTCTCTGCACTAGCAGCTCAAGACCCCCTCTGTATCCTCCTGCTCGAGGAATCGAGCACCCAAGTGACGCCTCAATGCAGGGCTACAACTTTAGTGAAAATACTATTAAAGAGACATTGCTCTTTGAGCGGGAGGAGTCTTAAAAGGAAGAGCACAGATGATTGTTACCATGCTTCCCATGAAAACGTACCAAGGCCAAGCAATCTCAGGCCACCATGATGGCATAAAGTGACCAAAGTTTATTATTCCTGGGAGTTCAACTTTTCCCAAGAAAAGAACGCTCGTCATTCCAAGGAACATGGCAATAACGTTTGTTTTATCGTGGCCTCGCGTGGTGGTAAGCATGCCAAGAAGAAAAATGCCAAGGAGTCCACCATAGGTATACCCTAAGATACCAATAGCAATCGGAATAATGGTGAGACTTGGATTCAGGAGTACAGAATAGGCAGCCATGGTTCCAACACCAATCATCAAAATACCAAAGAAGAAGGTTGCTCTACGAGCAGCGGCAATAGAATCCTTATCAGTAGCTTTTGGCTTAAGATAAGGGAGATAAAAATCGGTAGTGAAGCTTGTTGCTAGTGCATTGAGAGCTGCAGAGGTTGATCCCATCATCGTTGCTAGAACACCAGCAATGATAAGTCCTCGTACTCCCACAGGCATGCTATGAACAATAAAATAAGCAAAAATCTCATTATCGGGAATAGAAGGTTTGCCTACTCGGGAATAGTAAACAAAAAGAAGAATTCCAACACTAAGAAAAGCTAGTGCTAATGGTATATCAGCAAAACCACTGAGAATAAGTGACAATCTTGACTTCTGAACATTCTTAGCGGTAAGGAGGCGTTGGACCATATCTTGATCAGTGCCGTGCGTTGCCAAGGTTAAAAATGTTGATCCAATAAAAGCAGCCCAAAGAGTATATGGTTCTGCAAGCATTTTAGAAAGAGCTGCTCCAAAGGGAATTTGAGTATCCCAATCACTTTGAATCCATTTTAAGTTTTCCCAACTCCCAAAGGTTTCTCTAATGGAGTGGAGACCTCCAAGACGATGAAGGAGAATCCAAATGGCTAAAACAATGGAGCCAATCATCAGTGAAGCTTGGATAAAATCCGTCCAAACAACGGCTTTAATACCACCTATCATTGTATAGATCGTGGTTATGAGTGTGATGAAGCAGATTCCCCAAAAATAGTGAAGAAGTGTTACTGATTCTCCTGGATAAAAGTAGTGCCAGAGCACTACAAGAATGAGACCGCCTAAGTAGAGTCGGACTCCAATACCCAGTACACGAGTAAAAAGAAAAATGGCACTGGCACTGTTTTTAGTAGCCACTCCAAAGCGGATTGTTAAAAATTCATAAATGCTCTTCACTTTATAACGGTAATAAGGAGCAAGAAATGTATATGCAATAATGATTCGTGCTAGGACCGTTCCAATAGCAAGTTGTGCATAGAAGAAAGCATGTGTTTTATATCCTTCCGCTGGAGTTCCAAGAAAAGTGGCTGCACTTGTTTCAGCAGCAATAATAGAAGCAAGAACGGCCCACCAAGGAATCGAATGAGATCCGAGAGAAAATTCTTCGAGCGTTTTGTTTTCACGGCCAGCATAGAGACCAATGCCAATAATAATTAAAAAGTAGAGAAGAACAACTAGAGCATCAAGAGCAATAGCCAGTTTGGAAGAAGGAAGAAGAGTGGCGAGGAGAGGGAACATGAGAAGAAGAGCTAGAAAGTTAGCAACAAGGTTGAGTCATTCATGAAGTATGAGAGGGTAAAAATAAGAAGTTTCGGCTTAAAGAACTTAATGAAAACTTCCCTCTTGTCCAAAATAAAATAGGAGGACCTTTCCTCTTACGTCCTTGATGAAGCACTTTCAGAAATCGTCATTCCCGCGAACGCAGAAATCCAGAAGACTTTCTGGATAAGTACTAGAAGCTCTTTTAGAAAAATTCTCAAAAAGGTTTTTCTTAAAAAATCCGCATATTTTCTCGCTTTGAGTTTCTCAACTTTTTTCAAAAAAAGGAAATATTTTGCTCTTGTTCTTATAAAATCATTAACACTACAGCAATGTTCTCCTGGATTCCTGCGTTCTCAGGAATGACGCCAATAGAGATGGGAGGAAGCTTCTAGAGGAGGCCCCTTCTATTGATCATTTTTATTTTGGAGAGTAGCGTGAAAACTTAAGAAGTTGCTCAACGCTATTTCTGAAATTAAGAGCACTTATCGTTTCAACGATTCCCTATTTTCTCTCAGGCAGGAATCACCATTCCTTCTCTTGGACTAGAGCATTGTTTGTTTCATCACTTCTTCTAGTGTTGTCAAGCCTGCAAAAACTTTTTTCAATCCATCTTCGCGCAATGTTTTCATGCCAGCTTGACGTGCTGTTTCGCGAAGTTGAGCTATTGTTTTTTTCTGCTCAATATCAGCTCGTAGTGCTTCATTGAGAATTAAAATTTCAAAAATACCAAGACGTCCTTGATATCCTCTACCTCGACATGCTGAGCAGCCGGAGGCTTTCTTTGGCGTGGCAGAGTTAAGAGATTTTTCTGTAAGATGAGCTATCTTTTTTTCGTAATGACTGAATGTCGTTGGAATTTTGCAATCAGGGCAAAGTTTTCTAACAAGGCGTTGTGCTACAATCGCTCTAAGGCCACTGGCAATAAGAAAAGCTGGAAGACCAATATCTTGTAGTCGTGAAAGTGTGCTTGGAGCATCTTTAGCATGAAGTGTTGAGAGAACTAAATGTCCTGTAAGTGCTGCATTCATGGATATGTGAGCTGTTTCCCAATCTCGAATTTCCCCAACCATCATGATATTGGTTGATTGACGCAACAGGGATCTTAGAGTAGCAGAGAAAGTTCTGCCAATCCTCTGGTGAACTTGTACTTGATGAATGCCAGGTAGTTGGTACTCGATAGGATCTTCTACGGTGATGATTTTACAACTGGGATGATTGAGTTTTTGTAAACAAGCATAAAGGGTAGTTGTTTTTCCTGATCCTGTAGGTCCAACGGTTAATAGGAGGCCATGTGGTTGGGTGAGGAGACGTTTGAAGAGTCGTTGATCTTCTTGATCTAAGCCTAGTTCCTCCAAGCCAAGCATCATGGAAGAATGATCTAGCAGTCGTAAAACAACACTTTCTCCATAAACAGTAGGAATGGTAGAGATACGAATATTAAGGAGCCGTTTACTTCCTTGAAATTGAAAACGTCCTTCTTGGGGTAATCTTTTTTCGGCAATATTCATGGACGAACTCATTATTTTGAGCCTGCTGAGAAGAACCTCTTGCAATTTTTTAGGAAGGTTTTCTACTTCTTCAAGAAGACCATCGACGCGCAAGCGAACACGAATACTACCCGCTAGCGGCTCTAAATGAAGATCACTAGCACCATGCTCTTCTGCTTTGAGGAGTAACTGAGTGAGGAGTTCAATGACGGGAGCTTCCTCTTGAGAGGAAGCAAGGGAGGGAATTTTTTTATCTAAAGGGGAACTAACCACAGGTTCTCTTCTATCATTTTTAACTCTTCTCCAAAATAAAATTTGAGGATCTTTTCTCTTATGTCATGAGTGAGCTTTTCTGGAAAAGCAGAGATCTCTTTTAGTTTGTTTAACCACTTTACACAGCATCACTGTCACGAACGCAGGAATTCAGAAGGTCTTCTCGATGAGCAGAAGAAAACTCTTTTACAAAGACTTCAAAAAGATTTTTCTTAAAAAATCGGCATCATTGTTAATTCCTCTAGTGTATTCCATTTCAAAAGTATGCTATGAATATGCACTTTTTCCTGAAGACGATGTTCTTAAGATCGTGTATTATCACTGAAGAGTTCTTTGATTGGAAGCCTTCTTTGAAGAAATGAAGAAAAAATCTTGCGTTTCTTGAGCATTTTTTTAAGTGAAGACACGATTATTGAAACCCATTTTCTTTTTTAAATTTTCTCATGGTTGCAACTGTTTTCTCTAACATCGCTATTGGCTTAGAAGTTCTCCTTCTTTTCAATTTGATGATTCTTGTTCATGAATTAGGACATTTTCTAGCAGCCCGATGGCGTGGTCTTGTTGTTGAAAAATTTGCACTATGGTTTGGAAAACCTCTCTGGTCAAAAACCATTGGCGGTGTTGAATATCGTTTAGGATGGATTCCTGCAGGAGGCTTTGTAGCAGTGCCTCAGCTGGCTCCCATGGAAGCCTTGGAAGGAAAAAATAAAGGGGATGCTACGCTGCTTCCTCCCGCTGCTCCGCTCGACAAGATGATTGTTGCTCTGGCAGGACCAATATTTAGTCTGCTGCTTGCTTTTCTCTTTGCTTGTTTTGTTTGGTTCTTTGGGCGCCCTGTTAGTGAATCTGAAAGAACTGCTGTCATTGGTTATGTTCTTCCTGGTGGCCCTGCAGCAAAGGCAGGATTGCAACCGGGAGATCATCTTCTCTCAGTCAATGGACATCCTGTGACTCGTATCCAAGGAATGGGAACAATGAGCGACACTGTTGCTTGGAATGTTGCTATCAGTCAGTCTGCTAGGATTCCCATTGTTTTTCAACGTGATGGAGTTAAGAAAACAATTGAGGTAGAACCATCGATTCAACCTCATGAGGGCTGGGGGAGAAAACATCTTCGTCAGCTCCAACTCCTCCCTGCTCAGACTCCTTTAATAGCTCAGGTTGCCCCTAGAAGTCCTGCTGCAGTAGCTGGGCTTCGTACTGGAGATTTTGTCATAGCTGCCAATGGCTCCAAATTATGGAGCCCTCTCTCTCTAGTTGAAATTTTGAAGAAACAGCCCAACCAGCCAGTGGTACTAACGATTCATCGAAAGCTCAATGAAGATAGTTCTCAATCTTTTCTCGTGACTCTCTTGCCTCAAGTTCCTCTTGGTGGTCAGGAACCACGCCTTGGTATTTATTGGGATGAGAGAGGATCATTGACCTTGGTACATCCGGAACCTTTTTCTCAACTTCTTGCCAGTGTCCGTACAATAGGGGAGACATTGAGTGCTCTTCTGAGGCCACATTCAGCGATTGCTATTGAGCACTTAAGTGGTCCTCTTGGAATTATGAGGGTTTATTATCTTCTTTTTGAAAGCCCCATGGGATGGCGCTTGGCACTTTGGTTTAGTGTCGTTTTAAATGTCAACCTGGCCTTGCTCAATCTACTACCTCTTCCAGTTCTCGATGGAGGTCATGTTTTGCTCTCCTTCATAGAGATGATTCTTAAGCGACCACTAGAACATCGTTTCCTCGAGTGGATCCAAAATGGTTGTGCAGCACTCCTCTTTGGATTCATGCTCTACGTCAGCTTTTTTGATATTTTAGATCTTCCTTGGGCTCGATGGAAAAAAAATCCCACAGTTCCTTCCCAACCATTACAATTTGCTCCTTCTTCCTCAACATCAGCTTTCTCTCTTGAGAAAAAATAATTTTTTGACATAGGCGATTATCTGCATAAATTAAGAGTATGATTAAAAAGTTCTTCCCCCTTCTTGCCCTAACAGTCCTCTTTTTCCTAAGTAATGCAATAGCAGAACCGCTGACGCTTACTGAAAATGATGCCAATACTATTGATCATCCTATTGATGTTTTTAAAGATCAAGAAATCACCGTTGTGCTTTATGGAGATCAGGACAAATCCTCTATCTATTCTAGTGGTAGTGGAAGTGTTCATATGACTAGCTGGAAATATGAGGGAAGTAGTCATCCAGACCTGCTTGAAGAAGAAAAAGAAAAGGAGACGTCTATGGTACCAACTGATCCTGTTTTTAATCAGGGAAACTGGGAAAAATGTAAAATTTCATCAACGTGGGTGTTTCTGGTTCTTGGAACAGGTTCGAATGTTCTTACATTTAAAAAATATTTCACTTCTAATTCGACACTATCTATGAATTCTCCTCGTCTTCTGAAAACAATCGAATTTCACCTTCGTCTTCTTGATCGTACAGATGAGCCAATGACCTCTTCTAGGTCTGATATTCAGTAGTTGCGCTCAGCAGAGAGTAGGCTCTGCTGCTCTTTTTTATCCTCTTTTGATTGAATTTTAGTAAGCTAGGGCATGTCTTACTGCAAGAATCTCTATCATTATGAGCGTCGTCGTTCTCGTGTTGTAACACTTGGTTCGCTGAAGATGGGAGGAGAGTATCCGATCCGTATTCAATCGATGCTTACTGCTGATACAATGGATACTCAAGCTTGTGTTGCCCAAACACTCAAGCTGGTTGATCTTGGTTGTGAGATTGTTCGTATTACTGCCCCTACGGTACGAGATGCTATGAATTTAAAAAATATTCATCGAGCTCTGCGCTCAGAAGGGTGTCATGTTCCACTAGTAGCTGATATTCACTTTAAGCCACAAGCAGCCTTAGAAGCTGCTAAGTGGGTTGAAAAAGTTCGAATCAACCCTGGAAATTTTGCTGATGCTAAAAAATTTCAAGTTCGTGAGTATAGTGACTTAGAATATGAGGAGGAGCTCCAACGAGTAAGAGAGGCTTTCAAGCCACTGCTCCAACAATGTAGAGAAAATGGAGTTGCTCTGCGAATCGGTACTAATCATGGCTCTCTGAGCGATCGAATTATGAACCGGTTTGGAGATTCTCCTCTTGGTATGGTTGAGAGTGCTCTGGAGTTTGCTCGCATTGCTAGAGAAGATAATTATCACAATTTTGTTTTCTCGATGAAGGCCTCCAACCCTAAGATTATGATTGCAGCTTATCGTTTGCTCTTAGATCGCTTGAATGAAGAAGGAGAAGATTGGAACTATCCGATTCATCTTGGAGTGACCGAAGCAGGAGATGGGGAAGATGGTCGCATCAAAAGTGCTCTTGGGATTGGCTCTCTGCTTGCTGATGGAATTGGTGATACGATTCGCGTTTCGCTGACAGAAGATAGTGAACATGAAATTCCAGTTGCAAAACAGTTGCTCGAATATATTGAAGTTCAATATTCTTCAACTTCTCCATCTCTCCTTGCAGAAGATCGACCAAGCTGGCCTCTTTTTCAGTATCAGCGACGTCACTCTAGTAAAATGCGTATTGATGATCTGGATCTTGGTGGTGATGCTCTGCTACGAGTTGTTCTTCCTCGTACTCTTCATGGAAAGATTGTTCTTCCATCCAAGCACTTGGGTGAATGTCAACCTGAGCTCGTGCTAGAAGATCTACCTCTCAGGGAAATTGATCCTCGCCATCAAGAAGAATTTGCTGCTCTTGAAGCAGAGAATAAGTTGCAACTTATAACTGTGCGTGATGGTTTGAAAATCGCTCCGATTGCTGCTTTTCGACTTCTTGCAGCTCGACTCCCAGTCCGTTATCCTATTTTGCTGAAGGATACATTGGAAATAGGAGACTCAAAATCTTCTGCTTGCCATGAGATGGATCATTTACTTGCTTCTTCCATAGTCATTGGATCATTGCTCTGTGATGGCATTGGAGATGCTATTCTTCTTCGTCGAGAACATACGGCGGAACGTTCGCTGCGCTTAGCTTATCATATTCTACAAGCAGCAGGGGCGCGTCTTTTTAAGACAGATTATGTAGCTTGTCCTTCCTGTGGTCGTACACTTTTTAATCTTCAAGAGACAACAGCCCGTATTAAGAAGGCGACAGGGCATCTCAAAGGTCTTCGCCTTGCTGTGATGGGTTGTATTGTTAATGGTCCTGGCGAAATGGCTGATGCTGACTTTGGTTATGTTGGTGGAGCTCCTGGAAAAATTAATCTCTATGTTGGCAAGAGGGCCGTAAAATTTAATATTCCTCAAGAGAAAGCTGTCGATGAACTCATTTCATTAATCAAAGAACATGGGAGGTGGGTAGATCTTCCTTCTCTTTCTTCTGAGGAAATTTAGTAGCATTTTCACTGAGGTTCTAGCCGTAGATTGCAGTGTCACTTCGGCACTCGAATCCTCGAGTAGGAGGATACACGATGGGTCTTGAGCTCCTCGTTTCTAGTACTACAGTGGCTACAACTTCATGAAAACACTCTAACAGACGATCATCATCTACTGTTTAGAGTATTTTTTAATACGTTTTCATTTCTGACTTGCTTGGATGAAGTTGAAAAATGTGGAAAGAAGTTTCTCACTTCCTTGAGCATGCGATTGACATGACGGTAACCTTTTACTTTCATCAGTAGTATGTAACTGCGCCAAGGGTCACCCCACTCCAAAATTTCAATGGTCACGCGACGTACTCCCCAAGCATTCATGGCTGCACGAGTCGGTTTATAAAGATCAATAGTATTAGTGCCAGCAAGAGCGAAACCATAATCATCAATGATGAAAACTTCCCCTGTTGCTTTGATACGAAAACGAGTTCCTGCTGGCCAACGTGCCCAATCGGCAGAAGCACTGTTGATGGCGCCGCATTTGAGTTTTGTTCCAAGCGCGCAGAGAGCACCATAACGATGGTGTCCTCCCTCTGAGTGAGTATATGCTGTTGTGCGAACCTTTTGAATAGGAGTTTGTGGGAGCGGTTCTTGGTAGCTGGGCAGCTGATGCACGCAGCCAGGAAGGAGAATGAGTAAAGGAAGAAGAAGAGCAAGAAATTTTTTGAGAAAACAATAAAAAATTTCCTGATGTGAATTTTCGAAAAAAGAAAATACTTTCTTAATGCTCTTCTGGAAACATGCTCTTTTTAATGCTGCTAGCTCTTGGTGATTCATGGTAAGGAACAAGAGGTGAGAGCACGGGCTCCAAAGCAGCAATATTAAAGTCAGATCTCAAAGAAATAAGCGAAAGTGAGAACTTTAAAGGGAGGAATTATTGGAAGCTGCTTGAGCAACAGCAGAAACTACTGTCGTTGCTGTAGCCACAGCCGAGACGGCTTGAGGGTGAACCCGAAGACCGGGGAGAATATTCCCTTCTGTTGTTCCTAAGCCACTTTTGCGACGCTTAGCTTTCCGCTCTTCAGAAATACGAACGACATCATAGGCAAGACCTAACTTCTCTAATAATAAAATAACGTAAGAAGAAAGATCAATTTGCCACCATTTCATCCCATGGAACGCAGAACGTGGGAAAGCATGGTGATTATTGTGCCAACCTTCTCCCATCGCTAAAATTCCAAAAATAAAATTATTCCGACTTGCATCCGTAGTTTCAAAGTCACGATGACCAAAAGTATGACAAATAGAATTTACTGACCAAGTAACATGATGATTGAGGAAGACTCGTATCAATCCACCCCAGAAAAAACCTTCTAGAGCTCCCCAACCAAAACCACGGATCCCTCCGCCACGCATGGCTCCAAAAGCACCGCAGAGAAGTGTTGGTACTAAAAATCCAAGAGCAACCCAAAGGAGAAATGTCTTACTGATAAAAACAATGAGAGGATCTTTAAGAAGAGGTCCAGCAAACTTGGGTACATCTGGTTGGAAATCATCTAAGATCCAACCAACGTGACCGTGCAGAAAACTTTTTAAGGGACTATGAGGATCCCCATCCATATCGGAATTAGCATGATGTTGATTATGTGTAGCTGCCCAATGGAGTGCAGGCCCTTGAAGTGTCATGGAGCCACAAATCAAAAAGAAAGCACGTACCCAGTCAACAGCATGAAAAGCTTTGTGGGTGAGTAAACGATGGTAACCAATAGTAACTCCAAACCCGCCCAAAATGAACATGCCTAAGAGTACGAGTAGAGAACTAAGATGAACAAAATGATTCCAGAGAAGATAAACACCAAGAATAGTAGCTAGAAATGGAATCCAAACGACAAGGAGAAGAATGAACTTATTGAGGGAAGAGGTTTCTTGAGTACTCATGGAGGAGGAATGTATATTAAAAATCGAAAAATGCAAGAAACGTCAGTGCAAGCTATCGTCTATACTTTGGAGTGAGAAAGGCGATTTCCCCCTGGGATAGTTCCTTGACGGTGTTTCTTTTTATCAAGGATTTTGTCCAGTAGTAAGGAAGCGTGCTATTTTTAAGCTAGCGGAAGGATCTGCTAAATTTTTGAGATGCTTTTTCCAACGCTTCCAGGTTGCTCCCTGATTGGAGAAAATTTCAGTAACAGAAGCTGCTATTGTTTCTGGATAATGTGCAGCTAAACGTCCTACATCATGTCGCTCGATGAGCTCAATATTTCCCTCCTCTTGACCAGGAACGACATGACTGATGAGCATCGGACACTCAGCTGCCATGGCTTCATGGACAATAGCCCCACCTGCTTTGCCAATATAGAGATGATGAGAGGCAAGGAGTTGAGGAACTTGATCACTCCAACCTACTAGTTTCAATTTATTTTCATGGAAGAGGGGAGACTTCTGGAGAGTCTGATATAGTTGATCAAGGCGTCCAGTCACCACAGTGATCTCAAGATGCTCAAGAGCATGGAGAGCATGAAGGACATTAAGAGTATGTTGCTCTTGAGAAGAAGGTAGATAGAGGATTCTCCAAGGAGTTGACGGTTGAGGATTGAGTCTAGAGAATGTCGAGAAGCATGGATCTACTGGAAAACCTAAAACATGAATTTTCTTTGGATCCACTGTTGTGCGCAACACGGCGGCAGTTTCGTGGTCAACAACAATAAAATCATCACTTCCACTTCGGTACCAAGAAGTGTTAATGGCTGTGGAATCTGTGATCACAGTCACAAAAGGAATGTTACTTGAGCTCTCTCCTTCTTGACGAAGATCACGGATGAGAAAGGCATAGAGTGGGTAGGTTGAAACAAGAATATCAGGCTTCGTTTCTTCTATTTTCTTTTTGAGGGCTACGCGCAGCGGGCGAGTCATAAAGAGCGTCTTTTCCAAATAACCTGGATGATTGAGAAAATTGAAGATAACACTCCAAATCATGGGAGCTTTATTAATAGCAAGACGATAGCCTGATTGTAGAATCTTTGTCAGCCATGGCGCTCGCTGAAGATAAACATCAAAAATACTCACTGAGGCAAGAGCCTCTTCTTCCAAAGCTTTGCTAATGTTCTTGGCAGCAGTATTGTGGCCATCACCAAAACCAGCAGTAAGAATAAGAATTTTTTTCATAAATTTTATTAATGATATGCCATGATATGCTCATTCATTGGGGCTGAAGAGAAGATCAATATTGCATCGTCTCTATAATTATTGAACAATAAATCAGTTGTTAGCTAGCCTTGAAATAAGGAGGAATTTTCTCTGCTTTGCTAGAAGCTGGCAGCAAAACGCTAATAGTGGCATAAACAATGAAAAACATCATTTCTTAATGACGATGAGCTTTAGAAAAAATTTTGTGTGGGGTGCAGCAGCAGCTTCTTTTCAAATTGAAGGGGCAGCTCGAGAAGATGGAAAAGGTCCTTCTGTTTGGGATATGATGTGCGAGCAACCTGGGAGAGTTTTTCAAGGGCATAGCGGAGCAATAGCTTGTGATCACTATCATCGCTATAAAGAGGATGTTGAGCTCATGAAGGAAATTGGAATCAAAGCTTATCGGCTTTCTGTTTCCTGGCCTCGTGTTCTTCCCACTGGAGAGGGAAGAGTCAATGAAGCAGGGTTAGCCTTCTATGATCGTCTCATTGATGAGCTTCTGCAAGCTGGCATTGATCCTTGGGTGACGCTTTTTCATTGGGATTTTCCCTACGAACTCTATTGCAAAGGTGGCTGGCTCAATCGCGATAGTGCATCATGGTTTGCTGACTACACGGAAGTGATTGTCGATCGTCTCTCAGACCGTGTTTCCCACTGGATGACACTGAATGAACCACAATGTTTTGTAGGTTTGGGGATGGAATTTGGTATTCATGCTCCTGGAGACAAACTCGGTCTCAGAGAGGTTCTGCGTGCTAGTCATCATGTTCTCTTGGCCCATGGACGAGCTGTTCAAGTGTTGCGTTCCTCAGCAAAAGTAGTACCAACCATTGGATGGGCTCCTGTTGTTGTTGCGGCCTATCCATCGACAGAATCAGAAACTCATCGAGAGGCTGCTCGAGCAGCCATGTTTGATTTTCAAACTGTTTGGGAGTTGAATAACGATCGCAAAATTGCTGTTTGGAATAACACGTGGTGGGGAGATCCGATTATTTTTGGAAAATATCCCGAGGATGCATTGGAGGCTTTTGCTCCTGCGCTTCCTCCCATCCAAGAAGGTGACATGAAGCTAATTTCAGAACCGATCGATTTTTTTGGGGCCAATATTTATAGTGGCCTTCAAGTACGTGCTGGAGAAAACGGGAAGCCAGAAGCTCTTCCTCTTGCTCAAGGAGCTGCTATGACAGCTTTTCGCTGGCCAGTGACTCCCGAAGCTCTCGGCTGGGGAGTGAAATTTCTCTATGAGCGCTATAAGAAGCCAATGGTCGTGACGGAAAATGGACTCTCTTCTCATGATTGGATTTCTCTTGATGGAGAGGTACATGATCCGCAGAGAATAGATTTTCTCCATCGTTACCTTCTCTCCTTAGCTAAGAGTGTCGAAGAAGGAGTTGATCTGCGTGGCTACTTCCAGTGGTCCATCATGGATAACTTTGAGTGGGCAGAAGGGTACAAAGAGCGCTTTGGGCTCATCTATGTTGATTACCCAACGCAAAAGCGAATTCTTAAAGATTCTGCCAAATGGTACCAGCAGCTTATTAAAAATAACGGAGTACTACCTCTCCTCGGCCAAGAGTAGGTCGACGATAGCATGAGGTTCTGAAGTTAGCTCATTGATGGTGAGTTGAGCATCTATCTCTTTGCATGTTTTCAAAACTTGCTGACAGAGGAAGTACGATGAAAACTGAGCTACCCCAATGAACAAAAGAATATAGCGCAGGGCAAAGACATCAGAGATGTAGGTGGCAGCCACAATAAAGAGAAGCCCTCCGAGCAGACGTCCTATGTAGAGACCAAGTTCATTATTGAATAAATAAGCTAGTTTGTTGCGATTTTCTTTTTTGGATAAAAGATCAATGACAAGCATGATGACTGGAGTAAAAGAACACTCAATTAATGCCATGGCGATAATTTGTCCAAAAATGAAAATCAAGGTACTTATTTTATTAAAAAGGAAACCATTAAAGAGGCATCCAATCATAAAAGAGCTAAGACCAGCTAAGAGAATCCAAATACGATGCTCAGGAGCCGTGAGACGTGCGATTCCGTAGAAAAGAAGGGCAAGTAGAAGTGATCCTCCTGTATTGATGATTCCTAGAGCTCCCTCTGCTCCCCCTAAAAGCTTGACAGTTAACATGGCCGGAACAGTAATCATGAAGCCTTGTCCAACACCGCGTAGTCCTTCCATGAAGAGCACCTTGTACCAGAGTGAGTCATACTTCCAGTAGAGAAACCTCGTTGGTTGAGGATTCGTGAAGTTTCCTCGAGAAAGAGTCAGAGAGGCCAAGAGAGCAAGCGTAATGGCCCCAAGTGCTATAAAAAAATAAGCATGATTACGATCACCTCCAAACCATCCATAAAGCTGACTTCCAGCAATCACCCATCCAATGGTGATAGGAGCAATAATAGAGCAGAGCGTTGTGAAAAAATTCTCTAACCCATAGTAGTAATTTCTATTCTCATCGGAAGTGCTAGCCAAGGCCAAGTAGTCACGATTAGCCCAAAAAAAACCCATAGAAACACCTAGTAATCCTCCAGCAGCTAGAATGCCATAAATATGGAGTTCCTTGATAGAAATCATGATCAAGAGAGAAAATCCACTAATTAACATTCCCAAGGAGTAGAGATATTTTACTGGAATAAAGCGCAGCAAATAGGCATTGAGAAAGAAAGTGATTAATAACCCGGTGTAGTTAGCCATGGGAAAACACATCACTAGTTGTACCTCTTGATGCGTATTGCGCATGATATAGACTCCTACAAAGGCCCAAATGACTGGCAAAACACTAGCATAGATAAAATTTGCGATCAGCAAGACGCGCATATTTCTAGGATAGGTAGAGAAAACATGGATTTCTTTTAGAAGATGCATCAGAGTTGAAATATACGTATTGGAGCAAAAAGACGAGCTGCAAATCAGATATTTTTGGGTGGTAAATTCCTTCATTGACATTGCTTCTCTTCTTTGAATAAGCTGATTGGCTCTCTTCTAGAGATTTTCCAAATTGTAGTATCAAACACAACATCCTATGGCTACCTCTCAAGTTATCCTAACCGAAGCAATATCTTCACTTGGTGCTGAAGCTGACATTGTCAAAGTTCGCGCAGGTTATGCTCGTAATTTTCTTATTCCCTATGGCAAAGCGCTCGAGGTAACTCCTTCTACATTACGTAGGATTGATCATTTGAAAGCAAAGCGTGCTCAGCGTGAAGCTCAAGAGCTTGTTGAGGCAGAGGAACTCGCTTCTAAAATCAATAAACTTCACTTGAGTTTCACTCTAGAAACTGGAATTGCAGGCAAAGCTTTTGGATCAATTACGGCTCATGATTTGTTATCTTCGCTCCAGAAGGAATTAGCAGAACTGCAAGATAAGCCGCTTCCTCGACACGCCATTGTCTTAGAACGTCCCATTAAGGAAACAGGAGATCAGACGATTGCTGTCCGTTTGCATCCTGATGTTGTTGCAAAGCTCCATATTGAGATTACGGCTGCTGCTGAAGAAGAGAACATGGAAAACAAAAAAGAGGCAAAGTCTCAGAAGATACGGTCTCCTAAGGCATCTTCAGCTCAATAGGGTCTCAACACCTAGGACTAAAAAACCATGGTGACTGTTTCTTCGCCCTCTTCTTCCGGAGAAACAAAGTCGAAGAAAAGTTCTCCTTCTGTTTTTCAAAAAAAGGGGCTCATAGAGAATAAACTCTCTGTTGGAGAGAAAGTTTTAGATACTCATAGGACTCTTCCTTCAAGTCCTGATGCAGAAAAGGGAGTGCTCTGCTCGATTCTTCTTTCGCCACAAGAAGCACTGAACCTTTGCATTGAAAAAATCGATGAAACCTATTTTCATCAGCCTGCTCATGCGACGATTTATAGAATTATTATTGAGCTTTGGAAAGAGCTCAAGCCTATCGATCTTATTACGGTAACACAGGCTCTAGCAGATCAGCGATTACTTGACTCAGTTGGTGGCCCAGCTTTTCTAGCACAGCTTCTTCAATTTATTCCAACAGCAGCTAATGTGGAATATTATTTAGAAATTGTGGAGGAGAAATTCCTGTTACGAAGCATGATTGCTGTTTGTACAAACTCAGCAGCCCAATGCTACCAAGAGCAAAGTGATGTCAAAACGCTCATGGATTCTATCGAGAGTCAAATCTTCAAAATCAGTGAATCACGAGTAAAAAATACAATTGCTGAAATCAAAGAGCAAGTACTCTTGGCTATTGATGCTATTGAGGGAATGCACAAAAATAAAGGAGCGCTTAGTGGCCTTTCTACAGGGTTTCCACTTTTCGATCAGATGACCGATGGAATGCATGCTAGTGAAATGATTGTCATTGCAGCGCGACCTTCGATGGGAAAAACAGCACTTGCCATGAATATTGCAGAACATGTAGCCATCGATTTACAAAAAGCAGTTGGTATTTTTAGTCTAGAAATGAGCTCTCAACAGCTGGTACAACGTGTTCTTTGTTCACGTGCAAAGGTTGATTTGAAAAAAGTTCGCGATGGTTTTATGGGAACAAAGGACATGAAGAACCTTTCTCGAGCAGCAGATGCTCTCTCTAAGAGCAAAATTTATATCGATGATACTGCCGGACTTAGTATTCTTGAGCTTCGTGCTAAAGCAAGACGACTGAAAGATCGTCATGATCTCAGCCTCCTCATTATTGATTATCTACAGCTTCTTCGATCTAACTCCAGAAGAGCTCAAGATAATCGTCAAATTGAAATTGCTGAAATTTCAGCAGGAATTAAAGCGCTTTCCAAAGAACTTTCTATTCCAATTGTTGTTCTAGCTCAGCTTAATCGAGAATCAGAGAAACGAAGTGATGGGAAGCCCCGGATCTCCGACCTTCGTGAATCAGGATCGATTGAACAAGATGCAGATTTGGTTGGGTTGCTCTACCGTGCAGCGTATTTTGAAAAAGATGATGCACTACGTAGTGAAAAAGAAGGAGAAGCAGAACTCATCATTGCTAAACAGCGTAACGGTCCAACAGGTGAAGTTCCCTTGACATTTCTCAAGGAATATACGCGTTTTGAAACACGTGATCATCGTTCAGAAGATGCTGGCTAAAGTCATGGTCAAGTTACTTAGAAATGACAGGAAATGGACTTGATCTTTTTTAAAAATGCAGCATTCTCCTCCCATCACCTTATCGTTGAGATAGCGCTCGGTCTTCGGCCTTGCCTTTTTTGAAAATCTCTGCACTCTTTCCTGTAATTTCTAAGTAATTTGACTATATCGCAGACTCTCTTGAAGAGAAGTTGTTGATTGAATTTTTAATCAATATGAAGACCGATATAGCGAATTTCAAGAGAGAGAGAGGTTCTCTTTCTTGAGTAGAGCTTGGCGGGATCGCTACAGCAAAGTTATGGTGTATGAAATTGAAAAGGATACACCACCATCTTTTTTGATAAGTTTGCTGAGTATTAAATGTTAAGTTGTTCTTGGATAAGATTTCGATTTGTTTTTTAGTCTCAAAGGAACAATTTTATCTTTTCTAACGAATCTGTTCTCCTGAATTGAAACTTACCGAAGATATTTTCCTTTGCTCTGATGAAGCCTCCTCTCTCCACAACTTCTTATTACTCCGATCAACAACCTTTGCTCTCGATTATTATTCCTGCACGCTATGAAGCGGAACGGCTTCCTAGAACTTTTCATCTTTTAGAAAATTTCTTAGAGAAAACTCTCTATAGTGCCCAGATTATTCCTGTAGTCCAAGGGAATGATGAAAGTGTTTCTATTGTTCGTGATCTTGCTGCTCGAGATCATCGGGTTCATCCTCTTTTTGATCCTCATGGTAAAGGAAAAGGGCGTGCTGTTCGCCAAGGAGTGGCTGCAGCGGAAGGGAAAATTATTCTTTTTATGGATACAGATTTAAGTGTTCCTTTAGACTCTCTGCAACGGCTCATTGAGCAACTACTGGAGACTCCTTCTTTGGACATTCTTATTGGAAGTCGCCGTCATCCGCAGAGCCGTATTCTTATTCCCCAGACGATCATCCGGCGTTTATTGAGTAAAATTTTCAATTTATTGTTAAAGAAACTTGAGTTAACGACACTTAGTGATACGCAATGCGGCTGTAAGCTCTTCCGCTATGAAGCTGCCAAAAAAGTTTTTGCTCAAACAAGTATTGATGGATTTGGATTTGATGTAGAGTTATTGTTTCTTGCAAATTCTCTTCATTATAAAATCAAAGAAGCTCCTATTGATTGGTCTAACGGGAAGAATTCTCATTTTAGTATTTTCCGCGATGGAATAAAAACGCTTTATGATATTTGGATGCTCAAGAAAAGAATAAAGGAAAAAATAAAATGACAAACTTTTCATCCATGAAACTAAAATCAATATTATTCTTTTTCTGTTTATTCATCGCTCTGAATTCTCTCATTGTAGCAGCAGAGAAGAATCCGTTGACGATTGTTAGGGAGGAATTTCGAGGAGGCTGGGTGCCAACGATTGTTAATCTTTGTTTTCCCTCGCGTGCAGGACTTAGTAGAGAAGAACAAAAAAGAGAAATCCTTACGTTGCTTGATACAGCAAGTAGAGCACGCTTAAACCACCTTTTTTTTCAAGTTCGACCAGAAGCTGATGCTTTTTATCATTCATCACTAGAACCGTGGAGCCGCTATCTAACAGGGGTTCAAGGTAGGTCACCTGGATTTGATCCTCTTGAATTTTTTATTGCTCAGGGGCATCGCCGTGGCATTGCTATTCATGCTTGGTTTAATCCTTATCGTGTTGCTATTGACCGTCGTGCTCCCAATTGTTCTCTACACCTTAGCCATCATGCTCCTTCCTTAGTTCATCCTATTGGAAGCAAGATGCTTTGGCTCGATCCGGGTGATCCAAAAACTCAAGACCATGTTCTTACTGTTATTACTGATGTCATGCAGCGCTATGATATTGATGGTATTCATCTGGATGATTATTTCTATCCCTATCCCGAATTTCTAAATAGAAAACGCTTTCCTGACACAGCAACCTATCGTGCGTATCAACAACAGGGAGGCAAACTATCTCTCTCAGATTGGCGACGTGCTTCTGTGAATACTTTTATCCATCGTCTTAGTAGAACCGTTCATCAACAAAAACCTGGGATTCTTTTTGGAATTAGTCCCTTTGGCATTTATACAAAAGGTCAGCCTAGAGAGGTTCAAGCTGGTCTTGATCAGTTCCATGAGCTCTATGCTGATCCTCTTCTTTGGATGAGAGAGGGATGGGTTGATTATATGGCTCCTCAGCTCTACTGGAAAAATCAAGGTCCTCAGAGTTTTCGTTCTCTTCTTCGCTGGTGGAGATCTCCACAAGTCAATCCCCGCGCGATTCCTATTTATCCGGGTATCGCCTTAGAAAATTTGGTTGAACAACATTGGCCAGTTCAGGAAATTGCTACTCAACTGAAGATTGAAAAAGAGACACTTCCGCGAAAACGAGGTGGTTTTATTCTCTGGAACATGAAGCAACTAGAAGAGAACATCCAAGGAGTTGCTTCTCTTGTGAAAGATTCTTAAGATTTTCTCGTCAGTCTTTTTATTAGGAAATTTTTCTTATTGCACTTTTAAGAATCTATTTCCTCTAGTTCTTCTATAGAGTCAGCGGCTTCAATCTCTTCAAAACTCTGCTCTGGCTTAGCGAACCGTCTCTTTCTTTTCTGAGCTGGTAGAGGACTTAAAGTCATATTGATAGAACGACCTAGCAGTTTTGGAGGTAAATCAACAAGAGACATGCCTTGAAGATCTGATTTAATCTTCTCCATCATAGTAAGCCCAAGATCTTGGTGAGCTATTTCACGACCACGGAACTGAAGATTAATTTTAACCTTATTTCCTTTTTCTAAGAATTCTTCGGCATGACGTAATTTAGTTTCGTAATCATGAGCTCCAATTTTCACACGAAATTTGATCTCCTTGATTTTCATGTGATGCTGTTTTTTTTCTTTCTCGTGTTTGGTTAACTCGTACTTGTATTTTCCAAAGTCAGCAATACGACAAACAGGAGGAAGTGCATTAGGAGAAATTTCAATGAGGTCTAATCCATAGGACTTAGCACGGCGCAATGCTTCTTCTGTTTTAAGGATACCTAGTTGTTGGCCTGTAGAGCCAATGATAACGCGGATTTCGCGAGCACGAATGCGTTCGTTAATGCGGATGAAGTCAGGATTAATAGGCTTGGAGTCCTTGAAGGACGGGTTAATCGTTAAGTGAAAAAGGAAAAGAGAATTATCAATAAAATAAAAAAAATGGCACGAAAATAAAGTTGCTAAATTTCTTTTATTTTTGTAGTAAGCTTTCGCTGCAAGATTTCTTCTTGGAGGCGTTGATAAAATATCTCCTTTGAAAGAACGCCTTCATCCCCTTTCTCACGACTGCGTAGAGAAAGAGTCCCTGTTTTCTCTTCACGTTCTCCTATAACAATCATGTGAGGAATTTTCTCAAGCTGAGCAAGACGAATTTTAGCTCCAATTTTCTCAGTAGAAAGATCTGCTCTAGCACGAACTCCATGGCTTCTGAGTTCCTGGAGAAGCATTGTTGCGTAGTTGATTGCTCTAGTTGATACAGGCATGATTCGGACTTGTTGGGGAGCAAGCCAAACAGGGAAGTCGCCTGCAAAATGCTCGATAAGAAAACCAAGAAAGCGTTCATGTGTTCCTAAGGGAGCACGATGAATACAAAGTGGAGTTGCTTTTTTATTCTCTGATGTGGTGTAGAGTAGGCCAAAGCGTTGGGGTACTGCAAAATCGACTTGATTGGTAGCCAAGGTAAATTCACGACCAGTAGCACTCCAAACCTGCACATCAATTTTAGGTCCATAAAAAGCAGCTTCATTAGGAATTTCTACAAAATGAATGTTGTTGGAAGTTAAGACATCACGAACCATTGCTTCCGTTCTTCTCCAACGTAGTGGATCATCAACAAACTTCTCTCCCAGCTTGGCTGGATCGTGAGTGGAGAAGCGCATTTGGTATCGTGTGATTCCAAAGAGACGAAAATATTGCAGATACATGTCATTGACAGCGCGAAATTCTTCAGCGAATTGCTCTTCAGTACAATAGATGTGACCATCATTCATGTTCATTGCTCGAACACGCATCAGCCCCATCAATTCACCTGACTTTTCATAACGATAGCATGTTCCATATTCTGCAAAACGAATAGGAAGATCTCGGTAACTACGAGGCAAAGCACTAAAGAGCTTATGATGATGAGGACAATTCATCGCTTTGAGGTAGTAGCTACTCTTTTGATCATCATCTTCTAGTTCCATAGATGGAAACATACTCTGAGCGTAGTAAGGAAGGTGACCACTAGTCTTATAGAGCTCTTCTCGTGCAATGTGTGGCGTTTTGACTCGCTCATAACCAGCTTGAAACTCTGTTTCTTTGGCTAATTTTTCAAGCTCTTCAAGGAGAACGGTTCCTTTAGGCAGCCAAAGTGGTAAGCCAGGCCCTACTTGATCATCAAAGGTAAAGAGTTGAAGTTCTTTGCCAAGCTTGCGATGGTCGCGCTTCTTAGACTCCTCAAGCATGCTGAAGTAATGTTCTAGTTCTTCTTGAGTCGGAAAAGCTGTTCCATAGATACGCTGAAGCTGAGGATTTTTTTCATCACCTCGGTAGTAGGCACTTGCTACATGGGTAAGTCGGAAGGCGTTGATTTTTGAAGTATCACTGACATGAGGTCCAGCGCAGAGATCAAGGAATGATCCATTACGATAGAGAGTGATTTCTTCTTCTAGAGGAATACGTTCAATAATATCTAACTTAAAATAACTAGGAGTAGAACGAGCGCCCAGCGATGCAAGTTCTCCAGAGCGCCCCAGCTCAAGAGCTTCTTGACGGCTGACTACCTGCTTCTCAAAAGGCTGAGCTGCATGAATAATTCTTCTCATTTCTCGCTCTAAAAGCTCAAAATCTTCTGGAGTGATACGATGAGAGAGCTCAACATCGTAGTAAAAACCATTGCTTGTGGGTGGACCAGCTGCAAACTGAGCTTCAGGCCAAAGAACTAAAATTGCATTAGCTAGAACATGAGCACAAGAATGTCTGAGGGTTTGAAGTTCCGTCATGAGAAAACAAAATCATTCTCAACAATCATCTTCATTTCGAAAGCTTCTATCACTTCCTAAACACGACTTCGAGGATGAAGGGGAGAAGAGGGCTTTGGTGAGTGATGGTAGTTATTAGGATTGATATGGAGCCAAGGTGAAGGCTTATCGGTAAAAATTTGTCGCTCTTCTCCAGGTTGGAGTGTTTTTAAATGCTCTGCATCATTCATAATATGAGCGTATGTCTTGTAGTTTGGATTGTGAGCTCGGTGATAGTTTTGACTCAGGATAATGTTGGCAAGGCTCTCTCCGTGTTCTTGTGCTTTGGGTGGAGGAGACTTCCTAGAATGCTGCTGAGCAGGCAATTCATTCCCATGGAGTTGGGAGGAGAATCGAGTTGGTCCGGTAGTTGAGATCATGAACTAAGAGACTATTGTACTTGGCTCACTAAAGGCAGTTGTAGGAGCATCAGCAAGCTGCATTTCAGAGTACATAAGATGGGCACCATGAAGGTCTCTTCTATTGGAGTGAGCATATCCTTTTTTCTCTAATTTTTTGGGCTGAGCTGCTATACGCAGAGCTGTATCATCAGAAATTTCTAGTTGTCTTTGAATTTTTTCTATTTCCGAAGGGGTATAATTGCTAGAAGAACTGCTAGTTTGGAAATGATTAGAAAATTTTGAGGGAAGGGAAGTTGCTTGGATCATAATTTTTGAAGTCTCTAGAAGAAGAAAAATCTTGTCAAGATTGTTCAATATTTTGGTAGAAAAGGATCAATTCGCTCGCTCCAAGCTAAGATTCCTCCCTCGACATTAAAGACGTTAGAGAAGCCAGCTCGTTGTAAAAATTCTGTAGCTTGAGCACTTCTTCCTCCTGAACGGCAATAGAGATAGATCTCTTCGTCTCGATGGAGTGAGGTCATTTTAGAAGGAAGAACTCCTAAGGGAATGAGCTCTGCTTTGGGAAGATGACAAATGTTATACTCAAGAAGTTCACGAACATCGATGAGTCGTATCGGTTTTTTCCCCTGAAGTATTGTTTGTAGCTCTTCAACACTGATGGAAGGGAGGAGCGCTACTTCCTGCTGGCTACAAGTAGGAGGGCTAGAGGGTTGATCGATCGGAGTGAGTTTGGTTATTGTTGGTTCCTTACCACACAGAGGACAGGATGGATCTTGACGAAGTTGAAATTCTCGAAATTTCATATTCAGAGCATGGACATGGAGGAGTCGTCCTTGAAGTGAATCTCCCACTTTTAAGATCCATTTGAGCGTTTCAGCAGCCTGTAGTGTTCCAATGATTCCAGGAAGCACTCCTAGTACTCCTGCTTGGGTACAATTGAGTATACCGATGGAATCAGGAGGCTCTGGAAAGAGACACCGATAGCAAGGACCTCCTTCTTTTGGATGAAAAAGTGTGCAATAGCCCTCAAACTGAAAAAGAGAACCGTAGACCACCGGTTTTTTTAAGAAAAAAGCAGCATCATGAATTAAGTAGCGTGTTGGAAAATTATCGGAAGCATCGACGATGATATCGTAAGGTTCCAGGAGGGAGAAGGCATTTTCTTTTTTGAGGCGCTCCTTATGCAGATGGAGTTCTACATGAGGATTAAGCTTCTGGAGTGCTCTAGAAGCAGCTACGACTTTTTGCTCCTTCAGCTCTGTCGTATTATAAATAATTTGTCTCTGAAGGTTAGAGAGATCGACCCAATCATCATCCAGAAGACCAAGAGAACCAATTCCTGCTGCAGCCAGATAGAGGGCTACTGGGGAGCCTAAACCACCTAGGCCTACGCAAAGAATGCGTCCTTGTTTTAATTTTTCTTGCCCTTGGAGACCAACTTCAGGCAAGAGAAAGTGGCGTTCATAGCGTTTGAGTTCATCGGGAGTAAAATTTATTTGTTCCATAAGGAGTTCTTTTTAGGAGTTTTTTCGGAAGAATGATCTTTTTTTAAGAGAAGGTTCAGTGCTCGACGATGAGGAGAAGGAATAGCAATGCTCTTGAGTTCTTCTTCTGCAAAAGGATGTAATGATGGAGGAATAGGACCTCTGAGGGAGTAGAGTTCCATGGTCACGCGGTAGCGAGTAATAGGGTAGAGAAGAGAAGCAGTCATGGTACTAGAGTCTTGCGGAGTAGAAGAGCGAGGCAAAATCCAAAGTCCTCTCCAGTGAGGGCCTTCAGATCGTTCTAAATAGACTTTATTTTTTCGATAATAAAAAGCGCGTTGCTCACTTTTTTTGATAACTGCTAACCGAGGTTCTTGATATGGTAAGGTGAGAGGATCTTCTGCAGTACACTCACTTGAGAGGGGACAGCTTTTGCATTGTGGATCTAGAGCTTTACAAATAGTGGCTCCCAAATCCATCAGCGCTGATGTAAAAGAACGTCCTTTCTCTACTGGTCTTAGAGAGCGAGCGGCTTCTTGAAGAAGAGAACGCCCTCTTTTTGTGTCAATGCGTTCTCTAATGTTATTCAAACGAACCAGAATGCGGATAATATTGGTATCTAAAACCTCCACAGGTTGATCAAAAGCAAAAGCCAAAATAGCATTTGCACTATAAGGTCCAATGCCAGGAAGTGCTAAGAGTTTTTCTAAATTATTGGGAAGAACTCCTGCGTATTTTTCTTGGACTATTTTGGAGAGGGCATGCAGTCGTCTTGCTCGTGCATAATATCCAAGGCCCTGCCAAGCTGATAGGACCCTCTCTTCTGATGCATCAGCTAATGTCTCAATGCTGGGAAAGAGTTCCATCCATTTTTGAAAACGTGGAATGATCGTCTTTACTGTTGTTTGCTGCAACATGAATTCGGAAACTAAGACTTCATAGGCGGAGAAACTCTTTCGCCATGGAAGATGATGTCGTCCGTTTTTTTGAAACCAGAGGAGTAATTTTTTTTGAATTTGATTACTACGATTTTCGGAAATCATCACTGATGCTGACTATGGTCTTCTCTTCTGAGCACACAAGAGTGGGTAACATCCTAGAGCTCCTAAAATAATCAAGAAGCCAATACCTGCCTCCAGAGGGTTCGTCATCGTGGTGTAGAGAAGTGCTAGGATGCTAAGGGCTATAAAAATTAGTGCTGGAAGCGGATAGAGTGGAGAGCGAAATCCTTTGGAAAAATCGAAGCCATGGCCAGAGCGTAGTACGATAACGCCTAGAACACCTAGCATCGAAGAGAAAATGACAGGAACTTGTGTACTCAGAAGAACGGCTTTAAAAGAGCCAGTAGCCAGGCAGAGCATTGTCAGTACATATTGAAATAGGGTAGAGCGAATAGGAAGATGTTTTTTTGGTGAAAGAAGAGAGAGCCAGTGTAGAGCAGGAAGATCTCTTCCCATTGCTTGGATCATGGAAGGAGCGATCCAAATCATGCCACTCACTCCTGAAATGAGTCCAATAGCAATGAGTAGGGCAATGAAAAATCCTCCTTTAGGTCCAAATAGATGAGTTGCCACAATTGTTGCCACATCGATTTTTCCACAGAGAGTACTCTTTGGAACGGCAAGAAGAAAAAGAGTATTCAGTAGCAAATAGAGAGTCGTGACAAAAAAGGTTCCAAGCACAAGAGACCATCCAATTGTTCTGCGAGCAGCAATGATATGATCAGCAATATAGATGGAGGAGTTCCATCCCGAATAAGCATAAAAACAAAACAGCAGAACAACTCCTGAGCTTGGTTTCAGAAGATCGAGGAGAATGGTCTTGGAAGGAAGTAGCAGCGTCAGTGGTAGGGTGGTTCGAGAGAACCCAAAACAAAGAATCGCAGCAATGAGAAGAAACTTCAGTGTTGTTAATGTATTCTGAAAAAAGACGCTGATCCTCCAATCTAGAAGATGAGTGATTGTAATGACTGTGACCAAAAGCATGGAGGAGAGCATTGGTGGAATTCCTGGCAGAAAATCTTGCACATATTTTCCAAAAGCCATGCTTGCTAGGGAAATGGGAGCAACAAAGCCAGCTAAGAGTGTAATAATGCCAGCCATTACTCCAAGAGCTGGATGATAGATATGCATCAGGTAGTAATAATCTCCTCCAGAGTGAGGAAGCTGGGAGGCAATCTCTGCATAACAAAGAGCTCCACAAAGGGCCACAACTCCAGCTAGAGCCCACAGTGCTAAAATCCCAAAGCCACTAGAGACATGAAGGAGTTGAATACCAAGACTCGTATAAATTCCATTTCCAATCATCACTGCTGCCACAAGGAAAGTAGCGGTGAGGAGTCCAATTTTTTGAGAAGTTTTAGAAGAGGATAATGACATAATCCTTGTTAGAGAACTGTTAACAGAGCAATTGATTTAATGCACTCTATCTCAGAAGATTTCATATTGAGCTACTACTGTCTAAAATAAAAATGCTCGAATACAAGGGAGTTCGTCTAGAAGCCTCCTTTCATCTCCATTACCGTCATTTTGCACGCTCCTGCTGTCATTGCACGCTCCTGCTGTCATTGCACGCTCTTATGGTCATTCCGGCCTTTTTTTCGTCATTCCTGCGGAGGCAGGAATCCAACGTCATTATAGTGTAAATGATTTTATAGAAAAACGGCAAGACGTTTCCTTTTTTTGAAAAACAGTGAGGAATTCAAATCGAAAAGGAGAAAAGGCAAAAAAGGAGAAAAATCACGTCGATTTTTTAAGAAAAACCTTTTTGAAAGCTTTTCTAAAAGAGCTTTCAATATTCCTCCAGAAGGCCTTCTGGATTCCTGCCTCCGTGGAAGTGACGAAAAGAGAAGGGGAAGGAGGCTGTATGACGTTGATAAAAAGACTAAAAAAGAGAGCGCTGCTTTTTCAAAAAATGCTCATGCATGACACAAGAGGAAAGGTCATCAACTTTTATTTCAAATTTCATTTTAGAGAAGAAGAGAAAACAACTTGAACAATATCCAGAGGAAATTGTCTACTATCTAGAGAACTTCCACCTAGAAACCTCCCCCACCGACCATGAAGATTAGCCTCCTCCTATTGATCTGACTGCTAACATGTGACCTCCCCAGAGGCATGGGGGCGGCTCTGGCTTCTTCTCCTGTAGGTTCTTCCGCAGCTTCTCCCCTAGCAGCCTCCAACCAAGCAGCCACTCCTCCTACTGCTGGGCAACCGGGGGAGGGAGAGGAGGGAATTCCCCTTGCTCCTTGTGTAAGTATTGTAACCACCAGTGACTACTTCCTCCTGCTTTCTGATGAAGGGGGGAGCCAAGAATGCCACGACTTCCTCTACCTCCCCGAACTAGCAAGCCAGATAGAGTGCACCTATGATGGGAGAGAATACCACTACCAGATCATCACTGGGCAAGAAGATCGCCCCCTCCTCCACCTCTCTCCTCCGTTAAAGGAATACTACTGCCGCTGGCTCAGTGAACTGGATGAAGAGAGGGACTACTTCCCAGTACCCCCATCAGCTGATGGATCACCCAATGCAGATGAGAACAACCTTATCTTCCGGGTCATCTCCTTCCCCAAAGAGCAGGGAGAGCCAGCAAGCAGGAGTACTCCAGAGGAGAGCGATCTTCCTCTTCCTCAAACAGTTTTCCCCCAAGCAGAGCATCCCTCCTCGAGTTCCTCTGCTTCCTCTGCCTCCTCTACTTCACCCACTTCTTCTACCTCTTGGTGGAAGAGTGGATGGGCGATGATAGGAGGAGCTACTGGGAGTGGAGGGAGACTAGCTCCTTGGGAAGCGGAAGCACTTACAATTGGAGAGGAAGCAGCCGAGGGAGCCGCTGAAGGAGCTGCCGTAGGGATACTCCTGGCCGTCGCTCCTGAAGTAGAAGTTCCCGCCCTAGCCCTCCGGGGGATCCAAGCAGCCCGGGCAGCAAGAGCAGCCCAAGCAGCCGAAGTCGCTGAGGGGAGTGGAATCTTCTCCTCCCTAGGACGTTCACTGGGAAGAGCAGCTACCTGGATATCGAGAAGCCTCTTTGGAGGCAGTGCCCAGGAGGCAGCTGGAGCAGCTCGAGGAGTCCAGGAGGGGGCAAAAGCCGCTCAGGAAGGAGCAAGAGTTGCTCAAGAAGGAGCCGATAGTGCCGCTGCCGTTCATGCTCCTGTGGTGAGAACCAGCTCTCTGGATCACCTTGGTGGAGATCTCCCCACCGCTCAAGCAACCGATGGTTCCATCGAGGGGAAGGTCTTTGCCGATGATCAAGAGGCAGTGGAGAAGCAAATTAAAGCTGAGGAAGAAACAAAAGAATGGTTTGAAAAAGTCCAAGCAAAGAATCGTGCAGAAACCCAACGCAAGAGGGCCAGTGGGGAGTTGCAGAGGGAGATTTTTGAGAATGGGTCTAATTTCAAAATTCTCCCAGGTACACCTGAATATGAATTTACAATACGAATGGGATTAGGACATTTGTTAGATGATTAGATTAAAATTTTTGACCACTAAAAAGTTCTCACTAAAATAAAAAGTAATTTTTCAAAAAAACTTCTTCCCCCAGAGCTTCCTTTCAGCTAATAAGCAGAGAGTCAATGAGATCAATAGAACAATCATTAAGATCGCGCAGAGTCATTCTGATGTAAATTCCTGACGTAATGAAACTTTTCCTAACCTCTTTCTAAACCACGAACATTCCAAAAACCATGAGCAGCTCTAAGATCCCCAGTAGAAGTAGTTCCTTTGATTCCAATTATTCCTATCAAAGCGAGGAAGCTCCAAGAGGAAGCCAGAGCAGCATTGATGATCAATTTGAAGAACACAATATTGAAGTTCTCAAAGAGCTTCTTCCTCCAAACAGTCCTGGAAGCACCCCCCGTCTAGAGCCATCGAGGAAGTGGTGGGGTTTTTCTTTACCCTCCCTCTTTTCTCCGAAAACCTCCCCTAAGACCATTACAGAGAGTCGACCTTTTCGAGTGACGACCTCCCTTCGCTCCTGGATCTTGGGATGGGGAGCTGAGGCCCGGAGAGTGGAAGCGGATCTTCTAGAGGGGATGGAAGCGGTGAGGAGGCAGAGCAAGGCAGCTGCAAGAATAGAGAGCATCAACCCCCACCCGCTCTTGACCTTCAAGCAGAGAAGGCAACCATTGAAAAAGAGGTCGAAGAACTCATCGCAGGAGAACTGGCAACCCAAATAGCAGGAAAAAGTGGAGAACCAGTCCCCAGTCCCCAGGAGAGAGCGATGGCAGAGGATAAGCTTAAGGAGGTTATAAAAGATATGGGAGATATTTTAGGGAAAGCTAGAGCAAAAGTCCAAGAAGGCGATTGTACTCTAACGAATGAAATCAACTTAGCCCACACCTCCCTCCAAGAAGCCAAGGAGGCATTTGTGGTGATAGCAAGATTTGTAAAGCAAGATCCCAAGGAAAACAAAGAACTTGCTAAAGATAGCTATAGAAAACTCACCCAAATGATCACCTCCCTCCACGAGATAGAAAAAACCCCTGCTCAAGCAGAGAAGATCCTCCAAGAGAGGGCCAATGAGGCTGATGAAGCCGTGATCGAGCAATCTGGAGCGACTGTAGAGAGAGTTATTGAATCGATAACCAACTTCTATGAGAAGCAACTAGGAGAGAAGGAAGATTGGAGAGTGGAGAGAAGACTAGCAGTCTTGGAGCAGAACTACCCAGGAGGGCATCTCCTCCCCTGCT
>JAJZSL010000011.1 GCA_021849805.1 bacterium
GGAGAGATTTTTAAAAAAGGCAAGGCCGAAGACCGAGCGCTATCTCAACGATAAGGTGATGGGAGGAGAACGCTGCCTTTTTTAAAAAAGATCAAGTCAATTTGCTGCAATTTCTAAGTAATTTGACTATAATATACTATTCTCTCTCCTGGACCATGCTTACCAAAACTATTACTGTCGCGAATCAAAAAGGAGGTGTTGGCAAAACAACCACCACGGTCAATCTCGCAGCAGCTCTTGCTCAAGAAGGTCATCCCATCTTACTGATTGATCTTGATCCTCAAGCCAATGCCTCGAGTGCCCTTGGGATTGATCCCAAAGAAAAAAATAGTCTCTATGAGGGATTAGTAGGCGAAATCTCCCTGCAAGAGTTAGTTCTTCCAACACGTTTACCTAATCTATCGATCATTCCAGCAACTTTAGACTTAGCAGGAGCTGAAATTGACATTGCCCGCCATGAGGGACATCTTATTCAACTAAAAATCAAATTAGAAAAGCTCAAAGAAGCAGGAAAGTTCTCCTACATTTTTCTTGATTCTCCTCCTTCCCTTGGAGTCCTCATGTCCAATGGACTGACAGCTGCTGATGAAGTTCTTATTCCGATTCAGTGTGAGTATTATGCACTAGAAGGCCTTGGAAAGCTTCTTGGAGTCATCGAGCAGCTTCGTCAAACAAGAGTGAACCCTCATCTTGCTATGAGTGGATTGTTAATGACGATGTTTGATATACGAACGAACCTCAGTGCTGCCGTAGCAAGGGATGTAAGGAATCATTTCCAAGAAGTTGTTTTTCAAACAGTCATTCCACGCTCGATTCGCTTAAGTGAAGCGCCGAGTTTCAGTCAAACTATTCTTGAGTACGACCCTCGAGGTCCTGGAGCAGTCGCTTACCGAGCTTTAGCACGTGAATTTTTAAAACGTCAATCAACAGGTATAGCCTTTGTTGGTGCTACTGCCAGAGTCTCTTGACCCATGGATCATTCCTATTGTTTATAGTCAAATTACTTAGAAATTAGATGGAAATTGACTTTATCTTATTTAAGAAAGGCAGCGTTCTCCTCCCATCACCTTATCGTTGAGATAGCGCTCTGTCTTCGGCCTTGACTTTTTTAAAAATCTCTCCACTCTTTCCTGTAATTTCTAAGTAATTTGACTATGGCTCCGCATGGGCAGAGCATGGTCAGAAGTTTTCTTCCAGTTCTTAGTTCTTCTTAGTTCTCTTGAATATCAACAGGGCGATTATAATCAGAATCGGGAATATTATTCATTTGACTATCTAAGTTGAGCATCACGGCACCAGGAATGGTAACTAATGCTTTGGGAGGGAGGAGCTCATTGACAAAATAGTAAGTATTTCCCTTGGAGAAATGCTCAGCAATATAATCAGCTTGTGAGAAAACCGTTGAGTTAGGATAACGAGCCTTTATGTTAGCAGCATCCTCCTTATAAAAGGAAATTCTCCCTGGAGAAGCAGTCTTCCACTGTATGATCACTTGATCTCTAAGGTAGGAGAGGAGCTCCTTGGAGCGAGGATTTTGATACCATTGATTGAAATCTTGCTGGGCTTCTTGGGTAGGAAGAGCATCAATAGGAGTTTCAGCATCACTATTCTTGAGTATAAAAAGGCAATCCCCTACTTCTCCTGAAACCACAATAGGAATTTTCTCTCCAATAAATTTTTCTTCAACTTCTTCAAGACTACGTTGCGCTTGAGGAGCATTAATATTACTTAAACAAGTATCATACTCAGCTGTACTAATTCGATTGTTTGGTGTTCCAATAGGATAACCAAGCGAAGGCACTGGTGCCACTTGAGCAGTCAGGAGCATGTGGGCTTGGAGAAGAAGGAAGAAGAGTAAATGAGAAAAACTTATTAGTTTCATAAGTGATGGCGTTTAGTAGTAATGGTGCCAGGAAGTTAAGAAAATGATCTAAACAGTCAACGCTTTTTTACTCCTGCTACCTCATCTTTTCTCAGAATTATTTTTTCAGAATAGACGTAGAAATACTACTCTCCAAAATAAAAATGATTAATTGAAGGAATCTAGAGTTTTTTAATTAAAATCATAGCCGCAAAAAGCACAATAGCATTTTGTAAAGCAATCCGATTGGAAGCTGAACCGATAGCTTTCATAAGATCAGAATGAGCTCTTGTTCCCTTTTCACTGTCATAACATTCTAAAACTCGTTCACACAGATCTAAGAAAATTTCTTTTTCATCCTTCTATAAAATTATTCGTACTTAAAAAAGGTTATAGTTTTACTCAAAAATCTCGACTCTCTCTACGGTTGCATAACGCTTATTAGCTTGATGATGGAGATCAAAAGCACGCCTCCTATTTCCTGCAATAAGTTGCTCTACTGCCTGTTGATAGAGCTCAAATGCTTCCATGTAGCCGGTGATGATGTGTTCTCGGTTTGTTCCCGCTGCTTCTTTTGTGATTCTCCATTGAGCAGCAGCTTGGTAAGAGGGATATTGAGCATATTAAAAATTGTCTGTAGCTACTGCTTGTCTATAGAGCTCAGAGGCTTCCTTGTAGCCCCTGACAATGTCCGCTCGATTTGCTCCTGCTGCTTCCTTAGTAGCTCTGTAGCGAGCAAGGCCTTGATGATACAGATAGAAAGCAATGTCCCTACTGCCTGTAGTAAGTTCTTCTAGTGCCTGGCGATAGAGAGTTAATGCTTCACGATAGCCCTTAAGGAGGCTCTCTCGAGGTTGTTCCCGGGAGAGTTCGGCAGCAAGATCAATGAGAGCGTGAGCTTGATTATTCAGATAGCGAGCACGCTCAATATCTTCTCGAGTAACATCCCTGTTCATTTCCTCGAGGGCCTGAGCATGAGTAGAGAAGCACTCATGAATGATCTCAATGACCCTAAAAGCAAATGCCACTTCTCTCTCTCCTGGTTCTTCTATATGCTCAGTGAGGTTGCGTAAAATCTCTCTTCCCATAGTGAGGCTTTCTTTGTAGCACTCTAGATATTCAATAGTTTTCTGAAGATGAGCTCTCTGTTCCTCGGTTGCCCTCAGAATATCAATTCTCTCCTCAAGCTTCTTGATGTTCTCCTCTAGGGCAAAAGCTAGGTCATGGCGAAGTTCTCGCAGGGAGTAGTCAGCTAGAGAATATTCTGGAGAGCCCGCTGCAGAAGTTTCTGAAGTATTTGCTAAAGATCCCCTCAAAGGAAATTCGATCTTCCCTTCAGCCAGTTGCGCTATCATCTCCACGCCATCAAGCTCCCCAGTTCTTAGTTCCGCTCCTATCTTATCATCTAGAGCTAACCCTCTCCCTGCAATCATCTCCACTGCTCTCTCAAATCGCTCTTGGTCACTCAGAGGAAGATCTTCTACTTCGCGGAAGTACGATTCACTCTGGGAGTCACGATTTTCTTGAGGTTGCTCTTTTGCAGTTGCTCCTGGATAAGGTAACACTTGGGGTGCTGCTTGGGGTTGCTCTTCTTGAAGTCGATTTGCTGGGGCAGTAGTAGGAAGTTGATTTCTGAGAAATTGGACAATACGTCCTAGTCTTGCCGGGGTCAGGGGATCTTCTCCTAGGCGTGGTGGAGGCGGGAGAGGATTTTGGAGAGTAGAATTTTCCTCAGCATGATCTTGCATATGGAAGATGGGATGACGGCTCAATTCCTCCCACCCTGCTGCTGCTAACCTTGCTCTGAGGCGTTGCATCGTTCCAGCTTCTGCTCCACGAAGTGATTTTGGTGGGTTCTCTTCTCTTGGGAGGAATGTCCCATCAGCTCCTAGCAGAAAATAGGTTGCTCCCGGATGAGCTTCCAGAAGGTCGCTTAAGGAGGTGATGAAGGCGTTGAGGCCATCTTGGGAAGTTTCTACATTACTTGCTGGAGTACTTGCTGAGGTCACCTCTTCAATGGTTCTTCCTGCTAGTAGTGATGCAGTTCCCTCAGGTTCTTGAAGAGCTGCTTCTAGAGCTGCTTCTTGTCTGTCTGTAGGAGAGGCAGCTGCTGGGTTAGCAAGATGAGCAAGGTCCGGGGCTCTTCTAGGTGGCGTAGGGGAGGAGGGCCTGCTAGTGGCTCCACACTGATTCCCAGAAGGTGAGCAGGAGCTATGGGTGAATTGGGCGGGGGTACTGGTGGGTTCTCCTCTTCAAGAGTTGGGTTGGCGCTGCTTGGGGAGGCGCTAGCTGGGCTGCTGGTGACTTTTCTATTCATTTTTATCTAGTGAATTGAAGTTCCTTGGTGATGGTACTATCTGACTTCTATTACTAGTAAAAATGTCGATTCTTAGAATAAGTCATGGAAGTTTCGCGAGCATAGCTTGGAGGGATTGTAGCCGCTCTTGCCACGATTTCTCTCTCTGCTGGTGCTCTTGAAGTACTGATGGGGGAACTTTTTCTACAAAAATGGGATTGGCTAATTTGCTACGCACCTTGACTAATTCGTTCTCTACCTTTTTTATTTCAGTACCAAGGCGCTGACGCTCTGCTTGAACATCGAAGAGTCCTTCTAAGGAAATCATGATAATTCCCAGGGAGGTGAGTACGGATGGATATTCTTGAGAAGGAAGTTCCTTAAGAATTTCAAGATGCTTTGCTTTCAGTAGTGAAGAGAAAATAGCAATTTGCTCCTCATTCCAAACAAAATTCTCTTCCTCTGAGAAGATCAAAAAATTGATTGCCTGTTTGGCAGGAATTTTCAATGTGGCACGCAAGTTTCGCGCTGCGTGGATGGCTGCATAGAGTGCTTCTACTCGTTGGGTTGATGCAACAACAGTTTCTTGATGAAGATGATGAAGAGCGGAAGCTCTTGGTAGCTCTGTGTAGATTAAGAATGCTGGTCGTCCTGGCTGGCTAGCAGGAGCTTGATATTGAAGACGCATCCATAGCTCTTCGGTAAGATGAGGCATGAAGGGATGAAGCAATCGTAGGAAACCTGAGAAGACATGATCCATCACTGCTAGAAGAGCTGCTCTTCTTTGGGGTGTTCCGCTATTGAAGAGAGGTTTAGCAGCTTCCACAAACCAATCGCAATATTCACTGCGGAAAAAACGATCCAGCAGGAAGACCATTTCTTGAAAACGATATTCTCGGTAGGCTTCCTCTATCTTCACTATTAACTCTTCAAAGCGTACTAGCAACATGATGGCAATATCAGGAAGTTCATCATAGCAGTGGAGCTGGAGCTCAGAGCTAATGGCTCCTTGCAATTGACGGAAACGAGCAGCATTCCAAATTTTGTTAGCAAAGTGACGTCCTTCTTCAATCTGTTTCTCATCAAAACGAATATCTTGGCCATGAGGGGTCATTCGAATCATGCCGATACGAAGCCCGTCTGCTCCATATTTATCAATAAGATCGAGTGGATTAGGGGAATTGCCTAGGCTCTTAGACATTTTGCGTCCCTGTTGATCACGAATCATCCCAGTAAAGTAAACATCATTAAAAGGAAGCTCTTGGCAATATTCCAAACTTGCCATGATCATACGAGCAACCCAAAAGAAAATAATATCAGGCCCCGTAACAAGCACCTGGGTCGGATAAAACTTCCTTCGCGTTGCCTTATCCATTGTTTCATCAGCCCAAAGCCATGAGGAGAACCAAGTGTCTAAAACATCGGGGTCCTGCACCCAGCCAGGACCAGGAGAGTGAACTTGAACTTTGATTTCTTCCTGAGGAAGAACCTCATTTTCAGAAGTTCGATACCAAGCGGGAATCTGATGCCCCCACCACAATTGACGACTGATGCACCAATCCTCAATATTCTGGAGCCAATGATCGTAGACTTTTTCCCAACGTTCTGGAAAAAAACGAAGGAGCTTTTCACGCACAGCATCTCGAGCTTGACTTGTTTTGGGGTACCGTAAGAACCATTGTTGACTTAAACGAGGTTCTATAGGGACATTAGCTCGCTCACTAAATCCAACTTGGTTTTCATGAATTTCTTCTTTCAGAAAAAGACCAAGAGCGCGTAGAGTTTCAATAACTTTTAAACGAGCTTCAAAGCGATCCATCCCTAGAAAGGAAGCACCGGCCAGAGCATTAAGTTTACCATCGGGATTGATGATTTCAATAATAGGGAGTTGGTGCCGTACTCCTATTTGGTAATCCAAAGGATCATGTGCAGGAGTGACCTTGAGTACACCGGTTCCAAATGTCATGTCCACGACATCATCTCCAAGAATTGGTAAAAGAACTTCTGACTCCACGGGCAATGGACGACGCACATGCTTGCCAATGTAGCGAGCGTAACGGGGATCTTGAGGATGAACGGCAAGAGCAGCATCACCCATGATAGTTTCTGGGCGTGTGGTTGCTATACTCAGCCATACGCCTGGTTCTTCGACTACTTCGAGTTTAAAAAAGTAAAGAGGACGTTGCTGTTTTTTCATGACCACTTCCTCATCACTGAGTGCTGTGCGCGAGACAGGACACCAATGGACCATACGTTTGCCACGATAAAGGAGACCTTTTTGGTAGAGATCGATGAAAACTTCTTGAACTCTCCTGACGTAGCTTTCGTCCATGGTAAAGCGAGCTCGCCCCCAATCACACGAGCAACCCAGACGTTGAAGTTGCTCGATAATGATTTCACCATGTTTACTCTTCCACTGCCAAACACGTTCTAGAAAAGCTCTTCTACCAAGTTGATCACGAGTTTTCTTCTCTAATTTAAATAATTCACGCTCGACGACAGTTTGAGTAGCAATGCCAGCATGATCCGTTCCTGGAAGCCAAAGTACTTCCTCACCACGTTGACGTGCGCGTCTTGCTAAGACATCTTGAATAGTTGCATTGAGTACATGACCTAATGTCAGAGAACCAGTGATATTGGGAGGAGGGAGTAGCAATGAGTAAGCAGGAGCATGCGATGTTTCATCAGCATGAAAACAATTCTTCTCTATCCAACGTCTGTACCAGGAAGATTCAATAGCTGAAGGCTCGTAGGCAGTTGAAATCGGATGAGGTTGCATATGTAGTATTTTTAATTGAACAAGGAAACGATGATACCTTTGATCTACGCTGAGTGTATCCTCATCCTTGGCTCTTTAAGCTAAATTTTTCAGTTGTCATGGATGAGTTTATCTAAGGGCTTTCCCGTAAAATAATCTTCATAAAGCCATCATTCACCTGGATAGTGCACAATAGTGCAGAAATTTTTTAGAAGAAAAGTATATGATGTAAAATCGCTATGCTCAACTGTGGAATTTAAGTTCCATTTCATAGATCATCACTCTGTTGTAGAGATCCCGCCAAACTCCACTCAAGAGAGAGAACCTCTCTCTCTTGAAATTCGCTGTATCGGTCTTCATGTTGATCAAAAATTCAATCAACCGAACTATTTGAACTCCTCTGCCTTCTCCATCTTCATGACCGTTCATTACCGCGTTGGCAGGAATGACACTGTGCGAAAGTGCTCACCAAGAACATAAGAGAAAAGGTCCTCCAATTTTATTTTGGACAAGCATGATCTTGAGCACAGAAGATGGGATGACCACTGAGCTTCTCCCACCCCGCTGCTGCTAGCCATGCTCCTTCTCCCACATGTATAGTGCCAGTTGTGCTCTAGAGCGAAGAGTTATCTTCCTATGTTGCGGAGTGGTTCGCCAGAGAGCAAGTTTCGCTCAATACTCTCTAAGGAAACACCTTTAGTCTCAGGAACAAAAAGGAGGAAAAAGAGAACGAAGAGGACTTGTAATCCTCCGTAGAGAAGGAAAGTAGGACCACTTCCTAATTTGGCAAGCATTGTAAGGAAAGTTCCTCCAATAATGGCATTGGAAATCCAATTTGCCGACGTACTAAAGGTAATTCCTAAATCTCGTCCACCTAATGGGAAAATTTCGGAACAGAGAATCCAGATAATAGGTCCTGCACTCATGGCAAATCCAACCATAAAGAGTAGCAGTGCGGTAATGGCATAGTAGCCTAGAACTGGAGATTGTTCCAAATTCATATTAAAGAGAGTGCCTACTGTTAGCATGGATGCTCCCATAACCGTAAAGCCAGCATACATGATGGGCTTACGACCAAGTTTATCAACAAAGGCAATCGCAATAAAAGTAGCAAGCATATTGGTAATACCAATAACAATGGTTCCCCACATTTGGCCTGAAGTACTAGCAAACCCAGCAATTTTGAAAATACGAGGAGCATAGTAGAGAATGACATTGATACCCGTGAGTTGCTGAATAAATTGAAGTATCATTCCTAGGAAAATAGCGCGACGAAAATGAGAATTCTTCAGTAGCAAGTGAAAGCCATTCTGCTTTTGAAGAAGATTTTTCTTAATCTCTGCTACTTCACTGGTGATTTCTTCTTCTGGAAGGAGCATTTTGCGAAAAACATCGACTCCACGTTTTTGAAAACCTCGAAGGAAAAGCCAGCGTGGACTCTCAGGAAGAAAGAGCATTCCAGCAAACATCAAGAGAGCTGGGAAGATGATAACTCCTAGCATGAGGCGCCAATGACCTCCTATTTGTTGATTGATGATCACTGTTGTTCCAAAAAACATATTACTAAAATAAGCGAGCATGATGCCAATAGTGATCATGAGTTGATACATTGCAATCATGCTTCCACGAATACGCTGAGGAGAAATTTCTGACAAATAGAGTGGCGCTGTGAAGGAAGCCACACCAACAGCAATCCCTAACAGAAAACGTGCTGCAATCAGTTCGTTAGCAGAACGACTCATCGAGCAGTAGAGGGACCCAAGAGCAAAAATGAGAGCACTGAGCAGCATTGTTTTCTTACGCCCAAGCTGTTTGGAGAGAATGCCTGAAACCAATGTTCCAAAAACAGCTCCCCAAAGCAAAGCGCTCACAATCCACTCGAGTGTTTGATCACTCACGCTAAAATCTTTTTGGATAAATTCTAGGGCACCAGAGATAACGCCAATATCAAGTCCAAAGAGAAGCCCAGCTAGTGCTGCAGTGAATCCAATGAAATAGACAATAGAATTTTGTTTAGAAGATTTAGATGGAGTGGTTTGCATAGGGAGAAACAAACATAATTGAGATAGAAAGCAAGGTTTTTTCTTTGGTAATCTGTTTTATAATGTCAGCACATCTTCAAATAGTAATGCTCCATCAAGGGGAAATCGAAGAGAGAGCGTTCTCTTTGTTCTAAAAATAAAGAAACTATTTTCTTGAGCAGCTCCTACTTCAAACTCTTAACTTATCCCCTTTCTTATGCAACGAGCTCTTCTTTCTGTCTCCAATAAAACCGGTCTTCTTGATTTTGCACGAGGCTTAATTGCCCATGGGGTGGAGTTGATTTCAACAGGAGGTACTGCCAGAGCACTCCAAAATGCAGGTCTTCCAGTCACTGAAATTTCTGATTTCACCGGGCTAGATGAAATGATGGAAGGACGACTAAAAACGCTTCATCCGAAGGTTCATGGAGGATTGCTCTATCGTCGTGATCATCCTATTGACTGCGCTCAAGCTCACAAGCATGGGATTGTTCCTATCGATTTGGTTTGCGTGAACCTCTACCCTTTTGTTGAAACAATTGCTAAGAAAGGAACGACATTAGTACAAGCTTTGGAACAAATTGATATTGGTGGACCTGCAATGATTCGAAGTGCTGCTAAAAATCATGCTTCCCTTACTGTTGTTGTCGATCCAGAAGATTATCCACGTATTCTTGAGTCCATGGAGAACAACCATGGTTCAACAACGCTTGAACTACGTGCTCGATTGGCCATGAAAGCTTTCTCTCTCACGGCTTCCTATGATTACGCCATCAGCTCTTACCTCGACGGGGAGCTTGCTCCTTCTTCTTCTCTTTCACTGAAGTTTCCTCAAGTTTGTCGCTTGCGCTATGGAGAGAATCCTCACCAAGAAGCGGAACTCTACGGTCATTTCTTCGACTATTTCGAAAAACTCCATGGCAAAGAACTCTCTTTTAATAACATCCTTGATATTACAGCAGCTACTCGTCTTATTGCAGAATTTGAAGAACCTACCATAGCCATTCTCAAGCACACCAATCCTTGTGGTGTCGCCAGTGACTTGGATCTCTCTAAAGCGTGGGAAAAAGCTTTTCAAACCGATCGCTCTGCTCCTTTTGGCGGCATCATTATTGCTAATCGCCCTATTGATGAAGCATTAGCGCAAGCTATTTCAGAAATTTTTAGCGAAGTTATTATTGCCCCCGAGTATCGTGGCGAAGCTCGCGCTCTCTTGCAGAAGAAAAAAAATCTTCGCCTCATGAAACTCTTAAAAACTCCTTCTCCAACTGATCGTGATCTTCGATCTGTTATTGGGGGTGTCTTGCTACAAGATGCTGATATTGATTCCTGGAATAAAGTTGGAACGCTCGAGAAACGTGTGGTGACGCAACGACCTCCTACACGCGAGGAACTCGAAGCGATGGAATTTGGGTGGAAAGTTGTTAAGCATGTTAAGAGTAATGCGATTGTCTATGTTGCTCGTGATCGCACTCTAGGAATTGGAGCTGGTCAAATGTCACGAGTAGATGCTTCGCGTATTGCTGCTTGGAAAGCAGCTGAAGCTGGTCTTTCTCTTCATGGTAGCGTTGTTTGTAGCGATGCTTTTTTCCCTTTCCCAGATGGTCTTACTGCTGCTGCAGAGGCAGGTGCTAGTGCTGCCATCCAACCAGGAGGTTCTATACGTGACTCCGAAGTGATTGATGCAGCAAATAAACATGATCTTGCTATGGTATTCACTGGTGTACGCCATTTCAGGCATTAGCTGGGGGATGCTCTTCTATTATTTTTTAGGTCAAAGGAAGGGTCTTGACAGCTTAGATAAGGTTCTCCAAGTCCAGGAAGATCATCTTTACTTTCTAAAATTAAATGCGAGCACAACTTTTTCTCCTCTTTGTAAGCTTCTGCTTTCTTACTCTTGGAGGGCATGCTGGAGGCATTGACATTGTTGCTGCAGAAAATTTTTATGGTTCTGTTGCTCAAGAAGTCGCTGGTCCTTCTGCTCATGTGATCAGCATCATGAGTAATCCCAATGAAGATCCTCACGAATTTCAGCCTAATGCTGCTAGTGCAAAAGCTCTCTTGGATGCCCAGATTGTTATTTATAATGGTTTAGGCTATGACACGTGGGTAGAGAAAATATTGGCAACTGATAAAAAATCACATCGCCTTATTATTAATGTGGCTCAACTTCTTGGAGCAAGGGTTGGAGCGAATCCACATCTCTGGTACGACCCTAAAACAATGCCTCGACTAGCTGATGAACTGGCTCTTCTGTTGAAGAGACCTCAAGGAGCAATTGCTTTTTCAAATTCCATGAAACCACTTCTCCAGAAAATTAGGACTCTTCAATCTAGAAGAGGAGGAGTGACTGTCACGGCAACAGAGCCTCTTTTCAATGACATGGCTGCTGCTCTAGGGTTTCAAATGCTCAATGAAAAATATCAATACTCCATCATGAATGATATTACTCCAAGCTTTGAGGAAACAGTGGCTTTTGAAGAAAGTTTAGTAACTAGAAAAGTAAAACTTCTTTTTCAAAATGCTCAAACCAGCAATCCTTCTTCTCAACGAATGGTTGCTCTTGCGCAGAAATACCAAATTCCAGTTATTTATGTTACCGAAACACAACCTGCTAGTGCTAGTAGCTATGTTGCTTGGATGCTCTGGGAACTTGAAAAAATCGATGCTGCTCTCTCAAAATAATTCTACGTAGTCTTGGTAATTGTTCTTTAAGAAGCTCCTTGATCTCTTTTTCAGATCAATAATGAGAGGTTCTATCTGGTTTTTTTGACGCCAGCACTTGTTCTCTTCACTACTTCCAGATAGGTAGTAGCAGACTCTGAAATCTTGATCATCTTAAAGATTCCAGTATACCATTTTTCTAACATTCATCCTTAAAAATAGATTATCCATGTCGCTGCTCTCCTTTAATAATGTAGGAATACGCTTTGGAAATCGTCAGGTAATTACTGATTTTTCAGCAGAGATTGATCAAGGAGAATTTATCGGTATCTTTGGACCCAATGGTGTTGGTAAATCAACACTGTTGCGTTCTATTTTAGGATTATCTCCTCTTCATGAGGGATCAATTGACTTTTTGGGCAACCCACCTGGGGCACTCAACTCGCTGATTGGATATTTGCCACAAGCAGAAGATGGCTTAGAGGCTTTTTCACTGAGTGCTCGAGCACTTGTAGCAGCTGTCTATCGTGGTGAGCGATGGGGGCTTCCCTGGCTCTCTTCTCATGCTAGAGAAGAAGTGGAGTACTCCTTAGAGCTAGCTGGGGCGAGTGAATATGCTCATCGTCCTTTCTCTCAGCTCTCAGGAGGAGAAAAAAAGCGGATCATGCTTGCCCAAGCACTCTTGAATCATCCTAAGCTCCTGCTCCTGGATGAACCACTTGCTAGCCTTGATCCCAAAAATCAATTTCTTCTAGTCGAGCGCTTGCTCCAAATTCGTGAAGAGCAAGCGCTCACCATGCTTTTTATTGCTCATGATGTGAATCCACTTCTTGGAGCAATGACGCGTGTGATGTACTTGGGACGAGGGAGAGTAGCCCTTGGGAGTGTTGATGATGTTATTTCCAGTGAGGCATTGAGCTCTCTTTATGGCATGAATATTCATGTGCTTCGTTCGGGAGGGCGACTCTTCATTGTCAATGCAGAAAATAATATCGATGAGACAACCTGTTCTCATGCATAAGGGAGAGAGATGATCTTCTTAGAAACTGCTGAGGGTGACCTTTCTAAGAAATCAATGGTGAAAATTAAATCGTCTATTATATTCATTTGCCCTCAACGACCTTCTCTCTTCTTCCCGCTCATGTTTCCCCCTAATGGCTCTCTTCTTCTCCTTTTGTTTCTTTTTGTGATCGCCTCCATGACGTCAAGAGTCACGGCACGCTCCTCTTTAGATACTTTGCTCCCACTAGAAGATAAGTATCAAACAACCAAAAGTTGGATTGATTCAGAAGACCCTTTCTCTAATGGCCAGCTGCTAGGAAGCGATGCTCAAGAAAAAAGAAGGCAAGAACTCTATGGGCATCTTTTTGGAAGGCTTTCTCCTTGGAATCAAGACTATGTTCAGACTCTCTTAACAGGTGATCTTAGAGGAGAGGAGGATCAAAGATTCGTTGATTTTAGCAAAGCAGGGACTTACTACGGAGAAGATAGTGCTAGCGCTATCCCTTATCCTCAAGAATGGCTCAGCTCCATCAAAGAGAATAGCAACCTCTCTGAGCTCAATTCTTTGAAATACGATGCTACGCGCCGTGGAATAACAACTAAGAATTTAGCAGCTCGTCTCCTGCCAACAGATCAACATGCTTTTGAAAATCCCCTGCTTCCCGGAGAGGGAGATACCTTTGATTATCTTCAAATGTCAGCAGTTTGGGTTGGAACGCCGGTCTATATTCTTGCGGAAACAAGAGATCGAGTATGGGATCTGGTTCTTACTCCTGATTTTATAGCTTGGGTGAAGAGTGAAGGTATTGCTCTTACTGATGAAAATTTTCTACAGGATTGGTCAGCGGCTGCTTCTAAGAAATTAGTCGCTATTACAAAAACAGCAACTCCCTTGCAAAAGGAGCAAGGAGAGCTGCTCTCTCTTGCTTATGTAGGAGCATGCTTTCCTCAAGGTCACTCTGCTTCAACCATCATGGTACCCAATGCAGATCAAGATCATCATGCCAAAATGGAGGAAATTTCCATGGATCCTCAAGCAATTGCTCCAATCCCTCTTTCTCTGACACCTCACCATATGGCGGATATCATGGAGACTTTGATTGGAAGGCCTTATGGCTGGGGAGGTATGGATTTTAACAATGATTGCTCTGCAGAGCTAAAAAACCTCTTTCTTCCTTTTGGAATTTACTTGCCTCGCCATTCTTCCGATCAAATGGCTGTTGGGCAGGTGATAGATAAAAGTGCAGACTCCTACGAGGATCGACTCTCTTATCTCGTGGATTATGGGAAACCTTTCTTATCCCTCATCTATATTGGAAAATATCCTGGAGAAGATCCAAAATATTACTCAGTATTAGATGATACCTCCCATCAACCATTATTGGCGATGACTTATCAAAACCTCTGGGGGCTGAGGCCTGCTTCTGGAACTCCTCGTCGTGCTATTATTGGCAGAGCAACCTTCTTTCCCCTCCTCTTGGAATATCCAGAGGATAATACATTGCTCTCCCTGGCTAATCGGTCGCTCTTTCAAATAAGTGATTTAAGTCAGTTCCCTTCCCAAGACTTTCTCTCAAGGACTCCAGCAGCATCTTCCATTCTTGGTCTTTCAAAGAAAGAGGCTCTCTCTACTCATCTCAAATCCTTGATGTCTCCAGAGGATCGTGGAGCTTTTTAGCTCAGAGTTTTTCCAGAGACGATATATAGTCAAATTACTTAGAAATCACAGGAAATGGACTTGATCTTATTTAAAAAGTGCAGCGTTCTCATCCCATCACCTTATCGTTGAGATAGCGCTCGGCCTTCGGCCTTGCCTTTTTTAGAAATCTCTGCACTCTTTCCTGTAATTTCTAAGTAATTTGACTATAACACATGGATTCTTCAAAAAAAAATCAAGCAAGGAGATGGATGTTTGCTTGTTTGTCGCTTTTTTTTCCATGGAGTCTTCTTCATAGTGAAGAATCAACGAATTTCAATGTTCTCGTGCTTCGAACCCTCAACTCAATGCCCACTGCTGGAGGCTATGCTACCAATTCCTTAGCTAAGAAAAATCTTCAGCGAGCAGTTACCATTGATCATGGGTATCTGCATGTTGATCCGAGAGTAGCAGTACCAAGTTTTTGCTCTGAGGCCACCTATCTTCTTTTTTTGAAAGCACTCTCTATTTTACAAATCGAAGGAAAACTTTCCTTATCTCCCGCTCTACTTGCCTTGCTACTACCACATAATAATCCCGATGGAGAAGGATTTTGGGGGTGCTGGAATGCTAATGGACCAGGAGTAGCACGACTTTTTCATCGCTATGAGCTCGGTACTAATTTTAGTGACTTAGCAGCAGCAAAACCTGGAGATTTTTTAAAGATCTTTTGGACAGATTCTATAGGAAATGCTGAGCGTGGGCATTTGGTGATCTATCTTGGAGAAGGAAAAAAAGGAAATACAACCTATCTTCACTATTGGTCGAGCAATCAACCAGATGGTTATGGGAAGCATACCTGTCGTCTCTCCAAGACACATCATCTCATTTTCTCTCGCCTGCTTACTCCCCAATCTTTAGAAAAGCTTCTTCTTTATGCTCCCCGAGATTCCTATCTCGCTTCCTTACTCTCTTCTCGTGCTACTTCTTGGGAAGAAGTCTGCTCCCTTTGTAGGATAAAAAAGCTCCCAAGCGATAAATGAAACGATTCATTTCATTGAAAGCTTGGTAGGGATAAGTGCTCCACCAACGTTGCCAAGTGCTGAGTTTGGATTGAGAGTTGCCTTGAATAGTGCTAGGAAAATATTCCTCTGTTTGAGAAAGAGGAAAGGGGGTAAGAGCAAGCGCTCTTAAACCATAAATCCATTCTCGATCAAAAGCATGATCCCATGGAAGCCACATTGGAAGTAGATATCGTTTGAAGGCTTTAGCTGCCTTACGATCCAGAAGGTAGGCTCCAGCACCTTTCACTCTTCCAAGATAGAGAGAGAGTGTAGCATTACGAGTGATCTTTTTTAAAGGAAGAGGCTGATTTTGGCAAAGGGCTGTTAGACGCAAAATATTCCAATATTTTTTCTCTTCGAGCGCTGCTCTAATGATCTCTTCTAAGGGAGATCGTGGAAAAATATCATCCTCGCCAAAGAGTGCGTATTCCTCTTCTGTTGCTAGAAAAGCGTCAATCGCTTTGAGATGACTCAGGTAGCAGGCAAGTTCGTAGATATTGAGCACTCTCCCATGAAATCGCTTAAAGCGGTTTTCATCAAAAGAAGGGGAGGGCAACGTCAGCTCACGGCCATCGAAGGCAACAATACGCTGTAAGCTGAAAAAATTTCCTTCAAATACGTTCTTAATATGAGACCAGCGATCAGGGTTGCGATCAAGATTGATGATATAAGTAGAAAGTGACGTCATGAAGCGGGAGATAATGGAACGGTGATTAGGTGAAAAAATTGGCACACTACTCTTTTACTCTTGAGAGAATCAAGCTGGAGATCACTCCCCAAAATCCTGCCGTTAGACAAAGAGCTCTGTCGATAAGAGGATCATCAGACACTTCCAGACGTAGAGTGCATGCTGGATCAAGGTTTCTGCAGTTTGTTGTAGGAGGGATAACTCCATCTCCAAGAGCACAGAGAGTCAAAACTACTTGAAAAAGAGCAGCAGCTCCCAACGTGTGTCCTGTAATAGCTTTTGTAGCGCAAGCATAAGGTTGTTGATGAAGTGGTCCAAAGCATGCATGAATCGCACGACTCTCTATAAGATCATTAAAGCGAGTGCCAGTACCATGAAGATGAATGAGTCCAATGTCCTGGGGAAGGAGTCTTGCTTGCCTCAGAGAGTGGTCAAGAACTCTTCTAAGAGCTAATCCTTGCTGATCAAAGCGAGTACGATAGCGAGGCTCACAAGCAAGAACAATGGATTCAAGACAGCCTAGAGGAGAGGCTCCACGCTGAAGAAGAGAAGTTTTTGATTCCAGAACAAGAAAAGCAGCTCCCTCTCCTAGTACTGTTCCGCAACGATCACGATCGAAAGGAGCAAGTGCTTCTTTTGCAGAAGAAGCTGTAGCAAGAATGCCAGTTTGCTGGTACTGCTCGAGGAGATTTTTAGTCAGTGGTGCGTCGACTCCGCCTACAAGAACAAGATCAAGAACTCCAGAGCGAATCATTCCAAGAGCTGTATGAAGAGCTGTTGCTGCTGATGTGCAGCTAGAGGAGACCATAAAAGCAGGGCCTTGGAGATTAAAAACTCGAGCAAGGAGCCCTGCTAGAGAAGAAAAAGAAGAATAGAGAGAAGAGCTTGGTTTGATCTGATAGGAAGCCTCAGTAGAGGTGAAAGAACATATCTCTTTTTCTTGAAGTGAAGCAGGGCCACGAGCACTACCAACAATGACGCCGCAACGATTTTTTGAGACTGATTTTTCTTCAAGAGCAGCATGACTCCAAGCCTCAAGGGCAGCTGCTAGGGCAAAATGAGCCGTTCGATCGGCAGAACGTAATAAAGCTTTTTCTGGAGTTTGAAAATGAGGGAGTGGAGCACGATAAAGAGGAAAAATTTTTTCTGTTCTTGAAGAAGAAAATTTTTCCATGGTGGCGCTTACATCCCCATGGAGCGTGTGTTGCCAAAGAGCTGGGAGATTGCTGCCAGCTGAAGAGTAAGCACCCATCCCTGTAATGAAAACTTCTTCAAGCATATTCATTCAAATGGCAACAGTAAAAATAATCGTGGAGCGGGTGAAGGGAATCGAACCCTCGTCTCAGGCTTGGGAAGCCCACATTCTACCATTGAACCACACCCGCAAGAGAAAGGGAAGATTCTAACTGTAGAGCTCTTTCTATTTCAAGCAAGGAGCACTGAAAATAGAAATTCCAGAATATTCATCAAGAAGTTAAGCTCAGTTTCATGAACAAGAAAAAATCAAGTTTCTCTCTAAGTAAGGATTCATCAATGCCTCGAGCTTCTAAGAGAAATTTTCATCAGTTATCAAAGAGGAGCAAAAAAAGATTCAAACGTACTGAAGATAGCCTCTCTTCTGTTCTCCCCCTAGATGCAGCCCTCCTCAAGCTTCTTGCCCAGCGAGCTTGCTCCTGGGCTCAGATTGTTCAAGTATTATCTATTCCTCCTCATGACCATGGGCGTACCAAGAAAATCATGGCTCAATTCCAGCGACAAGGACTTCTTATCCAAATGGAGAGAGGAGATTACCGCCTTTCAAAAAACACTCATTTATTCGATGGTATGCTTCAGGTGCATAAGAGCTCGGGAGCACATCTCCTTCTTAAAGAAGCTCCCGATCTCTACATTGCAGAAGAGAATATGGGAAGAGCTCTCCATGGTGATTATGTTTTAGCACGATTGATCGAAGGCTCTTTTTCTGGCTCGCGTTCCTACATCAGAAAAAAACGAGAAGGAGAAGTCCTTGCTATTCTAGAGCGTTCTAAGAAGCCAATTGTTGGTGTTTTTGAACAAAGCAAAAATTTTTCTTATCTTCGCGTTGATGATCCACGCTTGAGGCATCATCTCCATCTACGAGGAGAAATGCTTGGAGCTCGCTCTGGTGATAAAGTTCTTGCTCTTCTAGAAGACTGGGAAGATCCCCATCCTGCTCCTGAAGGCAGAATTATTGAAGTGCTGGGGCCTTCTCAAGATCCAGAAGTCAGTATGCTTTCCATTATTCGTAAGCATCAATTGCCGCTTCAATTTCCAGAAAAAGTGCTCGCCGAAATAGCAGAGAACCCTAGGATCAGAGACGCAGTTGATTATTCCGATCGTGAAGATCTTCGAGATCGACCTATCTTCACCATTGATCCTCAAGAAGCACGTGATTTTGATGATGCCATTGAAGTGCAGCCTAGTGGTGATGGATGGGATGTTTCTATTCACATTGCCGATGTTGCTCATTATGTGCTTCCGGGAACAGCATTGGATGAAGAAGCTCGTTGCCGTGGAAACAGTGTTTACCTGGTAGATCGTGTCATTCCGATGTTACCGGAATGTTTAAGTAATGGTCTTTGTAGTTTAAAACCACAAGAAGACCGGCTGACTTTTTCTCTCTTTGCAAGTATTAGTGCTCAAGGAGCAATCAAACATGTTCGCTTTGCACGCAGTGTGATTCGAAGTATAGCACGCTTAACCTATCAAGAAGCGCTCTCCATGTTAGAGCACCCTGCTGATAATTTTCTTTCTAAGCAAGTTCACACAGCCTGGGCTTGTGCTTCTACTCTACGTCGGCGTCGCTTTCAAGAAGGAGCACTTCATTTAGAAATGCCAGAAGTCAAAATCTGGCTTGATGAAAAAGGAACTCCCATCAGGCTTGAGCGATTGGAAAATGACCAGTCCCATCAACTCATTGAAGAATTCATGCTACTTGCCAATGAATTAGTTGCTCACCAGCTGATCATAGCTCGCCAACCAAGCCTCTATCGAGTTCACGAAAAGCCAGATCCCCTCAAGCTTCAAGAATATCGAGAACTTATTCTCTCCTATGGATGGAAGGTTGGTGATCTTACCAAACAAAGAGAACTTCAGCAGTTTTTAAGAAGTCTTTCAGGTACAACCTTAGAGCTTCCTCTTAAAATTGGTCTTCTCAAAAGTCTAAAAAGGGCTCGCTATGCTCCTGAACCACTGGGTCATTTTGGTTTACAAAAAAGTAGCTACACGCACTTTACCAGTCCTATTCGTCGCTATGCTGATTTAATCACTCATCGTGCCCTAGCAAAACAATTGAAAATAACAGCCTCTGGGCCTCTATCACGAGATTTAGGAAAACTAGGCGATCATCTTTCACTCACTGAGAGAGTAGCGGCAGATGCAGAAAAAGAGTCACAACAGCTCAAAAAATTTGAGTATTTTCAAGCACAAGAGCATCAAAAAGAAAAAAAACCATTTCAAGCACAAGTTCTTCACGTTCGTCACCATGGTCTCTTTGTCGAATTACCCGATGCACTTGTTTCTGGATTGATCCCTATCAATAGCTTTCATGATGACGACTATTTTTTTGAGCCAGCAACAAAACGATTGGTAGGACGGAGAAGAAAAAAAATTTATCGTGCTGGAGACCTTCTTCAAGTTGTTGTCAAGAATGTTGATCGTTTTAAACAACATATTGATTTTATCCCTTTTACCAAGGAATAATAGAGATCTAAAATCACACTCCAAGATGGACCACGCTTCTTTACTTAAGAAACTTGCTCTCACCCTGCGACAACGCCTTCAGGTCATTGCTGATAGTGATCTGCGCCATCGTAATCCAGAGGAGCATTTAGAGCAGCTCAAAGAGGCATCCGGAGCTATCGAGGAAGCAATTGGGGCACTGAGCAAAACAGTTATCGATCCGAGACTTCGACATTATTTAGAACGTCACAGCTACGATAAGGCACTCTGCTGGTTGGAAGAAGAGCTCTCAAGATGAAGGATTGTCCAAGTAGAAAAATTACTCCACACTCTTCTCGCTCATGGATAAATTACTTGAACTATTACAAAAAAAGAAACGAAGCTCTCCCGCTCAATTAGCAGCTGAAGTTGGTTTGCCAGAAGAAGAAGTCCTTCAGAAGATTGGCCAATGGGAAAAAGATGGAACCATTCTGGGATATCATGCCGTTCTCCATCATGATTATCTTGATCCCAATTTAGTTACTGCAGTCATTGAAGTGAGAGTCACCCCGGAGCGAGAAGGAGGATTTGATCGTATTGCCAGTCGCATTGCTCGTTTTGAAGAAGTTGGTAGTGTTTATCTCATGAGTGGAGGTTATGACTTACTAGTAGTCGTGGAGGGTCACTCACTGAGAGAAGTAGCTGCTTTTGTGGCCACCAAACTAAGTACTATTGATGCTGTTCAATCGTGTGCAACACGTTTTCGACTCAATACCTACAAGGAGAATGGTATCTTCTACGTAGAAGATGAAGTGTTCGAGCGTCTTTCTGTAGCCCCTTGATGTTGTCGAATTCTTCTTAACGTTCCCTCTTCTTGAATCGTCTCTCTTCCATTGTTGAGCAAATTCCTAAATCAGGAATTCGTGACTTCTTTGAAATTGTTCAGTCCATGGAGAATGTTATTTCCCTTGGCATTGGAGAGCCTGACTTTGTTACGCCATGGCATATCCGCGAAGCTGCTATTTACGCACTAGAGCGAGGAAAAACAGCCTACACATCAAACTTAGGACTTCCTCGCTTAAGAAAAGCTATCGCTCATTATGTGAGCGAAAAACTAGGAGTATCCTATGATCCAAGGAATGAAATTTTGGTAACAGTAGGAGTTTCTGAAGGAATCGATCTGGCATTGCGCGCCGTACTCAATCCAGGTGATGAAGTGCTCTATCATGAACCGTGTTACGTTTCTTATGCTCCTACCATTCTTCTTGCTGGTGGTCTTCCTAAGCCAATTCCAACACGTCTTGAAGATGACTTCATATTGTTCTCCTCAGCTATTGAGAAGGCTATTACTCCACGTACGAGAGTTCTCTTACTTAACTTTCCAACCAATCCTACAGGAGCAATCCTTCCTCGTAGCGAACTACTGAAAATTGCAGAACTTTGCATTGCTCATGATTTACTTGTTATTACTGATGAAATCTACAGTGAGCTGACCTATGATCAAGTCGAACACCATTCCATAGCTGCTCTCGAAGGAATGAAGCAGAGAGTGATCTTGCTCCATGGTGTTTCAAAAGCATTTGCCATGACAGGTTGGCGTCTTGGCTTTGCCTGTGGTCCTGATGATCTTATTGGAGGAATGATGAAAATCCATCAGTATGCTATTCTCTGTGCTCCAAACATGCTTCAGGAAGCAGCTATTGAAGCGTTAGAGTCGGGAGCTCCCAGTCTTCTTAAAATGAGAAATCAATATGCTCAACGACGTGACTTTGTAGCCAAACGCTGTCAAGAGCTAGGACTCCCTTTTTCTTTTCCTCGTGGAGCTTTCTATATTTTTCCTAGTATTGCTCATCTTGGTTTCAGCAGTAAGGAATTTGCAATGCAACTACTACATAAGAAAAAAGTAGCGCTTATTCCAGGAACTGCTTTTGGAGAGAGTGGGGAAGGATTTGTGCGCTGTAGCTACGCTACCAGTATGGAAAAGCTTCATGACGCTTTCAGTAGAATAGAGGAATTTCTTCACGAAAGAAAATCTTAGTCAGAGAAGTGCTTCCTACAAATTTTTCTTTTTTGAACTTCTTCATTGAGATTGCTGCTCTTCAAGAGCCATGATGGAGAGCATGAATTTTCTCCACTGGTTTCAAGATAACTTTCTTCACCTTGATCAAAGCCTCGCTCACCTCACGCTACTTTATGGAGCTTGGATCTATGGAATTTTGTTTCTACTTGTTTTTTCTGAAACAGGTCTTGTTGTTGCTCCTTTTCTACCTGGAGATTCTCTGCTCTTTGCAGTAGGTGCTTTTGCTGCAGCGAAGCCTTCAGGGGGGATTAATTATTTTTGTGCATTTTTTCTTCTTACTCTTGCTGCAACTCTTGGAAACATGCTCAATTTTCAGTGTGGAAAATGGATAGGAAGTTCTATTTTTAAAGAGAAAGCACTCGTCCTAAAAAAAGAATATCTTCATCGTGCTTCCCTGTTCTTTAGTAAGCATGGTCCCAAAGCCTTGATTTTAGCACGCTTTCTGCCCATTTTTAGGACACTTGTTCCTTTTGTTTCAGGCATGGCAGCGATGGAATGGAACTATTTTCTTCTCTACAGTATAGTAGGTAGTTTTTCCTGGGTCTTCTTGATGATGACTGCAGGATTGCTCTTTGGCCGTATAACTTGGGTTCAGCATCATTTTGAAGCAGTTGTCCTAGGGATTATTTGTATATCGATGCTTCCTCTGCTTTATGAAGTCGTGGCAAATCATTGTTCAAAATTTTTGAAAAGATGATGACGTGCTTTTCTAATTTTTTCATTGAGTAGACTGAAAAAAGTTCCCGTGAGTAGCAATCGTCCTCTTAACCTCTATTTTCCTAGGGCTAGAGCGTTTCAAAAAAAGTCTCAAGTCACTATAATAGAACTGCCCTACTTCTAGCTCTTTTGAAGTATTGTTATAGCTCCCCAAATCACTTTTTCTCAATACTTCAGGAAACAGAGTGAATATTACCAGTTAAAAAAACCGTGACGATTTTTAAAAAATCAAAAAAATAAAAACATTTTGTTGACTTCTTCTAAGAGCAGTGTAACTTACACAACCCCGGTAGTAATTCTAATTACTTACATTCGGGAATGTTCTTTGACCAGTCCGCCATAAAACAACTTCTTAATGGTTGCTGTCGTTTCTAACGAACAACTGAAAAAACGTTGTTGCGGATACTGGAGTTGATCTTTGATAGCGCTGATCTGATTTTGCATAGGCAATAAAAATCGGATGGATAAATTTAAAATTTTAAAAACTTAACAAAGTTATCTGTTTTTAAAAGCAATCAGCAAAAACTGAATTGTGCGTTTTCTGTCGATAAAATTGAGTTTTAAAAAGGACCATTAAAAGTTTGCAAAACTTGTTTGTGATTCATCAAAAAACAAAAATGCAAACTATGTTAATAGTGCCTGAATTTTTTTCCCGCTTTATAGTGAGGAAACACAAACTTTTCAATGGAGAGTTTGATTCTGGCTCAGAACGAACGCTGGCGGCGTGGATAAGACATGCAAGTCGAACGAAATTTCACTGGTAGTAATATCAATGAAATTTAGTGGCGAACGGGTGCGTAATACGTGAGTAATCTGCCGAAAAGTGGGGGATAGCTCGCCGAAAGGCGAATTAATACCGCATAACACTAGTGAAGTCATCTTCATAACGTTAAAGTCGCAAGACGCTTTTTGATGAGCTCGCGGCCTATCAGCTAGTTGGTAAGGTAATAGCTTACCAAGGCAATGACGGGTAGCTGGTCTGAGAGGACGACCAGCCACACTGGAACTGAGACACGGTCCAGACACCTACGGGTGGCAGCAGTCGAGAATTTTTCACAATGGGGGAAACCCTGATGGAGCGACGCCGCGTGGAGGATGAAGGCCCTTGGGTTGTAAACTCCTGTCATAAGGGAACAAGAAAGTGATAGTACCTTAAGAGGAAGAGACGGCTAACTCTGTGCCAGCAGCCGCGGTAATACAGAGGTCTCAAGCGTTGTTCGGATTCATTGGGCGTAAAGGGTGCGCAGGCGGTGTGGTAAGTCGGGTGTGAAATTTAGAGGCTCAACCTCTCAATGGCATCTGATACTGCCATGCTAGAGGACTGTAGAGGAGATTGGAATTCACGGTGTAGCAGTGAAATGCGTAGATATCGTGAGGAAGACCAGTGGCGAAAGCGAATCTCTGGGCAGTTCCTGACGCTCATGCACGAAGGCTAGGGGAGCAAACGGGATTAGATACCCCGGTAGTCCTAGCAGTAAACGTTGCACGTTTGGTGTGGGAGGATTCGACCCCTTCCGTGCCGGAGCTAACGCGTTAAACGTGCCGCCTGAGAAGTACGGTCGCAAGATTAAAACTCAAAGAAATTGACGGGGGCCCGCACAAGCGGTGGAGTATGTGGCTTAATTCGATGCAACGCGAAGAACCTTACCTGGTCTTGACATGCATCTCTAAATCGGTGAAAGCCGGTGATTCTCGCAAGAGAAAATTTGCACAGGTGCTGCATGGCTGTCGTCAGCTCGTGTCGTGAGATGTTGGGTTAAGTCCCGCAACGAGCGCAACCCCTGTGAACTGTTGCCACTCTAACTTCGGTTAGAAGCACTCGGTTCAGACTGCCCTGTGAAACGGGGAGGAAGGTGGGGATGACGTCAAGTCAGCATGGCCCTTACGACCAGGGCTGCACACGTACTACAATGCCCAGAACAAAATGATCCAAGACCGCGAGGTGGAGGAAATCGATAAATCTGGGCCCAGTTCGGATTGAAGGCTGCAACTCGCCTTCATGAAGTTGGAATCGCTAGTAATGGCGCATCAGCTACGGCGCCGTGAATACGTTCCCGGGCCTTGTACACACCGCCCGTCACATCATGGAAGTCTCTTGTACCCGAAGCCGCTGCGCTAACCCGCAAGGGAAGCAGGTGTCTAAGGTATGGGCGGTAACTGGGATGAAGTCGTAACAAGGTAGCCGTAGGGGAACCTGCGGCTGGATCACCTCCTTTCTAAGGAGTATCTAGTAGCACCAATAGTGCACTGGAAGGTCGATCGCTAAGGTGTTTGAAATCGATCAATCGTATTGATCAGTCAAATGCTATGTGGTAAAACCTAGAGAAGTGAAAGCTTCTCTTGGTTCGACGAGAACGCACAGTTCAGTTTTTGCTAGGAGAAATAGTAGTAGTTTTTATCAGCTCTTTAAAAACTTTTATATGAAAAATTCTTATACACAACTAAAGCCTTAGTAAAGTCTTAGTATAATATAAAAACTTTATAGTATAAAAATCTTAGTAGATTGTAATGAAACTCACTAAAGCTTAGCTTAGCGGGGGTATAGCTCAGTTGGTAGAGCGCCAGCTTTGCAAGCTGGATGTCCGGGGTTCGAACCCCCGTGCCTCCATGTTACTTCTCATGTTACTCCTTAACTGCTTAACTACGCTATTTAACGATGTGTCTGAACACTAAAGATCTCTTTTGCCGATAAAAACATGAACGACTTTGTAAAATCTAGCCAAAACTTCCTTTTTGACTAACTTGAAACAAAGGTATGTCAAGTCAAGTCTTCTAAAATACTATTGCATTGACTCTTAAACAATTGTTCTAAATAAAACTTAGCCAAAAACTTAAATTCTCAAGAGGGCCTGTAGCTCAGTTGGTTAGAGCATGCGCTTGATAAGCGCAGGGTCACTGGTTCGAGTCCAGTCAGGCCCATGACAGTTTTTCCTGACCAAACGAATCTAGAATCAAAATTCAAATTTAAACCAAACAATTAGAGTAATAAGACTCAAGTTTGCTTTCAATTTGAATTTCAATTTCCAGATTCTTAGTTTTTCTTACTAAGAATAACTTCAAAATTTCAAACTTTAAAAATATCCATTTTTCAAAAACTTAATTAAAAACTTAATTAATTTTGTCTATGCGCTACTAGCTCTCAAAAACTAGCTAGTAAAGGTCATGCGCATTGCCACGGACCTAGTTCCAGTGGTTGTTCTTTGATATCTGTAGATAGGGTAAAAAATACAACTCTGTAGCTGTTGCTACAGGAGCTGAAACTAGAACTGAATCCAAACATTCATTTTTCTTATGATTAATTGAATGTTTAACGAGAATTTCAGAATGAAACAATTAATAAGCTACTAAGAGCACATGAAGGATGCCTTGGTGCCAGCAGGCGATGAAGGACGTGATAAGCTGCGATAAGCTACGGGAAGCGGCAAATACGCTATAATCCGTAGATTTCCTAATGGGGTAACCCGACTAAAGTAATGTTTAGTCACCACTGCTTGAATATATAGAGCAGTTGGAGCAACACCCGGTGAAGTGAAACATCTCAGTAACCGGAGGAAAAGAAAGCGAAAGCGATTCCGTTAGTAGTGGCGAGCGAATGCGGAAGAGCCCAAACCAGAAGACTTGTCTTCTGGGGTTGTAGGACCCCGATCCATTTTGTGGATAGATAGTTAGAAAGTTAGGTGAAGCATATGGAAAAATGCTCCAAAGAGGGTGAGAGACCCGTAACCGAAAACTCAATAACATCTAGGGAGTTCCTGAGTAATGCCATCCACGTGAAAGTTGGCATGAATCTACGGTGACCACACCGTAAGGCTAAATACTCGCTGGCGACCGATAGTGAACTAGTACCGCGAGGGAAAGGTGAAAAGTACCGCGACGAGCGGAGTGAAATAGTACCTGAAATCATGTGCTTACAAGGTGTCAGAGCCCCGCAAGGGGTAATGGCGTGCCTTTTGCTTAATGAGTCTGCGAGTTAGTATCAGTAGCAAGTCTAAGTCCTTCTGGGATGTAGGCGAAGCGAAAGCGAGTCCGAAATGGACGTCCAGCTGCTGGTGCTAGACCCGAAGCGGAGGTGATCTACCCATGGCCAGGTTGAAGTCTCGGTAACACGAGATGAAGGACCGAACCGGTGAACGTTGAAACGTTTTCGGATGAGCTGTGGGTAGGAGCGAAAGACTAATCAAACCCCGTCATAGCTGGTTCTCCCCGAAATCTATTGAGGTAGAGCCTTGCATGCTGACCTATGGAGGTAGAGCACTGGATGAACTAGGGCCCACACCAGGGTACCGAATTCAATCAAACTCCGAATGCCATAGGGTGAAGTGCAGGAGGCAGAATGCGAGGGATAAGCTTCGTATTCGAGAGGGAAACAACCCAGATCAGCAGCTAAGGTGCCTAAATACCGCTCAGTGGAAAGGATGTGAGATTACTTAGACAGTGAGGATGTTGGCTTAGAGGCAGCCATCATTTAAACAGTGCGTAATAGCTGACTCATCGAGTGATCTTGCGCCAAAAATGATTGGCGATCAAGCGGTATACCGAAGCTCTGGATGCAATTTTGGTTCGCCAGAGTTGCGTGGTAGGGGAGCGTTCTTGGTGCGTTGAAGCCATGGGGAAACCCTAGGTGAAGTTCCAAGAAGTGAGGATGCAGACATGAGTAGCGTTAAGCCGGGTTGAATTCCCGGCCGCCGTAAACCTAAGGTTTCCTGGGGAAGGTTCGTCCTCCCAGGGTTAGTCGGGTCCTAAGGCGAGGCCGAAGGGCGTAGTCGATGGAGAGCAGGTTAATATTCCTGCACCGTCTTTAGTTAAGTGTGTTGAGGACATATAGAAAGAGAAAAGCCGTCGATTGAAAGTGACGGTTCCGCAAGGTAATGCCAAGACTTCGGTCAAGGTAGATTTTTCAAATTCTGTATCAAGAAAAGTCAATACATGTTCCTAAGGTCGTCCGTACCGTAAACCGACACAGGTGGGTGGGCATAAATGTGCTCAGGCGTAAGAGTGAAACCTCGTTAAGGAACTCGGCAATCTAGCCCCGTAACTTCGGAAAAAGGGGTGCCCGCACCAATTTTGATAGCATAAAGTGACAGAAGAAGTGACAATAAATAATGGGAAACTCGTTGCTAATATCATTTAAAAGACTTTTAGTGATTTTTTGCCACGAACTAAGTTTTACAAACTAGATTTATTATATAAATCTTGGAATAAATCTCGTAATAAATTTCGTACTTATTATTCAATTTTTTGTTCTCTAGGTTATCAAAATGGTGCGGGCCGCAGTGAAGAGGGTCAACCGACTGTTTAACAAAAACACAGCACTCTGCTAAGACGAAAGTCGACGTATAGGGTGTGACACGTGACCAATGCGGAAAGATTACGGTAAGGGGTTAGTCGTAAGACGAAGCTCTGAGCCCAAGTCCCCGTGAATGTCGGCCGTAACTATAACGGTCCTAAGGTAGCGAAATTCCTTGTCGGGTAAGTTCCGACCTGCACGAATCGTGTAACGAGTTGACCGCTGTCTCAACGAGGAGCTCAGCGAAGTTGTATTGGCGGTGAAGATGCCGCCTGCCCGCAGTAGGACGGAAAGACCCTATGCACCTTTACTGTACGCTGTCACTGGTTTTTCGATTATGATGCTTAGTGTAAGTGGGAGACGTTGATCCTTTGTTTTCGGACAAAGAGGAGTCGTCAATGAAACACCACCCTTTAGAATTGGAAAATCTAACCTTAACCCATTATCTGGGTAAGGAACCCTGGCAGCTGGTCAGTTTGACTGGGGCGGTCTCCTCCCAAAGAGTAACGGAGGAGTGCGAAGGTTGGCTCAACCCGGTTGATAATCGGGTGTCGAGTATATGGATATAAGCCAGCTTAACTGCGAGACACACATGTCGAGCAGGGACGAAAGTCGGCCCAAGTGATCCGGTGGTTGAATGTGGAATTGCCATCGCTCAACGGACAAAAGGTACGCTAGGGATAACAGGCTGATCCTGCCCAAGAGCTCATATCGACGGCAGGGTTTGGCACCTCGATGTCGGCTCATCACATCCTGGGGCTGAAGAAGGTCCCAAGGGTCCGGCTGTTCGCCGGTTAAAGTGGTACGCGAGCTGGGTTCAGAACGTCGCGAGACAGTTCGGTCCTTATCCACTGTGGGCGCAGGAGAATTGAGGGGTTCATTTTCTAGTACGAGAGGACCGAGAATGACGAACCTCTGGTGTTCCAGTTGTCGTGTCAACGGCATTGCTGGGCAGCTATGTTCGGAAAGGATAAGCGCTGAAAGCATCTAAGCGCCAAGCCTCTCCCAAGATGAGTTCTCCCTGAAGAGCCGTGGAAGACTACCACGTTGATAGGTTGTGGGTGCAAGCATAGCAATATGTTTAGCTTAACAATACTAATGCTCGTTCGGCTTTACTGTTTTCATTCTAACTCTGTTCTCACTGAACAGCAGTTTTAGAATCGGCATATTTTACTACTATCTACAGAAATCAGTGAATAACACTGGAAGGTTTCCATGTTCTTGTTCTTTGAAAATATAAAAGCGACTTTTTGTAAAACGTTATTGTTTTCTTGTCGCCAGAGACCCGAATTTCTCACGAAAAGCTTAGAACATCTCAAAAAAATTTATCTGAATTTTCAATTAAAAACTCAAATAAATTAAATTTGTTATATTCTTCAATGAACAAATAGAATTTCGTCCTCTGGTGATCTTAGCGCAGTGGACCCACCCGTTCCCATCCCGAACACGGAAGTGAAACGCTGCAGCCCCGATGGTAGTGCATCTATAGGTTGTGCGAGAGTAGGACGTCGCCAGTATTAACGACCTCGAAGAATACTTTCTTCGAGGTCGTCCTTTTTTCTAGTTCCCTGAAAAAAGGGATCGATAAGAAACGGGATAGAGGATATCGTCAATTTCCTTAGAAATGACAGGAAATGGACTTGATCTTATTTAAAAAATGGAGCGTTCTCATCCCATTATCTGATCGTTGAGATAGCGTTCGGTCTTCGGCCTTACCTTTTTTAAAAATCTCTGCACTCTCTCCTGTAACTTCTAAGTAATTTGACGATAGTATGCTCAGGAAGAGAATTCCCTCTCTTTTTATTACAGCTATTTTTTGCTAATGGAAATCAATCTTGAAAATGAAACTCCCATGAGGGCTTATTCACTACTTGCGAATCTAGTAGTTCCTCGACCTATTGCATGGGTCACAACGATCAGTTTGCATGGTAGAGTCAATGCAGCTCCCTTTAGTTTTTTTAATCTTCTAGGAGCCAATCCTCCTATTCTTGGATTTTGTCCTGGAGATCGTGAATCGGGAGAACCTAAAGACACAGCAAAGAACATACGAAGCACGCATGAATTTGTTGTTAACTTAGTAGATGAAGCTCTCGCTGAAGCCATGAATATCACCTCAGCTCCTTTTCCTTACGAAGAAAGCGAACTTGAGCATGCAGGCGTTTCAACACTTCCATCCTCTTTTGTTAAGCCCCCGCGTATTGCTCAGGCTCCTGTTAGCCTAGAATGTATAGAATGGGGGACACTGCAAATTGGAGAAAATCGACTGATTATTGGCTTCATTAAGCGACTTCATGTTCAGGAGAAATATTATGATCCCTTAGCAAAGACTCTTCGTGGTGAGTCGTTAGGACTTATTGGGCGCATGGCCTCTCCTAGCACTTATTGCCGGACTTCTGATTGCTTTAGTATGAGGAGACCAACGTAGTACTTATATAAGAGTATTCTCACTAACGTTGTAGCTGTGCAGTGTGGCATCACTTCGGTGCTCGAGCCCTTAAGTAGGAGAGAATACACGGCAGCTCTTGTGCTCTTCACTGCTGGCACTACATTGGCTAGAACTTCACTTAAAACGCTCTCAATCGAAAAGGAGACTTCATTCGCTCAGGCGCTTTCTTTAAGAGTGCCTCCTCTCAATTCTTCTATGATTGGCAAAAACTTTTTTGGGAAAGGTTCTCTTTGCTTTAAGACCCTATTCTCTCTTTTTCTTGTTGATGAAACTTAGCTTTCCCAGAACAAAGGGGGTAGTAAAAGAAAGTTTTAAGTTATTTCAGATGACGAAGGTTCTTCAGGCTCTACCTTAGCATAGGCTACGACAGTGCTAAGCTTTTGTGTGCGAAAAGTGAAAACTCTCAAATGGTCGGGGTTGGAGAAATTAACTTTAATGATTTCATCATCATTAAACTGATACCAATCATCTCCTTCTTTCTTGAAGGTAATATAATGTCCTTTATTAGGATTTCCTTGGTGACAAATAAAAGTTATGGGCTCATAAGTAGCGACCCCTTCTTGACCATGGGAATAAGTTGGAATTTCAATAGGCTTTTCAATTTCAAGAATAGACTGTCTGAGTTTAATAAAAGAAGGAGTTTCATTGTTATACTCAGCATAGAGGCGTGGGATGGAGAGGACTAGTGTTGAGGGAGCAGGATCGAGAATTTTTTTTCTCAAGAAGGAGATGGTCATAATGAGGCTCGATTACTGCTGCTTGAGAACCACTCTCAAGCGCATGAATTTGAGCAAGCTGGAGAGCAGTTTGATCCTCTTGCTTACGCGCTTCATTAAAGTAAGCTTGATGCTCTTGCTGGAGAGCTTGCCTGAGCAGATCGTGTATGTTGACTTCTTCGACTTGGTTGCTCTCTTCTAAAGAGAGTGTGCAGGGAATAAAAAACTCGGGATCTCGTGTGTTACTTTGAAGTTCACTAGTGTCAACCTCAGCAATGCTACCATTCTCATCGAGGCGTGAGCGCTTTATCCCAAAGTATAAAGGCGACTGAATATGGGGGAGTAGTGCACGTAGTACATCCATAGGATCAGCTTGGTACATACAGTTACCTCTCTCATCAATATTACTTTGATCTTCTCCTAGCAGTGCATTGGACTGACTCATAAGAAAATCAGCATCTTTTCTCAAGAAACGAGCCATAGAAGGTAGGGTAGTATCAATCTTTCCTTCGAAGAACCTAATGAAGAAACTGTTTTCTCCATGATGCTGGCGTATAGTCTCTCGTGTCGCTGGCGAGCGATGCTGGTAGAGCGTCTTAAGAAGTTGCAAAGCACTATTGAGATAACAATCAACGCCACTATTGCTTATTCCTCGGTCAGTAGTAAATGTTACGCTATGCTCTTGGTCAACTACATGCATGGGATCCTGGGGGGAGGCTCCGGTTGTTTTAAGAGTGGAATCATGCTCTGGAGCATCCTCAGCGTCTTCAACGTCTTTAAAAGATTGAGAAGGATCTTCTTCTGCTCGTAGAGGAGTTTCTTGTAGGGTAGAATGTCCGATTCCAAATATTTCTTCCTCCTCACGCACTTCTTGATTCCCTGGAACCGGATTGTAAGAGCGAGCACTTGATGAAGGAAAAGAAAAAGAGGGAAATTAAAAAGAGTGATAACTTCTCAAAATTTCTCGGCGGAGAGAAAGAGTATTAGTGATAACGTTGCTTGGACTGAGCCACTCCAAACAAGGGCAAAGCCAGGAACCTTCACTTCTTCTTGTTCCCTGGCTAGAAGGAGGTTGATTCCCATTAGTAGCAAATCCATCGGAATTATCAGTGCTAAGGTTAATAGAACCATAACTATGAGGGCGATTGAGAGCAGAGGGTCCATCAGCTGAATTAGTCATAGAAATGGGGCGTTCAATGAAAACGAAAATTAACAAACATCAAGTAGCTTTGTAAAACTTGTTTTCTCCATGAAAGAAATCTCTCGTTTTCTGCATGAGAAGATTGTTATTCACGGGATAGGTTTCTTTGAAGAGACTTCAGTATTTTTAAATGCCAATCCCTAGTATTTGAAACGACGATGATGCTCTGAGTGAAGCTGCAAGAGGCTTCTTCGTGCGATATCATAGAAGCAGAGAAAGGGAGAGATACGAAGAGCATGAATTCCAGTGAGTTTACTTCAATTGAGTGAAGAGAATTTTAGTAGCTGCAACAATGACATCATCACGTCGAGGAGCCTCTTTCTGAAACTGCGTAAAATAGATTGAAAGTACAATAGGAGCGCCTTGGGTGGGCCAGAGAAGAGCAATATCGTTACGTGTTCCATAGTCACCAGCTCCGGTCTTATCCCCAACGGTCCATCCAATCGGCACGCCAGCGCGGATACAGGTGTTGCCGGTTGTATTTTCTTTGAACCAAGTTTGCATTTTTGTGCGTAAGGCTGGAGAGAAAATGGTACCAAGCATGATTGTTCTTAAACTCTCTGTCATGGCCATAGGAGTAGTTGTGTCATTGAGATCACCTGGAATTGCTGATCCTAATTCGGGCTCCAAATGATCCAGGCGAAAGGTGGTATCACCTATTGATCGTGCAAATGCCGTGATAGCCTTTGGTCCTCCTAGTTGATTAGCCAAAAAATTTGCTGCCGAGTTGTCACTATAAGACATCGCAGCAGCACAGAGTTCTTCGATAGTCATCCCCTCCGCTATATGCTGCTGGGTGATGGGATTCCACTCCGTTAGGAGATCCGATTCTTGATACCTGATTCTTTTGTTCAAGAACTCCGGATCACTCATGCTTTTTTTGAGTATAGCTGCCACATCCATCACTTTGAACGTACTGCAGAGTGGAAAACGCTCCTCGGCACGATAAGAGAAAAATTGATTATTGGATGTGTCCAGAGCACATACCCCCAGACGCCCAGGGACAGAAGCTTCCAGAGTAGCAAGCTTTTCTTCAAGGTCCCTTCTATTGATTCTCTCAGCTCTTGTAGCTCTAGCTTCCAGTTGCAGAGTAGGGAGAAGTAGCAGGAAGAGCGCTATAAGCCTGTGGTAGCGAGAAGAAGCAAGGGGAGGATTCATCATGAGGAGGAGCAGCTGAAATTTCCGTAAAAAAATTTGTCTCTTTGTAGTAAGGAAGTTTATTAATAAGGAGTGATGATGGTATACACTCTAATGGTAATTCTCACTTCAAGAACTTAAGAGGACAAAAGAAGACAAAAACATACGCTCATCCTATGAAAAAAATTTCTCTCTTCATTAAGAAAAACTTTTTGCTTCTTCTAGCACTCCTTATTTTTGCTTCCAGTTTTTCTCCCGAACTACAACCGGTTTATCATTTTTTAGATTCTGATCAATTGGCCTTCAATATAGGCGGGACCAGAATATCAATTTATTTTTTGATGAAAGGATTGTTTCTTGTGGTCCTCTTGGTTTGGGGAGCTCGCTGGGTCAGTGATTTTGGAGAAAAAAAAATAAAAGATTTTTTGAATCTTAAAGTCAGTGATCGCGCTCTGCTCATTAAAGGATTTCAGCTTTTTGTGTATGCTGCTGCAACGTTACTTGGTTTGGAACTCCTGGGAATTAATATTACTACACTGACTGTTTTTGGAGGTGCTATTGGTGTTGGTGTCGGTTTTGGATTGCAGAGAATTACTGCTAGTTTTATCAGTGGATTGATTTTGCTCTTTGAGAAAACCATTTCAGAAGGAGATTTACTCGAACTAGAGGGGGGGATGCTAGTCATTGTCAAGCGTATTAGTGCTCGCTACACGTTAGTAGAAAGTTTTGAAAAGCGGGAAATCATGATCCCCAATGAAGAACTCATCACTCATCGGATTTCCAATTGGACTTTTAGTAATCGTCTAGGGCGTGGAGAAATTCAAGTTGGGGTCGCCTATGAATCCGACTTAGAACGAGTCAACCAAATACTGTTGCAAGCAGCAAGGGAGCATCCGCTTGTACTCAAGGATCCCGCTCCCACATGTTTTCTGATCGATTTTTCAGAAAACGCCATTCAATTTAGGCTTTACTTTTGGATAGAAAATATGGTGGAGGGGACCTTGCGAGTGAAAAGTGATCTTCTCTTTGCTCTTGATAAAAAATTCTCAGAGCATGGTATTAAAATTCCCTTTCCTCAACGAGACATTCGCTTGATTTCTCTTCCTAGTCTCGATAACTCGTTTGCAACGGAACAGAAGCCTAAGTCCTAAGGAAAAATCAATGCTCAAAAATCGGCGGTGATAGTTTTTAAAAATGGTAGAGTCTCCTGAAGTCTTCCCCCTAACGAATAACTTCCATTTTTGCATTGTGATGTTCTCTGATAACCTGAAACAAAAATATTACCAAGCGCTCCTGAGCAACGACAAAGATTATGAGGGTATTTTCTATGTGGGAGTAACCACAACAGGAATTTTTTGCCGCCCTACTTGTCCTGCGCGCAAGCCAAAGCAGGAACATTGTGAATTTTTTAAAACAACTCAAGAAGCTCTTCTTGCCTCGTTTCGACCCTGTCAACGTTGCAAGCCACTCTCTCCTCCTGGTCATGTTTCTGCTCTGATTGAAAAATTGGTGGCAGCAGTGGAAGCCAGCCCTGAAAAACGTTGGAAAGATCATCATATCGCTGCTCTTGGATTTGATCCTTCGAGAGCACGGCGCCAATTTCGAAAGCGTTTTGGGATGACTTTTGTTGCTTATGCCCGTGCGCGACGCATGGGGATTGCTATGAAAGAAATTCGAAAAGGCGAGCCGATCATTCAAGCACAGCTCAGCGCTGGCTATGAGTCGGGAAGCGGCTTTCGCGACGCTTTTGCAAAAATCATGGGGTCGGCTCCTCTGCGTCGTGGGGAACATTTAAAACTCCTCAAAGCAGCTTGGATCGATTCGCCGCTAGGACCAATGCTTGCAATTGCCGATGAAGAAAAACTTTTTCTTCTAGAGTTTCTCCAACGACGAGGTTTAGAACGGGAGATTGAGCGTCTGCGCAACAAGCTAGAAGCGGCAATTGTGCCGGGGATGAGTGAACCACTGCATTCCATTAGCCAAGAATTGAAAAGCTATTTTTCAGGAACACTCAGAAAATTTAAGACACCAATCTTCATACTCGGTTCTAGTTTTCAAAAAAAAGTTTGGCAAGTACTGCAAGATGTTCCCTATGGAAGAACGTGGAGTTATGCTGCGCAAGCTACTGCTATGGGTTTTCCAGCATCAACACGTGCTGTTGCCAAGGCCAATGGGGCTAACCAGCTTGCTATCGTGATTCCGTGTCACCGCATCATCAAGAGTGACGGTACTCTGGGTGGTTACGGAGGGGGCATCGCACGTAAAGAGTGGTTGCTAGAGCATGAGCGAAGGAATGCACTTTCTTAAGATTGCTTAAAGTGTTGCCATAGGGTGTAGGATCAGAACATGGGGGGCAGTTAGCAGCATTTTCACTAACGTTATAGCTCCGTATTGCGGCGTCACGTCGGTGCTAGAGTCCTCGAGTAGGAGGACACACGGCGGGTCTTGGCCTCCTTGTTGCTTCTACTGCAGCGGTTACAACTTTATTTAAAACGCTCTAGCAATTATTTTTGCCCCCTTTCATTTTTGTCCCCTTTCGTTGTTGTACGTTTCTGGTGTTGCCCTCTTTTTGTCATTCCGCTTCTCTTTTCGTCATTCCCGCGAAGGCGGGAATCCAGAACACGTTCCATCCTCTTGCTGAAAAGTAGCCATGCAGCGGCATTACTCTTTTTCTGCTGTTCCTCTCTCATGGCATCTTAAAATCAGCAACCCAATATCATCAGAAAAATAATAGACCTCATAGTCCATACGTGTTACCCATACAAAAGCTCCATGGCGGCCTGGATTCCTGCCTCCGCAGGAATGACGGAAAAGGGGCAGGAATGACGAAAAGAGAAGGGGGATGATGGCAATGGAGATGGAAGGAGTCTTCTAGACTAGGGCTCTTCTACTGAGCATTTTTATTTTGGAGAGTAGTGTTATAGTCAAATTACTTAGAAATTAGAGGAAATTGACTTGATCTTATTTAAAAAATGCAGCGTTCTCATCCCATCACCTTATCGTTGAGATAGCGCTCGGTCTTCGGCCTCGCCTTTTTTAAAAATCTCTGCTCTCTTGCCTGTAATTTCTAAGTAATTTGACTATACAATTTAAATAAAACTGACTTGAGTGTTTCTAGCAATAGGGAGCCTTCTCTATCCCCTGATAGTTTCCTTGAGAGCTCCGCTAAAAAAATACTCCAAGAATGACAATTCCAAGAACTAGCAAAATAGCAGTTCCTATTTTCACAATCACAAAAATATTTTTTTCAGAGGCCGATTGATGATGATTTCCTTTTTTTTCATGGGGAGGCTCAAGAGCAGCAAGCGTAGCTTGATCTTCTAGTTGAGAAGGGGAAAGGTTAGGAGCAGGCACATTTCTTAAAGTGTTTCTAGAGGAAGTGCTCGCAGAAGAGCGCCATAAAAGTCGCATCGATCCTTCTTTGGTTTGAGGATTCCAAGAAGTAGGATCGTAGAAAAAAAGAGAGATGATATTTCTATTAGAAGAATCTTGAATAAATTCACATCGACTAAAAGCCTCAATGAGACCTTGATCAAAGGCTTCTTGAAGTTCTTTTGCTGTAGGGAGTGTGTACTCATGAGTAGCGTCGGTTGAGAAGGCTTGATTATACCAGTAAAGGTAGTGGAGGACTTTCTCTTTGTTGAGCTCTGCTGGTGAAGAGGGAGAGAGCTTTTGGTCACTAAGTTCCCTTGTTGCCCTTTTCTCAAGAAGAGAAGAAGGAGATTGGTAGTATTGGCCTACTGTGAGAGGGGTGCGTGCTATTTGAAGAGTTTCTCCTTCTACGAAGAGAGGCATAAAGAGGAGGGGAGTGCTTTGTTCTTCCATAAGAGAGGAGGGGAGATTTTCTAAAGGGGAAGAAGAGCAGTCTGCTAGAGATGGAGAAAGAGCTCCTCCTCCAAGATACCAGGCTATCAAGCAGAGGCAGGAGAGAGCACGCATGGTTGAAGAGAAGAGGGGGCTCTATTTCTATGATGCGATGGAAGGAGCTGGAGGGAGAGAAGCTCTAAGTAGCTTTTGAGAAGCTTTTAAGTAGCTTTTGAGTAGCTTTTGAAAATTCTTAGACCATCCCAAGCTTCATTCTCCCGGCTTCACTGATCATATTCTGATTCCAAGCTGGGTCCCAAACAAGTTCTACATTGGCTTCATCAATCCCTTCAATAGTGAGTATCTTAGCGCGAGCATCAGCTGCAATAGTAGGTCCCATGCCGCATCCAGGAGCAGTGAGGGTCATTTTGACATCAGCCCTGCTTGATCCTTTTTCTGTAGTGATGATGGTGCAATCATAAATCAACCCTAGATCGACAACATTAACAGGAATTTCAGGATCAAAAACAGTTTTCAGTTGGCTCCAGACAGCTTCCTCCAGTGTTCCCTGAGGAAGAGTTTTCTCGGGAGCAGGAGAACTATTCTTCTCTAGTCCGAGAGCATCAGCATTTTTCTCATCAATACGAGCTAGCCCTCCGGGAGTCGCTACTGTATAAGTGCCGCCTAAGGATTGAGTCACGATGACTTGAGTTCCTGCAGGAAGAATGAGCAGAGTGCCACTTGGAATCTGAATGGCTTCACAGTCGCGTTGAAGGACGATATTTTCGTGATGGTTCATAAGAGTTAAGTTTAAAGGGAAGGTTCTTTTTTGAAGAGGATTTTTCTTCTTCCTGCTGAAGGTTGTAGTTGATCTCGTAGTGTTGGTCCTAGAGAAGAAGATTTTGTTGTGATGGGAGAGGTTGCTCCAGGAGTAAGAGCTGCTTGGAGGGCTTCCTCAACAAGTTGTGCACAATGAATTTTCATGGGAGGAAGAGGTCCCAGGGGAGCAGAGAGTTTTTCTCCAGAGAGCGATAGAGCTTCGGAAACTGTTTTCCCTTTAATCATCTCCGTTGCTAAGCTTGCAACAGCAATGGCTGTTTGGCAACCAAAGCTCTGAAAGGTGGCTCTATCAATAATACGTTGACCCTGCTCATCTGTTTTGAACTTGATCCAAAGGCGCAACATATCGCCACAGTTTTCGCTGCCAGCTGTTCCCATGGTATCAGCATCTCTCATTTCGCCGCGATGAGCAGAGGAGTGGGCTATTTCTTCAAGAGAATTCATGGTTCTTGATCTAGAGTTGATAGGGAAGGAGAGAGGGAGGGTCCTCTTTTTTACTGTAATGACAATGACTGATGCTCAAGCTGAGGTCTCTTCGATATCATATCGTGGAAGAGAAGGATCACGCTCTGCTGCATAGGCATCAATTCCACCTTGAAGTGCTCGAGCGGAGGTGAATCCATGACCAGCAAAGTAGGCTGCCGCATCAAGACTGCGTTCCCCACGATGATCAATAAGGATCAGAGGAGTCTCTTTGGGCCAGCGCTCCATAGTTTCTTTCATGAGCTCTTCGGTTAAAAATTCGCTAGTGGGAATGTGAACGGCCTCAAACTCTTCCCTCGTGCGGATGTCAAGTAAACGAAGATGCTCCTTGGTGGTATCATGGAGCTGGATGTAGAGCTCCTCAGGAGTGATGAGAAGCTTTTCATCATCAAGATGAGCCTCTGCTAGTTCTTTCAAAAGATCGTGAGGATCTACATCTGGGAGGCGTTGGCAGAGTTCTTCAAGCGTTTCTTCTAAATCAAAGCTACAGCTACTGCATCCCCCAAGATGATAGCGCTGGAAGAGCGTACGCCGAGCTCCTGGATAAACTAAGAGAAGATCCCGCATGGAGGTCGCTATGGTAGGTGGTTGAGGCATCGATGGAAGAGCTTGAGACATAAAAAGGGAAGTTGATTCTATCAGCATTGCTTCAGCAGGAGAAGTACGATATTTTCTAGACCATTTTATGTCGTCTCCAACAATTCCCTCTCCCCAATATCCCCCAAAACCTCCCAAAGCTATTTACGAAGCTCGCTGGGTTTTCATTGTTTTAGGATTTTTTTGGTTACTAGCCTTAGCTTTTTCTCCGTTGCTAGCCTTGCCAGTGGGGCTACTAATCATTTTTTCATGTTACTTTTTTCGTGATCCTGAGCGCTCTCTACCTGCTGATCCAACACTGATTCTCTCGCCTGCTGATGGGAGAGTAACAAGCATTGAGGAGATAGAAGAAGAAGATAGTTTTTTCTCTTCTCAGCGCATGAAGCGTATTTCCATTTTCCTCTCTGTCTTTGACGTGCATGTCAATCGTTCTCCTATTGATGGAGAAATTATTCTCAGTGAGCCACGGGGGGGGCTCTATCTTGATGCACGTCAGCCATCTTCTTCTCGCTTGAATGAAAGCCGCTTTTGGGTCATTCAAGGAGAGAGGATGACCGTCGGAGTCAAACAGATTACAGGAGCTATTGCTCGTCGTATTGTTCCTTGGGCTCGTTGTGGAGATTTCTTAAGAAGAGGTGATCGTTTTGGAATGATTCGCTTTGGGTCACGAACAGATCTCTATTTGCCCTTAGAAGTTGAGGTGCTCGTTCATGTTGGTCAGAAGGTCCAAGGAGGCTCTAGCGCCTTAGCTCGCTGTGCACCCGAGCATCTCTTCTCAAGTATGGAGAGAGAGGCATCTCTTTCCTCTACTCTTGATGTTTAAGGAGTGTATTTTTTATTTGATCAACTCTAAGAATCCCATGAATGCGAGTGAACCCAAAATTTATCTTCTCCCCAATTTGATGACTGCTGGCAATCTTTTTTGTGGATTCGCAGCAGTGCTCAAAATCTTAGAGGCTTCTCTTTGTAGTGCTGCAGGAGAATCTGTTGTTGCAGCATATCACCTGGCACTTGCTTTTATTCTGGGAGCATGTGTTTTTGATCTTCTCGATGGTCGATTAGCACGTCTTGGTGGGCATGAAAGCGCTTTTGGGCGTGAATTTGACTCACTGGCTGATCTCCTTTCCTTTGGATTAGCTCCAGCACTCCTTGTTTATCAAATCGTCTTGAAAGATTTTCATCGCACAGGGTGGATGATGGCCTTTCTCTATTTGCTTTGTGGAGCTCTACGTTTGGCTCGTTTTAATTGCTTGGCTGAACTTTCCAAAAGTGCTGAGAACAAAGAAGAATTTGCAGCTCAGTTTTCTGGATTTCCTATCCCAGCAGCAGCTGGTCTTATTGCCTCCCTAACATTGTTCATGCTTTGGTTGGACGAAGGAGGAAAAACAATAGGACATTGGAAGCTAGCACTTCCTCCTGTGCTCCTTTTTCTCTCTTTCATGATGTTTAGTCGCGTGAAATATCCTAGTTTCAAAGGAATTCATTGGCGTTCTCAGCGCTCTCTCTCACGATTTTTACTCATTATCCTTCTCCTTATTTTTGCTGCCATGAACTATGAGTGGATGCCAGCACTCCTTTTTCTCATTTTTCTTATCTATGGTTTTGTCCGTCCTTTCATTTCAAAACCGCTTCGAGATGAAATTGAAGAAGAGGAGGAAGAGTAGGAGGCAGTGAGTAAGTTCTTAGAGAAGGAGGGTCTTGGCGGATGGGGAGGGATTCGAACCCTCGGTGCCGATAAAGGCACACACGCTTTCCAAGCGTGCGCATTCGACCACTCTGCCACCCATCCCCTCCTAAGAAAAAGTGAAAAATTTAACGAGTGACTCCCCTTGGGTAAAGAGAAAATATTAATTTTAACGCTTTTCTTTCTCTCTTCCTCTTCGAGCAAAAAAGCACCCTAATCTAATGAGAGCAGCTTGAGAATCAAGAGCACTTCTTTCCTAAGATTTAATTAATTGGATGGACCTTACTGAGGAGGAGTCTCAGGAGCATTTGGGTCAATGCTCGGGTCAGCAGGTGTAGGAGAAGGTGTGCTAGGTGTTGTTACTGCAGGAAGAATTTTGAATCGGAAGGTTACTTTTTTGAGGATGTTCTGATTCTTGTAGCAGCATAAAATAACATTCTGAGTTTCTGTTGGCGCTGTTACCCTCTTTGCCAAGAGGGCGTGATAGGTAGCCATTCTTGTATAAGTATTTCCCAAGAATGTTTTAATGTCCAAATCAGCATCGGTTAGACGATTCATATTTCTCTCAGGATAACTTTCTCTACTCAAAGGCCAACCGACATATTTTTGATCAGCATCAGGATGATCAGCATCAGCAAATAGTGTGTCAAAGTAATCAGCAGAAGCATAGGTCTTCCATGCTGCTAATTTCTCAGTAAATGGCCAATTAATTTCCTCTTGAGTATCAACTCTAGGGTAGTTGAGCATGATGGATATTCTTTGACCCACGTGCACTTCAATTGTTGATCCATTATCCTCATCAACTAAGAAAACCTGAGAGCGATCATCAGAATGAATCAAATTGAGAAAATAGGAAAATTGAGCTTCCTGGGGAGTTTGCTGGACTGATTGATCATTTTGAGCAGAAAAGCTTTTCCCCAGCGGCATGCTCATGAGAGTGAGAAGAAGAAAAGCGGATAAAAATTGACGATTCATTTTCAATTAAAATTTAAAAGTTTTGTAGGAGTTTTGTCGTCTGAGAAAATAGTTTTCAGTGACTAGTTGCAGTCGTTCTTAAAAATACAAAGAAAAACTTTGCTGTCGAGATTTTTATCTCTCCGGAAACGGATTTGACTCTCCGCAGAGCTGCTCTAAAATCAGACTCCCCTTCTACTCCTTCTCTAACATGGTTAATCGTTTTTCTACCTTTTCTCATCGTACTTCTCTTTGGTCCCTAGGGAGCTGCTTGTTGGGAGGTGTCGAAATCCTTCTCCTACTACAAACGATTTTCATAGTGCTCACCGCTCTCTCTGTGAGTACGGGGCACTCTTCTTGGATAGATATGCTCTCTTATCGCAGTAGTGCTGTTTGGCAAGGGCAGATTGCACGCCTGCTCACCTACTCCCTGGTTAATCCACCAAGTCTTTGGGTGGGAGCAGAGATGGTGATGCTCTATTTTTTGGGGCGAGAAGTGGAGCGTACCCTAGGAACAAAAAAATTTGTTGTTCTTTACCTTGGACTTATTTTTCTAGCCCCACTAGCACTGCAACTCTTGAGTCTAAGAGGCTCTCAAGAGTATTTGAGTGGAGGAGAGTGGATTTGCTTTGGCATTTTCTCTGCTTTTGTAGCTCTTTATCCTGATGCTCCATTTTTATTTGGATTAAGAGCACGATGGGTCTTCTTCGGTTTACTGCTGCTCTCCTCCCTCCAATTTTTAGCAGCACGTCAGTGGACTTCGATGCTTCTTTTTTTACTAGAGTCCTTGGGAGCTGTTTTCTTTATGCTCTGGGAAGGATATGTAGGCTTGTTTCCAAAGAATCTCCTCTCATTAGTTGAAAGATTAAGACGTCGTTTTTCTCTCTTGCCTAGCAAGCAGCAAGGTCACTCTTCTCCCTCAAAGAATATTTCAAGTGCAGCTACCAGTAGAGATACTCCCTCTTCAGCAGCTTACTCCAAAACAACTTCTTTTGTTCCTATTTTTACCGAGGAGGACCCACCAGAAAATCATCAGGTAGCTTCCCCTTCTCTTGTCAATATCGATAACCTTCTGGAGAAAATCAGCCAAGAAGGAATGCAGAGTCTTAGTCTGAAAGAAAAAGAGCTTCTGCAGAAAGCTCGTCGTGCTCTTCTAGAACGCGATGGATCGGTACGCAACAATTAGAAAACTCATTTTTTCTGGGAGTAGGGAGTGTTAAGAATTCTCTTTTTCAAGAAAATTCGCTTTCATGCTGCTTGAAGAAAAAATCGTTACTCACTTATCTCCGCTGCATGCTTCCTCTCTCCGTTGCTATTATTTCCTACAATGAGGAAAAAAATCTTCCTCGCTGCTTAAAGAGCATTCAAGGATTAGCCAAGGAGGTCATCGTTCTGGATGCTGGATCGACAGACTCCACCGTGGCTCTTGCTCAGCAATGTGGAGCCACTGTTTATCATCAACCTTGGCTCGGTTATCGTGATCAGAAAAATAAGGCTCTTCACTACTGTACTCAACCTTGGGTTCTCTCCCTTGATTGTGATGAAGAGCTCTCGCCGGAGTTAAAGGAGAGTATCTTCTCTTTTTTTCAACAAGGGTGGGCCGATCGTTTTTCGGGAGCTTCTTTTCATCGCTGTACTTGGTTTCTGGGGCGCTGGATTAGGCATGGAGACTGGTATCCTGATACAACGCTACGCCTTTTCCGCCGCCAACAAGGCTACTGGGTCGAGCCAATTCACGAGAAGATTGTGCTCCAAGGAGAAGTAACCTTGCTCCAAGGAGATCTAAGGCACTACTCCTTTCCCTCTATCAAATCCTACATTGATAAAATTTACCCTTTTGCAGAAGAGTTTTTTCAAAAACAACCAACTAGAAAATGGTCTCTTCTAGCCAATCTCTCACGACCACTTTGGCGTTTTTTTCGGGCCTATGTCCTCCGAGGTGGCTTTCTAGATGGTTTCCCAGGCCTCTGGATTGCGCTTGCTACGGCTTTTTCTGTTTTTGTACGCTACAGTCGAAGCTACCAAAGAGAGCAAGAAGACTGAATTTTCCTCTCTCTTCGCTCTTTACCAGCAACGCTTCCTTGCCTACTTTCTTCTGCTATGTCTCTACTCCTGCTTGGTTCTCTTGCCCTTGATACTATTAGAACACCACAACATGGCGAAGCTGCTCATCTCTTAGGGGGAACAGCTTCTTATGCCGTGGTGAGTGCTTCTCTTTTCACTAAAACACATCTCCTCTCCATTGTAGGAGAAGATTTTCCAGAAGAATATCTTAACGATTTCAAAAAAAGAGAGATAGATCTTCAAGGCCTACAAATTGTCCCTGGAAAATCTTTCCGTTGGTCCGCAGAATATGCTCAGGACATGAATGAGAGACGAACACTCTCAACCGAATTGAATGTGTTTGCCAATTTTATACCAACCTTACCGGAGCACTACCGGCAACTTCCCTTTGTCCTACTAGCTAATATTGGCCCCGATTTACAAGCGCACGTTCTCGATGCACTTCAGTCACCACGCTTTGTCATGGCAGATACCATGGACCTCTGGATCAATATTGCACGCAAGGAGCTCCTCGCTCTACTCAAGCGTATCGACTTGCTCTCCCTCAATGAGAGCGAAGCACGGGCACTCACAGGGGAGAGGAATCTCATAAGAGCTGGTCAGCTTCTGTGCACGATGGGGCCTAAATATGTGGTCCTTAAAAAAGGAGAGCATGGCTGTTTCTTTTTTGCAGAAGATGATTTCTTTGTACTCCCTGCCTTTCCATTAGAAGAAGTGATGGATCCAACGGGTGCTGGCGATTCGTTTATTGGTGCTTTCGCTGGTTATTTAGCAAGTCGTACTCCCCAGATCGATCAGCCAGGAGTCATCAAGATCGATCTACTGCGTCAAGCCGCCATTCATGGAACACTCATGGCAAGCTTTACAGTAGAAGCTTTTGGGTTAGATCGCTTGCGCCATGTCACACGGAACCAACTAGAGGAGAGGTTAGAGCGTTTTGAGAAAATAATAGGAGGATGATTGCTCTGGAAGGGAGGAGACCTCGTTTCAATAGCCATCAGTAGAAAATGTTTCTATGCCTTATTCTCGTATTTTGTTGATTAAGCTGCGGCACCATGGAGATGTTTTACTAACAACACCTCTAGCCCATATCCTCCAAACAAGTTTTCCCAATTGTCGTATCGATTTTCTTCTCTATGCAGGGACGGAAGACCTGTTGAAGAATAACCCTGATGTTCATCGCATTTGGAGCTGGCCACGCGGGTTACGTGGGGGGAGACTGCTGAAGAAGGTTTTCAATCTTCTGATGGAGTTGAAGTCACAAAAGTATGACTTGGTGATTCATCTCTCCGATCAAATGCAAGGGGCTCTTCTAGCTAAGTTTCTTGGAGCTCAACGTTCCATTGGCCTTGATTATCCCAAGCGACGTCACTACTACTGGCGAGCATGTTTTTCAGAGCTTGCCCCCTTTTTCCCAAGCAACACACGTCATAACGTAGAGCAGAACTTAGCTCCCCTCAGGTTGCTAGGATTGCACCCTCCGCTAACTTTTTCTTCCGCACGCTTGATGGTTAGTAGAGAAGATGAGGAATTTATCACTCAATGGCTTGAGCAAAAAAAGATCACCGCTCCTTATCTTCTTATCCATCCAACGGCGCGTTGGTTTTTCAAATGTTGGGAAGAGGATCGTTTTGCAGCTCTCATCATGCATTTCGCCAATAAAGGTTGGCCTATTGTACTGACTTCTGCTCCTAGTTTGAGTGAAGAGAAGATGGCCAAGAGAATTTTAGATCAAGTTTCCTCACCCCATGTTTACTCACTTGCAGGTCACCTCACCTTAGGACAGCTAGCTGCTGCGCTCCAAAAAGCTCATCTCTTTATTGGAGTCGATTCTGCACCGATGCACATGGCAGCAGCACTTAAGAAAAAAGTAGTGGCTCTTTTTGGTCCCAGCAAGGTGAAGGAATGGCATCCTTGGATGACTGAGTATCGTCTTCTCCAGGCTAGTGACTATGGACCACTCCTTGATCCTGACTCAATAGAGACTCAAACAAAAGAGCGCTATCTCTCCAATATCCCTCTGGAAGCTGTTATTGGGGCTGTTGAAGAAATGTTAACTTCAAAAGAAGAAACTTTTTAGAAGACACATTGGCACTCACGAACATGCTTTTTTAAGTAATGACCTTACCAAGTAGAAGAGAAGCTAGATCTATGAGAATGAGAAAATTTTTTGAACAGAAGAATATTCTCTTCCTTATTGATGGTCTTAGTGGTGGTGGTGCAGAACGAGTTGTTCTCACGTTAGCTCAAGCCATGGTTGAGCAAGGTCATGAAGTAACGCTTCTCTCTTTGAGGAAGGATTGTGCTTACAAAATTCCTGAAGGTGTTTCCTACTTGCTCTTGGAAGATCTCTATCATGGGCGCCCTCTTTGGAGACAAACAGAGATTAGGAGGCGTGCGCGTGCTCTGGATAAGCGACTGAAAGCTTATTTTGCTGAGAAAAAAATAGACTTAGCAATTTCTCATCTTCCAAAAACCGATCGTATTGTTGCTGCTTCTTCCTTGTTGAAAGAAGCTTGGCTGTGCCTTCACTGTGCACTCAGTGCAGGAGAACTTGATCATCAACATCAATTTCGACGTTGGAGAAAAAAACATCAACTCTTCAAAACATATAATGGTAGAAAGCTCATTACTGTTTCGCATGCTCTGCAAAACGATGTCCGTGCTATTGGTATTCGTCCTTCCATGATGAGAACGATTTATAATCCTATTGATTTGGATCACATAGAGAGTACCGTCTCTGAGCTATGTCCTCATGCAAGTGAACGATTTTTACTTCATGTTGGGCGCTTCAATCATCAAAAACGTCATGATCGACTCTTTGAAGCTTTTCAACGAAGTGGTTACCCTGGGAAGTTGATTTTACTTGGCTCTGGAAAGGAAGAGGAGAAGAGAAAACTTCAAGCACTCGCAGAAACAATGGGATTGCTTCATCGAATCATTTTTCTTGGTTTTCTTCCTCATCCTTATTCCTACATGAGGGCTGCAGAAGCTCTTATTTTGAGCTCTGATTATGAAGGTCTCCCCAATGTTCTGCTTGAGGCCTTGGCCTGTGGAACGCAAGTTATCAGCACAAATTGTCCTTTTGGACCAGCAGAAATTCTTCAAGGTCCTCTAGCAAAGGGACTTTCTGATCTTGACTCAGCGTCGCTTGCCCAAGCAATAAACCGTGTTCTAGAAGAACCCATTCCCATTGATGCAACAATGCTAGAGCCCTTCTCAATATCAGTAAGTGTGCAGCGCTATTTGGAGCTAATAAACCTAAAAAATGAATGAAAATAGTTTTTTAGGTTGACGTTGTCTCTTTAGGTCAGTACCCTCACGCGCTCCCAAGCGGTTCAAGCTTTCCTGAAGATTATTTTATGGTGTTGTTTGAATCGGACAACAATCGAACACTCATTTTTACTAGGCAATTTTTATGGCAATGATTGATTCCGTTTATTAGAAAAAATGTCGCAGAACATTTTTCCCCCAAAGAGAGTTTTCCTCTTAGAGCTCTATGCTCTTTTAAGAACATAGGATAGTCACTTGGTCTTGACCGTTTTCATAACGCTCTCGCCCCTTTGTTCCCAAGTATTAGCTTATCGGCGAGCCGTTGCTCTTCCTCTTTTCTTTTTTTCAAGGGCTAACCTGATGGCCCAGCTATCTCTTCTTCTACACGCAGCATGCTTCATGACTTTCTCGAATACTAAAAAAAAATATCTCGTTTTTCTTCTTGCACTCCTACTCTCTACCTTAGCGCTTCATGCTAAAGGAGAATTTGCAGATAGTATGTTCTCGGGACCACTGGCGCCTCTTCCAGAAATGCTGACTATTCTAAATGAAGGAAATCCTGCTGATCCTTTGACTGGATTAGGATCAGTAGAGGGGGCATTTGATCTTGGAAAATATGATGTTACGGTCTTGCAATGGTCTATTTTCCTCAATGCTGTCCATGTCACTGAAGGTAATAAAAACGATCCTCGAGGTCTTTATCCTCAAGAAATGCTCAGCCAGAAGAATGGGATTTCTCCTCTAGAAGCTCTCAGCTCCTTGGAGAAAAAAGAGATTGTTCACGACTACGGAGTAGAAGTTATTGAAATAAAGAACACATTTTTCTTTCCGCACCATTACTTTCTTTCCGTGGCGTTGAAAATCCTATCGGGGGACTACTTTTGTGCTCAACTCCCGATCACACAAATCAGTCGTGACAGTGCAAAGCGCTACTGCAACTGGCTTCATCATGGAGCACCAAGCTTTCAAGAGCTCAATGAATGGACACTCCTTTTTACGGAAACTGGCGCTTACGATTTTACCAATGGTAAGAATGGAGAGCTTCAGCCAGGAGCCCGTTATTTTATCCCTAGCCTGCAGCAATGGTATAAAGCAGCCTACTTTCAGCCAGTAGGCAAGACTCTGACTGGGTACACACTCTACCCTACAAAAAGTGATCTTCTTCCTAAGGAAACCTCAAGTGCTGATCTTCTCTGCTATGAGCGAAGTGTTAAGAGAGGAGCAAACTATTCCCTGATTATCTCTACTCACCCTGCTATTAAAAAATATTACATGGAGGATTATTATGATTTTTATTTTGCTCAATTCAATCCTAGCGATGATGAGTCTGTGCTCTCTTCCTCTTTTCTCTTCGACCCTCAATCATGCTTTCTAACCACACCGGTTGGTTCTTTCAGAGATTCCCCTGGTCCTTATGGAAACTATGATATGGGTGGCAATGTTCGCCAGTGGACAAGTGATACGCTACTCACGGATCAGGGAATCAGAGCTCTAGCCCCAGGAGGATCTTATGATGAGTCGAGTGAAGAGTTATGTAGTACCCGTGTATGTCATGCTGTTGATGTTGCTGGAGGACCAACGATTGGATTGAGAGTGGGAGGTCAAGCGCATGTTACCAGTCAGTCACTTGAAGAAAATTCTTCGGATTCTTCTAGCTTCTCCTTACAAAAATAATTTTCCTGATACTTTCATGCACTTTTCTCTTAGAAAACAACGTTCCCTTCTCTGCTTCATTGCTCTGAATCTGCTTTTCTCCTCTTTGCTGAGAGCTCAAGAGAATGTTCCAGGTACTTCCCCTTCCTCTCCTCTGGTGAGTAAGGAGTTTGTTGACTCGCTAGCAGTTCTTCCTGATTTAGTCACTGTGGGAGACCCAGGTAATCTAGCAGATCCTCTAACAGGGCTTGGTGCTGTTGAAGAAGTTTTTCAAATAGGGAAATATGCGACGACAGCTCTGCAGTGGTCTGTTTTCCTCAATTCTATTGATCTTGTCGAAGGGAACAAACTTGATCCCCGTCATCTCTATCACCCAGCGATGTTTCGTGAGGATGATCCCTCCTGCTGTTTGGAGAGAGTCACCACAGTCTTGAAGCCTGATGCTTCTACTCAGTATGAACAGCAGCTCCGTGAAAAAAAAGTGACGCTCTTTTTTGTTAAGAATTTTGGAACGCTAGCTGGTCATTATTATGCAGCTATGCCCATAACGAGAGTCTCTATTGATGATGTAAAGCGCTACTGCAACTGGCTTCACCATGGAGCACCAAGCTTTCAGGAGCTCAATGCCACTACACTGATGATTACAGAAACAGGGGCTTACGATTTTACCAATGGTAAGAATGGAGAACTTCAGCCAGGAGCCCGTTATTTTATCCCTAACCTGCAGCAATGGTACAAAGCAGCCTACTATCATGCATTGGGCCAACCTACTGCTGGATATTTCCTCTACACAACAGCAAGTAACCTACTACCGAAGCGTCTTCCCTCTTTTGAAAATTACTTTGAGGATCCTAGTCAGCCTCTCCAACAACATCCTAACGTCAAGAAAACAGGAGCAAATTATGCAGAGCTTGCTGCTGCATGGCCACACTGGAAGTTCTATTACAAAGAAGAAGCAGGGGAGAAGAATATTTTAACAACGCCAGTCGGTTCTTTTAAAGATTCTCCAGGACCTTATGGAACCTACGACATGGGGGGCAATGTTCGCCAATGGACAAGTGACTTTATCATGAAAAAAGAAGTGGGCTCCTTTGATCCTAAGGAAATTTCTTATGACCCCACAGCAACAAAAATAACTTACAGCTATCTTGCTCCAGGAGGATCTTACGAGGAACTGAGCGATCAGCTCTTGAGCACGAATGCTTCAAAGAAATTTATTGATGCTCTGGGGGATCCTACGGTTGGTTTTCGAGTAGCTGCCCTAGCTAATGCTCACTTCAATGATCAATCGATTGAGAATATCAACTATGAAGATGGTAAAAGTGCTGCCTACACCGATGCTCTCTTCAATGTAGCGCTTGCTCAAATTACTGCTTATGGGTTAGAGGCATTCTTAAGTGTTGCTGTTCGCAACAAGAGAGATATTGCCACGATTATCGCTCCCTTTACCTGGCAGAGAAATATTACCAATACGATCTTAAGCTGTATTGTCGCCTCCTCAGCAACATCAGTAGCTCAAAGTGTCAAAGAAGCAACCCTATGGAATATTTCCTATATCGTAGGGACCTCCCTCTTGACGATGTGTCTGACAGAAGGCTTTGGCTTTATCGCTGAGAATTTTGTTCAGCGATGCCTTAGTGGATTAACCTCTCTTGGGCTTATTAATATTACTGTACTCGATTCCATTGAATCAGGAAGTTGGGAGAGGGTTTTTGTCAACTTCTACTACATCTTTTTTAATACAGGATCTACTGTTCTCACTGATTTAGGATACACTAATCAAAGTGATTTAGACTATTTCAATGAAGCTTTTAATAAAGCAGAAGAGAAGACTCATTGATGTTAGTGTGAGTACACTTTTTATTGGAGAAACAATAGCGTGCATCTCCCCTTCATGGTCGTCGCGTGGCTTGCTGAGTACTAAAAGAAGCATCAATAAGATCGTCGATCCGTTGTCCAGAGAGAGGATGTTTGCTCTGCACATCTAAATTCCCATCAGCTCCAAGAAGAGCAAGACTAAAGCGAGTTGACACTCCATAGCAGCGGAAGACATCAGCACCATGAAGCAGAGTGATGAAGGGGATATTAGAAGGAATGAAGCCTCCTTCCTCAGAAAAAGCAACTAAGCAAACCAACCCACGTGCTGCTAAGCGTTCCCTCTGTTCTTCGAGCTCAGCGAGCTGATGAAGAAAGGCGTGATTGCGCCATGAATCTGTCATGAGGATTAATACTGGTTGACCTCGGAGAGAGGAGAGATGTTGGATTTTCTTCCCTTGATTCCATGTAACATCGGGAGCAGGAGCAATGAGAGAGGAGGATTCTGATGCCAAGAGTGGCGCTAGCATTAGTGGCGCTAGCACTAAGGAGAGGAGCATCGGGAAGAGAAAAACTTTTTTTAAAAAAGCATCTCTTATTGAGATCTTTGGAGAGCAAAAAATAAACATATCCTCATTACCTGATTGGTTTCTTCTCCAAGCTTTTGCTAGAGAACTCCTCTTCCAAGAAGAAGGGAGGATGGTATGCAGAAGAGCTGTTCTTTTCATGAAGATGTTTGTTCGCTGCAGCTCATTTTACGACAAAACTGAATTTGAGAAAAGCTACCTCTTCTGCAGAAAACTCTTCAGCAACTAGATGGTCAAAAGCTCTGTTTCCTTGTGTTGAACATGTACTTGAACATCAGCCACGAATTTGTCGGTTATTTTTTGAATTTCCTTTTCAAAACGAACGAGTTCATCTTCGGTAAGGAGACTCTCTTTTTGCCGTTTCTTTGCTTCTTCAAGAGCTTCACGACGACTAGATCGGATTTTTACACGAGCTTCTTCGGCTAGTTTTCCAACTGTTTTGACCAAATCCTTACGACGCTCTTCACTCAATTCAGGAATCCGAAGGCGGATCACTTTTCCCTCAATGACAGGAGTGATACCGACCTTACTTTCCAAAATCCCTTTCTCAATCTCCTTAAGCACACTAGCATCGAAGGGTTGAATGACAAGCACTCGAGATTCAGGACTAGTGATCAGTGCCAGCTGCTTGAGTTTCATGCTGCTACCATAAGCATGAACATCGATCGATTCTACTAGTGTGGGAGAAGCTTTTCCTGTGCGGATAGCAGCAAATTCATGCATCATGAATTCGATGATTTTTTCCATGTCGCTATTTGCTTTTGAAATGATGGTTGAGGTACTCATAGAATTTTATTTTGTATTACTCACGAGTGTTCCAATCCGCTCTCCACAGACCACACGCATGATGTTTTTGGGTTCTGACATATTGAAAACAACAACAGGCATAGAATTATCCATGCAAAGACTAAAGGCTGTAGAATCCATCACTTGCAAGCGACTCTCTAGAGCTTGAAGAAAGGTGAGATGTTCAAACTTTTTAGCATTAGGATTCTTCAGGGGATCGCTACTATAGATTCCATCAACTTTGGTAGCTTTAAGAATAATCTCCGCCCCTATTTCATTAGCGCGTAGAGCTGCTGTTGTATCTGTAGAGAAGAAAGGATTGCCCGTTCCTGCTACAAAAATGACAATATGACCATTTTCTAAATGGCGCAGGGCACGGCGTAGAATAAAAGGCTCGGCAACATGATTGATATGTAGTGCTGTTTGAACACGGGTGGAGAATCCAAGTTCCTCCAGTGCACTCATGAGTGCCATTCCATTAATGACAGTTGCTAACATTCCCATATAGTCAGCTGTAGCACGATTCATTCCTCGGTGGCTTGCTGCTAAGCCTCTCCAGATATTACCTCCGCCTACAACAAGAGCAATTTGTACGCCACTTCTGCGTACCAGACCAATCTCCTGAGCAATTTGTTGAACAATATGAGGAGACACAGTGTCGGCACTTCCTGGTTCGCGAAGTGCCTCACCACTTATTTTAAGAACGATACGACGATACTTAGGAGAAGGGGGTAGAGGTGATGCTGGTGAAGCTAGGGATTCTGATGCTGCGGATTGAAGTAGACTCATGGTAGCACTTGAGCGTAGCAAGGAAATTCTCAAAACACAAGAAAGGGCTAGAGCTTCTTCCCTTTTCAAACTTATTGATGAGCAATCAAGGAGAAGAAAAACGAGCTTTACCTACTTTTTATCCTTCTCTAATTTTTCTTCTTATTTCACTCATGTTTACGGAAACTTCTTCTCCTTCATTCCTGGAACTCTCTTGGAGCCGATATTATCGACGAATCATCGTCATGGTGCTTCTCCTTCTTCTTGTAGGAATCATGACGGGGAGTTTTTTGATTTGGAGAGAATGGGAGCGGCGTGCAGCAGCATCGCTCCTCTCAGCAGCTTATAATCAAGAGGGATGGCAGAAGGTCGTGACTGCTTATCCTCACTCTCGTGCAGCTGCCAGTGCCCTGCTGCTCCTTGCTAGTACGCAAGCCCAGGAGCATCATCTCGAAGAATCCCAGCAAACTTATGCTCAATTTTTGAAGCGATTCCCGCATCATCCATTAGCTATTTCTGCTTATCTAGGTATGGGCATGAATGAGGATGCCCTTGGACATGAGGAGCAAGCAGCTCAATATTTTCAACAAGCAGCAGCAGCTTATCCTAAAGCCTACGCCGCTCCCCAAGCTCTCCTTCTAGAGGCTCGCATCAAGGCTCGTCTTGGCAAAAAAAAGGAGGCCAAACAACTCTTAGAAATCATCAGCACGCAATATCCCGACTCCCTTGTCAACACGCTGGTGCTCAAAGAAGGAAAAGGGAACCTTTTCTAAAAAAGCGTTGCTCACTTCAGGCGGGGTTTCTTAGAATAAACGATCAAAATTGCCAAGAACGTTGACCTCTTCTCTCATGCCTAAGAAAAATAATCCCTCTCAACATACTGTTCAGGATCTTCTTCCTAAGAGTGATGCTAACATCCACGCTGATGAGCAAGAACTCCCCGAGAAACAAGATACAAGCGGAGGAGATGCTTATGGAGCAGCTCAAATTGACAAACTGGAAGGCTTGGAGGCTGTTCGCAAACGCCCTGGCATGTACATTGGAGACCCTGATGAGCGCGGTTTGCATCATTGCGTTTTTGAAGTGCTGGATAATTCCATCGATGAGCATCTTGCTGGGTTTTGTACCCATGTGGATGTCATTCTTCATGCTGATGGCTCTGTTTCTATCCGTGATAATGGACGAGGTATACCAGTGGAAATTCATCCTAAGTTTAAAATTCCTGCCCTCGAGTTAGTGCTCACTAATCTTCATGCTGGAGGAAAATTTGGACAAGGAGCTTACAAATATAGCGGTGGTTTACATGGTGTTGGAGCAAAATGTGTCAATGCGCTCTCCACGTGGTTCAAGGTGGAGGTCATGCGTGATGGGAACGTTTATTTCATGTCCTTTGCTCAAGGAAAAACCACTCAAAAGCTGACAATTCTTAGGGAACTAAAAAATAAAAATCAGACAGGAACATCGATTACCTTTTCCCCAGATCCTCAGATATTCACTATTACTACTACTTTTCGCTTCGAACGTCTTGCTTCACGATTGAGAGAGCTTGCCTTCCTTAATCCTGGTCTTCAAATCGTCCTCACCGAAGAGCGTGATGATGAGCATCACCACCCTCATGAAGAAACTTTTTTCTATAAGTATGGAATCGCTGAATTTGTCCGTCAGCTTGGAGAAACACGTCAAGTCATTCATCCTAAGCCTATCGTCATTTCGCGAAAGCGAGAGGAGATTTTTGTTGATGCTGTTCTGCAGTATAATGATTCCTATAGTGATCAAATTCTCTGTTTTGCAAACTCTATTCCCAATCCTGATGGAGGCACGCATCTCACTGGGCTTCGTACGGCTCTGACTCGTGCCATTAATCAATATGCGAAAGCTAATAATCTGATTAAAGAAAAAGATCCAGCACTCTCTGGAGATGATGTTCGGGAGGGACTTATTGCTGTTTTGAGCGTGAAGCTACCTCATCCTCGCTTTGAGTCTCAAACCAAAGTGAAGCTTGTCAATACAGAGGTTGATGGGATTGTTAATTCTGCTGTCTATGAAGGACTCATGGATTACTTTGAGGAGAATCCTACGGTAGCTAAAAGAGTTATTGAAAAAGGGCTCACTGCAGCACGTGCTCGCGAAGCAGCTCGTAGAGCTCGTGAAACAGTCCGCAAAAGTGCCCTCAGTGGCGGAGGGCTTCCTGGCAAGTTAGCTGATTGTTCGGAGCGTGATCCTGCATTGACAGAACTCTACATTGTCGAAGGAGATAGTGCTGGTGGCAGCGCCAAGCAGGGTCGGGATCGTCGCTTTCAAGCTATTCTTCCCATTCGTGGAAAATTGATCAATGTTCAAAAGGCACGGCTTGATAAAGTGCTTCAAAATACAGAGATTCAAACCATGATTACTGCTATTGGGACAGGTATTGGAGATGGAAATCAGGAAGGGGCTTTTAATATTGAAAAATTACGCTATGGAAAAATCATCATCATGACTGATGCTGATGTTGATGGATCTCACATTCGCACCTTGCTCCTCACCTTTTTCTACAATCAAATGCCAGAGCTCCTGCGCCGGGGACATATTTTTGTTGCCCAGCCTCCTCTCTACCAAATTAAGCGTAAAAAAAGAGAGGAATATGTTGATGATGATCTTCAACTCAATCGTATTCTCGTTGCTCTAGGGGCTGAGGAGGTCACCTTAACATGTCTTCAAGAGAAGAAGGAGTTAACTCCTTGCCAACTCAAAGAAATTTTGGAACTTCTCGAACGTCTCGAAAAATATAGTGCTTCCATTCGGCGCCTTGGGGGAGACTTTACCAACTACCTTCGATCATTTCTTCAGACAACATTACTTCCACATTATTTGGTTGTTATAAGATCTGGAAATGATGAACACGTAGAGTATTTCACTGATGAAGTGGCACTACGTGAGTTTTCGGTAGCTAACCCTGATCTTCTTCTCTTTGAAAATACGATAGTAGAAGATGAAGCAGAAGATATTCTTGAGAGCAATTTAACGAATTCTCTGCAGGAGAAGAAAGCTTCTTCAGATTCTAAGAGTAGAGAGGCTCAAAAACGCCGTGCACGCCTCCTTGAAATTCATGAATCTAAGGGAATTGAAAAACTTTTCCGAGAGCTGGCTGCTAAGGGAATCGCTATCGAGCATTATATCAAGAGCAAACAGCCTCTCTATCAAATGAGGGATGGAGAGAATCTTTGCGACCTCTTCTCGATCACTGAAATTTTAGAATATGTTAAGGAAGTAGGGCGTCGCGGCGTTCAAATCAAGCGCTTTAAAGGTCTTGGAGAAATGAATGCCAAAGAACTTTACGAAACAACCATGAAGCCAGAGCAAAGACGCTTTCTCAAAGTAGAGCTCAATGACGATAATTCACTAGAAGCAGGGAAAATGTTTAGTTTGCTGATGGGAGAAGTCGTTGAGCCACGACGTCATTTCATTGAGGATAATGCACTGAATGTTCGCAATCTCGACGTTTAGTTGAGAGTGCACAATCAACTTTCAAGAAAAACTAACCAAGAGCAAACGAACTCGCTTAAAAAACTAAAAACCAAAACACCCAACAAGCAAATCATCAAGCGAAAACCAACGTTGATTTCTAAGCAAGAGGAGTCTATCGGAGATCCCCCTAATCTAGAGCTCTCCCGGGAGAACTCCTCCTTCAAGCTCTCCCCCTCTATGATCAACCTGATCCCCCATGAGCACTCCTGCGCTACCTAGAAGAACCAGCAGCCCAGCTAGCGCCTCCCCAAGCAGCACCAACCCAACTCTTGAAGAGGAGAACCCACCAGTACCCCCGCCCAATTCACCCACAGCTCCTCCTCACCTCCTGGGAATCAGTGTGGAGGCCACTAGCAGGCC